>CAWHWE010000035.1:0-111552 GCA_963832915.1 uncultured Acidobacteriota bacterium
CGCTCCAACCCAGTGGGACGCTCGCGAGGGCATTGCAACTCAGGAGGACCACTCGCGAGATCAGCGGCAAGAAGCTCCCCTTGCAGACTCTTTCCAATCTTCTCTGGGCGGCGTGCGGAGTGAACAGGCGGAAGGGTCCCTTCGGAATGCCCGGAAGGACGTGCGGCATCGGCGAGCAACTCCCAGGAGATCGATGTCTACGTCGCCCTCGAAGAGGGGACGTTCCTGTATGACCCGTTTCATCACAGGCTGGTACCCGTAGTTGCAGGTGACCTGCGACGTCTGGCGATCGGCCGGGGCCAGGGCAATGCTGGCGCCGAGGCCCCGGTTCGCCTTATCTACGTCGCGGATATAGACAAACTGGTCCATACGTCCGGTTTCCAGGAGCCCGGCCTTCGCGATCCCGAGGTTCAGCGGTCCTACTATTACGCCGACACGGGCCTCATTGCGGCCAACGTCTATCTATTCGCCGCGTCCATGGGTCTAGCGGCTTGGTTCCACAACTGCGACAAGTCGCAACTTTCTACGAACCTCAACTTGCATATGGATCAGCGTGTGCTCTTCGGGCAGACGGTCGGATACCCTACCCAAGTTGTGGAAAACATAGTAAAGCGAAAGTAGCAGATGGGCTATCATGAGCCGAAGGCTTCGTTTAGAGAGCCGCCCGGAGAGATACAGAGGTTGGTTGACCCTGGACATTACCAGAGGGCTGCTTCAAAATGGGACCTGCTCCATTGTCCCGCCGTCCGGCTCGTTGAATGGGTTATCGCCCTCATCGACAAGCCCCGAAGCCTTCAAGGTAATTCATGGGCTTCATGCCGTTTCGTTCTTCGCCGCCCGATCCAGAATCCTCATCTGGTTGGCCACAACTTCGACCGTCGTTCGTTTATCGCCTTCCCGGTCTGACCATTTCCGGGTCTGCAACCTTCCTTCTATGTAGACATGGCGGCCCTTGTAAAGGTACTCACCGCAGACCTCCGCGAGACGACCAAAGCAAACGATTCGGAACCACTCGACACGTTCCTGCCGCGAGCCTTGCGCGTCCTTCCAGGTCTCGTTGACCGCGACACTGAAAGTGCCGACTGGTTTACCCTGCTGACTAAACCGGACTTCAGGCGCTTCGCCAAGGAAGCCGATCAGAATGACTTTGTTCACACTCTGGGACATTGCGTTGTCCTCCTTCCTCATCGAACTTGCACTTACGCCTAACGCAGTCGCTAAGGTAGACAACCTGCCCTCTAACTGTTGGCTCCTTGTCGTCGTTGATTGGCATTAGAGGTCATTTGACGGAAACGAACCGGCTGGCTATTCTGCACTCGATATGGGAGCGTCGATTCAATCCTCAACAGATGGCGCCGAAGCGATCCTACGTCGTGTGGTCTCCGGCACAAAGCGGGAAGGTGAAAAGACGGTCTGCCACTTCAATGATGGCGGCAGCATCCTCCTCTCAAACTTCCTCGGAACCCTCATTCAGCCGGGGGATGAGATTAACTTCCCTCTCGCCCACTGGCTCCGCAGGAGCAGGTTCCGAAATCTACGTCCATAAGACGTCGTCCTCCGGTCGAACTCGTGATCTCTACAAGGCTCCCATTAGTTATGCCGCGCAGCCCAAAGCCGATAAACGGGACCGGCTTTACGTCAGGGCAGAAGTTTCAAAAGGCAGGCTGGGCATTTCCTCCATTCATCTGCCATGTGAGGTGATACGCGATTATTTCTACGTGAGCACGCGGCGGCAGCGCTGGGAACGCCAGACGACCCTGTATGACATTCTTCGGATCACTTCCACTGCTTCGCTTGCTGAGTTGCGAGTTGCCTTCAGGCTCCGCCAATTGGAGCTCCACGCTGCCGCCACACGTAACGGTGACAGTCTTACCTTGGAGCGCGCTTTCAACATCCTGGCCCAACCTGAATTGAGGGCTTGTTACGACTCGCTGCTGAAGGACCCGTCGGCGCCAGCACTCTTTCCGTACGGGGGCTTAGGCTCAATTCTGGTCGCAGGAGACCGCTCGCGGGATGGTCAGACCTTCTTCGCAACCCAAATCCTGTCCTTCCAGCCCGAGCACCAGGAGCGCCGGTTCCACGCACCATTGCGGAATTTTGACTTTTATGATGACCGCGCCATCTACCACGATGCTCGGCGGAAACTCGAAGTGACACTCGACCAGTCAGCCATGCCGATCATTTGGGACGCCACCTGGAACCGGTGGAGACACCTGCTGGGGACCAAGGTCGAGCTACAGGGAACGTTCGTTCAGACGGGCAAGTACCAGCGCCGGAACGGGCAATGGAGCCTGGAGAAGTGGGAGACCGCTTTGCCGAGCCGTCTCCACGTGATGGTTCCTGCGAACATCGCTGAGCAAATTGCAGCAGCCCTTCGGACCTATTACCGGTTTGGCGAGTTTTCCGATGCCTTGGACCAGATTCGTGCCCGAATCGAGCGCGAGCCTTTGGAAAGGGACCGACTGCGCAGCCTATGTTGGGACCTCGGGATGCCTGGCGACTTCGACGTCGTCCAGATCAGCTGGAAGCCAGATTACGATCCATTCTTCTACCAGCAGCTCTGCCGGCGGGCGCGAGGGCTTTACCTTTTCCGCGAGGAGTATATCTTCGATCTTTCCCGCGTAGTCGCAGTTGAGACACCCCAATTGGGTCATGCGACATACCTGTTTTCCAAGCCACAAAGCATCGAAGCTTTCCTGGCCGCCTACGTCGCCACCACGAAGGAGGCTATCCGACAGAATCGCGCCAACGTGGCGGAACGGCTCGGATTCCTGGGGCGCGTCGTTCACGGATCCAATCCACGCGTCTGGCTTCGAGGCTTAAAGGCGCGGCTGGGCGAGGCAGCCGATTCGCCTCAGGTCGCATCCGAGGGAGAGTGAATATGCAGGACGAATCCAACACGAAGTCTGAAATCATTGCCCTTCTTGAAGGCCGGACGCGGGTAGGCCTCGAGAACATCCGTCAGTTCATCCTGGACCTGGACGAACGGGATTACATGGAGTTCCTGTATCCTTCCGACCCCGATTTCACCAAAGAACTTGACGAGCGATCCGCTGAAGCTAAGGGAATGCTTGAAACCCTGAGAGACATTGAAGGAACTCTTCGCGGCCTCGCCCAAGGCAAGATCAGGGTCCAATGACCCCGTATGCGCAGGGTACCGGTCGCGTCTGGGGGCCTAGGAGGTTGCCTACCCGGCGTGCGAGGGCGGTCATTGGATGCACCTGGAGTGGTCGCCATAACAAACAGGGGCTTGCAAGCCGATGGAGTTAGACACACGTCCGCTCACAGGCGGTGACGTTGAGTTTCGCGACCGTACTAAAAATGTACTAAAAAGCGATCAAATTGAGGGAAAAGGGGTTAACTTGAGAGCGAGAGCAGATACCCCAAATGGGAGGAAGGCTAAGAAAAGACAAGAGATACTGAAACGAGGGGAAAAGGCGGGGCTGCCTACGAAGCAAGGGGTCGGGTGTTCGAATCACCCCGGGCGTACCATTCAAATCAGCGACTTACCCCCATGCTCCGTTTCTACAACTTCTAGTTGGTTACCATTTTGGCGCGCCCCCCTCACGAGCACCCGGTTCTAGCCTAGATTTTTCACCACGTTAGGGAAGGGCGGGGCTACAGAGCCTGTGTGAAAACCTCGTGTCTGGCATTGGCCAGGCTGGACCCCCGCTTCCGCGGGGGTGACAGCGCTGGATTTAGGGGCTGTATTCCGACCTGTCGTTCCCGCGAAAGCGGGAATCCACGAGTTTTCACACACGCTCTAAAGCCCCGCCCTTCCTGTGGGCCGATAAAGAGAGTTCGCGTGGTGAGAAACCCGGGCTAGGCTGGCCGGTGCTTGAAGAGGAAGATTTGGTATTGTCTCCTCCCCGAGTTCAGGTGGACGGCACTGCCACTTCATCTTGGTGGTGTTAGCAAGGAGGTTGGGCCGGGCCCGGCAAATAGACCAGAGAGGTTAGCGAAACGTCCAACACGTGTCGCGAGGCCATCCAAAAGAGGCCCGGGTGATTGGGGCTGCACTGAACAGGGAGGCTGGCGTATGATTCTGCGGAGAGATAAAGTTGAAATAGGAAGTTCCGGAGGAATGGGCCGTGGCGCTATCCGCGCATTTTTTTATGACGACGAACCCTACATCGAGCGTCGAGGATTGAACTATGCTAAGGACAATTCTTCTTTGTGTTTTGGCCGCCAGCGTATTAAACCCTCTTGCGCTGGCAGTGGATATCGAGCAGGCCAAGATAACCCTTCTCCACACCGCGTCCGGTGTGCGGTTTGGAGTGCTTGGGCAAAAGGCCGCAACTCCGTCCCCCACCTTGTTGGTCTTTGCGAACGACATCGAAGGCACACTGGAGCCAGACAATTTCAACATGGTCGGCCACCTTCTCGCAAAGAAGGGGTGGCTCAGCATTTCATTGGACCTACCCTGCCATGGCAAAAACCTTCTCAGCGGGGAGGCTGGCGGCAGCCTGGAATGTTGGCGCGCGCGTCTTGAATCTGGAAGAAACTTTATGCCCGGTTTCATGGCGAATATAACCGACGTGCTCGATTATCTCATCCAACATGGTTACACAAACGTCAACAGGGTGGCAGCCTGTGGCACGTCGCGGGGTGGCTTTGTCGCCCTCCACTTTGCCGCTGTGGAGAGCCGTGTCAGGTGTGTAGCTGCGTTCGCTCCAGTAACTAACTTGTTAGCGTTGAGGGAATTCGCCGGCATTGAACAAGACAGTCCGTCTGTGCTACGAGTGGTCAAATCGCTCGCGCTGGTTAACAGTGCGGAGAAGCTCGCAGGCCGGCCGATTTGGATCTGTATTGGTAATTATGACCAGCGTGTGAATACGGATGATGCCATTGCCTTAACCAGGAGAGTTGTCGAAGCATCCGTAGCCGAGGATAAGCCCGCCAACGTCGAGATTCGCGTCTTGCCTTCAGAGGGTTATCAGGTCCGGGTTCACGATAATGGGCATGGAATCCCGGTTCCGTCCGCCCACAAGGAGGCTGCTGAATGGATCTTGGCAAGAATGGGTGAAGCGAAATAGGGACCCGAAGTGAATGCTTGGTGCTCCCAGGCTGGCAACGAAGTGTCCCCCAAAAACGAGAGTCAGTTGGAGTCTGGCGCGGCGAAACCACCGAAACAAAACCTCCAGACCGCCGGACCGTAAGTGACGAGTAGTGACAGGTGGTCGGAGAACCCGGAAATAGCCGTTGAGCTTGACTCGATAAGGCAGCAGGCATTTGATTTTGGGAAAAGCTGAAGTTGCAATCGGAAATTCCCGCTCAAAGGAGGGTAGGACGAATGCGAGCAGCACTTCGAATTGGCGTCGCAATGATTTTGGTGGTGTTGAGCGCACGAGCCTGGGGAGCTGAACCGTCAACTGCGGCAATCACGATTTTTGCCTTTGACAACGTGACGATTCCCTTTACGCAAAACCTATATCTCACGATGGTGCCGGCCACCAAGTATCCGGACAACCCCGTGTTGGCGCACGGGCCCGAGGGGTCACCGGATGCCTGGAGAGCACAATTTTATGGGAGCATTATCAAAGTGGATGGAAAGTACCGGATGTGGTATTGCGCCGACGATGAGCCGTCACCACCTGTTGAAATACGAACTTCCCACATGCGGCCAGCCTACGCCGAAAGCGCGGATGGCATCCATTGGACGAAGCCGAAACTTGGGTTGGTTGAATACAAGGGAAACAAGGAGAACAATTTGCTCCAGTTCTCTCCTCAACCCCATTTTGAAGTCACGGAGCCGCTTTCGTCATTCGTGCTCTACGAGCCGTCGGATCCCAATCCGTCGCATCGTTACAAGATGCCCTTATACGGGCGTTTCTACGATGCTGGCGACGTGGAGTATAAACACCCCAAATCAACCATCTACCCTTATTTCAGCGCGGACGGCCTGCGCTGGCAGCTTGCAACACCACCGCCCAAAGGCGCCGCCTACACTGAGAAGGACGCCCCCATTCCCGCGCGCGAGGTCTTTGAAATCGGCGGATTCTATAAGTTCGGAGGCCTGTATTACGCTGCCGGGCAGGAACTCTGGGACGATATTTGGATGCCGGACGGCAAGGAAGCAGGCCGAGTGATGGTCACCCACTGGTCTAGTGACTTTGTGCACTGGTCGGATGATCACGCGCTTTCCTTCGTGCGTTACGGCTATCGTTCCCTAAAAGAGAACCTGAATGAAGCACACGAGCCTGCCGCCGTGTGGAACCGGAATAACGTGTTGGTGGCGACCTTTGGTTTGTGGCAGGGGTCAAAATCAGTGGACGAACGTCGAATGCCGCTGGGATTCTTGATCAGCAACGACGGCATTCACTTTCGGGAACCGCAGCCCGAGTTTGAATTTCTTTCTCCCGGCGCAGACGGCCAGTGGGACCAGCGCGGTCTGCTCCATGGCCAAGGCTTCGAAAACATAGGCGACCAGACATATGTGTATTATGGAACTTGGGATCTGTCATCCGCCGGTGACCCAAAAGGCTCAGTAGGACTTTCCACTTTGCGGCGCGACGGCTTCGGGTACCTGTCTGATCGGCGAGAGGGAGAGGCCATGTTGACGACGATCCCTCTTGCCTTTGGGCGAGACGCCAAGGGGATCCGGGTGAACGCGAGCGGGCTCGGCCGCGAGGCGCGTCTGCGGCTGGAACTTCTCGACCAGCCCGGAAAAGGAGTGCCAGGCTACTCAGGAGCGAAGGGAGCGGTTGTGGATCATGATGGCGTGGCGAAGCAGGTCCGTTGGTCAAACGGCCAAATGCCAATAAGCCCGGGACCATACCGGCTTCGGATTCATTTTGAAGGAACTGACAAGAGCAGCATCCGGTTCTACGCGGCTTACGTCGAATAACTTCCGAATCCTTGCTTTCAGCGAGGGTGGAACGCAATCGAGCGGTGCCTCTTCAAGCCCCTCCCGTGAGCTTGTTCAAAAGTCCGTTGATGGCCCCCGCAAGGCGCTCTGTGGTGAAAGATTCCGGCAAAGGCACAGTGAGAACAGGACGTTGGGTTTGCGCGTCAGTCTGGAATAGCGCAGAAAGCGCGCGTTCAAGGGGTTTCAAACGATCCGTCGAACTCGACACGCCTGGGGCAGGCGGCGCGATCTTCTCCAGGAAATTCAATCCTGCTTCCAAGAACTTGGCGGCCGCTTGACCCAGGTCGGGCTCGATGGGGCTGGCGTGTGAGTCCGCGCGCGGGCTGGATTCCTGAGTGTCTGACATCGACCGTGCAGCACCTGACCGCGGCATGGCCTCTGCTGGATACAAGGGAGTGGGGGCGGGTTGGATCGCCGTCTTTCGCGCCTTCTCCGCTTCCGCTACTCCCACAGGCACGGAGACCTGGGGAGAAAAAATCGGCTTCGGTCTGCCCTGCTGGTCCGCGAACACTTCCTTGATGACCTGCATCGTGCTCTTGCGGCCCAGTTTTTCAAAACTGACCTCGTCCGTCGTCGAGTCAAACAGCCCCGTAAACAACGCCTTCTTGAGCTTGAGCGTCTCCCACACCCGCTCTTCGATACTCTGCTCGGTGAGCAGATGGACAACCTGGACGGGGTGAGTCTGGCCGAGGCGATGAACCCGCCCGATTCGTTGCTCGAGTCGCGCCGGGTTCCAGGGTGGCTCAAAATTCACCACCGCGGAAGCTGCCTGCAAGTTCAACCCGACTCCGCCGGCGTCCGTGGAAAGGAATACCCTGCAATCAGGATCCTTGCGGAACCGGGCCATCAGGTCGCCACGCTTTCGAGCCGGCACGTTCCCGTGCAACGACACCCAGCCGATTTGGAGCTTCGTCAACTCCTGGCTGGCCAGGAACGTCATGCGTTCGTATTCGCTAAAAACGACCACCTTGCGTTTTTCTTCGATCGCCAATTCGCGGATGACCTCGCGGAATTCCTCCAACTTGGGAGAGAAATTGGTCTCCTTGTCAAACAGGAACGTCGAGTTGCAAAGCATTCGCATGTTCTGAATACAACAAGTGATGCGGCGCAAGTCGATCTCGGAGAGCCAACCTTGTCGCTGCCACTTGTGCATGAGGCGGGCGAGAATATCATTTTGTTCCCAATAGGGACCGGCCTGCTCGCTGGTCATGCGGACTCGAAATATCTGGTCGGTCCGTTTCGGCAGTTCGGGGAGCACCTCTTGGCGAGTCCGGCGGAGCAGAATCGGTTCGAGTTGACGGTGGATTTGGTCCAGGCCCCGGTAGCCGAGCAATTTTCCGTTTTCGTCTTCCATGCGGTGTTCCTTGAGAAACCGGAAGGCCGGTCCCAAGCGACGGCCGTCCACAAACTCCACCACGGAATAAAGTTCTTCGAGCTTGTTTTCAAGTGGCGTCCCGGTGAGCACGAAGGCGTAGCGGCTTTTAAGCTGTTTGATGGTGCGCGCTGTGGCTGTAGCCCAATTCCGGATGCGCTGAGCTTCATCAAGGATAATCAGGTCGGGGCGCAGGTTGTGCATGTCCTCGATGTCCTTCAGCACCAGCTCATAGCTGGTGAGATTAAAGAAAGCAGGGTTGGCGTAAAGCTTTTTCCGGTGTGGTATCAGCCCGTCAATGACTTGGGTAGGAAGATTGCAAAATTTCTCGACTTCGGTCTTCCATTGGTACTTCACCGAGGCGGGCGCAACCACCAACACCCTTTCAATCCCGCGACGGCGCCGAAGGAGTTCCGCCGCGGCAATGGCCTGAATCGTCTTGCCCAAACCCATATCGTCGGCCAGGACCACGCGCCCGCGACAGGCCGCAAAAAGCGCGCCTCGAATCTGGTAGGGAAAGAGCGGCACTTTCAAAAGACCTTGCAGCGGATTCTTGCCCCTGGTTAATTGGGCGAGATAGCGGCGCTCGTCCTCCAACCCGGAAGCAAGCTCGTTTTCACGATCAATGAAATCGAGCACATCGGTGTAAACAACCGTCGTCTCGTCTGCGGCGCGGAGCTTTTCCAGGACCCCTTCGAAGTCGCAAAGGTGTTCCTTACGGAGGAGCCCTTCGGAGTCGAAGTGCTCGGCGGCAATTTCCTGCAAGGTTTGGGGTGAATCAGCGGGCAGCCTCAGACGCACGCGGAGGGTCTCCCCGTAATGCAAAGAGAGCGAGGCGCGGTTGCGCTGATACCTCTGCCGATGGAAAGATCCACCAAAGCGCTGGCGCAACTGAAGGAGCAAGGCTTCGATGTGCTTGCACGTGCCCAACGTGTTCACTGCAAAATCCGGGCAGGAGCAGAAATTCTCGAACAAGCTGGGACCGCGCATTGCTACCCGGTACTTTCTACCGCTGGCTGACCGGACGTCGTAGTCGCCGTAACCTTGTCCAACCGGTTCCGCCAGGATGCTCTGGATTGCCGAACGGGCTCGCTGCTGTCGGGCAGAAATCTGTTCCTCGACTAACATCTGTGTACCTCCGGAAGAAATGAAGGGAGTGCAAGAATATCAGGAATAGGTGGGCGTTTAAATCACAAGAAAGCAGCAGCCTATAGAGAGATTTTGGGTGCGCCGCAGCAGCGTGGTCGCGAACCACCAGCCGCGCTCTTATTGGCTCGATCTGAAACCTGAAACTTGAACCCTGACACCTGGAACCTGCTCTTTTACTTCCCGAATCCTATATCCCGTCCTTTCCCACCCACCAACTACGACATACCATACAAACCGCTGTCTGCGCCACCTGCGAAAGCGGGTCAGCTTCGGTCATTGGGGTTTTCGGGAAAGGCAACAATGGCGCCATCCGTGGCCCGTGGGAGCGCTCGACACTGAAAACTCGGCTGGATTTTGAATTCAGCGGCGCTCGGGTGTACATTACTCGCCGGAAGAAAGCTGAAAACGGAAATTCCGGCCAAATTAATCGAGAGCGAGGTTCAGCAACCAAGGTTGCCTGGGAGGACGTATGGATCGGCGAAGATTTCTGGGAACAACTTTCCTTGGTGCGGCAGGGGCCGTCTCTGGCCTTCCGGGCCGCTTATCGGCCGCGCCGGCGCTCGAAAGCCGCGACGCCTACATCCGGCATGAAGAGGGCCGTTGGGTCATCGGCACATCGGCTGTCGAAAAGGTTGTCAGGCTCGAGAATGGCCGGCTGACGCTGGCTTCATTCCTGAACAAGGTCTCCGGTCGCGAGTACATCCAGAGCCGTGCGGTATCCAGCGAGGTCCGTCTCAGCGCTGACGGGCAAGAGATCACTGGAGGCAGCGGTGGTTGGGTGCTGCTGGAAGAGGACTCCTACCGGTTGTCGCAGGGCGAACTGCAACTGGACTTGAAACTGCGGCATGGCCCCTTGGTAGTTACCAAGCATTATATCGCCTACCCCGGAAGCTCGGTCATCCGCGAGTGGCTTGGCATCTCAAACGATTCCACAAAGCCGGTGCGTCTCAGCGACCCTGGTTTTTTCGAGTCCCGCGTTCTTACTACTGACGTGGAGAAGTTTGATCTTTATTACATGACAGGAGGGGGGGCGTTCAACGGCTCGCAGTTGCTAAAAAGAGAGAAGGTGAACGCCACTTACGTCCACACCTTCGACTCGTACGATCCTTCTGATACCGGCCCACGCGGTTTGATGTATAGCGCCCACCTGCCGCTGCTGGTGCTGCATGACCCGCAGGACAAGCATGGGATCATGATCGGGTGGGACTACCTGGGCCATTGGACATTCAAAGCAGGTAAGTATGACGGTAGCCCGGTAAATCTCTCGCTTCAAGTGGCGGGCTACAACAAGGACTTAAAACCGGGCGAGAGCATTGATGCTCCCAAGGCCTTTGCCGGGGTATTTTCCGGTGACCTGGACACCATGGGAAACCTGCTTCTCGACTGGCAGTATGAGTACATGTGGGATCTCACCAATCCCGGTTATTTCGCGAAGACCCGCTGGGCAGTGGACTGGCCTTCGCCGTGGGTCGGTGCGGGCGGAACCCCCTGCGCCGATAATTGGGGGAGGCGTTTGGTTCTTGACCTTCGCTATGTAGACTTACTCAGGGAAACAGGCGGCGACATTCTATGGGACGACGCCGGCTGGTATGACAAGTGGGGAAGCTGGAACAGCCCCGAATGGCGCCTCACCAACGAATATCTGGCCAAGCACGGCATGAAGTGGGTGCTCTGGTATCCGACTTTTTTCGCCACGCCTGATTCTCAAGTTGGACAACAGCACCCGGAGTGGCTGATTCCAAAGCAGGACGTGTTTGAGCAATCCATCCAGGCCACCGCCGACTGGCAGCGGCAGATTCTGGACAAGAGCGTGGAGGCCTGGGGTGATTATCAGTGGCGCTTTGATGGCCCCGAGGGGACAAGTGCCACCGACACCGGCTACCTCGACTCTGACCAGAACTTTCGTGATCTTGCACAAGGTTTTAAGGAAGCCCACAAAGCAAGTGGAATCGACGCCTGCGCTGGGGGTGGCCGCTGGATCAGCTACGACATGGCCCGCCTGGCCGACTCGGGTGAATATACGGACGGTGGCGTGGGACCTTACAGCAGTTACTATACGTCGCTGCTGGTGCCTCCTGACAAGTTCCACAACGTCGTCGATTTCGACCACACGTTCTACAATGCCGCGAGCGACCGCACTCACCTCTGTCTGGACCCCTGCTGGTATCGCGATCCCGGCGACGGGCCTGACCTCGAGGCCATCCGGAAGGACTGGGAAATCTACCACTTCTTGGTTACGCAGGGCGTGGCGGGACGGTGGAGCCACGTCTTTCGGCCCGCCGTCGAGAATGACGCCGCGGTATGGTACTTCCAGCGGATGGATCGCAAAAACTCCAAGGGCGTCATCATCGCCAAGCACGCGAAGCTCGGCCCCACGTACTACCTGCTATGCAAGCCGAAGGAACGCGCCGCGTCCGACTTCTATTACGGTGACCGTGGTGTTATGTGCAAACTAACCACAACCGAAGCGGCGCGCGTGGATGGCGGAATCTATGAGGACTTGGTTGACCATGAATGCCGGTACTACGGCGTTCCAGGGGAGGCCTACGGTCCATTGAATTTCAAATACGTAACGGCTGGTGAGCAGAAGTCTTACCTCACCTCCGTCGAGAAGCTTGGCGGGCAGAAGCCGGTAAAGGAAAAGTTCTTTGGCATGGCGATTCAGGCCGGGATGGAGCCAATTATGATCACCCATCTCGGGGAGTATGCCCAGGATAACGCCGAAGGTGTCTACACCCTGATGGTGGTTCGGGCCGAAGATGGCAAGGTCTTGGCCTCGGTAGACCTCGATACGAGCAAGGGTATTGTGGACGCGATGGGATTCAAGTACGCCGCGCTAAGCGCACCGCTACAGCTCGATCCCGCGCCCGGCAAGCCCGTCGTCGTCAAGCCAGGCGGCTTGGAGCCCGAAGCGACATACGACGTTCGCTGCGCAAGATCGAGTTACAAGGCGTCAAGGTCCGGAAGGGACCTGATGCAGTCTGGCATTGAACTCGGACCGGTTCAGCCCGGAGAGATCATCTTCCTCAATCTCCCCAGCTATCCTGGCTCCGGGACCGACAAGACGCCGCCCAGCCCGCCTCGGCGGGTCACCAAGCGGCTGGGGACGAACCTCGGCATCCAGGGAGTCGAGGTTGCCTGGGAGGCGGGCGCCGACAACAACTGGGTCTCCTCTTACGAAATCTTGAAAGATGGGGCCTTGGTCGCCAAAGCAGCGATAGGTTCCTTCTTCTTCGATTACAAGGGCAATCCCAGGCAAAACCTCGCAGCTCGGTATGAGGTTCGCACCGTGGACGGCGACGGCAACCGAAGCCCCATGGTTGGGGCGGAGCCTACAGCGGGCGATCCCGAGACTTACACGGCGCTGGGCGGCTTCAGCCCGACTCAGGGTGCAAATCAATGGAAATATGAAGAGGCTTTCGAAGGCACCTCTTTCCGCGAGATGAGGTGGGACTGTGGGGGGTATGAAGGGCGGTGGGTGGGCTCAGGGATGGCCACCATCGGACGGATTTGGATGCAACCGGGCGCACAGTCCGACGTATCCCGTAGCCTTGTCGCGCCGGCCAACGCCACGCTTACCATCTCAGGGTCAATCCGCAAGGATCTGAGCGCCGAAAACGGGCACGCGATCAAAGCACGCATTCTGCACAACGACCGGCAGATTTGGCCGGCAAACGGCTGGGCGGAAATCCTGCCGGACTTCTCGAAAACGGTGGAATGCCGGGTGGAGGACCTTCATGTGGCGCAAGGCGACTTGGTGCGATTTGTCCTCCAGCGCTCGGGTCACCTCGCTCAGGAAGCGGTGATCTGGAACCCGACCGTGATTGTGAGTCGCCAGGGCTAGCCAAAAGCCGGTCCCAATCAGTAGTTGTCGATTGAGGAATCAGACCACGCTGGAACCCCCATGGATAGCGGCTGAGAGCGGGCCATAGCCATTTCCGATTGTCCTAAAGGTAAACACCGAGTACAATCCTGCCCATAGTTACTCGTTCTACGAGGAGGAACGCGGTGAGGAGGCACTTGGCGCCGCAACTGTCTCACCATTATGTTCCCGACACCGAGAAGAGGCCATGACTCGACCTGAACGCCAGCAAACTGTCTTGGACATTCTCAAAGATTTTCGGGGCCCTGAGCCGCTCAAGCAACTCTTCTGGTCCGAACTGAACTACAGCCGGGTTAACACGCCGCTCTCTCGCCAGAAGTGGAATGCCGCGGCGGCGGATTCCCTGGCGGGGGACCCCGTTCTGTTTGCCACCGGGGGTGACGGCTTCCACATCATTTACTCCCGCCTCCCGACGGACAAGCTGCTGATGGGGCAGGAGCGCCCGGTGGTTTCGCAGCTCCTCAAAGAGCACCCTTACGCACTCTTCGTCTTCTCGAATAAGTCACTCAATCGCTGGCACTTCCTGAACGTCAGGTACGACGATGAAATCACCAAGCGACGGGTGTTTCGGCGCATCACGGTGGGGCCGGAAGAACGACTGAGGACAGCTTCCGAATGCATCGCACAATTAGACCTTGCATCCATCGGCGCCGACTTGTTTGGTTTATCGGCGTTCGATATCCAGGCCCGGCACGACAAGGCTTTCAACAAAGAGCCGCTGACCAAGGACTTTTTCAAGCGTTTCGATCAGGCGCTGGAAGCCATTAAGACCGATCTGGAAGAATACCAAAGGCCCATCATCAATTCGGCAGAGGCTTACACCCAGGCGCAGCTTCTTCTCGAAAGGCTGATCTTCTTGTATTTCCTGCAAAATCGCGGCTGGCTGAATCAGGACGATCGTTTCCTCCTCAACCACCTGACCGAGCATCAGTCGGAGCCGGGGGCGTTTACCTATTACAGCGAGTTTCTGGACAAGCTGTTTTGGACGCTCAGCTCCGCACCCGGCGAGGGCGGACGCCTGCCGGGAATCCCTTTCCTCAATGGCGGCCTGTTTGATGACGACGAATTCCGCCAGCCTCGCAAAACCAATCCGCCCCTCAAGGTCCGCAACGCTACCTTCAAATCAGTTTTCGGCGACCTTCTGGAAGCCTTTAATTTCACCGTCACGGAAGACACGCCGCTGAACCAGGAAGTTGCGGTTGACCCTGAAATGTTAGGCAAGGTATTTGAATCCATCGTGCTTCACGCGGAAGCAGCGATGACCCCGACGCCAACGCTCCTGACAAACGAAAGAGCACTGGCTCCTATTACACGCCCCGCATTGTTGTTCATTTTATCTGTCGCGAGGTGCTCTATCAGTATCTCCACGCCCGCTTTGGAGTGCGGCAGCTTGCTGCCGCTTTCCCTTCCGCAAGCTCGCTTGCGGACCGTTCAAAGGGTTCCACCCATTCGCCGGAGCAAGCTCCGGCCGGGGAAAGCGGGAGCGAGCTCCCGCACTCCGAAAATTGGGCGGCACGGCTTCGCACGCTCTTGGAGATGGACACCTCGGACGGGCTGGACGACGAGGCGAAGGACCGATTGAAACGTACCATCACTCCAGGCGAGGCCGCTCAACTGCTTGAGCTGGTGCAGCCGCTGAAATGCTGCGACCCCGCCGTGGGTTCCGGAGCCTTTCCGGTGGGCCTGCTGCACGAACTGGTTAACTTGCGCCGCGTACTGGAAACGGTCGCCAAAGGCAATGTTGACCCGGTGCGTGGGGAGGGGGCCACGTGGCTGCACCGACACCAAAGCGCACATCGTGCAAAACTGTCTCTTCGGCGTGGACATTCAGCAACAGGCCATTGAAATCTGCCGGCTCAGGCTTTGGCTCTCCATGGTGGTGGATTACGACCTGGGGCTTGAACCTTTTACGGCGGAGAAGAGCCAGTTCAGCCACGCCATTGAACGCATCTCCCAACTGCCCAACCTGGAGATGAATTTTCACCGTGGCGACAGCCTGCACGATCACATCTGCGGTGTGCCCATCGTCATTCTGCCTGACCGCGCTTCGCGCTACGCCGATGCGTTCCTGGCCATCTATAAATTGGGTGAACGGTTCCACAAGGCCAAGACGGGAGAGACAAAAAGAAAGCTGCGGTTGGAGATTCTGGAAAAGCGTTTGGCGCTGAGTGCCCGCATCCTGGAAGAAGAGATCAAGGCGGTCAAGACTGATGATTCCAAGCTGGACAACTTTTTTGGTTTGGATGAGTCAGCGGCGGAGAAGCGAAAACGATTTGCGCACGAGGCGGAGAAACTGGCGGAAGCGCTGAAAGAAGTGGAGAAAAACCGATGCGAATTGGAACGGCTCACCCGCCGAGGGTTTGACAGCCAATTCTTCCCCAAACTGCGCAAACTCGAAGGCGCGGATTTTGACAGCCCGTTCAATTTCGCCTGGACCATCGATTTTCCGGGCGTCTTCACCGGGGGCGGTAACGGCGGCGGCTTTGACATTGTTGTTGGCAACCCGCCTTTCGTGACTGCCCGCAATCCTATGAAGCGTGAACTCTGGCGTGAGCGTTGGCCGAGGGTTTGTTTGGGGAAGTACCACTTGCTTTGCCCGTTCTTCGAGTTAGGCTTCGACCTACTAAAGAACGGTGCGCAATTGGGCTTCATTGTTTCGAACGCGTTTGCAAAGCGGGAGTTCGGGAAGCCACTGGTCGAGTCATTTTTCCCTTCTGTGCAATTACAAAAGATTGTGGATTGCGCGGGATTGATGTTTCCTGGGCATGGCACCCCCACATGCATAGTATTCGGTCGAAGCCAAAGGCCCGACCCACATTCTCCCATCCGAGTGGCCGGAATTCTTCCAGGTGGCGGTGATCTTCGCACGCCACCGGAGGAAAGTGTCCTCTGGCGCACGCTTGCCCAGTATCACGACACGCCCGGGTATCAGGACACAAGAGTAGTCGTCGCAGATCGTTCCCGGAGCAGCATGGCGAAGTGGCCTTGCAACTTCGATTCTGGAGGCGAGCAACTGCAAACCATCCTTGAGACCGCTGGTCGACCGTTGCTGGGGATGGTCGAGGGGAAAGTTGGGCCGTCAACCATTACGCGGAGCGATGAGGTTTTTGTTGAGCCTTCCAGTCTACTCCGCAAAGTTCGACTAGGTGTGAGTAACATCAGGCAGTTCATTGCCGGCGACAGCATTCGGAACTGGGTGATCGTCGCACCCGAATTCGTCGTGTTCCCTTACAGAGAGGACTACTCAAGGGTTAGTCCTGGAGATGCCCCTCCTCTCTTCGCATTTCTGAGACCTTATAAGGGATATCTTGAGAACGTAATCATTTTCGACAAGCCGAAGAAGCTGACTGACATCAAATGGTGGGAATACACAGATGCGTATGCGACCAAGAATCTGGCGCCTCGATCTATAACCTTCCCCGAGATCGCCACTCACGCTCATTTTGTGTTTCAGGAATCTCGAGCGATATATCCTCAAACGGCTCCCGTTCTAAAGTTTCCTGGAACCGCAACGGAGGGAAACCACCACTTACTAGCCGGCTTGACAAATTCAGGTGCGGCCCTATTCTGGCTTAAGCAGGCTTGCTTCAACAAAGGCTCCGGCGAAGTGTAGGAGCGCGACCGATTTGTCTATGCTGGCGGGAAGGTCGAGCAATTGCCCGTCCCGCACGCCATCGCCGAGAGTTTGCAAGGCAAACCGAGCTTGCTATCCGAGCGCTTGACCGAACTTTCCAAAGCGTGTTGGGAGCGTGGCCAGCAGATGCCCAGCCTGTCTCTGAAAAAGCTCTTCGGGAAGCCCGGCGAGGCCTATGACGAATGGAACAGCTCGCTGCCCGGGCACGTGCCGCTCAATCCTGACCTTGGCGCGCCGTTCCAAACCGAGGGTGATCTGAGCGATGCCTACCGGCGCGCCCAAACCATTCGTGAACGGCTGCGCGCTGAAATGATTGCCTTGCAAGAGGAAATGGACTGGCTGGTGTATGCGGCCTACGGCCTCTTGCCGGAGGAACATCCGGCTGTAGCGGCGGTCTCTGACCGCCGTGGGGTGGCCTCCGAGCGTCGTGGAGAGTTCGGCGATCAGAGATCGCCGCTACAACCAGCCGAAATGCGCGCACCGCTCGAACAGGCGGAGCGTCCGTTTCGGCTTTGGCAGCAGGTGGAAGGCGACTACAACAAAGCAGTTGCTCTAATCCCGGAAAGTTTGCCCGCCGAACGCCAGAGCCTGTGGAAAGCTCGCCTGACCGCCATCCGCGACAACGAGCACATCCGTCGCATCGAGCAGCCGGTTTACAAGCGCCGTTGGGACGAACAGTGGAAAGTCGGCAACGAGTGGCGCTGCGGCCCGGTTGCCTACGCCGCCGAATTTGTTGACGCTTTCGAGTGGTGGCTGAGCGAGAAAGCCGAATGGTGGCTTGAGCACAAGAAGAACGGGGGCCCTGTAGAACTGGACGATTGGGCCGAGGCGATTTGGAAGGACCCGCGCGTGCAATCTGCGTGGCCCGTGGCGGCGGAGAATTACGCCTTATTGGAATACGAAAAGGCGAAGTCGAAAGCGGAGGAAAACGGTGAACCCATTCCGATTCCACCCGCCGACCAGCAGAGCCTTGTAGGGGCAGGCCTCGTGCCTGCCTTCGGCGAGGGCACCCACGAGGGGTGCCCCTACGCTTTCTTCAAAGCCTTCAAGCGCATTATCGACGACGAAACGGTGCCCGAAGGCATCCCTTTCGCCGTGCCCTACGACGACTTGGAGAAACGCAAGATCAAGATATCGCCCAAGGTAAAGAGTATTCGTGGCAAACTCAACGTTCCGCGCGAACGATTTCATCTGCGCGGCCGAACCACCTATCTCTGGGCCGGCCTTTAGGTTCGCAACATTCTTGTCTCGACGGAGGCAGCGCGGTTTGCCATACTTGACCTAGGACGGGTGCCATGACGGATGAAATGAAGGTATCAATTGACAGGGCGGCATCTGCGCTCAAGGCCGTCGGAGCGAAAGAGGTGTACGTTTTCGGTTCCGCGAGCAAGGGGCGGATACGTCCTGACTCGGACGTTGACCTGGCGGTCTCGGGCTTGCCGCCGGAGGTCTTTTTCCGCGCCATGGGAATAGCCAGCCGGGCTTTGGGGCGGCAGGTCGATCTTGTCGATTTGGACGAGGATAACCCTTTCACGGAATACCTGAAACACCACCAGGAGCTCGTGCGTGTGGGATGATTTGCGGGAGAAATGGGCGGTGGAGCGACGGCAATTACAGCGCCTGCTGGAACACTATCGCCCGCTTCTCCAAAAGTGCGCGTCGAACCCTCCGAATGATCACGAGCTTTCCGCGCTTGCCGCCATGCTTCACTCCTTCTATAACGGCGTTGAAAACATCTTTAAGCGCATTGCCGCAGAGTGTTACGACCGATCGCCCCAAGGCCAGGCGTGGCACCGCGAACTTCTGGATTTGATGGCCCAGCCGGGAAGAACCGGGCAGGCGGCCATTTCTCAGTCCCTGGTTGAACGGCTGGATGCTTATCTGGATTTTCGCCATTTTTTCCGGCACAGCTATGTGTTCCATTTGCGTTGGGACAGAATGAAGTCCCTCGTGCTGGAGTGCGAAGAGACGCTTAAGCTGGTGGAAGAACAGTTGGACCGGTTTTTCGAAACCGCACCCGGCAGCGGCCAATAAGCCATGCCCACCCACGACATCATCGACAACCGCAACGAAAAGCTGGTTGACCACATCAAGCGCATTCTGAGTTCCACCGAGAGGGCGCGGTTTGCTGTGGGGTATTTCTTCCTCTCCGGGCTAACCAGCATTGCTGAACGCCTCCAGGCGGTGAAAGAGCTGAGGCTCCTGATTGGCAACACCACGAACCGCAAAACGCTGGAGCAACTGGCAGAAGGCTACCGGCGTCTGGACATGGTGATTGACGAGGTGGAAGCTCAGAGTTTTCCGAAACGCGCAGAAGCCAAGCGCATGGCAACAGAGACCGCCGAAAGCATTCGTACCTCCGTGGAATTGATGGACCAAACCGACGAGGGCGAATCGCTAGTCAAAGTCATGGTCCGCATGATCGAGGAAAAGCGCCTGAAGGTGCGCGTCTACACGAAGGGCCGGATGCACGCCAAGGCATACATCTTTGATTACGGAGACGTTTTCGACCTGCTCGGAAACAAGCTGGACCGGCATGAGGATGGCATCGCCATCGTCGGCTCCTCAAACCTCACACTCGCGGGGGTGACGCATAACACGGAACTGAATGTCATTGTGCAAGGCAATCGCAATCAGGCGGAGCTGGTCCGCTGGTTTGACGATCTCTGGGAGGAATCCCAGGACTTTGACGAAGCCCTCATGAACGAAATGAAACAATCATGGGCCATCATTCCGGCCCGCCCCTATGACATTTACCTGAAGACCCTGTACGCGCTGGTTAGAGACCGCCTGGAGGGTGAAGACGACAAGGACATCCTGTGGGATGACGAGATCATCCGCCGGCTGGCGGATTTCCAGAAAGTTGCGGCCCGGCAGGCCGTGCAAATGATCCGTGACTATGGCGGCGCATTTGTGGCCGATGTTGTGGGGCTCGGGAAGAGTTACATTGGTGCTGCCATCGTCAAGCACTTCGAGCGTACGGACCACGCGCGGCCCCTCATCGTCTGCCCTGCGCCCCTGGTCGAAATGTGGGAGCGCTACAACGAAGTCTATCAACTAAACGCCCGCGTGCTTTCGGCGGGCTATTTGCGTGAAGATGAACAGAGTGCGGTGAACCTCCTCCTAAATGACGTGAAGTTTCGCGACCGAGACTTCGTATTGGTCGATGAAAGCCACAACTTCCGGTATCCTGACACTCAGCGCTACAAGGTCCTTCAAACCTTTCTGGCCACGGGAAGGCGCTGCTGCTTCCTAACCGCGACTCCACGAAACAAGAGCGCGTGGGATGTCTATCACCAGATCAAGCTTTTCCACCCGGATGACAAAACCGATCTTCCCGTGACTCCCCCGGACCTTAAGGAGTATTTCAAGCTGGTCGAAAAAGGGGAGAAGAAGCTTCCTGACTTACTTGCCAATATCCTTGTCCGAAGGACTCGAAATCACATCTTGCGCTGGTATGGCTTCGGCTCCGTAACGCATCAGCAGGTTGACCCCTCGCGCTTCAAGGAATACCTGGACGGAAATCGGCGCGCCTATGTCATGGTCGCCGGGCAGCATCAGTTCTTCCCTAAGCGCGAACTGGAAACCATCGAATACAGCATCGAGGACACGTATCAAGGGCTTTATCAGGAAATACGTGGTTATTTGGGGAAGTCCCCTAGGGCCTTGGCCGCCAGGACTCAGCCGGTCAAGACGCCGTCGGATGCCTTGACCTATGCCCGCTACGGCCTTTGGCATTATGTGGTCGCGGAAAGGCAACGCCAGGAACCCTACGCCAGCTTACACCGGGCGGGTGGCAACCTGCGCGGCCTGATTCGGGTTCTCATGTTCAAGCGCTTCGAATCAAGCGTCTACGCTTTCCAAGAGACGGTGCGCAGGCTCTTGACCGTGCACGAGCGATTCCTGGAAGCCCTGGATCAGGGGATTGTCCCGGCGGGGGATGCTGCGCAAGCCATTCTCTACGAGCCAAATCTCGAGGAGGAGCAGGACGTTGTGGATGCCCTGCGCGGCGTTTCGCAGAGGTATCCCGCGAAGGACTTCCACCTGGAAAGGTTGCGCAGGCACATCGAGCAAGATATCCGTTTGCTCAAAAAGATGCTCCATCTCGTGGCGCCCATTACCCCTGATCAGGATGCCAAACTCCAGACGCTCAAGAAACGGTTGGCACAAGCGCCACTCAAGGATGGAAAGCGGCTCATTTTCACCCAATATGCTGACACGGCACGATACTTGTTTGAGAATCTGAATCCCGGCGGCAAACGCGACGACATCGAGGTGATCTACAGCGGTGATAAGAGCAAGGCGCGGGTAGTGGGAAGGTTCGCCCCTAAAGCCAATCCGGAATATCGATTTCAGGCCGGCGAAAGCGAGTTAACTACGGTTGTGGCCACGGATGTTCTGGCGGAAGGGTTGAATCTTCGGGACTGCGACAAGATCATCAATTACGACCTGCACTGGAATCCCGTCCGGCTCATTCAACGGTTCGGACGTATCGACCGCATCGGCTCCGAACACGATGTGGTTTATGGATTCAATTTCTTGCCGGAGACCGGCATCGAACGCCATCTTCAATTGACGCAAAAACTCCATAATCGCATTCAAGAAATCCACGACACGATTGGCGAAGACTCCGCCATACTCGATTCCACCGAGCAACTGAACGAGGATGCCATGTATGCGATCTATGAAAAGAAGGGCGGCCAACTAGGGTTGTTCGAGGATGAGGAACAGGAAGCCCTGGACCTCAACGAGGCAGAAGAAATAATGCGGCAGTTGCGGAAGGAAAATCCTGCCGAATATGAACGGATCGCAGACCTTCGAGACGGAATTCGTGCGGCAAAACCCTCGAACGAGAAGGGCCTTTACGTGTTCTGCCAGGCTGGACGCTATCAGCAATTGTTTCTCGTGGACGAAAAGGGCGAGACCGTATCGCGGGATATCCCGCGAGTCCTCGGAGCCATCAAGTGCGGACCAGACCTGGCAGGCGCACCGTTGCCAGAAGCCTACAACTCTGCCGTAATGCGGATAATGCGCAGGTTCACTGAAGAAGTAAAGCACCGCCAAACGGAGCGTGAGCACACGCTCTCGCTGACACACGGTCAACGGTACGTTCTCAGAGAACTCCGGGTCCACTTTGGCGCAGCGTCGGATGAGGATGTAAAAGGCCAAATCAACATCCTCGAAAAGGCCTTTCGGGGGCCGATCACCACGGCAGTCAACCGGGAATTGAACCTCTTGCGTCGAAATTCAGTAATAGGTCAAGAGCTACTCAAGAACCTGGCGCGCCTGTTCCACCAGCACAACATGCGAGATTGGATGGACCGGCGAGGTTTGCAGTTCGAGGAAATGCCCACCCCAAGGGTCGTTTGCAGTGAGGCCCTGGTCTGAAAGAGTGCCTTCAATGGAATGCCCCGCCGTTGCGCAGAATGCCTGAAATGTGACCGTGGGATAGTGGGGTTTCATCTCTAACCCCCGGTGAGGAGCCTCGAAGGCTGCGAAACGTTCCTTCCCAGTGCCATGAAACAAACTGACCGGCCCCACCAGACTTACTACAACCAGGCGGGGGTTCACCCCTCAGGCTGGGTGAGATGCTTTCTGAGCCGCGCTCAGAATCCCACGCAGGATCCTGCCCACAATCACGTCTTCGCCGGGCCGCACGTTCATGGAAACAATTTGCAACTGGTCGTCGAACTCGGGCTCTTTAGGATTCGGGCTGCCCTCACTCACAGCGGGGACCAGGCTGGGATTACTCTTCGTCAACACTTCGATGCGAGGATCACCTTCGCTCAGCTTTCGAGCGCAGTCCGCCACGGTGAACCCCCAGGCGCGTTGGTCCCAAGTCACGGTCAACGTCGGATAACGATTCCCCCCTTTGGGGATTTGAATGTCGGTTTTCACCCCCGGGACGGTCTCGACGAGTTTCGCGATTCGTTGCACGCGCCCGTTCCATTCGCGTGTGAGGGCGTTGAGGTCCATCTTCAGCCAGGTTTCCACCGCAGTAAGGCAGCCGATAATCTCTTCCTTGCCGACCTTCATCGGACGGCAAACCGCCCCTTCCCAAGGACTGGAGTTGGCCCGAGCAGCGTCGATCAGGTCCTTGCGTCCCAGCAATAGGCCGCTGCATTGCGGCCCCATGAGTCCTTTGCCGCCGCTGAAGGTGTAGAGGTCCGCGCCCATCTTTGCGTAGAGCTTGATGTTATCGATGGGAGGGATGCCGGCTGCGTCGTCGAGCAGCAGAGGAACTCTTGCGCCCTTGGCGATTGCGATCTCTTTGGCCAACTGCTCGCCGAGTTCGGTCGTGTAAATCATTGCGGTCTTCTCGTTGAGCGCGTTCTGGAGTTCTTCCGGCGAATGGACGAGGACCAGTTGCCCGCCAGCCAGGCGGATCGCGCTGTCAAAAGCGCTTCGCCCGCCGACCATCACAACCTCGTGTTTAAGCCCGGTAGTATCCGGAAGCTGCCAGATTTTTGCCGGATCATTACCCGCAATGCAGGCCGCCGTGGCGGAGGCCATCGCCCCAGCCGCACCGGAAGTCACCATCCCCGATTCGGCGCCGGTCAGCTCTGCCAAGCGCTTCCCGACCCCTGCTTGCAGCTCCATCATATCCACATAGTGCTTCGCCGCTTCGAGCTGGGCGGCGCGCACCTCGGGCAGTTCCAGGGAGCCGCTCAGATAGGTCCAACTTCCGCGGCAGTTGATAAGCGTCCTGACGCCCAAGCGACGATAAACGTTCTCAGCCGGGCCCTTCCCGATGGCCCCCTGCACGTTCCCGAAGAGATCCTGGGCGGCGATTTGGCCTAACAAAGGCAGCGCCGCTGCCCATTTAATAAAGCTACGACGATCAAAGGAAGGGAAAAGGGTGGCCATGGTTTCCTCCATTCATTGCTTGCCCGAAGGCTTGATAAGAAAGCTGCCGCGGCTGGCGCTCATGAAACCGAATCCGGCAGCGAGGTCGTGCGCCGCGGCCAGGATTCTACCGTGGTCGTCGAAGACAGGCAAGATAAATCTCCTCCCCCTCGGCCCCTCTGCCGAAGCTGTGAAAAAATAACAACCTCATCCCGCGAGGCGGGACCAAGGCGCAAAAACTCGCAAAGAACAACAGCTTTGTTTTCGTTGTGCCTTCTACAACTTTGCGCCTTTGCGTGAAGTGGTTTTGCTCGTCCAGGAATTATTTCACAGCTTCTCCGAGAGGAGGGGCGTTGGTGCGATAGCCCGCTTGCTCCTGATCAACTCGGAGATTATTTCTGATTTGACTGCATTACGCGGACTGAATTCATCTCCCTGGATATACTCGATCAAACGGTCCAGTAAATAAGCGGCTGCCGGGTCTGAAAGGTCAACATTCATGCTCGAGACTACCAGCCCTCCCTTTCCCACTGTCCACTCAAAGAGGTTCGCTTGCTTAATAATCAGCTTGAAGGAACTCACCACTTCAATAATGGGATCAAAGGGAACATTGAGGCCGTCGAAATTGACAGCACTTCCGTGCTCGAGCATGGAAAAGAACTGCCAGTCACAGTAACCCTCATGGGGAAAACGGCGGGTCACCGGATGATCTTCGATGACGGTGGCGAGATTTCCTCGGACCCGGCCCGTAGTTGACATCTGAAAGCTCGTCGGCAAGGCAGGAAACGGTTCTTGGCCAAGCAACAAGACTCTTCCTCCCTGCTCCAGAAAAGCGAGTGCGTCCTCGCCAAGCGATGAAACAATCCACAATCCCGCTTGTGGGCTGGCATTTAGGGGACGAAGGTCCGGATAGCGGCTACGAATTTTGCCTCGAATGTTCGAATCTGCCGCAGCGCGTGTCTGGGAATGCTCCGCCTTTGGGAAAACCCAGAAATCAAAGTTGTTAATGACTTCGTATTCGCCCCCGGAGAGTTCCATGAAGAGCGTGACTTTGGCAGGCTCACCTGGCTCTGGTACGACGCAGTCCAGTGTCCCGAGTTTCTCAATCACACCGTTGCGTATCCCGTGCAGTGGCCAGGCGCCGCGCCGGAGGGCCCTTCCATCCTGATCTGCCAGGTACCAGCTCAGCCTTCCCGTAGCCAGCGGTGCTTCGCCGAAGAGCGAAGCAAGCACGTCGAATTGCATCCTATCACCGGCAAGAAAGTTGCGATGGTTAGAGCAATCCAGCAAGAGGACGCTTTCCCCGTTGTATTTGAGGACATCTCCAGCCCCTTCGCCAGGTTTCAGTTCAAGAAATTCGTTCATGATGCCGCAAGGGTACCCGGTTCTGTGCCAGTTTTGATCGAACGCGCCAAGCAGGTCGTAGCCCGCCACATATTTCGCTTTGCGCGCCATTTCCACCGTTTGTTTCCTTAGAGCTTTCATCCAGGCGCAGGAATTCTTGTAGTAAAGCTCCGCCCTATGCAACAAGCCGGCCCTGGCAAGATTCTGGCGGACGGCAGCATATAAGTCCGGGCCTATCCGGGTTCCGTTATAGCGATGCTCCAAATCAAGGTTTAGGTAGTTTCCGTGAATTCCGAGCTCGTGCGAAAGGAGAGGGCGCTCGTAAATTCGCATCCTCTCATCGAGCTCGCGCCATTCACCCTGCACAGAAGTGTAACTGAGCATGCCCCAGGCAAAAGAACCAAAGGCATCGCTGCAATTCCTGAGTAGATCCAATCTCCGAGGGTTATGGCGGAACGGCTTGTCGACAACCCCGGGACCCGGTCTAGCTCCATCGAATGCATCGTACTCGACTCCGCGGAGAGCGCTATGGGCATTGAAAAGGGCGTCGGGCGCCTCGCGATGAACATCGGCGGCCAGTTTGCACAAAAATGTGATCTTGTCCTCGTCCAAGTATTCCTCATTGCCGGCACAGTAGAGCACCACCGAGGGATGGGTTCGACATTTCCTGATTATGTCGATCCATTCTGGCTCCTTGAAGCCGACGGGGGGCTCAACCTGGATCATCATGCCCAACTCATCCGCCGCCTGCATATATTCCTCAGATGGCACCCAGGTGTGAAAGCGAATCCAATTGAACCCCAACTCTTTCAGCTTGCGGACCCGGTCACGGTAGGGTTCGAGATCCCCCGGCGCCATGGTGGTAGCCGGAAAATAATAAATATCAGTGCCACCCCGGAGCATGATGGGCCGCCCGTTCAGGCGAAGTTGAATTCCGTTGCGTTCGAGAAGGCGCAAGCCGAAACTCTGGTGATGCCTGTCGAGTACAACTCCAGCTTTTGTGAGACTGACTTCAACCTCGTAGAGGGCAGGCTGATGATCCGACCAATGCCGCATGCCCAATGAATCGGTTTCCCAAGTTAGAATGTTTCCTGTTTCGCTTCGGGTGCCCTCGCCCAAAGTAAGGCCGGATTCAGGATCCGAGATTCTCCAATGCAGGGTAAGTTCCGGTCCGAGATCCCTCCCGTCGAGTTCCACGGTCCACAAAGCCTTTCGCAGCTCATGGTGTGAACGCAGATAGCAACTCTTAATCCGGGCGCCTCCGGTGATCTTGAGTGAGACGGGGCGGTAGAGACCTGCTGCTCGCCCCTGATATCCACGCAAGGAACATCCCTCCCTAGTCTCGCTCGTGTTGTCCAGGGCAATAATTAAAGTGTTCGCCGCGCCTGGTTGCAGCCACTTGTCCAGCGCAATTTCAAAGGGCACGGAGTGTCCGGCATGGTGCCCCGCCAGATTGCCGTTTAACCACACCCAGGCTTCCACTCGGGCTCCTCCCACGCGCAAGCTCACGAGACCCGAGCTCCAATCCTGAGCAGCACTAAAGACCTTCCGATACCATCCCACTCCCATAAGATATGGCAACGCGGCGTCCGGCGGGTTCTCGCCCAGAGGGAACTCCAGCTTGCGATATGAGGGATTAAAGCGCGCCAATGACCAAAAGGGGGCTGTGCGCAGAAGATCAAGATGGTCATCCCAATAGCCCGGTACAGCCATCTTCGCCACGAAATTCTTTTCATCCGGCAGAGGTGGCATAGGTTCTCCACTTGCATCCTTTTTGGGTGGAAGAGGATCGTAGGTGAAGTCCCACAAGTCATTCAGGTCGACGACCCGGTGAAAAGGGGCGCCGAGGGTTGGCATATCGTGTTGTGGCGGGTTAGCAGGCGAAAGAGCTGGCTTACCCATGCCCTTTGTATCTAGCGCATAAAGAGGAAGAGCAGCACTGAGCTTCAGGATCTTTCGTCGGCTGATTGCGTCTGACATATTCAGTATTCCTTCCATGAGAGATTATGCAGACATTGATCCGGAATTTCCGATTTCAACCTTATCAATCCGCGAAAACCATACCCATGCCGCCCTTGCGCGTCAAGTTCAGAATTATTGATCGAAGCATTTATTTTTAAGGGGTTAGGGAGAAGGGCAGGCGAAATTCGCTGCTCTGGCGCCCGATTCTGAGATAGCCTGGTTGACTTTAGCTTTCGGCAATCTGATAATTCGGAAGCGGCCGGAACACGATCTACTCTGCGGTTAGAAGGACGAGAGGGAGCGAAAAGAGGCTCCCCGCCAGGGAAGCACGGCGGGATCACAGGCAATTTCACTGTGGCCGTCACGGCCTTCCTGCGAGGTTACATTGTCCACTGCAACCAACCATGTTGTGAAAGCTGCGAAGCTTGCGAAGGAATTGCTCCTCGGCGCCTACCGGATGGTTTACCTGTCGCGGCGAGTGGACGACAAGGAGATTCAGCTCAAACGCCAGAACCGGGCCTTCTTCCAGATCAGCGGCGTCGGCCACGAGACCATTAATGTTGCGACAGCGCTTCACCTGAAACCCGGCTACGACTGGTTCTATCCTTACTACCGCGATCGCGCGCTATGCCTCCAATTGGGAGTGACACCGTACGAGATGTTCTTGGGTTCAGTCGGCGCCAGGGATGATCCATCCTCGGGCGGCCGCCAGATGCCTTCGCATTGGAGTTCCAGAAAACTCCACATTGTCTCCATGTCCAGCGCAACGGGCACGCGAATCCTGCAGGCCGTGGGCGCCGCTGAATGCAGCCAGTATTTGACCTTGGTGAAAGAAGCCGCAGACCTTGCCACGAGCTTTCATTCCGATGAAGTCGTATTTGCCTCGCTGGGCGAGGGCGCCTCGAGCGAGGGGGAATTCTGGGAATCGCTCAACTCGGCTTGTGGCCGCAAGTTGCCGGTCCTTTATATGGTGGAAGACAACGGGTACGCGATTTCTGTGCCGGTGGACGTGCAAACCGCCGGCGGCAGCATATCGCGTTTGGTGAAGAGCTTTCCCCACCTACTGGTGCTCGAATGTGATGGCACGGATTTTCCTGAGAGCTACGAAGTGGCCGGGAGAGCGGTGGAGTATATCCGCCAGGGGAAAGGGCCTGCCCTGATTCATGCCCACGTGGTGAGGCCTTACTCCCACTCGCTATCAGACGACGAACGGCTTTACAAGTCAGTCGAGGTGCGCCAGCAGGAAGCACGGCGCGATCCGCTGCTTCGGCTTGGCAACTTGCTGCGGCAGGAGCGGCTCGCCAGCGAGAAAGAGTTGAAAGAAATCGAGGCCGAAGTGGATGGGGAAATCCGGGAAGCGGTAGACCAGGCGCTGGCCGCTGAGCCCGCTTCACCCGACACGATCTTGAGCTACCTTTACTCGCCCACCGTGGACCCCACTTCCGCGGACTTCGACCAGCCGCCGAAATTCCATGGCGAGCCCAAAACAATGGTCGATCTTATCAATGCCGCCCTGCGCGACGAGATGGCCCGTGACCCGCGCGTTGTTGTCTTCGGCGAAGACGTGGCGGATTGCAGCCACGAAGACGAACTCCCCAAAGTGAAGGGCAAAGGCGGCGTTTTTAAAGTCACCCACGGATTGCAGCGGCACTTCGGCAGCGCGCGCTGTTACAATTCTCCTATAGCTGAGGCAAGCATTGTAGGCCGGGCCACGGGCATGGCCACGCGGGGCTTGAAACCGGTGGTTGAAATCCAATTCTTCGACTACATCTGGCCGGCCATGATGCAGATTCGCGACGAACTCACCACCCTGCGCTGGCGTTCCAACAACACCTTCTCCTGCCCCCTCGTCATACGCGTCCCTATCGGAGGATACCTGGCCGGAGGCGCGATTTATCACAGCCAGTCCGGAGAATCAATCTTTACTCACTTGCCGGGCCTGCGAGTAGTGATGCCCGCGACCGCGCTGGACGCCAACGGCTTGCTCCGCACCGCCATTCGCTGTGATGATCCTGTGCTGTTTCTTGAGCCGAAGCATCTTTACCGCCAGACCCATAACCGCGCTCCTTATCCCGGACGCGATTATATGATTCCCTTTGGCAAGGCCAGGCTGGTCCAGGAGGGGACAACGCTGACGATTGTGACCTATGGCTCACTCGTTCACCGTGCCGTGCAGGCGTTGAAGGCCCTGGGGCAGGAAGGGATCCAGCCTGAAATACTCGACCTGCGCTCCCTCAATCCTTACGACTGGGAAATGATTGCTGCCTCCGTGAAGAAGACCAACCGCGTTCTGGTCCTGCACGAAGACAATGTCTCCTGGGGATATGGAGCGGAGATCGCCGCCCGCATCGCGGATGAGCTTTTCGAGTTTCTTGACGCTCCGGTGCGGCGACTGGCGGGAAAGGACGTATTCATTCCTTATCACCCCGTCCTCGAGGACGCCGTGCTCCCGCAGCCTGCGGATATCGTGCGTGCGGCAAGAGCGCTTGCAGCCTATTGATAAAGTGCCTTCGGCCGGTAACGTGCCTGCCACGGCGGCGGAGACGGAAAACCAATCCCGCCGGCTAACCGATTCCCAATTCATCTACTTTCTCAAGCGGCGTTCCGCATTTTCGACAAATGACCGCGCCGCAGTCGCCGCATACCAGCGGTTCCGCAACGTCCTCGCCACAAGTGGGGCAATAGAGCGGTTCGCTTTCCCGGCCTTGGTCTTCGTCCATCTGTTCGCCTGTTTCTCCGAGGAAGAATTTACATGAGGACGGACTCGCAGCCAAGCCTATTCTGCGGCGGGCAGAATCAGCTCCGGCCTCAGGAATTCACGAATAGCGCGCTGAACTTCCTCAAGCTTTCCCGTGAAAAAATGATCCGCATTCTGGACCCAATGGATTTGCTTGGGCTCAGCCAATGAAGCATAAAACGATTCCACCTGGGCGGGTGGCCCAAATTGGTCACGCGTTCCTTGAATAATGAGCTTGGGTTTCCGCACGCCACGGAGGAAATCCATGTTCGCCGACAAAACGGGAACGCCCAGCCCTACGAGAGCGGCCACGCGCGAATCGTTCGCGCCGGCGCGGAGTCCAACGATCGCCCCGAAAGAAAATCCCATGAGACAAACAGGAAGGACAGGGAAGCGAGTGCCAAGATAATCCAGGGCCGCTGTGACGTCCTCGCGTTCGCCGAGGCCATGGCCGAAGCTTCCGGCGCTTTTCCCAACTCCCCGAAAATTGAAGCGCAGCGTCGGGAGACCTGCCTGGCTGGCGGCTTTCGCGGCTCGGAAAACCACCTTGTTGTGCATCGTCCCGCCGTGAAGCGGGTGAGGATGGCACACCACCGCCGCTAAGCATGGCTTCACCCGCGGGTCCCATTCAAGCAGGGCTTCGAGTCCCCCCTGGGGGCTGGGGATCAAAAGGCGTTCGAGCTTCGTATTCCACCTCCCTGTGCGAGCATTTGAGTTCGAGATGCTGTTCCTGGCGCCTTGGTGTCTGGGTGGTTCATGGCGTTCCGCCCCCCCACCAAGGCACAAAGACACTAAGTAAACAGCACCCTCCGCCAGCAATTCCGCATCCCCAGCTTTTGAATTGAGCAACCTCTTTCTGTAGCTCGCTTTCCCTTACTCTGGTGGTCCCCAAGCAGATTCGCATTCGTATTTTCCTCTTGACAAGCCCTTCTGTCTTATATATTAGTATCATATAAGACAGGAGGTGCCCTTTGACCCGTTCCAGCTTTTCCGATTCCGAACGCCGGCGCCGCTCCCGCTTGGCTCAAATAGCTCATACCCAGCGCTTCTTGCGCGGCACCCTCTCTACTCGTCACGGCCGCTGCGGCAAGCCCAATTGCCATTGCGCCCGTGGGGAGTTGCACACGTCCTTATATCTGGTCCAGAGCCACCAGGGAAAACTCCGCCAGATTTGTGTCCCCAAGGCTTGGGAAGAACGCATCCGCCAGGCGGTTCAGAGCCACCAGCAGATGCAGACGCTGATCGAAGAACTCTCCGAGCGCGAGTGGCAGCGCTTGCGAGAGAGAAAGGAGTAGGGCGGTTCTCCGACGCCTCATCCGATACTCGGAAAAGGTATTTGAGCTGTCGGGGAAGATTTTGTCTCCCCTCACCGACGGCCGCCTCCAACCCCGGATTCGCACCCCGGTACTGGTGCAATCGGCCTTGATTCTCTTCTGGACTCGCCTGGGCAGCTTGCACGCCCTGGAGACGGTGAAGAAGGCGCGCTTTTGGAAACAGTGGCTGGGGCGGGAGATGAGTAGCGTCGATACCCTCGGACGTGTCTACGTCGGCCTCAGGGTGGCGGAATTGAGAGAGGGACTGCATCGCGTCTATACGCGCTTGAAACGCAACAAGGCTCTGCCGGGGATGCGTGGCTGGGACGTGGCGGTGTTGGACGGACATGAAAGCCATGCCAGCTACCGCCGTCACTGTTCGGGATGCCTGCGGCGAACGGTGCACCTGGAGAGCGGGGACCGGGTGCAGTTCTACCATCGGCAGGTCACTCTCATGCTGGTGAGCGAAAAGTTCCACCTGCTGGTGGACTTGGAGCCCCAGCGTCCTGGCGAGGATGAAGTGACGACGGCCTTGCGCTTGCTGGAGCGCGTGCTGGCCGCCTATCCGCGCGCCTTCCAGATCGTGTTGGCCGACAGTCTCTACGCTCAGGCTCCCTTCCTGAATTTCTTGCTCGCCCATGGGAAACACGCCATCGTGGTTCTGAAGGACGAGCGGCGTGACCTCTACCGCGATGCGCAAGGCCTCTTCGCGCTGACCCCGCCCCAAAACGGTCGCTATCGCCGCCGCGACTGTCGCTGGTGGGATGTGACGGACCTCCGCTCCTGGCCTCAGGTTCAGGCCTCCTTGCGGGTGGTCCGCTCACAAGAAACCGAGGTCGTGCACCGCCAGGATGATGGAGAAAGGGAGACCCCAACTAGCGATTGGATCTGGGCGACCACCTTGCCGGCAGCGGTCGTGCCTACCGCCTCGGTGGTGCATTGGGGGCACGCGCGATGGGATATCGAAAACCAGGGCTTCAACGAACTGGTCAACGGCTGGTACGCCGATCACGTCTATAGGCATGAGCCGCACGCCATCGAAGCTTTTCTGCTCACCATCTTTCTGGCTTACAACCTCTTCCATGGCTGGTTAACGCGCAACCTCAAGCCTTCCCTGCAACGCGGCAAGACCCAGGTCTTCTGGGCGCGGCGCATGGCGGCAGAACTTTATGGCGACCCGGGAGTCTTGCCGCGAGGCCCCTGAACCGCGAATCGCACGCATCGCCCCGGAGTGTTTGATCACGTCTCCCCACCGACCTGCCATCGCCGCCAAGCGATCAGGCTATGGTGTCGTCATTTTGCAGCCCGCGGCCTCCCTCACTGCCTCCCCAGGTCCCCAGCACCGGCTGCGACCAGACGCGAATCTGCTCGTCAGCCCGAAACAGACGAAAACAACCGTCTCTCGGCCACTTGTGGGACCGGATGCGGAATTGCTGACCCTCCGCGCGGTCACTCTCCCCCGGCAGCAGATATAGTGTAGAATAAGCCAAAGACTTCGAGTACTTCTTGAATTTCGGGCCTGCGGTTGAGACGCGGTCCGGAAAGGCTGGCGACAGTGGCACAGCCACTCTTGGCTGTGCAGGCAAGAGATGAAGACACAGGCAAGCACTGGCAAGAGTGCCTGTGCCACCACATCCTAATTTTAGGGAGGGTCCGTATCCGATTCAAGCTTCTCGCCTTCCTTTTGCTGATTGCCGTCGGGATCTTTGCATACCATTATTATGCTTCCCGGCGTAAGCCAGGTTCCACCACTGAGGTGGCGTACGTGCTGCCCAGCTCGCTGGAGGTGGTGGATGCCACGGCAGCGATTCGCCTCGCGGTCGAATCCGTGAAGGGCGGCGACCAGGTGCAAGTGCTTTTGCGCGCGGGCAACTGGGCAAAGGTCAAGCTTGCGGACGGCCGCACCGGTTGGGTGGAATGCAAGGATCTACTGGACTCGCAGACCTACGAAGCCTCTCAAAAGATGCTGAAGGACCTGGAAAGCCTTCCCGCGCAGGCTGAGGGGCACACCCCCCAATCGATCAATCTGAGGTTCGAACCCTCCCGCGACGCAACACCCTTGGCTCAACTTCCCAATAACCAGAAACTGGAGGTGTTCGGGCGGAAGATTGTGGAAAGGCCCTCGCGACCTGATCAGCCTTCCTCTCCTCCGGTCAAGGAAGCCTGGTACCTCGTCCGGGCTGACCGGCGAGCGGGCTGGGTTCTGGGCCGATTTGTCTCGCTCGATATACCTCAGCCTCTTGGCGCTTATGCCCAAAGTTCCAATATAGTGGCTTGGCTGGTGCTCAACACCGTGTCGGATGAGGGCCGCCAGGTTCCTCAGTATCTTGCGGCCGACCGCACGGGCAACCAGGATGTGGATTTCACCCACATTCGCGTTTTCACATGGTGGGTGAAAAACCACCACTACGTCACGGCCTACGCCGAAAGCGGCCTCCGAGGGTACTTTCCCATTCGCGTGGCGCCTATCGGTAATGTCCCGTATTTCCGCTTGAACCTGGTTGATAAAGATGGGAACAAGATCCAGAAGGTATACGGTTTGCTCAGTACCATCACGCGCCCGCTGGGGTTCGTCGCGGGATGGGAGAGCAATGCGATGCCGACTCGGCCTCCCTCACCACTTGGGCGGCGACACCGTTAATGGACCAGAAGGTTGCTGAAAGAATGGTATGGGTATGTCATTAGACACTCCTCCTCCAATTCCGGCGTCAACCAATCCTGTGCTTTACAGGTTCTGGCGAGGAGTAATCCGGCTATGGTTTGCCCTCACCTTTCGTAAAATCCGCGTCTTCCATGAGGAACGGTTGAAGGGGCCTGAGCCAGCCATCCTGCTGGTGAGCCACCCGGAGAGCTTTCTTGACGCCCTCATTGTTGTGGCGGGGATCGAGCGTCTTGTGCGATGCCTTATCCCCGCAGGATTAATCCAAGGTTTGCTCCAACCTCTCCTGGCGCGAGGGTTGGGCATGATTAGCTTCCACCCCGAAGACCGGCAGTTGGCCCTTGAAAGGTGCTGTACCGTCCTGGCAGGAAAGGCCGCCCTGGTGACCTTCGTCGAGCCCGGCCAAGCGAACCCCGCTGCGGCGAGCGCGCTCGCCTCCACTGCCGCCTCCATAGCCGTGGAAGCAGAGCGCCGGCATGCCGGAAGCCTGCGACTCATGCTGTTCCCCGTTCATCTGTTCCTACCGGTGGGACACACACACGCAAGAGAGTTACTGATCGACATCGACCAGCCGGTGATTGCACAAGATTACATTTCTCGCGCCGGCGGCAGTGCGCACGATCAGGTACAAGAACTTGCCAAGCCTCTGGAAAAACAATGTCAGGAGAATTCTTTCCGGCTCCAGCCCTCAGATGTAGACAACTTCCTGGGCGACTTCGAAGGGGCATTGCGCGATGACTTTCAGGAAGAACACAGGTCGCATCCGGCGGGAAGACAGACGCTGAATGGGTTTGAACTGAGCCGGTTCGTGGTCGAATGGGCGGAGCAGGTGAATTACCTGCATCCGGGCCTCCTGATTTCTTTGCGTGAGTCACTCGAGGCATGGCGCGAGGCCCGCCGGCTTGGCGCGCTCCATCGCCTCGAAGTGGAAGGGGCTGGCGCCTGGTTAAACTCGCCGGTGGGCCGTGCTGTAGTCTGGTTCGAAAGCGTGGCGGGGTTTGGCTTGGCCTTTTACGGCCTGATCAATCACCTTGTGGCCATCGCGCTCCTATGTTTGACGGGATTACTCAAGAAGGAAAGCGGCCGGGACAAAATCACGGAATGGCTGTGGCGCGGCCTGGTGGTGTTGGGTTGTTATGCAGTAGAGGTCTTCCTGGTCTCCCGCTCCTGGGGCCGGCGCGCGGCGGGTTACTATGCCCCCACCCTGCCTCTTTCGGCCCTATACCTGTGGCGCTACGTTTGGCTGCTGTCCCATCAAACTCGCATCGCGTTTCTTTCCTTGAATCTCTCTGCGGAGGACGCGAAGATCAAACGCCTGCGCAAGGATTTTCTGTTCGAAATAAACCAAGCGCTGAACCGCCACGCAGAAATGCTCGCCCTCCCGCACTGAGTGTCAGGGCTCGGCCGGACTGTTTCCACTCGCGGGGCGGGCGGTGACAAATCACTCCGTGGCTCTTTTGGTTTAGCATTCAGCGCCAGCGAGAGGACACGCCTATGGCACTGTTTCTTTCTGAAGATGATGTCCGTGAATTATTACCCATGGAGCGCGCCCTGGAATGTGTTGAAGCCAGCTTTCTTGCGCAGGGCACGGGCCAGGCAATCAATCGTCCCCGAAAGCGAATTCTTCTGCCCCACTCCTCGCTGCACTACATGGCTGCGGCGCTACCCGCTCAGAATTGGCTTGGGATGAAGATTTACACTGTCACCCCCTCGGACTTGCGCTTTGGGGTTTTGCTGTTTGATGCTGAACGCGGCGAACTCAAGGCGGTGATCCAAGCCGACCACTTGGGGCGCATCCGGACGGGGGCAGCAAGCGGGGTCGCCACAAAGTACCTTGCCCGTGCGAATGCTTCCCGCGTGGGTCTGATTGGTACTGGCCGCCAGGCACGCACACAGCTCGAAGCCGTCACCAAGGTCCTTCAGGTGTCGTGCGCAAAGGTGTTTGGCCGAGACGAAAAAAGACGGCAAGAGTTCTGCCAGGAGATGCAGGTGCGCCTGGGGGTTCAGGTGGAGCCTGCCACGCATGCCGAGGAGGCGGTGCGCTTTGGCGAGGTGATCATTACGGCGACGACCGCCCGTGAGCCCGTGGTCTTTGGGGAATGGCTCCAGCCTGGAACTCACGTCAATGCCATCGGCGCCAATATGCCCAACCGCCGCGAGCTGGATGCATTGACGCTTGCACGAGCTTCCTTGATCGCGGTGGATTCACTCGAACAGGCTCAGGAAGAATCTGCAGATCTGATTCAGGGATTGGCGAAGCTGGCGCGGGGATGGGAGGGCGTGGTGGAACTGTCCTCCATTATGAGTGGCTCGGGCCCGCGGCGCCGCTCGCAGGATGAAATTACCATCTTCAAGTCAGGAGGGATCGCCTTGTGGGACGTCGCGGTCGCCGCCTATGTCTACCAGCAAGCCCGGCAAAAGGGAAAAGGCAAAGAATTAGATTTGTTCTGACCAGGAAGAACAGGATACGGGATACAGGAGTCAGAAGTCAGAATCTAGATTGGAGTCTGGGATCTGGGATCTGGAATTTGGCATTCGGGATTCACGACTGCATGCAAATTCCCGCGTTGCTGAAAAGGATTCAAGCTTCCTGTAAGAAGCCCTGCGTTTGCCTGAATCCCGAATCCTTCACTTCTTAGGTGGTGTCTTCAGCAGTTCAATCTTTTGTGCAACAATCTCACCGCTTTCGGTAAGATCACCCTCCACCCTGATCACTAAACCTACGCTCAAGTCTTTGCTGCTGGCGGGGCTACCGTCATGACTCTTGAACTCAGTCTTGTCATCGTAACGCACGTGGAGAATGACGTTTTCTTCAGTGTTCAGGGTGAGCTTATTCTGGTCGAGGGTATTGATCTTGCCTTCCACGGTAAAGTTCGTCGCCTGGCCGGCGCGCAATGGCTTGGCGACCCGCGCCTCGGAGGCGGGACACCAAGCAAAGCTTGCCAGGCATATCACTAGAGGTGCGTAGAAGAACGGAGCGCGCAAGCGGAACATGGATTCATCCTCCTGCGGCACATTTTACCACCATATGCGGAGTGTCGTGCGCGGCAGAGAGCATGCGACATAAAACTCACAGGTCGCGCGGTTTCTTGATCTCGCTCTCGTTTCGGAGCGGAGGGGGTAGGCTAGATGTAAATTCGGGCGTCAACATATTTCGTTGAACGTGATTGTGATAGTATATCGCCCCAATGGGAATGGGCCATAGAAAAGGGTGGTAAGGGTGCCGCAAAAGGGGAGTCACCTCCGAGCCGGAGCTTACGGCAGAGGCTTCTCGATTTCGTCGAGCAACCTTTGGTCACGCTTTCATGCGGAATTGCAGGCGGCATTGTGGGTGCCTTGTTCTATGCCCCAGTGCTTACGGTATGTGGAGTTTGCATTGTCCTAGGGTTCCACCGAGCAAAGGTGGTATCCGGAAAATCGGTATTTGGCGTTCAGGTCCCGGTTTATATCCTGCTGACTGTTCTGATTGGTGCTGGCCTTTATGACTTGCGCGTTATGTTGCAAAGCAAACTACGAGAGGCCAACGTATCCATTGCCGATATGATATTGGCAAAGATAATGCCAACTCACCGGTCGTGGCTTGTAGTGACCAGCGCGAACATTTCTTTCACAAATCGGATAAACATTCCCGGATTCATATTTCACATCAAGAACACGGGGGGAGTTCCGGCCAGAACAAAGCTTCGAACGTTTGGGCGCAAGAACGACCCTCTCGATAAGGATATTCCAATCACTGCTGAGTATGTTGAACAACTGCCTCAGACCATAACTATCGGCCCTTATCAGGAAACCGACGTGGAGGAACTAGGAGTTACTCCGCTCGTAGACCCAAGAATGTTGGAGTTAATAAAAGGTTATGCGCAGGGTACATTCCGCGTTGACGGCGCGCTATCTTATACCGACCCAACAGGTGCGCACGGATTTACGCGGTTCTGTTTTATCCTGGTCAACGGCCAATCGGTTGGAACATGTTTAGTAGACAACTGGATGGAGTAGACCCTATTGATCATCGCGGGCTGTTGGTGTGGTAGATGGACATCTTGCGGAGTCGGTCGGTACAAGTTCGGCTCGCGCGGCTGATGTGCGGCGGACACAGGGACTGCACACTCGCCGTGTCCGCCTAAAGCTGGGGAGCCTTGGTTGCTGGACTCCCTTTGGTTCAGCGCCGGGTTAGATCCCGGCGCACACATAATTGAAAGTTATCGTGCCCGATGTGTGCACGTTGGCTGTAAAGCCGGAGGTCGTGCTCGTCACCCAGTAGGCCCCGACTCTAGCGCAGATGATCGACTTCTTCATTATCGTGCCGCCCTTAAGTCCGCGATCTCTTTCTTCAGAGTCTCGATCTCTGCCTGCTGTTCCTGAATCGCCTTAGTCAGCAGCGCGACTATATGATCGTATTGGACGCCTTGCAGTTTCCCGTCCTTGTCGAAGGTGGACAAGCGCGGATCAACCTTGTTCACTTCCTCCGCGACGAAGCCCACCTCGTTGTGCCCATTCGTGAGCGACGTATAGGAGACAGGCTTCAACCGGCCAAGCTCGCGGAGCACGGAAGGCAGGGGCTTGATGTTCGTCTTGAACTTGCGAAGCGAGGTGCAGGCGGCGACCGTGTTGAAACCGGCAATGCTCGTAGTGTTGTTACACAGAGCTGTGCTGGTGGAAACTCCGAGCGTGCCGATACCCTCGAGACCCGGCGCCGACATCGAGGTTGGCCCGAAGCTGTAACTCCCGCTGCCCTGGCCCGCAGTGAGCTTCCAAACGTATGAGGCATAGGAGAGGTAATCTCCATTCCCTGATCCCGGACGCACAGAAATTGGATAAATCGTTCCCGCACAGGCACTGGGGCAACCCGCTCCCCATCCCTGATTGTCGAAAACCATTCCCTGGATGGTTGGCCCGTAACCATTGGCCTCTAACAGTTCGTTCCAAGCGCCCCAAACCGACATAGCAGAATTCGGCGGGTTAAGATATCCACCACCGCCTTGATACAGCGTCGAAGGCGCAAGATTTTGAATCCAGAGGCCCTGAGTTCCGAAGCCGGGAACACCCTCAAACATCATGTGCATCCCCTGCGCGTTCGCGTTCGGCCACCATGTTTGCGTGAGCCAGTTTCCCCCCGACGAGTGGCTGGCGGGATGTTGCGGCTCCTCAAACGTGTCACTGCTTGCAGAGGCCATCGTGTTCGGCATGAGGGTAAAGGTATTTCCAACTGCCCCAGCGGAATACACCGACAGCACCTGCGCCCCTGGATACAGCACATAGCCATTCTGCCCTGATGTGTTGCTCCATGCGGTAGAGCTGCCGGAACTCAGAACTGAATAGGTGCCCTGCGCATCCACGTAAACGGTCATCGAGGTGGAACTGCTCGAACACAGCACTGGGAACGCCTGTCGAAGCGCCGTGCCTCCGGTGGTGGCCGCAGACACCGTATCGGCGGTCAATTCCACGAAGTACCCGCTCAGCCCCCCGGAGCAGACAGAGGCTCCGCTTGCGTGCGGAGCAGTAAAGTTCGCGGTAATGCCGCCCCCGCTTACCGCAGTCGGAGTGATCGTCTCGAGGGCGCTGGCGTCCCCGAACACCAAGACCGTCGATGTTGTGATGCCGCTGGTGCTCGTAAGGCTGACGGTCTGGACTCCCGGCGCCGAGACCGCTTGAGTGCTTGTGGTACTGACCGTTGAAACCGGCCAGCTCGTTCCGTTGCCTGTGAAAATCGCCGGAGCCCCACCCGGCGCGTTTATGGCGCTGATCACCCCGGCTGTGATTGTTTTCGCCGGGGTGGTAATCAAAAGATAGCGTCCCGCACCTTGCGTCCCCGAGCCCGCGGTCGGGCTGAGCGTGAGACTGGTAGAGCCTGTTGTACATCCCGAAGCGCATGTGCCTTGGTAAGCCACGGTGCCCTGAAGGACGTAATTCTCAACTCCGAGCGCTCCCTCCTCGCCTCCCGTGGCCTGCCCGCCGTAGAAGTTGTCGATGAAGAAGCCGGGGAAACAATCCCCGATAGAATAGCAATTACTAACAAACCTGTTTCCACCATCGCCCGGAGTGTACTTGTTCAAAATTGAAAAAATCGGAAAAGCCCCATGCTTCGCATAGTAGCCCGAGCCACTGAGGTTCTGTCCTCCATCAAGCCAATTCATCACTGGATTAAAGATTGTGCTGGAAGCAGAGCTGCCAGTGTATGGCGTGTACACGTCTTCTGTCCAAAGATGCCACGGTCCATTGTTCGCGCCCTGGCCGGTCTGGTTGATCCCCGTCTGCCAATCGCCGTAACGAAAATCCTGCACCGTCACGTTCGGGTTTGTAGTTCCTGGAACCAGGCTTGATCCGCCCTGCATACTCCCCGGCACCTGCTCGGTTGTCGGGTAGGATCCGGGCACCACGATCCGGCACGGGGTTGATGAACCGCAGGCCGAGATCCCTGAAGCAATTCCCGTCGTGCTTTTGTCCCCGAGTTGGTCAGCGAGGTAGGCGCCATTCAGGCCCTTGACAATCGACCGCCCGGTCGAATCCATGCTGATGGGCGGTGAGAACCAGCTTCGCACATCGTTGACCGTGGTGATCCCTGAACCATTGGCAACCACAACCGCGATCGGGATCTGGCCGACACCGAAGCCCGAAGTGTTCAAGGACGGCGCGCAGGAGAGCAGGGGATCGAGATAGACATAGTTTGTTGCCGCCGCCGTCATGGTCAGCGTTCCCCCCGCATAGGTCACCGGTGCAGGCGGGCTGCCGCACAACGCCGTGCCCGCGCTCAGGTTCAGCGTCAGCCCCGTCCCCGCCGCCGGCCAATAGCCTGGGGCGACGCCGTTCACATACTTGGCGTTAAGGGCCGAGAGCGGCTGGCCTTGCTGGGCCTGAGGCTGCTGGGCAAAGAGCAGTGACGAGTGACGAGTGACGAGTGACGAGCAAATGAAAAGACACAGCAGCGCAAGAGCAATGCTTGAGGCCTGACTCCTGACTCCCGGCGCGCGGTCCCTGAATCCTGAATCCTTCCCGCTCGGAGCGGAACTAAATCCTGTTCTTTTCACCATACAATCACCTTCCCCGTGACTCCCGCATCGGAGGCCACAAAATAAAAATTCACGCCGTCGTAACTCGTAGGCGTCTGAAACCAGATCGCGCCGCCGCTGGTCATTTGAATGATGGCACAGATAGGGACACGACCGAGCAGGTGCGGAACGGTGAAATTGCCCGGGGCACCGGGGGCCACGCTCACCGCGCCGTAAAGCGGCGTCGCCTGCCGGACTGCAATAACTGCTGAGGCGCTGGTGGTGACTACGCCGACCAAGGCGTCCCCGCTCTGCGCGCCCACCGCACTCGATTGGTAGTAGAAGCCGCTGGTCGAGTTATAGAACAGGTAACTTGTCTGGCTGGCCGGCGCCGGCGCCAGCGTGGGTGCAGCCGTCGGCGCATACCCCACCCCCTGGGCGAAAAGGACGCCGGGCGTGATCCCGGGCACCAAGCTGCTGGCAGGGGAGAGGACGAAGCCGGAAATTAATCCATTGAATCCGAGTTGCTGGATGGGCGTAAGTGGCAGGTCACTCATGTATGCGATATTGGCATCCAGCAGCGCCCAGTTTTGGTCCTGGTCAGCCTCATAGCTGGTCAGGCCGTGTTGGGACTGGATCAGACCCTTGCGGGGGAGAACTGTTCTTGTTACGGCCATTTAGGAACCTCTTGGATTCAGGATTCTGGATTCAGGATTCAGGGCTGCGGATGTTTTTCCTGAATCCTGAATCCTGGCTCCTGAATGCTGCTCTTTCAATTCGCACTATTCAGACTCAAGCGCAAGCAGACGGCGTAGACCTTGATGACGCCGTCATTGCTCACAACCTCGTTTCCGTTCTGCCAGTAGGTCGTGTACAGAGTTACAAGGCCGGTCGCGTCGTTGACGTTCCAGCCGCCGGGAAAGTTATAGAGCGAACCCGCCTGCGAAGATGATTGACCCGGCGGAGCCGCCTGTCCCGGAACGAATCCCGTCGCCGGCGAGCGGTTGCTGTAGAGCATCCAGACGAACTGGCACTCGGCGCGCGAATAAGCGTAGCCATCGTCAGGATCGATCGGTGTAGGCACCGTATTGCCGTTCGCATAGAAGCCCATGTAAATCAGCTTGCTGCGCACCGCGCCAAACTTGGCGTTGTGTGAGATCTTCAGCATACTGTCATCCGTGAGCGGCTGGCCAGCGGCGAGGGCGCTATCCGCGAGATCGAAAAAGCCAGGAATCGTACTCAAAGTCAATTGAGACATAGCGCTCCGATCGAAGAAGTGTAAAGGCTAAAGGGTAAAGGCCAAATTCATTTCGCGGAGCCGGGTTTGCTTTTCTTCTTTCATCCTTTATCCTTCACCATTCACTATTCACCATTCAGAAAATGGTCGGCCACCCCGCCGCCGAACCCAAGACGGGAGCGGACGGAGGCGGCGGTGGCGGGGGAGGGGCCGGCAAGGCGCAGGGCAAGGCCACGAGCAAGGCGCTGTCCAGTCCCTCCGAGGTTTGGTTGAAGTCGAACGTAATGCCCTGCAACCCCGCCGCACCCACAACCTTATCCACGGCCAAGGTGGTGACTTCCTGGGGGGGGAGTGCCTCTGCTTGTTCGGTGGTATACCCACCGCTGTTGCTGTCCAGGGCCACCGTCCCGGCGCCCCACTGCGCGGCGTAGCCAAAAAGCAGATCGTCCCCAGCAGCGGTAATAAGGTTGAGGGCGATGCTGGAAGGCGCCACGCCGCCGCCCAAACTGCTGCCGTCCACTGCCCCCAATCCCCCTGGGTATTCGAAGACACTCACTGCCAGGAAGAAAGCGCTGCCAGCGGCTAAAGGCGTGATTTCGGTGACCGTCACCACGTTCGAGCCCGCTCGACAACTGCTCACATACCAGATTTGCAAAAGGGTTGCCCGACCTGCCCCGCTGGTGGCGCCGCAGGCCCCTATGCTCTGGTAGGCGTTGCCTTGCGAATCAGAGGCTGCCAAATTGGGACTGGGGGGTTGTAACGCATACACAAAATACGCTACTACAATCAACCCATTGCCCGCCGCATTGGGCGAAGTGAACGGCGCGCTCTGGGCCAGCGGCGATGCAGGGACAGCCGTATACGCGAAATTATTCTGCACAGTGAGCATCATGAACTCGGTGAAATGAACATATACTGCGCCTGTTCCTGGGCCGTGGCGTTATTCCAGCCGGGAATGTTGGCTGCTGCCGGGGCGATCTGGTAGGCTGTTGACAGATTGATATACCGTGTATCGAGCAGGCTGAAATCGACCGTTCCCTGGCTGTAGTTCGGCTGCTTGTCAACCACCTCGCAGACCACATTATTCAGCCCCAGCTTACCGGCCGCCAGATCGAGAACTTTCGGGTGGCTCAGCCACACGTAGTCGCCGAGCTCCACCTGCAAGGTGGCAAGCTGCGCGGTGAATTTATAAGTAGGCGGCTGGAAGGCGTGGCGGCGGAAGATGCGGTCAGCGAGCAAACGGGAGAGCATCATGCCCCCGCGCGCCACGCGCAGCCCGGTGGACTGGATCTGCTGCTCGTAGACCTGCCGATAAGTTTTGAGCGAAGTTTGTTGCTGATAGCTCACCTGATAACCATAGCTGCGCGCCGCCGTGGTGATGCCACCTTGCTGCACATCCATCTGGAGAGTAACCAGGTTGATGATGCTCTGCCGCAGGGTCTGGGGGATTCCCATGATGTTTTTGGAGCTGAAGGCGAACACGGGTGTCTGCTCGACGGGCGGCTTCATGGTCTTGAGCGAGAGACGGCCATCTGGGCGAACGATGGTGTAGAGGCCGAGAGCCTTCAAAATCTGCTCCTCGAGGAATTGCTTGCCATCGATAGGCCGCGTAATCACAAAATCAAACCAGACGCCGGAAAATTCGCCGTCCCGCAAGGCCAGGAAGCCGGGAATGTCAATGTAGGGGTTGGGATTGATCAGCGTCGAGTCCTGGCCAGGCGCATAGATGGCCCAACCTTCGGGCGGCGGCAAAGGCTCATAGTCCTGTTGCGACTGGTAGATGGGCGCAAGGCTTTGCATCACGTAGTTCGAGGTCAGAAGGGCCGGATCCTGACCCACGCCCAGCTCGTTCTGGAGCACCGCCAGAATGATGTCGATGGGATTGCCTGCCACGTAGCGCGGGTTTTGGTCGCTCACCTGAAAACCGTTTTCAAGCCACGAAGCGCCAATGGGTTGTTGCGCCATGGGACCGCCGGGTGTCCACCAGAGCGGGCCGCCACGCAGCCAAATCTGCATTCCCTGGATAAAGCGCTGCACATCCGCGCACTGAATCGTAATGCGGCCATCCGTATCCTGGCCCACCTGAGTAATCTGCATGGTTTGCAGAGTGGTGAAATCGCCCAAGGCCATACCCGGAAACCCTTGCTTGAGCTGCACCATCCTGCCGATCAGCACATCCTGAGCGGCGAGACCCTTGAGCGTGCCATTCGGGTCGATGCAGGTGACGGTCATGCTGCCCAGCGAGGATTCCCCCTCGAGCTCGTTCACGGACTGGCTGGCTCCCTGGGGGATTTGCAGGTACGGGATGAGGGTGGGGGTATTGCCGAGTGAAAGCAGCAGGCCCGGATGCGTCGATACCAGGTAGAACCATGCCGTCGCCGTGAAGGCTGGCCACACTTCAAATTCGTAGGGCAAATCGCGCGAGGCCAGGGAATACATCAACAACGAGCCATCGCCTGTAGTGGCGCGCACCGTGCGCTGGCTGGTGATGAGTGTGGTGAGATAGGCATCGAGGCTGCCATAAACGCCGGCAAAATAATTGGCGACCCCTGGGACGTCGTAGAGGTCCAGCAAGGCCAGAAGCATGCTCCAGCTCTGTTCCTGCGAAACGCTCAGAGGAGAGCCTGCATAGCCGCCGGCAGAATCGTTGAAGAACTTGAACCCGCTGAAGGAAGTGAGCTGTTGATAAGTTTCATTGTAAGAATTGCTCGCCGCAGACTTCAGGATCTGCTGATTCTGAATCAGGAAATTTTGGTCGACAAACTCCAGGCATTGCAGCGCGAGGTCATCGCGTCCAATGGCGTGGCAGAAAAGCGCCGCCCAGTCGCCGGCGGCGTCGCAAGCCTGGCTGGTATCAAGTCCAGCGGGCGGAGTGGCGGCCGACCCCGCGCCCTGAGCGAAGTGGCCGGGGACGCCATGGCTGGGAGCGATGTAGAGGTTTCCAACGACCTGCGTGGCAATGGTATCCGCGACGTTTGCAACCTGCGCCGCCGTGGCGTTCAGCGAAGCCGCTTGGGCTGCGGTGATCGAGTTGGTTTTCTGAAGCTGAGTCGCCGCGGTGGGAAGCGTGGCGGCGCCACGCATGAAAGCGAAATAGAGGTCGATCTGGTGTTCGGTGGAAACCCGGTACTGGATGCCGGGCACAAATTGGTAGCCGGGATTCTCGTAACTGCCCCAGCCAAGGTAAAACAATCCACCCGTCAAGTCGTAGACCCCGTACGCGTCAACTCCGTAAAGGCCGACACCGTACCCGCTCACCGTGCCGGCGGATTGGAGTGTGAGGAGGAAATTGAGCATGCGCTGGAGATAGAGGGCCGGGCTGCAGTCCTGGGTGAGCTGCATGTAAATGCAGTAGGCATAGCATACCCAGGCCATGGCCCCGGCGCGGATGTAAGCTTGGTCCACCAGGCCGTAGTAAGTGTCGTAACTGAAGGCCAGGGAATTCGCCGGTTGGGTGTTGCCGACGGAGAAGTTGTCAAAGTACATGTCGCCGGCGGCGCTCAACGTAACCACAAAGCTGGCCATGGAAGTGAGGGTATCGCCGGCGAGCGTGGAGACGAGGTCAGCCAGGTTGATCAGGTGAAAGCGATACAAACCGTTGCCCGGCCCGACCGCGATGGTGACGACCGTCCCCGTCAGCGACGGCGCCGTAACGGCCGCCGAAGTCACCTGAACGCTTGTGACTTTGCCGGCGGCCGTCGTTACCCCGATGGCGAAATTGAAGGTGACCGGCTGCGCTTCTTTATGCTGAAACTGGACCTGGGTATCGGTGGTGTCCGGAAAGCCGCTGCCGGAGTAAGTGAAGGTATCGTTTGCAGCGGTAGCGTGAAAATCCACCACCAAGCCACCGCCGTAAGGCGGCTGCGTGGGGTCGTTTACATCGGTTACGGAATCGCCCGCGTTGCTCTTTATCCAGCGCGTCGCCGATTGCCCGTCTTCACCGTTCTCGAAAATCATCGTGGCCAGGTAGCCGGGATTGTCGAGGATCTCATCAAGCTGGGTGATGATGCGCGCCGCGGCCACGAAGTTCCCCGATGCCGCAAAAGCGATGATGGCCAGGGCGCAGTCATAGATGTAACTGCGGTTTTGCAGTGCCGCTCCATTCGTCGCGGTCGGATCCGGGAAGTAGAGCGGGTCGGAAGTGGGCACGATAAAGCTGAGGGGTAAGGAGGGGAAAGCCCAGGCCGCCGCCAGCGACGTGCAAACCTGCGTGGGGCCTTTCACCGGATCATTGTACATCACATGCACGGTCGGCAGGCCGGGACGCGGGACCAGGATCGAACCACAGCGCGCGTGGAAATCGTCCTGGACGATGATCGGGATGTTGTCTTCCTGCAAATACTCGACGTCCGTCTTGGCGTAAATGCGCGCAAAATAATTCGTGAGTTTGTAGCCCACGCCGGTATTCGAGTGGCACAGCCAGCCTGCGGGCAGATACTCGCCGGACCAGCCGGAAGATGGCTGCGCCACGCTCGTGGGGTACAGCACCGCCATCACCACCCCGGCTCCGAGCACCTGCGCGCCCCAGTAGCCGTAGAGGCCCTGCTGCACCAGAAGCGACTGAAACTGCGAGGGCGCGGGATATTGTCCCTTCATCGGCCCCGTGGTGTAAGCCCCTGTGCCTGGGGCCGAGCCTTGGTAATAGAAGATGTCCGTTTTGGCGAAGAGGTCGATGCGGTAATTTGTCATCGCTCGCTGAGGATTGAAGAGATAGCCGTAAACCGTCAGGCCCGGAAGCACGGGGCAGGTCACGCCGTTAATCACGCTGCCGTTGGGGTTGGCGCTGTACATCTGCTGGTAATAAGCGCTGATCTCGGCGGCCGTAACCGGCAGGACGGGTGGGAAAAGGCTCCCGTAAGGAAGTCCAATGGGCGAGAGGTCGATGGGGTAGCCGTCCGGACCAAGCTGGTCGTCCATCCCCAGCATTAAAATGCCGGGTGGGATCATGGCGATGCTCTCGCAGGCGGTCTGTGGAACCTGGCCCAGGTTATTCTGCGAAACGATACCGCACTCGATGAAAGGCGGTGTCGTCGGCACACACGGAGCGCCGGGCAACGAGGTCTGCGGGAAGCCGGTCTGCAGCGCGTTCGCTTCCCAACCTTGCACTAACTTCTCCTGCTGCGCATAGAGCCAGGCCAGCGACTGGGCGGTGTCGCCATAGAAATCGCCGGGATAATACTGGCTTACGTTGGGCATAGCTTCAAAAAAAGGATCCAGGATTCAGGATTCGGGATTCAGGGTTTCGGAACTTCGCCTGTCGCCATATTTAAGATTCTTTCTTCATCGGGTCGTGGGTTTCGAACGATCACCGTCGTAAATCCCTCCCCGCCTCCTGAATCCTGGCTCCTTCCTCACGTCCCGTATCCTCCAACGCCGTAGATCGTGACGCCGTACCCCACCTGAGTTGTCGCCACTTGAGCCGTGGCTGGGAAACTCGCGATGGCGATGGCAAAATCCGGGATCTCGACGACGTAGTACGCTTGCTTCTGCAGTTGAGCAAGGGCGAGTTGCCAGGTTTGGTTGCCTTGAATCAAATTAGAAACTAGAAATCAGAAATCAGAAACCGATGCGTTGCGCTGATCCCGGATTCCTTCCTCCTTTCTGATTTATCAACTGACCACCTGCCTAAACTTCACCTTGAACGAGTACTGCCCCAACGCTTTGTAGGCCGCCGTCCAGTTCGTGTCTTCAAGCCAGTAATTGGTGAACGCCTGCTGCGAGGCATCCGGGTAGTAGCCGAACTGCCCACCCCCGAGCGCGAATTGCATGAACTGATTCCATCCCGATACATCGGGACCGATGGCCACCCACTCCATCTCGAACTCCAGGAAAGTGTCAATGCGCTCGAGCACCGCCTCGCGCACGCCGGCGCTCGAAATGTTATCGTGACGGACGGCGTTGTACTCGTAGGCCGGCACTTTGCGCGGCGGGCGCGCAAAGCTCAGAACCACGGGCCCCGTACCAGGATCATAAACAATTTGGGGATAACTCATCTTGTCCGGCCTTCAAAAGGTTAAAGTGTGAAGTGTAAAGGCTGAACTCTGGGTGATTGCTTCCTTACCCTTTATCCTTCAAACTATTCGACCTTCGACTCTCGACTCCTCAACTTGCTCAGCCCGCTGCGTAGGGCGACTTCTGCACGGTTGTGGCATTCAGCGGCACGCCACGTTGCACGGCAGTGTTGAGCGTGGTGGCGAGCCATTGCCCGGCCTGTGCTTCGCCCACTACCATCACCGTGAGCTGCCCGCTGGGTGGATTCAGCGCGCCCGCCGCGCCAGCCGCAAGGCCGTAGCCGCCCAGTTGTGGAGCTCCGCCGCCATGACTTCCCTCGCCGTAGCCCGCGCCCGTTCCGCGACCAGCGCTTGTACCTTTGCCGCCGCCTGGCATCGCGGCCGCCGCCGCGCCCGCTACCCCGGCAATGGCGCCCCATTCCGCCGCCGCTTCAAAATCAGTCGCCGCCGCGGCCGCAGCATCCGGGTCCCCGAAAAAGATTGCCTGCGCCAGAAACCACAGGCCCTGCGCTAGAGCGTTGAGTGCGTTAACGCCCGCCTGTTCCGCGATGGATGCCAGCGCGGCTTTGGCGGCCTTGTCCATTGCTTTACCAACATTTTCGCCGTAAATTGACGCCACGATCCCCGCCGCCGTCATGGCGTCGCCGGTCTCCATGAATGCATCGCCTGCTACCATCTGAAAGGATTGTATGGCGCGTTGGACCGCGCTCATCGACTGCGCCGTCTCACCCGCCCAAGTCTGGATGCTGGGCGTCAGCTCATTGACCATATCTTTCGACACAAGCCCAGCAAGACTGTCGAACTCCTGGAGCGGGGCGATGAGTTCCCGGTTTAGATCAACCATCTCGGTCTCTGGTGCCGCAGGCACTGGTTGCGGCGCCCGCCCGGCCTTGGAATCGTCTGCGGTGGCCATTTAGAAGATCACTCCTGCCAGTTCTCAGTCATCAGATTTCAGTCATCAGTTCTTACTGAAAACTGACTACTGACAACTGACAACCTCTCTCACCAGTAAACGTGTTTTGCCGCACTTTCATCTGTGTAATCTGTGTCATCTTTGGATAACAGCATCTGTGTCGCGGCTTCCTCAACTCGCCAAAGCGCCACCGCACGGGGAATAACATCTCGCTGGGGGTCTTCGCGTACAAGCGCGCCATCTGCGCCGCTTCCCTCAGGATGCCCCGGTTCGCCTCGAGGAAAGGCTTCCAGGTCCTGGCCGTTTGCCAGAACCTGGCCTCGCAGGTACTTGAGAATGAATTCAGCGTCCTCTTTCGGGAGCCAGTTGGGATCGAACTGCATGGAACCCGGATTAAGGCAAGGCTTGGGATCAACGAAGGCCTCATTGCGCATCTGCTGGTCCTCGCGGACAAGCAGGAGTGTCTCCTCCGCGGTCAGCTCCGGTCGCACACCCAAGGCAACCAGGTCCAGTTTTTCCCGTAACTCGGGAGGCCAGCTGCTGCGGCGCAACGCCCAATAGAATTTCGTGGGCCGCCGCAACAGCACCACATAGCTGCTCTTGGGAAGGACCACGCGCCTCGGTTCTTCGAAAGCGCCATCTTCCGCGAGTTTGCGGAAGTCAGCGGCGGTGGCGATGTCGTTGGATTTAACCATAGAAACCTCTAAAAGTTTGAAGGGTGTTGAAAGGGTAAAGTGTAAAGGCTCGGGGTTTCGACCTGGTGGTCTTAATTCAGCCTTTATCCTTTACCCTTCACACTTTCTTCCTCCTTCTCCTAAAATGCCCCGCCGCCGTAGCGCCAGGCGATCCTACGTCTGCCGCCACACCATCCCCACCTGGTCCCCGGACGGGCGCGTGGAATCCGCGAGGCCCTTGAACTTCACCCCATACGTAGTTTCCTTGCTGCGCTGGAAGGGCAGCTTGATCGCCTCCGCCTGATACGCCTGGTAGAGATGTGAGACCACGAACTTTCCCGTCACATCGCGACGCGGAGAGATGGCTGCCACGCCAATCTTCGGCACAGGAATAATGCCGCCGAAGGTGATCTGCTCATAAGACTGCGCCCCGGAGGGCTGATTGGCGTCCGTACCGGTGGAGAAGACGCCCGGCGGAAAGAAGTTGGTCAGGTTGGCAAGGTTCGACTGCTTGATCGTGACGTCGATCTCGCAGGCGTCGGCTGTCATCACCACATCGATGGGAGAGGAGACTTGGTCGGCTCCAATCTCTTCGTACTTCGGCGTCAGCGTGGAAGTGATCGCGCCTTCTGTAGCCCTGGCAAAGTAGGCTCCGTAGGCCCCCACAAACAGCCAGGCGGCGGCGCCGTCTGTGATGGGCGGGCCAGGGGCAGTGAGCCAGGGCGGCGCCGCCGCGCCGGAGGTCCCCGCGACCAAGCACAATTCCGTATTGTTGTTCGCATCTTTGATCATCTGCCCGACCGTGTAAGCGGTCGTCGCCGCCCACGCCGCGAGCCCGGCCGGCTGCACCGGCGAGCCGTCCGGCCCGATGGCCAGACGGTTGCCGTGGGCAGGCTCGGGCACGTAAAGCCATAAGCAGCCCGGACCTTGGTGGATGGAACTAGGTGAGAGTGGCGCTGACATTGTTCCTCCATTTATCCGCAGATTCCCCAGATTTCACAGATGCGCAAAGCAAAGGACCTTTCACCACCAAGGCGCCAAGACACAAAGAAAGCAGTGAGCTTTTTCTTGGCGCCTTCGTGTCTTGGTGGTTCGTTCTCATCTGTGCAATCTGCGTAATCCAGCTCGGAGCGGGATCAGTTCTCTTCGATCTCCACAATAATCGACATCGTCGCTGCCATGGCAAAGCCGCTCTGAGGGCTGCGGCGAATTTCTTCAAACGTGTGGCCGTCCGCAAAGATCTTCATGAGCTTCCCGCTCGCGAGTCCCGGCGAGAGCGCGCCGTCCGGGAAGGGTGGCGAAGGTAACGGGAGGTTTGTGAGCAGGAAATCCCCCGGCGTCGATTCCCAAAGCGTATCGAGTACCGCCCGCACGGCGCGCACGTAATCCTGGGTCATTTCAGCCAGCGTATTGCGGTCCTGATGCGTGACGGCGATTACGCAGGTGAGCCGCATCGTCTGGTGCAGGGTACTGCCTGCTTCTTCGTCGAAGGTCACCTTATCGGGAGTCAGCAGGATCGCCGGGTACTGCTCCACCGGGAGCAACGCCAAATCGTATTTAGCGAAGGGCGTGTAAGAGCCGGGCACGCCGGAGACAAAATCCAGCGCCGCCTGAATGTCTCTGCTCACGATGGCCAGCAGTTGCCGCACAATCTGCTTTGATAAACCCGCGTTGTAGTAGGATTGCCACATTTTAAGTGTGAAAAGTCAAAACTGCTGATTTTTCGAAAACGCCTTATTCTCTCCTCGGTCGAACGCGGTGGAGCGGTCGGTTTCGCCGCCCGCAGTGCCTCCGAGCAACGGCTCGATCTCGACGTGCCGGGCGATGGTGTTGGCGAACAGGGCGTCGTACAAGCCTTTGTTGATCTCGTCGATTTGCTTTTCGAACGTTTTCCGGTGCTCGCCCGCGAGCGAATACTCCCCCGGCTGAAGTGAGACGTTGCCCTGTAGCGCGTCCCCGAGATCGGCGATGGCGCCATCACGATTGAGCGCCCGCAGGATGTTCGCCTGGTCGGGCGTCAAGGTCATGGCGTCGGGATCGAGCAACCGCGCCAGAAAGGCCCCGCGAATGCGCGCCTTGCGGTCATCGATCCAGCCCTGGATTTGTGTGTCCTGAATCGACCCCGCCGCATTGCGCACGAAACGCGGGAAGGCCGTGCAAACATCATCCACGGTGCAATACGACATAAACCCTCATCCACAGATTTCACAGATTACGCAGATGCTCTTTCTGAATCTGTGACATCTGCGTAATCTGCGGATCAATACTCGACGTGCGCCAGCACTGCGGTGACGCCCGCCGGCGTGAAGATGTAAATGTTGGTGGCGTCGAACCCTGCCCCTGCTGTGGCGCTGTCCAGGCTGCAATTCGGCGCATTGGCGCCGTCGCCAACCGCGGTGAACCACACCCGCTTGGGGACGCGCGGCAGGCCGTGCGGCACCGTGTTAGTGGCGCCGGAATTCATCCCCGTGATGCTCAAAGTGGTCACGGCCGGGAAGTATCCCCGATTGTCTACCACCAGGTCGGGCTTGCCGACCGTTGCAACTGTAATTCCTGCCATAGAACCTCCTGTAGCGCAGGCGTCCCGCCTGCATCGCGGGTGGCGCAGACATTGCTTTCCATGTCTGCGTCCCTTGTGGTCGTAGCGCAGACATAAAAAGCAATGTCTGCGCCACCCGGCGCAAGGGCTCAGGACCCAGGCCGGACCTGAATCCTGAATCCTCTTCGCCTACGTCGTCGCGTTGAGCCACAAATACGCGGCGTTGGCCGCCACCACTTGCTGGGCGTAGAACTTCTTGACCCGGATGAAATCCGACTCGAGCGAGAGTTCGCGCCAGCGCAGCACGCCGCTGCGCTTGGCCCAGAAGAACGTGTAGCCAAACGTGGGCACGCGGATGCCGGGCCGGGGCGGCCGGTAGAACAGCATGGCGTTCTTGCCCATGATGTAGCCCAGGTTATCCGCCTCGCCTTCCGGGCTCTGCTGGTAGAGCGCCGCGGACACCAACACTTTATCCACCTTGAACACGCGCGCCAGGTCTTGCTCGTCAAGCTGGTTGCGCGCCCCGTTGGCGGTGTACTTCACGCGGTCCAGGATGCGCGGATGGTTGGCCAGCGTATCCAGCACCGGCTGGGAGATCAGCATGGTGTTGGGAAAATCGCCGATCTGCTGCTGTACGGCGCGGCGCTGTTTCAGGACCTCGGCCACCGGATCGGAATTAACGTAATCCGACCACTGCGAGGTGGGAGTGCTCTGGAGGTTCGCGTTCTGGCTAATCACCGTGGTGTTGACCACGTTCGAGAAAAACGCGATCTCCTCATTCAAGGCGATAATGTTGGTCAGCTTCTCGGTCTTTTCGACTTCGAGCTGGGCCCCGGGATCCGCCTGCTCGCGCTCGTCGTCGGTGATCGAGTCTTCGAGCGCGTGCCCATCCGCCATATAGAACCCCCGCGCGTCCAAATCGACTTCGATCTGCTGCGCGCGCTGGCCGGCCGCGTAGGCATCTTTGTAGGAACGGAAATGCTGTTTCGAAAACTTGAAAAACACGTCGTTCTTCTTCATCACCGGCACCACCGGCAACACTTCCTCCGCCACAAACGCCTGGTTGCGGTAGGCGATAGAAATCTGCGTCAGAGCTTCATCAACGTGGAGTTGGTTCAGAGAGGGCATGGCATTTTCTCCTTTGGCTGGGAGGATTCAGGATTCAGGATTCGGGATTCAGGGAAGGCATTAGATGTTCTCCTTTGCTCTTCCCTGACTCCTGAATCCTGATACCCGAATCCTGTTCTTCCGGCCCAGCGTTATCTAGCGCAACACGGCGGGCGCGTTGATCGGCGGACGAGCGCGCTAGCGGTCGCCCGAAAGGCAGGGGCCAGGTGCCAGTCCCGCTCCGAGCGGGATGACACCCGACACCTGCTCTTAGCCCTTGTACGTGAACGGCATCACGAGGACGCGGATCACGTCGCCGGCATTCACAGCCGCATCGACGGCTATGCCGACCACGTTGATCATCGTGCCTGACTCGGACACCGTCTTGATCTGGCCCTGCGCGTTGGCGATGTTCACGTAAGCGCCGCGCGTGATTTGACCTGACGCCACCACGCGCGAGATGCCGACCATGCGGGTGCGGATGTTGCGACCCAGCCCGCTCGCCGGAATGGCGCCTGCGGGCCACGCCGTGCCGCTCACCAGGGTGTACTGGCCACCCGAATAGTTGGCCATAGCATCGGGCAGAATCGATTCCTGGGCTACGCCGAGAAATTGCCCGTTGGCCCCGCTCGGCACATTGCACCCATCGGCGGACACCGAAGTGTCCGGCGCCAGGCAGGTGAATTTGCCAATCTCGATGTTGGCGTTGAGATGGTAACTTTGGTCGATTGCGGTGATATCACTCATGCATTTCTCCTTTTGAAGTGCAGTGACTAGTGGTTAGTGGCTAGCCACTGACCACTAGCCACTTCCTTGCTCAAATCGCAAAGCTCGAATTCAACCCTCTTCGGCTCCGCCTTGGGGAATCTACGCTTCCTCTGCGATTGGCGATGGGTGATCGCTAATTGGTGATTTCAATCGCAAATCACCAACTAACTCATCGCCGCCGGCGTCGCAGCCGTGCTCGACAAGTTGCCGTTAATCTTGCTCAGGACAAGGCTCGCCAACAATTGCGCGATCTCCTCGCCAATGGCAAGCCCAGCCGACGCTCCCTCGTTGATAATCAGCGCAATCAATTGCTCCATGAGTTGAGCGATCGTCGTCCCTGCCTCGAGCTCGGCGATCAGCTTGCTCGCCGCCGCCGCCAGCACCTGGCCGAATTGAGTCTTAAAGAGGGCCTCGGCCGCTTGGGCGAAGGCCTGCCATTGTTGCAGGCCGAACAGCGTGACGAAGACCTTGACAAAGGCGTGGTCAACGTCCTCCGCCGCAACCTTGAGATCGTGTCCAAAATCCTCAAATGCTTTTCCTACAGTCATGCAAACCTCCATTTTTAACTTGGTAGGGGCGGTTCGCGAACCGCCCCTACGCAGTCAGCCCTTCGCTACTTCAGTCCCCGTGGTCCCGCTTTGATTCACCGGAGGCCTGCCGGTCGCCATATTCGCCAGCACAGCGGTGAGTGCAGCGGTCACTGCTTGGGTGACCTTGGCAAGATCATCGTCGCTGATTGCGGAGACGCTTGCCTGCTCTTCCCATTGATCGGCAGCGGCCAACTCAGCGTGCCTGAGTCCTTGCTGTGCAGCAGCATGGGCTACCCCGACCGCGTTGAGTAGAGCAAGGTTGGCGGCATTCTGTGCGTCGGTCAGGATCTTCGTCTGCGTTGCCAGTGCCGTATCGAACAACAGTTTGAGATTCGCCGGCCAAGCCCCTCCGAGGCAAGCCTCGGGCGGCGCCGACGGTGTGTTTACGGTTCCATCTGCCATGGTTTCTTCTCCTTTTCCGCCCTTGAGGGGCGCGGACCTTGACTTGATCGGGCGATGGGAAGTCCGATTTCAGGTCCGATGCGGATCGGACCATCGGACCCCAGAAATCGGGGATCCGGAGATCGGGAGAACAGGCCGGTTAGCGGACTTGTTCACCCGATCAACCGATCTCCCGATTCGTTACTCTTCCTCTTGCACGGCCTCGACCGCGGTGACGATCTCTTCCGAGTAGGCCCGCCACAATTCGGGCTGCCGCTTGGTGACTTCCGAGAGCGCCACGCTCACCGAGCATTTGTTCTCTTTGGCGTAGGCATTCACTTCCGCCATCAGTGCCTGCTGGGCGGTGGGCTGCTCGCCGCCACCCGCATGCCCGTGAGCGCGCAGATCAACCACGGGCTGCGCTTGCTCGACGAGCGCGGCGAAGGCTCCCGCATCCGAAAGCGCGACGCGCAGGGCTTGGGCCCGATTTTTGGGCAGCACTTTGCCCGCCTTCACCGCCGCTTCCACTTTGCGTTCCGCTTCCTGCGCTTGCAGGATGGTGGAGAATTTGACGCGCCCAGTGTCCGCGAGCTTGCCAGCTTCCACAAGGTTGAGCCGGCCTTCGTGAATGGCTTCCGAAAGCGCCGCAAACTGGTCCTGCGGAACTTCCTGTCCGCGCTTCACCAGGGCAGCAATACTGAGGAGCGACTTCCCTGGCACCCCGATTTCAGCAGCGAATAGTTCCGACAGCTTTTGGCCTTCTTTGCCGTCACCGTCGCCATCCTTCGGCTCCCAGCCATCGGGCGGAGGGGCGACGCCAATCAGCTCCTCACCATCGAATACACCGATCTTGCCTTTATCCTCGGGCTCGAGGCAGTGCTGTTCGAGGTGCTCGTCGGTGAGGCACTTCAGTTTAAGAGTCTTTGCCATTTGTTTCTCCTTCGCTGAGCAGGATTCAGGATTCAGGATTCGGGATTCAGGTCCTGAATCCTTACTCCTGCCCGCTGAATCCGTTTTTGGTTGCGGGTAAGCAACCGAAACTTGATTGACCGGACCGGGAACGTGAAGCTGCTGGAGACTTACGAAAACCCGCCCGGTTCCTTCCCCTGAATCCTGGAGAGCCGCCCCGACAGGTCGTGGCGCTACCCCTGTTCCCTGTTCCCTGTTCTCCGATCGCTGGAGTCCGATGGTCCGATTCGCATCGGACCTGAAATCGGACCCTATTCCCTCCGCCCTGTTCCCTATTCTCTGTACTTCACAGAGATGGATCTCCGGCATCTCCTCGAGGAAAGGCTTATTCACCAGCGCCACGCTGGTGAGGACCGTCCCCGTGGCCTTGCCCGTCACTTTATCTTTCGCGCCCCACCGAATCGCCGGCGAAATGTAGCGGTATTCGCGGCTGGCAATCAATTGCCGCGCGCGATCGGTGGGCTCGTACCAGCCCCAAAGAATGTAACGGGGCTGGGGGCTGGGGACTGGGGACTGGGGACCAGCGCTGTCATGCTGAACGGAGCGAAGCATCACGCCCTGAGCCGCTCTCTGATTACCATTTCGAAATTGCTCCGGCTCATCCAGCCTCGTTATGCGGCCGGCAGACAAAACGGGCCCGCCTGTCCCGAACGGCACCTCCGAGGCATGCTCGTAATCTACGTTGATTTCGCCTGTAGGCTTCTTGGCGAAGTTCTCCCGGATTTCGTTCAAGTCGTCCAACCCAATCGAGAACCCTTTTTCGGAGCCCTTCCAGTCGCCGGTAACTGCAATGGGAATGCGAATCAACCCCGTGCCCGGCACGTCGGCCAGCAAGGCAACGAACCTGGGGTGATCGGCTGATCGGGTGATCCCGCTCGGAGCGGGATCGGGTGACCGATTCTCCTGTTCTCCCGATCTCACGATCTCCCGATCTCCCGATTCTGGCAGCTCCATCCCCTCAGCCTTGTAGAGCGCCTTCAGCTTGGCAATCGCCTCAGCCTTGCCTTCCCCTTCATACTTGTTGCCGCGGTATCCGCCGTGCAGCGCTGCCCAGGCGGCGCCCATCAAGTGGTGATTTAGCGGCCCATCCGCAGAGTCGCGCACGGGCAAATGGCCCTTGCCGTCCGAATCGATCACCAGGAATTGTTTCGCGCTGTCTGCCATAGCCTTTATCCTTTACCCTTCAAACTTTCTCGGCTCACCACCAAGGTCCTGGCAGCCGCCCCTCGACAGGCTCGGGGCCGCTACCCGCTTTTTCACCAGAGTTTAATGGCCAACGCGGTGCCGTTTCCGCCCGCGCCGCCGTGTCCGCCAGTGTTGACGCCAGAACCATAAGCCCCACCATTCGCGGTTGGTGTGTACGTCCCGCCGGCGCCGTTCGATGTAAATCCTGCGATCAGCATGGCTATACCACCTCCTCCTCCACCTCCGCCTGCGGCATAATTGGGAGCACCACCAGATGTGCCATTGGCCCCCGAATTACCGTTTGCTGTGACGGAGGAGCCGGACGCAACCAAAACTGAAGGGGCCGAAAACCCGATAGTTCCCCCACCCGAACCTCCTCGGCCCCCGTTGTTCGTTCCGTCTCCCGCGCCGTTACCCCCTGATGGAGCATAACCGGCCAAGAGAGGAACATTTAGGAAGGAAAGAATTGGATTATTCGCACCAGCATTGAGACCAGAACCGCCAGCATTGGTAGGTGTTCCACCGCCGCCGCCGCCATTTAACGTACCTACATTGTCAGCGAATCTTTGTTCTGCTCCTCCACTTCCCCCGGAGTTTGTTGCACCCGCCCCGCCGCCACCTCCGCCACTGCCTTGCAGGCCCGCAAATCCGCCATTATTCCCAGTACTTCCTGCTCCCGTTCCACTCCCGTTGTATCCCATCCCAAGCCCGTCTACCTTGATAATCCCGTCGTTCACCAGCAGGACGGGATTTTGGGATTTGAAGATCAAGCCTCGACCCTGCTGTAAGCTGCCAAAGCTAGTGTGCTGAAGAACCGCGCTATTTCCGTCGATCAGCACGAACGAGTACTGCTTTGCGCCATCTACGGTTGTCGAGCCCGTCACCGTCAGCACGCCGTCGGCCCCGCTGCCGAAAGTCTCAAAGAGTTTATAGGGGTTCAGGCGGTAGGGCATCGCTGCAGCGGCAATGACCGCCGGAGTGGAGCTTACCGGGACCACGCCCAACGGCAAACTGGGCCGCAACGAAAAAGCCCCGCCATTACTGGTGCACCATTCGGCGGCATTGGCCGCCAAATTAAACCAATAGTGCGGGTTGGTGGGGGTGGCCGACGCCGAGCAGGCGGGTGCCGTCCACTGAGTGATAGGAGGTATCGTTGTCAAATAGAAGTCCGCCGCAACGGGATTAGCATTGGCAGTGTCAGGAGTCGCAATCACAAAGTATGGTGTGTCGCTGAGCGGCACGGGGGGGGTCAGAAGGATTTGCGAGTCGAGTTGCTGATAGACACCAGCCACGAAATAGACCAGCGGAGTCGTTCCGCCGTTCACGTCGATGGTCGCCCCAGACCCAGCGGCAAGAAAGTTGGGGTTGCCCGAGGCATCAACGCTTGAAGTGCAAATCGCGTTGTCGAGAACGGCGCAGGAGAGAAGACCCGATGGAATATCTTGTGGGACGAGAGCGCGGTAGCCTCCCGTTGCCGCCGCTGCACCGTAGGCGGATGGTCCGGCAAGCACCTGGCCGCGCGCCGGGGTGTCACTTAAATCAGCCACGCCCGGCTGGCTGGCGGCAGGCACCCCGCTGGTCGAAATCGAATTGATCCATTGATGCTCAGCCTGATCCAGCGACTCGACCCCGCCCAGCGTGGAGGTGGTGGGCGTGGGCAATTGGGATGCGGAGAGCAATCCACCGCTCAGCCCGGCATAGCCGTTACTGCCATTCTTATTTGTCGTCACCTCACAATTCGGACAGGAAATCGTATTGGACGAATTTTGCAGTGGTGAATTGAATGTCAGTGCCGCCTGCTTGCTATTGAATGTCGTCCAGTCGCCGGACAGCAGGTAACCACTTTGCGAGCCGTTCGCCTGCTGGATGGAAAGCGTGTTTGAATTGAGAAGAAGGGGGGAACTTATCGTCGCGGTCAGGTTTGAGATTGCAGGTTGGGTGCAGGTTGGGGCTGCGTTCCTGCCCAAAGTGCTGGCCCAGGTATTGGCGGCGCAAGCGCCCACGCCAGAATAGGCATTGCTCAGGCCGGCATCGCCCAGCGTCCCGGATAGCCCAAGCTGAATGTTGCCCGCCGATGGGTTGGAGAAGGTGAGAGCCAAGCCATTCGTCGCCGAGCTCGACTGGAAATTGATGGTGCTGGAGCTTGTGAGCCCCGTGCCATTAACCTGGAAATTCCCGGCGCAGCCCACAACACAGTTGATCCGGAGAGCGCCGTTCGTCGAGTCGAAAGTCGCCAGAAGAACCTGGTCGGCATTTTGGGGCGTTGGATTGGTACTCCCACCGGTGAGCGAGGCGTTGGCCTTCAACGCGCCGTGCAGGGCATCATAAACGCTCAGCAGCGCCTGGTCGGCATTGTGCGGGGTGGCACTTTGTGGAAAACCACCGGGAAGCGTCCCGACCAGTCGGGACGGCTCTTCCAGTCCGAAAAGCTTGAAGGCGGGAGGAATATAAGGATTGGCGCGGTGGGTCAAAAGGGTAAAGGGTAAAGGGTAAAGGCTGGAGGCTTCGGATTTGCGATTTGCGATTTGTCCCCACCTGTCGGGACGATTGGCAGGCCCTGTCGCCTGTCCCCTGTCGCCAGTCACCTGCTTTCCCCCTGACACCTGGCCCCTGCCTGCGGGCCGAAGCCCTTCGGCAGGGGTAGGCCTGGCACCTGACACCTGCTCTTGCGGCCAACAGCGCGGATTGAGAAAAAGCGCATAAAGCACGAGGAGGAGAATGAACAAGCCCCACCTGAACGGCCTTTCCTCACTTCCGAATCCCGGTCTCATCTCGAAACCCTCCATTCACTTTTCAGACTTTCACCGGCGTCGCCCCTGGCTCGGCGGGGGCTTCACCTTGCACTTGTTCCTCGACGCGCTGCTGGACGGGCGCCCAGCGGGCGCGGGGCCTCTTCGACTTGAGCGGCATGCCGCACTTTTTGCGGATCCAATTCTCCATGTCGTTGTCAGGTTGCAGCAGGTCCACGTCGAACTTGGCCACGTCCTTCGCCACCTCAAGCAGCTCGAGAGGATTAATCACGACGATATTCGAGGTTACGAGGCGCGGGTAGGGCAGCGTCTTGCCAGGCTGCGGCGTGTAGTTGTAATTCACCAGGCGCCGGATGGAGGTGTTGGATATGGTTTCGTCAATCTTGCGCGAGACCGCTTCCAACGAAAGATAGAAGAAATCGCGCATCGAGGCCCCCAGGGCGCGCGATCCGGTCTGCGAGGTGCCGAGGGAAAGGAAGTTTGCCAGCACCGAGCGCATGATCATTTCGCTGTGATGTTGGATGGAAGAGGCCGAATCGCGCAACCGCCCCGTAACCCCGGTCAACAGGAAATCCCAGCCACTGGGCAACGACAGTCCGGTGCTTTCATGTGCGGCGAGCATCTTGACCCAACTTTCAGCGGCTTTGCGGTCCTCCGCGGAAACGTTGGGCCCTTGCTTGATGGTGGGCACGCCCAGGCCATTGCGCTCCACGCTGATGGCGTCGATGCGGTAAAGGTGGCTCTTCATGTACCAATGCTGATAAGCCGCACGCAACACCGACCGGCCGTAGAAATACGCGCCCTCCATGTCGTTCACGAAGTAAGCAATCTTCTCGGCCGGCACCATCACATTCACGAAGTTGTTGCCCCGGTAGCCGTACTGCTCGAGGTAGAGCAACGTCTCGCCGTCCTCGTCAACGTGGTAGCGGTAAAAAGTGCTAGGCAGGCGAGGCGCCAGCTTGCGTAAGCGAACCTTGTCGCCGTCGATATGCCACAAGTCCTCGTGCGCCGCGCAGCCAAAATCGAGGCAAAGCAGCGCATTTTCTTTCACCGTCTCGAAGTTCTGTGTCACCCAGCTCCCCGTGCTGGTGGGCGATTCGAGGCCGCTCAAAAGGTTTTCTCGCACCTCGTCAGCGATCTTCTTGGCAAACGAAAATCCGGGATCTCCCTCTTTGATCCCCGGCACGATCTGAAAATCAGCCGCCCGGATGGGCAGCTTACAGGCCAGTAAGGCCGCCTTCACATCCGCGTCCGAGCGCCGCATCTTCTCGTAAATCAGGAAGGCGTTGCGCCCTTCAAGGACGGCGTTATACTCGCCCAAGTCGCGGATGAATCCCGCAAAGTTCGCTGTGCCCACCGCGCCACGGAGGGAGGTGTCAGGGTCCACGTGCCGGGTGTCAGGGACGGCAGAGGCGCCAGGCGCCGGGTTTCGGGTGTCCCCGATCGCTGGGGTCCGATGGGCCTGATCGGGGTCCGGAAATCGGACAGGTGTTTTCCCTGAATCCTTCCTGCTCGGAGCGGAACTGGATTCTGAATCCTGCACTTGCGGCTCCGGCACGGCATCTTGGCCCGGCGAAGTATTCAAGCCCACTTCATTGCCAATGGGCCCGCCCGGGAACAACGTCACCATCGGGTAACTGATCCCCGGCGTGAGCGCGTTGCGAACTGTTTCAAGTAGTGACATAAGCTCTCAGCTATCAGCCGTCAGCTTTCAGCAATTTGCGGCTCAGAACTCCGCCGGCAGCGCGAAGGGCATCCACGCCACCGCTCTGGGCGTTCCCACGATCGCCCCATCGCTCAGGTGTGAAATGGGCCGTTCCGCCGCAAGGTCGGCGAGGGCTTTCGCCCAGAACTCGTCCGCGTGGCCGAGGTCGGTGCGTTCAGCATCGAAGCGGGTATTGCCCGCTACGGTGACCAGCTTCTTCACCGCGCCAAAGGCGCGGGCGATTTCCGGAGCCTCCGGAATAAGATCCAGCCGCTGTTCCATTCGTCTCTTGACGCGGTAAGCCAAGTCTTCTTTCACGGCCGCGGTAAAAGTCACCGGCTCGACGCGCGGCCCGAACTCACGCTCCAATGATTCGGCCAACGGCGCCCCCATGCCTGTGGCGTCAAGGCAGACGCGGCGGACCAAAGGACGGCCGTCAGGGCCGGGTAAGGAGAGCAGTTCGCGGGCGAATGCGAGCTGCTCCGCGAAGGGGGTGTTGGAGAAGGTGCGAACCAGGCGCGCCACGGCCACCCTTTCCAGCTCCGCACCCGTTAGGGCAGGGGCTCGCCCTGGCCAGTTCTCGTAGGGGCGCCCCTCGTGGGCGCCCTGGGCGGCCACCAGGGCCGCCCCTACCGTTACCCGATCGAGCCAAAACACCGTGCGGTCGTGGTGGCGGCCGATATCGATGCCCACGTAGAACTCCCCATCAGGTAGGGGCGGTTCGTGAACCGCCCCTATGGGCTCTAAGCCAGGGTGGGGCGCCGAGGCCAGGAACTGGGGAGGGCAGTCCTTGGAGGCCTCGGCGCTTACGCACTGGGAGACGAGTGCGGGAGGAATGAAATTCTCCGCCGTGGAAATGAATTGGCAGCAATACTCCTGCTGCCAGGTGGTTTCGTCGCCACAGCCGGCGCGGAGGATTTGGAGGTCGATGGTGAGACCCTGGCGGATGGCCTCATAGATGTCCACGCGATGGCCACTCCAGATCGGGAGATCGGGTGATAACAGTGACGAGTGACGAGTGACGAGTGACGAGCCTGGCCCTGAATCCTGTTCTTCCGATCTCTCGATCTCCAGATCTCCCGATGGTTCACCCGATCTCCTCATCTCCCCATCTCCCGAATCAACCAGCCCTGCCGCCTTTGCAAGCTCATAGAACTTTCCCTGCTGCCCGTTGGGCGTCGAGATGATCTCGAGGCAATAGCCGCGCGTGATGCTGGGAAAGAGTGCCGTGTAGATTTTGTCGGCATCGGAGTGAAAAGCGAATTCGTCCAGCGTGACATTGCCGGAGTAGCCGCGGGCAGTGTCGGGATTGGCGGGAAGGCCGTAGATCACGGACCCGTTGGCGAACCGAACTTCGAATTGCTTGATCAGCGTGCCTTCGAAAAAGGTGGACTCGCAGGCCCGCGCCAGTATCCCGCAGGATTGAACGTGTTCCTGGACCTTTTCCATCAGCAGGCGCGACTGTCGCTCGCCCTTGGAAAGGAAGATCCAGGTGGTCTTTCTTTTCAGGCATTCCAGCAGGGCGCGGATGGAAGCGGCAAAGGAGTAGCCGATCTGGCGGGCTTTTGCCACGATCTTGAGGTGTGAGTTATCCTCGACCCAGCGACGCTGGTAGGGAAGTAATTGCAGGGCAGGCCCCAGGTTTCCAAGGAGGGCTTGAGGAGCTTCGTTGCTGGATTCCTGAACCGTCATGGGCGATTGGGCTTTCGGCATTTCCGATCCCGCGAGAGGCTCTTTGCTGTCGCAAGGTGCCGAGGCCCGCGTAGTTTTCGGCGCGATGGCGACAGGTCGGATGGCGGGCTTCGGGTTGTTACGCTTTCGCGGAGGCATGGGCGCTTTCCTCATAAAGGAGTGGTTGACAAGCAAGGCCGTAGAGCTGCTGAATCCTTTGCAGCATCTCCGGCCCGATCGGCTCACCGGCACGGTGCGCCTTAACCTGCCGCTGTAACTTCAGAATTTCTTCCTGGAGCTTTCCTTGCGTCAGCAAGATCAAGCGCGTCCGCGCGCGGGAATAGTCCAGCTCCTGCGCGGCCTTTTTCCTCTGCATGATGAGGATGTGGTGCTTGAGGGACAAATTCTCGCGATCCAGGCGGGAGCGCTCGGCATCCCTGGGGGTAATCAAGGCCGCGTCCCGATGCACGCGAGAGTAGCCGGTGAGGAACGTGGCCCTGGCAAGCCGGGCCTCCGCCGATCGGGGGTTTTTGTCCACGCTGGTCAGGAGCGCCTCGGCGCTTTCAATCACACGGCGAACCCGCATTTTTTGTATTTCCAAATTGCTTTGGAAATAATTCTGGACGGCGTGGAGAGTGATGCCATCCTCTCCTCGTTCATCCACCGCCTCCACAATGTCCTCGAACGTAGAGCCCTCAACGAGCATATTGTGAACCAGCGATTTCAAATCAGGACCGAGATGGCTGACCTCGTTCTTAATGGTTCGTTCGCCTGCCGGCACGGTCTTTTCGGAATCGGCAGACGCTTCGGCGGGCTGCGGCACTGAGGCAGAGGGGACGGAGTCCTTCTTCGGGTGGCTTTCAACCGCCGCCTCGCCGGGCGCCGGACGGTTCCCGGCCCCGCTGCCCGGAGCGTTTTGGTTAGACAGGCGCTTCTTCATTGCTGGGGCTCCACGTAGATGCCTTCATCGGCCGGGAGGCGGCCGTCGAAATAGTCGATACCCTGGGCGGTAATTTTCACCAGCAGGATTTCACGCCGGGTGCGGGGCCCGCGAACGCGCTCCACAGCCACCAGCCGCTTTTCTGCCAGGTAAGCGATGTGGAAATCCAATTCTTCCAAGGGTACGGGGTAGCCAAAGATGTCCAGTTCACCCTGGAGAAGCGGCAAGGTGGCCGCTTGGGGGTAGATGAGGCCCAGGTAGTAGAGGATCTTGCCGCGAATGACTTCTCGATGACGAACAGTGGCGGCCATAAGTGATTAACTCCTCAGAATATATTATCTACACTTGAATCAGGCCTGGGCGTTTTGTGGGTGGCCGAGTCTTCGGAGGCCGCCGCACTCCGGCCTGGAAAGCGCTCTCTTTCCGGTTCCACTCCTGCCGCATCGGGCGCCGCCTCTTCCGCTGGCCGGGACAAGGAGCTATACCCCGGCACGCGGGAATCCAGCAGGTGCCTTAAGTCGGAAGAGGAGTCGCATCGCCCTGCGAATCCCGACGACGCGTGAAGCGCGCAGAGATCCTCACTGCTCCGGCAGCGCAGGTTGTTCATGTCGCGGTGCAGAGCTTTCAGGGCGATGAGGATTTCCTGGTGCTCGAAGCTCTCCTGCGACTCGCGATGCTCGACCGAATTGGCGAGGCGCGTTAGCGCGTCGGCCTGCCCGCTCTGGGCGCCCAGAAACTGCTCGATGTATTGCCGCACCAGGGCGTAGGCGCCCTCCATCTGATGGCGCTTCACTTCCATGGACTTTTCAATCCAGTAGTGCGCCAGACGGAGAAAACCGTAGCCGAAGGTGATGAGGACTAGAATTCCTGGGCCCCACCAAAGCGCGACGCGTTGGACGTCCAGAGGGTTCATCGGACAAGTACCCCCGCGATGAATCCGCCCGCAAAGTGGTCGAGAGCCTGGGATTGGACAAGGACGACGCGTCCTCCACCATTTCGTGCTTCAAGCCCTGCACTTCGCTGTCCTGATGCCTGACACCTGGCACCTGAGACCTGGTTTTCCTGCTGCCCTGACCCCTGGTGCCTGACACCTGAAACCGGTTCTTGGAGACGAGAGGCCACCCGGCTCACGACTTCCGGTGTGGGAAGGGTGGCCACCTCGTCGGCGCGCGCCAGCTCCTGTTTGTGGAGTGACTCGAGACTTTGACGCAGTCCTTCGGCTTGGCGCGCGAGCTGTTGCCGCTGGGAGTAAAGCTCACGAATGGCCGCAACGCTCTGCCTGGCATCCCGCAGTGCGCCGGCCGCTTGGTGTTGGAGCCTGGAGATCTCCTCCGCTGCCAGCTTCTCCACCTGCCGGGCCTCCAGCGTGTCACGCCGCCGGGCTTGGCGCTCGCCGGACCAGGCAAAGAACACGATCACAACACCGGCCAGAGCGGCGGCAGGCAGGCCTGGAATGCTCCGCAAGAGCCCTTGCACCAGGCTGAGGCTCGCGAGTTTCCAGCTTGCGGCGCCGATCTCGCCCATGCACGTGGTCAACGACAGCGGTTGATTGTTAGCCATTACTTGTTCCCCAAAATGCGCTGCAGCGTTTCGTTGGCCTTGCCCAACCCATAGAGCGTCGCAATAAAGAGCGTGAGGCCATCCAGGCTGGGAAGGACGTGGTTGTGGAATACGAGGTAGGTAATCCAACCACACGCAAAACCCAATGCCACAAATGCTCCGAGGCGACTGAAGCTCGCCTCACCCGATTCGGAAAAGAGTTGTAGGAGAAATTTCATCATGACTCAACTCTGGGACAGTTCCTTCTTGGCTACCGATTTGCCGGTCCTTTATCCGTGTCATCTGCGTAATCTGCGCAATCTGCCGACCTGAAAGTGCTCGCCTGGGTGAATTCCATACCGGCGGGAGAATCACGATCCCGCCTTACCTTGGTCTCCGGCGCGTGCCGCTGGCCGCGCGGCCATTAACTCACGATAGATCTCCATCCGCATCAGGCCGTTTCCAACGTAGGCTGCATCCGTCGTTTTGCCATCGGGCCGGCCAGTGTTCCAGCAGCGGAACGACTCCTCGAATTCGCGGGCGAGGTCGAGCCGGTAGCTTGCGGCGAATTCAACAAGCAGTTGGTTCGCTAAGTGATAATGAAATCGCGGCTCGCGGAGGTCACTCACTGTGCCGTGTCGCCCGATCAAGTGGAAACCCATGATCTGCACGAAGCCCCACGAAGAAGCCAGCTCCCGCAGGGTCTCGTCCGCCAGACGGGAAAGTTCGCTGGCTTGGCCGGCCCCGAAAAGCGAGTTGAGAAACTTCTCTTGGAACTCGCCCGTCTTGGGATGGAGGACTTCCGCGAGTTCCTCGCCAAGCGCCTGGGCACAAATTCCAACGTAATGGGGCGACTCCCCTGCCGCTACCGCTTTCAAATGGCGATATACAGAAGGCTCAAAACGAACCGCCGCGGGGTCTCCACCGGATTCGCCGGCGGTCAACGCACCCAGGAACTCGGCGCGGACTGGTGACGTGCGGCAGGCTTCCTGAATGAACTCGTCGCAACGCGTGAATACTCTCCGAACCAACCTGTATTCGGCCTCGGTGCGATGGGCTGCGTTGGTATGCAGGCCGCCCGGTGGCGTAACCTTGGTTGGAGAAGGAGGAATCGGCGCCACCGAGTGCGGCCGCGTGCTGGAGGACATTATGTCCGTGTGCGGCGCCTCCCCCTGTTTCGCGCTTGGCATTGGCCCATCCATGAATGTAGCCTACCACGCTAAGATGGGATGGTGGGAAAGGGCGGAAAGGGTGTGAAAGAATTTCTTATTTCCCTAAGCCCTAAAGTGATAGCAAGGCGCGCCTCTGCCCCATTTTGAATTGGACTTCAACCCGTGGCGCGTTTTGACACACACATGGAAAGATCTGCATATTGGAGTGAGAGGAGAACACTGCCATGCGGACTGTCATTCAAAGAGTAAAAAGGGCGGAAGTGCGAGTCTATGGGCACACCGTGGGGGCCATCGGTGCGGGGATGCTCGTGCTGCTGGGGATCGGCAAAGAGGACACCTTGAAAGCCGTGGAGTCACTGGCAGATAAGATCGTCAACCTGCGCATCTTTGACGACGAGAAAGGCCGCATGAACCGGTCTGTATCAGAAACAAGGGGAGGCCTGCTCTGCGTTTCCCAGTTCACGCTTTACGGCGATTGCCGCAAGGGCCGTCGCCCGAGCTACGATCGGGCTGCGCCGCCGGATGTGGCGTGCCAGCTCTATGAGGCTTTCGTGAGGTCGGTGCGGGCTAGGGGAATCACTGTCGAGACGGGACAGTTTCAGGCCATGATGGAGGTGGAACTCGTTAACGACGGGCCGGTCACGCTTTTGCTCGACTCCGAACGTGTCTTCTAGAACCGCTCACCAATGTTGAGCTGGGTCTTGGAAGTTGTTTTGGAGCAGAGCCAATCAGGACAGCTTTGCCATTCTGCTTGAGACTTCCTTGGCAAAGCGATTGATGAAACCCTCGATGTATTCCCCCGGTTTGAGTTGATCGTCCTCGATCAGCGGGGTCAAGTCGACGCCAAAAATCAGCGACGTGGACTCATCAACGCCGTGCGAAGCGAGATACGTGGCGTTGGCACGCCTTCGGCCCATCGTCGCGAGATCATATCGCTTCCCTCCACAAACCTGTGAATCGAACACACCCACCAGCGACATGGCAAGGTTCTCGCGAGCCTCCACGTTGAAGATGACTTTGTCATCGTCATTCAGCCAATCGAGACCACGCCACACTTCACAGCCGTAAAGGCGCTGGGGTCGCGAATCGCGTGCCAACTCCCGCAAGGCGCGGATGACTCGCAGGGCTGTGGCAACGTGCGTATCGTGCTTGTCGGCGAGGTTGTGGGTGTAAATCACCTGTGGCTTGGACGCCGCGATGATTCTCTTCAAGTCTTCCACCACGGGAACGTTAGTAGGATCCTTGACTGCGCTGCTGGAGTAATCAAGGAAGACGTGCGAGGAGTAGTCGCCGACGAAAGCAGCTTTCTTCTGTTCTTTGCGCCTGACAGCTTGCATTTCCTCATCCGTGTAATTTCCGTAGAGACCCTCGCGAGGGCTGCCGCTGCCGTTAGTGGTCGTCACTCCGGTGAAACCCTTGTCCGACCTGCCGAAGCATTCGAGGATGCCGTGATAGGCCATAATCTCGATGTCGTCCTGATGGGCCGACACGCCGAGGTGCGTGGTTCGGGAGAGTGCAACATTAACGGGAGAGCCGTCAGGGACATAGATTTCCGCTCCAGAATTGTGTAACTGCATCCTAATTCCTCCGTAATTTTACCGTAGGGCTGGTAGACTCGCCGCAGCCACCGCCTGCCCGACCCGCCGGGTCGCTTCATCCGGAAGGCGGAGCCTGATTCCTTGCGCCAGTTCCGGAAACTCACTGAGCAGCACTTCCTGAGCGCGGCCCAGAATAATGTTCCCACCCTCGCCCAACGTCACGCGGCCGAGAATCAAGACGTTGCGAAGTGGGTAGAAGTCTGCATAGTGCGCGATGCCATATCCAACATAAATGCCAATGGTTTCGAAGATCTGCTTTGCTCGGGCCTCGCCGGATTGAGCCATTTCCTGAACCACTTTGAGTTGCTCCGCAGGACCGAGGCGCTCGTCCAATTTAATCCCAGCCTCCGGTGCCAGCCGAAAGACCGCCTGCTGTGAGAAATACTGCGCGCCGCAACCCGGGTCACCCGACCATTCGTCAACGGGGGCCTCGGGGTCATAATCCACAGGGCAGAAGGCGAGTTCGTTCAACCAAGTGGTAAGCTCACCGGTCTTAGTCACGTAGCCTCCGGCCTCACTCGAACCGAGAGCAATCCCCAGCACGGCGTTATCCTGAAGTGACATTGAGCCGGCGAGGGCTGTTACTTCTCCGTCGTTGACGACCTCAAAGGGAATCCCTGCCCAAGCACGCTTCATGTCAAGGAAGAGGTTTCCAATTCTGTTCTCAAAAAGTTCTTGAGGTACGGCGCGAAAAAGCGAAGCCACCCGCGGGCGATTGTTGATGTAGATTCCGGCAGAACTGCCACCAATGGCGTCGACGCGCGGAAGATGAGAGGCGGCAGATTTCAGCCCCGCCATGATCTCGTTGTAATGATAGGCGGGGTCAACAGCGTGGCGGGGATCCCACACCACTTCTTCCGTGAAAACAGCCTCTCCGTCGATCACCGCTGCACATTTTCGGTCCGTAGCTCCCAAGTCGAATCCAATGCGGCAGCCGTCGAGATGCCTCCCCAGGGCCATGGTACTCTCCGACGGCTCAGGGGCTTTTTCGGGGCCGGTAATCTCGACCGTGAACGGATGCTGGTACACTCCGCCCATGAACTCAGCGTCGAAAGCACGCGCACCTTGCGATGAATAGGTTTGGCGGATATGCTCACCAACGTGGTGCGGTCCTGCCACCACGATTTTCCATCCGCCGTGCTTCCAGAGAAGCATTTTCACCACTCTCTCCGCGAAGGGGAGGTTCAATCGCGAGGCCTCGTGGGTCTCGTCGAAACACAGTGTGTTGTAAACAGAAACGAAGCCCTGATGACGTTCCAACGCGATGGTCAGTGGGATCCCTTTACCGCAATCCCGCACCGCCTTCAAGTAGGCGTGATTGGCCAGTACCGCTGGAGAAAACCGCTCATGAAGCGGGGGGACAACGCGAGGCTTTGCAAGTTTCGCCAATTCCTTCATATTCCACGCAGCGCAGTCATGATATGTAGACACATGAACTCCGCACCTCCACGAAAGAGTATAGGGGTCCTGTCGCCACCGGTCAAGAGACGTGATGAGGGAAAGTTGTATTGAGGTCAGGGAGTCAGAGACGTCAACGCCGCGACGGACTCCAGAGGCATGTCTCACGTTCCAGGCGCCCGCAGACGCTAGTCAGAAGGCAGGCAAAACGCAGAGGGCAGTCTGTAACTGGCACTGAAGACAATTGGCCGTCAACACCTTGAAGACTGAAAGACGCCGGCTGACAGCCCGCAGTGAATGCATGCTTGGATGCGCCAATGGGTCAGTCTTGGAATCCTGGTTGCTACGCGCCTATTAGAGCCAGGCTTTTACGCAGCGACAGGATGTCTGACTCCCGCGAGGGTAAATTATGGACACTTTGATTGCACTTTTTGTAGTATGGGGTTTGGTGACCATCCTTCTCTTTGGCTTGGTTTTCTACCGTTCCCGCATTTCCAGGAAGGAAACGGACTGGATCCCCCTAAGTGACGACGCGAGGGAAGAGCAAGCCATTGAGGCGCAAAAGGTTAGCGAGAAGAAGATCCACAAGTTGGACCTTCCCATCCACGCTCTGGGGGCAGTCTGCGTGATAATGCTGTTGGTGATCATCGGGTTCTGGTTCTACCACGGAATTATGAACCCGCCACCGATTGTCAAGTAGAGTCTTGCACGCCCGATGAGTAACAATCTACCCGACCCGTCGTCGGCGTGGTGAAACTTGCGCAAAGACTCACACTACGGGGGCGGAAGGACGGGTATCAGGCGCCAGGTGCCAGGAGTTGTGGCGGCTTTTGAGTTTCGCTTCGCAGCGTTTCACCGTGCCGATGACTCGGCACGAATGAACGTCTCAGCCTTCACTGGTCAGGGATCGCCCGCGTTAGCCGTTCGCTGATAGCCGAGCGCTGATGGGGGACAGCCAAAGCCAAGTACATCCTTTGCATTCAACGACTTAAACTAGGCCGACCTGCCTCGCGAAGCCCGCTGCCACGAACTACAAACCCAGGTCTTGCGTCAGGTTTTGGGCGCTAAAAGGTGAACAAGAGAAGATGCGGCCATCAACCTCGAAGGTCGGGACTTTACGCTTGCCGTTGTTGGCGCGTTTAACGAACCTGGCTGCCCGCAAGTCCGCCTCGATGTCAAACTCCTCGTAAGGCAACTGATGTTCCTCCAGAAACCGTTTGGCTTGGCGGCAGTCCGGACACCAACTCGTGGTATAGATTCGGATGTTAATGTTAGTCCACGATCGGGCCGGACAGGCGCTTCTGCAGGAGTCAGATCAAGGCAGGGTGGATGCCGGCCCTTTCCTGTCAAATCTGAATGTGTTGTGCCGTCTCGAGCCTGGCAATGGCCCGGCGGAGCGCTTCTCGGGCGCGCTCCATGTCAATCTCGGGATCTGAGAACCTTTTCAGACGTTCCTCGGCTCGTTGCTTGGATTTTTGTGCGCGCCCAACGTCAATTTCTTCGGCGCGCTCGGCGCTCTGGACCAGGACGATGACGCGGCCGGGGAGCACCTCGGCGAAGCCCCAATCTACACTAAGATAATGCTTCACGCCTTCGCGCACGTAAGTGAGCTCGCCAGGCGCGAGCACGGTGATAAGAGGAGCGTGGCCGGGCAACACTCCGATATACCCATTCTTACCGGGCACGGTCACCGCGCTTACGGAGTCGCGCACCACCAAGCGGTCCGGTCTCACGATGTTCAGTTGCAGTTCGGTGGGAAGAAGTTCACTCATCGGATTGGTTCATTGATCCATTCATTCATTGAATCATTGAAAGAGGTAGACCCAACGCAGGTCAATCCGAAAATGATTCAATGACGCAGCGAATCAATTTTGTCTTACGCTGCCGTCTTAAGTTTTTCAGCCCTCTCGAGCGCCTCCTCGATGGTACCCATCATATAAAAGGCCTGCTCAGGAATGTCATCGTACTTGCCTTCGACCAGTTCTTTGAAGCCGCGGATAGTATCTTCGAGCTTCACGTAACGGCCCTCGAGTCCCGTGAACTGTTGCGCCACATAGAACGGTTGGGAAAGGAAGCGCTGGATTTTGCGCGCCCGCGCCACCGTCACTTTATCTTCCTCCGAAAGCTCATCGATGCCGAGGATGGCGATGATGTCCTGCAGGTCCTTGTATTTCTGCAGGATCGATTTCACGGCCCGGGCCACGCGGTAATGCTCCTGGCCCACGATGCGCGGGTCCAGGATGCGCGAAGTTGAGGCCAGCGGGTCCACGGCCGGATAGATCCCGATTTCGACCAATTGCCGGGAGAGCACCGTGGTCGAATCGAGGTGTGAGAAAGTAGTGGCGGGAGCGGGGTCCGTTAAGTCATCCGCAGGCACATAAATAGCCTGCACAGAGGTGATGGAGCCCTTCTTGGTGGAAGTGATGCGCTCCTCCAGCTCGCCCATTTCCGTGGAGAGATTCGGTTGGTAGCCGACGGCGGAAGGCATGCGCCCCAGCAGAGCCGAGACTTCCGAGCCCGCCTGGGTGAAACGAAAGATATTGTCGATAAACAGGAGCACGTCCTGGCCCGCCACGTCGCGGAAATACTCAGCTACCGTGAGGCCGGTCAATCCCACGCGCAGCCGGGCCCCCGGAGGCTCGGTCATTTGTCCATAGATTAAGGCTGCCTTGGATTTGTTGTAGTCGCCGGGGACCACGACGCCGGACTCCTGCATTTCCAGCCACAAGTCATTGCCTTCGCGGGTGCGTTCGCCCACCCCGCAAAACACCGAAACGCCGCCGTGCTTAATAGCGACGTTATTGATCAGCTCCATAATGATGACCGTCTTGCCCACCCCGGCGCCGCCGAACAATCCCGTCTTGCCACCCTTCAAATAGGGCTCGAGCAGGTCCACGACCTTGAGTCCCGTCTCGAACATTTCCAGGTTGGTATTCTGCTCTTCGAGTTCCGGGGGAAGGCGGTGGATGGGATAGCGCGCTTCCGCCACAATCGGCCCGAGCTTGTCCACGGGTTCGCCGATCACGTTCATCACGCGGCCGAGTGTCGCCTTGCCCACGGGTATGGTAATGGGTTCCCCGAGGTCGATGGCCTTCATGCCCCGCACCATGCCCTCCGTAGGCTGCATAGCCACGCATTTCACGCGCCCTTCGCCCAGGTGCTGTTCAACCTCGGCGATGACATCGATGGGTTGCGGAACATCAAAGCCCTCGGAGGTAATCCGCAGGGCGTTATAGATGGGCGGAAGCTGATCGCCCTCAAACGCCGCCACCACGACGGGGCCTGTGATTTCCACCACTTTGCCGATTCGCTGCTCAGCCATGAGAATTCCTTTGTCCTGATCGGGAGATCAGGAGATCCGGTGAAAAACGGATCTGTCCTCCCGATCATCCGATCTACCGATCTACGCCTTCTGACTTCTAACTTCTGCCTTCTGCCTTTTCCTACGTCGCCGCCGCTCCACTCACCACTTCAATGATCTCGCGTGTGATCGCCGCCTGTCGCACGCGATTCAAATGGAGCGTGAGCGAGTCGATCAATTCGGAGGCGTTGTTGGTAGCCGCGTCCATCGCTGTCATTCGCGCGGCAAGTTCCGCAGCCTGCGATTCGAGCAGGGCGCGGTAAACCTCGATCTCCAGGTAGCGCGGAAGCAAGGCGTTCAATATTTCCAGCGCGGGCTGCTCGTAGATGTAATCGATCAGCGCCTCCCCCGTCGCAGGCTGCACCGGCTTGACAGGCAAGTACCGCTCCACCATCACGCGCTGAGTCATAATGGATTTGAACTCGTTATAGAGGAAGTCAACCGCGTCCACCTTTTGCTCCGTGTAGAGGTCGCTGATCTCCTTGGCAACCTGCTGGGCATGCAAGAACTTAAGACGCCCAAACAAGTTAATGTGCTCCGAAACCACCTTAAGGGACCGCTTGCGGAAAACATCCCGGCCCTTGCGGCCGACAGCAATAATCGAGACTTCCTGGTCGCGATGTTCCTTCACGTAATCCTGGGCGGCCCGGATCAGGTTGGCATTGAACCCCCCGCAAAGGCCTCGGTCCGAGGTGATAAGCACCAGCAGGACCTTCTCGATCGGCCGCTCGGCGAGCAGCGGATGGGCGCGCTGTTCGGTGCGCGCGGCAAGGCTGGCGAGCAATGTCAGTATCTCATTGGCATAGGGCCGCGCGTTAAAGATACTGTCTTGGGCGCGCCGCAGGCGGGCCGCCGCAACCATCTTCATCGCCCGCGTAATCTGCTGCGTGCTCTTGACGGAGCGGATGCGACGCCGAATATCAAGTAAAGTTGCCATGCTCGTGTCTCAGGCAGTAAATCTGACTACTGAACCAGATCAGGCCGCGTTAGCGGCGACGTCCTATAGCCCACGGCGCAAGCCGTGGGAACGGAGTCGCCCCCATCGGAACCTCCCCAGCCCCGTCAGGGGCGGCATCGGGGATCTCGCTAAACAAAAGCATACCGACGGGGCCGGATGTCGCCCCTGGCGGGGCTCGAAAACTTATCTTGAGCACCCCTTCCCCCACGGCTTCGCCGTGGGCTAAATGACCACGCCCGCTTCGCGGGCTGATTTCACGCCACCTTTGCCTTCCGGTCCGCCAGGAACTTGGCTTTGTACTCATCCAGCATCTTGCGAATCTCCGCTCGCAAGGGTTCGTCGATCTGTTTCTTCTGGATAAGCTGGCTCCCCACCGAAGGGTAAGAAGAAGCCATAAATTCGTAGAGTCCCTGCTCGAAGGGCTGGCAAGCTTCGACCTCAAGGTCGTCGAGGTAGCCGTTGGTGCCCGCGAAGATGATGAGGATTTGATTTTCAACCGGAAGCGGATTGTACTGCCCCTGCTTGAGGATTTCCATCAGGCGCTGCCCGCGGTTGAGCTGCGCCTGGGTGGCTTTGTCCAGGTCACTCCCGAACTGGGCGAAGGCCGCCACATCACGGTACTGGGCCAGGTCCAGGCGCAGCGTGCCGGCCACTTGCTTCATGGCCTTGATCTGGGCATTGCCGCCCACGCGTGAGACCGAAAGGCCGGCGTCCACGGCGGGTCGGATGCCGGTATTGAACAAGTCCGTCAGCAGATAGATCTGGCCGTCGGTTATCGAAATCACGTTCGTAGGGATATAAGCGGAGATGTCGCCCGCTTGCGTTTCAATAATGGGAAGCGCTGTGAGCGATCCGCCCCCCAGGGCAGCGCTCAGCCTGGCAGCGCGCTCCAGCAAGCGCGAGTGCAAGTAGAAAACGTCACCTGGGTAAGCCTCGCGTCCAGGGGGCCGGCGCAGCAGCAGCGAGATTTCGCGATAAGCCACCGCGTGCTTGGAAAGATCATCGTAAAGACACAGCGCGTGCCTGCCGCTGTCTCGAAAGTACTCCCCCATGGCGCATCCTGCATAAGGGGCGATGTACTGCATGGGAGCCGGGTCCGAGGAACTCGCCTCCACTACGATGCTGTACCTCATCGCCTCATGTTCTTCCAAGGTCTTGATGACCTGCGCGATGGTCGAACGCTTCTGGCCGATGGCCACGTAAATGCATATCACGTCCCCGCCGCGCTGGTTCAAAATCGTGTCGAGCATGATGGCGGTCTTCCCGGTTTGGCGGTCACCGATGATCAATTCGCGCTGGCCGCGGCCAATGGGGATCATGGCGTCAATGGCTTTGATTCCGGTCTGTAACGGCTCGCGCACTTTCTGGCGGTCAATCACGCCGGGAGCCAGTCTTTCGATGGGAATGTACTTGTCACTCAGGATGGGACCTTTGCCGTCGGTCGGTCGGCCCAGCGCGTCCACCACGCGCCCCACCAACGCCTCGCCCACCGGCACCGACAAGATGCGCTTGGTCCGCTTGACCGTATCGCCTTCCTGAATCTTGATGTAGTCGCCGAAGAGCACGGCGCTCACCCGGTCTTCTTCCAGGTTCAACGCCAAGCCGGCCACATCGTGGGGCAGTTCGAGCAGTTCGCCGGCCATGACGTTATCCAGGCCATGGATGCGCGCCACACCGTCGCCAACGGAAATTACCGTGCCCACCTCGGATACCGAGACGCCGCGGTCGAAGTGTTCAATCTGCTCTCGAATGATGCTGGTGATTTCGTCTGCTCTTATCCGTGGCATGCTCTTGCATCTCCCTGCCGGCCTCAGCCTTTGTAGCTCCGCTCTGCCCGTCCCGGCGTGCCGTGGACGACCGGCGTTTTACGAGGTTACCAGACGCCTCGGGACGGCGCTACAGAATCGGGGCGAGCCTCCATCCATTCCCGCTACCGCGCCGTCAACTGCTCCCGGATCCGCGCCAGGTTGCCCCTAACAGACCCGTCGTAAACCGTGCTTCCAATCTGCGCCAGGATTCCGCCCAGCAATTCGCTGTCGATTCGGAACTCGAGTTCCACCTGCTTGCGAGTCAATTCCCTGAATCGCGAAGCCAGGGCTTCCCGCTCGGCCTCCGAGAGGTTCGAGGCCGAAGAAATTGTAACTTGCACTACTCCCGTTCGGTCGTTTGCTATCTTCCGATAAGCCTGGACCACTTCTTCAAGCAAAGGCATTCGGTAGTTGGCCAGGAGCACACGCAAGAAAATCAGCGTCACGGGAGAATCATCCAGTTTTCGGCTGATCGCCTCCAGCACTTTGACCTTCTGCGGCAACGCCACGGCGGGCGAATCGAAAATTTCCCGCAGCTCGAGGCTCTCGCGATAGACCGTCTCGAAGTCCTGAAGCTCTAGCAGGACCTTACGGTAATCGCCGTTCGGCCCCAGCGCGTCTGCGAGCGCTCGTGCATACCGATTCGCAACTGCCATGGGCATGGGAATCTCACGCGTCGAGAAGTCGAGAGTTGAAAGTTGAAAGCAAGAAAACTTCCTGGGCGCCAGGAGCGAGCTCGACCTTTTTTCTGTTAGTTTCGACCTTCGACTCTCGACTTCTTTTCAGTTCTGCCGCGCCCGGGACTCGACTCGTGCCAGAAAATCACTGACCAGTTGATTCCGGCCCGCCTCGTCCAGGCGCCGGCGAATAATCTCCTCCGCCAATCCGACCGCCTGCTCGGCCGCGTAGCTCTTTAATTCCAGCTTGGCGGCCCGCACCGCAACTTCGGACTGGGCGCGTGCGGACTGGAGGATCTTCTCCGCCTCGTCGGCTGCCGCCAGTTTCAAACGCTGGCGTTCCGCCTCCATTTCCCGGCCCGCGGAAGCCCTGAAGGCCGCAATTTCCTCCTCCAGATGCTGCAACTTCTCCTCCACGGTTTTGAGTTGGGCTTGGGATGCTTCCAGGGCCTTTCGTCCTTCCTCCAGGCCTTTTCGGATGGAGGCAGAGCGTTCGGCAAAGAAATCAGCCAGGGGCTTCCGCAAGAAGAACCCGAGGGTTCCCACGAGCAGCGCGAGGTTAATAAACTTGTAAAATAACTCGCGTCCCGCCCCTTTCCCTGGTTCTTCACTCTCTGCTGCGCGGGCGGAGGCAAGGCCGCGCTCCAGGGTAAGGGTCCGGCCGAAACCCAGCGAGCCAGCCAGGCCCAGTAGGCAGGCGGCCAAAAGCCATCGAGTCAATGCGCGGCGCAAGAAAACCCTCAAGGCTGAATCCTTCCTGCGCCATCCCTCGCGGCGCCTCCCAGGATCGACTCGGCGATCTCCTGGCCTAAAGACTGGCAGGTGCTCTCCAATTCCTTCTTGTGCTGAGCTACCTCCGCTGCCAGGCTGGCCTGTGCTTCGCTGAGCAATGCTTCCGACTCCTGGTGCGCCCTCTTCAGGGTTGCTTCCAGGTCTTCAGCGATGGAGCGCCCAGCGGCCCCCCGGAGGCGGTATGTATCCTGCCGCGCAGCCTGGAAAGCAGCTTCGTATTGACGCGCTTTCTCCTCCGCCGCAGCGGCCTGCTGGTGAGCACGCGCCATCGCGCCCTTGGTTTCTTCCTCACGCTTCTTCAACACTGCGGTCAGAGGCCCAAAAAAGAACTTGCTGAGAATCACGTAAAGGACAAAAACGAAAACGACCGTTGGGATCGTCTGGATAAAGAGTTGCGCGAGCTGTGCAGCAATCCCACCCATAAATAAAGGGTCCCCACAGAGAACGATACCTGTCACCGTCAAACCCAAAAATGTAACATGCCCTTTTCGGAGGTGTCAAGAAACGAAAGAACAGGGTAGTGATTCAGTTTGGTTTTGTAGCGCGGGGCTTTAGAGCTTGTGTGAAACCTCGTGTCTGGCATTGGCCAGGCTGGACCCCCGCTTCTACGGGACACTACACTAGATTTAGCGGCTGTATTCCGACCCGTCATTCCCGCGAAAGCGGGAATCCACGAGTTTTCACACAGACTCTTTAGCCCGGCACTGGAGTTTCTACATTTTTGCTGAGATTTTCTGGTAATGCGCGGACTGCCCTCTCCCAAGGGGCTGCACGTGTCCCACATCTTTTGCTGGACACGGCGGGTGCGAGCGCTACTGATGCCAAAACGAACCCCGAAGGGGCGGATCAGCAGAGCCTAGGCCAACGGCCCATAAGCGCTAACATAAGGCAGAATCCCTGTGCGGGGGGACCGTTGCCCCTCATCCGGACGAAAATCGGCAAGCCTGACCTTAACTTCCACCTTCCCAGAAAGAGACTTAAAGCGCGCCGGGCGGCGTCTCTGCTACTTGCAGCCTGGTCGAGTCGGCGCGCATCCGATACAGCCCTATGACTTTTCAGGCCGAATCTTTAGTAGCGGCGGAACCTCCTGACCGGCAGTAACTTGCAGTGAGACGAGCATATAGATTCTTCTGCGACCACATGAGAATACTTTCCGAGTGGCGACGGTACTGGAGCTGAGCGACTTCGCTCTACGCTGCGTTACTCGCGATCAATCCCAACGAGTGTCATACCACTCCAAACTTCATCGAATGGGACCTCGGGTAAGCTTCCGGCGCCCATTCACGACTATGGGGTTATTCAGCTTTGAGCTGACTTTAAGTTGACCTCTGTGCCTTCTTTCAGTATGAATTTGGTGGGGGACTGTGGCGACGGACTATTGACGCGAGGGGGAAAATCACGCGGGCCGGGATGCCCGCCCCGGAACGCGATCCGCAATTGTAGCTAGGCTAGTATACAATTGCGATTTCGTAGGAAAGAGGAAGTTCCCACTAAAGGGGAATTCAACCGCTTCCAAGCCAGCGTGAGATTGAACTGCCTCTTTTGAAGGTGTTAGCTGACCTAGGTGGTAAAGCGAAGCCAGCAGAGATTTACCCACGTCTACACCTGACGCCGCACCGACCGTGGTTCCATCCTTTTCCCTCGTGTCACTGTGCCCAATGCGGTCCGCGTGGGTGACATCTGCTACAGCTATTAAGCGGAAAAGCGACCTTTCCGTGACAGGCGCCGCAGTAGCGGCCTTCAATATTCAAGAACATTGAGAAATGGACCGCCTCCTTCCGGGCACTTGGAAAGATTTCGGGATGGCACAGCTCGCAGCCATTCCAGATGGAGTGCTTCTCGTGCGAGAAGACTATTGGATGAACCCACAACAGCCTAGCCTTGATTGAAAAGTCCTCTCTGGCCTGGATGGGAACCCTCTTGACGGATATGCCCTCTAGAAAATCAACGGGCTTGATTTTCCCTTCCGCGGCTATCCAATCGACGCCATAAAAGCTGTCCTTTGGGAGTCTGGCGGTGAACGTGTTGTAGTCAAATTTCCTGACGCCTCGCTTGCCAAGCGAATGGCAGCGGTTGCACTCGTTTCCTTTGGTGTCACCGGAGCAGGCGGCAAAAACCGGCTTCCCCTCGAATAACCTTTTTCCGTCGTGGCAAGCGCCACAATGAAAACCTTGGCGATTTGTAGTAGCGTTGATGCCGGTAGCGTTGGCTTGCATGGCAAAACCGATGTCTACATGGCAGAGGCGGCAGGTAAATTTGGCACGATGTAGCCAATGATCGAAGACGACAGGTCCAGGGCCTGCGGTGGACGAGTGGTTGTGGAGAATCACTTTGCCGTAATCGGAAGGTTGTTTGACAGGCGGTTGTGGCAAGTAGATCTGGCCAGACCCCGGAACAGTCAGGAAGAACACTACGCAGATGAGCGCGAAGAACGGACACCCGCGCTCATTTCTTCTCGGTCCGTTTTGCATCGAGCACATTTGCATAAAAGCCTCGGCACATACGCAGCCGTCCCAGGTAGACTTTTTTCCGTGTCTCGTCGAGCTTTTCAATCTGCGGCCGCAGAGCATCACATCTGGCAATTAGTGACGCGAGCTCCTCCTGCGAGAAGATCATGGCATCCTGGGTCTTGGAGCAGATGTCATCGAACTCTTTTTGCCAGGTCGCCTGCGCCGGGGCCGATTGCGCGGCGGACGAACTGCGCTCATCCGGGGCTCGCTTCGAATCAAGCACGTATCTGTAAAGGCCTCGGCACATACGCAGCCGTCCCAGATAGACTTTTTTCCGTGTCTCGTCGAGCTTTTCAATCTGCGGCTGCAGAGCATCACATCTGGCAATTAGTGACGAGAGCTCCTCCTGCGAGAAGGTCATGGCATCCTGGGTCTTGGAGCAGATGTCATCGAACTCTTTTTGCCAGGTCGCCTGCGCCGGGGCCGATTGCGCGGCGGACGAACTGACTCCACCCTTGGCACGTGCGCCGCCAAAGGCGGTGAGCCCTGTTGAGAGCAACGCCACGATCATGATCGGCCGGAACATGAACGCCTCTGCTCAGGGTTGTACCGGTTTGGAATGGCAGCGCTGGCAATCCGCCAGAGGAAATGCCACGGTCGTATGGCAGGCGCCGCAGAACTTTCCTTCGGAGTTGTCCACCATTGTGTAGTGCGTGGCCCCCTTTTTCACGCCCATGAATATGTCAGGGTGACAGAGCTCACAACCGTTCCAGATGGTGTGCTTTTTGTGAGAGAAGATAATGTCCGGCATTCCCTCAACCTTGGGATTGAGAGCAAAGTCCTTCTGGACCGGCAGTGCGCTTCGCCCGGCGGAAACGCCTTCGAGGAGAGAGGCTGGCTTGATGAGTCCCAATTCTTCGGCTTTTTCCCAATCGATGCCGTTGCCGAAACGCCCCTTGGGAAGGGGCTTGCTGAAGGCAAAAAAGTCGTAGTCGCTCGGGACTTTCTTGGCGGGGGAGTGGCAGCGGTCACAGCGCTTTGCATCGGCCGTCTCCAGGAGGGTCGAGCAGGCTTGAAACACTATCTTCCCTTCGACAACTCTCTTTCCGTCGTGGCACGTGCCGCAGTAGAATCCGCGCTCATTGTCCACGGCTCTGATGCCGGTGCCGCCCGCCTTCATGGCAAAACCGATATCAACGTGGCAGACCCGGCAGGTGAACTTGGCCCGATGAATCCAATGCTCGAAGACGACGGGAGCAAGATCCGCTTTCTCCGAGTAATTACCGATGACCACGCGGCCGTATTCGTAAGGGAGCGGCCGCTTCTTCTTGGTTCCGGTTTGCGGGAGAGAGGAACTGCAGGGAATTAGAACTAACGCCAGAGCGATGAAGGCTTTCCGATTCATCGACAGCATCCTTCCCGACTGAACGGCGCTGGTTTGCCTTGTACTTCCTCCGGCCTGTCCTACCGTTCCTCCCCGAGATTGCGACCACCGGAGCACGCCCGGAGGTATGCAGGAGGAACTCGTTGAGACATGTACTACACAAACCCAACTCATGTCAAGGGCGGAGTAAAAGTGGGTCGCAGATCGCCGCTACAGGCTGATAGGGGTAGGGAGAAGCGATTGAATTCGCCATCGTGGTCCTTAAGTTTGCAACAGAGTAGGTAATGGGAACTCGTGGCGTGGATTCTTTTGTGTTTGGAGGGCCACGTTGGCGGGCGAACCGGATCATCGCCGCAGGCGGTTTTTTACTTTGAATGTTGCGGCTCAGCTTGAGCTCTGATCCAAAATTGAGCGCGTCTGCTGCGGCGTCAAAGCGAGGACCTTAAAGAGAACACGGCGCGGTATGAACTGATCATCGTTGACGAGGAAGCTGAAAACGAAGCCCGCCCCAAGCACGTGGATACCCAGCAGGAATATGTAAACGATAGCTCGATCAGGATAGTTGTCCTTGAGGCTCGCCACCATGAGCGGTCCGAGGATGCCGGCCGCCGCCCAGGCGGTGAGGATGACGCCGAAAACCCGGGGCATCCGCTTCTGTCCGTAAACGTCGATGATGAGCGAGGGCATGACGGCGAAGCCGCCGCCGAAGCAGCTCAACACATAGCAGATCAAAATGGCGAAAATCCAGGGGTCGTGCTCGGTCATTAGGATGCCGAACACCACCATCTGCGAAGCCAGAAGAACGCGGAACGTGTTGACGCGGCCAAGGCGCTCCGATGCCGCGCCCCAGAAGATCCGGCCGAAGCCGTTACACAGAGAACTGACGGCGATCAGCGCGGCGCCATAGGCGGCAAGGACGGAGCGCTCCATCGCCGGGTGCTCAAATCTCCAGATATCCTGATAGAGAGGCGATTGCAGGCTGATAATCGAGATGCCGGCGGTGATGTTGAGGAAGAACATCATCCACATGAATCCAAACTCCCCCGTCAAGACGTAGTCCACGAGCGGCAGGTCCATGGTTTCAAGTGTTTTCGCGTAGGGGTCGCGAAGGCGGTCTTGCCGCGCTTCCGGCGGCGTAAATCCCTTGGGCAAAAATCCCGCCGGTGGGTTTTTCACCATAACTGCGGAAGCGATGGCCACAGCGCCCAGGCTGCCGCCCAGCGCGGCGAACACCGAGGGCAGGTTCGCGTGGAAGACCCGCATGAGCAATGGCGCCAGGATAACGGTGACCACAAAAGCACCGAGGCCGAAGCCCATGGCAACCATCCCGGTCACCAGCCCTTTCTTGTCGGGAAACCATTTGGTTACCGTGCTTATGGGTGTCACGTAGGCCAAACCGGTTCCGGTGCCGGTCACAGCGCCGTATCCCAGGTAGAACAGCATGAGGCTCTTCAAGGCGAGAGCGGCAGCCGCCACCGCGTAGCCGCCTGTGAAGAGCAGGGCGCCGGCAACGGCCAGCTTCTTGGGCCCGATCCTGGGCAGGTTGATCCCGCCCAAGGCTGCCGACAGGCCCAGGAAAAAGATGTTCAGACTGAAGGCCCATGAGGTCTGCGTGTTGCTCCAGCGATACTCCTCCACCAACAGCGGTTGGAAATAGCTCCAGGCGTAGACGGCGCCAAGGCAAAGCGACAGCACGCTGCACAAAGTGGCAAGGATCCACCGGTTGGAGGCTGCGTCCGAGGTGCTCATGCTTACAACTCCCGCCAGGTAGCCGAACGGATAATCCTGCCTATTTCGCCGACTTCATCGGTGCGGGCCAGCAGGCGCGCCACTTCAACCGCAGGGGGCGGCTCTCCGCGGTCCCCGTCGGAAAAGGCATGCCAGGCGTGGTTCCTCAGGTTCAGCAGGGGCCGCGACACCCAGTACATCAATCCATAAGAGACCAGGATGCTCACGATGAAGACGATGGTGAGGAGGTAAACCTGCTTGCCGATCGCCGTCTGCACCTGGAGCGCCATGTAGCCCTTGTCCACGCCCACGTGGACGCTCCCCGCTTCGCCGGCCAGGATGCCCGCCGTCACCTCCGTGAAGCGCCCCATGCCCGGGACCACCCGATTGTAAAGGGGGCGTTGGTCCCGGTAGTCAGCGGCGATCACGTCGGGCACGCCGGGAACGAAAGTATGCGCAATGATGACGCCCTGCGCGTCCACCACGAAGACATAGGAGATGCCGGGGATCTCCACATACTGGTCGATAATCGATTGCAAGGCGGAGTAGTTCCGGTTGACGATCAGGTCGATGTTGGAGTCCGCGATGCTGCGTGCGATGGCGCGGCTGTTCTTTTGCAAATCGTCGTTCAGTTGGCGGTCGACGGTGTAGACATAGAGGGCGGAGGTGGACGCTACGATCAGCCCCATGAGGGCGAACATTCCGAACAGGGTCTTCTGATAAAAGCGCGCAATCTTCATGGCTTTGCCCACGCCTCCCACTCGCTGTCGCGAAATGGCACGGAGCGCCCGTCTTTGACTACGGTGTAGTAAATCTGGTCGGAAGCCTGGCGGCGGCCGGCGCTTCCCCCGAATGAGAAGGTTTGCCCCATGCCGAGATCGAAATCGCCCAGGCCCATCACGGCCGCGGCCAGCCCGGCGCGTTGGGGTGCGCGGCCCATTCGCCGCAAGATCATGACGAACAACTTCGCATCAAGATATCCTTCCAGGCTTATGAAGCTGTAGCGCAAGGGAGCGTATTCGCGTTGTGGCGTTTTTCCGCCCGGATCGAGCAGGGAGTCCGGCGGCATGAGGGCCCGGGGGTTTCGGTCCATCGCCTCGCGGTACTCACGCACCGCCGGAATGGAATCGTCGTAGTAGCTCGGCACGACCTCCGAACTAACCAGCCGCGAGGTGAAGTCCTTGTTCGACGACTTTCCGGCGGCGGAGAGCAGTCCCAGCATGGCCTCGCTGCCCACAAAGGAGATGGTTGCAATAGGACACTTGACGCCCCGGTTTCGCATGTCGCGGACGAATCCCGCCGCGGCGGCATAGGTGGCCACGCAGATGACGGCATCGGGAGCCACACGCTGCATGATGGCCACCTGACTGTCATAACTGTGGTCGAAGGGCGTTCCGCGGCGATAGGTGGCTTCGCCGGCGATATCCAGACCGTGCTTGGTCAGCGCGCCGCGCACGCCAGCCCAACCCGCCCGCCCATAGGCATCGTCCTGGTAATAAACCGCGATCCGGTTCCGATGGATACTGATGAAATGGTCCACCAGGCCGCTTGTCTCCTGGTCATAGGAGGCTCGCAGGTTGAAGGAGAAGCGATCGTACGGAGGAATGCGATTGGTGTCCGCCCCGGTAAAGGGGAATAACAGTAGAAAATCCTTGTCCTGGCGCATGCGCAGCAGGGGCAGCGTCCTGTTCATGGTCGGCGTCCCCACGTAGCCGAACAGCGCGAACACATTGTCCTGGTCCATCAGCTTGACCGTGTTGCGGATCGCCAGGTCCGGGTCGTATTGGTCGTCATAGGGTTGGATAACGATGCTCCGGCCGTCCACGCCCCCCGCGGCGTTAACCGGCAACAGATCGGCCATGGCGCCACGATAGAGCTCGATGCCCAGCGCTCGCGCCCCCCCCGTGAAATCTGCGGACATGCCGAGCCGGATCTCGCTTGGGCTGCCACCCTGCCCATCGGCATCGTGGGCGCCGCCCGCCTTGTCCTGCGCCGCGGCCGCATGGCCATGGGGCGATGGCCTGAGGAACAGGCAGAGAGCTATCGACACCGCCGCCAAGGTGCACCAGAGGTTGCCCCTCGAATTTCCGTAGGTTATTGTGTCGACCGGCCTCATCGCTTTTGGCCCCAGTCTGCTCGGTGCATCCATCTCCCTCATCCATCATGCTGGGGTTGATGCAACACAGTTCACGCTAATGAGCAAATCCACGGTCACGAACGGGTAGCGGTGAAGTAGCGCTGACCTTCAGGTCAGCACTTACCCACCTCAAGGTCGGCGCTACAAGTACCATCATCCCTTACAGACTAGACTAAAACCAAGCCGGCGAGTGTCGGAGGGCGCGAAAAGCTGCGGACCTGCATGTCCAGTGCGCACTACGCTTGCGCGGCGCCGGTTTGCGTCGGACTCCGCAAATCTAATTTGCGCTGAAAGGCTATGCCGAGACTAAGCAAAGGGCAGGCGCTCTGTTCCGTCGGGCCGTCGAAAGGAATCGGCCTAAAGGAAGCCGGGCCGTCAAAGTGGGCTCTCCCTCTGCGTTTCCAATTTCCTTTTTGCTTTCCGCCCAGTTTGTAATATACACCCCAGCACGACTGAATTCAATGTTCAGTCGGGGTTTCCAGAGCTTTCAGATTTGGGATCTTCCGTTCCACTACAAGCGGAAAGGTCGAACGACTCACGCCAAGAAAAATCGGACTTAAACCTGGGGGTCGTAACGAACCTGCAGCGATGTGCCCGGCGGGTGCTGTGAAGCCCATCTGCGCATGGCCCTCTGTTCCATGGACACCGCAGGGCGCGAGCGGATGCTCGACGTTAGTTCTTCGCGGTCAACCGTATAGCGCGGATTCGATCGCCGGAACCCAGCCAAGCGCCAGGATTGTCGCTGGGAAGCCGACAAGGGCGGAGTAATCCGCCATTGGACCCGCGAATGGCCCTTTCGGGTACTGTCCCCCACCTACAGGACCCCCTGTGGCGCATGAATTCTTCCCGTAATTACGCGTATTGACGTGCTTATAGCTGCCCTATAGAATGCCAGCGAAGGTAGGTCCGCTCTCGTGGTCGGCCGGACCGTGTCGCACTACCGCATCTTGGAGAGGCTCGGCGGCAGCCTGGCGATCCGGGTGGCACGGCGGCTGGGGAGTCAGGGAGAGATCGAGGCACTGGCCGAGGTGATGGTGTGGCGAGGCATCCCGGAGCACCTGCGCTCGGACAACGGCACGGAGTCCATCGCCCGGGATTTGCGGAAGTGGTTGGGAAATTTGGGGACGGGAACGCCTTATATCGAACCAGGAAGCCCCTGGGAAAATGGCTACCGTGAGAGCTTCAATGGCAAGCTAACGGGACGAATGCCTAAATCTGGAAACTTCCTAATCGCTCAAGGAGGCGCAGCATGCGCAAGCTGACGGTTATCACTCTGATCATTCTCTGCAACTCCTGTTTTATGTTTTCCCAGACAGACGAGAAGCTGAAAAATGATATCCGCAATACTGGATACGTTCATAGTCCGTTGCCACTGGACTACAGCAAGGCATATGAAACTTTCGGGCTCACTAAAAAAGTATTGATCTCCGATGTGCTTTGCGACATGGAAGACATGAGCAAGTGGTCGCATAAAGGCATTGGAAGCATGTCGCAGACGGATGAAAGAAGTGTCTCCGGAAGGCACAGTCTGAGATTAGTTGCACCCACTTTTGTCAGCGAGTTGCCCACTTGGGGCCTTGGCCGGGGGACCTCTATGGCCAGCTTTGACGTGGGTGGCCAGAACTGGGAGAAGTATAACCGGATCCATCTCTACGTCTACCCGGACTGTGAAGGCGCCCGCAGTATCTACCTGAACCTCTATGTCGAGAATGACGGCAAGGTGAAGGTTCCGGATAAATATGGACGCGAGGGTTATCATGAAATGAACCTGATCAATGGCAAGTGGAATGAGTGCTTTGTCGAGATGTCTGAACTGGCGCGTGATAAGGTCACCAAGCTGTCCTTTGCCATTGAAGTATTCGGGAAGGAACGTACCATGGGCGACTCCCTGCAATTTGACATTAGTAAGGTGGAATTGCAGGTTGTCGATCAGCCGGAGGTCGTCAGCGGGTGGAAGCCGGCTCAAAACAGGATCATATTCTCGACCAGTGGATACCGCCCGGATAGTGAAAAAACCGCCATCGCCAACGTTGCCCATCACAATGGAAGGTTCCAGATTGTGGATGATGCAACCTTTCGGGTCGTCTACGAAGGGAAAATCAACCCCGTCAGGACGCGCATCGGAGACTTCGATACGGTTGATTTCACCCCTTTCCGGCGCACCGGTCGATATAGAATCAGAGTCGGAAATGTCACCACAAGGCCGTTCTACATTGACGCCAATGTGTGGGACAACTCCGCCTGGCGCGTCCTCAACTTCATCTTCTGCGAGCGATGCGGCTATCCGGTGCCCGGAAAACACGGGGCTTGCCATCCGGATCTGCACGGTGAATACAAGGGCCACACCTATCCCGTGAATGGCGGCTGGCATGATGCCGGCGACATGTCTCAGCAATCCTTGCAAACCGGCGAAATTGCTTATGCCGTGCTTGAAATGGCAGACAAGGCCAGGGAAAAGGGCAATACCGATCTCTACCAGCGTTTGATGGAAGAGGCTCTTTGGGGAATCGATTTTATTATGAAGACAAGGTTGGAGGATGGTTACCGCTTTCAGGGCTGGGGGACCAATCTGTGGACGGATGGTTACATCGGGTCCATCGATGACTCAGGGCGGCGTCAGGTGGTGGCGACGAATAGCGGTTTCGAGAATTTCCTTTTTTCGGGCATCGAGGCATACGCTTCCATGACCCTCGCGAACGATCCGATGCTCAAGGAAAATCTCCGCAAGATCGCGAAAGAGGACTTTGGATTTGCCATCAAGCGCTTCGACGAACTGGGATACAAGGAAGGGGGTTCGCGAGGCTATGGGCACGCCAACATGACTTCTCAAAGCCAGTACATGGCCACCCTATCCTGGGCGGCAAGCATGCTCTACAAACTGACGCATGAAAAATATTATGCGGATAAGGCGGCGGAAAGTATCCGGTATACGCTACAGTGCCAGCGAACGGAACCGCTCAGCGATGTGAACAAGACGCGAGGATTCTTTTACCGGGACCTTGACCGGAAATCGATTGTCCACTATAACCACCAGTCAAGAGATCAAGTTTATATGCAGGCGTTGATTGAGCTTTGTGAAACACAACCACATCACACCGACTACGCCACGTGGGAGAACGCCATCAAATTGTACGGTGAATATTTGAAAAATATCTTCCAGTACGTCCAACCCTACGGGATGATACCCAGCGGGGTGTATCAGAAAGATGAGGTCAAGGACACGGAGAATTTCCGCGTGCAGCAAATATGGATCCGGGAAGACGTTTCCCAGGACTTCAAGGAACAGCTCGAGAACGGCGTCAAGCTGGATGAAGATCATTATCTTCGTTGCTTCCCCGTCTGGTTCTCGTTCAAAGGCAACGCGGCTGTGGTGCTCTCCACCGGCAAGGCTGCCGCTCTGTGCGGGAGGTTTCTGAAGGACAAACAACTGATGAACATTGCCGAGCAGCAATTGTTCTGGATCGTCGGTAGAAATCCTTTCGGGCAATCATTGATATGGGGAGAAGGCAGCAATTATCCGCAGTTGTACAATGCCCTGCCGGGAGAAATGGTCGGAGAGATTCCTGTAGGCATGGAGGCGCGAGGCAATGAGGATACACCCTATTGGCCTCAGTTTAACACTGCCACCTATAAGGAAGTGTGGGGATCATCCGCAGGAAAATGGTTCTCGCTGATCTCGGAATTCTGACATATCACAAATAGGTGCGCGGATAGGGTTGCGACGTTGCCGCCGTATTATGAGGGCTTGCGCGGACCACGCTATTGGGACCTTGACTCGACGATTGCGAATTCCTTCAGGATCAATGAGCGCTTTGGTCTCGAGAAGTGCTTGGAGGCCGGCCGGCGCATACACTTGCATTTTGGTGTCTGCGATGCCCCGCAGGGACGTGTTAGGGTTACCAGCTCAACCTACACTGTCTATGCGGTGAACTAACACCGCCGTTTTTGACCTTGCGCGGAAGTTTCCAGTTTCAGTTGTTCACGATCGGACAATCAGGACATCGCAGACCCCACACAACGGGGGCTGCGCCAGCCTGGTGTGCCGAGCATGTTCGACAGCTTGGAGGTGAAAGTCCTCTACCCAACCTGATGGAGGTGAAGGGTTAGCGAAGCGCAAGGGCGTCGTCGTGAGGCGGGGTCTGAAGGAAGCGTGGAGCAAAGGTGCGAGCCGATGAACAAAAACCGGATATAAGGCGTGAGCGTTGGGCGAGCGGGCCGGGTTTCGCGAAGCCCTTATCCATCCAGAGCGCAAAACGTAGATTCGGCGGCGGTGCACGGAAGGCGGTCGAACTTACCTCGGGAGATCTGTCGTAGGTCACGAAACCGTGACTGAGGGTGATGCAAATCATCCTGACCCTGCGGCAGAAGTCAGCATCGGGCGTAGTAGTCCCGGCAAGTCGGGATGAAGGCCCGAACGGTGTTGCGAGACTTAAAGGGAAGGGCGAGTAAGCAGCGCGACTCAGGAGCGACAAGCGGCAGAAAAACCAGATGCAGTTGGCCTTCCCGGAGGAGCGGAGGGGTGAAGCCCCCAGGCCTGACGGAGAAGGGACCGAATCGCTTGCGGCGAAGCGCTGCGCAGAAAGCCCGGCTGAAATCGAACGGTTGATGGAGGAAGTAGTCGAAGGTGAGAACCTCAAGGAAGCATTGAAACGAGTCAGGGCCAACCAGGGAAGTCCGGGAGTGGACGGCATGACGGTTCACGCTTTAGCGGATTACCTGAAGGCGCAATGGCCAGCCATTCGGGAACAGTTGCTGAGCGGGACCTATAAGCCGCAGCCGGTGAAGGGGGTGGAAATACCCAAGCCGGAGGGAGGGGTGAGAAAGCTGGGCATCCCGACGGTGCTGGATCGACTGATCCAACAAGCGGTGATGCAGGTACTGCAAAGGCGCTGGGACCGAACCTTCTCCGAGCATAGCTATGGGTTCCGACCGCGTCGCTCGGCACATCAGGCGGTGGCGCAGGCGCAGCAGTATCTCGCCGCAGGCCATCGCTGGGTGGTGGACTTGGATTTAGAGAAATTCTTCGACCGGGTCAACCACGACCAACTGATGGGTCAGGTGGCGAAGCGCGTGACCGATAAGCGCGTGTTAAAACTCCTCCGGACATTTCTGACGGCGGGAGTGATGGAGAACGGGCTGGTGAGTCCGGTGGATGAAGGGACGCCGCAAGGTGGACCTTTGTCGCCCCTGCTGTCGAACCTCGTGCTGGACGAACTGGACCGGGAGTTGGAGCGGCGCGGCCATCGCTTTGTGCGCTATGCGGACGACTGTAACATCTACGTGCGTAGCGTGCAGGCGGGGCAGCGGGTGATGGAGAGCGTAACGCGCTTCCTTCACGAAAAGCTCAAGCTCAAGGTGAACAGGGAGAAAAGCGCGGTGGCAAAACCGCAGGAAGGGAAGTTTCTGGGCTTCAGCTTCACCCGGCACCGGGAGCCGAAACGGCGCATCGCGCCGAAGGCGACGGCCCGGTTTAAGCAGCGAGTACGGGAACTGACGTGGCGGACACGGGGAGTGAACCTGGAGGAGATGGTGCGCGAGTTGGCGTCCTACCTCCGGGGATGGCGGAGCTACTTTCGGTTCTGCCAGACCCCCTGGGCGCTCATACACCTTGAGGCGTGGATACGGCGCCGGCTGCGGTCGGTGCTATGGGCACAGTGGAAGCAGGTGGGAAGGCGATGGGCCGAGCTGGAACAACGCGGAGTGAGACGTGCCTGGGCGAAGAAAACCGCTCACAGCAACCTCGGTCCGTGGCGGCTTAGCCATGACCCTTCCATCTGCCAAGCCTTGCCGAACGCCTTCTTTGACGCGCTCGGCTTGCCTCGCTTAGCCGCCCGTGTTTAGCTTAACCCGCCGAACCGCCGTATACGGTCCCGTACGTACGGTGGTGTGGGAGGGGTGAGTGGGCAACTGCTCCCCCTATCCCGATCGGCCTACTCTCTAGGAATCCACATGGCCGGTTAATTTGGCCTAACCTGAGATGTGCAGGCCGCGTTCGCCGGCTGGTTCCTCCTGGTTAACGCACTCGGAAACTAGGATGAGTGGGTGCCTCCACGGATTGGGCCCGATAACGCCCTTTCGGGAAAACGGGACGACAGCGCTTTGAAAATGGACTACGCTCCTTTCGACCCGACATCAGTAACGAGCCAGCGTTTACTAATAGGTGCCGATGACAGCCCTTCCCACCAGCAATCATGCAAACTCCCCGGATACGGGGTTCGCGGCCTCGAAAGAGACTTCGGGGGAGTCACGGATTGGACTTCCACGCGTAGGCCTATATACGGGCGCTAAGCCTCCGGGAATCTGACCGAGGGGCTAAAGATGATATAAAAACCCCGCAATGAACGATTCTCCGATGATCCAAAATGCCATGGATAGGCGCTGGCTTATTCGGATCGCCGCGCGCGTATGGGTTCGATACTCGCCGCCCGTTTGGCCGGCAGCAGGGTGGCTGCGGCCATAAGGGCGATGAGTACCGCGCCTGTGATGAATTAGGTTCGAGCATCGAGGGGGGTATTCCGAACAACATGCTCTGCATGGCCTGTGCAGCCACAATAGCTCCGGCTATACCGAATGCGGCGCCGGAACCGACTTGGTTGCTGCTGGCAGGCTGTTGAGTTCGCTCTTCTTATGATTTGATCCTGCTGGTACAATCGCTGGGTGTCCGTTCGTGCACGCGCGAGGGAATGAGTGCCGGCGGGAGAAGCCCAAGGATGACGAGGAGCGTGCCGTGAGTGATCAGGGGGAAGACTTTGCCGCGATGTTCGAGGCTTCGGTCCAGGCCAAGCGCCTCGATCAAGGCGAACTCGTTGAGGGCAGGATCGTCGCCATCGGCCCGGAGGTGGCGTTAGTCGACGTTGGCCGCAAGGGTGAGGCGGTAATGGATATCGCCGAACTGAAGAACGCCGACGGCGAGATCGAGGTTGCGCTGGGCGATCGCGTTCAGGCGATGGTGGTATCGACGTCAGGTGGGCTGACGGTCTCCCGCAGGCTGGCGGGAGCGGCCGCGAGCGATCAGCAGTTCGAAGCCGCCTTTCAAAGCGGCCTGCCGGTGGAAGGAAAGGTCGAACGGGAGGTAAAGGGCGGCTACGAGGTGCGCATCGGCCGGCGCCGCGCGTTCTGTCCGGTTTCCCAGATCGACCTCCGCGGCGCTGACGCGTTGGCGCACGAAGGGCATGTCTACCAATTCCGGATCATCGAGTACAAGGAAGGCGGCTCGAACATCGTCGTCGCCAGGCGCCAGCTCCTCGAGGACGAGCAGCGGGCGAACGCCGCCAAGGTCCGCGACAAGATCGTCCCCGGTGCAGTCATGACCGGCCGTGTCACCTCCGTCCGCGAGTTCGGCGCGTTCGTCGATCTAGGCGCAGGTGTCCAGGGGCTGCTCCACGTGTCCGAGATGGCGTGGTCCCGCGTGTCGGCCCCATCGGAGATCGTCAAAGCGGGCGAGGAGATCACGGTCAAGGTCCTGCGCGTGGACGAGGAAAAGCAGAAGATATCGCTCGGGTTGAAGCAGCTCTCCGCCGACCCATGGTCGAGAGTGCCTGAGGTGTACAAAGTAGGCCAACTGCGGCCAGGCCGCGTCACGCGCGTCGCGCAGTTCGGCGCGTTCGTGGAGCTCGAGCCGGGCATCGAGGCGCTGGCCCATGCTTCCACGTTCGAGCCGACCGGACGATCGGGAGGCTGGTCGGGTCAGGTCGCTCCAGGGATGGCGGCCACATTCGAGATTCTAGCCATCGACCTCGAGCAGAAACGGATCGGCGTGGCGCTCGTTCAGGAAGCCTGGGCGCGGACCGAGGGGGCTACGGGAGCCCGGCCTGGCATCGTTCCGGGCGCGCGCCTGACGGGAAAGGTCGAGCGACACGAGAACTTCGGCGTGTTCGTCTTCCTGGCCCCCGGGCGTACCGGTGTCATCCCCTTGAGCGAAACCGGCATCGCGAAGGAAGGCGATGTCCAGCGAGCCTTTCCGGTCGGCGCGGATGTCGAGGTCGTCGTGCTGGAAGTCGATCCGTCAGGTCGGCGCATTCGCCTGAGCGCGAAGGCAGTCATGGAAGCGCGCGAGGCCGAGGAAGTGCGCGAGTGGGCGGAGCGCAATGCTCCTCCCGCCGAGGGCTTCGGGACATTCGCCGACAAGCTGCGCTCGGCGTTCAAGTCGCGAGAGAAGTGACACTCTCACCGTCCCGCCTCTTGGTGCTTCCGCCATCCAGTGTTGGTGCGCCGCCCTTGGAAGGCGCATATTCTCAATCCTGGCCAAAATCGCCGAGTCGAATAATGCTATTGTGCCCACGATCCGGTTCTCACTGGACGTGTCGTCGGCAACTCGGAAGCTATCCAGAAACGGGGATCGGGGCCCCGAAGGGGACTTCGGGACCGGATTAGCTTCCGAGTGCCCCGCCATCCAGGACTTATCCTCCATCTGATCGGCTAAACTTAGCTCTGACAGGCAGATGGCGCTCTCTCCCGGCGACAAACTCGGTCCGTATGAAATTGTTGCGCCTATTGGTAAAGGCGGCATGGGAGAGGTGTATCGCGCACAAGACACTGTTCGAGAAATCTGTCGTGCAGGACACTTCGGGATGAGCAAAGCGGAACCAGCGCGGTTGTGCCCTACTAGGTTTCTGATCCGCCCACGGATAGAGGCTTAGGCGAACGGTCGTTGCTAAGTTAAGAAGCGCGATCGAAGACCCTGATGGTCTTATCGATTCCAGAACTCGACCGAAAGCTTCCAGGCCACTCGGTGACTTCAGCGATTAAGACCCTAGAGTAGTGTCCCGTAATTAGCTGGACATTGTAGCGCCGACCTTTAGGTCGGCAGGTGCCGGTCCCGCCCTGCGGGACCGGCGCTACGTCTGTAAACCTATTTGAGAGACACAACCCTAGCTGAATCAGAGGGGGCGCGATCCGGCCCGCGCGAGCCAAGAAAAGCGCCACCTCCGTTTTTGCCCATCCAAACAACAGGAACGGCGGTTAGTACCAAGTTGACAGCTCTCTTTTCCGCCGAGCTCAGGCAAGGTCGTAGCGATCAAGGTTCATCACCTTGTTCCACGCCGCCACGAAGTCCTTCACAAACGCCTCCTTCGAGTCGTCACATGCATAGACTTCCGCGATTGCTCGGAGCTGGGAGTTCGAACCGAAGACAAGGTCGACACGGGTGCCGCTCCACTTGATTTCGCCCGTCGCGCGATCGCGCCCCTCATACACGCCTTCGGATGTAGAGGAGGCCTGCCACTTCGTATTCATGTCGAGCAGGTTGACGAAGAAATCATTCGTCAGCGTCCCGGGCCGCTTGGTGAAGACGCCGTGTTTGGACTGCCCGAAGTTAGCATTCAGGGCGCGCATGCCGCCGACGAGAACCGTCATCTCGGGGGCCGTCAGCGTCAGCAACTGCGCCCGATCCACCAGCAGCTCCTCCGCCGGTCTTGGATGTCCCTTCCGGAGGTAGTTGCGGAATCCGTCTGCGGTCGGCTCCAGTACGGCGAATGACTCCACATCGGTCTGCTTCTGCAATGCATCCGTGCGCCCTGGCGAGAAGGGAACCTTCACGGTGTGGCCGACCTTCTTCGCAGCTGCCTCGACGGCTGCGCAGCCGCCCAGAACGATCAGGTCGGCAAGCGAGACCTTCTTTCCGCCGGACTGCGCGCCGTTAAAACCCTTCTGGACCGCGTTCAGCTTCCGAAGGACCTTCGCCAGTTCGGCCGGCTGGTTGACTTCCCAGTCCTTTTGCGGCGCCAGGCGAATGCGTGCCCCATTGGCGCCGCCGCGCTTGTCGCCGCCGCGGAACGTTGCCGCCGATGCCCAGGCCGTCGTGACCAGTTGGGAGATGGACAGTCCGGATGCGAGGATCTTAGCCTTCAGGGCGGCAATGTCCTGCACCCCGATCAGTTTATGATCCACAGCGGGAACGGGGTCCTGCCACAGCAGCGGCTGTTTAGGAACGAGCGGGCCAAGGTACCGCGAAACAGGCCCCATGTCGCGGTGCGTCAGCTTGAACCAAGCCTTGGCGAACGCGTCGGCGAAGGCCTGCGGGTTCTCGTGGAAATGCTTCGAAATCTTCGCGTAGCTCGGATCCACTTTCAGGGCGAGGTCCGTCGTGAACATCATCGGAGCGTGCTTCTTCGACGGATCGTGGGCATCCGGCACGGTGCCCGCTGCCGATCCGTTCTTGGGCGTCCATTGGTTAGCACCAGCGGGACTCTTCGTGAGTTCCCATTCATAGCCGAATAGGTTCTCGAAGTAGTTGTTATCCCACTTCACCGGGCTGGTGGTCCATGCGCCCTCCAGCCCGCTGGTGAACGCGTCGTCGCCTTTGCCGCTGCCAAAGGTATTCTTCCAGCCGAGGCCTTGCTCTTCGATGGGGGCAGCCTCAGGTTCGGGACCGACATACTTGCTCTGCTCGGCAGCGCCATGGGCTTTGCCGAACGTGTGTCCGCCGGCGATGAGGGCCACCGTCTCCTCGTCATTCATCGCCATGCGGCGGAAGGTCTCGCGGATATCCCGTGCCGCCGCGACGGGATCGGGCTTTCCATTGGGCCCTTCCGGATTCACGTAAATCAGGCCCATCTGAACCGCGGCGAGAGGATTCTCAAGCTCGCGATCGCCGCTGTAGCGCTCGTCTGCCAGCCACTTGCCCTCCGGCCCCCAGTAAATGCCTTCTTCCGGCTCCCAGATGTCCTCGCGCCCGCCGCCGAAACCGAAGGTCTTGAATCCCATCGACTCCAGAGCGACGTTACCGGTGAGGATCATCAGGTCGGCCCAGGATATTTTCCGGCCGTACTTTTGCTTGATCGGCCAGAGCAACCGGCGTGCCTTGTCGAGGCTCACGTTGTCCGGCCAACTGTTGAGCGGCGCAAATCGCTGTGCTCCGGCCCCCGCGCCGCCTCGACCATCGGAGATACGGTACGTGCCTGCGCTATGCCACGCCATACGGATGAAGAGCGGCCCATAATGGCCGTAGTCCGCGGGCCACCAGTCCTGAGAGGTCGTCATCAAGGCATGGAGGTCCTTGATCACGGCATCCAGGTCGAGGCTCTTGAATTCTTCAGCATAATTGAACTCCTTGTCCATAGGATCGGACAGGGGGGAGTGCTGGTGCAGGATCTTCAGGTTAAGCTGATTCGGCCACCAGCCCGCATTCGTCGTGGCCCCGGCCTCCGTGGGTCGGCGAGCGCCGCCCGCTACCGGGCACTTGCTTTCGGTTGACAGCTTTTGCTCCTGATTATCGGGGACAGGCGCCCCCGCTGTCGTGGTGAGTGTTTTATCCATATGTTTGCCTCCCTTCGAATTAGTCAAAAAAACTGTGACGAGCTACGAACCTCTCCCGGCTTTCCCATTTGCGCCATTGCCGCCGGCCGCGCTCGCGCCACTCATCCGGTATCCACACGCCCGCGACCCTTAACCGGAATCGCGCCGCGGAGCGCACTTCGTGCAAAGCCCCCGGAAAATGAGTTCGCATTCGCGAAGAATCCGCTTACCAAGGAGGCCCGAGGCAGGCCTGGGCACGTCGTACCACTCAATGTCCTCAACATTACCGCAGCGGTCGCAGATGAAGTGGTGATGCCGCATGCCTTTCGCCTCGAATCGCGCCGCACGGCCTTCGACGGCCACTTCACGCACCAAACCCGCCTGCACCAAGTCCCGCAGATTGTTATAAGTCGTGGCCCTTGAAGAGCGCGGATCCACGCGATTCACGGCTTCGAAGATTTCCGCAGCGGTGGGATGCCTGTGGTGTTCCATCAAGAATGCCATCACGGCGTAGCGCTGCGGAGTGCACCGCAACCCGCTGCCTTCCAAGGACCGTTTAATCGCCTCAGCGTCCATCAAGGATTTAGATTATATCTAATGTGAGATTTTGTCAAGACTTGTGCTTTTGCTTGCTGCTACGAGCAGAAGACTGGCGGATGCCGTATGGAGCGGGTAGCCACACAGTCAGTGATTTCCTGACTGTGGGTTCTTCCTGACGTGGGAAAGGCCCACGGTCAAGAAAGCATTGACTGTGGCCACCTCTATCCCACGTCGAACGGTCTCGACGTTGCGCTCGCGGGGTTTTGAGACGACCAGGGCGGTGGGCGACAGATTGGTGGGGAATCATGAGGCGCGAGTTCCCTGAATAGCAACAGGTTCGGAACGGCCACCCGCCGCCTCGCGCAATTGTGTCCAGATGGCCACTCGGATGCCTTGGCTATGCCCTAGGGCTTCAACCGGTAGAGCATACGTGGAAATGGAATGGTCTCGCGCACGTGATCGAGGCCGCAGATCCAAGCGACCACGCGTTCGATGCCCATGCCGAAGCCCGAATGCGGCACGCTGCCATAGCGCCGCAAATCGAGATACCACTCGAACGCCTGGCGAGGCAGGTTGGCCTCCTCGATGCGTTTCAGGAGCAGGTCGTAATCGGCCAGGCGCTCGCCACCGCCGATGATTTCCCCGTAACCCTCCGGCGCGAGCATATCCACGCAGAGCGCCACTTCCGGGCGTTGCGGGTCAGGGGCCATATAGAAGGCCTTCACCTGGCTTGGATAACGATGGACCAGCACGGGCCGCTCGAAGTTCCCGGAGATCAGGGTCTCGTCGGTTCCGCCGAAATCGCCGCCCCACTGAATCTCGCTACCCTTCTGCTGGAGCAATTGCACGGCGTCGTCGTAGCTCAAGCGTGGGAAAGGCAGTTTGATCTTCTCCAGGTTGCCCACATTGCGCTCCAGCGTTTTCAGCTCCGGACGGCGTTTCACGAGCACGCGCTCCACCACGAAGGCCACCAGTTCTTCCCCCAGCGCCATGGTGTCCTCGAGGTGGGCGAAGGCAACTTCCGGCTCGACCATCCAAAACTCCGTCAGGTGGCGGCGAGTCTTGGACTTTTCCGCGCGGAAGGTGGGCCCAAAGCAATAAGTCTTGCCCACCGCCATGGCCGCAGCCTCGTTGTAAAGCTGGCCGGACTGCGTGAGGTAGGCTTTATCGTCGAAGTAGTTTACCTCGAAGAGGGTGGTGGTGCCCTCGCAGGCCGAGGGCGTGAAGATGGGAGTGTCCACCAAGGTGAAGCCGCGCCCATCAAAGAAGTCGCGCACCGCTTTGATGATCTCGTGCCGGACGCCCAGGATGGCGCGCTGGCGCATGGAGCGCAGCCAGAGGTGACGATGGTCCATCAGGAATTCCGTGCCGTGCTCTTTGAGGGTAATGGGATAAGGGTTCTCGATCGGGACCAATTGCTCGATCTCGAGGTTGGTCACATCCAGCTCGAAACCACCTGGAGCACGTTTATCCGCGCGCACCTTGCCGGTGACCCGCAGCGAAGATTCCTGGGTCAGGCTGCGTACCCGCTCAAAGACCTCGGGCGGAACCGCGCTTTTCACCACCACACCCTGAATCAGGCCCGTGCCGTCGCGGAAAAGAGGAAACAACAGCTTACCGCTCTCCCGCAGGTTATAAAGCCACCCCTGCACAACAACTTCCTGGCCAACGTAATCGGAAACTTTTCGAACTTCAACCGTCGGAGTCAAGGGCATTTACCTCCGGGATGTCCTCGAACCGATCCCTCACCTCAGGGAGCCGCGCCAGGACGTCGGGTTCATTGCGTTCGCTACTCAACTCGAAAAAGATGGGAAACTGTCCGCCCGCCGAACGGATGTCGCGGATGGTCTGCGCCCAATCGATATCCCCCTCAAACGGCAGAAGGTGCTCATCCTTTTCGCCATGGTTGTCGTGAACGTGCATGGCGGCGATCCGCTCATGAAGTGTTCTGAAGGCGGATTGAACGCCACCCGCCATATGCGCGTGGCCCGTATCAAAACAGACTTTCAAATCCAGGCGCGTGTAGTGCAAGAACGACTGAAGGTGCTCGGGGGTGCTTAACTCACCGGGAATATTCTCCAGCAAAATCTGGATGCCCCGCTCCTTGGCGAAGATGTTCAGGTGTTCGATGGAGGTGAAAGCGGCGTCGAACTTGCTCAGGCTGTACTCTTCATTGGGAAGGCCCAGGTGAAGAACGAGGTAACGAAATGGGAGGAACTCGGCTACTGCGATAGCGCGCTTGATCTCATCCATGGAGGCGATTCGCGCCCGGCGCTCCAGGTAGGCAACGGAAACGAGCAACCCTCCCGACCGCCCCCAATTCCAGTCGCTAAAAATGGGAGCGTGAAGAGAATGAAGAGTAACGGCATGGTCGTTGAACCACTGCGCCACATCTCGCAACTGGTTCGGATCGTGATAGTCCAGATGCTGGCGGGCGGCCATGATTTCGAATTCGCGCAGGCCGGCGGCCAGTATCTTGTCCAGGATATGGGAATTGAGCCTTTCCCCCGCAAACAGGGAGGTTGAGAGACCGTAGTTCATCAGTATCCAACCGCCTTTCCGTGAGCGCGCGGGTCAGCCGCGCCAAACTTCCATCCTGAGAGAGGATCGACTTCGATCGCCTCACAGTCACCCATCCTATCGCGAAAATCAATTTGATACCCGGCTTCTCGCAATTTCCGGATGGTGTCTTCCGAAAATCCGACCCGTTCGAGTATCAGCCGGTCAGGCATCCACTGGTGATGGAAACGCGGGAAAGAGACTGCCTGAAGAACGTCCATCTTAAAGACCAGAACGTTCAAGAGCACCTGGAGGACGGTGTTGATGATCGTGCCCCCGCCCGGGGAGCCGAGAACGAGCCAGAGCTTGCCGTTGCGAAGGACAATAGTTGGGGTCATACTTGAGAGTGGCCGCTTGTTTGGAGCGATGGCGTTCGCATCGCCTTGCACGAGGCCGAACATGTTGGGCGTGCCCGGCTTGGAGGCAAAGTCGTCCATCTCATCGTTCAAAAGGAAACCCGCCCCCTCCACCGTGACGCCGCTGCCATAGCCATTATTCAGGGTGTAGGTATTCGCCACCGCGTTCCCCTCAGCGTCCACAACGGAGTAGTGAGTGGTCTGGGCGCCTTCAAACATCTGCGGATTGCCGGCTTGGATGGGCGCCTCCGGCTTGGAATGTAAAATCTCCTCGCGCAGCTTCGCCGCATAGGCTTGGCTGGTGAGGCGGGCAACAGGCACCGGGGCGAAGTCGGCATCCCCCAGGTAAGCGGCTCGGTCGGCGTAAGCGTGACGCATGGCCTCAGCGATGAAATGCATGGACTCGAAGGAATCAGGCCGCCCCAGGTCCAGGGGCTCGAGGATATTCAGCATCTCAAGCAGGGCCACGCCCCCGGAACTCGGCGGCGGCACGCCCAGAACTTCATAGCCTCGAAAATGGCCATGCAGCGGCTGGCGCAGGACCGGCTGGTAATGGGCGAGGTCTTGTTTGGTGATGAGGCCATGGTACTTTTCCATGCTGGCGACGATGGCCTGCGCCACGCTACCCGTATAAAAACCCTTCGCCCCACGGCGCGCCACAGCCTGGAGCGTGCGAGCAAGTTCCGGTTGCTTGAAAACCTCGCCCGGCTCGTAAAGGCGTCCATCCCGGAGGAAGATCCGGCGTGAAGCATCGGACTTGGAAAGGAAGTCACGGTCCAGGCGGAGCGATTCGCTGAGTTCGTAGCTGGCCGCGAAGCCACGCTTGGCCAGACGAATCGCGGGCGCCATGACGCGGGCCAGCCCCAGTCTCCCATATTTCTGCTCGGCCAGGGCAAGACCGGCCACCGTGCCCGGAACCCCGGCCGACAAGGCTCCAACCGTGCTGGCGTCCGGAAGGGCTTCCCCATTGGAATTGACGTACATGTTTCTGGAAGCCGCCGCCGGGGCCGCCTCGCGGTAGTCCACCACCACGGCTTCGCCATTCGCCAAGCGGATCAGCATGAAGCCGCCGCCACCGATATTCCCCGCCACCGGATGAGTGACCGCGAGGGCAAACCCAACCGCCACTGCGGCGTCCACGGCATTACCACCCGCGCGCAGGATTTGGACCCCCACTTCGGATGCTAAAGCTTCACTCGACGCCACCATCCCATGCCTCGCCGCCACCGGACTGAAAGAAAATGCCGAGAGCGTGAAAATCAGAACAGCAAGGGGCAGGAAGAGCTTCGTTTGGGTTCGATACTCCATGGCCTTTGGCAACACGTCCGGGGGAACCGCCTCAAGCACCTTAACTCTATGGGAAACCACCGAGAGGCGTCAAGGCGAAGGAATGTCATGGGTGCGCGACGTAAGAGTCAAAGCCCCTCGGATGAAGCGCGGGCATCCTGCCCGCGTCCTGCGTTGCAGATCCTTTTCGTTTGGCCCTTGCGGAAACGATTCTTTCCCTCTCCCCGCGGGAGAGGGCCGTTTCCCTAGCCTGACCCACCCGAATGTCGTTATTTCGGTTCGATGCGATGCTTCATCTCCTTGCGGATCAGGTCAGGATTATCAAGGGGTTCGCCGGGCTTGGCCTCGAGACCCGGTTCCTTTACTTTCGCCGGATCGAAAATCCGCGTGTCGGAAGGCAAGGCGGAATAAGGCGCGAAGTCCGGAGTGCCCGTGAACATATCGGAGAGGTCCGAAGCTGTGGCGTCGTATTGATTGATGAAAGGCATGCCCAGAATCAAGTCGATCGTCTTGAGAATGCTCGCCATGCTGGCATGGAGGTGTGAGACGCCTGGCTTCGCATAAGGGCTGATCGTCAGCAACACGCTGCGGTGAGCGTCCACATGGTCCTGGCCGTCCTGTGCATCGTCTTCCGTCACGAAGATGGCCATGTCTTTCCAGAAAGGGCTGTGAGAGAACAGTTCCACCAGCTTGCCCAGCGCCAAGTCGTTATCCGCTACGTAGGAGGCGCGATACGGGAATCCATCCTCAGGGCGCGGGTCGGCAGTGTGATCGTTGGGAAGCCAGATGTAGATGAACTTTGGCAGAGGCTTCTTCCCGCTTACGAATTCATCGAACTCTTCCTTGAACCGGGTAAAGCGATACTGGTCGGAGATGTTGGTGTTAAAGGTGGGGTAGTCCCGCGAGGTGTTATCGAACAGGACTTTTGGCATGGGCACATTCACGGATTGCCGCGCGCCGGCGGGAAACTCTCCCGGGCCCTCGTCGTTGCCCGGCAACTCCAGTCCCTCGCCGTAATTGCGGAAGGTAAGATGAGCGCGGGCCAAGTTTTCCCACAGCGAGCCGTTTTCCAGGTAAGTCTCGGGAATAGTGGATGAGGCCCCGAGGTCCAGTCGTCCGGGGGCGTCTTGGTCCGGCACAAAGTCAAGCTTGCCACCGTAGGCAGCGGGCCAAGCCGTTTCCAAGAGTTCGTTTGGGTAATTGCCCACCAGCCAGTGATGGCCGTCTACCGAGAACGTCCGAATCCACGTAGAAGTTGTCTCCGAAGGCAAAGCGCGTAGCCAGGGCATGTTCGTTCGGCGTCACCTGCACGTGCTCCAGTGCAGGTTCGCCCTCCCCTTTGACGGCAGCGTCAATCCCCCAGCGGGCCAATGTGGGGTCACGCTCCGCGTCGGCGCCCTCCAAGTCTCCCAAAACCTCGTCAAAGGTCCGGTTCTCTTTGGTGATGAAAACCACATGGTGGATCTTCGAGCTGGGTGAGCCTGGGAGGGGAACCGGGAAGTCCGGTGAGCGCTTGGATGCCGGTGGTTTTCCCTGCGCCAGGAAACCTGGAACAAATCCGTTGTTCCTCATCACCTGGAGCGTGAGAGGGCGCAACACGTAGTCTTTCGGGATGGTAATGATTGAGACCGTGCCCTTGGTGATGTCCCCGACGTAAGCTCCCTCCGGGCCGAGCTGAAAATCTCTTCCCCCGTTCGGGCCGGCGCCAAACCCTTTGGCATTGGCCACGAACAGCGTCTTGCCGTCAGCACTCACGGCCACGCGCGCCGGGAACCAACCGCTGGGAATGAAACCCAGGAATTGCATGGGATCGGTTTCAACCACGGCGACAGCATTGATGCCTGCGCACGCGATGTACAAGCGCTTTTCATTGGGACTGAGCGCCATGCCGAAGGGCAGGACGCCCCGCAACTTATTGAGGGCGCCTGCCGGAGCAATCAGGGCATTCTCCTCCACCTTCCCGCTGTGGGCGTCAATCACACTGATGCTATCCTGGGTTGCGTTCGAGACAAAGATCTGCTTCTTGCCCGCGACCACGGCTCCCGGGCTGCTTCCACCTACGATCGGGCCTCCAATAGGAAGCCCGGTTCGAATCCTGTTGACCACCTGAGGTCTCGAAGGATCTCGCACATCGATCACGTAAAGCGAATTTGACTCGGGAACGTTGGGATCGCCCAAACCGGAAATCTGCTTGCCTTCTACGGCGGCGCCTTCTTCGGCCTCCTTGGAAGGGTATCCAAACGCCGGGAATGCGATGCCTGTATCTCGCGCCTGCTTGGCATCGTACCCCGGAACCAGCGTGTAGCTGAACGTTCCGACATTGGACACGTAAACCCTTTTTCCATCCCGCGAGAGCGCCAGCCCAAAGGGCATCCGGCCCACGGCAATGCTGGCGACGACCTGTTTGCTGTTCGTATCAAAAACCACCAAGCGAAAGTGCGCAAGGTCCAGGACATAGAGGATTTTACCGTCCTGCGAGAGCAAGAGCTCTCCGCTCAGACTGTGCTGGTAAGTTTTGCTCTCGAACTCACCATTCAGGCTAAGGGATCCCAGCCGCTGGTGAGTTACCAAGTCGAAGATGCCGACTTTTCCGTTATTGCCCTCGGACAGGTAGAGCGTGCGATCGTCGCGCGCGATGCTGACGCCCAGAAAAACGCTCTCCGGATCAGCGTCTGAGGATTTGAAGCCGGGGGGAATCTGGGCCACGTGGGGAGCAAGCCCGAAAATGTCCGTCACGATGCTTGCCGAAAAAGGATGCGTGCCGCTGTTAACGGTGACAAGGGTTTTGCCGTCCGGGCTGAGTCCGAGGCCATAAGGATGGGGGGCTACCTTAACCTGCTTGCCGTAAGGGGTAATAAGGCGCCCGTTGGGGAGAACGGTCGTTCCTCTGGGATCAATCTTCACTGGTAAGCGGCCGGCAGGAGCTTGCAGCAGCTTCGGTTTGAACGCCTGGGCATCTTCTGCTGCAAGCCCCGTTCGAACTGGTGCGAGCACAATGGAAGCCAGAAATAAAGGAATGAGAAAGCGCTGCGGCATGGGCGGCATCCCTTGGCGTATATTTTGTGACATTGGCTCAATGTATCATGCGGGCCGGATATCTCGACATTTCATTCTCCAAGATACTTCGACGCCTCGCTTTCCGCTCACACTTACCATGGCCCGGTACCGCATGCTCAAAGGTCGAACCCGGATTTGTCACTACGCTCTGCCGTTTTGAGTCGGGCGACCGGAAGGGCGGGGTTTCAACCCCGCCGTAAAACGGTTCCCAACCTTCCATTTCGTTTCGCGCCCAGCGCAGCCCGCCCGCAGCGAGCTGCGCTGGGCGCGAAGCAGGGGAACAACCACCAGTGCAGGTGACGGCGGGGTTAAAACCCCGCCCTTCACCAATCGTGGTGAGAAGCTCAGTTTAACTATGACGATCCCACGAGTGGTACAGCTCGGCGAGGGCGCCAGCTTAGGTTTTTAGGTAATTAGACTGGGCAGCCTGAAATACCTTATTGGCCCCACCCTGACTAGACCAGTCAGACGGCTTTTTCTCGCTTGACATTTTCTCCCCTTTTCTCTAGAGTGGGTAAATTCGTCACGAAAGGATGTGTAGGTAGGTTAGGCGTATTCGGCCAAGCTAGTATGGATACTACTCGGAGGATGAATGAAGAAACTTGTCATGGGCTTCGCAGTGATAGGACTTATTGCCCTTTCGCCCAAGTCCGAAGCAAGGTTATCCGCTTCCGTCGAAACACCCTTCTTTTGTGGAATACTGGAAGAAGGCCGCCAAATTGGAGTAGCAAGCTGGTATGGTCATGAACTCCAGGGAAATACAACCGCGAACGGAGAGACTTACAACTTAAATGGACTTACGGCAGCACACCCTACGCTCCCCTTTGGGACGACCATTCGAGTCACCAACCTCGAGAATAGTAAGAACATCTTGTTGCGGGTCAATGATCGTGGACCACACATCGGACGGCGTCTGATTGACGTTTCATGGGCCGCCGCGAACCGCCTGGGATTTGTCCATTCCGGCACGGCGCGGGTTCGTGTCGAGGTCGTAACCTACCCAAAGTGGTTTGTTTCACCATTATTGGCCAAGACCAGCTATTGATCTGCCGGCCGCACACCTCCAAACAGGTTTCGCACGACCGATCTGATTAGCGCAAAGCCCCCCCTTGCGGTCGTGCCCCTGCCGGGATTTCGGCGGGGCTGAACAGGCTTCAAAAACACTAGTCAGGGCAGGCGAGCACCGCGACAGCCTGTGCGGGCACAGCCCCGCTTTGGAGTGCGGTCCGCCGCGGCGGACTGCCGCTTTGGCTCGAGCCAGCTTGCAGGCAGGCAATGATGCTCTCAATCCCGGTGAGCAAGCCCGCGGGGAGGAAAGCGGTCCCGCAACGCGGGACCGCACTCCAAAACTTCGTTCAGAATGACGGCAGCGACGTTTTCTCCGCAGCCTGTAAAACCCCGCCCTCCCAGACCTGAGGTGAGAAATACGGACTAGGAGGAGGGTCGCCAGCCCAGAGTTATTGGGGACCAGCAGGGCCAACCACCTCAAATAGGTATGGAACATTTCATGTCGCTGTCGCGTACCTGAGACTAGACGCCCGGCGTAGCGCCTGGGCCTGAGGAAAAGCGATGGCTAATAACAATCACAAGAAGCGGCGGCGTTGGATCGTGGTAGGAGTCATCCTAGTTGTCCTAGTTGGGTGCGGGTTTGGCATTGCGGCAGCATTACGGTCGAATCATCAAATTGATCCCTCCAAATTGGCCACGGTCGAACGGGGTGACTTGGCCCGTTCGGTGGTTGCTACAGGCAAGATTGAGCCTCTGGCGAAAGTGGAAGTCAAATCGAAGGCCAGCGGGATCGTCGAGAAGATCTTCGCTGATTACGGCGACCATGTGAAGCAGGGTCAGGTGTTGGTGGAGCTGGACAAAGAGCAGTTGCGAGCCTTGGGGGCAGAGGCCCGCGCCAACCTGCAGGCCGCACAGGCCACCGTTCAATCGGCGCAGGCGACTTTCGAGCGCAACGTGGTGGACGCCCAAGGTCCTGACCTGCCTTTCCTGAAAACTACCGCCGAGCGCGACCGGAAGCTGGCAGCCGAAGGACTGATTTCCGCCTCTTCGATGGATGACGCTGAAAAAGCCTATCAGATGGCGCTGAACAAGCAGTTGTCAGCTCAGCGCAATGTGGCGGTCAGCCGCGCTGAGGTGGCGCGCGCCAAGGCCCAGGTGGCCCAAATGCAGGCTGCCCTTGATAATGCCGAAGAGGACCTCCGCAATTCGACCATTGTTAGCCCCATGGATGGATTGGTACTCTCCAGAGACGTGGAGGTGGGCGACGCCATCAGTTCAATTCTGATCCTGGGGTCGCAGGCCACTAACATCATGACGCTGGGAGATGTGAGCGAAGTTTACGTCAAAGGCAAAGTGGACGAAGCCGACATCAGCAAGGTTTACCTGGGTCAGCCCGCCCGTATCTCGGTCGAGTCGCTCGAGGAGAGGAAGTTCATGGGTAAAGTAACCAAGATCTCCCCGCTCGGCGTCGAAAAGGACAACGTGACAACCTTCGAGGTCCGCGTCTCAATTCAGAACCCCACCGGGGAGCTGAAAGCCAACATGAGCGCCAATGCTGAGATCATCCTCGAGGAGAAACAGAAAGTATTGATGGTGCCCGAGGCGGCGGTGATCTACGACAAGGACCGCCACACCTTCTTGGAAACTCCCGATCCTGGATCCAAGACCGGCCGGCGTAAACTCTCGGCAAAACTGGGCATCTCCAATGGTGTAAAGACAGAATTGGTTGAAGGCCTGAAAGAAGGGCAGCAGGTGATCTTGCAGTGACTTCGTCCGTGGTCAGTTGTCCGTAGTCCGTTGCACGCAGACCGGGCAACCGAAGAAAGGCAACTGACAACGGACCACTGACTACGGACATCGGACTCAACCGCATCATTCCTGACCTGAAGGTAGCCTGCCAATGGTCCTTCGCGATCTCATCCTCGACACGTTGCGCAACCTGTGGTCTCACAAGCTGCGGACCTTCCTCACCATGTTCGGCATTGCCTGGGGGATCATCTCGATCACCCTGATGATCGCCGCCGGAGAAGGATTGCGCGTCGGCCAAATGAGACAGCAGGAGACCTTCGCCAAGGATTTGATGATCATCTTCAATGGCCGGACCAGCATGCAAGCGGGCGGGCTGCGGGCAGGCCGCCAGACAACCTGGCAGGCCTCGGACGCGCCCGCCGTGGCGGAGGAAGCTACTGCCTGCCGGTACGTCTTGCCGGAGCTGGCGCGGGAAAACTTATCCACGCGCAGCCTTTACAACAATGCCTCGCCGCTGGTCGCGGGTTCGCTACCCCCGTTCGCTGAGATTCGATCGATCCGCGTCGCAGAAGGCCGGTTCTATGGCTGGGGAGACAACGCCCAGGGGCGCCGGGTGGCTTTCCTTGGCAGCAATATCAAGAAGCAGCTCTTCTCCACCCGTCCCGCTGTGGGTGAGAGCATTTACCTCAACAATCTGCCTTACACCGTTATTGGAATCATGCAAAGTAAAGATCAAAACAGCAGTTATGACGGCTGGGACGTGGATAAGATCTTCATCCCCTTCAGCGCCATGCTGCGCGATTTTCCCAGCAAACCTCCTCTGCTTTCCACCAGCGTCGATCACTTGCTGGTGGCCCCGAAGTCGCTCGAAGAGCACGAAACCTGCAAGTGGCAAGTGCGCCGCGCGCTCGGACGCATCCACAACTTCGACCCTCGCGACAAGGAAGCCGCTCCCATCTGGGACACAGTCGAGCAGGCCAAGGGATTTCAGAAAATCATGGACAGCATGAAGCTCTTTTTGGGAGCGGTGGGCATCACGACGCTGCTGCTGGGGGGAATCGGCGTGATGAACGTCATGCTGGTGGCCGTGCGTGAACGCACCCGTGAAATCGGCGTGCGCAAAGCCGTGGGGGCCAGCGCCCGGGCCATCTTGACCCAGTTCTTTATCGAGGCGCTCATCGTGGTTCTGTTGAGCGGGGGTCTGGGCATGGGTATCGCCTACGGTCTTTGCGCGCTCGTCAACCTTGCCCCCATGCCGGCCTTCTTTGCGGGTCTAATGCCCACCTGGAAATCCGCCGTGATGTCGTTCGCACTCTTGGGGACCATCGCCGTGTTCTCAGCCCTTTACCCGGCGCGCCGCGCCGCCATGGTGGATCCCATCGACGCCCTGCGGTACGAGCCGGGCGGGTAGTTTTCAGTCGTCAGTTGTCAGTTTTCAGTTTCAGTTGCAAGACGAAGCACCATTCTGCGAGTCGCGGCGAGCAGCGGCAGATTTCAGCGCGGTAGGGGATTTCGCGTGATGTCGTACTGATAACTGAAAACTGAAAACTGACAACTGAAAAGTAGGGGCCACTTGCAGGACTTCAAGAAGCTCACGGTGTGGGAAAAAGGGCATCGACTGACGCTGGCTGTATACAAAGCGACGGCGCCGTTTCCCAAGGATGAATTGTACGGGCTAACAAGCCAGATCCGACGAGCATCTGCGTCCATCCCAGCCAACATTGCGGAGGGATGCGGGAGAACCGGGAAGGCGGAGTTGGGCCGCTTTCTCCAAATCGCGATGGGCTCAGCAAGCGAGCTCGAATACCATCTTCTTCCGGCTCACGACCTCGCCCTATTGGGTGAACCGGAGTACAGGTCGCTGGAAGGCCAGGTTGTAGAGGTCAAACGCATGCTGAGCGCCTTTATCGGTAAGCTGAAGGCTATGGCAGTTACTGATAACTGAGAACTGATGACTGAGAACTGAAAATGCTTCGAGAAATTCTCATCCAAGCCTGGTCCGCACTCCGCCGTCAACCGCTGCGGAGTTTCCTCACCATGTTGGGGATTACGTGGGGTATAGCGGCCGTTGCACTCCTGATCGCCTACGGCCGAGGGCTTCGGTCCGTAGTGGTCGCGTCCTTCGACGCCTTCGGCAAGGGAGCGGTGATCTGCTGGCCCGCTCAAACCACCGAGCAGGCGGGCGGCCAGCGCGCCGGCAAGCACGTAGTCTTCGAAAAAGCGGACCTGGACCTAGTTCGGGAAAACGCCACCCTGGTCAAGAGCGCCTGCCTGGAAACGGTGCGTTTTCTTCCCATCTCTTACGGTGACCGCCTGGCCAATACCGCGATTCGCGGGGTCTGCCCCGAATATGGAGAAATGCGCAACGAGGTGCCCAGCGCCGGCCGTTGGATCAGCCCCGAGGACGTGCTCGAGCGCCGGCGCGTGGTGTTCCTCGGAGCCCGGCTCCGGGAAAAGCTCTTCAGTGGCCAGCCTGCCGTAGGCGAAACGGTTCGCATCAGCGGCACCCGCTTCACCGTGGTCGGGACCATGGACCGGAAGATTCAGGATAGCAACTATTTCACCAGCGACGACGAGTCCGTCTGGATCCCATATTCCAGCGCTGGGGATATCTGGAACACTCGCTACGCCTCCGTGCTGGTGTTTGAGCCCCTCGCGCCCCAGTTCGAAAAGGAGGCCATGCGGCAGGTACGCGCGGAGGTGGCCAAGCACCAGCGCTTTTCAACCACGGATGAGCGCGCCATCATGATGTTCGGCCGAGAGCAGTTCCGGCCCATCATCGATGGCATCACCATTGGCTTCGAGGCCCTGTTCGCGTTCGTTGGAGCGCTCACGCTTGGCATTGGCGGCGTGGGGCTGATGAACATCATGTTGGTGGCCGTGGAAGAACGCATCCGGGAGATTGGTCTGCGTCGCGCTCTGGGCGCCCGGCGGTGGCAGATCCAGTTGCAGTTCCTGGCTGAGGCGCTGGTCATCACCGTGATTGGCGGCGTCATTGGCATTGGCCTCGCCTATGCCGCCTCCGCGGCCATCGGACCGCTTCCCCTTTACGGACCTATCTTCGAAGACACCTCCGGCAAAGGCGACATCCATCTTTATATATCGCTTGGCACAGTCGGTGTTTCTACGGCCATCCTGATCTTCGTGGGACTCCTCAGCGGTCTGGCGCCGGCCATCCGCGCCTCCCACCTCAATCCCGTGGAAGCGCTCCGTTACGAGTGAGGGCTGGAGCCTCTCTGCCAGCGCCGCGGCTTGGGCAGTTCGCAGTCTCAGTGCTCGCCGCGCTGCTGCTGAACGTATTTGCCGATCCTTTCGACGGTATCAACCCAGACCCCGTTGGCGGGGTCTTGCATGTATCTGCACAGTGCCGCCAGCGCCGTGGCGTCCGTGACTTGAAAGGCCTTCTCTCCGATTTCGTGCCCTGCAAAGATGATCCAGTCGCCTTGCTTGGCGGCTTGAGTGATCAGCTTCACCATCTGGATATAATCCATATCATCGAATACCGTGCCGCCGGCCTGGGCCAGGTCGCAGAACGCGGGGTCGTTGAAATACTCATCGTAAAAACCGCGTCCCACAAGGAATTTCTCCCCGACGAGCGGCACGTAGCTTTTCATTTGACGGCCCCTCCCGACAAATTTCTGACCGCAGGGGTAAGCGAAAGTTACCATGCGCACGCCGAGAAGCCGCTGGATCTCCGCATTCGCTTCATCGAGCTGCTCGGACATTTGCTCGAGGGTGTAATTCTCCAGCGCGTTATGGAAGGACCAGGGGAAATTACCTGTGCAGGGATGATTCATGCTGTGGCTGGCGATTTCATGGCCGCTGGCCACAGCACGCTTCCAACCCTCCAGCCGCTGCTTCACATTCTCCGGAACAACGAAGAAAGTGGCCTTGACGCCGGTGGGGTTCAACACGTCCAAGCCCCTGTCGATCTGGCTGAGGCGCGCATCGTCAAATGAGAGGCTGACCGCCACCCGCTTGCCCGCAGGCCAGTGAAACGTTTGCTTGCTTTCTTCCGGGGTGGGAGCAGAGAGCGACGGCTTCCATACGGCCGTCAAGACAATAGCGGCTGAGGCCAGAGCGATGACTGCATATCTTGTGCTTCGGGACATCTTGGGTTGTACCTCCATGATTAAGTGTTTTTCCTGGACTCCTGCACCCCGACTCCTGGTTCTTTCCAACCCTACGTAGCATACTATGCTTTCTCACATATTAAGAGACACGGGAGTCCGCGGGTGCGCGCTATCAATATGCTCTGGACGTGAGTCCTGGCCCAGGCGGGGACGGGGATCGCGGTTGTCCGGCATTCCATGCCCGGCAAGTGGACATGGTCCCTGGCGGCGCCGCTTCAGCTCGCGGTGAAGGCCAGGGAATCCGACTGGCGCCCGACGGATCTTCTGCCGTTGCCGAAAGACCCTGTCAAGGGAGGGCGGTCCGTGCAGGTGCTTCCGGCGCCGTATGGGTGCACCAAGTTCAGGGTCAGCACGTTTCCGGTAAGCAAGGCGCCATGGGAAAGCAGCCGGTGAGGCTGCCCCAGTCTTCAGCCTGCGTTTGCGCTTGGGGACC
>CAWHWE010000036.1:0-46411 GCA_963832915.1 uncultured Acidobacteriota bacterium
GGCTTCCACCGGAATAGGAGTAATAACGACCCCTGAATTGAATCAGGCGATTGGTTCATGGGAATCGCGAGCCGCGGAGCGGCCTTAGAAAATAGCCCACGGCGTGAGCCGTGGGAGCAGCAGTCCGGTTGACGTGTTCCCAGCCCCAGAGGGGCGACAGGCCTTCTGGAAACGGCACGGCATCTCGTGCGACGAGCAGCAGGGGGAACAGCCTCTGCCGCCCCTCCGGGGCTAGGGCCTGGTGCGGTCGGCCATCGTTCCCACAGCTTACGCCGTGGGCTAAAATCTGTCGGCCCTCCGGGCCTGAAACGGCCAGATTGCACAAGCGAAAATCCACTCAGCCCCCTTCAGATCTCAATCTCTTAACACAACCGCCGGTGACACCTTCAAGGCCCGGCCCAAGGGGATCGCACTACCGGCAAGCGTGACCACCAAAGCCACAGCGAGGCAAACCGGGAGCATCACCAGGTGTATGCCGATGGGAACCCCGAAAACCGCCAGCGCCAATCGCCATGCCAACACGCTGCCTAGCAGGTAACCTGCACTGCCACCGGCTAAGCCCAACACTCCGGCTTCCAGGAGCAGGAGTGTCACCACCCGCGCATCCGTGGCGCCCAACGACTTGAACAGTCCAATCTCTGCACGCCTCTCCAGCACCGTAGCAAGCATCATGGAAGCCACGGCCAGCCCGGCAGTGGCCAGCGCAGCCATAGCCAGAACACCCATCAGGATACCCACCCGGTTCAAAATCTTCCCTTCCGTATCGGCAACCTGATAGATGGGTTTGACCTGGGCTTCAGGAATGGCCTGCTGGATCTGATACGCGATCGAACTTACATAAGGCGTGCAATACCAGCGGTCCAACTCCGCCGTGCTGAGCTTGCTTACGTCGGAGCGCGCGAATGCATCCTCCGGTTTGGTTAACGCGCTGACTTCAACCCGGCGCACTTTCCCCTCAAGTCCCGCCAGACGTTGCACCGTGGCGAGTGGGGCCAGCACCTGGTCGTCTTCACCTCCACCTGTCTCGAGTACACCGCGCACTTGAAATAAGTTTGTAAGGGCGGGCCTTGTGCCCGCCCCGTCAGGGCGCCCACAAGGGGCGCCCCTACAAGGGTCCCCCGCCAGCGTGACCGTGATGGCGCTGCCGGCGCCCAAGCCCAGCCTGGCCGCGAGCCGGCGTCCAACTAGAACGCCCATGCCGTCCTTATCATCGGGCCACGCGCCTGTAACGTTCCAGGCAGGGTGCAGCTTCTTCAGCCCGGTTGCGAATACTTCAGACTTGTCCACCGGCAGGAGCTTTTCAAACCATGTTCCGATCAGCACTGCGCGCCGGCCATCCACCTCGGCAGGCACATAGAGGAAGGGGGCGAAGGCCACGATATTATTGCGCCAGAAAATCTTCTTGAGCTTCACCAGTTCGTCTTCGGGAATAAACGCGCCGGTCCCTGCGGGTCGGTAGTCTACGCCGCCCACAGTAATGGCAAGGCTATCCGCCGCCGGCGTAATCGAAAGGTTAGCTCCGTAAGAGCGCAATTCGCGGCTGACCTTGTCACCGATGTCCAGCGAAAGGGTCCCCACCGTCGCCGCAGCAGCGATGCCCAGCGCCACCGCCAAGGCACTCAGCAATTTGCGCCGCCGACGGCGCGCCAGGGATTCGAGGAGAATTCTAACCAGCATATTTCAGTGGAAGTGTTTTACGGCGTCAGTGAGCGCAGACCCTGCGATGCGGATCGCGTCGCCTTCCACCCGGTAATCGATGTGGATGGGATTGCATCCGCCAGCCAAGCCGATGGTGGGCACATAGACCGCTGCGGCACAATTACGGCAAACCACGTTCTTGCCATCCTGGTAGTACCCCTGGCTGCCGCAAATCGCGCAGGCATCCAAGGCGGCGCGAAGCGTGTCCGAGGCATCGAGTATGGCAATGATCCGCACTTCCGTGCTGCCGACCGCGACCGAATAGCGATGGAGTTTATGGTCCCCGAGTTCGGCAGTGGGAATTTGCGCTTCGCCGTTCAGCACCGAAACCCGCTCAGGAGGCGTCATGGCATGAGCCGTCAGCGAATAGATGAACTGGGAGCAGATGAGGACCATAACCAGCAGGCTTACGCCAGCCCCCGAAACCTTCCAAAAGCGTTCGCGCTGCCGTCGAGCCAGGAACTTGCGCCGCTCCGGCGCAGGCCAGGTTTCAAAGTCCATTCCGCGCGGAGCTGTGGATGGAATTTGTTGCGCGATGATGAGGAACATGGCCAGGGCCACGATGACCACAAAAAAGAACGCATCATTGTTAACGATGGGGCCAATCAGCGCCATCTCTCGCCGGCTCGAGGGGAGAACTTGCGCCTCCGAGAGTTCATGCACGCCGGACACGAGCAACTGCGCTGCCACCACGAACAGCACCAGGCTGGTGACCGAGAAGAACTTTCTCAGGTCAACCTTCACACTGCCCTTGAAAAAGGCAATCCCCAGCGCCGCGGCCAAACCAAGGCCGATCAAGCCGCCCATGAAGTTCAGCAACTCGCTGGTGCGAAACGAAACCGCAGCCAGAAAAAGGACCGTTTCAACGCCCTCACGAAATACCATCAGGAATACGAAGAGGAAGAGCCCCGCGGCGGCAGTGCGGGAAGGTTCAGCCGCGAGGTTTCGAAGCTTGGTTTCGATCTCCTGTTTCATCCGCTTGCCGGCGCGCCACATCCAACCCACCATGGAGGCCACGAAAACGGCGCCCAGGAGCATCAGCCAACCTTCGTAGGCATCCTCACCCACCTCGAGTCGATGGACCAGATAGGCCGCTCCGAGACTCGCCACTATCGCCGCAAATACACCCCAAGCAACTACCCGGCTCCACTTTTGGCGGCCGGTCTTCTTGAGGTAGCCCACAACGATGCCGACAATGAGCGCCGCCTCGACGCCTTCACGGAGTGTGATGACCAGAGATTGAAGCATAATACTGGGGGCAGTGGTCCATGGTCCGCCGCCTTCTTTCGACTAAAACTAAATTAGATGTTAAGACGGAAAGGGACTAAATGTCAATGTCGCGCTGGAATTCGTAGTGGGATCTTTTGGCTTGACAGAATTTCGACGGAGAGTGTTACTTGGAAATGGACCGGCACCAAAATTCCTCTGTGCGTCCGGTAGGTTGTCCAGCTTATAGGGAAGTTCTGCGGGAGTCCTACCGCAGATCAAGGCCCGCTTCTGTTTTCTATTCATGGTAGGCGCGGAGCTCGCGCCTGGTCTTAGACAATGTGATGGCTGGAATTAATTTCTCTTCCCGATGTAGATTGACAATGGTGCGCGGCCTGGCAGGTCATGTCGCACAGCGCACTTCAAATCAATTGCAGCAAATGCTTTTAGGACCATTTCCAGTTCGGGTGCGTCTTCCTTGGCGCTACAAGTGAACCCTTCCCCATTGAATGATGTGACTCCCCTGTCACTAACTACCGTCATGCCGAGAGTCGATCCTATTGAGGTAGAAACTCTCCACCCCGCCTTTTCGAAGGCCATTCGTATTTGATTTCCAAAAGTTCTAGTTTCGTCATCTACGAGCAGGAGGTTAATGTCTACCGCCGCATCCCCAGCTAATTCGTTAACAAGACGGTCAATTTTCTCCTGAGATAGTGTTCTGGCAGGGGGCGATGCGGGAATCTGATTGATGGTGAGCGGGCTGTTGTCGCCCGTAGTCATGGGGCTACTAGTGATCTGCGCCCCCTCTCCGATCTTGATTGATCTGTCAGCCTGGGTCGATCTAGCTTCTGGCTTCCTCTCTTTGGACTTTTCTTGCTCAGTTCTTTCTGCTTCTCTTACCTTAGCAGATTCGACAGTCTGCGCAGGAGGTAGAGAAGAACTTAGAGGCGCAGCCGGTAAAAGGGCGGCTGGGGGATGGTCGGTGCGATACTTCTCTATCGCCCTTGCCCACACTACCAATGCAACTGGGACCGCAACCAGAGCCAATAGGACCACGAGGACGTAACTGAGCGTTGTATGGTTTGCAAAAAACCTACCGTAAATCCATGCGAGCCACTCCATCGGATTCACCACCTTTCTCCACCTGCTAGGCGAGCCACCAGTTGAACGGTGAATGGCAGCAGGTTCCAACCTACGGGTAAACGGGCCGCACAGGCTCTCTCAGTACTTCCGCAGCACCCCAACCACTTTTCCCTGGATTTTCACCTCTCGGGCCGACACGATGATGGGATCCATTTGGGCATTGGCGGGCTGCAACCGGACTTTGCCATTGGGGGCGCGGAAGAAGCGTTTGAGTGTGGCGTCGGTTCCCTCGATCAGTGCCACCACGATCTCGCCGTTCTCTGCTGTCTGCGTTCCTTCCACCAGGATGTAATCGCCATTGCAGATGTGGTCGTCAATCATCGAGTCGCCCTTCACCCGCAGCACGAAGAGGCTTCCTCGGCCGGCGGTGAAATCGCCAAAGGAGAAGGTCTCGGCATTGGGCACAGCTTCCACCGGCTGGCCGGCAGCGATTCGCCCCAAGAGCGGGAACTCCATGCTGCCTAAGAACGTGGCGGGTGTGGGCATGCCGGCCGCTCCAACCGGCTCCACTCCGGCATTCGCCTCCACCGTTATCTTCCTCCGCCCGAAGGGACGAACCGCGGTCTTGGCAAACGGCACGGAGCCGGGCACGGCAACAACCTCCACGGACCGGCTCTGGTTGTAGCTGCGGCGGATGAAGCCCTTCTTTTCCAGGGTCTGCATATGCTTGTGCACCGTCGCGAGTGACGACAGCCCCAATCCTGTGCCGATCTCTTCGAAACTCGGCGAGTACCCATGGCGATTAATGAATCCCACCAGGAAATCGAACGCCTGTTTCTGCCGACGCGTCAAAGCCATGTTCGCACCTTCCCTGCTTATTCCCCCCCCCCAGCTTCCTCGCCAAGGGCGCAACCATAGCTGGAAATATAGGCGAATAAAAAGCGAATTGCAAGGCAAAAATGGACCCGTCAGTAATCCCTCAACCATGCCGTTTCGGGATTGCCTCACGGCGTTTCCCTTCGGGTTCCGTTTCCTTGCGGCGAACCTCGCCAACGGCTTCGGTTTGTTCGATGGGTTGGGAAAGGAAGATTTCAATGTTGGCGCTTGCCCCTGTCGTCGATGCCGCGCTATATTCCCTTGGGCGTCTCTTCGATAGGACGGCTCCGTCCCATGCATGTCCGGAAGGCAGTCGAGTATTTCAATCGGAACCTCTACGAGTGGAGCCTTTGGAGGATGCCTTAGGTCACAACCGTTTTGAACGCAGTTGGAAAACCCGGCGATTGGCTCGTTGATATTGCGCGCGGAACGGAAAACACCTGAACAAGGGAGAACGAAATGAGATATGGCCGGTTTATTGCCGCGATGCTGGGATTGCTCGCGAGCGCATGGGTAGCCAGCGCGGAACAGATCCCCATTCCCTATCCCACGATTACCGCACCGGTGGTCCACTTCGGACGATACCATGTTCTCACCTGCGGAAGAACGTCGGTTGTCCTTGACGGCGCGCGCGGAATGTCAGTCTCCATGATCGGGTATTCCGATGATAGTGCGAAGCCGCTCGATACATCCGAAGCGGTGCTCACGCATGCGAGTCTCCGTGCAACCGTGAGAGGCGTGGGCGGCGAGGAGGAGCTCGACCAGGCCTTCGATCCCGCCGCGAGGCTCATGATCATCGACCAGGGGCCGGGGCGAGTTGCCGCACGGGCGTTTTTCATGATGAACTCGAAGGACGGCCTCCCGCACGGGAGCGGCACGCTCGATGTGTATGTTTACGGCGACCGGGTATTCTTCGTTCCCAGCCTATACATCGATTATGAATCCGGTGGGCTGACCATCTCGGCGTCCGGATTCCGGGGAACCGTTCCGGGGAAAGGCGCGGAGGTGAGCGTAGGTGGCTCGAAGATCATAGCGCGGGAAAGCAGCCAGTCTGTTCCGTTTGGGGAGGACCGCGCCGAGTTTGGGGTTCTGGTGGACAACCCGGGCCGTGCCTCGATGAAGATCGGCTGGCCGAGGAACACGTTTCCTTCCTTCCTCTATCTGAATGAGATTGATAAGAACCCCGAGACCGACGAAATATACGAAAAATGGCCCCTGTGGATCATGCAGCGGGACGGGCCGCTCTCATGGAAACGGAGCGGGCATTCCGGGCTCCAGGTAGGACCCGCCAACGGTTCGGCGCGGAGACTCGATTTCCTCTGGTTGAACGGCGACAGCCTGAAAGTCCGCGATGGCGGGCACGAGGGGCTGAAGGGAGTGATGGGAGTATTCCTCGGGCCGACACCAGCCCGCGCGGAGGAGGTCTGGAACGCCTACCGGAATCCCGTGAAACCGGGCGTGAAGGGTGGAGAATTCCGGTACTTCAACGAGATCGAGGGGGTCTACGAAATTAATTCCAAGGGCGGCGATGCGGAAGTAACCTTCGACAATACATCGCGTGCCTACGACCAGCAGATATTCGTCCGTTTCTGGAATCTTGCGGGAAAGGGCGGATATGCCGTGAAGGCAAATCGGGAAAGGGTTCCGTTTGGTCTTTATAATGACGGCGACCTGGTCGAGGACCCCTATGAGACCATTTCCATGCTCAAGCAGGCGACCGGTCCGGCGCGGTTCGCAGGGGTTGCGATTCCTGCCGGCAGGGCATCTTCGACGACGGTTTCTCTGACGCGGGTGCGGGGCACGCAGTTCTCCTACCAAATGTACTCGGATATGGAAACCTACGAGGCGTGGACCGCCGACTGCACCGATCGCCCCCTCTTCCGTTTCCATGTGGTGACGGGCGACCTCTATTCCGTCACGCTCCCGGGCAGACGTGATTTCGCCATGTCCAGACTTCCCCTCTACATGATGCTGAACGGGGTGAACCAAAATACCTACATGAATCAGACCCGCGGATTCCGTGTGCTGGAGAGTAACCCCGGCGAAGTGAAATTCTCTTACACCAGCACGAACCTTCAGGGGACGGGGCTGTCGGTTTACAACGTGGCCGCGCAATTGATTCAGGGACGCATCGCGTTCGATTTCCGGGCGGAATTCACCCCGCTCGACGACGGCAAGCGGTGGACATCGGTGGAGTATTGCGACCTTTACCCTTTTGATAACACATACCGTAGGAATTTTCACTATCGTGATATCGTGTTCCTAAACAAAAGCGGAGTGTTCGACCGGGTGGGAACCGGATGCTGGTCCGGCAGATTCAACACGGTCCAGGAAACGGACCACCTTGGGTATTACTCCGAGACCGGGCCTCGTGAAAATGGGATAGGCAGGACCCCGGATCAGGATGACGGCACTGTGTGGCTGCTCGGCGACAGCCACGGCAGGGGAAACATCCTCTACCGTCGCGGCAAATGGCAGCCTTCTACGGGAGCTCGATCAATCCTTTCGATTTGCAACGCCTGGGTGGATGTCCATAACGCCGTGGCAGGCAGGGTCGATCACTCGTCGAAGGAGACCATTTCCTACTCCCTGGATTTTTTCGGCGGGCCATTGCCTTCTCTCGATCAACTGAATGCCTTGTACCTCAAAGCCGCGGGAGAGAAAACGGTCAAACAGGTGACAGCGGTGAAGTTCGGCCCTCGGGGAAGCATCGAGGGATTTGAGGTGAAGTAATACCAGTTAGACATCAAAGGATGAGATGTGCAGCGCCGTCAGGCGCGCAAGATCGTAGCCCGCAGCGCCGCTCAGGGCACATCGGTACGGGGCAGCCTTGACCCGCTTCCGCCTCGAGATTGCCAGTTTGTTTGTCCTCTTCCGTGTCGGACATGTTGGGATGGATTTTATCAGAAGGTGTGTAAGGCCGCGCGCAATAAATGCTTTGCAGATACCCGCCTCTGCTATATTAGCGCGCGCCTTCGATTCCGAACAGCGTCTTGCGAGCGTTTTTGTAGGTGAAATGGGCGGGATTCACGTCCGTGGCGCCACCGGAATTCACTTCGATGATGCGGGCCGAAATCGGCTCATAGGCGGCCCGTGGCGCGGTGACTCCTTTGACCACCAGAATCCTGGCGCGCGCCGGATATACCCCATTGCTGATCAACTGGTGCAGGCTGTTGGGGCTGCTGGGGTGCGACGTCAGCAGCAGAATGCTGGGCATGTCCGGCGTGGAACCTTCAACCTCGACCACCGCAGTGAGCCCCATGTCGTTGTAGCGCCCTCCGCCGTGGCGCACTTCGGTCTCGATGTACTTGCCATCGTGCAGCGCTTTCACGCGGCCGCGGACACGCACCGGGTCGCCATGCATCTTGTCGGTCTTGCCGCCCACCATCTGGTCGAACGCCCCATTGACGCCGGCGGCGAAGGCTGCTTTGGTGGCTTCCGGATCGGAAATGGTTATGATCCAGCCCTCGGCTTTCTGACGCAGCAACTCCGCTAGAATGAAGGTTCCATCGCCGGCCGATCCACCGCCAATGTTGTCGCCGGTATCCATGAGGGTAACGGGGAATTTGCCGTTGTTCATGGCCATCCGCACGCCCTCGGCTGGACTGGGAACTTTGAACACCAGCTCCTCGCGCATGGCCCAGAGCATGTCTCCCAGCCGATTGGCTTCGGCCCTGGCCAGTTCCGGATCGTCATTGGTGACGATCACCACGCTGGGGCCCATGTCCGGAACGTCGGCCCACTGGTAGCCACCCGGAAGACTGGCGGCCAGGATTTTGGGATTGGTGCGTTCCAGGCGCCGGCACTCGTTGACGAGCGGCTTCAGCGGACCGTGGAAGGTGTCATGGTAGATGATGTTCAATAGGAGGGGCGGCTTCGCCAGCGCCTGGGTGGGCTTCATTGTGCCGTTCAAAATGCCGGCCATGATGGTGGCCGCCTGGATGCCGCGCTCCTTGGTGTCCAGGTGCGGATCTTCCTTGTAGGTAATCACCGCGTTGCTGTTATCGAGCAAGAGCTGCGCGATATTGGCGTGGAAGTCCTGGGTGACGACAATGGGGAAGTCTTTGCCCATAGCCTCCCGCACCCGGCGCGCCACCTCGGCGTCGCCCGAGGGATAGCCTTCAACCACCATAGCGCCATGCATAATCAGGATCACGCCGTCGTATTTCGGGCTGACGTTCTTGAGCTGGTCGACTAACTTGTTCAGCACGGCGTTGAAGGAGGCATTCTCCACGTACCCGAGCGACCCGGCGCCGGCAAGCACGGTGGGATAGATGTCCAGGCCGAGGGTCTTGGAAGCCTCGACGACCCCGCTCGCCACCGTGCTGGCCTTGGACACGCGTTCCAGCCATTCTTCGCGGCTCAACCGCCCGTCTGCAGTTTCCGCCATGACCAATTTGCGCGGATAAAGCGAATTCGATTCGGCGCTGAGCCCGCCCACTGCGATTCTGGGCCGGTGCGGCTGCGCCCGGCATGCGACCGCCGCCAGCGCAAACAACGTGCTTGTGAAGAGGATTCTCATACAGGTTCCGGACTCCATCCTAATAGACTATCAACATAAGTCGGAGTGTCAATATACAAAAGTGTTTTGGCGGCGGAGGGACCCTGCGGCCCTTTCGCCGGGACCCCGGAGGGCCATAGGCGCTAAAATACACCCATATTCCAAAATGGGGACAGCGTCAGCAGAGGCCATCGTCGAGGCACACGGTCCTGTGCCCTGCAAGGGCACCCTATAGTAGCCGGGGGCGACGCCCCCGGTAAGATACAAGGGAAGCCTACCGACCCTGAAGGGGTCGCACAGACTGCGGGGATGGGTCCGGCTTGACTCAGACGCCGCCCCTCTTCGACCCTTACAGGGTCGGTCCAGGTAAGGACCGTTTTCCGGGGGTGTTGCCCCCCGGCTACTTTATCCCTCCCCTCCGGGGAGGCCGAAGAAGCCATGATGACGCGCCTCCCGTTCCATTCGCTTGCCCTTGTTCTCTGCCGAATCTGGTCAAGCAGCGCTATTTTCACGCCTATGCCCCAGGGGGTTCGCCCACCCGAAAGCTGATCTTTGCCCTTATCTTCGGCTGGTCAATGGGGGCTGAAGTCAGAAACTAACCCTCTCCATAGGTGAGACCCAGGTGAGGGGTTACTCAGTTATGTTGGCCCATCTGATCCTCCGTCGCCGTGCGACTCACCGGTCATCCCGTCGGCTGACGGGTTGGTGAAAGCGCCGGCCGCGGTCAACCAGATCCCCTCGGGAGAGGGCAAAGGCGAAATCCCCTTGCTTTCCGCTGGGGAGACCGGCGTTCTTCTCCGCTCAAAGAGCGGCGCTACTGCAATCGACCGTCGCCGACTTATGACGTTACGTATAGAATAACTGGATGATTGACTTGGAGACGCGCCTTCTGACGGAAGGTGATGCGGAGGCCTATTGGAACCTGCGGCTCGAGGCTCTCGATCTAGAGCCCCAGGCTTTTGCCGAGTCCGCCGAAGAACACCGCGCGACCCCGATCGAGGTGGCCGCGGCGCGCCTGCGTGGGGAGGACAACGCCAACCTTGTTTGGGGCGCGTTCCTGTCCGGAGAACTCGTCGGCATGGCGGGTTTCTTCCGCGAAAAACAACTCGAGGCCCGGCACAAGGGCCGCATTTGGGGTGTCTACGTGAGGGCGAGTTGCAGGGGGCAGGGTCTCGGTCGAGCGTTGATCTCGGCGCTGTTAGACAAGGTCAAGAGTTTGCCCGGTTTAGAGCAGGTGAATCTAACCGTATCTTCCCGACAACTGGCAGCCAAGGCGCTCTATCGCTCGCTTGGTTTCGAAACCTTCCGAGTTGAACGCGCCGCACTCAAGATCGGTGACCAATATTTCGACGAAGAGCACATGGTCCTGCGGCTCAGGTGACAGCGATTTCTTAGCGATGGCCGCCTCCGCCCGACCCGCCGCCACCGTGGGATCCACCACCCATGCCACCGCTGAAGCTCGACTTGGCGCCGCCAGAGGCGCCAGCCATGCTACCGCCGCCACCTGTCACGCGGCCGCCCGCCGTTGCTCCTCCACTCCGAGGCGCTGCGGCCGAGATAGAAGTAGACTGAGGTGAAGAGTGGTGGACCCAACCCCCGGTTTGGCTTTGTGGTGCAGCCTTCGGTCCGACCCTTTGCGGGATACCTGACGAGGGCGGAACCGCACGCAATCCCGAAGCCTCAGGAGCTGAAGGGAGTGGCCGGATAGACGGTTCGTTCGACGCCTGAGCGGCGGCCCTTGAGGGCGAGCGAGAGCCGTTCACATATAGCCCTGACGCCGGGTCATAGACTATTCCGGATCCCGGTCCAGGCGCCGCATGCTGGGTGAAAGACCCAACCATCGGCTTGGCATTGGCAAACCCGGCGGGTTGTGGCACAGCTCGGCCCGGAAGCATGGCTTGCCGATCCGGTAAAATATCCGGCTGATCAATCCTCTTGCCAGACGCCAGATTCACTGGGAGGGCGGTTTCGGGCCTCACAGCGCGACCGGCCTGAAACGCGTTAGTGCTTATGGCAGTTCCACAGGACGAGCCTTGCGAGCAAGGGCGCCTCCTACCTGGATGGTTAAAGCCGGATCGAGGCATCCACCCGATCCATCCGGGGCCCGCATACCAGCTAACCAGCCCGGGCGACCAGACGCCGATATTTCCCGGGAACCACACCCAGCCTACGCCTGGGACGAAGTCCCACCCCCCATAGTGATAGGGCAGCCAGCCCCAGGGTTCCACAGAAATCCACGTGTATCCAAAGCCCGGATACCAGCACCAGAGGCCTGACGAATACGGGGACCATCCCGCATCGACATTCGGTGCCCAACCGTATCCGAAACCCTGCATGTAGGACCAATCCCCGGAATACGACAAATCAGACCAGCCATAAGTATCGCCACTGCCGTCGTTAGAATACGCCGTGGGCGCTGGGCCGTTTTGGGCGGCTTCCACTCGACTCTCTCGCTCCTGCACCCAGCGATCCCAGTCGTCCTGGGTGATTCCTTCCGAGAGCTGTTCAGGCTGGTCAGTACCGGGACTCAGTTCAAGCACCGAATTCTTGGCCAGCGTCCAGGAACCGAAAGAATTTGTGACGTCCACCGACCCCTTGAAGACTTCTACGCGTTCCTCTGAGGAATCGACATCAGCCCGGAACATTGCTTTCCCGCGCGGAGTAAGCGTTGCATTGGATGTGCGCACCTCGTAAACGTCTTGTCCTTCGGGGGCCGCATGGAATGTCGCATAGCCCTTGTCCATCGTGAGGCAGTTGATTTTGCTTCCGTCGGAGCCCAGGGCGAGTTGCGTGAATTCAAGCATGGAAAGCTGGCCAAGGCGTACCGTCGAGCCGTTCTCGAATTCAACTTCGGCAAAGCTGCCTTCTGCCGTCAACAGTTTGAAGCCTTCCTGGATAGGAGTGTTGATCGGAGCTTCGGCCCAATCGGCAATGTCAGGCCGCTGCACCGTGACACTGCCCTCGACAAAACTAAGGCGAACAACTCGGGCGTGAGAACTAGTTTGGCCCCAAGCCGCGGTAATCCCAAGAAAAACTACCGCACCTAACCCCGCTAAAATTCTTGCTACCGGTTGTTTCATGGGTGTCATGGACCACCTCCCCAAGAACCCCGAGGAAGACCCGAAAGGCCACCCCAATCTTACACCAGTCTAGACGAGCGGAATAGACAAAAGGTTGCTGGCGCGGAATTGCCTATTGACAATATCCGAAACTCGAAAAATGAAGAGGATTCGGCAAGGCGTATCCCGATAACCAGGGCGGCAGAGCCGCTACCCAATTGTCAAAAGTCAGGTGTTACGCGGCACTAAGGGCTGGGTTGGATGCGGTCGATGATCTGCTGAGCGCGAACCTGCGCCAGGTGAAGAAAGTGCGAACCATGGGTAATCTTCTCGAGCGTCGGAAGGAGCATCTCGGGGTCGGCCAAGCTCTTTTTGTCGAGTTCAATCTGGATTTGCAAAAGCTCCTGGGGGAGACTCAACGGGTCATACTTCATCCCAAATTCGAGGTCCGAAATGTGCTCCTCAACCGCGCCCACCGCTTCGAAGATGTCCACGAGATCCCGCGCCATTTGGTTCTCAGTGTAATTGAAGGCCACTTGGTTCACGCCCTCGCCTTGCTGGTAGGTGAGGGTCTTCTGGCCGAGGTTTGCCACCTTCTTGTGGCTCTCGAGGTCAACGGACTGGAAGTTGTGAAGTTGCCCCGCCAGCGCGAAGATTCGCTCTGTTGTGCCGGCGGAAAGCTGAAGGGGGCGAGGGCTCTGCGCTTCGTCCAGTTTGCGGCCTTCGAAAGTCCCCAACCCTTTTGAGTCCACGGTGATCAGTAGATACTCGGGGGTGCTGCCCTTGAACGTCCTTGAATAAGTCAGCTTGGGCGGAACGCCGGCGGCTTGGGGAAAAATCGAGGCAGGGAAGCCGCCTGCCACGATGACAAGACCGAAGAAAGGGACGAGGACCCGGAATCTCCGAGGATGAATCTCCATAGGCTCAACACGTGCAACGGCCCCTCTTCGCCCTTGCGGATTGGAGAGGGCAACGGCTCGTCAAACGCTTATTTCGCCTGAGTCAAGGCGTGAAGCTCCGCTTCCTCGATGTCGAAGTTCGCGAAGACGTGCTGGACGTCCTCGTGGTCTTCGAGCTCTTCCATGAGCCGGAACATCTGGTCCGCCTGTCTGCCGGTCAGCTTCACGTAAGACTGGGGGATCATGGAGACTTCCGCGGCAGCGGGCGTGATGTTGGCGGTCTTCAGGCGTTCAACCACCTGGTTCAACTGGGCAGGGGGTGAAAAGACCTCCCAGTTGCTGCCGTCCTCGACCATGTCATCCGCGCCCGCCTCAGTCACCAACTCCAGCAGCGTTTCCTCGCTGGCCTTGCCCTTTTCCACCACAATGTAGCCTCGTTTGGTGAACATCCAGCCTACGGAACCGTGCTCCCCCAGGTTCCCGGCGTGCTTGGAGAAAATGTGACGGATTTCGGACAGGGTCCGGTTCTTGTTATCCGTCGTCACTTCCAACAGCATCGCCACACCACCCGGCCCGTAACCTTCGTACACCACTTCTTCGTACGCGGTGCCGGGAAGTTCTCCCGTCCCCTTCTGAATAGCGCGCTTGATGTTGTCCGCCGGCATGTTCTCAGCCTTGGCGGCCAAGATGGCCGTACGCAGGCGAGGATTGGAATCCGGGTCTCCGCCACTTATCCTCGCGGCGATGGTGATTTCCTTGATGATCTTTGTAAAGGCCTTTCCACGCTTCGCGTCTAAGGCCCCTTTCTTGTGTTTAATTGTCGCCCATTTAGAATGCCCTGACATAACAAGACGTTCCTTTCGGTTCAATCAGTGCACGACCCCATGGAGAGTGATTCGATTGGGGTTGTCATAATAAGGCACAGTAACTTGGACATCGTACCACAATGACGAATGGGAATCTATCGCTATCAGGTCCAGATGTGCAACGGCTCCATCGGCCGCCAGCTTATCCTTAGCGAACTGCCCGAGGGGCCGACGGAAGGTAGATGGCTGCCTGCCGGAATATGTGATCGGGCATCAAAAGAGGGACAAAAAACTATATTCCCTGCCTTTGGACGGCAAGCCGTGGGGCGGATGAACCTTGGATTTTCTCTGCAACCATTGGGACGTTAGGCGCATCCGATAATACCAGGGTCGGGTGTGGGCGGCGAACGTACCCCAATTTAGAGTCGTTCGCCTCTTGGTCAATGATCTCCTTTTCAGCAAGTGAAGATAAAAAGGCACGACGAGGTGAGTTCTTTCCGAAAATGAGGCGCAAAGGGCTTAAACCGCTACGAGAACTGCTGGTTTGGGCAGCCGTGTTGGTCCAGGCTCATCTATTCCTTGTCGGGGAACTTCACCGTCACCTCCTTGCTGATCCTCTTCCCGGAATCCAGGGCCAGGCACGCGAAGGCATTGGGCCAGCGAAAGCGACCCCAGACAACAGCCCTTTGTGCGCAGCTTGTCAGATTGCTCGCCAGGGGTCGGTACACCCCGCGCCGCAGAGCCCCGGCGTCCTACACTTATCCGAGGAACGAAACAGCCTCCTCTCACCGGCTCTTTATTTCTCATCGATCTTTCAGATACCTCCTTCCGGACGAGACCCACCCCGCTCTTAAGCGACCGCACTACTACCTGCCGCTTTATGCGCACAAAATTCTTTCGCTAAGGAGAGACTTATGCGCTTACTGCCTTGCATCCACAGCCAGCATCGCATTCTTCGACCGGATATAACCCGGCGGTTGAGGTCCGGATTGCTGCTTGGCCCGAATTACTCGCCACGGGTCGGGAAGGGCGGGGCTGAATCCCCGCCCTTCCCGACGAAGCGGGCGGGCGCATGGGGCACTCCCAAAGTTCAAGATTTCTTGCTACTATGACTAAAGGTTATGGCGAAACGGGAACCTCAGACCTTGTTCAAAAAAGAGGAGACCGGTTAATTTGAGACGGCCAGGCAAACGTCGGCGAAGATACTGGGTGCATGCACTCATTGGCTGCCTTGCGCTCGCGGGTGAAATTCACCTTTTCTCACTCGAAGTTTTTCACCACCACGAGGCTTCCGCGAGTGTTTGCAGTGCGGCGCGCGAGGGTGTTGCGCACCTGCATTCCAGCCAGGATATCAGCCCGTTTTGCCCGCTCTGCCAGATCCTTCGCGGCAGCTCGGTTCGCCCCGCGGCCCGAACCCTCCCCTGGAGGCCACATCGCGAAACACCTTACACCCTGGCAACTTACCAAGCGAGTTATTCTCTTAATCTCGCTCTGACGCTTGTCGCCCGCTCCCCTCCCCTCTCCTGAAAGTTTTTCCCATCCCGCTTCACCTCAACAAAATCTCAGGAGCAAAGGAGCAGATTCATGGTTGAAAGGCGACACCTATTATTTATTTTGTTTGTATCCTTGTGGGCAGTGACCCTCCCCGCGGTGGTTCTCGGGCAGGGCCTCGGAAGCGCCGGGACGGTGAAGGGCACGGTAACGGATCCCTCCGGCGCGGTGATCCCTGGCGCAATAGCTACAATCACTAACCCCGTAACCGGCTTTACACGCACAGCTTCGACGGATAGCTCGGGCGGGTTCAACTTCACCAACGTGCCCTTCAATCCGTATCACCTGACAGTTACCGTCACGGGCTTCGCCGTGCAGACACAAGACGTTGACCTCAACTCGATGGTTCCCGTCAGCCTAAAGATCACCATGCAATTGGCCGGCGGGAAAACCACGGTAACGGTCACCAGCGAAGCCGCGGATCTAATCGAGGTCGACCCCACGACCCATACGGATGTGGATCGGGCCCTCTTCGACAAGCTGCCGCTGGAAAGTCAGTCGTCCTCAATTAGTTCTCTCGTCACACTTTCCACGCCGGGAATCGCCGCGGATTCGAACGGTCTGTTCCACGGAATGGGAGATCACGCAGAAAACTCGTTTAACGTTGACGGCCAGCCCATCACGGACCAGCAAAGCAAGGTCTTTTCAAACCAGATTTCCCTTGACTCGCTCCAGTCATTGGAAGTAATCCCTGGCGCACCGACGGCGGAGTTTGGGGGCAAGACGAGCGTGGTGATCGTGGCGAGCACACGTTCAGGTCTGGGGCAGACTCAGCCGCATGGTGATGTGAAGGCTTCTTATGGAACCTTTGGGACTGCGAACGGTGGGTTTGACCTTGGTTACGGGGGAAAAAGCTGGGGTAACTTCATTTCCGCCAACGGGTTGAACACCTCCCGGTTTCTGGACGGGCCGGAATATAACGCCTTGCACGACCGGGGAAATGAAGAGAACTTGTTCGACCGCTTGGACTTTAGGCCCTCGGAAAAGGACACGATCAACTTGAACTTCCAGTTTACGCGCTCCTGGTTCCAGACGCCTAATTCCTACGACGCGCAAGACGCCACGGCGTGGAACGGGTTGGTCGTCAACAACAATGGCCTGGGCCCCAACGGAGTGTTGGTCGGCCCCACCGATCAGCGTTCGCAGATCAAGACGCTTGATATTGCGCCCGCTTGGACGCGCCTGGCCAATGCCAACACCGTGTTCACGTTGGGAGGGTGGGTGCGCCAGGATCGATACCACTACTACCCGAGCGGCGATCCTTTCGCCGACCTCCAACCTGATATTCAGCTCCAGACCATTGGCCAGACTCGCCGGCTGACCAATGCCGGCGGTCGCGCCGAGGTCTCTTACGTGAAGGGCATCAACAACCTGAAGGCGGGAGTGGTATACCAGCACACGTTTCTGACGGAAGACGACAGTTTCGGGGTGGTCGATCCCACCGCCAATGCTCCTTGTTTGAATGCAGATGGGAGTGCGTATACAAATCCGGGACTGACCGATCCGGCGAATTGCACCGGGCCGCTCCAGGCCAATCCGGGTTTTATATCCCTCCTGGGCTGTTACGACTTGACCCGAACGGCCACACTGCCGGGCTTCGACGGTTGCCCGAATGCAACCAGCGGCTTGTACCCCTATAATGTTCACACCGATATCAAGGAGTTGGCGCTGTTCGCACAAGACTCGATTACCTATAAGAACTGGAACTTCAACCTTGGCCTGCGCGGCGACTTATATAATGGCATCACTATTGCCCGCCAAGCGGAGCCTCGCGTGGGTGCCGCTTACAACATCAAGAAAACCAACACCGTGCTTCAGGGTTCGTATGCTCGCATCATGGAAACGCCTTTCAACGAGAATCTGATCCTGGCCAGCAACGGGTGCACCGATCCCGTGATCAGCGCGCTCATGGAGTCGACCATAAGCCCTTGTGTCAGCACCACTCCGCTGAGCCCGGGCACCCGCAATGAGTTCCACGTCGGCCTCCAGCAAGCCTTCAGCAAATACTTCGTTGTGAGCGGCGAATATATTTGGAAGTACACGCAAAGGGGCTTCGACTTCAGCATACTGGGCGACTCACCAATAACCTTTCCCGTCGAGTGGGCCAAATCGAAAATCCCCGGATATGCCGTCCGAGCTAGCGTCCCCAATTTCCATGGCTTGTCAGCTTTCTTGGTCTTCTCCAGCGTGGCAGCGCGCTTTTTTGGACCGCAGGTCGCCGGAGTCGGCGCCGCGCCGGGAGGAAGCCAGGTATTCCGCATCGACCACGACGAGTTCTTTAACCAGACGACTCACCTGCAGTACCAGCCATTCAAGCGCGGACCCTGGGTTGGCTTCAATTGGCGTTACGATAGCGGCCTGGTGGCCGGTCCCCTGCCGTGCGCGGGCGGCAATTGCGCCAACGGGCCGAATGGGACCGATTCCATCGTGGACGCGTCGATTATCACGCCGGATCAACAGTTCCAGGCTGGACTCTCTTGCAACGGCGTGTTTGCGACCCCGACCACTCCGATCAGTCCAAATAGCCTGTGCCTTGCGTCCGAGTACAAGTCTTCCCTGGTGAAGATCCCTGCGGCAGGAACAGAAAACGATGATCACAACCCACCGCGCATCGCCCCCCGCAACCTCTTCGATCTGTCCGTGGGCCAGGACAATCTGTTTAAAGGTGACAAGTACAAGTGGAGCCTCCGCTTGTCAGCAATTAACCTGACGAACAAAGAGGCGCTCTACAACTTCATTTCAACTTTTAGTGGGACCCATTATGTGACGCCGCGAGCACTTACAGCAGAACTGGGGTTTCACTTCTAACTTCGGTCCTTCGTCATGCCGGCCCCGGCCCCTCCGCCGCTGCGGCGACAGAGGGGAGATTGAACTTACTGCCCTCTCCCCCTTGGGGGAGAGGGTGGGCCGCAACCGGCGCTTTCTCCAGCCGGGGCGGGACGGGTGAGGGCGTCAGCTTGGAACAAATTGCGAATTAATTTCCCGAAACCCATTAAGTGATCCGTATTGGGATTAGTTCCGAAGTCCTTCGTTTTTGCGAAGAATTCTTGCGATCACCGCTGGGCCGAGGATGTTGGGAATTGCCGGGTTTCGACCATCAACCGGCCCGCGGGCTAATTCTTCCCGCCTCGCCGCCGGTCGTCCTACCGAATTCATTGCAACTTACTGCCGCACTTCCCGCAGTAATCAAACCCTTCCGGTATTCCTTTGGCGCCGCAGTTTTCACACTCTTTTGTGGGCGCGCCCCAAACGGATTCGCTGGCAGCCTCCGGCGGCAGCGCGGCTGCGGATGGATTTGTAATCCGCAGGCCGCTTGTCGATAAAAGCCTGGATGCCTTCGTAAGGCTCCCACGCGGTGGAGTGGACCGTCAACCAATCGCGCGCATGCCCGGCCGTCATGGCCCACGCCAAGTCCTTCCAGAAGCCCAGTTGTTGGCGAGTGTAGCGCGCACACTCGGGCAGGTTCTGGATCAGCCTTGCCGCCAGCGCGTGCACGGCGCGGTCCAGTTGCTTGTAGGGGACAACCTCGTTCACCAGGCCCCAACTCAGGGCCTGCTCGGCAGTGATCTCCTCGCCTTTCAGGAGCATTTCGCGCGCCCGCCGCTCGCCTATTACCAAGGGAAGCCACTGGGTTGTCCCCCACGCTTCCACCAGACCCACGCGTGTGCCGACCTGGATAAAACGCACGTGGTCGGCCGCGATAGCGAGGTCGGCGGCCAGATTCCAGTCGTTACCCGCACCGGCAACCACGCCGTTCAGACGGGCCACAGTGGGCTTGCCGATGCGGCGGAAAAGCTCCAGGGCCTCCAGAAGCAAGCCTTGGTACTTCCAGAAATTTCGCGGCCGGCGCAGGAATTGTTCGGAGAACTCTTTCGCGTCGCTGCCCGAACAGAAGGCCTTTTCGCCCGCCCCTGTCAAAACCACGACCGCCACGGAATCATCCCAGGAGGCGTCGCGAAAGGCTTCGACCATCTCCTGCAGGGTCTGCGCGGAAAAGGCGTTGTACACCTCCGGGCGATTCAGCGTGACGCGAGCCACTCCGTCTTTCTTTTCGTAGAGGATCTCCTCAAAACGAAACCTGGAAGCGGGTTGTCGGGCGTAGGGTTCGTTCATGGCCTTTACTCCAGGGCGCAGAATGTAAGCAGAACCATTAGCTTGCAATGCTATCACAACGGTTTGGTCTTATGCAGGGGCGGGCCTTGTGCCCGCCCACAACAGGCGTCTACCAGGGCGCCAGTACGCGTCCCTCATACAACGACAAGGAAAGCCCGCTCCCAAACAAAGAGACTGGAGGTCCCGATTCAACGTATCATGGAGGTTAAAGGAGAGACCATGCTTCGCCCAAGAGATTATCTGAGATTCCTGCCCCTTATCCTACTGGCCGGTGTCACCATCGCCGCCGAGCAGCCGCCTTATGATGAGAAGGCGGACGCACATCGGCAGATCACGGCCGCCATCGCTAAGGCCTCCAAAGCCCACAGGAATGTCATCTTGGTTTTTGGCGCCAATTGGTGCCCGGATTGCCGCGCCCTGGACGCGCAGATGCACAAGGAAGAATTGGCCGACCTGATCGCGACGAATTACGAGGTCGTTAAAATTGACATCGGTCGGCAGGACAAAAATAAGGACATCGGCACGAAGTATCACGTCCCCATCGACCACGGAATTCCTGCGTTGGCGGTGCTTGATCCGGGCGGCAAGCTTCTCTATGCCATGGACCAGGGCCAGTTCGCTGACGCCCGCCACATGAGCTACCAGAGCATTAAGGAGTTCTTTACGAAGTGGGAACCGAAAAGGCAGGGGAGGGCTCGGCCCTCCCGCTTTCTATCTTCAGCAACGACGGATGGGGTCACACATAGGTAGTGTCTCAGTTTGACGTAGAGGCGGCGAAACCTGTCCCGATCTTATCGGGACGCCGCTACAACTCCAAACTGAGACACTACCGGCAGTTATAGAGACTTGATCTCATCCCATTTATGAGCTAGATTGTCAGCTAGCTTGTGACAAGGGGGCTACACACGCATGCGCAGCGTCGGACTATTCCAGGCCAAGAACGGACTTTCAGCGCTGGTTGAACAAGTGTCCAAGGGCGAGGAGATCATGATCACACGGCGAGGGCAGAATGTTGCGATGCTGGTGCCTGCGAGCCGGCGATCCAGGCGCGCCCCGCGGGAAGTGGTCGAGCATATTCGGCAGACCAGGAAGGGCGTTCGTCTGCCCGCAGGCTACACTCTGAGGAGACTGATTGAGGAAGGGAGGCGGTTTTGACACGTTTCGTCCTCGATGCCTCGGTCGCCTTATGCTGGTTCTTTGAGGGGCAGAAGACGGCATATACAGAATCTGTCTTCGAATGCTTGGCGAGAGGCGATGAGGCCGTCGTGCCCGTCGTTTGGCCCCTGGAAGTCGTCAACAGTCTGGTGGTAGCAGCGCGGCAGAAGACCATTACTGCGACGCAGTTGGAGACATTCGTCGCCGACCTCAAGGAGCTGCCGGTTGAGGTGGACCTCGAAGGCGTCGAGAGGACTTATTCGTCCATCCTGCGGATCTCGCGCCAGCATCAGCTTTCATCTTACGATGCCGCTTACTTGGATCTGGCTCTCGTTGAAGGTCTGCCTCTCGCCACTTTGGACAAGAACTTGCGCGCCGCAGCAAAACACGCGAGCGTTGAGCTACTCAAGTTCGTGAACCCTTGATTAATTCACCAGGCGAACCAGGCGTGGCTGCGACTTTTCAGGGGCAGTTACGTAGCGGTCCAATACGCACGCCAGGTCTTGGTAGGGCCGAGCGCCTACAAGCTCTTCCAGGACCTTCCCCTCGCGCAACAGCAACAGAGTAGGGATCGAACGGATACCATACTGGCCGGCCACCTCGGGGAGTTCGTCAACATTGACCTTGGCGAAACTGATTTGGTCACCATAGGTCGCAGCGAGTTTCTCGAACGTGGGCGCCAGCATGTGGCAGGGTGCGCACCATTCCGCCCAGAAATCTACCAAGACCGGCTTGGTGCTCGATTCCACATTCTGCCAGTCGCCCTGCTGAACATGCATGATATTTCCCATTTTCATCTCCTTGGTCCCGTTAGCAGGTTCGATTGGGCCAGCCTCGCGCCGACGTCCTACATCACGGATATCCATTTTCGGCTATGACCGTTCAGAAAACATTAGATGTTGCAGGCGGGAAAGGGATTCATGCTTCGGGGACGTTGGTCAGTGGGGATAACGGGCATGTCATTATCGGAGAAGATGTCAGTCGCCCGTGGTCCGTTGTCCGTGGTCAATTGAAAAGAGCGCGGTTCCCCCGCTCTGTTGGTCCCGTGCCCCGCGCAGCTTGCGGCTGGTCGCCGCGGCGACCGCGGGGCAAGGGACTCAGGAATAATCAGGAAGGCCTTGTAACGGCGGGGCTGAAGAGTCTGTGTGAAAACTCGTGTTTGGCATTGGTTAAGCTGGAACCCCGCTTCCGCGGGGGTGACAGCGCTGGATTTAGGGGCTGTATTCCGACCTGTCATTCCCGCGAAAGCGGGAATCCACGAGTTTTCACACAGACTCTGAAGCCGCGCCCTTCCAGACCCATGGTGAGAAATGCGGACTAGCGCCTGCCGCTGACTGCCCACAGCCTACTACCTTCAGACTCCCGGCCACTCGGGTATAGACCGTGTTTTCCCCTGGGGATATGATAGGCGCAGACGCTGGGGCGAGTTCCTGATCTTCCCCCATAGCGGTTTGATAGGTGCTTCCGGTTTTCGCTCGACGAATCGTAGGAGGTACGATTGCGGTGGATTCTACGCGCCAACTTGAAAAGCTCCAAAAACAGATCATCGCTTGCACTCGATGTCCCCGCCTGGTACGCCATTGCCGAAAGGTAGCGGAAGAGAAGCGCCGGAGGTACCGGGATTGGGAATACTGGGGAAAGCCGAATCCGAGCTTCGGCGATCCCAATGCGGAACTGCTAATCCTGGGCCTTGCGCCGGCCGCTCACGGCGGCAACCGCACGGGAAGGATGTTTACGGGCGACCGCTCGGGGGACTTTCTCTACCGCGGCCTTTACGAGGCGGGCTTCGCGAATCAGCACACTTCCGTTTCCCGGGATGACGGTCTCGAGCTCCGGAATTGCTACATCACGGCTTCGCTTCGGTGTGCGCCTCCGAAAAACAAGCCGCTGCCCACCGAGGCGCGTAATTGCCGGCCCTACCTCGAAGCGGAACTGCGCCTGCTCACTCAGGTTCGCGCCGTCCTCGCCCTGGGTAGGATCGCGTTTGAGACTTATGTGCGGGTAGCGGCTTCGCAGCGCGAGGATTTTCCGTCCCGCTCGTCACTCAAATTCGCTCACGGCGCGAGTTTCTCGCTGCCGGACGGCTTGCCGCGACTCTTCTGCTCCTACCATCCCAGCCAGCAGAATACCCAAACCGGACGCCTCACGGCGGAGATGTTTCAGAAGGTAATTGTAGACATCAAAGAATTCCTTGCCCCCTCAACATAGCATTGTTATAGTTTGCTGCTTTCTGCGTTCTGCCTGCTGTTCTTCGCGTCATGCACTTTTGGCATTCAACTATCCGCGATGAGCTAACGGAGGTCCCATGAAGGATCGTTCACGGAGGAATTTTCTAGCCGGTGCGGGAAGCCTGCTGGCGGCCGGGCCGATGGCCGCAGGGGGCAGGGATACACGGCCGGCGGGAGAGAGAGAAGGCGTGGCATTTCGGTCGCCGGTCGCGGACCCGCGCGATCTCCCGGCCCGGGACCGTCGCTTGGAGGTGCGCACACTGGATACGCCCAGGACGCCTCCGCACTCCGAATCGCGGGCTAAATGGGAAGCACGGGCAGCCAGGCTGCGAGAACAGATCCTGGCCGCTGCGGGCTTGTGGCCGCTTCCCGAAAAGACTCCGTTACGGGCTGAGGTCTTTGACCGGATCGACCTGGAAGGTTACTCCATCGAGAAGGTTTATTTCGAAAGTTACCCCCGATTCTTTTGTACGGGTAACCTCTACCGTCCCCGAGGCGGGTCCGCCACGCCTCCGTTTCCCGGCGTCCTCTGCCCGCACGGGCACTGGACCTACGGGAGGCTTGAACATAGCCCCCGAGACGAGAACAGTTGCTCAGTCCCCCAGCGGTGTTTGAATTTTGCCCTACAGGGCTACGTCAGCTTTGCGTACGACATGGTGGGGTATAACGACAGCTTCCAGGTTCCGCACGATTGGGGGCGTGACCCGAAATCTCCCTGGGGTCTTTCACAGGAGGGGCTTCGCCTGGGTCTATGGGGAGTCAGCCTGCTGGGCCTCCAGCTTTGGAACTCGATTCGTGCCCTCGATTTTCTTTGCTCACTCTCCGATGTGGACGCGCAGCGCATTGCCGTGACCGGAGCTTCCGGCGGCGGGACCCAGACATTCCTCTTGACGGCTGTCAACGAGCGTGTGCGGGTTTCCGCACCTGTCAACATGATCTCCCACTTCATGCAGGGAGGAGACATTTGCGAAAACGCTCCCCACTTGCGCATTGACACGGATAATATGGAGATCGGAGCCATGATGGCGCCACGGCCAATGCTCATGGTTTCCGCAACCGGGGATTGGACCTGTGACACTCCCCGCATCGAGTACCCTGCCATTCGTGCGATCTACGACCTCTTTGGCTCCGGCGATCATGTTGCCTGGGTGCAGTTTCCATTCCAGCACAATTACAATCGTTTCGGCCGGGAGGCGGTTTACCAGTTCTTCGCCCGCTGGCTTGCAAAGGAACCTGCCAATACGGGTGGGGAAGGGCCTAAGGAACGGGGAGACCTTGCGCTTGATCCCGGCCATCTACTCGTATTCAGCCGGCGGCAAGTGCCCGGCGAGGCGCTCGACGTGAAACAACTTGCGGAGTACCTCGTGGCTGGGGCCCGCCAACGCTGGGAGAAATCGCTTCCCCGGAATCTTGGGGAACTGGAAATCTACCGCAAACAATTCGGACCCGTCTTTCGCGCCGCGCTCATGGCCGAATCGCCATCGCCGGATGAGGTGCGGTGGTGGCCCCGGCCGGGTCAGGAGGGAGAGAAAGGCGGAGTAAAGGAAATGTGGCAGCGCGTGATCCTTGGGCGTGCTTCCACTCAAGACCGCATTCCGGCTCAGCTTGTACTTGAGGGGCAGCGCGTTAAATCCGTCGCCATCATCGTTCACCCAGATGGCGCAGGAGCCGCACTCGGTACGGTTCAATCCCCCGCGCCACTGGCGCGTGAATTGGGCAAGCACGGCTTCTCCCTATTTTCTATTGATGCGTTTCAAACCGGCGAAGCCAGCGATCCGGCAAGGAAAATGGACGGGCCCTTCTTCTCCACTTACAACCGCACCGATGACGCGCAAAGAGTGCAGGACTTCCTCACGGCCTTGGTTTACCTTGAGGCCGCCTGGCGACCTGAAAGGATCGTGATCGCCGGTCAAGGGTTGGCAGGCCTCTGGTGCCTGCTGGCCCGCCCCTTCTTCCGGACTCCTGTCGCTTTGGTGGCGGATGTGGCCGGCTTCGACAGCGCCAATGACGGCGCTTACTTGGAGAAACTGCACATCCCTTTGCTGCGGCAGGCGGGCGACTTCCAAACGGCTGCATTGCTCGCTCCCGCCTCACCGCTTCTGCTACACAACCTTGGCCCGCATTTCTCCGGCCAGCCGTTCGAGCACGCATTCGAAGTTCAGGGCGGGCGTAACCAGTTGCGCCTGTCAGCTCAGGAACTGTCCGCCAGGGATATCGCTGTGTGGCTGGCAAAGGTCTAGCTTGAGGCCCTTTTAACTGTTGACTGTGAACTGTAAACTGCTTTTCTCAGTCCATCAGTAGTCCGCCGTTGACCTCGAGGGTTTCGCCGGTGATGTAACGGGCGGCGGGTGAGGCCAGAAACACGATCACCTCCGCGATTTCCTCTGACGTACCCGCGCGACCTAAGGGAATTGACGCGATGAATCTCTGAAAGGCTTCACCGGGGCTGTAACGCTCATGAAAGGGCGTGGCGATCACACCCGGCGCGATCCCGTTCACCCGGATCCCGTGCGGCGCTAGTTCCTTGGCAAGGCTCTTGGTGTATGTCAGGAGAGCTCCTTTGGCGGCGGAATAAGCGGCGGCGCCCGGACCCCCGCCATTCCTCCCGGCAATGGAGGAAACGTTGATGATGCATCCACTCTTCCTGCCCGCCATCTCCTCCCACACGGCTCGGACGCACAGGAAGGCGCTCTTCAGGTTGAGCGCCATGATCTGGTCCCAGTATTCTTCGGTCATGTCGGCAAGCGTACGCCGCGCCAGCAGGTCTCCGGCGTTGTTCACCAGGATATCGAGTCGCCCCCACGCTTTGCGCACCGATTCCACCATGGCGAGCACATCGGCTTGGTGGGTGACATCGGCATGAATGACCAGTGCCTCGCCCCCCGCTTTGCGAATGGTTTCCGCCGCCTGTTCCGCCCCGGCCTGATTCTTGCAATAGTTAACTCCGACTCGCGCGCCCTGCTTTGCCATTGCTATTGCCGTTGCATGGCCAATGCCGCTCGATGCGCCGGTAACGAGCGCCACTTGATCTTTGAAAAGCATGCAAACCTCCGTTTTCTTGGACTCTTACGATCCGAAATGGTAACCCATCAGTCCCCAGGGTGGGAACACAAAACAACTCCCGGTAGTGGTGTCATTTGCGAGACACAGACGTCCCAGACCGCAGTCATTCCCGTCCCGCAGTGCGGGACGGGAACGACCGGAGTTTCGTAAGGGATGATTTTTCAAGCGACACCACTACCCAACTCCCGGTGCGCCTGAGATGACGAGTTGAGGTTCGACGGTTGAAGCCCTTCGAACCCTGAATTCAGACCCCTGAAATCAGCGCTATCAGACTGGCATTAGGGATGATATACTGCGCTTTTTTTGGAGGCGTGTAATGGGTAGTCCCCTAAGAACTTGGCAGCGAACCGCGATTCGAAACAGCATGGAGCGTTACCGGCACGCTCAGGAGGACTACTACGCCGGCGGCAAGCCGGTGGCGGAGGTCGAAGGCGGACACAAAGCCTTCTCGCTGGTGAGCCCGCCGATGGGATCGCCCGCGGCACGCAGAAGAGTACGGTTGATCGTGGACAACATGGTGCGCACCAGCAAGGTCGGGGGCGTGGCAATCGCCCGAACGCCGCACGTCATGACCATGGCGGTCACGTATAACTGCCAATGCGAATGTGCGCACTGCTCGGCGGTGGACTATCAGGAGGCGACCGCCCGCAACGGTCATGCACTCAACTATCACGAACTCAAGAGCGCGGTGGACCAGGCTCTCGACTTAGGGACCACCTGCGTGATACTGACCGGCGGTGAGCCGCTGCTCTTCGAGAGGATTTATGACCTCATCGCGGCGGTGGACCGGTCGTTGAGCGTCTGCACTATCTTCAGCAACGGGGAGTTTCTGCGCGAGCATAGCGTGGCCAAGCTCAAAGCCGCGGGACTGTACGGCGTGTTTGTCAGCCTTGACTACCCTGACCCGGCCCGCCACGACCAAAACCGTTGTCGTCCGGGGCTATTCGCTAAAGCCACACAGGGCCTGGAATTGTGCCGTGCGGCCGGAATCCTTACCGGCATCTCGACGTATGTAACCCGGGAGAAGATGCAAAGTGGAGAGATGGATGCTCTGATGGATCTGGCCCGCGAGCTGAAGGTGCTCGAGGTCTTCCTGTTCGACGTGATTCCGACCGGCCGCTTGAGCGGCCGGCGCGAGTGCCTGTTAACCGACGAAGAAGCCGCACAGATTGTGGGGTTTCGCCACAAGTATGCGGAGAAGGCCGACTACCCGCGCATCATCCATCAGACCATGTTTGCAAGCATCGCGTACCCTTGCGTTGCTGAGGGCTGCCCGGCGGCCATGGTGCAACTGCATCTTCGTGCCGATGGAAACGTTTCACCCTGCGACTTCACGCCCCATTCCTTCGGCAACGTCCGGGGCCAGCCGCTGCGCGAGATCTGGGAAACTATGTCGGCGAGCGAGCTGTACGCGCAACCCTCGGCGCGCTGCCGCCTGTCTCGCCCTGACTTCTGGGTCAAGCTGGATGGACTCAATCACCAACAATAACTTTCAACTTGCCCCTGCCGCAAACCGATTGGCAAGAGTCCCAAAGAATTGCGTCAAGAGAATCTTTACTGACTACCTGGGTAAAATTCGATGGTCCAATTGACCAATGTCTCAAAGAACTACGGAAACAAGAGGAAGGTGCGGGCGCTGCGCGATGTCGAATTGCATGTTGCCTCGGGGGAGCGAGTGGCGTTGGTGGGACCCTCGGGTTCCGGGAAGTTGACCCTCCTCAACCTGATCTGCGGTTTGGATGAGCCCACAACAGGCACGGTCATAGTTGCCGGCGCCGTGCTATCGGAGCTAAGTGATGACGCACGCACGCGCATGCGGCGCGAGAAGATCGGAATGATTTTTCAGACATTCAATCTCCTGCCCACCCTGACCGCCCTCGAAAACGTCGGATTGCCGCTGCGCTTGCAGGGTATCGCCAAACGTGAGACGGAGCGTCGCGCCTTCTCGATGCTGGAGCGAGTGGGACTGAAGGAGCGAGCCACTCACCGCCCGGATGAGCTCTCTGGGGGCGAGAGCCAACGGCTGGCCATCGCGAGAGCGCTGGTCTTCAATCCTCCTCTCCTGCTGGGGGACGAACCGACGGGCAATCTCGACTCCGCGACGGGAGAGGAGATCCTTGGCCTGCTCGACGAATTGCATCGTGAGCAACGCTGCACGCTGTTGCTGGTCACCCACAACGCCTCGGTTGCCGGCTACTGTGATCGAATTCTCACTTTGCGTGACGGGCAGATTATTAAAGAAGAGCGAGGCGAGAGAGGACCTGCCGAAAGCAGATGATGTTCCCAGCCCTATTGCTCATAACCTTGCGACAGTGGCGGACCCACAAGCTGCGGCTGGCCCTCACTACGCTCAGCATAGCCCTGGGAGTGGCCGTCTTTTTCGCCATTCGCACGGGCAATTCTATCCTGCTCGACTCTCTCAAATCGACGGTCGAAAGGCTGGCCGGGAAAGCGACCCTGCAAGTTACGGCTGGCGAATCAGGATTACCTGAAGAGGTCCTGGAGACGGTTCGCGCCACTCCAGGGGTACGTATTGCGGAGCCCGTCATCGAAGTCATCGCCGACACCTCCTTCGGGGACGAGGGCAGGCTACTTGTGCTGGGAGTGGATACGACGGGCGACCGGGAATTACGGGACTACGAGTTCGAGCGTTCGCGGACGGAGATTGCTGACCCGCTGCTCTTTCTTGCCCAGCCAAATTCCATCCTGCTCTCCCGCGCCTTTGCCGAGCGCCATTCCCTTAGACTCGGAGACCGGGTAGCGCTGTTTGCCTCCGAGGGGCGGAAGGAGTTCACCGTCAGGGGAGTTTTCCAGCCGGTGGGCCTCGGGGCGGTGTTTGGCGGAAACATTGCCGTCATGGACGTTTATTCCGCCCAGCTTGTCTTCAATCGCGGCCATAATTTTGACCGCATCGACTTGATGAATTCCGCCGACGTTCCCATCGAAACCGTCCAGCAGCGTTTGCGAGCACGACTGGCGAGTGGAGTCGAAGTCCTGCGCCCGGAAGTCCGCGGCGAGGCATTGGAGAATGCCGACACCGCCATGCGGATAGGGATGTTGATGACCAGCTTTGTCGCACTGCTGGTCTGCATGTACATTATTTTTAATTCCTTTACCATCTCGGTGAATCAGCGGTGGAAAGAGATCGGCGTCCTGCGCGCCGTGGGGGTCGAGCGGAGAAATATCCGTGGGATGTTTCTGGCCGAAGCGCTCTTGATGGGGGTGCTGGGTTCGCTCCTCGGTATCGCCGCAGGCTACTGCTTGGCGGGTGCGGCTGGCAGGGTTATGGGAACCATTGCTGCTGCGGCTTACGGGCTCGTGTCCACGCCTGAGCGAGTTTCATTCCAGCTTGGTTTCACCTTATCTTCGTTTGTGCTGGGGGTTGGCGCCTCCCTCGCGGGTGCTTGGTTTCCGGCGCGGGCGGCGTCACAGTTGGACCCCGTGCTGGCACTGCATAATATCGAGACGCGTCAAGCAGAAACCGTGCTTGGGTGGCGCCGCATGGGTGCGGGCGGGCTCCTGGTGGCGACGGGCTTCGCCCTGATCCGATGGTCTTCGCCCCGTACCGGTTTGACGTTTCAATTCATCTATGCGGGGGGGATTCTCCTCGGCCTAACCCTGCTGCTGCCCAGATTGGTTCAGTGGGCGGCCCGGGCGCTGCGCCCACTGATGGATTGGGCGGCGGGTTCCGAGGGGGCGCTGGCTATGGATTCCATGATCCAGTCGCCTCGGCGCAGCTCTGCAACGGTTGGGGCTTTGATGGTCGGCCTGATGTTTGTTTTCTCGACGGAGGCCTTTATCCAGGGATACCGGCGCGTGATCGATCGTTGGATGAATGAGGTGCTCAACTCCGATCTGTTTGTGGCGACCTCCACGCTCATGCGGTCTCCCACGTACCATTTCAGCGAAGAACTGGGCCGGCAGATCGCCAACATTCCCGGGGTGAAGCGCGTGGAAGATATTCGGTTTACATCCGTTTCCTATCGGGGCGATACGCCAGCCCTGGTGGCCATTGAAATGGATGGCTTTCTGGCCCGGGCACAGGATGCTGTCGAAGGGGCGGATGGAAGGAGCTTGCAGGAGCAATTGCCACGTGGAGAAGGCGTTCTAATCTCGCGAAATTTCTCCACCCGCTGGGGGCTCGGCGTGGGCGACCATGTGCGCCTTGACGCCCCGTCAGGCCCGATCGAGAGGCCAATTCTCGGTATTCTGGATGACTATCGTTCAGAAAAAGGCACTATATTTATGGAGCGGGCGCTTTACAAGAAGTGCTGGGGTGATAGCGCGGTGGATTTTATCGATGTCAATTTGGCGCCGGGCGCGGACCCGGGCAAGGTAAAACAGGAGATCCAGCGATTCGCCTCGAATACAACGCATGCCTTCGTTTACACTAACGCCGAGTTCAAGCGGTGGGTGGCGGGCCTGGTGGACCAATTCTTTATGCTCAATTATATGCAACTGGTCATCGCCATCCTGGTAGCCATGCTCGGGATCATTAATACACTGCTCATTTCCGTATCGGAACGGCGGCGCGAAATGGGCATCCTGCGAGCAATCGGCGGGTTGCGTTCCCAGATCCGGAAACTGGTGCTTTTGGAGGCGGTGGCCATTTCGCTTGTGGGGGTTCTTACGGGGGCATTGGCCGCGGTCTTCAACACCGAGTTCTTAACGCACGCCGTGTCGATCGCGCTGGCCGGCTACCACATCCCGTTCTACTTTCCTTGGCCTCTGGTCCTGTTGTCCATTCCCTTTGTCGTGGCGGCATCTCTCCTGGCTGGCTGGTGGCCTGCCAGTCGTGCCGTTCGAATGCAGGTCGTCGAGGCGATCGGATATGAGTAGGTCCTCGCGGTGGCGTTGCGAAATTGGCATGGCGTGTCATCTTGCCCTGCTTCTGATCGCCCTGCTGCTGGGGCCCAGAACTGCTGTTCCCCAGACGGTTACCGCCAGAGGGATCATGGAGAGAATCTACCAGCAGGATGACAGCCGCGATACCACCTTGCGGGCTACACTCCAGGTCTTTGGCCAACACGGCGCGATCGCGCGGAAGCGGTTTGTCCTATACCGGATGGGTTCACCTGGTGACAGCAAGACCCTGCTGCGTTTCACCGAACCACTGGAAATGCGCGGCGTTGCACTGCTTTCGGTCAACCGGCAAGGAGAAAGCGACCGTCAGTGGATTTATATTCCGGCAACCCAGCGAGTTCGCAAGGTGGCGCCACGCGACCGCTCCGAACGGTTTGCGGGTAGCGATTTCAGTTACGAAGACGTCGCCGAGCGCGTGCTGGATGATTTCACCTACGGCTTCCTCAGCGAGGTTGATACCATCGATGGCCACATGACTTTCAAGATTGACGCGACACCCATTGCCTCCGACCGCTCGCAATATAAGTTTATTTACTATTGGGTGGCCAAAGATCTCCCCGTAATCCTGCACGCCGAAATGTACGATCAGCAGGGTCAGCTCTTGCGCAGATACCACGCCAGCCAGTTGAGAAAGGTTGCTGGGATTTGGGGCGCCAGGCGCGTGGAGATTAGTTCGGTTCGGGATGACACTCGAACTACCTTGACCATTGACGCAATACATTTCAACACGGGCCTGGACGAGGAGCAATTCACCCCGCAGGCACTGGAAGGAGTTGGCCCGCCTCCGCCCGTGCGCGCGCCACGCCCCTGAGCGCTTTCCGCAAGGGACCATCTTGGTAACCTTGTGCACTTTTTGATTTTCGTTATATATTTGAAGGCTTCTACTTTTACCTGGAGACTGGCCGGAGCAGGATGATCAGTCGCGGTCCTGCGCAGGCATGGGCCGCACCAGTGTTCCGGGGGGCAGAGGCAACTGCCGCGGCTCATGCACCATAAGGGCCGGCAGTGCTAGGGTAATACCTGAGGTGAGATTGCGGGCCGGATGGGCCCGGCAAGGAAGGATCTCCTATGATCGAAGTTCAAAACCTGACCAAGCGCTATGGGCCGACTCTGGCCGTTTCCGAGGTATCTTTCGAGGCCCAAAAGGGTGAAGTCCTCGGCTTTCTAGGCCCGAATGGAGCGGGAAAGACGACCACCATGCGTGTTATTACGGGCTATCTTCCGCCCAGCGAGGGCCGGGTGCGCGTGGCCGGATTCGATGTGGTGGAAGAACCTCTGGAGGCCAAGCGCCGCACGGGCTATCTGCCGGAAACCCCTCCCGTCTACCCGGACATGACCGTGAACGAGTACCTTGCCTTCGTCGGGCGGATTAAAGGTATATCGCGTCGCGAGCTAAAGTCACGGATGGCGGATGTAGTGGAGAGATGCGCCGTGGCAGACGTGCAGAACCGGCAGATCGGTAAATTGTCGAAAGGGTACCGGCAGCGCGTCGGCTTGGCCCAGGCGCTGATCCACAACCCTGAGGTTCTGGTTCTCGACGAACCGACGGCAGGACTCGATCCCAAACAGATCATCGAAACCCGCCAGCTTATCAAAGGACTGGGAGGTCGCCATACCGTCATCCTAAGCACCCACATTCTTCCCGAGGCCGCCAAGACGTGCCAGCGCGTGGTGGTGATCAGTGCCGGCAAAATCGTGGCAGTGGGAACTCCGGACGAGCTCACTCGCCGCCTTCAGGGATTCGAGACGATCCTGCTGACCGTCGAGGGTCTGGCGGCGGATGTCAAAGACAAGCTGCAGCGAGTCGAAGGCGTGAATCTGGTGGAGTCGCACGACTCCACCGACGGGCGGGCGACCTACGAGGTGCACGCGGAGAAAGGCAAGGACGTGCGTGCTGAGTTGGCGCGCGCCGTTGTGGAGTCCAACTGGAAGCTCTATGAACTCAGAACCAGCGGCCTGAGCTTGGAGGACATATTCCTGAAGCTTACAACCAAAGATCTCACTGAGGAACCGCCCGTCAGTGGTCAGTAGTCGGTTGTCCGTCGCACTCCGTTGGCATGTGTTGAGCTTATTTTCGTCAAGAGATTGGCCGCTGACAACGGACAACTGACAACGGACCACGGACGACAGACCACGAACAATTGGTACTCGAAAGGACAATGATACATGCGCAATATGTTAGCTGTTGCAGGCAAGGAACTTCGAGCTTACTTCCACTCGCCGATTGCGTACCTGGTCATGACCGTCTATGCCCTGATCTGCGGCTATGTTTTCTACAGTTCAACGGCGTTCTTCATGGCTCGGACGTTTCAAATGGAGGCGATGGGGGGCATGGGGGCGCCGCCGATGAGCCTGAATGAGAACATCATTCGCCCCATCCTGGCTGGCGTCATGACGGTGGTCCTGCTTTTCCTGATCCCGCTCATTACCATGCGGCTCTATGCGGAAGAGAAGCGGTCCGGCACTATCGAATTGCTGCTTACCTCTCCGCTCACCGACCTCGAGATCATCCTGGGGAAATTCCTCGGGGCGCTGGCCCTCTTCGCAGTGCTGGAGGCGATCACTTTTCTTTATTTCACGGTTCTGTTCATTTATGGCAACCCCAATGCCAGGCCGCTAGTGGCAGACGCGATGGGGTTTTTCCTTTACGGCGCCGCCTTGATGGCTCTGGGCATGTGGTTCTCGGCCTTCACCAAAAATCAGATTATTGCCGGGGCCGTGGGCTTGGCGGTTTTCCTTCTGCTCTTCCTGCTAGATTGGGTCACGGCATACTCGAGCGGCGCGGTCGGCAGGGTGATGTCTTTCCTGGCGCTGACCACTCATTTTGACAATTTTTCGAAGGGTGTTATCAACCTGGGCGATCTGGTCTATTACCTTTCCGTTGTGATTTTCGGAATCTTCATGACGGCACGCTCGGTCGAAGCCCTTAAAGGGAGGCCTTAACCATGGCTTTCAAGGATCAACTCAAGGGACGCGGCGGGCGGCGGGTTTTGGAAGGCGCGAACTTCGCCGTCTATACGCTGATCGTCATCGCTATCCTTACTCTGGCCAACTGGTTTGTGAGCCATCACGATAAGAGTTGGGACCTAACGCCGAACAAGAAATACAGCCTGGCGCCTCAGACCGTGAAGCTGTTGAAGGACATGAACCAGGATGTGACCATTTACGTGTTCGACCGGGGACGCAGCTTCGGGGAACGGCGTGACCTGCTGAACATGTTCTCCTCGGTCTCGCGGCGCCTCAACGTAAGGTACGTGGACGTTGACCGGCAGCCCTCTCTCGCCAAGCAATACGGCGTGCGCACCTATGGGGCGATTGTAGTGGCCGCGGGTGACCGCCACTTCGAGGCCCAGGGAGACACGGAGGAAGCCCTCAGCAACGCTTTGATTCGTCTGTTCAAAGGGCAGCGCACCGCGTGCTTCCTCGCGGGCCACGGGGAACGGGACTTGGAGGACTCAGAGCGCACCGGCTACTCGAAGGTCAAGAAAGAATTCGAGAACGAGAATTACCTGACTAAAGCAGTGACCCTGATGCAGAAGATGGAGATTCCCGCGGACTGTTCGATGGTGATTGTCGCCGGGCCGAAGACCGACTACCTTCCGCAGGAGGCCGATACTATCGGCAAGTACGTGGCGGGAGGGGGCAGGGCCATGTTCATGCTCGACCCGGGCGTGGAATTGCCGGAACTTTCGAAGCTCTTGACCGGCTGGAATGTGACGGTTCGGAACGACCTTGTTATCGATGAGAATCCGGTCGCGCAGCTTTTCGGAACGGAGCCCACCATGCCGCTCATCCTCAAGTATGGCTCCAGTCCTATTGTGCAGCCCATTGTCCGCGAGGCCTCGATGTTTCCTTTCACCCGATCGTTCTCTGTGGGGAAGGAATCCAAGCCGGGTGTGAGCACAGATTCTTTCTGTGAGACTTCGGATGCAAGCTTTGGGGTGGCCGATTTTAATGCCAAGATGCGCCAGGTTTCATTCCGCGCGGGGAAGGACATCAAAGGTCCGCTTACTGTGGCGGTTTCGGGCACGCTGAGCGGGGAGGGAGAGAAGAAGGCGGAAGGCCGCTTTATCGCCCTGGGCACGTCCATTCTTCCCGCCAATGCCTTTCTGGGATTCCAGGCCAACCGCGACCTGTTCATGAACATGGTTAACTGGCTCTCGGCGGATGTGGATCTGATTTCCGTTCGGCCAAAGCCTCCGGAGTCTCAGCACCTGATGATGACCGCGGCGCAGATGAGCAAACTCCTCTGGCTGGGCGTGATCGGATTGCCCCTCCTGATTGTCGCGGCAGGCACTCTGGTTTGGTGGGAACGTCGATGAGAAAGAAATACTTAAATACGCTTATCGCACTGGTGGTCCTTGCCGGGCTCTGGGGAATCTTTACCTATCTGGACAAGCGCGCCAGCCGCAAAACATCGAGCGTTGAAAGCTCGAAAGAAGAGAAAATATTCGCCCTGGACAGCAAGCACATAACCTCCATCACCTTTCGTCCCCGCGACGGCGAAGCCGTGACCTGCCAGCACGACGGGGGCACCTGGGCGATCGCTGAACCCAGGAAGCTATCGGCTGACCAGGGCACGCTTTCCACGGTTCTCAACAACTTTACTACGGCCACGGTGGACGAGGTAGTCGATCCGCACCCTTCAGACTTGAAAGAGTTCGGGCTTAATCCTCCCGCCTTTTCCCTGGAATTCTCGACTGACTCTAACCCGTCCAAGTTCAACCTTCTGATCGGTGATGACACGCCTACGAGCGGTGGGGTCTACGCGCAGGTTGCAGGCAATCCGCGCGTGGTCACGCTGGCGAGCTACTTGAAATCAAACCTGGAGAAGACCCTTTTCGACCTCCGCAACCGGCGTGCCTTGACGCTCGAGGCCGACCAACTTCGGAAGATTGAAGTTGATTCCAAGGGGAAGAAGTGGACGCTGGAGAAGAATCCCGAAGGAATCTGGGATCTCGTTTTGCCGCCCCCGGTGCGCGCCGAGCGCTTTGCCGTGGATGGCCTGCTCAGCCAGTTGCGCGGGCTCACCATGCAATCCATCGCCGCAGAGGATAAAAAGAACCAAGCTGCTTATGGATTGGGCGTTTCGGAATTGCGGCTTCAGTTGACAGGTCCCGGCGGCGCTCAGACGCTGGTGCTCGGCAAGAAGGATAAGGAGGGGGATCGTTACTTTGCCGTAAACTCCGAGCTTCCACCCGTCTTCACACTCAATTCGGCATTCCTGACCGAATTTCAGAAGGATCCTGCTGACCTCCGCTCAAAGGACTTGTTTTCGTATTCGAACTTCGACGTGAAGCATGTGGAAATCGACTCCCCCAAGGGCCACAGCGTTTTCGACATGCAAAAAGATAATCAGTGGAAGCAGGCTGGAGGAGCGTCAAAGACGATCCCTGCTGCCAAGATGGATACCTTGCTCACTCGACTCCGCGACCTTCGGGCATCTGCGTTTCCCAAGGGGTCTGATCTTGCACCATTGGGGCTGACCAAACCCGCATATCAGTTCAAAGTCCAGTTCGGCGAAAAGGATCAGAGCGAGACGTTGGAGATTTCGAAAATCGGGGAGCATGTGTACGCCCGGCTTGCGACGGACCCTATGGCCTGTGAGGTGTCGAAATCAGCTTTCGATGACGTGGAAAAGGCGCTGGCCGATCTCGGAGGGTAATCTTCGCCCCTCATTGTGAGGATATCGGGATGGCACTTCTCTTCTGCAAATCATCATTCTATCGGACTGCAATTCTGCTCTGGCTTTTTGCGGCCCTCGCCGGGCAGATGCCGGGCGTTCCTCTTATCATCTCTGCAACTGCGGCACCCGCCTATCCCGTGGCAACAACTCAAGCCGATAATCCAGACGCAGCCCAACACTTTCCGCGTGCACAATCCAATGGGGAATCCTCACGGTCATCACTCTCGGAAAAACAGAAGCGTAACCTCCTGAAGGACAACTTCGAAAAGATGAAACGCGATGCCGGCGAGCTTGCTGACATCGCAAAGGCCCTTCAGGAAGAGCTCAACAAGTCCAACGAGAATATCCTTTCACTGGACATAATCGACAAGACGGACAAAATAGAAAAGCTGGCAAAGAAAATAAAGGGAACCGCCCGAGGCTACTAGAGGATGCCGAGAAGGCAGTGGCATTCTAAACGCAGTACTCTGTAGCCCCGCCGCGGCGTGTCCGCCTTCAGCCCACAGCTATCCGCGGCCCAGAGTTGGTAAGTAGTGGGGCAGGTCAGGAGGGCAGGCCGAGGTTGAATTCTGACTTCTGGACTCTGAATTGCCCCCTACCCCTAACCCTCAACACCCAGCCCCAGCACCATTCACCTGGAGGCTCCTTTTCTGCCCCTCTGCCTACCATCCATTCGTACGCAAGCGAATTTTCGGGCAATTTTTCTGGATTGCCGACCCATAAGTGAAGCGATTATAATCAAAAGTAAAGGTGGGGGCGAGTAGCATTGCTAGGCCTCTTGCCGTCCTTAAGGGAAAGGATACCGCGATGACTATTCTCTACGGCAAATCATCTTTCTACCGGACTTCAATCCTGCTCTGGCTTTCTGTGAGCCTCGCGGGACAGATGCTGGGCCCTCTTCGAATAACCGCTCAAACAGCAGCCCCAATGCCTACCCAGCCGGGGGCAGGGGAAACAAGACGGGAAACTGCCGGCAAAATAACATCTCAGTTGGAATCCGACGCGCAAACCGGTCCGGGACCCTCACAATCATCAGCCTCGGGGAGACAAAAGCGTGAGCTCCTGAAGGCCAACCTCGAAAAGATGAAGCGCGATGCCGGGGAGCTTGCTGACCTCGTCAAGGCCCTCCAGGAAGATCTCAACAAGTCCAATGAGAACATGCTGCCACTAGGTGTTGTCGAAAAGGCGGACTCGATTCAAAAGGTGGCGAAGAGGATTAAGGGGGCCGCGCGCGGGTTCTAGCAGGTTGCTCAGACACAAGCCATCGTTGAGGCGCGAGGTCCTCTGCCCTGCAAGGGCGCCCTATAGCAGCCGGATGCAACGCCCCCGGTAAACTGCCTACCGACCCCGAAGGGATCGCACAGGCTGCGGGGATGGGTCTGGCTTGACTCAAACCCCGCCCCTCCTCAGCCGAGGAGGGGGACTGTTTTCAGGGTTAACTAATGAGTTGTTTTAGATCCTGTATCTGTCTCAGCGGCCGCGCCGCCGCGAATCCGCATCCCGTAAAACGACTGGTATACGAAGAAATACGATACGAGGAAAAATGCCGCGGCCAATGCGTGCGTCAGACCGCTGCCGCTGGTGGCGGTCAGCTTGACCGCGAGCTCGACGGCCAGCAACCCGAAGAGCGTGGTGAACTTGATGATGGGGTTCAAAGACACTGAAGAAGTGTCTTTGAACGGATCGCCCACCGTGTCGCCAATAACAGTCGCATCGTGGAGGGGAGTGCCCTTCTGCTTCAACTCGACTTCGACAATCTTCTTGGCGTTGTCCCACGCTGCGCCCGCGTCGGCCATGAAAATGGCCTGATAGAGCCCGAAAATAGCTATCGAGATCAGGTAGCCGATAAAGAAGAACGGGTCGACGAAAGCGAATGCCAGGGTGACGAAGAAGACCGCGATGAAGATGTTCAACATGCCTTTCTGGGCATACTGCGTGCAGATTTCCACCACCTTCTTGCTGTCGGCAATCGACGCCTTCTCTGCGCTCTCCAGCTTGATATGCGCTTTGATGAACTCCACCGCACGGTACGCGCCGGTGGTGACCGCCTGGGTCGAAGCCCCGGTAAACCAGTAAATAATGGCCCCACCGGAGACCAAGCCCAGCACGAAAGGCGCGTGCAACAGCGATAGCTTGTCAACGTTCGTCGTGAGGCGGTCCGTGAGCAGCATGATGGTCGAGAAGATCATGGTGGTGGCTCCCACCACCGCCGTGCCGATCAGCACCGGCTTGGCTGTGGCCTTGAACGTGTTGCCCCCGCCGTCAGCGGCTTCCAGCATTTCTTTGGCGTGCTCGAAGTTCACGTCCACGTTGTAATCCCTCTTGATTTCCTGCACAACGGTCGGGTCCTGTTCGATGAGGGACAACTCATAAATCGATTGGGCGTTGTCGGTCACCGGGCCGTAGGAATCCACTGCAATCGTCACCGGGCCCATGCCCAGAAATCCAAAGGCCACCAGACCAAAGGCGAATACCGGCGCCGCCAGCATGAAGTTTCCCAAACCCTGGAGGCTGACCCACGAACCGATGGCCATGAGCACCATCATCGTCAGCCCCAAGTAGTAGGCGGAGAAGTTACCGGCTACAAAGCCCGAGAGGATGTCCAGCGATGCGCCGCCTTCCCTTGCCGAGACCACCACCTCTTTGACGTGCCTCGACTCGGTGGAAGTGAACACTTTCACTAACTCCGGGATGAGGGCGCCGGCCAGAGTTCCGCAGGAGACGATCGTCGAGAGTTTCCACCACATCGAGGCATCGCCGCCCATGCTGGGAATGATCAGGTAAGAGGCGATGAAGGTTAGCCCGATCGAAACCAGGGAGGTAATCCAAACCAGCGAGGTCAGTGGCGCCTCGAAGTTAAACTTCGCCACATTCCCGTACCGGGCCTTGGTGATGGCGCCGTTAAGGAAGTAGGCCGCGGCAGCAGCCACCAGCATGATGACGCGGATCACGAAGATCCACACCAGCAATTGCACCTGAATCATCGGGTCCTTCACACCCAGCAGGATAAAGGTGATGAGCGCCACGCCGGTAACGCCGTAGGTCTCAAAACCGTCGGCGGTCGGTCCCACCGAATCGCCCGCGTTGTCGCCCGTGCAGTCGGCGATCACGCCCGGGTTGCGCGCGTCGTCTTCCTTGATCTTGAAGACGATTTTCATCAGGTCGGAGCCGATGTCCGCAATCTTGGTGAAGATGCCGCCGGCGATGCGCAGCGCGGCCGCGCCCAGCGACTCGCCGATGGCGAAGCCGATGAAGCACGGCCCCGCATAATCTCCCGGAACGTAGAGCAGGATGATGAGCATCATCAGGAGTTCGACCGAGATCAGCATCATGCCTACACTCATTCCGGACATGAGAGGGATCTGAAGGACGGGATATGGCTTGCCCCGAAGGCTGGCAAACGCGGTGCGGGAATTGGCGAAGGTGTTGACGCGAATGCCGAACCATGCGACGCCGTAGCTGCCGCAAATCCCGATTACGCTGAACGCCAGGATGACGACCACGCGCTGGGCCTCATATTTCAGCAGCACGCCGAAGTACAGCACAATGATGACAGCGATGAAAGCCCAGAGCAGTAGCAGGAACTTGCCCTGCTGGATAATGTAGGTCTTGCAGGTTTCCCAGATTAACTGGGACATCTCTCCCATCGCGCGGTGGACGGGCAAATTCTTCAAGCGGCCGTAGGTGACCAGGCCAAAGAGCAGCCCGAAGATGCAAAACAGAATGCCGATGGCCAGCAACCTGTGGCCGGTGACGCCAAGGAACTGGACCTGGGAAAGGTCCGGAAGCTTCAGGTTGGCTTCGCCGCCGGCCGCTTCTTCGGGGGGGCGCGCATATGCTCCGGCCGTGCCCACCAAGGCTACGGCAACGCTGGCCGCGAATGTCCTGGCCATTCGACATCGTTGCGACCAGGCAGTGACGAACCAAACGCCCAGTACCCGCCGGGCGAAGAATAATGCCACGATTAATGAAAGCAGACTGATACTCAGCATTGCGGGAAAGTACATCAAATTGCCTCCAATAGAATCTCCTTGGTCATTTACCCCATTTAAGGGGCCGGGTTCTCCGACGGTATTTCTTCGGGAGAACTTCCTTAGGAGAGAATAAAATCCACTTGCAATAGTCACTCATTCTATCACGCGCAAGGAAATGGTCAAGAAGAGACAAAGTCAATATGACATTGCGTCTCAGGGACTTATAGCCTTGCCGATCAATGGTGCATTGATTCCATTTTCCAAACCTATGTGAAACCGGCTGGACCTTCGACAATGTCTGCAATCTATCGAACCTGCATGGGGGAGCTATGGGCGCCGGTTCAAAAACTCTGAAGTCCGCGTATAATCGCTTGGCCACGTAGACGTGTGTCGGACGCCGGTTTTTGGTTTCAGGTGCTGGGGGCGGGCGCGGTTCAACTCAAAATCCAAGGTCGCCCCGCACCACCTACAACCTACTTCCTGCCGCCTGCCACTGCGTGGAGGCACACCGAATGGAGGCAAGCAAACCATGAAGCCGGGATGTGAAGTGTTCTGCGCCGGAAATGCTGTGGTGGATGTCCTGGCACGGCCGGTGGACGGACTTCCTGCCCCAGGGGCAAGCCAGCGTCTGGATGAAGTGGCCCTCGGACCAGGAGGCAACGGCGTCAACACCGCCATGGCGCTCGCGCGTCTGGGGATTCGCGTGGCCCTCGCCGCGCCAGTGGGCGCCGACCGGTTGGGAGAAATTATTTGCCATTCAGTGCGCGCCGAAGGCGTGGATGACTCCAACGTGATCAAGGTTAAGGACGCCCGAACCTCCGTCAGCATGGTGCTGGTGGAGTCCAGCGGCGAGCGGCGCCTCCTGCATTTTCGCGGCGCGAATGCTCATTTTTCCGCCTGCCACTTGAACTGGGACCTGGTGAAGGGGGCGAAAGTCTTTCACTATGCCAGCGCCTTCGCCCTGCCGAGTTTCGATGGCGCCCCACTTGTTGAGACTATGGTTCGGGCCCGGCGGCTTGGCTGCCTGACCTCCATGAATCCCTGCTGGGACTCGCTGGGCCGCTGGCTGCCACTGATCGAGCCGGCCTTGGCATATGTGGATTACTTTTGCCCCAACCAGGAAGAAGGCCGCCAGCTCACGGGCGAGACGGCGCCCACGGCCATTGCGGCGCGCCTCCACCAGGCAGGGGTGAAGACGGTCATCGTCAAGCTGGGACCTGCGGGATGTTATGTGGATGGCCCCGAAGGCGCGTTCTCATCTCCTGGGTTCGCGGTCCGCGCCATCGATACCACGGGCGCCGGCGATTGTTTTGAGGCTGCCTTTCTCGCCGCCCTCTGCCGAGGGAATGACCTCCAGCATGCTGTTCGCTTCGCCAACGCTGCAGCCGCGCTTTCAACCTTAGGCATGGGCGGTGGCGAATCGGCTCCCACTCTTCGGCGGGTCGAAGAGTTTCTTCAGGGCCACGCCTGAGGGCTGGAAAAACGGGGCTGGGGGCTAGGGCAATTCTGAATTGTGAATTGAGGGAGTGCGGCGGTCGGAGGCCCTGGGCGCGGTGCGCAAAGCAAGGTCTGCATCGCCGATTCACTATGTATAATCCGGCTCCTCGGGGAGAAGCCATTCAAAATTCAACATTTCAGATCAGTGCTGTCCCAAGAAAGTTGGGGCACTTCGCCGTAAGTGCTTGATTGAACCGAAGTAAGAGGTCGGGATGTTACTTTTCGATTTCAATTTTCTGCGGCTCTTTTGGCATCATTTTGCTGTTTTCCAGCCCATGCCGGAGGCAGCAGATGAATCTTGGCCGCAGTGTTTTCTCGCAGCTTTTGGATTTCCTCCCGACCTACCAATTCGAGATTTGCGTCGATCGCTACCAGGGCAATCGTTACGTGAAGGACTTCTCTTGTTGGGACCAGTTCCTTTGCTTGCTGTTCGCTCAACTCACTTATCGCCGCAGTTTGCGCGATATCGAAGCCTGCCTGCGCGCCCAGCCCTCCAAACTTTACCATATGGGTTTTCGGGGACAGGTTTCTCGCAACACGCTGGCGCACGCCAACGAGGTGCGCGACTGGCGTATCTACCGCGACTTTGCGCAAGAGTTGATTCGCCTTGCCCGCGATCTTTACCGCCACGAATCTTTCGCCGTGGACTTGTCCGAGACCGTGTATGCCTTCGACTCGACCACCATCGATTTGTGCCTGTCGCTCTTCCCTTGGGGAAAGTTCCGCCGCCACAAAAGTGCGGTCAAACTGCATACCCTGTTGGACGTGCGCGGCAGCATTCCGACCAGTGTTTATGTGACCGGCGGGCAGGTGCACGATGTCAACCTCCTCGACGAACTCCTCCTGGAACCGGGAGCGTTTTACTTGCTCGATCGCGGCTATGTGGACTTTGCGCGTCTCCATCTGTTCACGCAAGCCTGCGCCTTTTTCGTTACGCGCGCCAAAAAGAACTTGCAGTTCTACCTGCGCACCTCGCGCCCGGTCGATCGCTCCAGCGGCCTGCGCTGCGACCAAATCATTCGCCTCACCGGCATCCGCACGGCGCAACGCTATCCCGATCAACTTCGTCGCATCGTCTTCTACGATGCCGAAAAAGATTCGCGGCTGACCTTCCTGACCAACAACTTTTCCCTGCTTCCCTTGCTCATCGCCCAACTCTATCGGGTACGCTGGCAGGTGGAACTGTTCTTTCGCTGGATCAAACAGCACCTCCGCATCAAGGCTTTTTACGGTACCTCCGAGAACGCCGTGAAGACGCAAGTGTGGGTCGCCCTGGCGGCCTACGTCCTGGTGGCCATTGCCAAAAAGCAACTCGGGTTGGAGATGAGTCTCTATCAAATTCTCGAAATTCTCAGCGTCACGATTTTCGAAAAAACCCCGATTTTAGAGGGTTTTTCCCACTTCAACGATCAATCTACCGATGTCGATCCAGGTATCCAGTTGAGCCTGTTCGACTTGTAATGGGACAGCACTGATCTCAGATCTCAAATTTCAGATCTTAAATTTCAGGATCCAGACATCAAATTTCGAATTTCAGATTTCCAACCTCAGATTTCCAATTTCAAATTTCAAATTCAGAATTGCTCCTGGCCCCAGCCGTGATTCCTCATGACCCAATGAACCAACTACTTCATATTCTTGTGCCCCCCAGAAGCTGCTTCTCCTTGCCTGCTGCCTACTGCGCGCTGTTTACTGCGGACATGCCCCGAACTCGGGGAACAGGTCTGCGCTAAACTACAACTACAACTACAACTACAACTACAACCTCGCTCGCTTCTGCCTACTGCCTACTGCTTACTGCCTTCGGTTCTTCCCCAGCCCCGTCTTCTTCAACTGACCACGGACCACTAACAACGGACCCGCCATCGCTCGCTCCTGAGACCTGGAACCTGACAACTGAAACCTGCCCTTGCCTTTCTTCGTCCACTTCCCAATAATGTTCTTATGCTTACACGCAACAATATTCGTTTGACGCTGGAAGGATCGCGCGCCATCCTGGCCGCGGCTGAAAACAAAGCTCGGGAGATCAACGTACCGCAGAATATCGCCCTGGTGGATGAGGGTGGTCACCTGCTTATCTTCGCTGGCATGGACGGCGCCAAGCTCTCCTCGGTTGAGGTGGCGCTCACCAAAGCCAGTGCCGCCGCGCTGCGCCGCTCTCCTACCGGCCCCTCCCCTTCGTCCGGCGAACCCAGCGTCATGCTTTCACTGGGGTTGCCGCTGGCGACTGGCGGGAAGCTCACTTGCATTCGAGGTGGCCTGCCGTTAATGGTGGACGGCCAATGCGTGGGGGGGATCGGAGTGAGCGCGGGCACCGAGGATGAGGACGTCCAAGTGGCGCGGGCCGGTGCGGACGCTTTGGCAAAATTCATATGACCCCGGCCACCCAATCCGCAACGCCTTCCATTCTCGATTACTCGCGTGGAAAGCAACTGGCTATTCAGGTTTTCTTAGACACCATGGCCGCGTTGGATCTTCGCTCCGCGATGTTGGCCAAGCTCAAGCGCGACGGTGAGTTGCTCCAGGCCGGTGAGCTATCGGTTTCCCTGAAGCGTCCTCCCCGCGTGGTGGCCTTCGGAAAAGCCGCAAACCGGATGGCGGTGGTGCTGGATGAGATCCTGGACGGCCGGGTTGAAGCTGGAGTCTGCGTCTCGCCGGGAGAGCCGGCAAAGAAACTGGACCGTTTCCACTATTTCTTGGGAGGCCATCCCTACCCGCAGGCGGGAAGCCTTGAGGGGGCGCGCGCCGCCTTGGAGCTGGCTTCCAATCCGACTCCGGAGGATCTCGTCATCTTCCTCGTCTCGGGTGGTGGTTCAGCCATCTTCGAGCAACCTTTTGATTCCGATGTCTCACTTTCTGACCTGAGCGAGTTCAACCGTGAGCTGGTCACTTGCGGTTTGCCCATCGAGCAAATCAACGTTCTCCGCAAGCATATCTCGGCGGTGAAGGGCGGGCGCCTCGCCGTGCGGGCGTACCCTGCGCATCAGCTCACTATTTACATTTCTGACGTGCCGGAGCAGCTTTCCTCGATGGTCGCCTCGGGCCCCACTCTTCCCGATGAGTCAACGGCGGAGCAGGCTTACGCACTCGCGGAGCAAAACGGGCTGGTGTTTCGCTTCCCACCCAGCATCCGCAAGCGCTTCCTCGAACACACTCTGGAAGAAACTCCCAAGCCGGACGACGAGCGTTTCAAGAATTCCCATTACTTCTGTCTGCTCTCCAATCGCGACGCCGTGGAGGCTGCCAGGGCAGCCGCGGAAAGACTCGGATTTGTGTGCGAGATTGACTCGAACCCATGGGACGCAGACTACCGGCAGGTGGCCCAGTCGAACCTCGTCGCACTCAAAGCGCTGGCTGACACGCACAAGGGACGTCCGGTTTGTTCCATCGCAGGCGGCGAAGTTACCTGCCGCGTCACCGGACCTGGAGTCGGGGGGCGCAATCAAGCCTACGTGCTTTACGCGGCCCAGTCCATTGCCGGACAGTACCGGGTAGTCTTGAGTGCAGGCACCGACGGACGCGACGGCAACAGCCCAACCAGCGGCGCCGTGGCGGACGGCCAGACCGTTTATCGCGCCCATGTTCTGGCGATGAACCCCGCGGGGTACCTGACTGATAGCGATTCTTATTCCTTCTTCCGGACGCTCGGAGATACGGTGGACATGGGTTATATGGACAACAACCTCCGCGATGTCCGGGTGTGGCTGGACTTCGGAAATCTCTAGCGGAACGGTGAAAGAAGTTGTCGGTCAGAATCGGGGCTAGGGACTGGGGAAGAACGGATGGACGAACTCTCCGGGAAAGTTTCACTGGTGACTGGCGCCAGCCGCGGCATCGGGCGGGCCATGGCCATCGCGTTGGGGGCGGCTGGAGTTGACGTTGCCGTGAACTACCTCAGGCAGGAGGGCGCTGACCGGGAAACCTGTGAGCGGGTCACGGGCGCATGGACGGCGCGCCGTGGCCATAAGGCGACGTCTCTCAGTTAGTCGAGGTTGCGCGGTTGGTGAAAACCGTCGAGGAGCAACTAGGCTCAGTCGAGATCCTGGTGAACAATTCCGGCGTCACACGCCCCCAGCCGCTCGACGAGATCACCGAGAAAGACTGGGACGATCTCCTGGCTACTAACCTGAAATCCATGTTCCTGGTCACACAA
>CAWHWE010000037.1:0-107068 GCA_963832915.1 uncultured Acidobacteriota bacterium
ATAGATGATATTAAAGGCCGACGACATTCACAGCTACTACGGCAAAAGTCATATTCTGCATGGCGTCTCTCTCGATTTAAAGAGGGTGAAGCTGGTTTGCCTTCTAGGAAGAAACGGCGTTGGCAAATCGACAACCTTAAAGAGCATCATGGGGGTCGCCAACCCGAAAGGGAGCCATTCGGTTCGAGAGCACCGGAGAAGGGCGGGAAAGCAGCCTGCGCGATCGCTCGTATCGGGGTTCGGCTACGTTCCCGAGGACCGGCGGATTTTCCGCAGTCTTACCGTTCACGAGAATCTGCTGATAGGCATCTGAAGAGGCCGGAAAAAAAGGCAAACAGGCGAGGGGATGGACCATCGAGCGGGTCTATCAGCTCTTCCCAAGCTTGGCGGAACGCGACAACACAGGGGGCCATCTTGTCCGGTGGGGAACAGCAGATGCTCACCGTCGTCCGGACCCTGATGGGCAACCCGCCAGGTGATTTTCGTCGATGAGCCGACCGAGGGGCTGGCTCCTCAGATTGTAAGAGTGGTCACGGAATGCTCTCCGCCTTCATCGATCAGGAACGACCTTCTTATGGTGGAACAGAACTATCAAGAGCGCCATCAAGCTGGCAGACCGATTTTACATCATGAGCAAAGGGCAGATGGTTTTTGAAGGGGATGGGAAACGCTGATCTGGCCGAGGAAATAAGAAAGAATTATTTGGAAGTGTAAGAAAAAAACAACCCATGAATAAAATGAAAAGGAGGGTATGTCGATGAAAAAAAATCTTATGCGGTTTCTCTGATTTTTTTAGCGTTCATCGTCTTGTGCGTGGTGCTGCTACGGCCCGGGCGGCGGACACCATCAAGCTGGGAGTGACCGAACCCCTGTCGGGAACCTTTAAAGACATCGGCGAACGCTATCTGGAAGGTGTCCAGTACGCAGCGAAAGTCCTCAACGAAAGCGGCGGGGTGCTGGGGCAGAAGATGGAGGTAATTCCCATCGATTCGGAACTGAAGCCGGATGTGGCGCCCGTAAGGCCAGAATTTCATCCTCAAGGACGGGGTGAAGTATTTCTGCGGGGGCACGGGAAGCTCTGTCGGTGCGGCCATGTCCAGCTTGCGGAGCAGAACAACGTGATCATGTTCTCCTACGGGATGGATGCGGCTAGCATGACCGGGGAGAAGTGCAACAAAAATTTCTTCCGGCCCGGCGGCAACACGGACAGTCACTCCTTCGCTCTGGCGGAACTTTACGCCAAAAAAGTACAAGAAGGTCCATGCATCGCTCAGGATTATTCTTTCGGTCATGAATCCATCAAGCCGTTCAAAAGGAAGATCAAGAAACTGAACCCTTCCATTGAGATCGTAGCCGAGGTCTATCACCCCTCGGGGAAAAGGATTCGGCCCTTACGCGAGCCGGATCGACGCTAGAACCGGATCTGGTCTTCACGCCCAACTGGGGCAACGACCTGACCCTGCTCAAACAGGGCCGACCCATGGGAATGGATCAGAAGGTCTTCTCCTATTACATCAATGACGAAGTCACGATCCAGGCTCGGGGAGAGCGAGTTGCTCATGGGGAACATGGCCGGCGAAATCTACACCCTTTCCATTCCGACGAAGAAGAATGAGGAATTCGTCGCCAAGTTCCACAAGGACAAAGGGTACTACCCGACCTGGCTGCGGGGAAAAGCCTACATCGCCACCATGTTCTGGGCGGAAGCCGTTAAGAAAGCAGGAAGCACAGACGTTCCCGCCGTGATCAAGGCCTGGGAAGGCCTCACGTATGATGGGCCGGCCGGTCTCTGGACGATGCGGGCCTGCGATCACCAGGCTCAGGTGCCCTACTGGTTCGCCGAGATTGTCCCTCAAAGCAAATTTATGAACTTTCCCTATGTGGGGGACCCGATCATGATTCCGGCAAAGGATATCGAAGTCTCCTGTGAAGAGACCGGCCGGCGAGCGTGGGGTGAATGGACACATAGCTCGTAGGCTGCTGGCTAGCCTTGTAAAAGCGCTTCTCGGGATGCACTGAGGCAAATGCGTGGCCGTTCTTGGTGACGGTGATGAGGGCTCGAGTGTATTCGTAATTCGGGGTGTCACCGCTCGTGAGGCCGTCGCAACGCAGCAGATAATTCTTCACTCGCAGCAGGTCGCCCTCTTGCATCAAGCCTTTGGCATGTGTCTTGAAGGCCAGGCCGGCAAACCCGATAAAGAGGAGCACAATCCCCAGGTGGACGATGTAGCCGCCATACCGCCGCGTGTTCTGCATCGTGAGGTTATAGAGCGCCTGGGCAAAATTCTCGCCTGCGGTTTTCATACGCGTCCGGCCGCCTTTCCAAAACTCGCCTAGGATGCAGACGCCTACAAAGACGGAGAGAACCAAGGTCATCCAGGCATAGAAATGCCGCACCCCCGTGATGAGCAGAATGGCGCCTGATACCGCGGCAATAATCAGGGGCAGGAGGAAATTTCGCTTGAGACTCTGGAAAGAAGTCTTCCGCCAGGCCAGCAGCGGACCCGCCCCGGTCAGAAAGAGGAGCAGCAGGCCCATGGGGATGGCCGTTTTGTTGAAGAAGGGAGCGCCTACGGTAACGCTCACATCTTGCACGGCCTTGGAAATCAGCGGGAACAAAGTTCCCCAAAGGACCGCAAAGACCAGCGCCAGCAGAATCCAGTTGTTGAAGAGGAAACCGCTCTCGCGGGAAATCAGGGAATCGAGCTTATTCTCACTCTTGAGATGGTCCAGGCGGAGGAAAAGCAGGGTGAGCGAGAAGAAGAGAATGATGGAGAGGAAGACCGCAAAGAAAGGACCGATGTTCGATTGTGCGAAGGCGTGCACGGAAGAAACAATGCCGCTGCGGGTGAGGAACGTTCCGAAGATGCTGAGGAAGAAAGTAGTGATGACCAACACAACATTCCAGACTTTCAACATCCCGCGCTTTTCCTGGATCATCACGGAGTGCAAAAACGCGGTCCCTGAAAGCCAGGGCAGAATGGAGGCGTTCTCCACCGGGTCCCAACCCCAGTAGCCGCCCCAGCCCAGCACGGCGTAAGCCCAGTTGCCGCCCAGAAGAATTCCCAAGCCGAGGAGCATCCAGGGGACCATCGTCCAGCGGCGCGTGGTGCGGATCCAGTTGTCACCCAATTGCCGCGTGATGAGGGCCGCCATCGCAAAAGCGAAGGGCACCACCATGCCCACATACCCCAGGTAGAGAATGGGAGGGTGAATCACCATGGAGTGGTATTGCAAAAGAGGGTTCAGCCCGCTGCCATCCGGCGGGGTGAAGGGTTGCATCCCAGCGGGTGAGGCAAGCGAAAGCTCCTGAAAAGGGTTGGCAACAAAAAGCACCAGTGAAGAAAAAAAAGCACCCGTGCCCATCAGCACCGCAACCACATAAGGCATGAGCTGGCGGTTCTTCTTGCGGTTCAGCAACACGGCCAAAGCGCTATAAATCGAAAGCAGCCAAGTCCAGAAAAGCAGCGAGCCTTCCTGTCCAGCCCAGAGAGCCGCTACCTTGTAGAAGGTGAATAAGTCACGATTGGAATGCGCGGCAACGTAGGCGTTGTGAAAGTCGTCGGTGAGGATCAGGTACTCGAGCGCGAACACCGCCACCGTGACCATGACGAAGAATGCCAAGGTGGCCCGCTCGGCGCTCCTCACCACCCGCAAACTCCGCAGCTTTCCGCCTATGACTCCGGCGCCCACCGCAAAAGCGGCAAAAGCCAGCGCGGCGATCAGGCCAACGCTTCCGAGTTGGTTCATAAGCGCTCTCTGGAACACTCACCGGAGGCGAAGGGCCGCCGCCGGGGATGATGCTCCGGGCTTACATTGCCGGGCTCAAACCCGCAACCTTGGGATTCTTGGGTCCGCCTGCCGGGGATGCCGGAACCGCCTGATACTTCGAGGCGCATTTCGCTTGGATATTCTCCGCCCGAAACTCACCGCTCGCAAGGTAACCGCCATCGATGATAGCCTGCGCCCCGTCCTTGAAAGTGTCGGGCAGAGTGTCGGTCCCCACGTAAGTCACCGGGATGGAATGGCCGTCCTGGGCGAGGCGGAAAGTGAGCTTGCCCGCTCGGCGTTCAATTGAGCCGGGCTCCACGGTGCCTCCCACACGAACGCGCTGCCGCGCGGCCTGCCCCTGCGTGAGTTCGTTTACCGTCACGTAATAGGTTTTGCTTTGCTGGAAGCCTGAAACAGCTTCCCAGCCAACCACGATGAGAATAATGCCGACACCTATCCCAAACTTTAGCTTGCGGTTTTTCATGGTTCAATGCGACGTATGCGCCCTGAGAGTGGCAACCACGCCGAATGCTGGGCTGCTTCACCCTTTAACCCCAAAACTAAATTTTGCACCCGGCCCGGCGCAGAGTCAACGGGATTCGTCCGGGGATGCTGTCCTAATTTCAACGTAGCGCCGCCATCTTGGCGGCTCTTTGCCGGCTGGAAGCCGGCGCTACAACCCAAATTAGGACAGCACCCGTCTGGGGGTAGGGGGCCAATTTGAGGTGACTAACCCACAGAATTTACAGAGGAGCTGTCCTTTGTTGTATAATGTCGCTTATGTCGGGGTCCGAGAGGCTTGTTGATTGCTGGTTTGGCCCGATGAGAGGGGAGGCCTATGGGGTCTGAGCTCAAAACGCTCTTCTTGAATCCTCCGAGTTTCGAGAATTTCGACGGAGGAGCCGGTTCGCGGTGGCCGGCGACGCGCGAGATCGCGTCCTTTTGGTATCCGGTGTGGCTCAGCTATCCGGCGGGGATGCTGCCCGGCAGCAGGCTGCTTGATGCCCCTCCGCACAAGATCACGGCGGCGGAGACCGTCCAGATTGCCCGCAGCTATGATTTTGTCCTGCTTTTCACCTCCACGATTGGATTCGAAAGGGATCTGCGCCTTATCCGTCTAATGAAAGAGGCCAAGCCAGACCTCAAGGTAGCTTTCGTAGGCCCTCCCGTCCAAGTGCAACCGGCGGAAAGCCTCATGGCCAGCGAGGACATCGATTTCGTAGTTCGTGGCGAGTTCGATTACGCGGTGGTGGAGTTTGCGCAGGGTAAGCCCCTCCAGGAGATCAGCAACGTCAGCTATCGGAAAGACGGCCAGGTTGTCCATAACCCGTCGCGGCCAGCGCTGGGTACAGAAGAACTGGACCGGCTCCCCTTCGCCACGGAGGTGTACAAGCGGGATTTGGTGGTTGAGAATTATAACGTGCCGTTCCTGCTCCACCCTTTCATTGCTCTTTACACCAGCCGCGGCTGTCCTGCCTTGTGCACGTTTTGCCTGTGGCCGCAGACGCTCTCCGGGCACGACTGGCGCGTCCGCTCTACCGAAAACGTCGTCCAGGAGATGCGTCAGGCCTTGAAGACGTTTCCGCAGGTGAAAGAGTTTTTCTTTGACGACGACACCTTCAACATTCGCAAGGAGCGGGTACTGGAGCTTTGCACCAAGTTCAAACCCCTGGGGTTCCGGTGGTCTTGCACAGCGCGCGTGCACAGCGATTATGAGACTCTCAAGGCCATGGCTGACTCTGGCGCCCGTTTATTGATTGTGGGCTTCGAGTCCGGTGACCCCCAGATCTTGAAGAACATCAAGAAAGGTGCGAGCGTGGAAATGGCCCGCCGGTTCATGAAGAATTGCAAAGAGCTTGGCATCCTTGTCCACGGCGACTTCATCATCGGCCTTCCGGGAGAAACCAAGGAGTCCATTCAACGCACCATGGACTTCGCTCAGGAACTCGATGCCGAGACCATCCAGGTGTCGATTGCGCATGCCTATCCGGGCACCGAATTGTACCAGGACCTCATCAAGAACGGCTTTCTGGGCGGGCGCCCCATGTCCGACGCGATGGGACACCAACTTCCGCACATCGAGTATCCCGGGCTGGACCGCGAGGAGATGATGGCTGCGGTCAACCGCTTCTATGACTCCTACTATTTCCGTCCGCGCGTGGCCTGGCGGATCGTACGTAATGCTTTTCGGAGCTCAGATGAACGGAAGCGGCTTTACCACGAAGCCGTGGAGTTCCTGAGGCTGAGAGCCGAGCGGTTGAAGTACGTTCGGAGTGGCCTGAACAAACCGTCCAAAACTGCCCCAGTGGCAGCGGAACCCGCTGCGAATCCACCGGCCTAAACTTGATTTGGAAGCCCATGATTTCACAGTCGTTGCGGGCGAGAACGTACCTCTTTATCGCCTTAATCGTCATTTTGAATCCGCTAGGCAATACCCTTCTGCGGGCGGGGATGAGCCGCGCCGGCGCGCCATCCCACTGGACGTCTCAGGCGCTGGCGCTCTTCTTTTGGAAGGCCTTCCAATCCGGCGCCGTCTGGCTTGGCATCACGCTTCTGATTCTGTTTTTCATCTGTTACATGCTGGTGCTTTCCTGGGCCGACTACAGCTACGTTTTGCCTGCCTCCGCCGCCAGTTATGTCGTCGTGGCACTCTTAGGGTCTGCGGTTCTGGGTGAGCATGTTCCTGTGGGGCGATGGGTCGGAATTGGATTCATCTGTGCGGGAGCTGTGCTCGTGGGCCGCACGTTTCCTGCTACCGGAAGGGAGAATTAAACGTGCGAACCGCGCTTCTGCTGGCGGTGGTGGTTTTGTCAGGGTCCGGCGGAGACCTTATGGTGACCCACGCCATGAAAAAGGTCGCGCGCGGGGAGCGATGGACATGGCGAATCGCTCCACGCCGAATCGGCCGGGCCCTCGCACAAGGCTCAATGTGGATGGGCGTAGGGATGATGGCCTTGGCCTTCTTTGCGCTCATTACGCTTCTCTCCTTGGCGGATGTCAGCTTTGTGGTCCCGGCTACGGCAGCGAATTACATCGTCGGCACGCTGGGCGCGAAGTTCCTGCTTAAAGAGCGGGTGAGCAAGGCGCGCTGGGCCGGCATGCTGCTGGTGGCAGCCGGGGTGACTCTGGTCTGCACGGCGCATTGAATGGCCTTGCGCCCTGAAGATGTTGCAAAGACGAAGGCCAAAACTCGAAACTCGAAACTGGAAATTCGCCATTCGCCGCGATTCTCTCCGTAAGCTGACGGATTTGCTTTTCGAGTTTCCCTTTTCGAGTTTCGATTTTCGCTTAAGGGCCGGCCTCGCTCTTGCGAAAAACTCCGGCTGCATTTAGGATGTGAGTGCATGTGCGGCATTACCGGATTCACCCACGAGGACCGCTCGGTTCAGTCTAGCCTGATTCGCGAGGCCACTTCCTCTTTGATTCATCGCGGACCCGACCAGCAGGGGGTTTACGAATCCCCGCATGTTTCTCTGGGCGCGGTGAGGCTGACGATCATCGACCTCGCCTCGGGCGAACAGCCCATGCGCAGCGAAGATGGCGATACGGTCCTGATTTACAACGGCGAGGTCTACAACCATGCCGAGCTCCGCGCCGAATTGGAGGCGCTAGAACATCGTTTTTTCACCCACAGTGACACGGAAGTGGTGCTGCACGCCTTTCTGGAGTGGGACACGGAGTGTTTCCGGCGGCTGCGAGGTATGTTCGGTCTGGCGCTCTGGTGCGAGTCGCGCAAGCGTTTGGTTCTGGCGCGTGACCGCGTGGGCATCAAGCCCCTGTATTTTTACCGCAAAGGAAACGACATCTACTTCAGCTCCGAGCTAAAGGGAATTCTCTACCACCCGGACATCGATCGCACTCTGGACTTGGAAGGACTGAATTGCTATCTCCGCGTGAATTATGTCCCCACGCCATTTACCCTTGTGCAGGGAATAGAGAAACTCCTTCCGGGGCACTTCCTCGTCTGGCAGCGGGGTGAGACGCAGGTCGAGTCTTACTGGAGCTGCGTGACGACGCCGCCGGCACAGAAGGTCTGGAGCCTCGACGCCGCCAAAGAGCAACTGGATTTTCTGCTGCAAGAATCCGTCAAGGAGCACATGGTTGCCGATGTGCCGGTCGGACTATGGGCCAGCGGAGGTCTGGATTCGTCAACTATCCTTCATTATGCCGCGGAAGTGTCGAGCCAGCCGCTGAAGACGTTTTCAATCACGTTTAAGGGCCGCAGCTTCGATGAAGCCGCCTACATCCGCAAGGTGGCCGAGCTCTACGGAACGGATCACACCGAGGCCGACCTGAGCACTGATACCGACCTCGCAGGGGCCATTCAGGAATTCGCTTACTATTCCGACGAACCCAGCGCCGACGCCGGCTGCCTGCCGGTATGGTTCTTGGCGAAGATGAGTGCCCAGCAAGTCACGGTGGCTCTCAGTGGCGAAGGGGCCGACGAGTTATTCGGCGGCTATTTGACCTACCTCGCCAACCGTTATGCGCGAACGGCACGACTGGTGCCTTCTGCTCTGAGAAGAATGGCGATAGCCGGCCTTCGCTATTGGCCGGTATCGAACGAGAAGATCAGCTTTGAATACAAGCTCAAGCGGTTCTTGCAGGGATCCTTGCTGCCCGCGGACCAAGCGCACATTTTCTGGAACGGCACCTTCTCCGAAGAGGAAAAGGCGGAATTTTTCTACGGCGCGGATGCGGCGCCCATGTCAAGGATTCTCGCGCATATGCCGCCGGTGTCCGGGGTCAACCGCTATCTCCTGTTCGATCAGCAGTACTATTTGCCGGACAATATTCTCTACAAGTCCGACCGCATGGGGATGGCACATTCGATTGAGATACGGCCGCCCTTTCTCGATCACCGCCTGGTGGAGTTTGCCGCCTCGCTGCCGGGAGACTACAAGCTGCGGGGATCACGATTGAAGTTCCTGCTCAAAGAACTGATGAAAGACAAGCTGCCCGCGGCTATTGTGCGCAGGAAGAAGGTCGGATTCGACATTCCCGCCCACGACTGGTTTCGCGGCGTGCTGAAACCACTGTTGCTGGATACGTTGACTGAGCAGGCCGTGAAGGAGACGCACATTTTCCGCTGGGAAGGTGTGCAGTCGGTGATCAAAAGACACCTGGAACGGCGGGACAGTTTCGGATATCACCTGTGGGGCTTGCTGATTCTATTCTTATGGATCAAACGGTGGAACATTCAGACGCTCTCAGAACCGGAACCAGAGGACAAGCGATTCGTCAGCCTCTCGGCGACAGCCTGAAGTTCCGCAGCGAATTCATTGTCATTCTATTCGCGGCCGCGATTTTCCTCGGCTGCGCTGTATCTCCCCCCTCTCTCATGGACGATGTGGATGGGGTGCAGGCGCAGATTGCGCGCAACATGCTGCAATCCGGCGACTGGGTGACCGCGCATCTCGACGGTGTTCCTTATCTGGAAAAAGCGCCACTCGTCTACTGGGTGATCGCACTCTCTTACAAAACCTTCGGTGCTCACGATTGGGTGGCGCGCATCCCTATTGCGCTGGCGGCGGTGGCTCTTTGCTGGCTCACCGCGGCCATGGGCATTTGGGCATTCGGGAAACGGGCGGGATTCTACGCGGGCCTGACCATGGCCACTTGTATTGGCCTGTTTCTCTTTACGCGCATCCTGATTCCTGACGTGATGCTCACCTTCACCGTGGCATTGGCGATGTGGGCATTAGTCCGCGCCCTTGATGAAGACGAGCCTCATCCCCGCTTATGGGCGGCTGTGCTGGCGGTTAATCTGGGTTTGGGCCTGCTGTTGAAAAGCCTGGTCGGCATCGTCTTCCCCATCGCCGCCGGGGCTGTCTACCTGTTTCTGACGCGGCAACTCTTTTCCGCTGCGGCCTGGAGGCGGATCCGCCCCCTGAGCGGGGTATTCATCGTACTCCTGGTGGCGGCGCCTTGGCATGTACTGGCCACTTTGCGCAATCCGCCTTACTTCGACTTCACTCTTCACAGCGGCCCGGGCCAATATCACGGATTTCTTTGGTTCTTCTTCATCAACGAACAGCTTTTGCGGTTCCTGAACCTGCGCTACCCGCGGGATTACGACACCGTACCGCGCCTCTACTTCTGGCTTTTTCACTTGCTATGGCTCTTTCCCTGGAGCGTCTACTTTCCGGCCATCGGGAAGCTGGCCTTCAAGCCGGTGGACCGCGCCGGCCGCATGCGCCTGCTCGCTTTGTGCTGGGTGGGCTTTATTCTCATTTTCTTCACGTTCTCGACGACCCAGGAATACTACTCGATGCCATGCTATCCCGCGCTGGCGCTGCTGTTGGGCTCGGCGATAGCGACCGACAGCAAGTGGGTGCGGCGAGGCACCACCGCGCTCTCGCTAGTGGCCGCATGCGCTGCCCTGGCAGCGATCGTGATCCTGGCCTTGAGCCGGGGCATGGCCGCACCCGGTGACATCTCTTCCGCCCTGAGTAGACACCCCAAAGCCTACAAACTATCGCTGGGCCACATGGAGGACCTGACGCTGGCGTCGTTCGCGTACCTGCGTCTGCCGCTTGCCCTCGCGGCAGTTGCCTTTGTGGTGGGCAGCATCGGCACTTTCAAAGCAAACACGCAACGCGCCGTCCTCTCGGCCGGCCTGATGATGGTGTTGTTCTTCCACTCGGCGCGCCTGGCCATGGTGACCTTCGATCCCTTTTTGTCTTCCAGGCCGCTGGCCGAGGCGTTGCAGAAGTCGCCGGAAGGAACTCTGATCGTCGATCGTCACTATTATTATTTTTCGTCGATTTTTTTCTATACGAACCGTTCCGCGCTATTGCTGAACGGCCGCTTTATGAACCTGGAATACGGTTCTTACGCTCCCCGAGCCCCGGACGTCTTTATCAACGACTCACAATTCAAGGATCTGTGGCTCAAACCGGAACGTTGCTACATTGTTGCCAACCAGTCAGCCCTGCCTCGGTTGCAGGGTATCGTGGGAATTTCGCAACTCCACGAGGTTGCTACGAGCGGAGGAAAGGTCCTTCTCACGAACCATCCCTGGACACGGTTGTCGGCGATGCATCTCAATTCGCGGTGTGCCTCCGGCGCCACAGGCGCGTGCCCAGCAATCAACCCCGAATCGGCCCAGCTTGTGATAGAATCCGGCTTTCGACGTGGGGTTTTAGTGAGGGCGGGATAACGTCTGATTCGTTTCGCGTCCCAAGCCTCACCGCTGCAAGCGGGGATGAGTGTCCCCAAAATCCAAGGAAGCGGATGTACGTCGAGGAGGACAAATGAGGGTCGCTGTGCTCGGGGGGGACGGATACTGTGGATGGGCCACTGCGCTTTATCTGTCAAAGAGGGGGCATTCGGTGGCGATTGTCAACAGCTTTATCCGCCGTCAGTGGGACCACGAGCTCGGCGTGCAAACCCTGACGCCGATTCGCACTCTTTCCGGTCGTCTTAAGGTCTGGCAGGAGCTCACCGGAAAACAAATTGATCTTTTCGTAGGAGACGTGACGGAGTACGACTTTCTATCTTCCACGATCAAAGCTTTTGGGCCGGATGCGGTCATACATTTTGCCGAACAGCGCGCCGCTCCTTACTCCATGATCGACCGCAAGCACGCCGTTTTCACTCAGGTGAACAACGTGGTCGGTACGCTGAATCTCCTGTACGCTTTGCGCGAATTCCAACCCGATTGTCACTTGGTTAAGCTGGGGACCATGGGGGAATACGGCACGCCCAATATCGACATTGAAGAAGGCTACATCACCATCGAGCACAACGGGCGCAAGGACGTCCTTCCCTATCCCAAGCAGGCGGGCTCCTTTTATCACCTTTCCAAAGTGCACGACAGCCACAACATCATGTTCTGCTGCAAAATTTGGGGACTGCGCGCCACCGATCTGAATCAGGGCGTGGTTTACGGTACGGTGACGGACGAGACGGCGCTGGGTGAAGCCCTGATCAATCGATTCGATTACGATGAAGTGTTCGGCACGGTCCTGAACCGATTTTGCGTGCAGGCCGCCGCAGGAGCGCCGCTCACCGTGTATGGAAAGGGCGGACAAACACGCGGCTTCCTCGATATCCGCGACACCGTCCGCTGTATTGAGATTGCCTGCCTGAACCCCGCAGGGCGAGGTGAATTCCGCGTGTTTAACCAGTTCACGGAGCAGTTCTCAGTTTTGGAACTGGCCCGCATGGTGCAAACGGCTGGGAAAAAGCTGCACCTCGAGGTCCGAGTGGATCACATCCCCGACCCGCGTGTGGAAGCCGAGGAACACTATTACAACGCCAAACATTCCAAGCTGATTGAGCTGGGGCTAAAGCCGCACCTGCTTTCCGATTCTCTGCTCGACTCGCTAATGAACATCGCCCTCCGCTATCGCGATCGCATCGACAGCTCCAAGATGATGCCGCAGGTGAATTGGCGGGAGGCTCATAACGACCGTCGTCAGCAAGCGAGTATCAGTGCCCGTCCGTCTGCGCGCGGGCCGGAACTGGCGGAGGTTGGCGCGAACCTCGAAAAGAGCAACTGAAACCACCGCTCGGCTAGACCGGACAAGAGCCGGGCCGAGTACAACAGCAAGCGCCAGCGTGACCTCCCAGCTAATTCTCTACAGCAACCACCCCCTACCCCCTCCTTAACCAAGGAGGGGAGCCAAGTCATCATCTCCCCTCCTCTTTGTGCTGATCTTTACCCATATCTCTTGCTTGACACCGGGCGCTACGTGGATTGCACGGTTTCTCACTTCTCCGCTATAGGTGCAGCAACCGGCACAAGTTGGCCGTCGCGGATGTAGTATTCGACGTCGCGCCAGCGGAGGCTGTTTCGTCCAAAGCTGACCAGCCAGATGAGAAATGCCATGGCATCCCACACTGGGATGAGCCACATCTTCCGCCACAGCGACTGATCCCGCAGTCCTTCGACGCCGATGAGCCACGTCATCGCCAACCTCAGTCCAAGATAGGTCCCGAGATAGCCGAGGGCAGCACCAACGGTGGGATGAACCGCGATGGCGGCCAGGGACCAGGGCAATCCCTGCGTGAAGAGAAGACCCAAATGCCCCCACGGGCGCATGTGGCGCATGACGACGAACCACCGCAAGCGCTTGTGAAGCAGGTCCGGCATCGAATGGTAGTCAGCCACGGTCAAGATGGAATAATCCGGCAGAAGTTTCACTTCGTAGCCTTGCTCGGCGATCAGGCGGCCCACCAGGAGATCGTCTCCCGGCCGGTTCTCGATCGCCCGATAACCACCGAAGCCCGCCAGCCGCGTGCGGGTGGTGGCGATTGTCGGTCCGAGCGCGAACTTCACTCCGTCAAGTAGCCGGGCAACCAGAATCCCGGCATAGAAATCGGAAACCATGCCAATCGTTTGCAGGTTCTCCGCCAGTGTTTTCTCTTCGATCGGCACGTAGAGGCAGGTGACCGCTCCCACCTTGGGATCGGCCAAGGGCGCGACCACGGTGCGCAGGTAGTCGGGCCGCGCTCGCACGTCGCTGTCGCTGATCACCAGGGTCTCGTGCTGGGCCTCGCTTACCAGGCGGGCAAGTTTGGCCGCCTTGTCATTGGGAGCATTGCTGGCGTTGCCAAAGAGTATACGAATGTGGGTCTGCGGAAAATCACGAACCAGTTTCTTGAGCACGGGAACGACCGGGTCATCCTTCTCCCCCACGCAAAAAAGCAGTTCGTAATCGGGATAGTCCTGGCAGCAGAAACTGGCGAAGTTCTCGTAGGCCCCAGGATCGATTCCACGAATCGGTTTGAGGTTGCTGACGGGAGGGGTGAAACTGCCCAGGCCGGGACTGGCCGGCGCGACTGAACGGCGGAAAAACCGCCAGGAACCGTAAAGAGCGAGCAAATAATAGATGAAGGGAAACGTAGCTATCGCAAGCAGGGCGTAGCGTACGATCGTCATTGTCATCATATGGAAGTTCCGATCACACCCTGGAGTTCCCTATTGCGGCTCCACTTTCACCGATGATTCAGGCCTGCGCCTTTTGATTTCTCGCAGCGTGTAAATCGGCTTGTTTTGGGATTCGTAATAGGTGCGTGAAAGCATCTCTCCGATGAGGCCCACCGAGAGAAATTGAATGCCAGACAGTAACAGAAGCATCGCGATGAACAAAAGAGGGCCGTGGTCGAGCATGATTGCTTTATGGAGAAAGAGCTTTTCGTACAACAGGAAAAACCCGATGCCGGCGCCCGCGCCCATGCCGAGCAGGCTCCATAGCCCGAAAAATTGCAAAGGCCGGGTGGAATAGTCGAGTTGAAACTTAATGCCGATCAGGTCAAGCAATACTCTAAAGGTTCTGGAAAGGCCGTAATGCGACCTGCCCTTTTCCCGAACCGTATTCTTGATCGGGATTTCCGTGATCGTTGCCCCGGACTTGCTTGCCAAGGCTGGAATGAACCGATGCAGTTCGCCGTAGAGATGAATATCGCGGATGACTTCGGCTCGGTAAGCTTTGAATGTCGTGCCGAAATCGTGCAGCGGCGTGCCGGACAATTTCGCCATCAACCAGTTGGCGACGCGGCTGGGCAGGCGGCGCGTGAGCCACGGATCCTTCCTGTCCACGCGCCAGCCGCTGACGATATCGTAGCCTTTCGCCATTTCGGCAAGGAACTCGGGGAGGTCCTCCGGGTCATGTTGAAGGTCCCCGTCCATAGAGATGATGATGTCACCCTGGGCAATGTCAAATCCGGCCTGGAGAGCTGGGGCCTGGCCGAAATTTCTCCTCAGCCGGACAATACACACGCGGTCATCCTTCGCGCAGATTTCATCCAGAATTTCGGCCGTCTGATCCCGGCTGCCGTCATCCACAAAGATGAGTTCGTAGGGCTGTCTTAACCGATTAAGCACGTCGGTGAGCCGTGCGTGGAGTGGCCGAACATTTTCCTGCTCATTGTACAGGGGCACGACAACAGAAACGATCTGGCTTGATTGAAGGTCTTTCATGGAAGATTTCGTCTTGCTACCTTTCAGCGCCTTGCGGCTGGCCCGGCTTTCGGGGTCGTCACAACCGCCGGAGCTAATTCAGATTTGAGGCTTCCTCCTCGTTTGCTCCAGCGCTTTTCGAGCCCACAAGGTCGCCATAATTAACAAGCTGAACGCTGAGTTCTTTGACCAGGAGCATGATTCCTGGCTGGGTCAGGGCATGGTATTCCATCTCCCTTTGCTCCAGCAGACGCGTGGGCGTTTTCCTTAGCGCCTTATCCACAAAACCAGGGTGACACATCAATTCGCTCGTCCCGTCCGGAAGATGGCAGAGGATTTCGCGCAGGATCTCCTCGTCCAGGAACCCGGTTGGCGTGATGCCATAAAAATGCGAGGCGTATGCGAGGCCCGCTTGCCGGAGCCGGCGGCTCCATCCACGAGAGACAAGAGCAAGGGCACAACTGTTAAATAGCTGCCGGAAGATAGTCGTCTTCGCATGGGGAAAACGCTCCAGCAAGCAACCCAGGGCAGACCAGCTCTCAGCGACACATCGAATCGCCGGGATGCCATATTGGCGGGCAAGCCTGCTGGTCATCCTTCCCAGGACGGGCAGAGCGTGCACGTGCTTGTGGCTATCCAGTTGAGTCGGCACGATGCCGGCGGCCAGGACTTTTTCGATCTGGGCACGCAGCTCTTTCTCGATATCGACTGTACTCACTCGACCCAAGATCATCGCTCGCCACAGGCGCCCGGGTTTTCTCGCGAAGCACCCCTGGCTATTTACAAGGCTTGGAATGCTGGAAGCGGGGGCAACAGGTTTGCCTTCGGTAAGATTCAGATGGACCCCCACTCCTAAGCGCGGCGCCTGGCGCGACAAGGCCACCGCGGATTCGAAAGCTTCGCCGTTTGCCATCAGGCTTGTACTGGTGATCAAACCGCAAAAATGCCCATCGATGATCGCCTGGTTGACTTGTGTCGTCAAGCCGAAGTCATCCGCATTAACGATTAACCGCTTCATCTCCATTCGGGGGCCATGGGACGGGGACCTGTCAACCTGCCGCCTCCACCTTGCGGCGTATCGCATATTGTGGCATCAAATGAACCCCCAGGCCAACCCAAACGAGAGTCCAAGGTTTCATTCGGCGCATGAAATGCGCGATGGCATCGATCGACTCGCGGGAGGGCGCTGTGAATGCAAATGTGAAAGCTGTGGCCAACAACCGAATAGGGTGGCGCTCCGGGCACGCCTCGCTTGGGCCATGATGGGCACGCCCGCCGCGAGATAGGCTCTACATCGCCTGACTGGATCAATTCCCGGTTGCCGGCGCGGAGGCTGATCCGTGCAACCGCACTCGATTGCGCCCCTCGCTCTTGGCGCGGAAGAGCGCAACATCAGAAGCCCGCATTAAGTCTTTGGAGGTTCTGCCATTTGCGGGGAAGGTGGCTACGCCTAACGACAACGTCATCGGCTTCAGCAAATGGCCGTAGGGTTGCTTTCCCACTTGTGCGACGGCGGTCCGCATTTGCTCCGCCCGTTGCGCAGCGACTTCCGCAGAAGTGTCGGGGAGGATGAGCACAAATTCATCTCCTCCGTAACGGCAGGCCACATCTTCACTTCGAATATACGTTTTCAGCATTTGGCACAGATCCTGCAAGGCCACATCACCCGCTTCGTGCCCAAAGGAGTCATTAAATTCCTTGAAGTTGTCTACGTCGAACATGATGATCGCCAGTGGACCCTCATTTCGAGCTGCCCGTCGAATGTCGCGCTCCAGCGTTTCTTCCATGTAACGGCGGTTATACCAGCCGGTGAGCGGGTCGCAGATGGACTGCGTGCGCAGAGTCTCCCGTAAATTCATATTAGTTACAGCCGACGCCAACTGCTCCGCGATGGCCGTGGCCGGCCATGGGAATTCCGCTGGTCCTGGGAGCGTTTCTCCGGATGAAACTTGCTCGTGCCGGCTCAACCGCATGTGGAGCAGGCCAAAAGTCTCGCCGTGGGCAATCATCGGGGCACAAAGGTAGCAGGTCGGCGGAGGCCCTGGAAAATGGCGGCAGAACAAGTTGGCTTGGGAATCTTCAACGAAATGCGCACGTCCCGTTTGAAGCGCCCAGCACTCATCGGGGGCCATGAAATCCTGCTCATTCCGCTGCGGTTCTCCCCATCTGCTGACGACCTCCAAGTTGTCTCTGGATGGGGAGTGCACAAACAGGGCGCCCGAGCTTGCCGGAAAGAGTGTTTGTGCGAAGCGGGTGGCAACCGCGTAGGCATCCGCGGGGATAGAACTTGCTTGGAGCAGGTCACCCATTTCTGCCAGAAGCCTCAACTGGTGCATCTGTCGCTCCAGTTGCTCGAGGGACTGCCGAAGTGCGCCCTCCGCCAGCTTGCGCTCTGTGATCCCCCGCGCGATGCTGGAGACGCCAACGATTCTTCCCTCCCGGTCCTCAACGGGTGATAACGTCAGCGCGACATCGATGCGCGCGCCATCCTTTCTGATGCCCACCGTTTCGTGGCTCTGGACCGAGCCCCCGAGGAGTACGCGCTCAACCAGGCGTTGCAGTTCCTCCCTGAGATCGGGCGGAACTATCAGCGAGACAGGGTGGCCGATTGCCTCTTCAGCCGTGTAACCATAGATTTGCTCAGCAGCGTTGTTCCAGCTCAGAATGGTGTTGTCCAGACCTTGTCGCATTATGCTGTCCGCCGAGGATTCAATGACTGCTGCTGCTGCCCGAAGCGTCTCCTCTGAACGCTGCAAGCGGTGGATGATCCATGTGATCACAAGGCCCACAGCGCAGAAAAGTAGCAACGGGACCAGGTTCTCTGGATCGGAAATCGCAAACGAGTGCAGGGGCTGAAGTAAGAAATAATCTGCCAGCGCCACACTGGCCAGTGTCGCGAACACTCCCGGCCCGACTCCCCCGGTCGAGCTGGCAAAGACGGCGAGGACGAAGAGGAGAAGCTTGAACTGCTCACGCAACGGAGTCATGAGGAGCGTCAAGAGTAACGCTGTCGTGACACTTAAGGTTGCGAATACGTATGCTCTGACGGTCTTCATCGCCCCGTCCTACACGTTGGTTGCTGGCGTTCCCATTGTGAACGTTACCTAAGAGTACGCCAAAAGCGAAAGCAAAATCAATAACTGTTAGGTCTAACTCCGTTGACATAAACTCTGTATATACCTTTATTGTAACGTCCAGTTATTAACGACATGATGCAATCGATGGGGCTGGTGAGGCCGGGGCTATCCTGATTCAGGCTTGTCCAAATTACGCTCAGTGGGTCGGGCGTTGACCTGCGGCAGAGCCGCGTCGACCACTCGAAGATCTCGCTAATTTGGACAGCCATGATCTTAAATTGCCTTGTAGAGACGCTCCCGCAGGCGCGGGAGCAGCGCTCGCCGATCCCGCACCCGCGGGGTCGGCGCTACACTCAAATTGGGATACAAGCAAAAGAACTCAAAACTTGTGGGAAGACTGAAAGGATCCGCAGCGTCTCGAAATCATTGATACGGTCCGCGCTTTCGAGGCTACCGAACAGCTCTAAAGATCGTCTTAGGCAACATCGCGTGCACGCCTTTTACTCCATCTACTGCTTGTGTGACATGCAGATCGACAGCGGCGCTCGTCAGCATATACGCGTCTTCCCGCGACAGGCCGCGTTCGGTCGTCAAATAGTCAATCATTTCCCTGGTTGCGCCGCGCGTGGCTTCGTCCAGGCTTTCATCAAGCCCCATCGTAATAATGTGTGTGGGCGTCTCGGCGCGCGGCCAGCGGAGTTTTTGGTTCTTTCGTACCGTGAAGCGGAATACCCCGGTGAGGTTTGTCTCGAGCGCGGTGACGCACACTTCGCCGTCACCCTGGCCTGCATGCCCATCGCCGACGGCAAACAAGGCGCCAGGCACTTGCACAGGGAAGAACACTTTCGTGCCAGCCACCAGCCACTTGTTGTCCATATTCCCGCCGTTGTAAGCAGGCGGACCACTGCTTAGCCGGCCTATGGGAGGGGCCACGCCAAAGGCGCCGAAAAACGGGCGAATCGGGATCCTGATGCCTGGCCCGAATTCGGCCTCGTTGCTCTGAGCATCCAAACGCACTAGCTTTTCTCCCAGATAAGGGAACTCTTTGGGCAATACCCCGGCGTCCGGCTGAAACATCATCCATGCGTAAGGAGAGCGGAGGCGGATGTCCAGAATCTCTACCTCAAGTACGTCACCCGGCTGAGAACCCTCTATGGCGATAGGCCCGGTGAGAAAATGCGGTCCCGGCCCCCTTTCCTTCACTTTCGCGTACATTTCCTTCATCTCTCGTATGGGATCATCTGTCGCCGCTCCAAGGCGCTCGAGCATTTCAGGAATTCCGCAAATCGTGTCGATCGTGACGACTTCACCGGGCTTCACGGTCAAAACGGGTTTAGCTTCCGCAGCGAAATAGCCCCATTGTACCGTCGAAGGCGTCACACGCACCACGTGCTGTGCGAACACCGGGCAAGCCAAGGATGTCCCGAGTAGCAGAGTAAGGAAGAGAATGGAACGGCGTCTTTGAGTTCGATTCATGTTTCTATTCAACCTCGTCTTGTAGGAAGACTCAAGCAGAATTAGGCGGAATTTCCGATACTTGGTGGAGGCGGGGGGAGTCGCAGGCGCTTCATACCTGTCCTGAGCGCGGTCGAAGGGAACCCCCGACCAAAGCTGCCTTCTTTGCGTGACTCCACCGTTTCAATTGATTCTCGCGCTTTCGCACCGAAGAGAGCGAGTCGTGCGTCTCCGTCCAAACCAGTTCAACGGGCAGGCGTATGGCCGTCCACTGGGCTTCTTTCCCCGCGTTATGTTCCCGGCAGCGGCGCTGGGGGTCTTCTGCCACCCCAACGTAGAAGGAGCCATCGGCACAGAGGAGAATATAGCAGCAGTGCACAGCGGTCAATTCAGTTTGTGCCCCTCGACATGCGCGGGACAAAGTTTTCACAGAACGAAAACTCTGGAGGCGGGGGGAGTCGGAATATTCAGGGCTACTGAAAACACAGAACTTATTGAAAATCCTAGACGCTCAACGCGCCAGAATGTCGCAACTCGCGCCCGACTGGACCATAACTGGAACATCGCCTTTTCTTCGCCAATTCAATTTAGCATTTCTGTGGGGGGCTACTAGCCTAGTGCGCAGAAGAAACGGTTCGGCACGACGGTCGACATTCGGGCGTCAGCCATGTGCGTTTAGAGTTTCGCGCTTTTCTGCCTGAGCGCGTAGACAACCTGGCAAATATGGCGTTGCAGCAGTTCCCGAAATTCGTAGATGGATCTGTACTCCTTATAGAGACGTCCCAGCTTGCACTCCCTCTTGAACCTGAGCAAGCGTTTGAATTGGTCCGGATCGATTTGGTCCGGCGGGATGGCGCAGGACGAGAAGTAGAGTAGTGCCGGTTTGCCCGTGTCCCTGAACCTCTGTATCTCCTCGGCGGTTCCGCAGACCGCATTCCCCGTCGGGGTCCCCAGCCGGGTCCAAAAGAAAGCGACCAAGACTTGGCTCTCATCAACTAGTCGGTTGATGCTTTCCTGGGGTCTGTAGCCATCTTGTAATGGCAAGGCATCCGTGTCCCACCCCTCTGCGTGAAGAAAAACTCTGAGTTCGCGACTGTGGGTCGAATTCCAAATTTCGATGACGTCGTGGACAGCCCTTCGTTCCTCCGTTACGTCGGATGGAGAAGCGATGAAGACCCTATAAATAGTCGCTGCCTCGTCCTCCTGTACCCTTGGCGCATTGGGACTTGCGGCAAGTCTTTGCAGCGCCCTCACTGCCTGTGCGTGAACCCAAGAGTTGTCATCTGCTATACGGCCCTGGATGCGGGGGATGTACTCCCCATGTCCAGACAGACCCAACAAGTAACATAACTCCCCCCTGTGTCGAGGGTCGGACAAGTCTATGTACTCGTCAACGAGCCACTTTAGGTTGATGTCGTTCAGCAGGTCCGCCGACTGCGCAATTCGCTGGAGATACCTCAACTTTTCGTCCGCAGTCGTCGCATGGCGGAGTTTGGAAAGACTCTCGTCTAACATGAACTTCCGTCCCCACCGGTGCGGATCTGGCTTTGTCGGCATAACCTAGGTCCTTCGACGCGCCCGGAGCACTGCGTTTTGTAGGGCTTCGGCCACCGCCTCCGCCAGAGACGGCTTGTGGATAACGTCGCAGATGCCTGCTTGACGCATCCGCCCCATGATCTCCGGGTCGCTTACTACGGTGAAGGCGACTATCGGAACGTTCGGTTTGAGTTTCTTCAATCGGCGAGCTACTTCTAGTCCCGTTTCGCGCCCATGCTCCACAACCGCTCCGGACATGTAAGCAGTCGGTGGCATGCAAATATCAACCAGCACGGCATCATAACGTTCCTTCCTGAAAAGCACCAATGCCTCTTCGATAGACTGCTTCGCAACAACCTCAAGCCCGTACGGCCTCAAGAGAAAAGAGAAGTCCTCTGCAGCATCCGGCTCATCATCAATGAATAGTACTCTGTGCATTGTCCCTTCGCCCCTTTTCGATCTTTCCAGCAACGTCCAGCACCCGGTCATCGACGCTCACGATCACGAGTTATGACATTTAGCACGTCCTCAGCGATTCGCGCCGCCTCAGAAGGCTTGTTGATAATTCGGCAAATTCCGGCTTCGCGCATCCGGCCCTGGATTTCGGCGTCATTAACCACCGTGAGGGCGACTATCGGGACCTTGTCTTTGAGTTTCCTCAGGCGGCGGGCTACTTCTAGCCCCGTTTCCCGCCCGTATCCTACAACCGCGAACGGCATGTCCGCAGTCGGAGGCATGCAAACGTCCAACAGTACCGCGTCAAAATGTTCTCGTTCGAAAAGTACCAACGCGTCTCCGATGGACTCTTCGGCGATCACGTCAAGCCCCCGTTCCTTCAAGAGAACGGGCATGTCCTCAACTGCATCGGGCTCATCTTCAATATAAAGCACCCTATACATACTCCGTGCGCTCCTTTTCAATCTTCAGAACGAACTCCGTCACATAATTGTTCGTCCCTAATATGGGTTGACTCTTCACACTAACGGCGCCGTACGTGTCAGCGAACTTCTTGACTATTGACAACCCGACTCCAGCTCCCTCGAGAATCCAAGCTTGGGCAGCAGGGGCCCTGTAAAACCTATTAAAGATTCTGTCGTATTCTTCAGGTTTCAGCGGTACCCCCCGATTGACCACAGAAATATAGCGAGCATTGACATCGTCCCTGCCGTCAACACGCACCTCACTTTGCCTCCTAGAGTACTTGATCGCATTGTCAAGGAGGTTTAAAAGGGCCTGCGTCAAAAGGGCTTTATCAATTCGCAGAGCGGGCCAGTTCTGCAAATCCGGATCTATCGTGATTGTCACGGAGCGCAAGGTGCCCAAATCCAAGAGTGAGTCGCGACACTCGTTCAGCACCGGATATATCTGTACCTTTCCTACCTTGTCAGGCTTGAATGATTCGTTCGCAAATTGTTCCAAGGCCCACACGCGTTCGCTCAACAAGTGAAGCCGCTTGACCTGAGTGGCAATTCTTTTTGCGTGGTATGGAATGTCGTCAGGCTTGAGCTTGCCGCTCCGAAGTCGCTCGGCCTTTAGCACAATATTCTGGATGGGGTTCCGAATATCGTGCGCCACATCTAACAGAAAGCTAGCTTGCCTCTGAGCTGCTGACTGCAGTTCCTCGACCTGATCCGCAACCTTGACCACGATCGACAGACTACCCAGTAACTCTTTAAACGCTTCGCGGTCAACCTCCGTGAACTCACCGAGACTGAATTTCGCGCTCGATCGGCCCAAGACTGCAAAGGTGACGCCAGCCTGCGAGTAGGCGATCGGCACTGCCACGCCTCCTGTGAGATTCAGTTGCAGAATTGGTACCTTCCTCAGTTCCGTTACGGCAGGACCGAGGGCGGCAGCATCTATCGGCTCGACCGAGGGACTGGAGTGGCCCTTCTCCATCAGACCCTCGAACTGTCTATAGTCGAGGGAGACGCCTTCAGTTCCAACTGGCACGTTCTTGCCATCACGTGTGTATGTTTGCAGCACCACGTTTGGGCTAGGCTCACGCCTGAATGACACAACGAGGGCATAGTCAAGGCCAAAGTACCGTGTCACGATGCCCAATGCTTCCGAAATGTGATCCCAAAACTCGCCAAAGCGAGGCTTGTCCCTGGTCAACGTCCCGAGCGCATACGCGAATTTCCCGCGAATCCATGCCACGGTTTTGGCCTTCTCAAGTTGAAACGTTGCAACTGCCAGACGAGACAAGTGATCGCCAGCCCTGCGCATGTTATCCATGATCCCTTGGACGTCGGTTGGCGAGACCTCCAGCTTCGCCAAGGGACCCCTTTTGACCCTAAGTCGCGCGAGTAATTGGCCCCTTTTCAAGCCCAGCGTGCGCTCGGTAGCGGCGATCCTGCGCTTGCACTCAACCCAAGCTTCGTTTCCCTCCTCGCCTTCCGCAAGGGGCTGAAACACGCCCCCGTCCTTGACAAACTCGGGGCTCCAGCGTGTTCCTGGCTTGGGCTTACGCTGCCCGCTCAACAGAACAGCTACGGCAGTCTCATTCACGACCACAGGGACGGCAAAATCGACCATGCCGTGGCTGCACAAATAGCCGATAACTCCGCCGGCTTGTTCTGCTTTCACGGCAAACCGGCGGTCGCAGGTCTCGCACGCTTTGTTTCCGGCTTGGTCTGCCCTTAAAGCTGCGCAGAACGGTGTCCAGGTAGGTCGTGCGTAATCATTTAGGCGATAGTTGGCTTTCTCCCAGCTTCGTCTCGACCGGATGCCAGACCTCGTGGGCGACAAGAACTCCCAAGGAAATTGAGAACTCCATCGAAAAGCCCTGTTGGAAAATCTTGACAAAGTCCTCGTCGAGGAGGCCGTTCTCGGGAGGCTGGCCAGGAGGCGCTACGAGCGGAGGGATACGGCCGCCAGCGTACTTCTCGATAAGAAGGTGCATCTTCTGCATGGGCCTCACCTTTGCGTCGTGATCAACACTTAGGCGAACCTGACCTTTCGTGCGGTGGTGGTTCAAGTCGCTGCGTCCCCCTGGTGCGAGACCGGTCGGGTGCCCGTTAGGACGTACCTATCATCGCGCACTCTGCAGTGGCGAGACAGTTTCGTGGTCATGTAACCTCGCTCGTGCCGTCGGATAAGATCCCGACGCTCTAAATTAGGTTCGCACTACACGGTTGCATGCCTTGTCCGCAAACCGGCAACGTAACATACTCCTAAACATATTCGTGTGCAATACAAAAGAAATAGCATAGCGTCGTCAACAGACAATCGTTAATCAGAAGAACCTACAACTCGCCCCTTCCCATGTCTACTCTGCCCAACAGGCTGCTGACGCAGGATTGCGCGCCTTGAGTGTGCAGGTCCCGTGCAGCTCTCTTTAGCAATGACTAGTCCTCTCATGCTTATCCGGTTGTTTCAGCAGGCCCCAATATGTTGGGGTCAGTCTTGGCTTGGCGGATTGGGAAGCTCCGCCTGCCCCGCAGCTCCTTATAGGTCGTGGACTTGTGCCCGGTCCCGAGACCGAGCAAGGTTTGGAAGGCAGCCATAGGTTGCTTCCGCCGTTATGGCGAAAGACGAATTCATCAAGATATGCCTGGAGCTGATTGCGGCCTACGCCGTGATGGGTTCCGAGCAACCATTGCTTCAGGTTGCCGATGGCGCGGTCTGCCAAAGGCACGGCGGACTTCGCGCCTTTATGCAGGTCGGCTCGCGAGGGTTGAGTGCGGGACACATGGCGAAACCCCGCCTCCTCCAATCCGGCGAAGCTGTTGAGGGCGTCGGTATACACGAGAGAGCCCGGTGCCACATTCTGTCGCAGGAACGCGATGAGGGTTCCACCCCGGAAATCCGGAATGACCGCCATGCGAGCGCGCCCGGTCGCGCGGCCACGCTTCTCCACCGCTACCACGATGAGGGCCGCCTTCCGTCCCCGCAGTTGTCGGCTTCCCCGCAAACCTGCTTGGGTACCCCCAATCCAGGCCTCGTCCACTTCCACTTCCCCACGCAGTGGCTCTCGGGCTATGTTGACCATGGCTTGCCGCAACTTGTGCAGCATCATCCATGCCGTCTCATAACGTCGCAGACCCAGCTGGCGCTGCAAGAGAAGCGCCGAGACGCCCCGTTTATCCGTGGTCATGAGGTAAGCCGCCCAGAACCAAACCGTCAGCGACGTTTTCGTGTTATGCAGAATCGTCCCCGCCGTGAGGGAGACTTGATACCGACAACGAGTGCATTGCCATCGCCGCGCTTTCAAGATTTCATAAGAACTCTGGTTCCCGCACCGCGGGCAGATGAAGCCGTCTGGCCAGCGGCACTCCGCCAGATACTTCTGGCAAGCTGCTTCGGTAGCGAACATCGACTGGAACTCGTGCAAGGTTTTCGGAAACACGGGGCGCGGCACGCCCACATACTACAGCTTGTGCCTTGCTGAAACAACCGGATAAGCACGAGTCCTCTAGGGTTGAATCAACTGTTCCGCAGAAGCAATACGAACACCTGGTTGAGGAAATGGCGGGCTAATGAGTGTTGGCAATCCTTGCATGAAACGGGCAGAGGGAATGCCAAACAGGTTCTTATCAGTGCGACGACGAATTAACAGAAAAGTACTGTCTACTAGGCAAGCGTGCTCTCTCCATTGGGCCAGATAAGGGTGTCGTCCTGCAGTGGGAGAATCCTCCGCTGCGAGGCAGAAATACACCATTTCGTTGGCACTCAATCGATCTGTCCCCGTTTACAAGTGCATGGAGGCGGGGCATTTTCCCACGCCTCCATCAGAGCAGAGGAGATCGGTAGGTAGAACACGCCAACTCTGAAACATGGCTGCAAGCTATTGAATACAATATACTTACTACCCTGGAGGCGGGGGGAGTCGAACCCCCGTCCGAAGAGCCGAACGGTCAGGAGACTACATGCTTATCTCGTTCGCTTACTGCCTTCGCCAGCGGGCCTAAGGAACGGGCAATAACGAGCCGCCAGCTAGCCTCAATTCCGCCGAAGCGGATCTCGCCCAAAATTCCGAAGCGTTGAACTTCGAGCCATCCCGCCAATCGACGCCTCGTTCCATCATGCGGGCCTGAAGGAGGAGACGGCCACCTAATTAATTAGGCAGCATAGGCATACTGCGTGTTGGCAGTTGTCTTTGTCCCACGCCGATTTCGGGTGGTGTGGACCCCCGGCATGCCTCCTAAGCGCAAGAACTCCCGTCGAAACCGTGACGCCCCCGCACTTCTACTTCAGATTACGCTGCGGGGAGGCCCATGTCAAATGAAGCGCAAGGCAAAAGGTAGAAAGCGGAAGGCAAAGGTCGAAAGGCGAAGAGCAAAAGTCAAAAGGCTGAGAGCTGAGAACTGAGAACTGAGAACTGAGAACTGAAAGCCTCGGCGGGGATCTGGCTCGTGGCACAAAGACGTTGCACCGATGAGGCACACTGTACCATAATGGAAAATCGGACTTTTGGACGACGAATCGGCGAGACCGTGGGTAAACAGTTCGACTATTTCCACGATGAGCTGGCGAGGACGCTGGCAGGTAACGTCCCATCATTCCTCGGCTCGGATTATACTGGTCCTTCCGCGTGAGATTCCATTTCAAAATCCTGACTGAAGTCTGTTGGGCGCTACTCGCCGTCCAAATTCTCGTTGCGGCGCGTGCAGCGGTTGGGATTGTTCCCGCGCCCCTTCGCCAACTGGCGGCGGGCGCGGCGAAGCGAACCGCTTGGCCACGGTTGCGCCGTTACGCGGAGTCACAGAAGGCGCCAGAGCAACGTGCTCTGGCCTACTTCGCTTTGGGTTACCGGGAATACGAGGCGGGAGAGTACCTCGCGGCTGCGCAGGACATGCGCGAGTCGGCAACGCCCCAGTTCTCTCTGGCCGATTACGCAACTTATTACTCCGCCGCCGCTGCTCTCAAAGCTGACAATCCTGTCCAAACGTCTGAGACAATTCGGGACTTCTCCTCCAATTTCCCTGCGAGTCCTTTGCGCTTACAGGCGCTGGAGTTGCTCGCCGAGGCCTTGATTGATTCCCAGAAGGCACAAGAGGCTATTCAAATCCTGACGGGAGATCCCAGCGTTCGCCAGCACGTAACCCTCTCCCTCCAGTTGGCCAAGGCATATGAGCAGTTTGGCGACCTCCCACAGGCTGCGCGCGCATTCCAGGAGGTTTATTTTGCGTTTCCTGCGTCCTCCCAGGCGAAAGAGGCGGGCGTGGCTCTCGGGAGTCTCCGATCCCGCCTGGGCGCCGGTTTCCCTCAACCCACGGAGGAAATCGAAACCGCCCGCGTGGAATTGCTTTTCAAAGCCTCCTTGTTTAAGGAAGCCTTTAAGAGCTACGAAGAGTTGCTTTCGTCCCGGCCGGCCAGCGCTCTTACGGATGTCTGGAAATTGGGCCGGGCGCGCTGCCTGTTCCGTTTGCGGCGTGACAGTGAGGTGGTGCAAGCGCTCTCTGTCAGCCCTGCCAGCCCGGCTTTAAACAGGGAGCGGCTGGCGCTGTTGGTGGAGGTTTACGCCCGACAAGACAACTCGACGGCTGCCCTCCAGGCCGTATCTCAGATTCAGGCCATTGACGCGCATTCCGCGTCTTACGAGTCGGCGCTCTATTCAGCCGGGAATCTCTTCTTCAGACTGGGCGACTGGCAAAACGCCAGCCGCCAATACCAGACTCTGATGGAGTCTTTCCCGCAGGGGAGCCAAACTCAAGATGCGCAGTGGCGGTTGATCTGGTGTTATTACTTGTCTGGGGAACACGACCAGGCTCGCCAAGCCTTTCGGGACTACTTAACACATTACACTCGGCCGGCCCACGCCCCTGCGGCGCTATATTGGCTGGGGAGGCTGGAGGAGGAGCATGGTGACCTCAGGGATGCCCATGAGCTCTATTCGCTCCTCCAGCACCGGTTCGCGCATAGCTTTTACGCGGAGCAAGCGAACTCTCGTGAGCGGAAGCTTCCTGCCAGCCGCGCCGCCGAAATGCCGCAGCCAGGGTCGACCGCTGGGGATGTGGCGCAAGAGATTCCTCCGCGTGACCCCTCACCTATTCCTTCCTGCCCTTCGAATGCAACCGACGAGGCATTGCAGCCAGTGCTGGCGCTTCAGGCTCTGAGCTTGGATGGCCTGGCCGCGCAGTATCTTAAGGCGTCGCTCGCCGCGCAGCCGGCGCAGCCGGAACTGCGTTTCTTTCTCAGCCGGCTCGAAGCGGGGCAGGGCAACGTGGCCGATGCGGTCTACGATGCAATTAAGATCGTGCCTGACTTCCCCTTTCACGAATTCTCGGAACTGCCGAGAGAAATGTGGAATCTCCTCTTTCCGCAAAGCTACTGGAAGCTCGTGCAGCGTCAAGCGCGCGCCAGCCAGCTCGACGCGTACCTGGTGATGGGCTTGATACGCCAAGAGTCGGCTTTCAATCCCCGTGCCACGTCGTCCGCCGACGCCCGTGGCTTGATGCAGGTGTTGCCGAAAACTGCCAGCCATAGCAATCGCCCATCCAGGATTCGTTCCACCGGCGCGCGGCTCTATAACCCCACCTATAACGTCCGGTTTGGTTGCTCCTATTTGCGTACTCTATTAAAGGAATTTGACGGCAAGCCGGAGATGGCGCTGGCTGCTTACAACGCCGGCGACTTTCGCGTCAAGGACTGGTTGAAGAGCAATTCCTTCCGGGACTCCTCGGAGTTTCTCGAGGCTATCCCGATTCACGCCACGCGTGTCTACGTGGAGTCCGTCTTGCGCGACGCGGCTATTTACCGGCAATTGCTGACAGGATCGGCGAAGTTTGCGAGGTGCAGCAGGTAATTACGACTTTACACTTTTCTCCCCACATGCGCCGTTCACCCATCTCGCTCAAGGCCCAGCAGTTCACGGAATCGGTGATCCGTGAGATGACTCGGCTGGCACTCCACTACGGCGCCATTAATTTGGCGCAGGGCTTTCCCGACTTTCCTGCGCCGGTTGAAGTAAAAGAAGCCGCAGTCCGTGCCATCCGCGCAGACATTAACCAGTACGCAATCACCTGGGGAGCGCGCGAGTTCCGCCGCGCCATCGCGGAACGGTTCGCGCAAGATACGGGCCTGGCGATTGATCCCGAGCGGGAAATCACCGTTTGTTGCGGGGCCACCGAAGCGATGATTGCTTCCCTTCTGGCGGTTGTGAACCCGGGCGATGAGGTTGTCGTCTTCGAGCCGTTTTATGAGAATTACGGGCCGGATGCTATCATTTGCGGCGCTCAACCCCGTTTTGTTTCCTTGCACCCGCCGGACTGGAGCTTTGACCCGCAGGAGCTTGCGGCAGCCTTCAGCGAGCGAACCCGCGCGCTCATTCTGAACACGCCCAATAATCCTACGGGCAAGGTCTTCACCCAGGACGAACTCGAGTGTATTGCCGAACAGTGCAGGAAATGGGACGCCTACGCGCTGACCGACGAGATCTATCAGTTCATCGTATATGACGGGTTCCGGCACGTTTCTCTGGCTACGTTGCCCGGAATGCGCGAGCGAACTATTACCATCAATGGAATGTCGAAGACCTACGCTGTAACAGGTTGGCGGGTTGGTTACGCCGTCGCGCCGCCGCAGGTCTCCGACGCCATCCGCAAGATGCACGATTTCCTGACCGTGGGCGCCGCTGCGCCCCTGCAAGAAGCCGGGGCCACCGCCCTGCGCCTGCCGGAAGCGTATTATCGGAAGTTGGGCGAGGATTATGTGGCCAAACGCAACCGCCTGATGGCGGGACTCGAGCAGGCAGGTTTCCGATGCTACAAACCTCACGGCGCCTACTACCTCATGACGGACATTTCCGGCTTTGGCTTTCCGAATGACGTGGAGTTCGCCCGCCACCTGGTGGAGGAGGTTGGCGTGGCCGTCGTTCCGGGAAGCAGTTTCTATCGCCATCCTTCGCGGGGCGCGCAACAAGTACGCTTTGCCTTCTGCAAGAGCGATGCGACACTCGACGAGGCCGCCCGCCGCCTTGAAAAGCTTGCAATCAACCCATCCCCCGTGGAGTGATTTATGTACCGGCTCCGGGTGCGTGTCTTCCGAGATGAATAAGAAAGATAATGTGAAACCGCGATCCATAGTTCTCGAGCTCGCCATTTCCCTCATTATTTTATTAGCCCCTCGAGGTGTTTGCAGACCGGTCGCTTTCAATGCTGTCGTTCCGGACAGCATCGGAGTGAATATTCACTTCCTCAACCCGGAACCCGGGGAGATGGAAATGCTTGCGGCTTCCGGAGCCCGCTGGGCCCGCATGGATTTCGCATGGGAGGCGACTGAAAAGGCGCCTGCGCAATATGACTTCACCGCCTACGACAATCTGGTGACTGTCCTGGAATCCCATAAAATCTCTCCTTATTTCATTTTTGATTATGCCAATAAGCTTTATGACAATGGCATGGCGCCTTATACGGAGGAGGGCCGCCAAGCCTTCGCGCGCTGGGCATCCGCCGCTGTCGAGCATTTTCAGGGGCAAGGGATCATCTGGGAAATGTACAACGAGCCGAACATCGGATTTTGGCGTCCGAAGCCGAATGTCCACGATTACATTGTGTTGGCTTTGGAGGTGGGAGAAGCAATTCGAACCGCGGCTCCGCGTGAAGTTTATGTTGGTCCGGCGGTCTCCCTTATTGACATCAGCTTCCTGCAAGAGTGCTTCAAGGCGGGACTGCTGAATTACTGGTCGGCGGTTTCCGTGCACCCTTACCGGCAACGCGATCCGGAAAGCGCGGCGGAAGAAATCCGCCAACTCCACCGGCTCATCGCGGCCTTTGCAGCGAAAGGGACGCAAATTCCAATCCTTGCGGGCGAATGGGGATATTCATCGACGTGGGATTGGAAAGGTATGGATGAAGTGAAACAAAGCAAACTGCTGGCACGTGAATTCCTTAGCAATCTGGCCTGCGGCGTGCCTCTTACCATCTGGTATGACTGGCATGACGATAGCGCTGACCCGAAAGACCCCGAGGCTCACTTTGGCACAGTTCATTTCCCGTACAAGCCTGACTCACATCCCGTGTACCGCCCCAAACCCGCCTATCTCGCGTTGAAGACGCTTACCCATGTTCTCGACGGATATCAATATACCAAACGCCTCCCTGTCGGAAGCGCGGATGACTACGTTTTGCTGTTCACCAAGGGGAAAGACGTGCGCCTTGCGGCATGGACAACTTCTTCAGCGGCGCAGGGGATCTTCATTCCTGCGAGCCGAGGACGAGTTTCAATCACGGACCATCTGGGACAGAGTCTTAAACCCGTCGGGCCACATAAGGGGAAACTTGGGATTACCTTGACTGATGCCCCTCAGTACCTGGCGCCCAAACGCCCCAACAAAATCCTCCAAAAAGCCGCCGGTCTCCGGTAGCCGTTGTGCTCAGGTCACTACATGGGAATTTCGAAGTTCGCCTTGAACCCCGTGACCAGGTAGTTTATCAAGGCATCAAGCAGGTGGGTGGCATAGGGATCGGTTCCGTAGGTAGTGCCAAGAGAGAAGGTGCAGACTAGGAGCGTACCCTTCCCGCATTTTGCCTGAACGAGCACACCAACGTTCGAATGAATCCAGCCATAGAACATCCCCGCCAACAGATCGGGGAAGTCCTTGGGAGCAATCCCCTGCACGACTGCGGAGGGAGTGACCGCCTGCGCCTCGAATCCCGTCAAGGGATCAAATCCAATAGAGGTGAACGGCGGCTGCGTGTTGCGGACCCAGAAGAAATCGCAAATCCAGTTTCCCTCGTAATCGCTGCCGGCGCGGGGAACAATCTCAATTCCCGGGGCCAGGGTCTGGCGGTCGCCGGCGAGCAGGATGACTCGGTCACCAGCCTGCAACTTCTTCTTGACCTCCGCGTCGAAGGTTGAGGCAATCAAGACGGGCAGCGCCTCCGACCCCACCGGCGCAAGGTAGTTGCGGGCGCGCATGGCATTGACCAGCCGCCGCAGCTTGCCCCCCGGATCATAGAACGAAACCGGAGGTGGCAATTCAGGTTGCTGAGCCGGATAGACATAGAAGGGCAAGGAATTCTCCGCCAGACTTTTCCCGTCCGAAATTACCTCAACTTGGAGCGCTTTCTTGGCTGCCGCGGTCGAAGGCGGAGCCGCAAATTCGATCTTGCCGAGGGGTGCGACAGAGCCGGCAGCGAGGCTGGGGAGCGAGAGCGTTCCTGCCAACGATGTCCCCTCGACTTTCCAGGCGAGGCTGCCGCCGTGCAGAGCTTCCTGGCTGTAGTGAGAGAGCGAGACCGTGACCGTTACTTTCTCACCCGGGGAGTAGTTCCGCTTCTCGGTGCGGAGCGCCAGCATGTCGTCCCGCTCAATCTTGCCCATGGAGCCGGCGAAAGCCTTCGGGTTTCGCCATCCATCCAGCAAGCCATTCGATTCCCAGTTTACGTCGGTGAACTCGGTGATGACGTAACCTTGAATTTCAGGATGTGAGCGGAGGGATTCGATCTCGTATTTCAGTGAGGCGTATTCGTGCCACTCCGTAGCGTCGGTCAGAGCGTCGAGAGCGGGGAAGAGAGCAGGATATTGATAATCAGCGTACCTCTGCTCAATCCCTTCAGGTTTCGTAATCTCGTTGCCCCCACTATGGCGGGAGAACCACCAGGGTTTGTCCTGGGGAATGCGAGGCAATCCCCAGTTGCCGAATTCGGAAAGCACCAGCGGCTCGTCGCCCCTGGGGGAGGCGTCGCCATAAGGACTGAAGAGCCAACCCGGGCGCTGCGCCAGATCCGCCACAAAGCGGTCAAAGTCCCCGGCGTGGTCAGGAATAGCGGAATAGGTGTGGTAGTCGGCGATGTCAGTGGTCCATATGAAAGTTGTCATAACATGCGCTGTTATCATCCACAAGCCAACCGGGTACGATCTTCTTGGCTTCCTGGTAGGCCTGCTTCAGCCACTGGCGGTCCGCGGCTTCCTTCAGGTTTATTCCCCAGCTCTCGTTGATGAGGCTCACGATGACCAGGCAGGGGTGATTCCAGTCGCGCTCCGCCATGCCGCGCAGCGTCTCCATGCCGCGGCGCTTGGAGTTGTCCGTGAGCTTGTCCCAATTGGGAATTTCGTACCAGACCAGGATTCCAACTTCATCCGCCGCCTGGAGGTAACGCGGGTCCGGTGCCTTGATGTGGCAGCGCAGCAGATTCAGTCCCAAGGCTTTTGCCTTCTGCATTTCGTCCTTGATGTAATCGAGCGAGGGAGGGGTATAGATTGTCTCGGGATAAAAATCCTGGTCAAGCGCCCCGCGCAGATAAATCGGCGTGCCGTTCAGATAGAACTTCCCACCGCGCGTCTCGAAGGTGCGGAAACCGAAGGGATAGTCGCGGGAGTCCCCGGAGCTGAGGCTGGCCCGAAGCGTGTAAAGCGCCGGGTCAGCAGGACTCCACACCCTTGGGTTGACGATCTTTCCCGTGAACTCCGCATTCGCCTGTGGGCCGCTGAGCGCCCGGGTTGCCTGCCAGACGGCCTTGCCGGCGGAGTCTCGCACTTCCACGCTGACGTTGGTTGGGCCGCCGGGTTGAGCTCCCGAGCCCGTGCCCATAATGGGGACGGTGATCTTGAAGTCTCCATTCGCGCCCGCCACGACGTGGACGGACCCCAGGTGAAGGCGCGGGCGAATCTGGATTTCGACGCTCTGCCAGAGGCCGCTGGTCTGGACGTACCAACTCTGTTTCCCGTGGGGAATCTCCGCGTAGTTGATGCCCTCCACCACATCGGGTTTCGCTCCCGGATCGACTACCCGCACCGCAATCTGGTTTTCGCCCGCCCGGAGCAGGGAAGTGATGTCGAACTCGAAGGGAATATAACCGCCTTCGTGCGTTCCAACCTTCTGCCCGTTGACGTAGACATCCGCCAGATAATCGACCGCTCCAAAACGCAACACGGCGACTTGGTCCGCTGCAGGAGACTGGACGTTTACAGAGCGCCAGTACCAGGCTGCTCCGGCGTAGTCCCGCAGGTCCGCGAACTGTGATTGCCAGGAGGATGGGATTCGCGTCGGGCGCGCATGCTGCGCCGCCGGGAGTTTTTGGACATCCAAGGCACCGCTGGGATCCGCCAGGAACTGCCAATCCCCGTCCAACGAAACCGTGGCGCAGCGGGCTGGCGCGCAAAGGAAATACGAACAGAGAAAGCACAAAACGAACGAGGTTCGATGCATTGGGTTCACCTAAATAGGGAACAGGAAATAGGGAACAGGGGCCAACCTGTCACAGGCATGCTGTTCCCTTCAACCTGTTCCCTGTCCGCCTGGGGAAGCTGTAAGTCTAAGCTGGCAGCGAGTAGGAATGCAACTCGGATGCAGGGCTGCATCAAAGCCCCCGGTGACGGCGTGTACGCGCTGCACACGCGGAGACCCCTCACCCGGCTCACTCTCCGTGAGCGGACGGACCGCGCATTATGAAAGGGCGCCCTCTCCCCGAAGGAGAGCGTGGTTTTGAAAACTCCCACGCGCAGCAGAAAGGGCAGCCCTCTCCCGGGGGAGAGGGCGCCCGACGAAGGAAGGCGGGTGAGGGGTCTCTTGCTATCCCGCTGGACTTTGACGGAAACCAATGGCGCAACCCGCGTTTTGCTACCTCCTGGAGCGCTGGCTGTGCTAGGATGGCGTGGTTCGAGGGTTTGAATCCAGGTTCTAACGGAGGACAGAAGATGACTCTGAGCGTTTCGACACAGCCAACGGTTTACCATCTTGTTCCTCCTGAAACCCAAGTGGAGACGAACGGCGCAGGTCCTGCTTACGAGCTTGGCCCGCTGGAAGGAAAGCACGTCACGATCGTGTTGCGCGTTACCCAGATCATCGAACAGGAATCTCTGCATATCTCGATATGGGGCTCGCCGGACGGAAAAGATTGGGGCCAGCAAGCGCTGTTCTGGTATCCCCAGAAGTTCTACCAGGGAGTTGCGCCGGCGGCTCTGGATTTGCGGCAACTGCCCGGCACCAAGTTCCTCCAGGCCCGTTGGGAGGTCAACCGCTGGGGCCGATGTGACCCGCGGCCGCGGTTCAAGTTTGGGGTCGAGATTCAAGCCATATGAGGTTAAAAACACAACTGATAACCTCAACACTTCTCCTCGGAATCTGCGTTCCTTCGGGGCTGGCGCAGCAACCGGTGAAAGGCCAGACACTGCCCAAGCAATCCGGCGGCGGTCAAGCGGAGTCTGTCCCTGACACGGTGACCATTTCTCCTCCCCAACCCGCCCAAACTTCCCAGCCAGTCAATGGCCCGGGATATATGGAACCGGCCCAGGTGAAAGCCCTGGCGCATAAGATCTGGATTGCGGAATATCGCATCAACGACCTCCTGGCGCAGGTGCACCCGGAAAAGTGGAAGATTTCAAACGTAACCCGCAATTCCTTCAACCAGACGCTGGAGAATCTTCACGGGGCGCTGCAGGGGCTGGAGGAATGGCGCGCGCAGTTTGAAAAGCGACCGGATGGCATGTACTTCGGATTCCAGACCTACACCGCAATAAACGCGGCGCTGCCCCGTCTGGATGGCATCGGCCGCGCCGCCAGCCAGTTCGAGAATCCCAGCCTGGGCGCGCAATACAGCCAGGCCGGCGATCAACTCTTCGACCTGCAACAGGCGCTTCAACCCTACATCGCTTATCTCTTGCGCAACCCTGACCAAGCCCTTTATTTGGCACAAACCAACCTGGCCGGATGCCAGAGCCAATTGGGCAGCGCCTTGAACGGGCAAAGCGGTCCGGCCAAGCCAATGAAGAACACCTTTGTGGAGTTTCATGGACGGCGGCAAAAGAAAGGTCAACCTGAAGCAACTGACAACCGAAAACCCCTTCAGGGCGGAGAGACAAAGGCCGCAAGCAAGACCGAAAAGAAAGCGGAACCCCAACCCCGTAAGACGCCCTCCCCCCCGTAGACTCGATGCGCCCAGGTGGCTACTCCAGACTTGCACAGAGTTGCCATTTAATTCCGCGTTAGTGCGGCGCCCTGGAACTCGAACTTGCGATTGCATGGTATAACTCATTTACTTTCAATAACATTACCGGATTAAACCGGAAAGTGTTTTTTTTCTGTGACATTCCCGTTTTTTTCCAAAACTTCCCGAGCGGTCCTTTGTTTTCATAGACATTCCCGCGTCGTTCTGTCATTTTTGAAGAATTCCCTTTCTTGCGCTCCCTCATACGGCAGACCTTCTGTCCGTCGCGCAGGGAGGCGAACTTGCGAGGCTTTGGTGCCGCATGGCGCTTTCTGGGGAGTGGGTTGAGGCGGCAATAGCTTTTCGGCATAGCGTCCCCGGCAGGTCGTGACTTCCTCACCTGTCCAACGCAACATTGTAGCCTACTTATGTTCGCTTGTCAAGAGACAGAAAGTCCGGGGAGAGACTCATTCTGGTCTTGTAGCGCCGGGCTTCAGAGTCTGTGTGAAAACTCGTGGATTCCCGCTTTCGCGGGAATGACAGGTCGGAATAGAGCCCCTAAATCCAGCGCTGCCACCCCCGCGGAAGCGGGGGTCCAGCCAAGCCAATGCCAGACACGAGTTTTCACACAGACTCTGAAGCCCGGCACTGGAGTTTCTACTTTTATGTTGAGATTTTCTGGCCTGGCGCGACTTGCCCTCTCCCCCTCGGGGCATGGGCGCTAGAATAAGGTGTTATTTCCGTCCCGCGAAGCGGGATACCATGAGTAGCCGTAGGTGAAACCTACGGAAAGAGAAGCCAAACGAACATTCCGGCCCCGGAGGGGCCGACCCTTAATCGGGCAACCCCGCTGGGGTTGCCTGATGCTGTATGCTCCCCGGTTATCCGCAGGTTAAAACCTGCGGCTATTCACTGTAGGCCCCTTCAGGGCCAATTGAACACACCTTATTCTGGCGCCTTTGCCCCATTGGGGGCTGGGCATGTCCCACATTTTACGGGACACCGGGAGCTCCGCGGGATGCATGCTTTCAGCCCCAAAGGGGCGACGTAGCAAAGCCCAAGCCAACGGCTTGGGTCAGAAAGGTCGCCCTATTTCCGGTTTTCAAGCCCTGAAAGGGCGTAACGAATCCACCGACCGGGCTTAGGCGGCCGTCCGCGTGTCTCCCTCAATGCTATTCGCCCTTTCAGGGCTTACCGCCAAGAAAAAGACGAATTCTTGGACCCAGGCCGCCAGCCTGGGCTCTGCTAGTCCGCCCCTTCGGGGCTCGTTTTGGCAGCAGTAGCGCTCGCACCCCTCGTATCCAGCCGAAGATATGGGTAATGATCAGCCCAAGGGGGAGAGGGGAGGATGTAGAAACTCGAGCGCCGGGCTTCAGCCCGGCACAGCCCCAAAATGCTGACCCCGCCTTAAGTGGACGGCGCTACGCCAAATCGCCCCTCCACCGAAGTCTGTCCGATTTGAGCTTGAATCGCCAGGGCTGTGGGCGTAGGCTTTGGGGCCAAGGAAAAGCTCGAATGGGAAGTTAAGACGGTGAACTGGGAGGTTCTATGACGAAAAGAAGATTGCCCACGCAATGCCGCGTGGCTGGCGCTCATAGCCGGCGCGAGTTCCTACAAGGTGCGACAGCAATGGCGACGGGCCTGATGGCTGCTCCATTGGCTGGCGCTGGACCGGGTGCTGCCTTGCCGACGGTAGCCCTGGGGCCGCACCGTGTGACGAGGCTTATTGCCGGGAGCAATCCCCTGTATGGATATTCGCACTTTAACCGGCTGCTCAATCAACTCATGGCGGAGTACTTCACCGATGAGCGCAAAATTGAATTTCTGCTCAACTGCCAGAAGGCAGGCATCAACACGTGGCAGACCTCCTACAATGAGCCTTTCTTCAGGCTCTTGCGTGAAGCCGGGTGGAAGATGAACTGGCTCTGGCTGGCCGATCTGGAGCATAGGAGCACATCCGCCGGCTCTCCTGATGTCATAAGCCAATGCCGGTCGATTCCGGAAACGGAGAGACCCCTTGGCATGGTCCATCACGGTGAAACCACCGACGTGTATTACCGCGACGGCAAACTCGACCGCATCCTGACCTTCATTAACGCGGTCCACGACCTGGGCCTGCTGGCGGGAATCTCGACACACAATCCTCGTGTCGTGGAAGCTGTCGAGGAAAAAGGCTGGAGCAACGACTTCTATATGACCTGCTTCTACCGCGAGTCGCGCCGCCCGGAGGAGTTCGAGAAGGAAATTGGCGTTATCCCGGTCGGGGAAACTTACCTTTCCACTGACCCGCCGCGCATGTGCGAGATGATTCGACGCACCCGCAAGCCCTGCCTGGGTTTCAAGATCCTGGCGGCGGGGCGGCGATGCGGCACGCCGGAAGATGTCCGTAAGGCCTTCGAGTTTGCCTTTCAAAACATCAAGCCCAGCGACGGCGTCATTGTCGGAATGTATCCGCGCTACACCGACCAGATCAGCGAGAACGTGGGTCTGGTGCGGGAACTCGCGGCGTGAATCGGAGGAAAATTCATGTCAAATATTAATCCCTGTTATCTTGGGCGCCGGCAATTCCTGAAGGGGATGGGAGCAGCGGCTGTCGCGTCAGCAGTCCCGGGGATCACGGCGGTGGGGGGAGTTTCTCTCCGAACGCCCAGCGATAAAGTTGTCAGGATAGGAGTTGTGGGTGGGAACTTTGGTTCCGCCTTCCAATGGCATCTGGACCCCAATTGCAAAGTCACCGCAGTCTGCGACCTGCGTGAGGATCGACTGAAGCACATGGTGGAAGTCTATGGGCAGGCCAGCAAGTACAAGGATTTCCGCCAATTCCTCAAACATCCGGAATTGGACGCCGTCGCGGTTTTCACCCCCGCGCCCCTGCACGTCTGGATGGTGACGGAAGCAATGAAAGCCGGCAAGCACGTCATCAGCGCGGTCCCGGCGGGGATGTCGATTGTGGAACTGGAGTTGCTGCTGGAAACCGTCAAGAAGACGGGAATGAAGTACATGATGGCGGAGACCAGCTACTACCGGCCCCAGGTCATCACTTGCCGCGAGTGGGCGCATCAAGGAAAGTTTGGCGCCATCTTTTACACCGAGGCGGAATATCATCACGAGGGGTTGATTCCTCTGATGTTCGACGAGCAAGGGTTTCCCACTTGGCGCTACGGTTTCCCACCCATGCATTACCCCACGCATTGCGTGGGTATCGTGGTTCCGATCACCGGCGAGCGATTGGCAGAAGTCGAGGCGGTCGGTTGGGGAGACGGGCACCAGGTGCTCGCCACAAACGAATACGGAAATCCTTTCTGGAATACAACGGGATTCTTCAAGACCTCCGGAGGGCACAGTTCCCGGATCTCAGTCTTCTGGCATGTGGCGGCGGGTGGGACCGAGCGGGGAAGCATCTACGGGAACCTGATGTCCTACATCATGGAACGGCCGGAAGGGTCGCCGGACACGGCGATACAGATCAGCAAAGAAGGCAAGACCGTGATTGACGCGAACGGGTATCCGGAGGGGGCGGTAAAAATCGAGGGATACAAAGAGCCGACCCACTGGGAAGTCCTGCCACCCTCCATGCGCGTGAAAACCGGTCACGGTGGCTCGCACACGTTTCTGACCCACGAGTTCATCAGTTCCATCGTTGAAGACCGCTGGCCCACCGTGAATGTCTACGAGGCCATAGCCTTCACACTGCCAGGTATCGTCGCACACCAGTCCGCCCTGCGGGGCGGTGAGCTATTGAAGATCAAAGACTACGGCGCCGCGCCAGCCTAGCGCGCCAAAGACCCGCGCAGAAGCCGTGCCTCCCCACAATCGCACAAACCTCTTTGCTTGAGAGGACACGGAGCTTACCCAGTGGCCACCTCCACTTGTGTCACATAAACCTCACTGCGTAGGCGTTGCTTTACCTCCTCGGGAGACGCGCTCGCGAAAAACAACTCCAGCGCTTCCCGAAGATTGTCCCGGGCCTGTTTAATGCTGTTCCCTTGGCTCGCAATATCCAACTCCGGACACAGCGACACATAGCCATCGCCTTCAGCTTCGATAATTGCGGTAAGCTTCATCAAACAACCTCCTGCGAGAACGCCGCGTTCTGTCAAAAACTTCTCTTCTTTAAAGCGATAATCTGTTGGAACGACGGGGGAAGTTGGTATTTCTGGTTTCTCCCCCTGCCTTGCGTGACACGGCGGTTGGTCTGATTGGTTTGGGGCGCGGAGTCCGGCTGCGGAATCGGGCTTGACTGAATAAGCAAAAAGGCGGTGAAGTCTCTCTTTCCAAAACCACCCTTCAGGGAACCCGCCAGGTTCCCGAGAGACTCACCGCCATGGGTAAGATAACACGTTTGGTACTTTGGCTCTGCCGGAAATTTACTCGCCAGGACTTGCAAGACCTCATCGAGCAACTGCAGCAGGTCCTCACCGGGCGCGAACCCGAACTCCATCCCCGCGACGATTTTCGCCAGCAGCATCCTCACTACCGCGATTTTTACGTCGATCCTCAAACCCCTCTGATTCAGCCTCCTGCGCCTCCTCCTCCCCAGCCCACCCTGGACTGGCAGCAGTTGTGTGATCGCTATCAAGAGCGGCATGGCCGACCCCTGGCTCCCGTGCGGCGACAGGGCACACGCACCCCGCCTGCCGACTGTCGCTGTGCTCATTGCGGTGCGCCTCGTGATTTCCTCTACCTCAACGATGGCCGCCAAGCCAGCCAACTGCTTTGCAAAGTCTGTCGCCGCTTGTCCCAGCTTCCTCCCCGTCATCGCCCCAGGAAAACTCCTTATTGGTGTCCCTACTGCCACAGCGCCCTCTACCGCTGGAAACAGCGTCCCGACTGCACCATCTACAAGTGCCCTTGCGACCGCTGCCCTCGCTACCTGCAGGAGCAACATGCTTTGCAGTGGAACGAGAAGCTGCTCCAGAAGCTCCGCCTCTCGCAATTCAAGCTGCGCTACCAATATCGCCAATACCACTTTCAACCCGCTCAACTCGCCCCTTCCGCTCCCCATCGGCCTAGCGTTCACCTGACCCGCATTCATCGTTCTTCCGACCTCTTAGGGCTGGTCCTGGCCTTCCACATCTCCTTTGCCCTCTCCGCCCGCAAGACCGCTCAGGTCCTGCGTCAAGTCTTCGGCGTGCCCCTCAGCTACCAGTCCGTCCTCAACTACGCTCAGGGCGCCGCCTACTACTGCCACGCTTTCAACCTGCGCCACAAAGCCCCGCTCAGCCCCACCGCCACTGGCGACGAGACCTACATTCGTGTCGCCGGCAAGCACCAATACACTTTCTTCTTCCTGGATCCCCAACAACACCAGATCACGTCCTATCACGTGGCCGCGGAGCGCGACGCCTTGGCCGCCACCGTGGCTCTGGGCGAAGCCGCTCGCACCCTGTCGGAAGATCACTCCCTGCGTTTCATCACGGACGGCAACCCTGCCTATCAAGCCGGCGTGCACTTCCTCAACGCTCACCGCTCCCCTTCCCAACCCGCCCATACCCTGCGCCAGGTGATCGGCCTGGAAAATCGCGACGCCGTCTCCACCCAATTTCGCCCCTTCAAGCAACTCATCGAACGCCTCAATCGCACCTACAAGTACCACGTGCGCCCTGCTTGTGGCTTCGCTACTCAGAATGGCGCCGTGGCGCTCACCACCCTGTTTGTCACCCACTACAACTTCCTGCGCCCTCACTTGGCCTTGGGCTACCGGGTTCCTGTCCCCTTGCCAGAACTTAGCTCGGTCACCACGCTGCAAGGTAAATGGAATAAGATCCTCGAACTCGCTCTCGCCGCCTGACTCCAAGCGGAGGTAAACTTCCTACCGGCCAGGGCGGAGGATAGGGCTACGCAGGGATGCGACCTGAGCGCCGACACTGGGGCCGGGATTGATCGGGGGGCGACCCAAACTCGCTCCCCTCAGTCCAGATCAATCCTGGCAAGAAAGCGATAAATCCAAAGCCTGACAATACCGACCCTCCATCCTTCCTACTCCTTGCCCGAAATCTTCCGTCAGCCACGCTCATTTGTCATGGCTCTTTCATAGAACTTTTGACAGAAGCGAACGCCGAGAGGACACTTAACGGCCAAGCTGAGGGGTTGGTCCGTTGTGCTGCGGACTCCGGTCGGTGCGCGATGGCATAGCTCATTACGCCCGGCCTTCCGGAAACCCTCAAGCGAGCGACCGGAATGGCTCAATTAAACTGCCACTCGATTTGCAAGTCAAGTGTGCGGGGATTGACTGATTTGGCCAGTCGTTCAGTAAGAAACTTCACGATACGCCGCGAATGTTGCGGGTCGAGTTTACCCAGTTCCCGGTCGGCCTGGAGAGACAGCTCAACCTTCCACGCCATGGCGCTTTATGACGTCCTCGAGTGGGATGGTGCGCTCTGCACCCTTGCGGATTCGCTCCAGGGCGCGTTCCGCCATCGACACGTCCTCGAGATCGTCCAGGTGCTGGAGGATGGCTTCACGGGCGTAATAGGCCTTCGTGCGGCCGGTGCGTCGGGCCAGCTTTTCAAGACGCTTCTCGATGGAAGCTGGAAGACGAACGGCTAGCATAGCGAAGCTCCTTAATGCTTGACTATACCACGGGCAAAAGACCCGCCGCAGGGATGTGGTCACAGGCGGGCAGCCGGGCCTTTCGTTGTCACCCCCGCGCACGCGGGAGTGGATATGCGCCTTTCAACCTCGAAGAGGAGCGCTTTAGCGCGGCACGTCGGGTCTTCGGGAAACCCGGCTAAGCTGGGAAGTGCCCGGCTAGAGCCGGGCGCTACGATGAGCGCTTTGAACTGGCACAAGCGATGCCAAATGGATCCGCCCCAAACGGCGAATGCGCGATGTAAGAGTTTTGGCAAGGCGGAAGTGGTAAACTGCGGGCGGCATTTGGGTGGCGTTGGCGAGATTTTTGCGCCTGCGGCCCGCGCTTGCTGAAGAGTGCCAATAATGGCGAGAAAGGCGCGGGCGAATGGAAGCAAAGCGAGGCCTGCTGGCCGCAATCGAAACGAGACTCTCCGTGTCCTCCGTGCCTCTCAAGCCTTAACACAGAGCACACGGAGCCCCTCAGTGACCTCCGTGTTGAAGCTTTTCTGACCACCGAGGACACGGAGACCCTGCATCTGTCGGTTGACGGATCGCAAGGCAGAGGCGCAAACGACACGAGGAGATATCTACGCAGCACCAGAAGAAACTCGTGATTAGCAGCACAGAAGGAAGTCACATGCCCTACTTGATGAAGTGCTCTCACAGTATTGAACGAACGATGGTGGCGATTATTCTTCTTTTCCTGGTCAATGGGAATCTGGGGGGAGAAACGTCTGCTTCCCTATTGCGTCCGGTTTCGCTCCGCTGCGAATACCTGGTGAACCCGCTGGGGATTGACGCCGTACAACCGCGTCTGAGTTGGATCCTCGAATCACATCCTGGTGAGCGGGGGCGCAGGCAGACGGCCTACCAACTCCTTGTGGCTACGAGTGACGCCAAACTCCGCGCCGGTCAAGCCGACCTCTGGGACAGCGGCAAGATAGAATCGAATCAGTCGGCCCAGCTTCCCTACAGCGGGAAGCCGCTCCAGTCGCGCCTGCGCTGCTGGTGGAAGGTGCGGGTGTGGGACGAGCAGGGGCGGGCGTCGGCCTGGAGCGAACCCGCGCGCTGGTGGATGGGATTGCTGAGCGCCGGCGACTGGAAAGGGCAGTGGATTGGAGCTGAAACCGGCCAAGACGATCCCCATGCCGTCTACTTGCGGCGCGAGATTACGCTGTCCAAACGCCCCACCCGCGCCACGGCCTACATCTCCGGCCTGGGATATTACGAGCTTTACTTAAACAGTAAGCGGGTGGGCAACCACGTGCTCGATCCGGGTTTCACCGACTATGACAAGCGGGTGTTATATGTCACCTACGATGTGACCGGGCTGCTCTTGCCGGGAGCTAATGCTGCGGGTGTTGTACTGGGCAATGGTTGGTATCATCCGATTACCCCTGACCTCTTCGGGTTTGAGAAAGCGCCCTGGAGGCAGACTCCCAGGCTCCTGTTGAACATCGACCTCGAATACGCCGACGGCAGCCGTGAGACTATTGCCTCGGACACTTCCTGGAAATGGTCCTTCGGGCCGCTGGTTTTTAACTGCATCCGCGCCGGTGAAACTTATGACGCCGGGCTGGAAAAGCCGGGATGGAATGAATCGAGACGCGACGATTCCGACTGGAAGCCCGCGGTGGCCGTTCAAGCTCCGAAGGGACGCTTGAGCGCGCAGATGGAACCGCCCATTCGCATCACGGAAACTGTGAAACCGGTGAAGCTGACCGAATCGAAACCAGGGATTTACCTGTTTGATGTGGGTGTGAACCTCACCGGCTGGGCGCGTTTCGAGGCTTCGGGAGAGCCAGACCAGAAAGTCACGCTGGAGTATAATGAGGTGCTCAAGCCTGACGGCACGCTTGACATGACGCACTCTCATAGCCACACCTTCGGCCGTTACCAGACCGACGAGCTTATCCTTGACCGACAGGGCAAGGGCGCGTTCGAGCCGCGCTTCACCTATCACGGTTTCCGCTACGTGCAAGTGACGGGGCTGAAGCGTAAACCCGCGCTCTCGAGCCTGGTGGCGTACGGCGTACACACTGACTGGGAGGGGGCTGGAGAGTTTTCCTGCTCAAACCCCAAGATCGACAAGCTTGAAAAGGCGCTGCGCCGCACCCTGAGCAACTCCGCGCACAGCATGCCCGGCGAGGAACCCACGCGCGAGAAGATGGGTTGGACCCAGGATGGCCTGAACACCATGGAAGCCGCCGTCTACAATTTCCGCGCCGCCCCCGTTTACACCAATTACCTATTTGACATGATCGACGCGCAGGAAGCCAATGGCCATGTGCCGCCTATTGTCCCCACCAGCGGCTGGGGCCGCACCAAGCCCGGCGGCGCGCCTCCCGATTACTCTGACCCCTGGTGGGGCGGGACGCTTCCGTACGTGGCAGGGAAACTGTACGAATACTACGGCGACCGGCGCGCGCTCGAAGCAGCCTACGAGCCCATGAAACGTTGGGTGGATTACCTGAGCAGCACGGCCAAGGACTACTTGGTTGACTGGTGGCTGGGCGACTGGCTGGAAATCGGCGCGCCTGGCCGGCCGAAGCGCACGCCGATCATCCAGACCTCAACCGCAGGCTATTACTTCTGCGCCATGGCGGTTGTGCGCGCCGCAGAACTACTTGGGAAACCCGATGAGGCGCGGAAATACCGGCAACTGGCGGAACAAATCAAAGCCAGTTTCAACCGACATTTCCTGGACCCCAAGACAGGGCTCTACGCCCCCAACTCCCAAACCAGCCAGGTGTTGCCGTTGTATCTCGGGATGGTTCCGGAGGACAAGCGCGCTCTGGTGCTCGCGCGCCTGATTGAGGACCTCCACCAGCATAAGGACCATATGACCACCGGCTTCGTTGGTGTCATGCCCATGCTTCATAGCCTGCCGGACTGGGGCTATGAAGACTTGGGCTATACCGTAGCCATGCAGGAGGACGTGCCCGGCTTCTTGCAGATGATTGCAGACGGATGGAGCACCATGGGAGAAGCGCTCGACAACATCTCCGGCTCGCGCCATCATCCCTTCGGCGCTTGCATCGGTTCCTTCTTGTTTCGGGAGATCGCTGGAATCCGCGCCGACCCATCGGGTCCGGGCTTTGAGAAGGTGATCATCCGGCCGGTGCTGGGGAACCTGGCCTGGGCGAGGGCGAGATATGATTCGATTCGCGGCCCAATCGTCAGCGACTGGAAACGCGAAGCCAACCGGTTGGCGCTGCGCGTGAGCATTCCGGTGAACACCACGGCAACTGTTTATCTTCCGGCGGGGAGCGCCGCAGCGATCACGGAGAGCGGGAAGCCTCTCGCCCAGGCGCCCGGCGTGAAGTTTCTGCGCATCGAGGGCAAACACGCCTTGGTGACTATCGACTCAGGCGAGTACTCGTTCGCCGTAACGCGATGAATGAAAATTAGACTTGGGGAATTTCTACGACAAGGCTCGTACGGTTTATGAGCGCTTGGCTGGCATGGCGAAGGATACTGTTCCCGAGAACTACAAAGCCGAAAGTGAACAGGCTTCCTTCCGCCCAAGGACGGAATCGGCTAAGTGCGTTGAAGGTTGGGAATTTGAATTCGAGGAGGGTTGGATATGAAATCACTCTGGGCTTTGATTATGACTATCTCGTGCCTACTCTGGGCTACACCGTGGGTGCAGGCAGAGAACGCCTTGGCGTCCGATACTTCCGGGTGGATTAATATCCTGCCCGACGAGTCCTTCAAGGGTTGGACGCGGGTTGCCATCCCGCCCGACAAGGCTTTGGATCCCGTCTCTCAGTGGAGGTTCGATAAGGCGCGCCGCATCATCATTTGCGATGGCGATCACGGTCACGAATGGCTTCGCTACGATCGTGAATTCGCCAATCTCATACTTCACGTGGAATGGCGCTTCACCAAGCGCGAGGGGCTGAAAGGATATAACAGCGGGGTCTTCGTTCGAAATGACGCCGACGGGCGCGTTTGGCACCAGGCACAGGTGGGGGCCGGAAACGACGGGTTTCTTTTCGGCCAAACCTTAGTTGACGGCAAGCTCACCGCCGTGAAGTTGAGTCCCAAACCGAAAGTGAACCGCATCAAGCCGCCGGGTGAGTGGAACACCTACGAGATTTGGTGCCAAGGGCCGAAAATTACTCTGAGGGTCAACGGTGGTGTGAGCAGCGAATTCGCGGTTCCTGAAGTGCTCAAAGGCTACTGGGGTCTTGAAGCAGAAGGATTCCAAATCGAATTCCGCAACATCAAACTCAAGCTCCTGCCTTAGCGTGGACGCCCGGTTTGATATGATGGTGACTCTCAAACGATAGACGAGTTTGCTAAACGCGTTCGAGCCGGTTTCAGTTTCTGATTTCTAAATTCTGAGTTCTGATTTTGACTAGTCTCCTGTCCCACTGGTTCGTGATGTAAGTCAAGACGGTTGGACGGCGCACGTCCGCTCGGCGAAGCGAGCGGGATATTAGACAAATCCCGGCCCAACTTAGTTCACTTATTTCAGTGACAGGAGACTGGCTGTCTTTGCATCAAGCTTGGTGAGGAAGCGGGGCACAATCGAGGATGCCGAGGCGTCGGCGCGCAATCAGAGCAATCGAGAATTTGATAGCATTAGATTTGCGCGCCAACGTCACAGAGAGGAAGGTCAGCCAGGTTCACTGGCCGACGACGAAGGATCTCATCAGTTTTCGTATGTCAGGATTCGTCCCTATAAGATTGACTGATTTGGTATGATATGTCAAGGCCTTTCTGGAAGTAGTTCAATTTGATGTGGAGGCGGGGGAACCTGTCCCGATCCTATCGGGACGCCATCATTTGGCGATCCCGCCTCGCGGGATCGCCGCTACTTTCCCGACTACGGCCGTTGGACACCGGCGTGCCTGGGAGGCAGGAAGTTCGCAGGATAAGACTCAGCCTGTACGTTGGGCTGTGGAGTTTCGCAAGAGGTGAAATCATGGGCGGCACACTTTCACTTTCAAAGTATTCGATCGGAGTTGGTGACAGGTTTGCTCACCAAGCCAAGCCTCAACTGCAAGCCTGTAGCATGGCAGCCGAGCAGGGAGTGGAGGTCATCCCGGTGTGGAACAAATCGAACCGAGAACATACCATTATCGGTTCCACTCCTGCCAGCACGCGCGCGGCGGCCGAGGAAGCGGTGAAAACGCTGGGCTGGAGCAAGCCGTACCATGTGGACGCAGACCACATCAATCTCAAGACAGTGGATAATTTCACGGAGGCTTGCGATTTCTTCACCATCGACGTGGCGGATTTGATTGGCCAGCCCTGCGACGCCGCCCGGTTGCAGGGGTTCGTGGAACGTCATGCGGAATTGCTGAGGGAGTTGCTCATCCCCGGTGTTGCTCATCCTTTCCGCATCGATCGCGGCTTCATGTGCCAGGTTGCGAACAAGTACCTTGCGGCTGTTGAGGAGGCGGGCCGTATTTACCGCCGGCTCGAGGAGAAGAAGGGTAAGGGGCAATTCATTACTGAAGTGTCGATGGACGAGACCGATTCGCCTCAGACGCCGGCTGAACTGCTTATCATCCTGGTTGCGGTGGCGGATGAAGGAATTCCGATTCAGACCATCGCCCCTAAATTCACCGGCCGATTCGACAAGGGCGTGGATTATGCAGGCGACTTGGCGAAATTTACCGAAGAGTTTTCCAATGACGTAGCCGCCATCGCCTTTGCCGTCCGGCATTACGGGATGTCCAGTAACCTGAAACTCAGCGTGCATTCCGGGAGCGACAAGTTCTCGCTCTATGGGCCGATCCACCGCACGCTCAGGAAATTCGATGCGGGGGTGCATTTGAAGACTGCTGGCACCACCTGGCTGGAAGAGTTGATCGGTCTGGCGGAAGCCGGCGGCGAGGGGCTGGACTTGGCCGAAGAGATATATGCCGAAGCCTACTCCCAGCGCGAGCAATTGTGCGCGCCCTATGCCGCCGTGGTCAACATCGACCCCGCCCGGCTGCCTGCTCCGGAGTCGGTGGGGGGGTGGTCGTCGGACCAGTTTGTGTCCGCCTTACGTCATGACCCAAAATCTTCGGCTTACAACCCCAACCTGCGCCAACTTCTCCACGTGGGCTTCAAGGTGGCCGCGAGAATGGGAAGCCGTTACTTGGACCTCCTCTCCGTTATGGAAACCACAATTGCCAAGAATGTGACCGGAAACCTCTTCGACCGCCACCTCAAGCCGTTGTTCATTGGGGAGTAAATCAATGAATCAATGGTTCAATGATTCAATACCCCAGAGTCAGATGCAACCCTGCTCGCCAATGTCCCCTCAAAATCCAATAGGGGTGAAGATTTGACCATTCGATTACAGACTTTCCTGGCAGCCGGTGCAGTGACATGCTTGACTTTGCTTCAGGCTGGGGCCGCGGCAAAGCCAGGATTCCAGTCTATTCCGGCGGGGTACGCGCTTTACCTTCGCCTGGAGGCGACCGTGAGCACGACCGGGTCGCACCTTCACAACGTCGTCAAAGCCCGTATCATCCGCGAAGTGGATGGTCACTCGGGAGGGGTTTTGATTCCGCTGAGCGCGGAAGTTCAGGGGCAGATTACGAAGTTGATACCCAGTTCAAGTCCTACTGACCGCGCGCGCCTGCTTATTCGCTTCGACAAACTACTAATTCCGGGGGAGCAGGCTGTGAGCTTTGCGGGCCATATCGCTGAGGTTGAGAACGCGCGTGAGAAAGTCCTTCAGGATGGAACCATACAAGGTGTGCTGGCCAGCGAATTGCCCGTGAGCCACCTTGAGGACGCTTTGGGTAAGCTGGAAGGGCAAGCTGCCGACCTCTCCCAATATGAACAGAAAGCTTTTGGAAAATCCGACACCTCCATCAATTATGGCGGTGGGACGGACCTGACGCTGGTGCTCGACAAGCCTCTGAGTCTGGCTGAAATGCCTTCCTCCGGCTCCTTTAGTCAACTCCCTTCCGGCGTGCCTTATGCGGTGGCGCGAATACTGCAAGGCGCTCCGCAGCGAGCTTCAGGAAAGGGCGGTAAGCCGGGCGACCCCCTGAACCTTGTCGTGATCGGGAACATCTCAGAAATTCGCGACGCGTTCAAACAGGCGGGCTGGGGCGAGGCGGAAAGGAAAACGAGTAAGTCTGTATGGGATACGGTGCGCGCCGTGGCTGACAATCAGGGGTTTGGCCAGGCTCCTGTTTCGGACCTCTATCTGTTTGGGCACCGTGAGGATCTGGCGTTTGAGAAAGGGCTGAATACTTTTTTGAAGCGGCACCACCTGCGCCTGTGGCGGACGGCTGCCACAACTCCGGACGGCCGCGTAATCTGGCTTGGAGCAGGCACGCATGACGCAGGCCTGGACGTTCCATCCGGGAGTCGTCTCCCATGCGATTGACCCTGACCTTGACGCTGAGCGAGCCAAGGTCGGCGCAGATCTCAGGGTCACCGGGCGTGTGACTGCCGAGCAACTGGTGACGCGCCCCGACCCGCTCAGTCAAGGCCTTACTGCCACTGGAGGCGCCTGGAAGACGGACGGCCGGCTTCTGGTCATCGATCTAGCCGCGCAATGATCGAGTTGCGCGCACCGCCCCATGAGAGCCAGCGTGAGAACCCCGTGCAGCACCGGCCGCCAGCTTCTTCTTGCGCCGCGAAGATTTCTCCTCGTGTCGTTAGCGCTTCCGCCCTGCACGATCGGGAGCGGGGCTCCGTGTCCTCGGTGCCTGGCAAGGCTCAACACAGAGGTCGCTGAGATGCTCCGTGTGCTCTGTGTTATTGCTTGAAAGGCACGGAGGACACAAAAAGTCTTGTTTTGATTGCGGCCAAGGGGCGCCTTGTATTAAGTTAAGATTTAGGGTGTGCGGTCCGGGACCTCCGCCATCGGTGAGGCTCAACCGTTGCTATTGACGGAAATCAAAGGCAGGATGTATCTTTCGGTCTTGGGCTACGCATAGCTGACGAGGCAAACCATGACAACTGCTCCAGCGGTATCCCCTGGTGCTTTCCAATCCGTAGGGGGGAAAATCATTGATGCGGAAGTCAAAGTCTCCGTGGATGCTACCCGGCCCTTACCCTTGGTGTGCGCTCTCTACGCGGTGGAGTCTCCCGATGGAGTTTGGATGTGTGCGTATTATGGCGCCAACCGCAGCGTCTTTGACTTTCTTCCCCAGAAGGGCGCGGACGTGGAAGAGGCGAAACTAGGCATTGCTTTTCGGACCAAACAGTTTATCCCCAGGGACCAGTACCGGCCTGAGCAATGGGAAGAGTTCAAGAAAGAGAATTTCATGGCTTACGGCGGGCACGGGGGATGAACCAGATCGGGTGAACAGTTGATCGGATGATCGGGAGAACAGATGATCGGGAGATCGAGTGAACAAGAAGCAGATTTGGGGTGCTTTCTTCTTTGTTCATGCGATCATCCGATTACCAGATCTCCCGACCGTTGGTGGTGAGAGGAGGTGAGTGATGAGCCGGATCAAGATGGCAGCGATGGTCATTGCTTTGGCATTGGGCTTTGCCACTGCTGGGTGGACCCAGGGCGTGTGGGGTGGCATGGGCCGGCAGATGCCCCGGATGCTGGGGGCATTCAAGCCGGTGGTCGGGTCAGGAGCGCAGTACCAGATGACCATGAAGTACCGGACCATGCAATCTGCTTATGCCATCGTGGGCCAAGAGGACGTGGAGGGGAGCATAGGCTACTGGATGGAAATCCGCACGGAAGGCGCTGGCATGCCCGGGGAAACGGTGATGAAACAACTCCTGGTCCTGAGCGGCGACAGGCCCCAGATCAAGCGGATGATCATGCAGCCGCCCGGCCGTCCGCCCATGGAAATGCCCATGGGCATGATGCCGGGTATGGGGCAGCGCCAGCAGGCGCCCGGACAAAGCGACAGTAGTCCGGGAGAGAAAGTTGGGTCCGAGACTATCACGGTTCCTGCGGGCACTTTTGAGTGTGAACATTACCGAAAGCAGGAGCCGCATGGGATCGTGGACCTCTGGATATCCAGCAAAGTCTCTCCTTACGGGATGGTGAAGATGTCCAGCGGGGAGATGACCATGGTGCTGGAGAAAGTCCTCAGCAACGAAACCTCGCACATCAAGGGTGAGCCCCAGCAGATGAATATGCCATTGCCGCGCCAATAACAGATCGGGAGATCGGTTGATCGGGAAATCGGTTGAACGGAGAGGAAATTCTGGATGCGTTCGTTTTCCGCCCGATCACCCGCTCTCCCGATCCGTGGTTGTTCTTCATTTGATTTTCCTATCCCTACGTTGTTTTTTATCCGCCCGATCTCCGGATCACTTGCGCGGCGGGACCGGATTTGGTATATTTATAAGCTGTCTGCATAAACTTACATGGAGAACCTTTACCGGCGTACCCAAATTCTGGACCTTCTCCGTGCCCATCCGGTCGTGACTCAAGACGAGTTGCGCCGCAAGCTGGCGCGGCGCGGCATCCACGTGACCCAGGCAACGGTGTCGCGGGACATTGAGGAATTGGGTCTGGTTAAGACGCGTTCGGGTTACCGCCTGCCGGATGCGGCGGAACCTCCTGCGCCGGTCCATCCCACCTTGCAGGTGATCCTCAAGGAATTTCTTCAAGATGCACGTCAGGCGTCAAACCTGGTGCTCCTGAAGACGTACCCGGGCAACGCCCACTCGGTCGCCGCAGTGCTGGATGCTCAGCAATGGCCGGAGGTCGTGGGGACAGTTGCGGGCGATGACACGGTCTTCGTGGCTACTCCCAGCGCTCGAGAGGCGGCGCAATTCCGCAAGAAGATCCTGGCGTTGGTGGGTGCATGAGAAAGATCGGGTGATCGGGCGAACAGGAAGCAGGTGCGGGATAGGATGTTTTCATTCACCCGATCTCCAGATCTCCCGATCAGAAAGGGAGTTCGAATAAAGATGACTTCTGCTCGAAATTCCAACCAGCCCGTTAAGCGGGCTGTTCTTGCTTACTCCGGGGGGCTGGATACCTCCGTCATCATCCCCTGGCTGCGTGAAAATTATGGCTGCGAGGTTATCGCCATGGTCGGGGATGTGGGCCAAGGCGACGACTACGCGGCGCTTCGCCGCAAGGCCCTGCGTAGCGGAGCCTCGAAGGTCTTCGTCGAGGACCTGCGGGAGGAATTCGTCACCGGCTACGTTTGGAAGGCGGTTCGAGCGGGGGCCATTTACGAGAGCAAGTATCTGTTGGGGACCTCCCTGGCAAGACCCGTACTTGCCAAGCGGCAGGTCGAGATTGCGCTTCAATGCGGAGCGGACGCGCTGGCCCATGGATGCACAGGCAAGGGAAATGACCAGGTGCGGTTCGAGCTGTCGTACCAGGCCCTGGCGCCGCATCTGCGCGTCATTGCGCCGTGGCGGGAATGGTCCATCAAGTCGCGCGAAGATGCGCTGGAGTATGCGCGCCAGCACAAGGTGCCGGTCCCGGTGAGCAAGCATGACCTTTACAGCCGCGACCAGAACTTGTGGCACTTGAGCCACGAAGGTGGGCCACTCGAAACCAAACTCGGGGAGCCTCCGGAAGAGGCCTGGAAGCTCACTCGCAAACCGCAGAACGCCCCGGCGCGGGAGGCGGAAGTGGTGTTGGGTTTTGAAGCGGGAGTCCCGGTGGCGGTTAATGGGAAACGCCTGGCCCCCGTGCGCCTGGTCGAGACCTTGAACGCCCTGGGCGGCTTGCATGGTGTGGGGCGGACGGACCTGGTGGAAAACCGCTTGGTGGGAATCAAGTCGCACGGCGCTTACGAGACTCCGGCCGGGACGCTCATCATGCTGGCGCACCAGGAACTCGAATCACTCTGCCTGGATCGCGAGACTTACCACTACAAGCAACACGTGGCCTTGCGCTATGCGGAATTGCTCTATTATGGGCAGTGGTTTACGCCCTTACGCGAAGCCCTCGATAGCTTTGTCGAAACCACCCAAGTAAATGTTTCGGGGGCGGTCAAGATGGGGCTCTACAAAGGGAACCTGCGCATCCTCGACCGCCATTCTCCGAATTCCCTTTACGATACCAGCATCGGCAGCTTTGTTATGAATACGGATTATAACCAGAAAGATGCCGAGGGATTCATCAATATTCTTGGCTTGCCGCTGCGCCTTGCCGCCGCGAAGAAGGCAGCGAAGACGAAGCGCGCTGTACGCAGATAGCCGCCGACTCCCCTCCTCTGTTGAGGAGGGGATGGGGGGTGGTGGTCCAATCTTCGGCGCCAGCCAACCACCCCTGACCCCTCCTTAATAAGGAGGGGAATTACCCACGCCAGGACGGAGAACAAGATGAAGCTTTGGGGAGGACGCTTCACCGGCCGCCGCGATCCGCTCTTCGAGAAATTCTCCGAATCTTTTTCTCTGGACCAGCGCTTCATTCTGTACGACCTGCGCGTCAACCTTGCCTGCGTGAAGGAGTTGGGCCGGCTGGGTGTGTTCAAGCCCGCGGAAAGGCGTCGGCTGGCGCGGGGCCTGGGGGCCATCCGGCGAAGCGTGGAGCGGAATCCCCATTGGGCCCAGGGACAATCGAGCGAGGACGTCCACACCTGGGTCGAGGCGGAGCTGGAGCGGCGAATCGGCCCCCTGGCGGGCAAACTCCGCACCGGCCGCAGCCGCAACGACCTGGTGGCGACGGATGCGCGCCTGTACGTCAAGGATGCGATCGGAGACCTGGAGCGGGTTCTTGCGGATATGCTCGAAGCCTTGCTCGGCCAGGCGCGCGGCAATGCCCGGGTTGTCATGCCTGGCTACACGCATCTTCAACCTGCCCAGCCGATTCTTTTTGCTCATTACGCACTGGCCTATTTCCAAATGTTCTGGCGTGATGCCGGACGGCTTAATGACTGCCGGGAGCGCGCCGACGAGCTGCCGATGGGGGCCGGAGCGCTGGCCGGAACTGACTACCGGCTGGACCGGGAGCGGCTGGCTCGCGACCTGGGATTCGCGCGGGCCGCTTCGAACAGCCTGGACGTTACCTCGGACCGGGACTTCGTCGCGGAACTTCTCTTCGCTTGCTCCCTCATGATGGTTCACCTTAGCCGCTGGGCTGAGGACCTGATCATTTACTCCTCACCGGGATTCGGCTTTGTGGAACTGGTGGATGCCTACGCGACGGGCAGCAGCTTGATGCCCCAGAAAAAGAACCCGGATGCGTTGGAATTGATCCGGGGAAAAGCCGCGATCGTCCTCGGCAGACTTACCGGAATGCTGGCGCTGGTTAAGGGACTTCCTCTCGCCTATGATCGCGACTTGCAGGAGGATAAAGGCGCATTGTTTTCCAGTGTCGATACCACGCGCGAAGCGTTCACCATTGCCTCCCGCGTCGCCAAGACGCTGCGCATCTACCCTGAAAAAATGAAAGCTGCAACCGCTCAGGGTTTTCTGACGGCGACGGATTTAGCCGACGAACTCGTGCGCCGCGGCGTGCCCTTCGCGGAGGCGCATGAACAGGTGGGAAAGCTCGTGCGATATTGCGCCGGCCAGGAGCGGACGTTTGCCGATTTGAGCGCTGCCGAAGCACAACGCTTCGTACCCTCCTGGGACTCGAAACTGCGCACTGTTGCAGTTTCCCCCGAAAGCGCGGTCGATCGCAAAAATGTGCTGGGAGGAACCGCTCCTCCGCAAGTTGCCCGGCAAATCGCCGTCGCCCAGGATACCCTAGGAAAGCTGAAGAAGAGAATCGCCGGGGGGGCTGAAAGGGAGTAGAGAGTTGACACGGCATTCAACTCAAAGATGCGATACGGAAGAAAATGATGGCTTTCGGCTATGGCGACTAAGCTCGTTTTTAGTGTCCATGCGCTTCAGCGAATGTTCGAAAGACAACTCGGCGTCGAGGATGTCGAGGCGGTCATCGAAAGCGGGGAGATCATCGAAGGTTACCCGAATGACAAGCCCTACCCTAGCTGGCTTGTTCTGGGTTGGAGAGGTGCGCGTCCTGTGCATGTTGTCGTGGCACACAATTTGAGAGACAATGAAATCACTGTGATTACCGTCTACGAACCGGACCCCGAACTATGGGAGGCGGATTTCAGGAGGAGAAAGGCATGAGGTGCGTCATCTGCAAAGGTGGGGAGACCCGGCCCGGCCGCACGACCGTCACGCTCGAACGGGAAACCACGACGCTGGTCTTTAAGGCCGTTCCAGCAGAAGTGTGCGCCAATTGCGGCGAGGCCTACGTCGCTGAAGAAGTCAGTCGTCAAATCCTCGCCGCCGCAGAGCATGCCGCCCGCTCGGGCGTTCAGGTTGACGTCCGGGAATTCGTTGGCGTCGTGACATAGAGAAACACGGCTCGCCGGCGGCGGCTTCATCTTAGGCAGGCTAGGACCGGTTTTGCCCAGGTCAGATTCAACCGGGGGCCAGGCTAAGAAGAGGAATCCATGAAACGCGCATATCTCGGAGACTCATATGACGCGGTGAAGCGTATGTGGCAAGAGCTGCTTGCTGATTGGGCACCTCTCTATGCAGAACGGCGATTTCTTCCAGACGATCTCTATCAGGAATTTACCCAACTCACAAGAATACCTATCCTGCAGGGTCAACCGCCACGTCATTTCTCCATTCTGAACGATCCAGATACCGGCATCAGACTGCCAAGTGCGAATAATCAGGCAGAGGGGCGCACACACATCTCAATTGGGACTATCATCAACCAGTTACGGGAAGGAACCGAGTGCGTGATTACGCTTGATCAAAGTGACTACCGCAGCAGCGGATTAAGGCGCGACGAGCAACGGCAAGAAAAAATGCGGCGCCTTGCTGTGGAGGGATTTCACAGTTTTTACTACGTTTCTCATGCCCCTTTCCTCTTCGCGGTTTCGCGCATCGATGCTCTGCGGCGAATTCGGAGGATTTTGAAGAATGGGGGGATACCAGGGGAACGCATAGAGGAGCAAACGTAGCGCACGCGTGTTCGTTATGAAAGACCTTATGTTGTACTGTTGGGTTGACAGGGAGCGGCGGCAAAATTAGAGTGAGAACAGGAACCCAAGGAGAGCACTTCCTATGACCGGAATCCAGTTCGTAACCGATGAGAAAGGCCGCAAGGTGGCGGTTCAGATTGACCTGAAGAGATACGGCGCGATGTTAGAGGATTTTTGGGACGGGCTGATTTCGGAATCGCGCCGCAACGAAAAGGGGATACCGCTTGCAAAGGTCAAATCGGACCTCGTAAAACGTGGGCGGTTGCGTGAGTGATTACTCGATTGAGGTCAAGCCTTCGGCGCGCAAGGAACTGGAAGCACTGCCGGATAACATGCTAGCGCGTGTCCTCCAGAAAATGGAAGTACTGCGCGCTGCACCACGGCCCGCAGGATGCAAGAAGCTGAAAGGTTACAAAGATCAGTGGCGCGTCCGGGTTGGTGACTGGCGCGAAGTCTACATCATCGACGACCCGGCGAAGCTAATCAGTATCACTCGCATCGCGCACCGGCGCGACGTGTACGAACGATGAATGCCGTGCGAGCCTTCATTCCCAACAAGAACTACCCCGCCGGCGCGGACACCTCAATAAAAGCGAGAAGAGTGGGACAAATGGAAATCTCCTCCCCTTTAGTTCCCCTTCACGCATATATTCCGCGCAGTTTGAGGCTGAAGGCGACGCGGTCGATGGCCAGCATATAAGCGGCGATACGGTTGTTGACCTTGTGCTTTTCTCCGTACTGAACCGTATCGTTGAAGGCTGCGACCATGATCTGTTTCAGGCGGTCGTTGACCGTTTCTTCAGACCAGAAGTAACCCTGCCGGTCCTGCACCCACTCGAAATAGGAGACCGTCACGCCGCCGGCATTCGCCAGGATATCGGGGATAACGAAGACCCCGCGCTCAAACAGAATATCGTCCGCAGGGGGAGTGGTCGGACTGTTAGCGCCTTCCACCAGGATGCGCGCCTTGATTTTATGAGCGTTCTTGCTGGTAATGACACTCTCTGTGGCGGCGGGCAGCAGCATTTCGCAATCCTGTTCCAGGATTTGCTGGGCCCCAATGTTTTCGCTCCCAGGGAAGCCTTGCACGGTTTTATTTTCTGTAACGTACTTAACAAGGGCAGAGATATCCAGCCCGTGGGCATTGAACACCCCGCCCGCAACGTCGGCAACGCCAATAATCTTGTAACCTTCCGCGTGCATCAAGCTGGCAGCCTGCGAGCCGACGTTGCCGAATCCCTGCACGATCACTCGAGTCGATTCGGGCTTCCATCCGAAACGCTTCAGAGCTTGATCGGCAACGATCATGCAGCCACGGCCCGTGGCTTCACGCCGCCCCTGCGAGCCGCCCAAATCGACTGGTTTGCCCGTGACGCTCGCCGTTTCCGTATGGCGAACGTGCATCGAGTAGGTATCCATGATCCAGGCCATGGTTTGCTCATTGGTGTTCATATCCGGCGCCGGCACATCGCGCTCCGGGCCGATGTAATCCAGGATTTCCGCCGTGTAGCGCCGTGTAATGCGCTCCAGTTCCCCCATCGAGAGCTGGGAGGGATCACAGACAACACCGCCTTTGGCTCCTCCAAAGGGGATATTGACGACCGCGCACTTCCAGGTCATTTCGGCGGCCAAGCCTCGAATTTCGTCCAGCGTCACATCCGGCGAGTAGCGAAGGCCACCCTTGCAAGGCCCCCGAGCGATACTGTGCTGCACGCGGTAGCCGTCAAACACTCTGAGCTGCCCATTATCCATCGCCACTGGAATGTGTACGATGAGTTCCCGATTTGGGCTACGCAGGTACTTCTTCAGACCCTCGTCCAATTGTAGTTTGCTGGCTGCCACGTCAAATCGCACCGCCATGGATTCATAAACGCTCAGTTCCTTGTCTGTTTCACCAACCTTCATTTCGCCCCCCAAGAACTTCATTTTCCCACACAAGAAAAGCCGGGAGCTGCCATCCAGCTCCCGGCTCCAGATCAAACGACTTTTGTCTTACGGATAAAGGCCACGCAGCCTGGTGGCCTCGGCAACGCGGCTGATGCCCAGCATATTAGCGGCGGTTCGCATTCCAACTTTGTGACCCAGGTGAATCTTCAACACGTCATTGAAGCTCGTCTTCATGACGCGCTCCAGGCGGTTGTAAACGTCCTGGGCTTCCCAGAACAGGTGCTGTTCGTCCTGGACCCATTCGAAGTAGGAGACGGTGACGCCACCGGCGTTACAAAGGATGTCTGGAATGATGAAAACGCCCTTGGCCTCCAAGATTCTGTCCGCTTCGGGGGTCAACGGGCCGTTGGCCGCCTCCGCGATAATCTTCGCACGGACGCTTGGGGCGTTCGCGCCTTGGACGGCGTTTTCCAGCGCGGCGGGGACCAGGATGTCGCACTCCAAGGACAATAATTGCTCCGGAGTTATGGACTCAGAAGCCGGGAACCCGACAACCGAGCCGGTCTTCTCTTTATGCATGATCAATTTCGGAATGTCAACGCCATCCCGGTTATAAATGCAGCCTTTCGAATCGTTGACCGCGATCACGTAAGCTTGATTGCTGTCCAGCAATTGCGCCGCGATTGAACCTGCATTGCCGAACCCTTGGACGACAACCTTCGCCCCTTTCATCGGAACTCCCAAGTGTGCGCACGCCGACTCGAGAGTATTGAACACGCCGCGCCCGGTGGCCTCGTTGCGGCCCAGCGAGCCTCCCAGGGCGATCGGTTTGCCCGTGACCACCCCTGGAATTGGATACCCCTTGGTCATGCTGTAGGTATCCATGATCCAAGCCATGACCTGCGAATTGGTATAGACGTCCGGCGCGGGGATGTCCTGGGCCGGCCCGATAAGGGGAAGAATCGCACTGGCGTATCGGCGAGTGAGTCGCTCGATCTCAATTTGCGACATCTCCTTCGGATTACAAGTCACGCCGCCCTTCCCGCCCCCAAACGGGATGTTTACCACAGCGCACTTCCACGTCATCCAGGTCGCGAGGGCCTTCACTTCATCCAACGTTACATTGGGATGATAGCGGATTCCCCCTTTGGCAGGGCCGCGCGCTGTGCTGTGTTGAACGCGGAACCCCTGAAAACACAGAATCTTCCCGTTGTCCATCCGAACCGGCAGGTGAACAGTCAGTATCCTTTCAGGATACTTGATCATATTTCGAACATTATCGTCGAGTTCGAGCGCCTCTGCCGCGAGGTCAAAGTTCTCCATCGCCGCGTCATATGCGTTCTTCTCGACTATAGCCTTGATTGGCATATATAGTACGCCTCCTCTTCTTCACTTTATTTGAGTTGATTGACTTGAGGTCTAACACTTTTCCCCCACCATGGAAGATACTCCCAGCACGCTCCCCCTGCAAGAGGCAAAGTGTCTGTATGAATAGTGAATTGTAAATGGTGAATAGTGAACTGATCGTGTTTTCCCCTCACCCCCCTTGGGGGAGAGGGGAGTCTTCCTAACCTCAACGCGCACCAGAAATGACAGCCCTCTCCCTGGGGAGAGGGTGCCCGAAGGAGGAGGGCGGGTGAGGGGTTTTTCCATTCCATGAAAACCAGGAACCTCGTTCAACTTATGAATTCGGGTTCAATGCGCCCTCGTCGCTTTTCAGAAGTCATGTTTTCCCTTGGGTTGGGGTGAGCTTGAGCGGCAGATTTGGAGGATGCTTGGCCCGAACTTCTCAGCTTTCGCGGGTCCGATCCCCTCGACTGCGAGCAAGTCGTCGGAAGTGGCCGGGTGCGCCTGCACGATGGCGCGTAAGGTCCGGTCACTGAAGACGCAGAAGGCCGGAAGTGCGAGCTTCCTCGCTTCCGCGAGCCGCCAGGCACGTAGCTTCTCTTCGAGTGCGGCTTGCTCTGGTGAAAAGGTAACGGGACCCCGCTGCTGGTCGCCACCCTCTAACCGCCTCTTCGGCGGCCGGGGCGAGGAGGGGCGCCGCCTGGGTTTGACGGGCTCCCGAGCTTCTGACCTTTCCGTTAGAAGAAGCTCCACCGGCGTGTGTTCACCCAGTTTGCGACCCTCTTGGGTCAGGGAGACTTTCCGGTAGGATATGATTTTGTCTTCCTTTTCAAATGTGGCGTCCTCGACGAGCACCAACCCGGCGCTTGCCATCGCTCCGACAAGATACTCAAAGTCATTTCTGCTCATGGCCTCGTTTGGAAACAATACTCGGTGCAATCTGCCGATGGATGGGCCTTTGGCGTGGCGGAGCGTGTCGAGGAGCGTGTGCATAGTCTGTTGCTCGGCCTTGGTGATTGCCCGGAAGCGCTGCGCGATGCATCGCCTGGGATCGCAGAAATCGCACTGGCCACACGCCCGCATGCTGTCAGCGAGATCGCCAAAATGGCGCACCAGCGCCTGCATACGGCATTGATGTGTTTCTGCGTAGCGCCTCACAAGGTCGAGTTGGGCACGTTTCTGTTCCAACTGCGTGTTATAGGAACGCTGCCAGTCCCGCCCCTCCAGGGTCACGTTTTCTGCGAAGTCGACTGCCGCGCCGCCATGAATGGTGAGCTTCTCGAGGGCAATGTTGAAGAGTTCGGGATCCATGCGCAACCCGTTGAGGATGGCCTCTTGGGGCTGGGGCTCGGGGCGGAGTTGCTGGAAGATGGCCTCCAGACTTTCCACAGGGGGGTAATCGCGCTCGAAGAAATACTCGTGTATCCGCAGGTCGGCGTAGGAGTGCATGAGGATTGTCCGGCTGGGCTTCCCATCGCGGCCGGCGCGTCCGATCTCCTGGTAATAGGCTTCGATGCTCCCCGGCAGCGCGGTGCGGATGATGGTGCGCACGTCCGGCTTGTCGATGCCCATGCCGAAAGCGATGGTGGCGACCACCGCCTCGATCCTGCTATCGACAAAGGCCCTCTGCACGCGCTCCCTTTGATCGGATTCCAGCCCGGCGTGGTAGGCGGCGGCCGGGAAAAGCCGTGACAGATCGCTGGCGAGCGCCTCGGCCTCCTTGCGGGTGGGCGCATAAACGATGGCCGGACGCCGCGCGGGGTCCTTGAGGAGCTCGCAAGTGAGCCGGGGGCGGCTGGGTCGCGGCACCTCCACTACCTCGATGGCAAGATTCTCGCGGCGAAAGCCGCGAATGAATCGAGCCGGCTCGAGCAGGCAAAGCTGGTGGATGATATCGTTCTGCACGATGGGCGTTGCCGTGGCAGTGAGCGCCACCACCGGCGCGGGACGCAAAGCCGGGAGGTACTGGCCCAGCATGCGGTAATCGGGACGGAAGTCGTGCCCCCATTGCGAGATACAATGCGCTTCGTCAATGGCGATCAACGTGGGCTTGCGCTTGGCGAGCATCTCGGCGAACCCCGTGACCCGCAGCCGCTCCGGGGCAATGAACATGAATTGCAGCCCGCCGCTCAGATAGTCCCGGCAGGACTGGCGGGAGGTCATGCGGTCCAGCCCGGAATGGACGCGTGCCACTTTGAGACCGAGTTTGGCGAGCTTGGATGCCTGGTCGTCCATCAGGGCGATCAACGGGCTGATGACCAGGGCCGTGCCCCCGCGCGCAAGGGCTGGAAGTTGGTAGCAGAGAGATTTGCCGGACCCCGTGGGCATGACCAGGAGCACGTCCCGGCCGGCGATTACAGCCCGGCAGACGGCTTCCTGGTTGGCGCGAAAGGAAGGGAAGCCGAATGCCTTTTGCAGCAGTGAGGCGAGCGATTCGCTCTGCGTGTTGGGACACTCATCCATCTTGATGAATGGTAAATTGTGAATAGAGAATAGTAAATCGTAAAAAGTGAATGATGAGGAGTGATTTGTGGATGGTGAATAGACCAGGGCGGGTGCAGATACCTTTCGAGATTTAGCATTCACTATACAATTTACTATTTGCCGAAAAACCCAAAGTATTGCCAACTTCCGAGAAGGCTTAGCGAGACCTGCCCCCGTCCCTGCTGGAGGAGCTAGACGCAGGCTCCTTTCCGCACGTGTTTGATTTCCCGCTCTTAAATGACCTTTCCTCACTGAACGAGCCTTTCGATCTTGTCCCCCGAGAAGACCCACTTTAGGAGCAGGAAATAAAGGCAAAATCCCATGATCATTGCGGATCTCTGTGCCGGACCGCAACAAGTCAACGGTAGGCGTATCTCAATAGCCCCAGACTCAACGGACATGCGGCCCACGTGTCGGGTCCATCTCCAGGCGAGCCGGAATCACAACGGACATTCGAAACCATGGCCAATGTCTCCAAACGACTGCGCCTCTCGCACCGACATGCTCAGCGATTCGGACCAGCTCGCTGGGTTTGAAGCCCGCGGCCACGGAGGCACAGCCATCGTGCACCGTGAGGTCGCTCCAACGAAAAACAAGGCGAGTCAGCGGCAAGAAAATATAAGCAGCAAGATGGCGCTCAACATCTATGATTATAACTGCTCGTCGCGCGTATCGCTGAAAGTGCGTCACATATGCAACCGCAGAATCGTGAGAAAAGTGGTGAAGCAGCAGCGAACAGAGCACAAAATCGAAGCTACGCTCGCTGAACGGAAGGGCGGATGCGTCGGCAACGACGCGCGGGGACAATGCCGTCCGCAGGTGTAACATTTGTCGATCCAGTGACACTACTGACGAGTTGGCGTACCTTCGAACAATTAGCTTACCTGAGTCACCCGACGCTGCACCGATGTCGAGGACTGAGAACCTGTCCGACGGCGAGACAAGCCTTCGTAATATGCGCAGGAGCACCCGATGACCGCCAAACCATCGATTAAGCCGGGCAAGGTCCCGGAGATTCCGTTCAGCCACTTCTGGCTCAGAGGTTTGCAAGCGCTCACGATCTAGGACGCGCTCCTGGGTCAATCTCTTCCACGCGAACTGCACTTTGCCCCTGTCCAGTATATTCCCCATTCTTAGTTTGCTTATGCCTATTGGGATATCGTCATGCGTCGTTAATCCATCTCCCCGTCCGCTACCAGACATCCGTGATAGGTCGGCCCTGAAGAATTACCAACTCCTTCGCGCGGACAGACCACTCGATGTCCTGAGGCCTCCCAAAGAAAGCCTCGAGCCGAAGGCCAAGCTCACGTAGACTCTGTAGATTCTCAGAATCGAACATCGCTCTGGACGCGTTAGTATCATCGGGCCCAATCTGCTTCGTCTCACGGCTCCCGGGCACGTAAACCACAGCCGCAGGCTGGCGAGAGACGCTCCTCTGAACCATAACGGCGTCATCCCGGTTCAAAACACAACTGTCGGGCGTGATGCGACGTGAAACAAGACGCTCAGCCAATCCGAAAATGGCCTCAATCACAATGCGCCCATGGGTTCTGGAAACAAGATCCATCGTGAACATCGCACGGCTCTTGTCGCCGAACACCATCGCCTGGACGATCACCGCCGTGTAGATATCTGTTTCTTGAGCCTTTTGTGCCCCATAGAAGTTCGCGCGGCGGGTAAAACAGCGACGCCCAGCACTCGCGAACAGAGCGACGGATACCCAAGACACTTTCGTACTGACCAGCGAAGCTCGCGGTCCCGCCATCCTCACCTACCGCGGTAGATCGGACGGCAACTACACTCTCCTACCCGAGCTGCACGTATGATCGTGGGCATGTCGGCTGCTAGTTCAGCCGGAGGGCTGTGTGAAAGTACCAGTGTCCACAGTTCCATAGATATGCGTTCAACGGTCGGGCGGTCATGCCTTCACAGGTTTCGAAGTGCCTTGATCACCGGAACAACTAGTGCGTGCGCTTCAAGAAACGTGGGGAACGGTGCCGCCTAGACGACAAAGCCAGGAGGAACCGGGAGTCTAGCAGGGCCAAGGCGACTGAGACAAGCGCCTTTGCCGCCAACGAGACCGCTAACACCGACCGACACGCGCCCGAGCGGCAGCACCATAGCGCCGTTGAACCCGGCGCGCTGTAAGGTGGTCTCAGGCAGCAAACAGTTCTTACCTTTAGCGTTCATCATTCGTGGATCTCATGGCGTTCCTCTGACGCTGGACTCTCGTCCGGCACGAACGTGAAAGCCGTCAGTAACAACACGAAAAGCGAGAATCCTGCAAGGATTTGCGAGGCGACGGCAAAGCGTGCGAGGGCGGTGACCGGATAGATATCACCATAGCCTACCGTGGCTATAGTCACGACACTGAAATAGAGTAGCTTCAGGTCTTCGCCCCATCCGCTGGATACACCGTGAAAGACCGTCGTTGGACTCATCAATGAGATGAGACCGCAATACACGCCAGCGTAACTCACAATAATCACCGCCCCGAGGCGGGTAAATAGCTTGAAAAAGTCCTCCAGCGCCTCAAGCGAGCGGGGTCGATTGTACTTGCCAGTTGTGAGGCTATAGGAGTGCAATCGAAGAATTGCCGCTCGTCTAAAGTAGCTATCCGCCGGCCCGAGACGTAACCTAAAGACAAATCGCTGCATAATCTCGATCCAGATGCCAAGGACTAGCAAAATACTCCCGGTAAGTATCAGGAAGCGCGATGATATTGTGATGACCGCAATTACTTGGAGGCACATCAAATACGGCCAGCGGAAGAGACCACGCAGAATGAGCCTACGTAGCCGATAGAGTCGTCCTGGTCCTATGAGGTGCTGTGTGATGGGCCAATACTCGGGCGACCACAGGCGGATATGCTTGTGAGAGGCTCGTGCCCCTGCTCCAGCCAGGAAGCCCTTGCGTTTCCACGTCGCAAGGGTACGTCGTACAAGCGAATAGTCGGCCGGGTCGAGGCGGAGGAACCACCGGACGTGAACGACCATCTCCAGAAGCTTTAAAGCCAGCAATAGAGAGGTTGTGATGGCCAATCCGGCTGTCATATTTCTCAAGACGGCTGTAAAGACCTTGGCAATAGAGCAACTAGTCATGCCTTCGCTCTCAGATTCGGCAAGGTGGCGCTACCCTGCGGACCATTAAGGCCGTATAGGCTGGGTAGTGCCCATAACAGCGGCATCCACCGGCTGCGTGAACCGTGGACATCGCAGATGTCGATGACCTGTCAAGGCGGCGGTACTCCTGGCATCCGTTGCTTGCCTGTCGGTATCGATATGCGAGGAAATATTCAATCATCGGCTTCGATTAATGTGGAGCAGTAGCTATTGTCGTGGAGGTCAGAACTGACCATGATCGCCGCATTCTCCGCGGACGCGAACGCTCACCATTGAGGATCGATCCCTCAAGTTAATCATCTGATAATACCACGACTTCTCCTCTCGTTCCGTCTACTTTTACCCAACTGCCGTTGGGAATGACCGAAATAGCATCCTTTAAGCCGACGACTGCGGGGATGCCAAACTCCCTGGCGAGCGTAGCGGCATGGCATAGAACGCCCCCCTTCTCAGTGACCAGAGCGCCTAGCGTTGGTAGAATCACGTCAAGCGATCCAGAGGTAGACTGCATGACGAGAATCTCTCCCGGTTGAACGTGGGTCAGGTCAGCTAAGCTCCCTATACACCTCGCCACGCCCTCGCAGATGCCGGGACTAGCACCAACGCCACTGTGGTGCTCACTCAGCGCGGCTGTGTTCAGAAGTGCGTTAAACGCTGCCGCAATTGCCTCGGCCACCCGAGCGCTCCCCTTGGGAAGCACGCCCGTAGGAATGACTAGTGGCCCTTCTCCGAGGTGGTGAGGTGGTTCACTGGTGAACCCTTCGCGGCGTGCTATTCTTCGCTGGTCCATTTTCGCGGCTATTGGGTCCTCCGCAGAGGAGAGATAGGCCTGCATTTCGCTGAACTTGGCCTCGAGAAGAAGCTCCGGTTCGGAGAGCCGCTTGCTTTCCCAGAGCCGTTTACCCGCAGCTAGGACAGCGAGTCGCGCGATCCCCGTTGCCCAAAGGCTCGTGTATAAGGCCCTCTCCTCCCGAAAGGCAAGTACAGTCCGCGCCTCATTAAGCAAGTCGTCGAAACACTGTCGCTGGTCTTTGGGCACTTTAGTTCGCACAGATGCGGTCAAGTCCAACTCCTCTTGGTCGTGATGTTCGCAAGAAGCACGCTCGCGGCACGTTCGGCGAAAAGAGGCGATTATCAGTCCTGGCAACTCACCGAGAGTCGAGTCGGTTATATCGTAGCCTCCGGCAATCCTTGACCCGGTTGTGCTAACGTACTCAGACACTGCTTCGCGGGTGGCGACGGCAGTCGCGAGAGCGTCTAAGATTGCCTTTGGCTGAGTTGACGAGGCAAGTAGGGCAGCGGAAACTGGGTCTGCCTTGATTGCAGACACCGCCTTCGACAAGTCCGCGCTGAGTTCCACAGCATGAGTTGGTTTCCTGCGGAGCAGACGCACTAAGTGGTCAACTTCAAGGCCCGTCCACTGTCCAGCATGGGCGAGGTAATCCCCAACCGGGATGAGAACCATCAGCGTAAACGATTGGTGGCAAGCGACCATTGATATGTAGTTGTCGCGGCAGGCGTCAAGGTATTCAGAGAGCTCAGCTTCACACATGCCACCGCGAAGGAGCGAAGAAAGTTCGCGGTTGGCATGCGTGACCGCCGGCCTTACAACATGCTGCCAGCGTTCAAGGGCGCCTCGCCACGGCCTTCGCTTGAAAACTGATGATGCAATCCACGACCTGTGCAAGACCGCTGGGTGGAGCCAGTACAGCAGCCTTTGACCGTGCCCAGACGAGGGCCCCAGCCGCGAAGGTGAGGCACCCAGAATGACCGGTGCCAGATACATCGCACCATTCACCGCGACTGCATCAAGGTAGTCAAGGGGCGCACCCGTCCACCGAGAGCCTTGGCGGATCCCCTTTCTCAAGCCGACCGGAAAGAACTCCCCAATAAATGGACTAACCGGTCGCGGCCAATGCACGTCATCGCGGACCCAATAGCCAGGTCGAGGCGCTTTCCACATTCCCCCAAGCGGCGGATTTGAGCAGCAATCTTTTGATCCAGGCATTTCGCACCCAATTATATAATGAACTAAGATCTCCTTTTTAATAACCCGAACAAGGGCAGTATGCACCCCGCCGGCCCGTTCGCAGTCTCAATTTTGCAGTCCAGACACCAGCGAGCTATCGGGTAGCGCGCGGCACGACTCCCGGATGCAGCCGATCCGCACTTCACCCCGTATGCCCCAGGATTGCCCGCACACCCTGCCTTCCCCCTGCTTGTTCGTCAGGTTTTCTCCTGACGGTAGTGGATTCCACCCTGCTGGCAAGAGCAACAACTCGATGCGGCGTGCCATGCCCACGAAGAGTTGTCGCCTCAAATGGCTCTCCGCCAGCAGTAGCCAGTAGCAACGGGCGTGCTTCAGCAGCAGTCCACCTGTCTTCACCAGCTGTTGCTCCAAGCTAAGGACCAGCTATCGATCTTCTTCGGCAGCACCAGTCGCCGCCACAGGTTCCCCAAGTTATACGCGATCACGCTTAGCCGCAGGCGCGACTCGTTGGACCGGAACCGGTGGCAGCCCAGCCGGGTCATCTTGACCGCCTGCTTGCCTTCCTTAACCCCACTGTTCCGCTGTTCACCGCTTGTTGTAGAACCGCTCGACAGCCCCACTGGCCTTTTCCAGGTTGGTCACGATGAACCCCACGCGAGGTAGCAGTTCCTCAAAGTGGAACTCCACCTTCGCCACGACCCGGCGCGCCGTTTTCCAACTGACTGCCTGACAGAGAAGGTTTTTGTGCCAGACAACAGGCTTGCGACTCGGCCTTCCTACAGGCCTGGGCAGCAACCCCGCGATGTCCCGCTCCACCCTGTCGTTCGCCGGTATGCAAATGGCATACTTCACGCCCCGTTCCTCCAGGGCCTGGTAGAGCTTCGGCTTGGCAAAGGCAGCATCGGCGCGGAAGGCCAATTTCTTGCCCAATTTCTGCCGGCGCTGGATCTCCGGGAACAGCAGCTCTTCCTAACCTTCGGCGCTGTGCACGTAGCCCGGCCTCAGCCTGGACAGCTGGTCGTCCATCAGGGCGATCAACGGGCTGATGACCAAGGCCGTACCGCCGCGTGCGATGGCGGGAAGTTGGTAGCAGAGAGATTTCCCGGACCCCGTGGGCATGACCAGGAGCACGTCCCGGCCGGCGATTACAGCCCGGCAGACGGCTTCCTGGTTGGCGCGAAAGGAAGGGAAGCCGAATGCCTTTTGCAGCAGTGGGGCGAGCGATTCGCTTTGTTGAGGAGGGATGCCGGCGGTATCGGAAGTCTGATTGTTCACGTCAATTTGGGTAGCGTCTCAGTTTGATGTAGCGGCGGCTTTACGCCGCCACGTGGCGGTCCCGCAGACGCGGGATCGCCGCTACAAGTCCAAACTGAGACACTACCTCAATTTGGCTCAGCGCTGCAAACTAGCCACTTCCCGATTGGCAAAATCCAGTCGCTCCGCCAGCGTGCGAATCACCATTTTGTGGAAAGCGTACGCCAGCGTGGGATCCTCGTGTTCCATCTGCGTCATGGCTTCCAGGGACAGGCGATAAGCTATTGTCGGCTGATCGGCGCGCACCGAGGCGCCGCGAGGCAGGGTTCGGTACAGACCCATTTCGCCCACAATCGTGTGTCCCACCATACTCCGCAGGCGTAACTCCGCGCCCTCCGGGGTTCGGAACAGCACCGTTACGCGGCCTGCATAGAGCAGATACAGGCTGTCAGCAGCATCGCCTTGTTGGATCAAAACGTCGCCCGGCTGATACTTGACCTCCTCGAGGTAGGAAGCAAGGCGCGCGAACAATTGCGCGCTGCCGACTTCCCGAGTCAGCCATTCGTCCGCCGACCCCAACGCTTCTTCGCGAGTCATGATCTCCGTCAGCAGTCTATCCTCGCACCATTCGAGCGCGCTGTCGATGTTCGGAAAGACGCGGCAAGTAGAATTGTCGCCTTCGCCGAGCAGCCCGCCGGCGCGCAAGGCGCGCTCCACCTGCGGCGGAACCGCGGACAGCACCACTTCGAAGCCCTCGCGATCCGCTACTTGGCGCAGCTTGACGAAACTCATCACCGCCGAGGAATCGATCCCCAGCACCTGCCGGAAGTCGAGAATCAAGCTGCGGCAGGAACCGCTCTGCGCCTCGACAATCTCTTTGATTTGCAGGAGCAGGCGATGGGCGCTGCCGAAGAACACGAAGCTATGCAGCCACATGATCTGGATGCTCTGCCCATGGCGTACGAGTTGTTCGTGCTGGTAAGACGGGCGGTCGACCCGCCCGCTATAGACGGTGCGGTTCAAACCCAGCTTCACCAAGCGCAGCCGGCTGGTATTGATCACGAAAGTAAGGCAGGCGGCGACGATGCCCAGCGCTACTCCCGCCACGAAGTCCCACGTGATGATCGCCAGGAAGATCACGATCATCTGGATGTAGTCGGCGCGCTCCATGGTGCGCCAGGTTTTCACCAGCCAGTCAACCAGCAGCTCCGCACCCAGTTGTAGCAGCAGCGCGCCCAGGATTGCCACGGGCACGAAGCCCAGCGCCTTCGTGCCGAATGCCAGCGTGAGCAAGCAGATTATGCCGGCAAGAATACCGCTGGCGCGCCCGCGTGCTCCGGTGCGATAGTTGAACGACGTACGGCTCGCCGAGAGCGTTCCTGTCATTCCACCGCAAATGCCCACCAGAATATTGGCGAAGCCGTTCAGGCGCAGTTCGCGGTCGAGGTCCACATCGAGGCGTGTTTGGACTTCGATGGCCAGCAGGCTCAGCAGCAGCGTCATCGCCGTAACCGCAACCAGGGCGATGTATCCGCCGCCCGCCCACAGCAATGCTGCCAAATCGACCTGCGGCATGGACCTGAGGAGCCAAGGACCCGGCAAGGCCGCTCCGGAGGAAAGATCCAGGAGCCACCCGGCCTCGCGCGCCGCTCTCCACGAGTATCCGGCGCCATGCAAGGCCGCGTGCGTCGCCATCATTCCGCCTAGCAGCAGCGCGGGAAACGCCAAGGGATGCTTCACGCGCTTGATCAAAAGCATCCCAATCGCAAACACCAGTCCGGCCGCGAGTTGAATCAAGTGCTGCCCTCGCGCAAGCTGCTCCAGCAACTCGAGGGACAGGCGCGTGCCGGTCAAGATGCGGATACCGCCCGCTGCCAACAACCATCCCGAGGCGGCCATGAATCCGGCGACCACGGGATAAGGCACGAACCGGATCCAGCGCCCCGCCCGCAACAGACCGAACACGTAAAGCGTCACGCCGGTGATCAGGGTTCCAGCGATCAGTACGAACATCACGGTGGCGGGAGCATCCGCCGCGTGCCCGCGGCGCGCGAGGTCAGCGGCGATCACCGCGGCGAGTGTGGCGAGAACTGCCACCGGTTTGGAGTCCGGGCCGGCGATGGCAAAAGGCATGCCGCTGCCCACGGCAAACACAATCGCCATGATGCCGGCGCTGACCAACCCGTATCCAATACCGATGGGCAGCCCTCGCGCCAGCGGTCCGGAAAAAATCATCGCCGCATAGCTCAGCGTGGATGTGATGATGACGACCGGCGTCACCAGCCCCGATATAGCGTCTTTGCTCGTCATTGGGTTTGCTATTACTGATCGTCCTTTCGGAGTGACCTATAATAGCATTGGAAAGTGAAAGAAAGGCTGTCGAACACGACTTCGTCCACTTATTGTTTCCTTAATGTTTCCTTAACATAAGGATATTGAACATACCCCTGAACGGGCGTAGTTACGCCGTCTTACTCGCCTTGCAGCCGGGCGTGGTTCCAGCAACCCCGGGCCAGTTTCACTATTTACTATTGTTGTTAAATTATGAGACTTCGCTCGTGGCGAACGCTGGGGCAGGTTGGGAATCGGCCCCCGCAGCTATTTCAGGATCCGAGACCAATTTCCAGGAGTGCTTTTCGCGCAACAGGCGGGATACCAGTTGGGCGTGCATGGCGTGCCCAGCGCGTTCTGCAACCACGTGACCAATCAGCGGGTGGCCGAGAAGGGAAAAGTCTCCAATCAGGTCCAGAAGTTTGTGCCGACAAAACTCGTCAGGGAAGCGTAACCCCTCAGGATTAATCACGCCCTTGCGGTCCAGCACCACGGCATTCCCCAGAGAGCCGCCACGGATCAGACCGTTCTTGCGAAGCATCTCAAGTTCCTCCAGGAAGCCGAAGGTCCGAGCGGGGGCAAATTCAGTGGCGTAGTTGGACGAGCCTGGCGCGAACTCGATGGATTGTGCGCCGATCAAGGGGTGAGGGAAACCGATGTGATAAGTCACGCGGAAAACATCTGCCGGGTAGACGACAATGCGCCTCATCCCATCGACCACTTCCACGGGTTGCAGGATTTTGATGAAGCTTCTCCGCGCCCGCTGGTGGCGAATCCCGGCTTTCGTGATAAGTTCGACGAAGGGCTGCGCGCTGCCGTCCAGTATGGGCAGCTCCAGGTTGTCAATCTCCACCAGGACGTTATCCACGTCCAGCCCCGCAAGGGCTGAGAGAAGATGCTCGGTGGTGGAGATCAATACGCCTTTCTTCATCAAGCTGGTGGCGTAGCTCACCCTGGCCACATTGCGGGATAGGGCTTCTATGATGAATCCCTCGAGATCGGTGCGCCGGAACAAAATACCCGTGTTGGCGTAGGCGGGACAAAGACGCAGGTTGACTTTAACGCCCGTGTGGAGTCCGATCCCCGAGGTGGAGACGGGCGCTGCTATCGTGTGTTGGTTAGCCAAATTCCCCCCCTAGATAGGAAAATACAAGCACTTGTTTGGCCAGTCGTAGATACTTAATTTATCCCTTTATTTGTCAATAATTTAGTCGATCGTCTTGGGCTGAAAGCGGGCTCTCGGTGTGTCACTTTTACAACAAAAGCCCAGGCTTGTGTCCCTTCTCGGAACCTTTACCGGAGACGATTTAGCATGCCTTGGGGGGCTCAGATCGGCGTCGCGGGGGCCTTTACAATTTCTTGGATACTTAGAACTTCCTCTCTGAACCTTCGGCTATTCGTTTTCATCTGTATTTATGTGGCTTCGAATGCGATGAAACCGCTCCGGAGGTCCAGGCGCCGCGGCGGGTACTGCTCCCACACAGCGGGATGGAGTTCCACTTGGGAGTCCCCCGAGTCGGATTCATCGTGACCAACCTGGCGACGGACAGCCGGAAGGCCGAAAAGGGAATTCCGGACCCAAACAAGAAGGGGATACTTGGCAGAACATTGCACGTCAGATAAGATTGTATTGGGGAGGCCAACCCAAATTTGAACAGCGGTCGAGCGGGTGCAGATGCGGGCAAGTGGTGCAGTTTGATGTTGTAGCGGCGATCCCGCAAGGCGAAATCGCCATATGGCGGCGCCCCGATAAGATCGGGACAGGTTGCGTCGCCCGTACGTCAAACTGGACCACTACCCGGATGTGGGGTTCGTTGAATAAGACACCGCGCCGCGCCCGGGAACAGTCAAGGTGAGGCATGTTGATTAAGAGGGCGGTGGAGATTAGTTCGTCGGAGGTCACTCCGCAGTGGCTTTATGTGAACCGTCGCCAATTCCTGACGGGCGCGCTGGGAGGAATCGCGGGGGCGCTTGTGGGGCGGGCATTACAGGACGTGGTGTGGCCCGCACAGAAGGTCCAGGCGGAAAGCACACTTAAAGTTGCCCAGAAGAGTCCGTTCAGCACGAACGAGAAGGTGACGCCCTTTAACAACGTCACTCACTACAACAACTTTTACGAGTTCGGGGTGCAGAAGGAAGACCCTGCCAAGAACGCGCAGAAATTTCGCACTTCCCCCTGGAGCGTCAAAGTGGGTGGGCTGGTGGAGAAGCCCCGCACGTTCTCCCTCGAGGAGCTACAGCAACTGGCCCCGCTCGAGGAGCGCATTTACCGTCACCGGTGTGTTGAGGCTTGGTCGATTGTGGTGCCGTGGATCGGCTACTCCTTCAACACGCTGCTGAAAGAGGTCGTGCCCAAGCCGGAGGCAAAATTTGTGGCGTTTGAAAGTTATTACGACACGGGGCAAATGCCTCTGGGACGTAACGCAGGCATAGCCCTCCCCTACGTAGAGGGACTGCGGCTGGACGAAGCCATGCACCCGCTGGCGCTGCTCTGTTTTGGCATGTACGGACAAACACTGGCCAACCAGGATGGCGCGCCGGTGCGCATGGTGCTGCCGTGGAAGTATGGGTTCAAAAGCATCAAGTCGCTGGTGAAGATCCAATTGGTGAAAAAGGAGCCCCCCACCACCTGGAACCTCCAGAGTTCCCAAGAGTACGGGTTTTATTCGAACGTCAATCCCAACGTTGACCACCCCCGCTGGAGCCAGGCCAAGGAGCGCCGCCTGGGTGAGTTCTTCCGGCGCCCCACGCTGATGTTCAACGGGTATGCCGACCAGGTTGCATCCCTTTACGGCGGCATGGACCTGCGGAAGTATTTCTGAGTGGAGGGGGCTTGAGAAAAATTCTCGCCAGTAAGTGGATCAAGCTGCCGGTCTTCCTACTGTGCCTCGGCCCGGTGGGCGAGCTTGCCTGGCGGGCGTTTCACCAAGATCTGACGGCCAATCCCATCGAGTTCATCACCCACCTGACAGGAGATTGGACACTCATCTTCGTCGTGATCACGCTGGCGGTGACGCCGGCGCGCAAACTCCTCCACTTGCCGCAGCTCATTCGTTTTCGCCGCATGCTGGGCTTGTTCGCGTTTTTCTACGGACTGCTCCACTTCAGCACCTGGATCGGCCTGGACAAATTCTTTGACTGGACGGAAATGCTTCACGACGTACGTAAGCGGCCGTTCATCACGGCGGGCTTCACAGGCTTTGCGTTGATGATTCCCCTCGCCTTGACTTCTACCGCTGGTTGGATTCGCCGTCTGGGAGGCAAACGCTGGCTGGCGTTGCACCGCCTCATATACGTCACGGTGGCCGCCGGGGTAGTCCACTATTATTGGCTGGTGAAATCGGATGTGCGCAAGCCGCTGTTTTACGGCGCGCTAGTGGCGTTGCTCTTCGCCCTACGTGTAGGATTTTGGTTGGCCTCGCGTCGCCGCAGGCCCGCAGGCAGGGCGATTCCATCCGGGATCACAACGGCCGAGACGGCCTGAAGCAGGAAGCGTTCCCCCACCGGCGCTGCGTCGCGCATCAGTTCCCCAAATGACAATTCAAAAAGGCACGCGTCTGCGCCCACGCCTGCACTGCCGACTCAGGACGATGTCGCTCCCGTTCACGAGGATAGGATACAATGGCCAACGAGGTTTGACCCGGGAGGAAAAACTTGGCCGAATCCCAGCACGGCAAGAAGCTGGTCTTGATTGATGCCATGTCGCTGGTCTTCCGAGCGTTACATGCGCCCATGCAGATGGACCTTCGCTCGCCCGGCGGGATGCCCACCAAGGCGGTTTACATATTCGTTCGAACCCTGCGGAAGATCCTCAAGGACCACCGGCCCGCTTACGTGGGCGTGGCCTTTGACCTTGCCGCCCCCACTTTTCGAGACAAGCTGTTTGAAGAATACAAGGCGAACCGTCCCGCTTTTCCTGAGGATCTCGCGCTCCAGCTTCCCTATGTGCGCCGATTTTGCCAAGCGCTGGGGCTTGCGTTGGTTGAGAAGGAAGGGTACGAAGCCGACGATGTGATGGGGACGCTGGCGCAGGGCGCCTCGGCTCAAGGGGCGGATGTCTTTATCGTGTCCGGCGACGAAGATCTTTTCCAACTCGTGAAGGATCACGTAAGAGTTCTCAAGCCCTCGCGCGGCGCGAACGACAGCGAAACAATGTGCGATGCTGAGAAGGTCAAAGAAATCCTGGGCGTCGAACCTTCCCAGGTAGTGGATTGGCTGGCGTTGACGGGAGATCCCAGCGACAACATCCCCGGCGCGCGACCCTTTCCAGGACACGAGCCTCCCGTCGCTCCGGGCGGCAAGAAGCGAAGCTATATCGGGCCGAAGGGCGCCACAGAACTAATCGGGAAATTCGAAACGCTCGACAAGGCGCTGGAGAATTACGCACAAGAGGAAAAGCAGAGCTACCGCGAGGCGTTGCGCGATTTCCGCAATGAAGCGTTGCTCAGCCGCGAGTTGGCAACCATCCGCACGGACGTTCCATTGGAAGTCGGTGTCGCTGAGCTGAAGCGTGCCCCTCAGGACCTTCCCGAATTGCAGGCGTTGTGCCAGGAGCTTGGATTCACTTCCATGCTGCGCGAGTTCCTGGAGGAAGCGCCGGCTCCGGCGCACGCCGCGGCGGAGGTTGAGGAACTGCGGACGCCGGAATCGCTCAGCAAATGGCTGAGTGGCCTGGAAGAGCGTGCGCCCGTGGCGATTGGACTCGCGGTGGAGGGCGAGGAAAGTTTCTCCGGCCGGCTTGAGAGTCTTGGTCTTTCCGATGGCAGGCGGCTGGCCAGTGTTTCCGCGACGCCCACGCTTTTCGATGCTATGCAGGTCTTTCTCTCTGCTGCATCGCATCCCAAGGCGGTCCACGGCTCCAAGCTCCTCCGATTGCTGCTTGGGAAGAGTGGCATAGGCTTGGCGGGCGTCACGGACGATACCATGCTTTACTCCTACTTGCTCGACCCGCTGGCCTCGAGCCAGGCGCTTGATGACCTCGTCCTCCGCCGCCAGGGCCGCAAGCTCTCCAATTCCGTTGCAGAATGGGCAGACGCCACGCGCCAGCTTGCGGCGTTGTTCGTGCCCGAGATGGCGCGAGAAGAATTGAAACGGCTCTATGAGGAGATCGAGTTGCCGCTGTCCGGAGTGCTTGCGGACGTGGAGGGGTTTGGCGTCCGGCTGGACGCACATGTTCTGGCGCGCATGTCTGCCGAATTCGATAAGGAGCTCACGGACCTCACGCTCGAGATTTACGACCTCGCCGGCCAGCCATTTGACATTGACTCGCCGAAACAGCTCGGTGAGATTCTATTCGAAAAGTTGAAGCTGCCGGGCGGGAAGAGGCTGAAGAAAAGCGGGCAATATTCGACTGAAGCGTCGGTTCTGGAATCTCTGGCACAGAAGCACGAATTGCCGCGGAAAATCACCGATTACCGGACCCGGACAAAGCTGAAATCCACCTACCTTGACGCGCTGCCCAAGTTCATCAACCCTGAGACGGGCCGCCTTCATACCACCTTTAACCAAACCGTGGCGCGCACCGGACGCCTTTCCTCGTCCAACCCGAACCTGCAAAACATTCCCATCGGGGACGAGTTCGGATTGCGCATCCGCTCAGCATTCATAGCTGACCCCGGCTGTCGCCTGATCTCCGCCGACTATTCGCAAGTGGAGCTCCGGGTGCTTGCCCATTTGGCCGACGATCCTGTACTGATCGAGGCTTTCACGCGCGGCGAGGACATCCACGCGCGCACGGCACTGGAAATTTTTGGGGTGCCTCCCGCGCTCCAGACCCACGAGCATCGCAGAATGGCGAAGGCCATCAATTACGGTGTCGTTTACGGTCTCAGTTCCTTCGGCTTGGCAGGCCGCACCGGCACCAGCAAAACCGAGGCGCAGCAATACATTGACGCGTATTTCCACCGCTACAACAAGGTGAAGGAGTTGCTTGACCACCTGGTGGAAGAAGCGCGAACCACCGGCCGGGTGCGGACCCTTTTCGGTCGCCTGCGCCCGATCCCCGAGATCAATAGCCAGGATAGGCTCTCCCGTGAACGCGCCGAGCGCGAAGCCATGAACACGCCGGTGCAGGGAACCGCCGCAGACCTGATGAAGCTGGCCATGATCAAAGTCCATACGCGTCTGGGGCGGGAGAAGATGCGGACTCGGATGCTCCTGACCGTCCATGACGAGCTGGTATTCGAGGCGCCGGAGGCGGAGTTGGCGCAGGCCCGCGAAGTCGTTCGAGCCGAGATGGAGGGCGCTTATCCGCTTAAGGTTCCCCTACAGGTAGATATCGGCCTGGGCCAGAACTGGAAGGAGGCGAAGTGAACGATCGCACTGGCAGGCAAGCGCAGCGCATTATCAACTGCGTAGCCCCTATTCGCATTTGCGACAACGGCGGCTGGACGGACACTTGGTTTGCCAAGACTGGAAAGATCTTCAACATCGGTGTCTATCCTTACGTTGAAGTGCAAGTGGAAGTATTTAAGAATGACGCTGCGAGGCAGCAAATCGTGGTCTTTGCTGAGAACTATGGGCAACGGTTTGCGGTCACCGACGCGCAATCCGGTTGGGACCAACATCCGCTGCTTCAGGCGGCCATTGCTCGGATGAAAGTTCCTTCGAACCTGGCTTTGAAGGTAACGATTTATTCCGAGGCCCCGAGTGGGGCTTCCACCGGCACTTCGGCCGCCGTCGCGGTGGCCTTGGTGGGAGCGCTCGACCGCCTCACCGCGGGACACCTGACGGCTCACGAGGTGGCGTACACTGCACAGGCGATTGAGACCGAAATGCTGAAGCTTCAGTGCGGCATCCAGGATCAGTTGTGTTCGGCTTACGGCGGCATCAACTACATTGAAATGTTCGATTATCCGCGCGCTACCCTCTCCCAGATTCAGGTCCCGAACTCAACTTGGTGGGAGCTTGAACGACGCCTGGTGTTGATTTACTTCGGGAAATCACACAGCTCATCAGCGGTTCATGAAAAGGTCATCCGGGAACTCGAGGGCTCGGCGCCGGACTGCCGCAAGCTTCAGGACTTGCGCAGGACGGCAGAAAAAAGCCGGGATGCCGTCCATGCCGGGGATTTTGTTGCGTTCGGAGGGGCCATGATCGAAAACACGGAAGCCCAGGAGCGGCTTCATCCCGACCTGGTGAGCCGTGACGCGCGGCGGGTGATCGAGATCGCGAAAGGGCATGGCGCCCTGGGATGGAAGGTGAATGGCGCAGGAGGCGATGGTGGTTCTCTCACCATCCTCACGGGCACGCTCTCCCATGTAAAACGGGCGATGATCCGCGACATTGAAACAGAGAATCCCATGTTCAAGAATATCCCGGTTTATCTCAGCCGCTACGGACTTCGGACATGGGACAGGTCAGCGGAGAGCAGTAGGCAGTAGGCAGAAAGCAGAAGGCATGGCAGGTGGCTCTTGGCCGCCTTTTTCACCGGAACAACGGCTTTGCCTTCTGAATGGCGAGGTGGCCAGGAAGCAAAAGGCAGAACTGATTAAGGTAGTAGTCTTCATCTTGCCAGTACGTGAACTTGATCGTCTTCATGCTTCAGTCCTCAGAACCACACCTTCGGGGTTACGCCTGCCGAGTTATGCGGTTGCCAGCCGGCTGCTGCTCTGCCACCGACTGTACAACGATTTCCTACGCCCTGTCATCCCGGAGGAACTTCACCAGCCGGACCACAATTGGAGCTCGTCGGAAGTCGTGATATCAGAAGGGAGGTTCTGTGGCGCAGTTTGTGGTTCGAAAAATCGAGGCCGAGGTCAAGTCACGGCTGCAGCACCGTGCCAAGCGGCATGGCCGGAGCATGGAGGAAGAAGCGCGAGATATTCTGCGCAACGCCGCCCGACTCTTTTCTGCCCGGTGTGAATCCTGAACATCTGCCGCCGAAGAAAAAGATCACCGGTTCGGCAGGGTAGGGACAGCCTTCGACGCCAAAAGGCGGGCATCGGACGTTACCAGGGTTAGCCCCAAGTACCTCGCTGTCGCGACCAAAAAGTGGTCCGCTGGGTCAGGATGGGGCAATCTGAAGCGCGCCGTCTCCAGCACAATCTCGGCGGTGAGCGGAGCCTCCTTGAGGGGGGCTGCCGCCTTCCTGATCCACTCCACAACATCACCGCCCAAGGCCATGCGGCGTTTTTCTACCAACAAAAGCAACTCCCAGACGCTGACGGCGGAGAGCCAGACCTCGTTAGCCTCGTTCTCCATCGCCACTCTAGCTTTCGCAGAGAGTTTTTCCGGAGCGACTTGGCTCCAAATCCAGACGTGGGTATCTAGCAGCAGTTTCAACGGCCTGCCTCCCAGTCGCTCTCCTCACCGACCGGAGAGACGATATCGCCGTGGATTTTGGCGGTGCCCACCATAGACCCAATCCAGCTCTTGGGCCGGGGGGTCGGCGAAGGCGGAACCACTTCCGCCACCGGCTGTCCGAATCTGGTGATCAATACCGGCTTCTTGGTGCGTCGCACCCTCTCAAGGACCGCGAGGCACGTCGCTTTGAACTCCGAGATGGCCATACTCTCCATGCTGAACCCCCGGGTTGAAATTACCATAGTCAAAGACCATGGTCAACTTTAAAAATCCGGACACCCTGGCTCACCGCGGCTTTTCTCACTTGCTTGGCCGCAGCGAATCACATCCGCCTTGCTCGGGTTCTGAACAAGAACCCAGGATCGCCGTATCAGTCAGTTTTATCAGAGAGAGCCGGTTGCGTGGTCGCCTGCACTGGGTATCGGGCCCCTAAGATGGTTCAGGGGTTCGTAACCGGAGGAAGGTCACGTAAAGCCTCAGATGCCGTGGGGTAGATCTTGAGGACTCTGTCGATTTGCGTGAGCTCCAGTACGCCCTTGACCATGCCCTTCACTCCGGTCAAACTCAAAGTTCCACCCAGCTTCTGCAGTCTGGCCAGGCATCTCACGAGGGTTCCAATGCCGGAGCTATCGACGAAGGTCACGCCTGAAAGGTCGAAGATAACCTGCGTTTCGTTCCGGCGAATGAGCTCATCCACCGCCTGTTCGATCTGCTGGCAGTTCGGTCCAATGCGTATGCTGCCTGTCATCTCGAGCAGCACGACGCCAGGTTGGATTTGCTTTTTGGTGAATTCCATAGGTTTTTGGGCCTCACTTCGCGAATTGTACCCCCTCCACGAGGAGCAAGCGGCTCGCGCCCCGCGCGGCTATTTCAGCCGATCTTCTCCCTCGTAAGGGAAGCCACGGATGAGCCGCAGGCAGCCCTCCAGGGCTTCCCACACGGAATCACCCCAGCCCGAGGGCAGCAACGCCGCAGTTTTCTGATTCACCAGCTTATCGGCCTCGGCAAAGTAATGCAGGCGCTGGCCCACAGGAGGCACGGCGTACTCTTTCACCGTGATCCGAAAGTTTACGTCACCATCCGGCTGGCGCTTCTTCATCGTGAAAAAATGGAGTTGAGCCAGTTCCTCGGAAGGGTTGTTCTGTATAAAGTGCCAATCCACTGCTCGAGCCCCCCTGAAAGCGGATTTGCGTGCCCCCTGCACATGTCGGGCGCCACTATGGCATCTTAGGATGTGCTGTAAACGTTGTCAACGCTGGCGAAACCCGGTGATGTCAAGCTGCTTGTGTGAAAAGCCGGAGGGTGCGATTTTTCCATTCCGGATTCTCATTGAGGCCATTGAAGATCGCATAGATGATGCGGTCGACACTGGCCACGTTGACGAAGCAGACCATCGGTCGCGTGCGGCGGCGGACTTCCACGAAGCAGCGCTCGATGACATTCGTGGTCCGCAGCTTTCGCCAGAGGTGCTTGGGAAAGTCGAAGAAGCTGAGCAATTCCGGCAAATCCTTCTCCAACTGCTTCACCATCGACGTGTAGATGCCCTGCCAGCGCGCTCGGAACCTTCGAAACGCCTGGTTGGCTTGCCGCTGACTGTCCGCGCCATAGATGGCCTGCGCACCGGCTTTGACCGCGTCATAGTCGCGCTTCCGCACCTTCTCCAAGATATTGCGCATCTTGTGCACCCAGCAGCGCTGATGCTTCACGCGCGGGTAGACCGTCTGCAGCGCCCCGGCCAGTCCCGCGCAACCGTCGGTGACGATCAGCAGCAGACGGTTCCCGGTCAGGCCGCGTGTATAGAGATGGTGGAGAAATCCCTCCCAGGCCGTCTGGCTTTCTCCCTGACTGCGTAGAAAGGCGAGCAACTGCCGCCGCCCATCGTGCTTCACGCCGTAGGCCACCAGCATCTGCACGCGCTTTCGCCCGCCCGGCCGCCGCACTCGCAGGCTCACTCCGTCCAGGAACAAGTAGGCCCACTCGTCCTTCAAGGGCGCCTGCTGGAAGGCCTTCACTGCGCGGTCCAGATGGCGGCTCAACTGCGAGACCGTTTGCGCGCTCACCGACTCTCCCGTCACCATTGCCACCACTTGTCCCACCTGCCGGGTCGAGACCCCGCGCAGAAACGCTTCCCGGATCAGCAGCATTACCTCTTCCGCCCGGCGTTGAAACCGCTCCAGGGCGCGCGGCAAAAAGCCTGCGTCCGCGTCCGAGCAATGCGCAAGATCAGCGTCCCGAAAATCGTCACGAAGCTCCGCTCGTAGAACCCGTTGCGATACTCCCGCTCTCCCGCCCGCTCGTACTCGTCCACCTGCAGGTAGCGGTCCCGTTCTTCCCGCGACACTCCCTCTAAGAACTGCTTCCAAGCCAGCCTCGTCTTTCCACTCAGGTCTCCCCAAAAGCTCTCCTTGAGGTCTCTCACGAAGTGTTGAAACTGCTCTGTGATCGGGATTACTCTCGCCATAGGGTGTAAGTCTCCTTTTCAAAGGATCTGGTTTTAGGTGGTCAGCCCAAAACCAACTTACACCCTCCTTGCTTTTACACAGACAAATTTACGTCACCCGAAACCCCCAGTGTCATTCCTCGCTCCGCTCGGAATGACATCCCCGGGGGGCTCGGGCAGTGTTGGCAAAGGTCACTTCAGGCTGTGAGGTTAGCGGCGAGCCGTTGATTGCAGCCCCTCGAGATTCTGGATCGTCAGGCGCCGCCCGCGTGCGACAATTAACCCTGCCCGTCGGAATGCCGTCAGTGTGCGGCTTACGGTTTCTGGGGATAGCTCGAGAACTTCGCTGATCTCTTGCCTTGAAAGTGGCAGTGTGAACGTCGTGCGTCCGTTATGAGGGGTAGGTTCAGAGGCAATAAGTGACAGGAGGAAAGTAGCCACCTTCATTCTGGCATCCTTGAAACTCATATCTGTGACTTGGGTGCGGACGCGTCCCACCTCGGCGACTAATAGGCGCACCATGCCAAGTGCGATTTCCGGGTTGGATTGCAGGAAAACGAAGACCTCGTCCCGTGATGCGGCGCAGATTTCGCTATCCCGCAATGCCACTGCTGTAAGGGGGTAGGTGGGGTTCGAAAGGGCTTCCAAGCCAAACAATTGACCGGGGAACAAAACGCCGGTTATGCGTTCTTTCCCGTTGTCGAGAGATTTGACCAGTTTGACAAGTCCGGCATGGAGCGCGAACAAATGTTGAGCTATACCCCCTTCGAAGAAGAGGATTTGGTTCTTCCGGAAACGCCCCGGCCGAAACACACACGCCAGTCGTGAGAGTTGTTCACCTGAAAGACTTCCGAACAGCGAAGTCTTCAGAACCGGACAATTGCTGCACCCGGGGCCCATGGGAACCTCCTTGAGTGTATTGGCGAGCGGGAGCGCCAATGCTTCACCGCCGCTCGGCTGGGCCGCGTCCAAGCCGCCCCAGCAGGGCTTACTCTATATGTGTGATTTGGCCGGACTGCTCAAGCCGCCGTGGCCCAGACTTCCGAAAACCGGCTAATGCGCGGCTTGGCCAACTTTGCGAACTCGGAGTACTTCATACGGATGCAATCCTCGTGAGTGCCTGCACAGAATACAATTTGCTCCGAATCGCTTATGGTTCGATCCACCCATACGTCCATCCCATAGAGACGGCCGAGGGGTGGAATCGCGCCCTGCTCACAGTCCGGGAAAAGCCTCGTCAATGCACTTTCCGCTAACATCTCCAAGCGCGTGACTTCCATTGCTGCCCTAAGATCTTGGAGATTCAGTCGGTTGGAGGCTGGCAAGACTGCCATTGCCAGCCTACCGTCCCCATCCAGCACTACGGTCTTGGCGCACCTCTTGCCCGACAGATGGAGCGTGTGTGCGACCTCTTGTCCCGTATAAGCGGGCTGGTGACGGAGTTCCTCATAGGAGATATTCTCGGAATCCAGGAAATCGCGGATACGTGAAGGTATGGCCATTTGCTCCTCCTGAACCACGAAATTCACCTGATCCTAACTTTCCTCGGGCAATCTAACTGCCAGAATTCTTCGGGGCTACCAAGCTTTTGCCCAAGTAAACAAATTGCTGAAATTGACACGTTGTCAAAGTAACTCATTGATTTGCATTATCCTCTGATTTGTGGGGCGAACCGTTTTTGAAGTCAACCCGCGGAGTAGATGTGCCAATGAGAGATTCAACGCATGACAGGCGCGTCTTTTTTCTCTGTTTCCTGTCAAAAGAGTGGAGGGTTGCGACGCGGTCGGACAGCTATTTCCCACCCAAAGCTCGCCACATGTCATCACGCCGGTGTCGGAACGACCCGTGGCAGGGGCCTTTGGATTCTGATCATTAACCACCTTTCTTTTCAACAACATTCCAGCAATTTGCGGCTAAGTTCCTGTGTTTTCATACACATTCCCGCTTCTCCCCCAGTCTTTAGACAGCGCTCTTTTGTTTTCATAGAGATTCCCGCGTCGTTCGTTCAATTTTGCGAAGTCGAGAACTCGAAAGTCGAGGGTGGAGGAGTAACAACCGCGTCCGAGCCTGCCGCTTGATTCGTCATGCAGCCTCTCCCGTTGCGGGCTTTTCGTCCCGCTTTACACTTTCTCGGGAGTGGGTTGGGGCGGACAGTAGCCCGCCAGCAGGCGGGCCGTACGATGTTCTCACCACGGCGTGACCTCCAAGACAACCTCAACGCACAATACTAGCCTACTTTGTTGCGCTTGTCAAGAGACAGAAAGTCTGAGTAGTGTCTCAGTTTGACGTAGAGGCGGCTTTACGCCGCAATGTGGCGAGGTAAACTCGCCGCTACAACTCCAAACTGAGACACTACCGAAGTTTGTTTCCACCCGCCCGCATACGTGCCCGCGCCCCCTGGCTACTAATCAGGCAGCCAGCCGGTAGATACAAGCGCGGACCTGCCCGTCAACTGACGCCTTCAGGTCCGCGGTTGTTCTCGAGGCAGAGGTCATAATGGCAGCGCCGCGAGTTCTTCCAGACCCTTCTTGGACCTCGACAAAGCTCCGGCGGAACCGATCACTCCCAAGAAGTTTGGCGCGGCGATACGTGCTGCGGGTGAGGAATGGCAGTTGGCCGCGTTCAAAATGGCGTTTGGGGCTCGGCGCCACCAGCGCTAATATAGCATGCTGAAGCGCCCCACCTATCCGGGCGCCATCCCACGGGAGGTGAACATGCGATCGGATCGCGTACGGTTTCACGTCCTCGTAATAGGCTGTGTTCTGTCAGTGGCGTTCCGGAATGGCGCTATGTATGCGTCCCAGGCGGCGCAATCCCCTATGATTCTCTCGAAGGGCGTTGCTTCGTTTAACGTACGAGGCTTATGCTTGGTCAACGCCCTGCTAACATTGGGGCAAGAAGAGCAAGTCCCGCTGGGAATCGAATACATCAGTCGTGAAGCTTTAGCAGGCTGCGGAAAAACTCTTCGAAACTGTCATTCTGAGCGAAGCGAAGAATCTGGCCCTGTGCATTTTCAAGAAGATACGCAGAGCGAGATCCTTCGCGACGCTCAGGATGACACCCGTGGCGAGTTTTTCCGCAGCCTGTTAGAAAAGCCGATCAGCGAGGATTTTCACGATACGACAGTAGGGGGGATTGTTCAAGCCCTCCTGGACGGACGCAGCGGGTACACGTGGCGTGTCCGCGACGGCGTTTTAAACGTCAGCCATAGATCGGTTGCCACCGGCAAGGCCAATCTATTCGATCTCGTTCTTCCCGAATTTGTGATCCGGAGGTGCTCCGTCGCGGACGCCAGTAATGTATTGTACATGTCCCTTAACAACCATCTGCATCCAGAAGTCACCGGGTACGCGGGAGAATATGACCCGGGCGACCCGCAGAACCTGATAGGACCCCTTGAGCTGCGGAACGCACCGGTGCGTCAGGTCCTTAACCGCCTTGTCAGCTCGACCAAGAAGGGCGCCTGGGTTGTTCGAGTGCAGCCTTGTAGTCTTGACCAACTCCCGAGCGGTGGTCTGTGGACAATCATTGAGTATGAAACCCCGCCCAGGCAATACGCTGAATGAGTTTCGCACTCGGCATCGGCGGGCCCTCAATGATCTGTTTCTGCAAGTTATCGACGATAGAGGGAGGTCGGAGCATGAGAAAGGCGTTGCTGTTGTGCGGGATCGCCTCGCTGGCGGTTGCGCAAGTGAAGGACATGCGGCCGGTGCTTTCGTTGGAATTACCAGAAGAGGTAGCCGCCATTAAAAGTACCGGAGCTAGCGTACGACGGATCGAGCGGCCTGCCACCGAAGGGCGATACGCGCTGGAAGTGCGGTTTGAGCAGGCGAAGCGCGCCCAAATTGAGATCCCCGTTCGGGCGGGCGACTGGCGGCGTTACGGCTCGCTGGCGCTGGATGCGACGAACACTTCCGGTGAGCCGGTTTCTTTCTCCGTGGAAGTGCGGGACCAGACTGGGGCTATCACTGTTGGGCAGGCCTGGTGGGACCTTGCGCCGGGCGAGAATGCCACCTACGCGCTCTCGCTGAATGAGCCGCCGCCGGTAAAGATGGGCATGGAACACGAGCCGCCGGCCAACGATTTTCGCGTCCTGGGGTCGGATCACCATTCGGTGGACCTGGCGAGAATCGCGGTGGTGCGGATCTCAATGAGCAACGTGTCGGGGCCGCGGACGGTAGTGTTCGACAATTTGCGGCTGGGGCCGGGGGTGTCCTATGAGAAGATCGTGGACCGTTTCGGCCAGTATACACGCCGGGACTGGCCGGGCAAGGTGAAGAGTGAAGCGGACCTGAAGGCACAACTTGCGCAAGAGCGGCTGGCACTGAAGGCGGGGCCGGCGATGCCGGAGCGCGACGAGTACGGGGGCTGGGCTGCGGGACCGAAGCTGGCAGGCGACCGGGTACTTCCACACGATCAAGCAGGAGGGCAAGTGGTGGCTGGTGACGCCGAGCGGCCACCTGTTCTTTTCGATGGGGCTGGACACGGTGACCGCGAACGAGAGCAACACGGTGGTCCAGGGCCGGGAGCGGATGTTCGAGTGGCTGCCGGGTGCGGGTGATCCGCCGGCGGCGCATTATCACGCTTCGGGAGGGAGCAGCCAGCCACACCGCCGCGCTTTCTCCTTTTACGAGGCGAATCTGGAGCGGAAGTACGGAAAGGACTGGTACAGTTCCTGGCAGGCAATGAGCCTGGAGCGGTTGTCGGCGTGGGGGTTCAATACTATCGCCAACTGGAGCGACCCACGTCTGTACGACTCCAAAAAAACGCCGTACGTGGCGACCCTAAATATATGCGGCGAAGACTCTGGACGAGGCCGTTGTCCCGGAATGGAACAGCTTGCGCACATCCCTCCATTTCCCACCGGGATGTGGATCTACGATACCTTCGATCCGCGGTTTCCCGAGGCGGTGGACCGCAGCGTGCGCGCGTTTGCCGCGCAGCGGCGCAACGACCCGTGGCTCATCGGGTATTTCGTGGACAATGAGTTGCCCTGGGGTTTCATGCGGAACGACCGCACGCGCTATGGCCTGGCGATTGAGGCGCTGTCGCTGGTTGCGGCATCGCCTGCCAAGCGCGCCTTCGTGGAACAACTAAGGACGCGGTATGGCAATATCGAAAAGCTGAACGCGGCCTGGAACTCGCGGTTGGCTTCGTGGCAAGAACTCCTGCAAAAGCCCTATCGACCGAAGGGCGAGTTCACGGCGGCGGCGCGCGAGGATATGGGCGCGTTTGTGAAGGAATACGCGTCGCGATATTTCCGCACGATCCGCGATACGCTGAGGAAATACGACCCCAATCACCTGTACCTTGGCGTGCGGTTCGCATGGTTAGTCCGGGAACACTTCTCCTGGACCACGGCGGAGGTGGAAGAGGCAGCCACTCAGTATTGCGACGTAATCAGTTTCAACGTTTACCTGCCGCGCGTGGACGCCCACTGGGATTTCCTGAAGCGGCTGGACAAGCCGACGATTATCGGCGAGTTCAACATCTCAGTGCCGGACCGCGGGGTTTACCCCGATATAGTAGTGGGGGCGAGCAGCCAGGCCGAGCGGGCGCGGATGTACCAGGAGTTCGTGCGCAGTGTAGTGGACCACCCGGATTTTGTCGGCTGTCACTTTTGGCAGTATGTGGACGAGCCGCTGACCGGCGGGGCCGACGGCGGCGAGAACACTGGGACCGGATTCGTGACGCTTACCGACACGGTATATCCGGAAATGGTGGTGGCGGCCAAGAGTGTGCATGCGGAAGTGTATCGCCGTCGCGCCTCCGGCTCAGCTTCCGCATCCGTCAGCCGCTGAGCCAGCGTAGTCCCCCTCGTCCGAGGCGCGGTTGGGGGTAGTGGTAAGTAACGCAACCGGGGGGGGCGCATGCATAGCTTTGTACGTACGCGCCAGGGGTTGCTGTGTCGCCGACATGAAAGGCAATGTCGGCGCCACTCGTGGGGACCGTAGCGCCGGGCTCGAGGGCGGTGCTGCATCAGCCCTGATTGAGGACTAACCCTTTTGCAAATCAGACTTGTGATGTCTGTATTTTGTAGGCGTAAGATCCAACTTCGACCTGAGAACAGCATGTCCCGCGAAGAAGACTGAACATTTTGCAGGGGAGTATCTATGCTGGCCACGGTCGTGTTACTAGTGTTGTGTCTCTCAAGAGCCTTTACAATCCCGCGGCGAGCGGATGCCCTCGTAGCGCCGGGCTTTAGCCCGGCATGCCGCCCTGAAGGGCGGCGCCACGTCTGTAAACCTATTTGAGAGACACAACACTAGTCACTCTTTTCACCTCGACTTTGGGAATCGGGAACTCTTAATGAAGTTCGCAAAATATAGTGACACCTCAGGGGGAGCGACGGCATCTTGCCGGCATCGCAGAATGCCGCCTGGACGGCGGCGCTACGACGAAGGTTTGTCACCGTATTTCGCGAACATCAGTAATTTCGAAAAAGGGCAGATGATCGCACGTGGGACATTCCTCAACGATGTCGGAAGGCAGGCAGGGACCTTCTGCGCTAAGAGGGTTGATTTCACAACTGTCGAAAACGAATCCTTCCCGACACATGGCTGCGAACCATAGCTGCCATCGTGCCCGAACGGCCGGAGAAAGTCGAATGCTCATGCCAGCCGGGGTGCCTCGACAGGCGGGTCCGACACGCAGTTCGAGTGGATTCCCGCTATCGCGGGAATGACGATGCCTTTGCGAGTCTGTGTCTCGGGAGTGACACCACTACCCGTCAGCGATAGCGCTGCTCGCTCCGTGATAGCCTATAATTGTCCAGTGACCCTAACTGCTGGTAGTGGGTGGAATGTGCGTTGATTCGGCTTGACAAAGACTACATGGCTTAGTTCACACTTGATTCGGTGGGTTGTGGCCTGATGAGGAGCAGCTAGAATAAAATGCCTGGATCGGATTGGATAGATAAGCGAATGGCAGAAAGGAAGCGGCGATTAGAGTGCGAGCGCCTAATAGCCGACGATGCCGAAGGAATATTTGAGAAGCTTTGGGAAGAAGTGAAGCATTGGGTTGAGGAAGCCAAAAGAAAGGGCTTTCCAATTTCCATAAACGGTTCTCCGTATGAGCGGGTGATAAAACAATCAAATACCGCATTTCCAAATTCACTTTCTACTCCACCAAAGACTCTGCACATCACGCTTGAAAAAGGAATAATTGAAATAATCGGAAGTGAGGCTAGCTTCACATTTCTTCTTGAGGTAGGTGAAGACAACGTAGTTTGCCTTAAACTCTCAGGAAAGAAGTTTTCAATTCGTGACGCCGCTATAGTGATTCTTGATTCCTTTTTATTCCCTGACTGTTCCCCTGGCATTTTCTGAATCGTCCAAACGTGATCGCCGACTCGTGATAGAATCCTGCCGATGGACATTGAACATCTACTACAGGGGTCGGCGATGCTGTGCCTGGGGGCTGCATTTATTCTCTTGGCTATAATTTCTGGAAAGCGGTTGAAGCGAAGGTATCGAAAGTTAGATGAAATGACGGATAGATTAAAAGAGGACGCCAAACTCCACGGCTTCGATAAAGAGCCAAAGCAATGACAGCAAGCATTCCCAAGGTAGTGCTCTAATTGGCTTCTCGCCGCGCTTTGAGGACCAAACAATGGCACATATCAGGATAGCGACCACCGCAAATGCGATGATTATTAAATCCCCGGTTAAATCCTCGTATGTCGTCGTTCTTTACTCAATCTGCTCATAGCTTCTTCCACCGATTTTCGCGTCTTGCGGTTTAACCGTGATAACCTGATGATATTCAATAACCCAATACTAAACACTCCTGCCGCGATCAGCAAGCTGGATATGGCCTTGTAGTTGCCCACGGACGTGAGCAAGAGATAGGTGAGACAAGGAATCACAATCGCAAGGAAAATGATTGTCAGGTGCCTTCGGCGAACGCTGCGAGTCCTGGCAGATATTTCAACATCGACCTTCCTTGTTGCAAAGTCGTATCCGCAGTCGCAGCACTGCGCCATAGGTGGATTTATCAGGGCACAACGGGGACATTTCTTTGACGATGTAGTTGCCATATGGGGGTAGTGCTCTAATTCTGTGTTGCTCGATGTTTCCACCGCCGTGCGGCCCAGTCCCAAACCAAGGCTACTAGAGCCATGAGCAAGAGGTTTATGCACAGGCTAAAGAAGAACACGGCCATTGAAATAAGTAGCCTGCCTCCCGACCCCATGGCTGCGGCACTAATAGTCCATCCTATCTGAAATCCGAGGATAGCATCCAGCATCGCCCAGATCAGAAGGACAGAGAAAACAACCCGACGCGCACGACTGGTCGTAGCTTTGAAGTGTACGAAGAACGGTATCGGGTTAATGTAGAAACGGGACGACGGGCTGACCCAGAGCGGGACTCCGAGCGAGAGAAAAACAAACAGAGTCAACAACAAACCAATCCCCAGCGGCATGTAGTAAACTCCATCCGAAAAGTGTCATGGCCTTTCTCCAACGCTTTCAAAACCGGGAACCCATTGAAATCCCTGGCTGAGTGTAATTGTCGCTATCTGAATGCGGCCACCAATCGTTGCGCAAGTCTCGGGAGCGATTTCCCTGGCCCTAGGATCAAAGCAAACGCGGATGTGGTTGTTGGCGCTTTCTATACCCTGAAGTAGGGTAATCTGTTTTGAAGCTGGCAACGGTGTTTGGTAAGCGGAGAATGTTTCATCTTGTGGGTCTTCTAGTTTAGACCATACTTTAATTGGTCCGTGACTTCGGCAAAATCCAAACACGACTAAATCGTTTTGAGCAGCAATACCAGCCAGCTCTTGATCTCGATGGAAAATTCGACAGTGCGTGCAAACCGGCGTGTCATTGAAATATCCAATCAGGAATACCCACAATACCGTTTGCCCTGGCTCCGGCGGAAGTTCCAATTTCTCTGGATACCTGATTAGTCCCCATTTCTTAGCATCGTGTAGAGATTTATGAACTGGACAACAAAGCCTCTCCAAATAAAGCGAGGGATCAGAGGCTCCAGGGGGCTTTAAGGAGTTCGCGGTATCTAGAATTATCTGTCCGAGATCAACAACAACCTGTTCATCGTGCAAGAGCTTCGTTGAACCAATGAGAGTGTATGCTAGTGATCTGCCCTTGATCGGGAAGATTTTTTTCACATTCTCGTCGGGTACGCGACCATCCGTACCTAGCCCATCCGAAGCTATAACCCATCCTTGCGATGTGTAAAGTGTGAAGATGGCAGTCGGCATATCGAAAACAATCCTGTTACTTGAGTCCGTGGTATCTCCGAGAACAACACACCTCGTTTCTCCGAGAATCACATCTCCAAAACATCGGTAGACCATTTCCGCACACTCCGCTATAGAATTAGGTGTGCGCCCCCGATGCGCCCCGGAGATTTCAGAGGTTTTGCAATGGCCTGACCGAGAATCAGGCCATTCGCGTTTTTACAGGCCAACTTTATCAAGCATTTCTTCAATTGTCCAGACGTGATCGGTGACTGCGGTCACGTAAAATTATGACATGGCAAAGAAAAGGAAAAACCCGTATGCTGTAGCTCTCGGCAAAAGAGGTGCGAAAAAAGGTGGACTCGCCCGCGCCGCAAAGATGACAGCCGAGCAACGGAGCGAGAGCGCAAGAAAAGCCGTTCTAGCACGGTGGGCCAAATTCAAAGAACTGGCCGACCAATAGAACAAACTTCACCCTTGGGGATTCTTGGCGGATGACCATTTGTTAACTACCTGTTCAGAAACCTGAACAGAAACGTCGGCTTCCAAGATTTACCGCTGAGCAGTTCTGCTCTGTAGTCGTCCGTGGAAGGGAATGGATTTATTGCGTGATGGTGGGATGCTACGGAGATGACAGTTCGGACTCAAAGAGTAAGAACGTTATCACCGCCGCCGCCTTCTTCGATTGGCCAGTACAGATTTTTGAAGCGGATCGGAGATGGACAAACAAACTGGACACCCACGGCCTACAGTATTTTAAGGCGAGCGAGTGTGAGGGCGTACGCGGGGAATTCCAGAGATTCCGATCTGACCGTTCTGACACCTTGGAACAGGCTCACGCGAAAGCCGATGCCATCCGCAATGAGTTCATCAGCATTATCGACGTGGAATGTAAGCTCAGTGGGTTGGCGATTACTCTGGTGCGTCCTGATTTCGAGGAAGTGATAAGCACCAACGCCAAAGCAAGACTCCACTACGGGACAGATTCCACCATCCTCGTGTATCGGTCGTTAATCAGGCAGGTCGTCCATACCATCCGCGATGAGTATCATAGCCAACCAGTCGCGTTTCTGTTTGATGACCACAGTAACTATCGAAAAGCTGAAGAGGCATACGATCAACTGAGAGATAAAGACGAAGATTGCGGACGTATAATGGGATCAGTGGGGCACGCGAGTGACATACAGCATAACCCATTACAGATGGCTGATCTCCTGGCTCATGAGGCAAGGCACAGGACAGTTTCCATAATAGATCACAGTAATTTGGTTAGGTTGACTTTCACTAGACTCGACAGCACTTTCTTTTTGTTGGCAGTTATTGATAAGGCTAGCCTGCTGGCAGGCTTGACTCGCCAAGACACGAGCACGCAACTTGCCGAACCAGGTTTGGTTAATCCTTACTCAACGCTTTAGGACTCGCTTCGCCTAATCGTCTCCTGCATGACCGTATAGGCGATCTGGTTCATGTCCTCACGCGGGGCACGCTTGGTAGTTTTAGCTTTCGGTTTTGGTCGCGTCTTCGTCTTGTCTTTTGTCATGCGTCCAGTGTCCCACGGTCCCCAGGCTGAAGCAACCCCCAAAAAATTCAAACTAGGCCCCTACGCTCTGGCCCAGTAGATTGACAAAGTCGGTGACGTGATGGGTCCCCTCGCGCCAGTCTCGCGTCATCAGGTAATGCGTCAGCACCCAGGACTCCGCGTAGAAAATGGAAGTCTTGTTCTCCTCGTGGTAGTAAGGCGAAGAAGCACTCACGGCGAACAGGGTGCTGAGCGGGAGCGGCGGGGATTGTTGTAACACGTAGAGGTTAATAGTGCTGGGCGCGCCCACGTAGATTTTCTTGCTCTCGATGCGGATATTGCCGTAGAATTCGGCTAGTCCCTCCACCATCCACAGCGGCAGTTGCGACATACTGCGGCGAGTGAGGAAGTGGACGTACTCGTGGTAGATGGGCTCGAAAGGGTCGCCAACCTCTTGCTTCATGGTTACATCAAGCCGCAGCCCTATGTAGTTCTTTTCCGGACCGCCCAGGTAGATGCCGCCAGGGTGCATTGACCCCTTCTTCGCCCAGAACTCCGGCACCAGCAGCTTCAGGTCACCCTCGTCCTTGACGGCGATGATCGTTACAAGCGGGTCCTTCACCGAGCCCGGGACGTTGAAGAACTGGCGGAACACAGCCCGGATCATCTCGAATTGGAAGGCGACGCGGCGCCCTTGCTTCTCATTAGCATTGGTGAGAACGACGAAGTCGGGACTCCGCACTTGAATCCACGTCTCCGGCTTGCGGGCGAAAGAGCTGCGCTCCGCTGCCATAGCCAACAAGAAAATTACCAGACAAGTACGAACAGGATGATGAAACATTGCCCTTGTATATACCTGCCGAAGGCCTAAGTCAATGGGGCTGTGGAGCTAGCCGTCCATACTTGCTCAAGTGGAAGAAAAAGACGCAGGGGCGTTTTCGTCGCGGCGGTCTCTGACCAGATTTGTCCAAATTACGCTCGATCCGGTCAACGATGACCTGCGGCTCCGCCGCCTGCTGTGCGGAAAGGCTTCGAAGCTGTGAAAAAATCGAGTTGTAGGGGCGGCCCTTGTGGCCGCCCTAGGGCAACCATCCCGCGCCTGCGGGACCCCTACGGCGCGACGGCAAAACGCAATTTGTGGGTGGCGCATACAATGGTCTTATGTATGCGCCAGCGCGGTTCCACCGGCGGAGAGTCAGCCAGTGGCGCCCGTCGTGGCTTGTTTCGCAGGACCCAGGAAATGGGCCAGCCACTCCATCGAGCGCCATACCGACTCGGGAGTCGGCATGTGTCCTTGGTGATGATTGAAGTAGCCGATGTTATAGTGCTTTTCGTAAAGTCCGTACACTTGCCGTGCGGCGTTGATATAGTGCCAACTTTCGGCCGTGTCGTACTTGTCGCCACCTATCATCAGAAACGGCCTGGGCGCGATGAGTCCAAGCAATTCGTGCTGGTCGGTAGACTTATCCACTTTTTGAATGAAATCGCCGAAATACCAATAGTCTTCGTAATTTGAAAAGGTGAGGCCAATGCCCCCCTCGTTAGCGACCACCGCAGTGATGCGGGGATCGAAGGCCGCCGCGTACATGGCCATTTTCGCCCCCAGCGAGTGCCCGATGATTCCTATACGCCCGGCGTCCACCTGGGGTTGTTGAGTGAGATAGTCGAGGAGGCGGTGAGCGTCCCAGATCCACTTCCCGAGGCCACTACAGTGGGGATTCCGCAGTTTAAGGTTGGCGACCGCTTCACTGTACCCTTCGCCGTAACTTTCACCGAACCACCGGATGGCCACGGCAATGTATCCCTTCTGCACCGCCATATACGCAAAGGAATCCACGCCAATGGATGTAAAAGTGCGCCCGGATAAGTTGCGGCCCGCCGGGATGTCCACGTCATAGAAGGGAACAATGACGACGGGAAGAGGCCGCTCAAACTCCTCAGACGGCATCATGATGAATATCTTCTCCCACCAATCCGCCTCCACCTGGAGGTACATGAGCTTTCCGGTGTAATTCTGGTCGCGTATGGTCTCGATCAGCCTCGTTACGGGAACGGGTGGCTTGGTTTCCGGGGCGCCCAACAGTTTTAGCCATTTCTCCTCGATGGACGCGCTCCGCAATTGCCACTCGGAAACCGTCTTCACTCCGGCGACGAGCGACGACAAATTCCCTGTGGAGCTTTCATAACCGGCGGGCGGCTGGTTGTAGGGCTCGACCCATTGGCGATCTTCCTGTGATGGGGGAATCGCGGCCGCACCTGCCGCCGTTCGACAGACCCGGAACCCTGTGAATCGGCTCTTATACTCGGGCTCGATTGACGACCTGTACCCACGCGACCAAGCGGAAGTTGTGCTCATGAACGAGCCACCGCGGATGATGCGAGCCAAACCTCTAATTGCGCCGGCTGGATTCAAGGAGGCTTGCGGACTGAGTATGGGATTGAAGAAGTCAGTACACCATTCCCAGACATTCCCGAACATGTCGTAGAGACCGTATCGGTTCGGCGGATAAGTGCCGACCGGCTTCGTGCCCGCCGTCTTGAGGTCTTGAAACAGCAGGTTGACGCTTTTTGTGTTCGAAGATCCCAGGTTGGCCGAGTCACGGGCGCTCGCGGACGCTGGCGTGGGTTCGTCACTTGCCGCATGGGACCACTCCGCCTCTGTGGGAAGTCGATACCCGTTCATTCGCAGGTCACAGGCGCCGCTTGCGAGGTTGTAGCAGGGCTCGAAGTTCTCCTTGACGCTGCGTAGATTGCAATATCGAATCGCCTGCCACCAGCTCACGCCCTCGACTGGCAAGTCTGAGCCCCTGTGGAAGGATGGGTTGTAACCCATGACGTCCTCGAACTCGCGCTGCGTAGTCTCAGTCGGAGATATCAGGAAACGATCCAACGCGACCGTGACATCAACACCTGTCAGGGCATCCTTAGTCTGGAATTGGGTTCCCGGTATCTCGACGAGCACCGCGGGTGACCGCCCCTGCACAGAGGGTTTATTGAGCTGGGCCGCCGAGGGCGAGCCTGAACCGGCCGAACGCGTGCCCGCCATGATGGCGCCTGCGCCCGCTAACGTCCCCTTCAGGAATCCCCGCCTTTCCATGACAACCACCCCCGAGACTACAGTGACGAGTGAAAAGTGACGAGTGGCGAGCGAAGAGCTTGCTTGTAGCTGCGACCTTACATCGCCACTGTTTTTGTAGCGGCGACTTTACGTCGCCACGTGGATGGCGATGTAAAATCGCCGCTACAAGAACGGACCTGAAAAAACGCAGGTCCGCGTCAGGAGCTCGTCACTCGCCACTTGTCACTCGTCACTGTTCTTCAGAAGCGAGCGATCTTCTTAGTGCCGAACCAGTTGCTCGTTCCCGCAGCGGCCGGCCTCAAGACCGGCCGCAAAGGACGCATGGGTGTGGCGCCCGCCGGGGTCAGCAGGTACTTCTTCCCAACCTCGGTCATGAACTCGAGCCAATCGCCTTGGAGGCTTCTCTTGCCTGCGCCACTCTCGGCCAGGATGACCTCCTTGGCCGGAAAGGGATTTTTTAGCCGGCAGGTCTCGCCCGCTTCACTTAAGATCTCGACGAATTGCGTTTGACCTTTCTCGCGTCGCGCCGTAACCAGGAACGCTCCTTCCGCCCGCAGCTTTTCAAAATAAGCAGCCGGCCAGAACTCGGGAACCGCTGGGAAGACCCGAATCTTTCCGCCCCAACTTTGCAGAAGCATCTCCATTACGGCAGCAGCGGAAGCAAACCCGGCCTCCAGCGTCACTGGCTTGTAATCCCAACCACTGTCGCCAAAGTGCCGCGGATCGCCATTCATATGGAAGGTGTTGGTGGAGATAAAACGGAAGTACTCCGAGAGCATGTTCCAAGCCATGTAAGGCTCCCCAGACCGCGAAGCAATGAGCGACATCCAGGGAAACGACCACCCCGTCCACGCACCCGTTCCTTTCCAACGAATCGTGGCCAGGGAATCGGCGATCAGTTTTCGGTCGCCGTCGGAACCTTCGATATTGACAAGCCCGGTGGGATGAATGGCCATCAGATGGCTAAAGTGGCGATGCGATTCCGTCAACGCCTGACCCGGCCAGAGTAACAGGCCAGTTGAGTCGGTTGGATAGTCGACCAAGCGTGTGAGGATTTCACGCCAACGTGGGAGGTCAGGGTCACTCATCCCCAGAATTTCGGCGGCCTCGATGAGCGCTGCACCCAGCCGGCGAATCAGGGCCAACTCACCCGATACATCGCTTCCCCAAGCTGCGCCGGTGTTGTCTTTAAACTCCGGGGAACAGTCCAAAGGTATGTGCAGGCGGCCGTCCGGCCCATCTTCGAGCAGGTTCGAGTAGGTTTGCATGAACGGGCGCATAAAGGGATAGGCTCGCTCCCGCAGAAAATCCTTGTCCCTCGAATAGAGCCAATGCTGCCAGTAGTGGAGTGCCAGCCAGGCCCCGCAGCCGGGGAAGAAATTAGCCGTATACCAGCCAAATATGGGCGAGCCGTCCAGGGCTTGCTCGCAGCGGGCGTGAGCTCCTTCAAAGCCGAAGAAGTCGCGACACATCTTTTTGTAACGGGGCAGGTTTTGGAAGAAGCGCTCGTAGAGCGGTTGCCCTGCGTCCAGATGGTTGCTGGCGTAAACGGGCCAATAGCTTTCCTGCACGTTCATGTCGAGGTGGTAATCACCTGCCCAGGGAGGCAGACTGCCGTCCTTTGTCCAGATGCCTTGCAACGAGATGGGGAACTTGCCGTAACGCGAACAACAGCCCAACTTGTACATCTCAACGTAAAACAGATTCTCAAGCTTGGCATCCGGAAGGGTGAGAAAACACTTTTGCCAGTGGTCGCGCCAGAACCGGCTGTGACCTGTCAGGAGTGCTCCGGCAGTCTGTTTTGAAACCTCATGAAGATTCTTTTCGGCTTCCGGTTTAGGGTCCGAATTATCGGGCTTGTATACAATCGTCACGTAAACACTCAACTCTTGTCCGTTCAGCGCTTGTTCATGCATAACGATGTAGCGCCCGTTAGCGGGCAGGCGCTGTTCGAGCCATGCCCTGGAGCCGTTCGCTCCGATCTCAGGAGCGGGATAGCCCATGGCCGCCAATCGCTCCCGCGCAGATTGGTCAAGGTGATCGAGGCTCACCTTGAGTCTCTTTAGTTGCACCCCCGCAGGAAGTTTGAAACGTACCACGAGCACATTCTTGTCTGCGTGAACAAAGGCGCTCCAGCTCAACGCGCCCGCGGCCAAGGTCAGCGTGCCTCCCGCCGCGGCATTGTAGAGGTCCAGGCGCGCCGCATAAGCGCCAGGCTGCTCGCCGAAATCAAATTCCATCCGCGGCATAGGCAGCTTGGTTGGCGCAGGGTTCTTTGGGTCCCGCCCTTCTAACTCGAAGATATGCACTGCCTCATCAAATTGCTTTGCGGCAATCAACTCACGCATGTCTTTGTAATTGTAGCGTGGGTCAGTTGGCCATTTGCTGCGTGTCTCCCAAACGTCGTACTTATCAAGAGTGATGCGAAGTGGGCCGCCGTCCCCCCATACGAGAGCCCCCATATCCCCATTGCCGAGCGGGATACCTTCCTCCCACTCCCGTGGCGCTACTTCATAAACCAGATCGTGTTGCGCCAGGTACGAGTGCATCGGAAAAGTCTCGTTGGGTGAGTTGGGTGATGGCGCTCTCTCTGCCTTCTTCTCCGAGTTTGATTGAACTCCAGCGGTGGGCAGCAAGGAACTCCCGGCCGCGGCTGCAGTTTGCAGGAACTCTCTTCGCTTCATTTTGGGCATGTGCGTACTCCAGTGACGGGTGACAAGTGACGAGTGACGAGCAGGTATCATACACGTGAGTACTACTGAATGGAACGACAGTATTGAAGGCGAGGAAAAGACGCAGCGAGCGAGGTGCGCGGACCTGTTTTTTCGATTCCGCGGCCCTTGGGCGGGATTGATGAGAGAAGCCGCAGACCTTTGGCAACAGGTCTGCGCTACCGGCTTCCGGCGGACCGACATCATATACAGGGCCGCCACTGGATGTCATCGTTCGGTCAGGCTTTTCAGCGATTGCGCAATGTACAAAACCATGGCTGTGAGGTGGCTGATTTGAGCGCGCGCGGCTGGCTTTTCCGTGTCAGGAAGGGTTTCGGATGGAGTGTGCGCAGTTAAGAACAGTGGAAAAGGCGGCTTTTGGCCACAACCGGATGAGGGGGCCGAAGCGCTCCCGGAGGGGCGCCGGCATTCGGATTGGCGGGCGCTGTTTACGCAACCTTCAGGCCGAATCGCACTCTGGCCATCGATCGTGCACTGCTGCCGGCCGGATGGCGTTATTGCTGCGCATCCGGGCCACCCGGCCCGCTTGCAACGGCCCCCAGCCGTGATAAAATGACACCCATGTTCCTCTCACCGGTTCTGATTCAGTTCCTTCTCGGGGCCGCTCTGCTCGCGCCGTCCAGTCCTGCGCAGCGGCTTCAAAACTTACTCAGCGACCTGCTTATTCTCGACACCCATATTGATACCGCCAACTGCATTGTTGACGAAGGTTACCAGGTTGCTGAAGAGCACTCTTACTACCAAACGGATATCCCCCGGCTGCGGCGGGGGCGGGTGGGAGCAGTGTTCTTCGGCGTCTGGGTGGAGCAGGAATTTCCCTCGCAGGTGTGGGTGACGCGAACTCTCGATTTGATCGATGCTTTGCGGGAGCAGGTGCGCCGCAACCCACAGGACCTCGAAATGGCGTCCACGGCGGACGACATCGTCCGCATTCACCGATCGGGGAAGGTCGCCGCGCTGGTGGGCCTGGAGGGCGGGCAGCTTATCTCCGACAGCCTGCCGGTGCTCCGGGATTATTACCGGCTGGGCGTCCGCTACATGACCCTCACCCATTTCAAGGCCAATGATTGGGCTGACTCCAGCACCGATCCGGCGGTGCATAACGGGCTTACGCCCTTCGGACGCGACATTGTCCGGGAAATGAACCGGCTGGGCATGATGGTCGACATCTCGCACGTGTCCGACAAGACCTTTTATGATGTACTCGAGACGACGCGAGCGCCGGTGATTGCCTCGCACTCCTCGATGCGTGCCTTGTGCAACGTCCCCCGCAACATGAGCGACGACATGATTCGCGCTCTGGCGCGCAACGGCGGTGTGGTTTTCATGAATTTCGCCACGACCTTCCTCGATGACAAAGCGGCCGCTGTCTACGCCCGGATAAACGCCGTGCGCGAACGCGAGATCGCGGACATGATGGTGCTCAACCGCAGCAATCCGCGCCGCTGGGAATTGAGGCGCGCCATCTTACAGCGATACAACGCACAACTGCCCCCGGTGAGCATCAACGCTGTGCTGCGACATATCGACCATGCCGTGCAGACGATCGGCGCGGACCACGTCGGCATCGGCTCGGACTTCGACGGCATCTCCGACATGGTGCCGAGCGGCCTGGAGGATGTCTCTAAATACCCGGCGCTGGTGCAGGGGCTTATCGACAGGGGTTACTCCGATACGGACATCCGGAAGATTATGGGAGAAAACCTGCTGCGGGTTATGCGGGCGAACGAGGCCGTGTCGAGACAGATGGCTGGAAAATGAGACGCCGCGAGTTTCTGCAATTTCCGGTGCTGGCTGCCTTCCTCGGATCCGTGCGGGGGAAGAAGAGAATCGCCGCCCTCACAACCACCTACCACGTGCGCTCGCACGCCGACGACGTCATAACCCGTTTCCTGGAAGGTTACTGGATCAATGATCGCTACTACGCCCCATCCTTTGAGGTGGTGTCGCTCTACATGGACCAGGTTCATCCGGCGGACATTGGCTACCGGCTGGCGGGGGCGTACAACTTCCCAGTCGTCAGATCCATCAGCGAGGCGCTCACCGAGAGCACGGGGAAGCTCGCCGTGGATGGCGTCTTGCTCGTGGCGGAGCACGGCAACTATCCGTTCAACGACCACCAGCAGCAGCTCTATCCTCGATTCAAGTTCTTCCAGCAGGTCGTCGACACATTCCGGAACTCGGGGCGGGCAGTCCCGGTGTACTCGGACAAGCATCTCTCATGGAGCTGGGCTGAGGCGAAACAGATGTATGCCTGGTCGAGAGAGCTGAAATTCCCGTTGCTGGCGGGCTCCTCGGTCTCCGTCACCTTCCGCCGCCCCGAGCTGGACTACCCGCTGGGGGTTGAATTCCAGGACGCCCTCATGGTCGGAAACGGCTGGGTAACCGACGGTGGGTTGTTCCATGATCTCGAGACCTTGCAGTGCTTCCTGGAACGCCGGAAAGGCGGAGAGACCGGCATCCGTGCGGTGCAGCATATCCAGGGTGACGAGGTCTGGCGCGCTGCCGAGCAGGGAAAGTGGTCGCGAGAACTCCTGCACGCCGCCTTGTCGCGGGCCGAAAAACTCGGCCCCGGCCGCCCCGAGGACGTAAAACAGCCGGTCGCTCTTTTGCTCGAATATAACGATGGGTTCCGAGCGGCTGTCTTGGCTCTGGGCGGTCTGGTGAACGAATACCTGGTGGCCTTCCGTGTCAAGGGCCGGCCGAGCATCGACAGCACGTTGTGCTACACACCGCCCGAAAACTCGAATAACTTCAGCATGCTGGTGCACGGTATCACCGGGATGTTCGCGACGGGCCGAAATCCGTATCCCGTCGAGCGAACGCTGCTTACTACCGGCGCGCTGTCGTTTCTTATGGAGTCGGCCTACCGCGGTCATATACGACTCGAAACGCCGGACCTGCACGTGAGGTACACGGCGCCGGCGCAATCGTTTTACGCGCACGGAAGGGGATCGTGATGCCTGGCGATCTTCAGGAATTGACCGGTGCGAACGCAGCTCCTGGAAAGCTGGCGGGCGGCTTCGGTTCTGTAGACGGTCCTGTATTCAGCCGCCGCGGTTACCTGTTGTTTAGTGACACGACCACGAGCCGGATCATGAAGTGGGAGGAGGGGAAGGTCAGCGTCTTCCGGGAGAACAGCCCTAACGCCGGCCTGACTTTCGATCATCAAGGCCGGCTGCTGGCTTGCGAACGGGAACGGGTCACGCGCACCGAGAAGAACGGCAAGATTACGGTGCTGGCGGACCAACTCCACGCGCCCCACGATCTGGTTTACGCCATCGATGGGAGCATCTATTTCTCAGACGCGGCGCCGGCGCCCGGAGCTCCCGCGATCTACCAGATCACGCGCCAGGGGAAGGTGCGGGTCGTATCGCGTGATTGCGCCCTGCCCAGTGGTGTGGCGCTGGCGCCAAATCAGCAGAAGTTGTACGCCGGCGATACACTGGGCGGCAAGATATGGGTGTACGAGATCGCGGGCGACGGCGCGCTGCGGGGCGGCCGGTTGTTTGCACGCGCGCCTGCACGCGGCCTGAAGACGGACGAAGGGGGAAACGTTTGGGCCGCCCAAGACCATGCCATCGCCGTCTTTGATGCCGAGGGACGGGGCCGGGGCGAAATTCCCCTGCCGGAAGATCCGAGCAACTGCGCCTGGGGCGATGGCTTCCGTAACCTTTACGTGACGGCGGAGACCTCCATTTACAAGATCGAAACGAAAGTGAATGGCACGCGTACTTATTAGCATCCTCGGCATTATTGCACTCGCCGGCTCCTTGCGAGCCCAGTTGGAACCGGGCTCGCCATCCGCCGAAGGCATGTCACAAGCGCAAATGGAACGAGCCTCGGGCCTGATCCAAGCGGAAGTCGAGTCAGGACGAATGGGAGCGGCTGCCCTCCTGGTGGCGCGGCACGGCCGTGTCGTGCTGCACAGAGGCTTCGGCCGGCTCTCTCCGGCGCCGGACGCTCCCGTCGTGCGGCCGGATTCAGTGTTTCTCCTGGCCTCGATTACCAAACCGGTCACCGCCTGCGCCCTGATGCTGCTGGTGGAGCGCGGCCAGGTTTCCCTGGGCGATCCTGTCAATCACTATCTGCCCGAATTCACCGGGGGCGAGCGCGATAAAGTCCTGGTGCGGGACCTGCTGAGGCATACCTCCGGCCTGCCGGACATGCTCCCCGAGAATATCGACCTGCGCCGCGCCCATGCGCCGCTGAGCGAATTTGTACGGCTTACCACCACCACGCCACTGTTGTTCCCTCCGGGCAGCGAGTTCCGCTATCAGAGTATGGGGGTCCTGCTGGCAGCAGAGATTGTGGAGAGGCTCTCCGGAACCCGATTGCGTGATTTCGAAAAGAAGGAGATCTTTGGCCCGCTGGGCATGAAGGACAGCTCGCTCGGCCTGGGCGGAAGGCGCCTTAGCGATTTGGTGATTTGCTCTCCGGCGCCGGGCGCCGACCAGGTTGACGCCGAGCGCTTCGGCTGGAACACCCTCTATTGGCGTGACCTGGGAAGCCCGTGGGGCGGGATGCACAGCACCACAACGGATCTCTCCATCCTCCTACAGACATTTCTGGATGGCGGCGCGCACGCGGGCAAGCAGGTCTTCAGCCCCGCTACGGTGAAAGCGATGACGTCGGACCAGAACGCGGAGCTTAAAGCTCCCTGGGGACTAGGTTGGGCGTTGGGCCGCTCGCGCTTGTATGCCTTCGGAGATCTGGTCTCGCGAGAGGCGTTTGGGCACGTCGGCGCCACCGGTACGATGGCCTGGGCCGATCCCGAAACAGGCGTTCTGTGCGTGATTCTGACCAACCGGCCCTATTCCCTGGACGATGGACGGTTCCTGCGCCTCGTGTCGAATGCCGTCGCCGCCTCGGTGCAGCAGGTTTCACGCGGACACGGGCAACTCCCCGCGAAGTAAGGCTGTGGCCTGGATTTGAAACCCACCTTCGACGAACCCCCGGCCGGCGGCGATCGGCGAAGAACTCCACCGCCCCGGGTTCTTGGTCTTGAGGAAGCACCATATCGAAAGAGCGGCTCGTGCATGGGGAATGGGGCGTATCATCCTCTTTCATGTCCTGCTTGCGCCGCCTGGGATTGGAAAGGCAGAAGTCAGGAGTCAGAATGAAGAGCATCTGCTTTCTGCTGTGCATTTCCTGCCTTCCGCTTTGTGCTTTCCGCCTGCATCTTGCTTCGCGATCGCGCCGCGGCGGGGTCTGCGATCGTATTCCCCCGTTTCCCGGTCACCATCTCGCGTGTAATGGAATCGATCAAGGAAAAGCCGCAGAGTCCCTGAAAAACGGGACGTTGCGCTGCCTGCTCCTGTTTTTTCATCCGCGTGTCGTCAACACAAATGCCTACCGGCTTCGGACCGGAACGGGTCGCATACATCAAAGGAAACGACGTATGGGGTACCCGGCACGAGCGGACGCAATCGTTTCACATCAGCTTTTCCAGGTCTTCGGGACTGATCTCAGCGTCGCGCAAAATGCTCTTCAGGACCTTCGGGTGGAGAATTTTCGAGGCGTGAAACGGAACCGTAACCCTTTTGCCTGCGGCATTCTTGTAGATCTGCTGGCTGCCGCTCTGCCGGGTCAATGCGAATCCAGTCCTCTTCAATACGGCGGCAACCTCGCGGGCTGTGAGGCGTGGCAACTTCGGCATCAGACGGCAATTTCAACGGTGGACAGGCTCACGGATACCGCTTGGGGAATTTCTTCGCCGTCAGCCAAGCGATCTTCGATGTGCAAACGAATGGCGTCCTTGATGTTCGCGATCGCCTCTTCGTAGGTCTCCCCTTGGCTGTAACAGCCCTGGAGCGCAGGACAGGTGGCGAAATAGCCGTTTTGGTCGCTCTCAACGATGATGGGAAGCGTCAGGTGTTGCATGCAAGAAGTATATTCCCTCTACAGGGCAAATGACAATCAGCAGGTAGTGCAGCGAAGCATCTCGCCTTGCTGTTTCTCGGCCGGGAAGTCCAGAGCGAGCGCGGACCTGTTTTGTAGGTCCGCGGCCTTTGGGCGCGGCCGGTGAAAAAAACCGCAGACCTTGAATAACAGATCTGCGCTACTTTCCGAGCCGTTAATACAGGGCGACGGCGTCCAGCAGTTTGCTCTCGCCGTTCATCCACAGCGCATACTTGAGCCGATACGGGGACTTCATGGAAGCGGCTCCGATCTCGCCGCGATTGTTGATGGCGATCATACAACAGTCTCCGTCTTTATTCTTGGGGTCGGTGTTTACCATGTGATGCAACAATTCGATGCAGGCGTCCTGGGGAGACATGCCGCTTGCCATGTAGTGGACAATCGAAATACTGCTGCAGTAGTTGGTCATCAGGTCTCCGTCGCCGGTGGCTGAGGCGGCTCCCACGTTGTCGTCGGCATAGACGCCGCAGCCAACCAGGGGAGAATCTCCCACGCGGCCGGGGATTTTCCACGCCAGGCCGGAAGTCGAACACCCTGAGACCACGTGGCCTTTTCCGTCTGTCGCCACCATGCCGATGGTGTCGTGGGTTTCGGAAGTCACCCAATATGTTTTTCGCTGCGGGTCGGATTTCCAATCCATCCATTTCTTGAGACTCTCGGGGGTGAGGAGTTGCTGCGGCTCGAATCCCATTTTGATCGCGAAGCGGAAAGCACCCTCGCCCGCCAGCGTGGTGTGCCGCGTCCTTTCGAGCACCCGCCGCGCTACGGAAATCGGGTTCTTGATGTGATGAAGATTACAGACCGCGCCGGCGTGATGCCGCGTTCCGTCCATGATGGCGGCGTCAAGCTCCACTTCGCCATCTTGGTTGGGAAGACCGCCGTAGCCAACGCTCATTACCTTCGGGTCGTCCTCCGGGACGTTGATTCCTTTCTCGACCGCATCAAGAAGACTCCCACCCGCTTTGAAAACTTCCGCCGCGCGCTCGTTGGCCGGTTGCCCGTGGACCCATGTAGAAAGAAACACCGGCCCTGACTCCGACGCCGACGCCGGTCCCGTTTCCATAGCGGCGAGCGCCGCAGTTCCCGCCATGGTTTTCATGAAGTCTCGCCGATCAATTGCTTCCATTCCTCCTCCTTTGTGAAGGCTGGCTTCTGGCTTCTGACTCCTGACTCCTGACTTCTGCCTCCCGAATCATCCTCTTCCCCCACCCGCCGCCTCCCGGTGTTGCGATTCTCAAGATGCTACCTTGCGGTGCGTGGAAGGCAGCCTTGGAAGGGAGCTTCAGAATACGACCCGGCAGGATGAGCTCATTCTTTCCTGCTTTGCCTGGCTTGCCCCCGGCCAGCCCATAAGGTTGGAATCGGCGGCGTTCAGAAAGGATGCTACCGCGAACCTCCGTGAGGAACTCGACCTCGCGGATGATGCCGTCGCCACCACGGAATCGCCCTTCGCCGCCTGAGCCGCGGCGCAGCGAGTAACGCCGCACTCGCACCGGGTAGGCGGATTCGAAGGCCTCAATGGGCGTATTGAGTGAGTTGGTCATGTGGGTATGGACTCCACTCAACCCATCCGCTGTTGGACGGGCGCCCATTCCCCCGCCAATCGTCTCGTAATAGGCAAAGGGTTCGCCGGTGCGTGGGTCGGCGCCGCCGAAGGAGAGGTTGTTCATCGTCCCCGAGCTGGCTGCCGGAATTCTGTGAGGAAGCGCTTTGGCCAGCGCCCGCAACACCACATCCACGATTCGTTGCGAGGTCTCGACATTCCCCGCAGCCACCGCCGCTGGAGGCTTCGCATTCACCACGCTCCCGCCGGGAGCGCGTACTTCGATGGGTTCCATCAAGCCGGCGCAGGCGGGAACCTCTTCTCCCAGCAGGCAGCGAAAGACATAGAAGACGGCGGAAGTTGTAATCGCCAGCACCGCGTTGACGCTTCCCCGGCAGGCAGGAGAGCTACCGGCAAAATCCACGGTGGCATGGCCGTGCCTTATCTGGATCGACACGCGCAGCGGCACCGGGTTGTCGCTGAAGCCGTCGTCGTCCAGGAAATCCTGGGCGGCATATGTCCCATCGGGAATTTGCCAGAGGGCTTGCCGCATCAGTCGCGCCGAGTAGCCTTGTAGCGACTCGAGGTAGAAGCGGATCTTTGGGACGCCATACGCTTCGAGCAATTCGATCAAGCGGCGCTCTCCCAGCCGGCAGGCTGCCACCTGGGCCATCAGGTCCCCCTCGCGCTCGACGGGTGTGCGCACGTTGGCGAGCAGCAGTGCCAACACATCTCTCTGTACGGTCCCTCTCCGAACCAGCGCCACCGGCGGAATCCTCAAGCCTTCCTGGTAGATGTCCTCGCTCAAGCCCATCGAGGCAGGCTGTGCGCCGCCGATATCGGAGTGGTGGGCGCGATTGGCGACGTAAAAGACAGGCTGCGGCTTTCGGCGTGGATGAGCGGCGGCCTTTTGGGGTGGCACGACGGGCATCACCAGTGTTATGTCCGGCAGATGAGTGCCGCCGGCGTAGGGATCGTTGAGCATGGCGATGTCTCCCGGCTCGAGTTTAAGGGCTTCCAGGGCAGCCGCGACGGACATGGGCATGGATCCCAGATGAACCGGCATGTGGTCGCCCATGGCTACCACGCGGCCCTTACCGTCAAACACGGCACAGGAATAATCCCGCCGTTCCTTGATATTCGGCGAAAAGGCGGAGCGGCGTAGCGCGGCCCCCATCTCCTCCGCTACCGAGTGGAAGAGGTTCTTGAAGATCTCGAGTTCTGCTGCATCGACGTGAGACATAGTGGACAGGCTTTTCTAAGCCCCGTGAGGGGCGGAAGATTGTAGCCTATGGCGCAAGCCCTGGGGTGGAGAACCCTCACCCCGCCTTCGGCACCCCTCTCCCGCCCGAGCGGGAGAGGGGATTGGGGGCATGGGCGTTAAAATAAGCCCGTTTCCCAAATGGTGGCAAGGTGCGCGGAGGCCATCGCCGAGGCGCGAGCTCTTGTGCCCTGCAAGGGCACCCTACAGTAGCCGGGGGCAACGCCCCCGGTAAGCCATCAGGATAGCCTACCGACCCTGAAGGGGTCGCACGGCCCGCGCCGATGGCTCTGGCTCGACCCTGGCACCACCGTTCCGCGACCCTTGCAGGGTCGGCCCGGGTGCGGCGGACCGTTTTCCGGGGGCGCTGCCCCCGGCTACTTTATCTCTCCCCTCGGGGAGGCCGAAGAAAGCAAGCTGACACGGCTCCCCTTCCATTCGCCCACCCTTGTTCTCGGCCGAATCGGGGCATGCGGCCTTATTTTAGCGCCTATGGGTGGTGGGGGTGAGGGGGGGCTCGCTGACCCACGGCTTGCGCCGTGGGCTACATTCTTTCGCCCGCTCCGCGGGCTGACTTACTCAACGGACTTTTGGCTCAGAACATTAGCGGACCCCCAAGATCCATCCTTCCTCACTCACGATTTTGCGCTTGTCTTCGT
>CAWHWE010000038.1:0-225279 GCA_963832915.1 uncultured Acidobacteriota bacterium
ACGGCAACAACTTGGAGGGGAAATCAAGATGAAGAACACTGCCATACTTCTTACATTTCTGGCTTTCCTATCAGCAAACGTGTGGGCTGCGCAAGACCAAACGACCACACCGGCGCCCGCTTCGAAGGCCCAGTCCTCAACTCAAAAAAGCGCCGCTGCCGCCCCAAAGGCTGGGACGGCGCACCCGAAGCCTGCAGTGCAAATGACCACTACGCCTTCGGGATTGCAGTATCGAGACTTGGTCGTTGGCAAAGGACCGCAACCCAAAGATGGCGACACCGTGGTGGTGAATTACACGGGAAAATTCACCAACGGAAAGGTTTTCGACACCTCCGTGGGTAAGAAGCCGTTTGAATTCGTGCTGGGTCGCGGTAATGTAATCAAGGGTTGGGACGAGGGTGTGGCCTCTATGCACGTGGGTGGGAAGCGCAGACTGGTTATCCCTCCCGCTTTGGCGTACGGGGCCGACGGTTACCCGGGAGTGATTCCTCCAAATTCCACGCTCAATTTTGTCGTCGATCTGCTGCACATCAAGTAATCGTCATGTCGGTGCACGGCCTCCCGTCGCGGCATCGGCCCGCGCACGCCGAAGGGTTCAAACTCGAAGTTTTGAAGATGGAAGCGCGGGGGCCAGAGAGTTTCCGAGGTGCTGAGAATAAGAGTTGCAGGTTTGAGGTCTCAAAAACGAAAGGGCCGGGAGCGCTGGGCACGAATCCGGTAGTTATGCTACTCTATCAAGTGCGTCCCACGAGAAGGGCCTTCCTTGTGGGACCCCTCTTATGGCCCTGATTGCTCCCTCGCTGCTGGCGGCAGATTTCGCTCGACTCGGAGAGGCGCTCCACACCATAAAGGCTGTGGGCGCACCGATGCTCCACCTGGAGGTGATGGACGGCCATTTTGTGGACGAGATTACTGTCGGGCAGCCAGTCGTCCGCAGTCTGCGGAAAGCCACGAACTTGGTTCTGGATTTGCACCTGCTTATCGAACGTCCGGAGCGCTATGTTGCTGAATTCGTTGAGCTGGGTGCGGATCGTGTCTCGGTTCACCTGGAGGCTACCACCCGTTTACATCGAGTTTTGGAGCAGATCCGAAAGCTAGGGGCCAAGGCAGGAGTGGCCTTGAACCCAGCGACGCCCATCGAGACGATCGTGGACTTGGTGGGGGAGTTCGATTATCTTTCCGTCTTGTCTTCTGATCCGGGATTGAGCGAGCGAACTTTCATCCCCAGATCGGTGGAAAAAGTGCGGGCGGCGGCATTTTTGCGTGACGAGCGGCGCGCGGATTTTGCCATTCAAGTCGAAGGTGGAATCCGCTCCGAGCACCTGATGGAACTTACTCAAGCAGGTGCAGACATCCTGGTGGCCGGTTCAGCCATCTTTAATAGCGATGACCCAAAGGCACGCTTGAGTGAAATGCTGCGTCTCGTGTCCGCATCGCGGCCCATGTCCAAAGTATGATAGGTGTGAATCAGGAGTGAAGACACTGTCGAAGCAAATCAGTAGGACCGGATGGAAGCGATTGCCGTTCTTTTTGTGGGTGGCTGTCCTGGCTGGCGTGTTCCTGCCCGGATGTCTTTTTCATCGCCATGGACACACGGATTTAGCCACCGCAATCAATCCTGGCGATCAGCCGGACAAGATTCTTTTCGAGAAGGCCAGCAACGAAATCGCGCACGGTCGTTACGACGTGGGCCGTCTCACTCTTCAAACCCTCATCAATACGTATCCGGATAGCGAGTATCTGGCGAAAGCTAAACTTGCCATCGCGGATTCGTACTATGATGAGGGAGGAGTCTCAGGCTACACACAATCGGAGGCTGAGTACAGGGACTTCATCACCTTTTTCCCTACGGCTGCCGAGGCGCCAGAGGCGCAGTACCGCATCGGTATGGCGCATTTCCGCCTGATGGCCAAGGCTGACCGGGACCAGACCGAGGCTGTCCTTGCGGAGGCCGAGCTCAAAGAGTTTCTGGTGAAATACCCTGACAACCCCTTGGTCGTCCGCGTCAAGGCGCGCCTTCGAGAAACGCAAGAAGTCCTGGGTCAGGGGGAGTTCGAGACCGCGAGTTTTTACGAGATGAGGGGCGCATATCGCGCCGCACGAGGGCGCTACAAGGAAATTGTTGACAAGTACCCCAACTTCAGCCGAGGGGACGAGGCCCTGTTTGGCATGGGCCAGACCTTGGAGCACCTGAGAATACCCAAGGAAGCGGTCCCCTACTACTCGCGTTTGGTTCGTGATTTTCCACTCAGCCCGCGGGTGGCAGAGGCCAAAGATCGGCTCGTGGCCATGGGCCAACCGATTCCAAAACCCACCAAAGCGACATTGGCGCGAGCGCAGGCGGATGCAGCCAGGATACGCAGTAAGAGCCTATATGAAAAATTTACTACGGGAATGGCCAGTTCGCCCGATACAAGCGCCACTCTGCGCGGCCCGGTTGAAATAGGGGCGCAGGCCAGTGGTGTCGAAATGGCGAAACAACCACCTACCGCTCCCCCCAATGCTGCGATTATTGCTGGGCCCGTGGGCGATTCCAGTTTGAATTCCGGAAAGGCGGTGGATGCCAACCCAGCCCCTGACAATTCCACCAAAGGCGCCAGCGCGGCCACTCCGGACCCCCATGCCAACCCTTCAGGCAGTGAGGGCAGTCCCAAGCCGCAGGAGAACAAGCTGGAATCTTCCAGCAATGACCCCAGCTCGAAGGCAGGGGAGAGCAAAGCAAACTCTGCTCCTCAAGACCAAAGTGGAACAGCCACGCCTGCGAAGAAAAAGGGTCGATTCCACCTGCTGAAGAAGATTATCAAGCCCATCTAATTCGCCCCTGCTTGGTTTTCCAGGGGGAGGTCTGGTCGCAAAGGGTCACGCCCGCCGACTCTGTGGGGGGCGTTCTTTCGGCCCACGTCTGCGAGCTCAAGTCGCCACACAAGATTGAAGGGAGGCCGCATGGCTCGGTTGATCCTGGTTGCAGACGATAGCCCTACTATTCAAAGGAGAGCCCAAGGGATTTTGCAGGGTGAGGGCTTCGTAGTCGAAACCGTCCCCAACGGCGTCGCAGCGATCAGGAAACTTCCTCGATTGCAGCCTGTCCTCGTGCTAGCCGATGTGTCCATGCCAGGCAAAGATGGCTACGAGGTTTGTGATTTTGTAAAGACTTCAAAGGATCTTCACCACGTGCCCGTGCTGCTGGTGGCCAGCGACCAGGAGCCGTACGATGAGCAAAGAGGCGCGCAGGTCGGGGCGGACGGAATCATCAAGAAACCCTTTTCCCCCCACGACTTGATCGCTATGGTGGCGAAATTCGCCGGCCTCGGTGAAGCCCCGGCCTCCCTAGCCGAGCCCGCTGAAACGCTTGTTGTTTCGTCTCCCGTGGCCCCGCCTGAAGTCTCCCCAATGGCTTCCGAGCCAGATGGCGCCACAGGCGGACACGATCAGGATTTGGCCGCGTCTTCGGCTGGCATGGCCTTCGAGGAACCGCCGGAGATATCGGCGCCGCCTGAGCCCATCCTGGAGCCCTGGTTTGAGGGGGCGACGGGACCAACTCTAACCGCTCCCGAATCAATCTCTGAGACCGTTGTGCAGCCTACGCCTGAGCCAGCCCCGGTCGCTGTTGAGCCAACCCCAGAGCCCATTCCTGAGATTGCAACTGAGCTGGTTCCGGTCAATCCTGAATCAATCTCCAAGACCGCTGTGGAGCCTACGCCTGAGCCAGCCCCGGTCGCTGCTGAACCAACCCCAGAGCCTATCCCTGAGATTGCAACTGAGCTGGTTCCGGTCAATCCTGAATCAATCTCCGAGATCGTTGTGCAGCCTATGCCTGAGCCAGTCCCGGTCGCTGCTGAACCAACCCCAGAGCCTATCCCTGAGACTGCACCTGAGTTGGTTCCGGTCAATCCTGAATCAATCTCCGAGATCCTTGTGCAGCCTATGCCTGAGCCAGTCCCGGTCGCTGCTGAACCAACCCCAGAGCCCATTCCTGAGGTCGCACCTGAATTGGTTCCGGTGGGTTCCGAATCAATTACCGAGACCGTTGTGGAGCCTACGTCCGAGCTACCATCGGCCGCGTCAGAACCACCAGATGCAGCATCAGGCGTGCCCTGCGCGCCAGTGTCTGTAACCGAAACAGTTCATCCGCCTGCGGAGGCTGCGCCCGAGGCGCCCCCGGCTGTCCCTGCTGAAGATCTCGTTCTTCCAATCGTCGAAGGACAACAACCGAAACCCATGGCAGCAACCTGCATGGATAGTTCTGCCCTCGCCGCAGCCGCGGAGAGCCAGGTTTATGTCGCCCTGCCTGAAGCTGAAGCGGCGCCGTGGCCCGAAGCCGGGGCTGTACAGCCGGGCATGGCACCGGAGCCTCCTCCTCCCGTGATCAACCCGGAATGGGTTCACGTAATTGTCCGCAAGGTTGTTATGAAGATGGCTCCTCCCGTGCTCCGCCCGGAGCTTGTCGGGGAACTCATCCGCGCACTCACCGAAGAGATCACCGCTGAACTTAATTCGGAATCGCCTCCACGTTATTAGTAACGCGATCATTCCAGTGCCGGGCCTCTTCTTGGCCTCGTCGCGCCTGCCAATCGGGGTATGGGTTCGAATAGTGGCCTTAAATATTACCCGCTATGGATACGGGTGACGTGATGAGTCGAGCTTCGAGAGGAGAATATGGGGAGAGAATTTATCCTCGCTACCAGAGGGCAAGGGATCTGCGCCAGCCGTCAACGTTATTCCAACATCCAGGAGGACTTATTGAGGGAAGAAACCGAGAGCTTCCGCTCTTGTTGGTCGAAGCGTAAAGATGGAGGTCAAGCCGGAAATCTCAAGGATATTCTGGTTTGGCTCGCTCACCCCCGCCAGAACAAGTTTCCCGCCGAAACTCGCCAACTGCTTCGCCACCAAAATGAGCCCGCGCAAACCCGCACTGTTGATGTAAGAGATATCAGTGAAATCGAGCACGATGTACCGCTCGCCGCCATCGAGAATTTGTGTCATCTTTTCCACGAGCATCTTCGCGCCTTCAATATCGAGCTTGCCACTCAACCCTAAAACACAAACTCTGCCGTTCTTTTCCTCGCTCAAGGTCATTGCAAGCCTCCGCCTTTAAAGCAAAACCACGTCCAGGCATTCCCAAGAAATTCAGGTAAGTTTCTTTCGGAGCGTGACAACATTCCTCACACCAACCCGTTGGTACTCGACGCTCGTCATGATTTGCCGAACCATGTGGATGCCCAAGCCACCCACTTTCCGTTCCTCCAGAGGGGCATCAAGATCAGGGATGGGGAGCTCGTTGGGATTGAACTCCACTCCATCATCTTCGATGCGGGCCACGAATTCCTCATTACTCACGGTGATTTGCAGGGTGAAGTGATGGTCTTCACTCCCCGGATAGGCGTGTCGAACCACGTTGGTAATCATTTCATCCAGGGCCAATTTCAGATAGTGTTCGGTTTCCGCAGGGATGGAATTCCGTACGCAAACAGCCGAAACAAAACTTATCACACTTTCCAGCTCCGACACATCATTCTTCAGAACCAGTGTGGTTGGTTCAGTCATGTCATGTTCAATACGAAATGACGTTCTTGGCGTCGAAGGTTCCTGAGCGACCGTCACGGCTATACCAGGTCCCTACTACTTCGTTGCCACCCCTGACGACGATGCCTTCCAAATGCATTTCGGAGTCGCCAAAGACCTCCAAGTCGTTGGTGTCCGCAGTGAACTTGCAATCCGAACCGACGTTGTACGCGCCACCCGAAAAGCTCCCGTCGCTTCCGGGAACCGTACCCCCCCCTCGGACGGCGTACACGTCGCTGCCGGTAAAGGTTCCGGATCCGTTAAAGTTAGCTAACATGGACAAGTTCCACCCAGTGCTATCATGGTTTCCCGGCGCCACTAACCCGTAGCTGCTGTTCAGAAGTTCGTTCAAGAAGGTCGAGCAGGGCGGGGAGGTAGCCTTGACCTTCCGTACTGGCCGCAGGACGAGCACAGCGAAGACGGCCGCGAAAACAACAAGCATGGTTGATAATACGAAAATGGTTCGCTTCATCCACATCCTCCTAGGGTACGTTTTGGTGGGCTCTCAAGTCGGCACCTTGCAATACCCTCCCATCGTTCGTTATCGCCAGCGGCGGTAGCGGATCACCATGAGAGTGACATCGTTCGACCGGGGGAGCCTGAGACTCCTATTGAACCCTATGAATTATTCTTTGTCAAGAAGCGAAGATGTGGGTTGATTGAGCCCATTGGCGGGATGGGGGCGACTCGGACGCTAACGGTTCGACTCTTCACGAATCGCGCGGGAACCTTTCGAATCGCTGAAATCAACCCGAGAAGAAGCGCGCCTCAGACAGCAGAGGTCCGCGCTAATGTTCAAAATGCAAGTAGACATGGGAGTGACCGTCGTAGGTGGTCACTTTCACCTCGTCTGCATGCTGGCGGATCAGGAATCCCGCCAGCGCAATCCCGCCCAGCGGGTCCGCAATCATTTCTGCGGAGGGTGCGGTCTCCGGCAAGGGGAGCGGCGGACCGTCATAATCTATTTCGAACTCGAGCTTGAACTGGTCGAACTCCGCGGCCATGCGGGCGGTCGGCGACTGCCAGCGGCAATTCCCGCATGGCGCTCATCACCTCATCGATGGCGCAGCAAGCTTTCGTCGCCACCTCCTGGCGCATGCCCCAGGCTGCCCCTTGCTTCTCCATAAACTTGAAGACGGCCTCGGTGGTTTCGGGGCCGGGGGCCATTTCCAACCTCAGGCGGCGGAGAGGGTATATCCAATAGAGCAAAGGTGTAGTCATAAACGTGGTGACCAGGGTCATCAGAACCATCATCGAAAACAGAACTGGCGAGATGACGCCAATATCCAGGCCGATGTTGAGGATTACGAGTTCCATCAGACCACGCGTGTTCATCAGGATACCAACCCCAGCGGCCTCTCTCCACGGAACCCCCGCTGCACGCGCCGCAATCATCGAGCCGCCTAGCTTTCCGGCGATGGCGACAAGTATTATGGCTGCGCACCAGAGCCACATGTCACTTCCCGGCAGACGATGCAGATCCATCCGCAGTCCTGTGAAGGCAAAGAAGAGGGGAAGGAGCAGGACGACCGTAACGGACTCAAACTTTTCGAAAACATAGAGCACAAAGTTGCGCTCCTTGGGCATGATGGATCCGCACAGGAATGCACCAATCAGCAGATGGAGGCCCAGCCGATCGGTGATCAACGCCGAAAGGAGGACAAATAGCATGAGCGAGGCAATCATATACTCACTGAGCTTCCCCCGGCGCTCATACGCGGTGTAGAAGCGCCGGACCAGCGGTCTGGCCGCAAAGATCATGAGGAGCACGAGGACGATCGTCCCGGCAATCGTCATCCACAGCGGTTTTGATCCTGCGTGGGTCCGCATCAGAACGACAATGTAAGCAAGAATGCACCAGCCGGTAATGTCATCCACGGCCCCGCAAGCAATGGCCATCGTCCCCAAGCGGCTGCCCAGCATGGCACGGTCAGTCAGGATGCGGGCCAAGATGGCAAATGCCGTAACGCTCATCGCCGATCCCATGAATAGCGCGAAAGCGAGGAATGACACGCCATCGTCAGAAAGCCGCGGATAAAGCAGGAGCGCCAGGAGAGCACCCAGAACAAACGGAGTAATGATGCTTGCGTGGCTGGTAAGTAACGCCGCGTGCCCGGAGTTCTTCAATTCCTTGGGGTTGAGCGCCACACCCACCAGGAACATGTAGATGACTATGCCCACCTGGCTGAATGTGTCCAGGCATCCCAAACTCGAGGGGGGAAAGAGAACCGCCGAGATTTTCGGAGCGGTCCAGCCGAGCAGTGAAGGTCCCAGCAGGATGCCGGCCACGATTTCACCGATTACCTGCGGCTGGTTGATGAGCCGGAACAGCAGGCCGACTCCTCGTGCCGCGATGACGATTACAGCAATCTGCAAGATCAGCGTAACGGTGGGAGACATTATTCTTGGATCCTCCCTAATGTTCAAAATGCAAGTGGACATGGGAGTGACCCTCGTGGCTGGTCACTTTCACCGCGTCAGCATGCTGGCGGATCAGGAATCCCGCCAGCGCCAGCTCGCCCAGCGGTCCCGCAATCATTTCTGCGGAGGGTGCGGTCTCCGGCAAGGGGAGCGGTGGACCCTCATAATCTATTTCGAACTCGAGCTTGAACTGGTCGAACTCCGCGGCCATGCGGGCGGTCGGCGACTGCAGCGGCAATTCCCGCATGGCGCTCATCACCTCATCAATGGCGGAGCAAGCTTTCGTCGCCACCTCGTCGCGCATGCCCCAGGCTGCCCCTTGCTTCTCCATAAACTTGAAGACGGCCTCGGTGGTTTCGGGGCCGGGGGCCATTTCCAACTTCAGGCGCCGGAGAGGGAATATCCATCTGAGGAAAGGTGTAGTCATAAACGAGGTGACCAGGGCCATCAAAACCATCATCGAAAACAGAACCGGCGAGATGACGCCAATATCCAGGCCGATGTTGAGGAAAACGAGTTCCGTCAGACCACGCGTGTTCATCAGGGTACCAATTGCAGCGGCGTCTTTCCACGGCACCCCTGCTGCGTGCGCCGCAATCATCGAGCCGCCCAGCTTTCCGACGATGGCGACAAGCATTATGGCTGCACACCAGAGCCACATGGCGCTGCCCGGCAGACTGTGCAGATTCATCCGCAGTCCTGTGAACGCAAAAAAGAGGGGAAGGAGCAGGACGACCGTAACGGACTCAAACTTTTCGATAACGTGCAGCACAAATTTGCGCTCCTTGGGCATGATGACACCGCACAGGAAGGCGCCAAACAGTAGATGGAGGCCCAGCCAATCGGTGATCAACGCCGAAATGAGAACGAAGAGTACGAGTGCGGCGACCATATACTCACTGAGCTTCCCCTGGCGCTCATACTCGGTGTAGAAGCGTCGGACGAGTGGTTTGGCCACATAGATCATGAGGAGCACGAAGACGACCATCCCGGCAAGGGTCACCCACAACGGCCTTGCTCCTGCTTCGGTCCGGACCAGAGCGACAATGTAGGCAAGAATGCACCAGCCGGTAATGTCATCCACGACCGCGCAAGAATACGACAGCGTCCCCGTGCGGCTGCGCAGCATGGCACGGTCAGTCAGGATGCGGGCCAAGACGGTCATTGACGTAACGCTCATCGCCGCTCCCATGAATAGCACGAAAGCGAGGAATGACACGCTATCGTCAGAAAGCCGCGGATAAAGCATCAGCGCCAGGAGAGCACCCAGAACAAACGGGCTAATGATGCTTGCGTGGCTTGTAAGCAACGCCGCGTGCCCGGAGGTCTTCAAATCCTTGGGGTCCAAATCCACACCCACCAGGAACATGTACATGACGATGCCCAGTTGGCTGAAAGTGCCCAGGTATCCCAAGCTCGACGGGGGAAAGAGAACCGCCGAGATTTTGGGAGCGGTCCAGCCGAGCAGTGAAGGTCCCAGCAGGATGCCGGCCGCGATTTCACCAATGACCTGCGGCTGATTGATGAGTTTGAACAGTAGGCCGAGTGCTCGTGCCGCGATGATGATTACAACAATCTGCCAGATCAGCAAGACGATGGAAGACATTATTGTTGGGTCCTCCCTGTTGGCATCAGGCGTGCGGCGCTAAAGGCGACGGGTGGACAGCTTGCGCATCCATCCAAATTAAAGGTCCCCGCCAAGGAGCGTTGTTTCTCGTGTTGGTTCACGGTGGCCTGAATGCGCAAGGGTTGCGAGCCCAGGCATCCGGCATCGGGGCGGGGGGCGGGCGCGGTTCCCCCCCGCCCGGCAGAAAAGGTGGTGCTTAAGGAAAAACCGTCAATGGTCGCTGGAAGGGCAGTTTTTGCAGGGTCATTGAGGGTCAACGTCAAATTGCTGCCCGACTGATCGATTCCCAACAATAGCGGCTGGGAATTGATTAGCAGGGCGCCGCATGGAACACCCTGCCAGGGATGGAAATCTGCCTGCACACTCCAAGTACCGTGCACGGCCACAGGCGCGGTTAAATGCTTGCCCGCGCGGAGAATGCCCACCAAGGCCAAGAGGGGAACACCCACAAATATGATGTAATCCGTAACGAGTTTGCGTTTGCCCATTCCGGTCTCCGATCCGGGCGAGGGAGCGGGTAGTCCCGGTCACTACAATCCTGACCGTGGGATCTTTCCATGCCCGATACATTCACGATAACCGCACATTGGCAATCTGGATGGGGCACGCCGCTACTGTCCGCCTTGTCCAATACAAAATTGTTGCCGCTCGACCCCAGCCCGCCTTCCGGCCGATACACCAACCCTTTTCGAGCGGAAATCAGCCAGGATTTCCATTTTAGCCTCCTGGCAGCTCACATTGTACGCTCATGCACATGGTTCACAATTACAATTCTCGCAGTCTTGACGGCGATTTTCGTTACTTCATCGCGCTCCGCAGATGCGAGCCCTCTCCCATAGGGAAATGGCCGCCGACGGAGGGCTGGACCTGCGCTACCGGCTCGGCTCTTGCGATAGGAGGCCGAGCAGTTTGCGGAATGCTTCACCTCGGTGCGAGATGGCGAATTTCTCTTCCGGTTTCAGCTCAGCAAAAGTCTTTTCCAGTGGAGGGTAGAAGAAGTAAGGGTCGTAGCCGAAGCCTCCTGTGCCGCGCGCTTCATCGAGGATAATGCCGTCCGCGCGTCCCTCGGTGACGCAGAGAATCCGGCCGCTTTGCGCCAGCGCGATGACGCAGACGTAGTGCGCGGTGCGGCGGATGGATTGGCACTTGACCTCGGGCGCATTTCCGTGGTCTTCGAGGGGGTTGATGTGCTCGATAAATGCTTGGCCAAGGCGCAACTCCTCATCGGCGCGAAGTAACTCCTCGAGTAATTTGCGGTTGTTTTCGTCGTCTGTTGCGCCGGGTCCGGCGAAGCGGGCCGAAAAGACCCCCGGCGCGCCTCCTAGCGCATCCACACTGATCCCGGAATCGTCCGTGAATACCGGGCCGGAGACGTAGGCACAGTAATGCAGAGCTTTCTTGCGCGCGTTCTCTTCAAAAGTCCTTCCATCTTCGATGCAAGGTGGAAGGCTCTCAATGCCAGGCAAGGGTTCGACATGGATGCCGCGCGCCGAGGCTGCCTTACGGAACTCCCGGAGCTTACCGGGATTGGAGGAGGCCAAGTAGAGCGGAGAGTGGAGAGTGATGAGGGGCATGAGCAAAGACAAAAGTCGAGAGTCGAAAAGTCGAAAGCAGAAAACTTAGTGCCGGCGCTACCCCTGAGGTGTCACTGGATTCTGAAAGCCTCTATAGCTTTCATGTGCCAGGAGGGAGCGCGCCGCAACTTCCCAATAACTGACGACCGACCACTGACGACTTCCCTTTACTTGCTACGCAAGGGCCGAGGGGGGTTCGAATTTCAGGATCGACCGCTGGATGGCAAGGAGTTGCAGGATGCCCGGCCGCGCCACTTCGATCAGTTTGTTCATTTCGCTGACGCTGAAGGGTTTGCCTTCCGCGGTGGCTTGCACTTCGACCAATTGGCCAGAGCCGGTCATCACCACATTCATGTCCACCTCGGCGTTCGAGTCCTCGGCGTAAACCAGATCGAGCAGGGTTTCTCCACCCACGATGCCCACACTGACCGCTGCCATGTAGTCCTTCAAGGGAATTCGGCGCAGGGCCTTGAGCTCGACCAGTTTCTGGAACGCCATGCCCAGTGCCACGAGCGAACCGGTAATGGAAGCGGTGCGCGTCCCACCATCGGCCCGGATCACATCGCAATCGATCCAAACCGTGCGCTCACCAAGAGCCTCCATATCGGTTACGGCGCGCAGCGATCTGCCGATCAAACGCTGGATCTCCATGGTGCGGCCGACCTGCCGGCCCCGACTCACTTCCCTCGGGGTGCGGCTTTCGGTGGCACGGGGAATCATGGCGTATTCACTGGTGATCCACCCTCGGCCCGTACCTTTCTTGAATGGAGGAACACCATCTTCGACCGAGGCCGTGCAAATCACCTGAGTCTCACCCAGGCGAATCAGCGCCGAACCCTCCGCCGAATTTATGAATTGCGGAATAATTTCAACGGGCCGAAGCTCGGTGGCGGGACGCCGGTCCGGACGAACCAGCTTGCCGCCGGAGTAGAGAAGACCCGTCAAGGGTTTTGGCATCGCGGACATGCAATCTCCTGAGCGATGAGGATGTGCAAAACCATCGCTCTCTCGCGGGTTGAACCCGCAGTGACGTTTCAAGGGCCGGTCTTGACCAGGGTCGGATCGGGAACGATGGCTTCAGTCAAATCAGCGTGCCCCCCCAGGGTCTCAACTTCCTGGCCCTGAATAAGGATTTTAACCCTTTTTACCAAAGGGATGTTGGTAGTAATTGAATTTACGATGGAATAAACGGAAAGGGACTCGCTTTCGATTCCCGGACTTATAGTGCTGAAGAGGTCGTTCGAGAAGTCCACATAAGCAGTTCCGTCCAAGGTAAGGAAAACGGCGCGAACGTTAGTCGAGGCAGCCAGGGGGTGACCAAGACCCTGGTGTGACCCTGCCGCCAGCGCCAACAGAACTTGCCGGACTCGATCATCCGAGGTTGGCGCCCATTTGACCGGCCGGCTCTCGGCCACCAGCTTGCGTTCATTGAGGGAAGGGAAGTAAAGGACGGCGATCTCATTGGGCCCGGTGCCCGACTGCAAAGCTGCCTCGTTCAAGCGCGCTTTGGCAGATTCGTCACTGTGCAAAGGCAGTTCAAAGAAGATGCGCTTGGCCAGAGAGCGCAGATAGAAGAGCCCCCCCGCAAAGACCAGCAAGAGGGCCAACCAAAGAAGTTTGGCGCGAGGGCTCATGTTTCAGGCGCCTCCACCCTGCAAAGCGGCGAGAACTTCCGCCACGGCGGCGGAGAGGCGTTGCTGAAACGCGGGGTCGGTCAGAGGGCCCGCGTCGCTATCGGGTGTTAAGCTGCCGATCTCGATCGCCACCGCGGGCGCGTTCGCACTGCGCAGGGTGCGCACCGGGGCCGCCGTGGGCGCATCCGCTGTTATCCCGGCGATTTGAGCGAACTGTTGCTCGAGGGCCTGGGCGAGCTTGCGGCTTTGGTCCAGGTAGGCTTCCTGGGCTTGATTCCATGGTACGAAGATCGACCTTGCCTCGCCGCCCGGCGAAGGGAGCGGCGGACCGGGAGGTTGATAAGTGTAAACCGCAACCCTTGGCGTGCTACCGCCCAGATCGCCGGCATGAAAAGTGAGGAAATACGCGGCCCCCGCCACATTCGCCACCATGGCGCGTTGCTCGAACGTCGCGTTGGCATCACCTATGCGTGTCAATACAATCCGGTATTTTCCCGTCGCAAGCAATGCCAGACGAACACGCGCCACCAGTTGCGCGGCCAGATCTTTTTCGGTAACACCTTCACGACTGCGCCCGCCCGCGTCGTCGCCGCCGTGCCCGGCATCCAGGGCCACGATCGGCAAAGGCGGGCCAGGCTGGGTGCCCGGCCCTTCTTCCGTGGCGCCGGGTGAAGGCGCTGGCGCCGCCGGCGCGCGGGCGGTTGTGCGATTCGGCTGGGAAAGCGAGGGCGTCTGGGAGAGGGTCGGGGGCGGCTTCAACACGTCGGCGAGGAGAACCTTGCCTCCTTCCGCCACTGCGGGGTAGAAGTTTAGCCCCACCGTCGATGGCGTGATGACGAGCTTGGGCAAACCATCCTGGTCGTCGAATTGGACGTCGGTTATATAAGGGTTCTGGAAGTGGAAGGATTGCTCGAGGGGTTCGATGGGGTGGTCGCCCAGAAACATCACCCACTTGCCATTAATGGACGCCGTGCGAACTGCTACCTTATCCGTGAATTGAAAGGTGAGCCGCGCTCCACCGCTCACCGGCGCCAAGCGTAGGGTAAAGGAACCGGGCTTGACATCGCCAAGGAATATGCGGTTTGTCCCTACTTGGTACTCCACGCCCAGGCTGGTAAGCTTGGGCACCACCAAGGTTAGAAAGTCCGTGGGCACCATCCATTTTCCATTGGATACATAAACGCGCGCCGAAAGAGTGATCGTCTTCTTGTCGAGGCGAATCTTCGGCTCCTCGGCATGAAATTCGAGGTGGCTCTTCCCAAACTCCACCTTAAGCGTGTTACGCTTTTCCTGTAAGCCGTTAAGCTTTCCGACCAGGTTGAGGACCTGAAGAAGAGGCAAATACTTGGTGTGCTCGATTACTTCCAAAGCAACCACGTGCCGCGAATTAGGGAAATAAAAAACGAAATTATCACTTCGCAGGGTTCGCGCGGGCCAAAAAAGGAGCGCCAGCCCGCATAACAGGGTCATAGAAAACAAAAGCTTGCGCCAGGAAGATGGCAGGGATTTCATCAGAGAGAGCACGGGGTGTTCCCCTTCCGGGCACGTGTGGCCGCGACCCGCTGTCAAGGTGTCATTCTATAGCAATTACCGCCAACGGTTCAATCGAGTTGCCTGCGCCGGTTTACTAAGCAGGCAGGTGCTCTGCGGAGGTGAGCAATATTGAACAGACTTAATATCGTGGACATGATATGCTGCCGACTCGTTGTAGTGGGATAGCTTCGAGTGCTGAGTGTCGCATTCAGAGAAACTCGTGAGCCTCCACGATGTCCATACCAAGGATAGGTGCTTCCGTGAAGAATCTGCGCTTTACATTGGTCGAGTTGCCCGCCACCGTAGATGGCCGGCTGGACGGCCGGATCGCGAAGGACGTCTACTCGCTGTTCCGGTATCCCGCTCGCGGCGTGCCCTTGCTCGAAGCGGTCTGCCGCCGCGCGGGTTATGATGACGTTGTCACGCTCGACCCACAGTACAACCGCCCCGCGGGACGCCTGGACGCGGACGATTGGAAGCGCCTTGCCGGCACGGAGGTCTTGGGACTCTCGGTCATCACGCGCACGGCGAATCAGTCGTTTGAACTGGCGCGGCGGGTTCGCGCCATCAATCCCCGTGTCAAGATACTTTTTGGCGGCCCGCATCCCACGGCGCTGCCGGAAGAGTCTTTGCAATTTGGTGATGTGGTCGTTACGCACGAAGGGGACACAACGCTGCCGATGCTGCTGGAGCGGCTGCAAGACAACCTCGCGGACCCGCACCTGAGCGATCTGCTGGGAGTGAATTATCTTGGCCGGGAGGGCGAAGTTATCCGTAACCCGGACCGTCCCTACCTGACCAGCGAGGAACTCTCGGCGCTTCCCTTTCCCATCTATTCCGACCGCGTCAAACGCGGGATCACCCACAACGTGGTAAACACTTCGCGCGGCTGCCCCTATGAGTGCGAGTTCTGTTCGGTGATTGAGAACTTCGGGCGGGGATTTCGCTTCCTGGACGACGATGCGGCGGTGGCCCTGATCCGCCACACCGTCGAGATGAACCACAAGCCAATCTTCTTCGGCGACGACATCTTCGCGGCCAATCGCGCCCGCACCACGCGGCTGCTCGAGCGGCTCCTGGACGAGGGAGTCAAGTTGCCCCGCTGGTTCGCCCAGGTGCGCGTGGAAACCGCGAACGATCGTGAGCTGCTGCGGCTGATGAAGCGGGCCAACTGTGCCATGGTCTTCATCGGTCTCGAGTCCGTAAACGAAGAAACCCTCAAACTCTTCAACAAGCACTCGACCCTCGAGAAGAACCGCAGCGCCATCGCCGCTTTCAACGAAGCGGGGATCCGGGTGCATGGCATGTTCGTGCTGGGTTCCGACGCCGACACGCCTGAAACCCTGCGCGAGACCCTGGAGTTTGCTCGAAAGTCGCGCCTCACCTCGACCCAGTTCTTTGCGCTCACCGCTGTGCCCGGGCCTCCCCTCACCCGGCGCCTTGCCGAAGAGAAACGGATCTTTGCTTGGGGTGACTGGCAGCTCTTCGACGCTCAGCACGCGGTGCTTTGTCCCTCCCGCATTACTCCCTCTGAACTGCAAGCCGGGATCTTCCGTATCTCCCGGCAATTCTACTCGGTCAGCGAAGCGCTCCGGCACTTGGTCCACGGGCGCTGGTTCGATTTCGCCATCCGCCTGCAAGGCAATTTTCTTACGCGGCGTATTGAGCGAGATAACGCATCCTATAGCCACTCCCTTGATAGGTTCGATAAAGTTCGGGCCGATCTCGCCACTGAACTCGATAAACTTGCCGAGAAGGCTCGGGCAAAACTGCGTGAATACAGCGTGGGCCTCGAGGATGGCCAGGCTCGCGCCAAAGCCTACGTCTCTGACTTGTTTCAGCAGTTTGAGTCCGCCTGCGACCAGTTGAACCTTGAACTGGTCCCTTATGGGCATGCCTTGCGGGAGATGGCGAGTAAGAAGTTCGAGAAACACCTTCAGACCCTTGCCGCAGAACCGCTCGAGCAGGCGCACGCCTAAGCAAACCTCTTCCGTTATCCTGAATTCCGAAGCCGGGTTCGTCCGTTTGCGACGAAGGGGTTGGACTGCCATGCCACTATCCGTTTGTGGTAGGGACTAACCCGCCCTACCAGACCTGTGGTGAGAAATGCGGGCTAATTGGTATGTGGGGGGGGGAGTTCTTCTCCAACTACCACATCCCACATGCCAAATACCACCTACCGGCCACTAACACCATTTCTTTTCAATGATATTCCCGTATCTGTCGCGTAACTACCTTTGTTTTCTGTGACATTCCCACTTTTCTTCCGATTCTTAACATGCGGTCCTTTATTTTCATAGACATTCCCGCGTCGTTCATTCATTTTTGCGTCTTCTACCGTTTCAACACCCTGCGACTTATAGGACATAATGTCGCTTTCGGTGGCCTCCTCAGTGTTCTCTATTCTGGAGACTTCGTCCTGCCCAGCAGGAGCGGTCGGGAGGTTGTTAGACTCCTTCCGCAGCCTCAGCAATACTTTGCGGTCGATGGAGCGGTCCAGACCGCCTTCCTGTCGCAGCATCATGCTCCACGTCTCTCCCTCCGGTCCGAGGCGGCGAGCAGTTGGGGCGTAAGTTGAGGTGCTTTACATAAGGACATGGTCCCTCCTGGGACGGGGTGATCGATGAGCGAGGAAAGGACTTCCCCGCACGATGGACTGTTCACATGGATAGGCTAGCACAGCGGAGACGGGCTGTCAAGTAAATACGTACACATGTAGCCCAGGAGTTCCCTAAGCCCTTTCACCACCAAGACACCAAGGCACCAAGCGAGCATAGGGCAAATCGCGGCATCCCCTGCTTTATGAGTGCACTATTAAAGTCCACCGGTAGACCGAGCCGATGGTTCGTCAACTTCCCCGGGAAGGCGCTCTCTTAGTGCCTTGCTGTCTTGGTGGTTCATAGTGTTCTAAGGCGAAAGCATATGGTGGTATCGCCCGGATAACCGCGAAGTAAGCCACGGTCACGGAGAAGTCGTGGCCATAAAGGACCCGACCCGGAAGCCTCGACATACGATCAATCTAGGCGCGATGAAGTGCGGAGGCAATATTAAACCGAACCGACGAGCGCTCGAGGGCGCGAAAAACCGCGGACCTACAAAACAGGTCCGCGCTACGCTTGCTTCCATAGATCGAATCATCTTCTGTGCTCCTTTCGGGAGGGACATTCAAAGGGGGAAGGTAAACCGAGATGAACACTATTGACCAAACAGGTGTTCGGAACGACACAGACAACGCGTCCGCTTGACGATATAAAAGGGGTGGTTCATTACAGCTTAGCTAGCGCGGAATCGGAAAAGGAGATTGCAGATGAAGACAATCATGTGCTGCCTGGCGCTAGTCGCTATAGCAGTGTTCACGTCAGCCGCGTTTGCCCAGGAGCCAACCCTCACTTCCGTGGAAGCGAAGTTTGACACGACCACAGACAATAAGAAACAGGACACCAAATTGGATGTTTACGTCAAGAACAGAAATGGGGCGGAAGTCGGCAAATCCGAAGGCAATGAAGGCGTTTGGGACAAGCATTCTTCCCACTTCGTCAACTTGCAGGTCGAGGGCAATCCAACCAAAGCAGAAATTGCGAAGGGCAGCGTTACGCTGGCTTTCCACCCCCGCGGAGGCGACACTTGGAGGTTCGATTACAAAGTTACTCTCAAGTTCTCTGATGATTCCTGGATCAGAAAAGAAGTTTACGGCTGTGTCATGGATCAATACAACACGGCACGGACGGATCCCCTTTAGCATTTATTAGTGCAGCGTACCACCGTGTTTCGGCTAACGTGGTGCGCCCGCACAATAGTTGGGTTACTCATTCCTGCCCGCGCGTCCAGCAGAATCGCGGCCCGCACCGGACGCCGTCTTTCCTCAGTTCGCGAGCGGCGAATCGTCTCCAGCTCTTGCACCTCGTCGTCACTCAATTCCGGGGGCTTCCGCCTCTTGGCAAAGGGCATAGCCCCATTAAAACGCAAATGCGGTCAATGGTCTATTTATTTGGAGAACGATTATCTGGATGAACGCGAGCAACGGCATAGACCAGAAACTCGGGAGCCGTGAAGTGCACACGGTTTCCTGCACTTTCGATGCTTAGCTCCTGCGATTCCGGAGACTCCGGCGTCATCCACTCAATTTTGCCGACCGAGAGCCCGGCAGGCCTGACCAGTTCGGCCTTGACGCCGGAGACTGGAATCGGGTTCTCGTCCACAGGGCGGCCCGTTCTGTCGCTGTCGGGGGGTTCCTTGCGGTTGTAGTTCACAAAATGGATGTCCCAGATGTTGCCCTTTTCCGGACGGCTTGCGGACACACGGACGGCGGCAGGCGCTTCAAAGCGGCTAAAACCGTCATAGTCATCCGGCCTCATCTCGCCCAGCGACGAGATGGTGAAGACTCGTCTGTATCGGGCCAGGTGGTCGGGCGTGGCCATATCGTCGGGTAGTACATCGAAGAGGATATGGTCGTCCAGCAACTTGAAGCCGACGGCATTGAAGGCTGACATAGCCTCCGTGTAACGCCCCTCGTGAACCTCGTGGCGGGGGTACAACAACACGCACTCACCGGCCGCGGTGTTGGCGTGATAGACGTCGTCATGCTGCTTCATGAAGCGGAAGAAGCGCACCAATTCCTGGCGCGCAAAGGGATCGTTGAAGTCGGCAATACGTCCCGGGATTACGCCCCCGTTGGCCGCCAACCCTCCCATCACGACGCGGATCTTAATTCTGTCCCACTGGGAAACAATCACCGGCCGCCCGCCTCCGGCGCCCCGAATGTAGCGCAGTAGCAGGGTGGGCTCCGGCACCGGCTCCGGCTTATTGTCTACGAGTACCATATGTAGTCTTCTCCTTCTGCCCAGAGTTCAGGCGGCAGCATCAATCGCTCATCGGCGGCTGAGGGGGTGTAGTGGCCGTGCAGCCACTGCGCCAGGATCAAATCAGGTTTCAGGGAACGCCCGTACTCGATGAAGATCTTGTCGAACGCTTGCTTGCGCGAGATATGAGAGAAGCGCAGTTCCTCGAGGCGCAGTGGCGTCATATCGCCCGGCCGGCAACTGCCGACTATTTCCGAGAATTGATGCTTGTCCAAATCTTCAATACCAAAGTTCCGGCGCAGTTCAGCAGGCTTGTAACGCTCGCGCAGGTAATCTTTAAAGCCCCGCGTGCAGTACGGGCACACGCACCCCACCAGATAGAAGTGGTTAATCACGAATCCGTCCACGCCGCGCTCGATGCCGCGCTTCGCGAACGCCTTCAGAACCTTCTGCCAGTTCGGGTTGTTCAGGCAGCCGTGATACAGCGGCCACGGCGAATATGCAGGGCGGTAGAAGAACGAGGGGCTGCCGTCGGCGCTCCGCTGCACCAGTTCGAGCGGGTCCTTCACGGGTTTCGGGCCCAGCTCCTTCTCGTCCCAAAGTTCGTTGTAGAACTTGAAGAACCCTTCGCGCGGTCCCTCGGGTCCGTAGATCACACCGGTCACGTGGAACTCCGTGTCGAAGTGGCCGACAACTTTGATTCCCCGCTGGTGCAGTTGCTTGTTGAGGTTTTCGAAAAAGTCTCCGTTGCCCTTGAGATCTCCGTCCACGGGGTACGCCGCAGCGTTCGTGTCTTTCACGTCCGCTTTGGGCACGTGCGCGATGGCCCAAAACTCCGCGCCGTAGAACCCCACCTGAATGAGCTCCGGCTGCACCTCATCGACGAAGGGGAGATAGCCGGGCTCGAAGTACTCCGTCCAGTGGGTCAGCATGCGCCTGAACTCCAGGCGCCGCCGTGGATGGGTTGCCGTCGCGGAAGCCTCTGGGGCCTCGACGCGCTTTGCGAAAAATCTTTCTGACCCGCATTTCCCCATCAATAGGGGAGCACCAACCAGCGAATCTTTTAGAAACGTGCGCCGATGCATAAGACCTCCGCGATCTTATCGTTCACGAGTACCATATATAGTCTTCTCCTTTTGCCCAGAGTTCAGGCGGCAGCATTATACGCTCATCGCTGGGCGACGGGGTATAGTGGCCGTGCAGCCACGCCGCCAGGATCAGATCGGGTTTTAAGGAACGCCCGTAGGTGACGAAAACATCGTCGTACCCGTTCTTCATCCCGATGCAGGTGAAACGCAACTGCTCAAAACGCAGTGGCGTCATCTTGCCCGCTTGGTACCTGCCGATGATTTCTGCGAATTCGTGTTTCTCCAAGTCTTCAATGCCGAAGTTCCTGCGAAGTTCAGCAGGCCTATAACGCTGGCGCAGGTAGTCCTTAAAGCCTCGCACGCACCACGGGCACATGCACCCCTCCCGATAGAAGTAATTGATGACGAATCCGTCCACGCCGCGCTCGATGCCCTGCTTTACGAACGCCTTGAGGACCGTTCGCCAGTGCGGATTTATCATGCAGCCGTGATAGAGGGGCCACGGGGAGTAGCCCTTGAGCTCGACGACGAAAGGGGTGCCATCAGATTTCCGCTGGAGCATCTCGAGAGGGTCTTTCACTGGTTTCGGTCCGAACTCCTTCTCGTCCCAAAGTTCGTTGTAGAACTGGAAGAACCCTTCACGCGGTCCCTGCGGGCCGTCGATGAGACCGGTGACGTGGTACTCAACGTCGAAGTGGCCGACAACTATGATTCCGCGCTTGTGCAATTCATTGTTGAGGTTTTCGAACCACTGCTCGCAGGCCTTCCGATTTCCATCTCCGGGTAGTGCGCCTTGGATCGGGCCCCTCACCGCCTCGGGCACGTGCGCGAAAGACCAAAAATCGCACCCATAAAAGCCAACCTGAACGAGCTGTGGCTGGACCTCGTCGATAAAGGGAAGATACTCGGGATCAACGTATGAACCTTTCTCGCCATGTTCGTGAGCCCAGTGAGTGAGCATGCGATTGAACTCCAGGCGCCGCCGTGGATCGGTTGCCGTCGCGGAAGCGCCTGGGCCGTCGACGAGCTTTGCGATGGATCTTTCTGAACTGCGTTTCCCCATCAATAAAGGTGCTCCAAATAGCGAATCTCTTAGAAATTTGCGCCTGTGCATAAGACCTCCGCGATCGGGGCTATTACCTTGTTCTAATCCGGAATTTCCATTATCCACTTTCCGCCGACTCAAAAGATACGCCTGACCGCCACCCAATGCAACTGTGAGTCGAGTTTGCAGTGCGAGGTGCTCTCACGGGCCACAGACGGTGCCATTCGTGCCTCTCGCGAGAACCCCAAAGGACGCAAGCGCTCCTCTTTCGACCCGTGTTTCCGGCACCGGGCTAGGAGGCCAGACTCTCAAAAATTCACTCCATTGTAACGAAACGCCGCGTCTTCGATTTACCTGAGATACAGAAGTCTTCCTACGACCGTCCGGTGGACTTATAGACAATCCTCTTGCCGATGCGCTTAGGGTTGCCGCTGATGTTCTCAAGATGCTGGCAGACCAGTTGAGGAATTTTTGGCATACCATTGTGCTCATCCGCCGCTAGAGGGCGGGCAGGGAATTTACGAGCTTCACGGTTTCCAGGCTCACGCGAATGACCTGGCCCACGAGGCGCACGATGTACTCGGGGTCGTCGGGGCGGTTCGGGTCGGAGCGGATGCCGCTGTGCTTGTCTTCCGTCACCTGGTACTGGTCAACCACCCATTCGAGGGCGCTGCGATTGCCCAGGCGGTATTCGGAGGTTTCGGGTGGAATGCCGCCCAGCGTCAAGGAATCGTTCACCTTGAGCGAACGGTGGTCTTTCGCCAGGCGCATCTTGTCTTCCACGAGATAGGAGAGCGGGATTGTAGCGCTGCCGTCCCGGCGGCTGTCAGGTTGCCGGCGGGACGCCGGCGCTACAACGGTCGTCTCGATAAATTTCAGCGGGTACGGTTCCAACGACTCGTATTCGATGTGCAGGAGGGCGAGTTCCTTCCCTGCTTTCGAGAAGCCCCAGAAATCCTTCGCCAGCGGAATGCGCGGCAGTTCGCGCTTCAAGTTCTCGGCGTATTTCGAGCGGTATCCGGGATGGTGCAGGACGCCGTAGACGTAATAGAATACATCCCACTTGGTGATTTTCTTGTCGCCACAGTGCGCGCGGAAACGCTCCAGCGCCCAGTCGGTGATATTCACGTGACGTTTTGTGCCCTCTTCGCCGCAAACGTAAATAGGTAAGCATTGATGATCATTGGCGCACATCGCCCGACTTCCCCAGAATCACGTGGAAATCTCGTTCGACACCCTTCGGTATGGCCCGAGGAACTTCGGCCCGTTGAAATGAATCATGTGGTCAGGTTTTGCAGCGACCCAAACCTCGGTCTCCCAGGCGATATCGGCGGCGTACTTGCGGAAGTCACTCATATTGAGAAATGCCGTCACGTAGATGCGATCGGCCGTGCAATTCCCCAGAAAGCTTTCAATTTCATGATGACGCTTGGGGGAAACGGGGCCGTGGGTTGTCACCGCCTCTATAAGGAAGATCCAATTGCGATCTCGGAGGTAAATAACAATGTCCGGTAGCTTGTCGTGTTCCGTGATGACAACGCCCAGTCGTGCGAGCTCTTTCGTTTGGCAAATAACATGCTTATGCGCAGTGTCCCCAAGGTAAAGGACTTCCGCCCCAGGCGCAAAACGAGGGCCGAAATCCTGGATCACACCACGCTGAAGCTCATTGTGTTTTCCCGGGGAAAGGAACACCGTTTGTCCCCCAGGCATTTTCAGTGACACACGTAAGCTGTCACGTGAGCTGTCGTAGGCTTTTTGAAGGGACCCATACCTTCCGAGAAATATTTCTAAAGCAGAATCGAAGTCCGGAGTGCCGTACACCTTCAGGACCTCTACAACATCATCAGTAAGAGCGTATACCGTATCGCCACTATTGGTGGGTCTCTTCGGGTCGTCGGGGTTCCTGTCCACAATCCGAGCCTGTTCGAATTGATGGATTGTCTGCCGACGTATGGTTTCACGGGAATTGGCAGCATAGTTCTTACCATAGCGCTCTCTCATAAACCCCATGATGTCCCAAATGCGTCGAAGGGGTCGTTTGGCGTTCTTCCATGATCCTTTCATGCCGATTCCAGCTAATGCCAATAAGGTAAGGGCACACCGCTCATTCCGTTGTGCCTTAGGCAAGCCCAAGGAAGTGAGGATGTCGGAGGCTTCTTCAACTTTGCTCAAAAGGTGTCGCTCCCCTAAAACAGTGCTTGGCCAGGCGCCTGACGTATGGGCGCGCAATCGATATCGAGCTCCTCAAAAACGACCTTTTCAACTTCTCTATCAGTGACCGCCGGAGCGGCGTCAATACGTTTCCCAATGCGAGCGATGCTTTTCAAATCAGGAAACCGCATGGCACGGAGTTCTGTCGCATTGACCTGGGTATTTCCACTAATCGTACGAAAATACCGGTCCAGCAGGGATGAGTTGAATAGAGCCGTCACACCCTTAGTTTCTTCGAGTGTAAGGTCGCGATCAGCGTGGTACACGTAATTGAGGTGATTCTCAAGGCCAACGAGAGAGTAGTTCTCTTTCGAACCAAGAAACCAACTCGCCGTAAGCCTCCTTTTTTCTTCCTTTGCACTAAAGCGTCGAAGTAACACGTAGTTACGAGCCAGAACCAAATGCCGTCGTGATTCTGGACAGTTACGAATGGCAACTGCATGTTTGCTCTTCAGACCCGGCCAAACAGTGAGGAACGGCTTGATGTTGTGCACAGACAACAACGGTACCGCGTCTTCGCCATTTACTTCAAAGAGCAAGAAATCGCGAACGCGAAAGCTTACGACGGGTCCCGTTGAAACTCGGAGGCCGAGCTCCGCGAAACTGTTTGGCCACGACTCCACTATGGCAACAATTCTCGAGTCTTCTGGGTCTGCAGGAATTCTAACTATTAAGTCGCCACTGCCATCCGCCACAAGCACCGTGTCACTCGGCACGTCCCTGCCTCGAATTCCGGACAGATCTCGACCCACGCTTGTGGTTAACCTGATCTCTGAGGATTGCTCGCCCTGACGCGAAACGGTAATAAGATTTTCCTGGAGGACTTCGTGGAATGTGCCGGTCCGAGACTCAAACAAGTGAATATGCTCCAAAGACATTCGTGAGAAAAACCATCGCCTGAACTCTCGAAAGTAGAGGCCGTTGCAAAAGCTGCGCGGGGTAATCGCAATCACCTCACCACCGGGCCGGACCATTTTGGCAGCCGCTGCAAGGAATAACGCATAAATGTTGGGCTGACCGTGAACTACATCTTCCATAACAACGGCGTACTCGGATGTTTTGCTGATCTTGAAATAGGGAGGATTCATTATGACGGCGTCGAACTGGCCGATCGGGTCGCTTGAACCGAAGAGAGGGCGTTCGCCGAAGACATTCGCGGCTGCGTCTAATATGAAATCTTCACCGCCGTGGAGGTGAAAGGACAGGGTATGGCCTCGACGTTGGAGTAGATCTTGGCACCATTGCATCGTGTGCCGAAGGTGGGGGAGAATCTGGGAGTCATTTTCGAAAAGATGGATTTCGAGACTGCAAGGTGAGGGCGACTGACTGATTCGCTCACAAACGGCAGCAGATAGAGATCCGACACCTGCACCGGGATCAAGGAGCCTAAAGTTCTGTTTTACGGGTACCGTAATCAAGCCCGCCATGAAGCGGCATATTTCGGGAGGCGTGAAGAATTGCCCCTTCCTCTTCCGTTCTTCGGGAGAAGACGTAGCTTCGTATTCCCGTTGAAATCGTAAGATTTCATCCATCGCTTAGTTCAACCTGCTATGAGACAGGGTTTCTTGGAACTCTCTCATTATGTCACGAATTTCGGCATCCGGCTCTCCGCCTCAAACACAAGTTGCAGCCCACGTTCGGCCTGACCCCGTGGGGGACGCCGGTTTGGGTGTCCTCAAAGATGATGTCGGAGAGCGGGTAGCCGTGCGCGATCTTCCTTTTGATTTCGGTGTCGAGATCGTCCTGCGTGTCTTTGGCTTCCCAATAGCCGCGCGGCAGGCTGTTGCGGTCGCGCAGGGTTCCGTCAGGACGAATCTTCGCGCCGCCGGACTTTCCCGAAAGCTCGGCGATGAAGGTCCAGTCCTTGAGCCGGGCCGTCTCCTGGAGCAGGGACTCGAAGGGCGAGCGCACGCTCATCTCGTTTAGGACACCCTGCGTCTGCAGGCCTGCGATGCTTTCGTAATACCTGCGAATGGAGGGATGCGTGGGTGTTATGAGATGGTGACCGGTCATAACAGTGGAGGCGATACTAGCACTTCAGCCGGGGGCGGGACAAGCAGGCGCACGCCTAAGCAAACCTCTTCCGTTGGTTGCAGACCAAGACTGTATGAAGCGAGGGGACGGCCGCGGGCTTACCCCCTGTTCGGTCCCGCGAAGCTTGCATTTGAGACCAAAACAAGTGATATGAGTTTTGCCTCACCCGGGAATTCGATGGGCGCGGACGATAAATCTCTTGGGGGCGGGGCCGACAAAATAGAACGGGTAACAGGTCACCAGGGTGAGGATGTCGTCCGCCGTAGCGTCCAGCACCTCAGTGTCCTTGGGCTCGACCACTTGGGTCGAGTGCACGCGATAGCGGTAGGATCCGTGCAGCGTCGTCAAGGTGATTTCATCGTCCTTGTGAACATTGCGTAGTCCTCGGAAGAACGTGTCCCGGTGTCCCGCCAGCGCCACGTTGCCTTGTTGACCCGGTAGCGGGGTGCCCGGAATATGCCCGACCGCGTGTCGCAAAGTTCTTCCGTCTACGCCTTCCATGATCATCGCCGCGAGGCCGATGGAACTGATCTCGATTCGCCCCAAGGGAGAGCCCGCCAGGCCATCGATGCCAAAACTCTCAGCGCGGGCGCGGTCCGCTTCCGCTTGGGCGGCAAGAGGAGACGAAGCAGGCTGTTGAATGGCGCGGGCGGACGTCTGCGAATCCTTCAAGGCGCGCTCAAATCGCCAGGTTTGATAGGTCTGAAAGAGCCACCTCTCGAGCAGCACGGTGGCGCAGTAACTCAGCGCCAGGATCCCCACGACAAAAAAGAAGTATTGGCCCCAACGGAGAATCCGGGCGATTTGCGTCGGCTGGGCCTTCTGCCTTTTAATTTTGAAAATCATGGCCGGTTGCCCTGGCTGCCGGCAAGGGAGGCTAGGGGCTGAGGTTTCGAAGGTGCGTAGTAACCGGCACGCGTGCGGACGGACAAACGTCCACGATCCGGCGCCTTCGCCTTCACTTGGATGAACCGATAGGCCCCGTCTTGCTTCCTATTCAAGGGTACATAGCAGAGGGTGTACTGGGTACGGACATCACGTGCGATTCGTTCACAAAGAGGGACAACGTCCTTTAGAGACTCCGGCAAGAAAGCCTCGCCCCCCGTGTCCTTTGCAAGCTCCTTGAGCACATGAGGGTTGCGGTCGGGATCGTCCTCATCGAAGAGGCCGATGGTGTAGATGATGGCGGCGGACTGCCTCGCCATGGCCATGATTTGGCCCAGGTTGTGTTTGCTGGCGTTGTCGCCACCATCGCTGACCACGATCAGCACTTTCTTGTCCCGATTACCCTTCTTCAGGTGCTCGAGCGCGACAGCCACAGCGTCGTAGAGCGCCGTCTCGCCGGCTGTGGCGATTCTGGACAGAGCACTCTGCAATTGAGCCGCTTGGTCCGTAAACGGCGTGTTGGCTGGAAGGCCAAAGGAAACATGCTCGTTGAAATTGACCACGAACACCTGGTCCTGCGGATTGCTGGAGCGGGCAAATGCCAAGGCAGCGACAATAACCTCAGGGCGCTTGGGCTGCATGCTTCCACTGTTGTCGATAACCAAGCCGACGGTGACTGGAATATCTTCGTGGCTGAAATGTTCAGTTTTTTGGAGGACTCCGTCCTCGTAAACTTGAAAGTCTTCTTTGTGGAGTCCCGAAACAAGCATACCTTTGTGGTTCTGTACGGTCGCGTGCAAGACCACGCACTCAGCATTTACCCTTATCGTATATTCGTCACCCCGGCGGCTCTGTGGCGGCGAGGATTCTTGAGGCCGGGCGACGCTTGGTAGAAGAAGCAGGAAAAGAAGCGAGACCACACATCGGCTCGTAGCGCCGCGTGCCTGCCCGGTGCGTTTTCCCGTGCTGAGTGACTCCGCAGCCTGCAACAACCTCCACCTCTCCTAAAGAAAGCGCCAACTTGACTACGGTTGGCGAGGTTCAGCCGTCCCACTTCCCATCAGCCAGGCGGCGCGCTGTGTCAGTTCCGGCCACCTCCGCCATGCGATAACGCCTGCCTCCATGAGCAGGACGCCCATCACGCCAACCGTAAACAGCAGCGTCCCAACGATCAATGCCGCGAGGAAGCAAGCGGCACAATCGTGGATGATGAACATAACGACCTCAGTCCAGGTTGCCCATTACCTTACAGTTGGTTCCGGCGCATGGGCAGAAGGGTGGCCTTCTTAAAGTCCGAAGTTTGATCGTGAAAGGGGGTGATTCTCTACGTACCCCCCCCTCACCATCCGACGCTCAATCAGCTTCGCCCAGGGCAACAAATTGGCGATCGAAGCGCCCTCATTTAGGCTCGCTGCGTGGGAGATCCACGCAGGAAGCCGTAGCGGCGATCCCGCAAGGCGGGATCGCCCAATGGCGGCGACCCGATTAGATCGGGACAGGTTCCGCCGCCCCTACCCGGCTTAGGCAGTTTCCTTCGAAAAAGCCCAAAGAGCAAAGCCAAGGCCTAATGACAGCAGCCCAATCAATCCCACAAGTGGCAATGTGCTGGCTGTTTGAGGCAGAGTCTCCGCAGCAGCGGCCACCTCTACCGGCTCCACAGTTGCTACCTCTGGCGGGGCTTTCACGACCTCAGCCATTTGAACCTCTTCGCCCGTAGCTTTAACAGCCACGACCGGCGCTGTCTTCAATTCCTCGACGGGCAGCATTTCCAGTTCGGCAGGCGTAGCCAGAATGACTTCGTTTGTTATCTTCGCCAGCTCGATCGCCCTTGGCTTGGGGTACACAAATTCCTCGCCCCATTCACGCCCGGGATAAAACCACGTTCGGATGGCTTCCGGCTGTCCGGCAGCCCTCTCCCGAAAAGTCATGACCGTTTTGCCGGTCGCATGTGAACGAACATTGGGGATGGCGAGGATGGTTGTAAATACATGGTCCTCGGCTACGTTGGTAATTTCGACGATGTGGCGGTACGGCAGGGGAGAAAGGATCTTGAACACATACGTACCAGCCGGCAAGAGGTGAAGGCCCACACCTGGAACTTCGACTGGTTCGTTGAAGGTCACAGTCGTCTTCCTGTTCCACACCTCTGCCTTCGCACTGGGTAGAAACGTTAGAGCTACCAGGGACAAGGAGAAGATGATCGCTACCACTCTGAATCGATCCGTTTTTTTCATTGAATTTACCTCGATCTTTCTTGGGGTGTTCTATTCTGCCCCGTCGTAAGAGAATCGGATTTGCTTATGCAATGAACTCATGAAACACCACACGAGCGGGAAAACTCGTCCCACCGTTTGCCGTGCGGGCGACACTTTGAAAGGCCGAAGCGCAGACTGATAGATTTCAAGATCCGGAGTCGCCTTGACTACTTCCTCTTGGCCCATGGTTTGTTCCATGGGGTGGAATGCGGAATTCGAAACCTCATAGATTTGGACAGAGGGAGTTCCGAGTACTACTCTCGCCAGAGCCATCAGCGCGCCAAAGCATCTAGCCCAGATTCCTCCCATGCTCCCCTTTTGGTCCCACACACTTAAGGAAAGCGCTTCCGTTCCATCCGGGAGGATGAAGGCGATAAGGCCCCGAAAATCCCTTTCCCTTCGAAACCGCGGGATAACTTCCTGCTCGAGGGTCCTGGTAAGCTCGGCCTCGCAACCTTGCTTCACATTGACTAAAACCGCTCGTGTAAGCACGTCGTTTCTCCCTGACCTTCGCCCTTCACCGGATCCCGGCTGGCAACTTGATGTACACCTGTTATACCGCGGGGCGATTTGCGTGTCTGTTCAGCATGGCTCACGTGTTTGGTCACATTTGCTCATCCCGGCTAATGAGGGCTAACTGAAGTGTGGGGCCGGTCGATGTTCCCGCCTGGTGGCGCATCATTTCTTCTATTCCTCGGGTTTAACTTCTACTCCCTTGCACACACCTTGCCTTCGCCTGCCACTTCGGTGGCCCTCAAAAGTGGAAGGATTCAACTGCCTTTCACAGCACCCTTGGGGCGGCCCGCTCAGCCCGTGCCGATTGAGCCCTCCCCCGCAGGTGTGCTGGACGAATCGTTAGAATATGTTGAGAGTAAGGCGGAAGCCGGGATGCCTCAGGTTGAACATGTAATAGACGCCATCAATGTATTCCACATAACAGTCGTCGTTGTAGTCCCAGCCTACCGGCCATGCTTCATTGAACCCGAACCAATAGCCGCCGTACCGGAAGCGGTTGTACCCGCCCATCATCCGGGGACGCCCCATGTGGAACGAGTGGCCCCGACCGAAATGGGCACTGTAATTGGCGTTGGAAATGCGGCCATATTGGCCACCGCCGCGCTGTGACTGCTGTGCGTGTTCCTGCCGCTCGGCGTGTTGTGAAGACTTGGCCTGCCGCGATTCTTGCTTCTGTTCAGCGTGTTGTGAAGACTTGGCCTGCCGTGATTCTTGCTTCTGCTCAGCGTGTTGAGAAGACTTGGCCTGCCGTGATTCTTGCTTCTGCTCAGCGTGTTGAGAAGACTTGGCCTGCCGTGTTTCTTGCTTCTGCTGTGTGTGTTGAGAAGACTTGGCTTGTCGTGATTCTTGCTTCTGCTGTGTGTGTTGAGAAGACTTGGCCTGCCGTGTTTCTTGCTTCTGCTGTGCGTGTTGCGCGGGCTTGGCCTCCTGGGCGTGTTCCTCATGCTGTTCTGCGTAGGCAGGAGCAGTGGTTCCGAGGAGCAAAAACAGAACTGCTGTGCTGATTATTCCAACTAGTTTCATGGGTGTAACCTCCATTACAACTCATCTGACATTATTGGCCGCTCGGGTAGCTCTCAAGCCGAAAGACCCATTCGGCTTTCCCCTCGGGGCGGACCCACCCGGCCCGCGCCGATTGAATCCTCCCCCGAAGGTATGCTGGTTAAATTGTTAGAACATGCTGAGCGTGATCTGAGCGCCGGGAAACCTCAGGTCGCACAAGTAATAGCCGCCATCGACGAACTCGACATAAACGGTGTCGTCGTAGCTCCAGCCTACTGGCCATCCTTGATTGAACCCGAACCAATAGCCGCCGTACTGGAAGCGGTTATACCCGCCGATCATCTGGGGACGGATCATGTGGAACGAGTGGCCATGACCGAAATGGGCACTGTAATTGGCGTTAGAAATGCGGCCATATTGGCCACCGCCTCTGTTGGAAGCAACGGTCCGTCCCTGCTGCCTTCCGGACTGCTGCGCTTGCTGGGCGCGCTGTGGCTGTGCTTTCTGCGCGCGCTGCTGCGGCTGCTGGCGTTGCGCCTGCTGCGTGCGCTGTGGCTGCGCCTTCTGCGCGCGCTGTTGCGGCTGCGCTTTCTGTGCGTGTTGCGCCTGCTGGGCGCGCTGTGGCTGCGCTTTCTGCGCACGCTGTTGCGGCTGCGCTTTCTGTGCGTGTTGCGCTGGCTGGGCTTTTCCTCCGCCTCCGCCCTTTTCCTCCTCGCCTTTTAGTGCGAATGCAGGAATAGCGGCTCCGAGAAGCAATAACAGAACTGCTGTGCTGATAACTCGATTTGGTTTCATAGGTGTTGCCTCCGACTCATGTCACATCTGCCTCTCGCTGGATTCTCGAGGCACACTTGTTATACTGTTTGTGTACATGGGTGTCAGTTCAGTACGGCTCACGTATTAGGTCAAAAATGCTCACCCCCGATTAATGGGGGTCTACAGTCATGAGCCAGTGTGTCCACAGGTGTAGCCCAGGACTTCTTCGAAGCCATTCTCAACCGGGGTCGGGCCCAGCGCGAATCGTTCTAGTCGGAGGGTGGAAATTGTCGGCGGGTGGGAAATACCGCGGACCTCGAAAACGGGTCCGCGCTATGCGTGCTTTCCCCTTCGGGGCGGACCCACCCGGCCCGCGCCGATTGAATCCTCCCCCGAAGGTGTGTTAGATAAATCGTCAGAAAATGCTGAGGGTAATGTGAATGCCGGGATGCCTCAGGTTGTACAAATAATAGGCGCCCCCCTCGTATACGACATAAACGGTGTCGTCGTAGCTCCAGCCTACCGGCCATCCTACATTGAACCCGAACCAATAGCCGCCGTATTGGAAGCGGTTATACCCGCCGATCATGCGGGGACGGATCATGTGGAACGAGTGGCCCTGGCCGAAATGGGCACGGTAGCTAGTGTCAGAAATGCGGCCATAATGGCCTCCGCCTCTGTTGGAAGCAACGGGCCGTCCCTGCTGCCTTCCGGACTGCCTCGCTTGCTGTGCGCGCTGGGGCTGTTGGTGTTGCGCCTGTTGGGCGCGGTGTGGCTGGGCTTTCTGCGCGTGCTGCGATTGCGCCTGGTGTTGCGCCGGCTGGGCTTTTCCTCCGCCTCGCCCCTTTTCCTCCTCGCCTTTTTGTGCGAATGCAGGAATGGCGGCTCCGAGAAGCAATAACAGAACTGCTGTGCTGATAACTCGATTTGGTTTCATAGCTGTTGCCTCCAACTCATGTCACATCTGCCTCTCGCTGAAATCTCGAGGCACACTTATTATACCGTTTGTGCGCATGGGTGTAAGTTCAGTTTTCGGTTACATGAGGCTAGTCGTGCAGGACTACGCTCAAGAGGCCACTGTTAACCGTCAACGCGCCGTTGCCTGAGTAATCGATAAAGCCCAGCGTCCGGAACTTGTTCATGAAATGACTGACCCGTGACCGGGTAGTGCCGACCATTTGGGCTAAGTGTTCCTGATTGATTCCGGGAAGTATGGTTTCGGTCTTAGCTTCCTTACCAAAATGAGTCAGCAATAGGAGAATCCGGGCCAGGCGCTTCTCACTGGAGTTGAAAAGCTGGTCGACGAGATCCTCATGATATCGCATGTTGCGGATAAGCAAATGCGTGACGAACAATTCCGAGATGCCGTGCTGTTCGTGGAGCATGCGCATCATCAGCAGCTTTTCGACCCTGTAAAGAGTACAATCGGTCAGTGTGCTAGCCGTGGCCATGCGCAACGGCCGACCGGCCAAGCATCCCTCGCCGAAGAACTCACCGGCGCCCAGAATGGCGACGATGGCTTCCTTGCCTTGTTGGGAGGTCACCGCGTGTTTCACCTTGCCGTGTTGGACATACCACACAGAATCCGCGGGGTCTCCCTGCATATAGATGGTGCGGTTCTCGCCGTATTCTAGAACGCTCTTCCGGCGCGAGAATCCTGCCAGGAATGCTGCCCAATCGACGGGCGGAATCTTCGCGTTTGACGTAGCAACTACAGGATTGTCTTTGCCATTGGCCCTGACAAGCTTCGGCTGTCTCTTTTGTGGTGTCACATTGACCTCTCTTTTTCCCTTGCGTCACAGCAACTTCTCATCACTAAGCCTCATGACCTTTTCAGGGGCCTGCTGTTTAGCGCCTTGCTCGCCAAGTCTCATCAGTCTCTCTTGACGATTGTCCACTATCAGCGCCCCGTCACGCCGTCCGTGAGATGGGTCTTACAAGGCATTCACCGTGGCTGACTCCGAACCGGATATACGGCGCGCTTTTTTGCAGCAGCATCCACGGCCACCTCGTCTCCGTTCGCTTCGTCGCTCGAAATATCTTCGGCGGCAATTTGTTTGACGATCTCCAGCGGAACCTGCTCGAAATGTGTTTCAGGTTTTTTCGATTTGGGCATTGGAATCCAACCTTTCTCTCGCATAGAGCCTAGCAAGCCACAACCGATACGGGTTAAATCTTTTTAAAATCTTTTCTTGCCCCTTAGAGTGGCGTATCCGCCGAGTTAACAGCGCTTGCCCCCCCCTCCCCCTTAGCGGGCGACGCCGTTAACCGGGGCGCTGGCCCGGCATTTTAGCGGTTCGATTATTTACTTGCAGTCTATCGTCACGTTGAGATAGGATAGTGTCACGAATATTTAACGTTTGGGAGTCGCGGAGGAGAGTATGAGTTCTGGGACCGACAAAGCCCCAGCCCATTTCAAGACGATGGCGCAAGCAAGCGTTCCGCAAGGGCGAAAGGGGAAGCACCAGCAGATCGTATCCATAATCGTCAAGGATCTGGACAAGCTGAAGGACGGTTCTGCCATCAAAGTGCCCTTGGCAGAATTGGCGGAAAGCAAAGAGAAGGTACGTTCAGCCCTGAATCGCGCCACGAGGAAAGCTGGGCGGACGGTTGCGACTGCCAGTGACGCCAGCTTCCTGTACGTGTGGAATGTGAGCGCATCCCGCGAGAGCCCACAAAGCTAAATATGACAATGTCAGGTCGCCCCCTGGACCGTTGGGGTGGGGTTTCGACTATGCCATTCCGCCACCCCTCACCCCCCATAGGCGCTAGGATAAGCGCCCTGGGCGAAGTCTGAGCCACGGCAGTGGCGACATCATGTGGCCCACGGCGAGCCAGCCGTGGGAAAGGACGTAGCAAAAGGGGTGCTGAGCCCCGCAAGGGGCGACATCGGGTCGTAGGGACGCGCGCCATGTTTTTTGCCTGAGGACCGCCGGATGCCGCCCCTACCGGGGCTGACGAATCTCGTGTGCCGTCAGCATCCCACGGCTGGCTCGCCGTGGGCCATCCCGCTCTGCGGGACCGCCCGCCAAGGCGGGCTTTCGGGCGCCCTTTATCGTTATCCTAGCGCTTATACCCCTTACCCCCATCCTTTCTCCGTGACGAACCCTTCGTAATTTCGATTGACCCCACGCTGTAGTTACCCGTCATTAGCCGGGTTGTGCAACTTTGACCAGACGTGTGTGCAATATTGGGCTGACGCTCGTATCACGCCCAGAGTATAAGGAATGGTGGGTCCGGTTTCCAGGCAGAATCTGCCAAGAAACGGATGTTAGAGAGGAGGGTCAACATGCTTTGGACAATTTTCGTGATTCTGGTAGTCCTGTGGTTACTGGGCTTCGGCTTTCACGTTGGCGGGGGCCTCATTCACCTATTACTCGTGGTTGCAGTGATTTGGCTGGTGTGGAACCTGGTGGTCGGTCGCCGATCTCTTTCGTGAGGCGGCCGAACAGACCAAATAGTAGAGGCCGGCAAGATTTAACCCAACTGCTCCTCTTTGTTCAGGGCCTGCTGGCCGTCGCTGTCGCCTCGGTTAGGGTCATCTGAAGTCTTAGACCCGTCGAATGATCGTAGAGGGCGTGTCTATGCCGCTCGCCAGCGCGTGATTCCAAGGCCACGGAAGTGATTCGTTCGTGAAGGAGACTCAACATGGAATTGGACCAAGCCCTTAAGTTTGCAGTTATTCTAGCCTGGGAAGACTTGATGAAAGTCACCAGCCCTTGTTCAGCTCGGGTTGAATACCGATGTGAACCTGGAACTTCGTTGGATCACCTGAACGTCTGGTCGGTCGGAGCCGGGGGTAAACAGGATCTGGTGTGCGACTACTGGACGTGGACTTCTCCGGCCCACCCCAGTGGGGTACGTTTCAGCAATAAATTCCAGTCTGACCAGTTGGGTCAAACGCTTGACTTCATCCTGATGAACCAGGGCCAGTTCACACGTTGCGCCGATGCTTGCCCTGATGGGCTGGCTCTGGTCTACCCGCCCACCGGAGATGAACGCACGGAAGCCGCCACTTGGGTGAGAGGGGTCCATGGCGCCCCTACCAACGTCAGCCGCGCTGAAGATGAAAAGGTCGCCACGCTTTAGACTCCGGCTATCGAGGCACAGGACATCCTTCGGACCGCGAACCGTGCTTGTAGCAGTAGACGCGCGTGACTTCCGCGCCTAAAAGGAAAATCTGTGCTGAGTAATATACCCAAGTGAGGATAATGATGAGGGCTGCGGCCACTCCGTATGCTGACGTGACGGTTGACCTGGCGAGATACAACCCAACCAGCGCTTTGCCAGTGGTCAAAAGTAGTGACGTAACTGCCGCACCGATCCACACATCGGTCCAGGCAATTTCCGTGTCGGGAAGATACTTGAAGATTACCGCGAGCAGCAGGGCAATCACACCCGACGAGAGGAGGAAATTGACCGATTCCAACAAGAATACAGGCCAGGGAAGCAGAGGCGCCATGAAACTGCCCGCGGCCCCCAGCGCGGTGCTCACCACGAGTGACACCAGTAACAGGAAGCCCAGGACCAGGACGAGAGCGAACGAAAAGATACGCTCTCGAATCACGCCCAACAAGATACTTTCTGATCTCCGCTGAACTTTCCAGATCTTATTGAGCGCGTCCTGGAGCTCAACAAAGGCGCCTGACGCACCGACCAGCAGGGTCCCAATACCAATTGTGCTCGCTATCGCGCCAAGCGCGGGCCGATTCGCGCTCCGGATGATCGCTTGCACACCTCTTGCACCCGCCGCACCCAGCAAGGTTTGGAGTTGCCGTGAGAATTCACTCTCCGCCGCTTTTTGCCCGAACGCCAGACCCGCCACCGCTATGGCGAGAATCAGGACCGGACCGAGCGAAAAAACTGTGTAAAACGCCAGCGCTGCACCCAGGCTGGAGGCATGGTCCTCTGCCCAAGCAGAGCATGCATCTTTGAGCAGAGCGTAAGCGACTTTTGGATTTACTGACACCCTCAAGGCTCGCAAAAGGTCCGGACCGCCCTCACCCTATATTACCGATGTGCATCGTGGAGATGGAATGCATGAGACCAAAGGCATTCAGGAGCCACACGACTACACAAATGACCACGAGAGCATTCAGGATCGCCTTGATGGAACCCGCCATCGGAATAAAGCTGTTGACGAGCCAGAGAAGAACCCCAACCACGATCAGGGCAATTGCGATTTGAATTAAAGGCATGATCTAATCCTCCTAATTTTGCTTTTGGAGGCGGGCCCAGGGGTCCGCTCCCCGTTTCCCAGTGTTGAATATTGCCTGCGGTTTCTCTATCATGGCTGGATCGACGCAGTCCCCTAGAACGAGGGGGAAGCCAAGGCGCTTGGCCTGATCAGCCATGATCTGGCCGAAGATAGCATTGGCCCGGAGGTAAATCCACAGGTCCACCTGAGAGATCTCGAGATTCGACAAGTCATAGTCAGGAGTCATTTTCCCCCCTCGAATTTGCCCTTCGATGCTTGTAATCGTGGACTACCATGTAACCACACGCTAACCCTCGGTTTCAGATCGAACCTCACGCGGACAGACGGAGTCCGCCGAACAGGTACAAGAGCACCAGAACGATCAGGACCACCCCGACGATCCCGATGCCTCCGCCCGAACCCCATCTCCGGTATCCGTAATAACCGCCGCCGCCGCCAAACGCGAGCAACAAAACGACAATCAGCAGAATCATTAACATGGCAATCTCCTTTCAGCTCCGGATCGACTTCGCTCCCGGTTTGACTCGCTAGGGGGAAGCCGCCGGCTCGCTGTATTTTGAACCATCAATCATTAACCTAAAGGCCCTGACGCCGCTTCGTAATCCGTTGCGCTCTCATGATCTATTTCTCTTTTCTCTGCTACCTTTCGGGCGGCGATTTCATCAGACGGAGCCCTCGTAGCACACTGTTTATATCCTGGAGTGAATCCTGTTTCAGTCCCGTACTGCTCACACCTTTGGTCAATCAAGCTCACCCGAGTTTTGCGACGGGGGAATGCACGCAGGGGATGAGCAAATCAATACACGAGAGTGTTCCCTATTGAGCAGACATCCGTCTTAGGCTTCCTTCATGCTGCGTAGTGGGGAGGTGAGTAACCGCTATGAGCAAGACCAGGAAGACGGTCCGTTTCACATTAGGGTCAGCGTCTTTTGCACTACTCTCATTACTGGCTACGGGATCTCTACGAGCACAAGAAATCCGGCCCATTGCGGAACCGAACCAGTCCGTAAGAATGGGCCGGGGTGGGTACGTCTGCGAGGGTCAGCTCACGCACACCTCGATCGATGACGCCCATGACTGGACCTATGAAATGGTCCAATGCACCGGTCCGATCTACAGCTCGAACGATTACACGGCCCTGCATGCGAAACTCAGCCACGATGAGTTGGTGAAACTGAACGTAGCTCTGGATCGGCTGAACGCTACCAGCAGCGATACCCAGGATGTCCTCAACAAAGAAGTGCAGGCGTTCAATAATGACCTCAGAGCGGCGATTGAAGAGCGCTTTCGTGATCTCCCGAATGAGGTTCTGCTATCGCCCGCCATCCAGAACCTCAAGAAAAGTTTGATGGATTACGTCGATCAAAGATTGCCCAGGATACCCCCCAAAAATCCACCCGCTCCGCGGTCTACGACGCCGGCCAACGGCCAGCCAAGCCCGGCCCCGAACCAACCCTGACCTCAAAGGGGCCTGTTCCGGTTTAACCCGCTAGTGTAGCGTCCCGTAATTAGCTGGACAGTGTAGCGCCGACCTTTAGGTCGGCAGGTGCCGCTCCCGCCCTGCGGGACCGGCGCTGCGTCGAACGCCCTGTACAGTTATTTCTGGGACACTACGCTAGATTGAAGTCACTTTTAGAAGGCCTCTGAAGGAACAGAACAGTGCGCATCTGCCAAGTGACCCCTCACCCCCCTGCGGACTGAAGCCGATGTTGTTCACGGCTCGCCGCTTCCGCTTCGGCGGGCGTAGGCCCGGCCCGCTTCCCGATGAAGTGCATCGGGACCGCGGGTAAACTCCGGGAGCCGCGTTTACACGCGAAGGCCACTGACCGTGTCTGTTCAGCATGGCTCACGTATATGGCCTGAGTTGTTCATTCCGGCTTGGGCTGGCTCTGCGGCCCCAAAGCTATTTTCGTTGGTTCTTCCTGAACTGGGGGGAACGGCTCCGTGCCCGCAATGAACACCTCGCTGTGAGTCAAAGCTGGATCCGCGAGCGCTACAAGGTTGGTGAGATTGTCTATCGCGGCCGTCTCGATACCGTCGGGCTGGCTAAACGGCTGAGGGGTTTTGTAGACGGGTAGGCCGGTTGTCCGCTTCATGAATTCGGTCCAGAGGGGCAGAGCTGAATGTGCGCCGGTGATATCCAGGTCGCGGTCGTCGTCGTAGCCGACCCAAACCACGGCGAGAAGGTTCGACGTAAATCCGGCAAACCAGCCGTCATGTGAGGTGCCGGTCTTTCCTGCGGCCGGGAGCCCAAAGCCACCGGCCCTCACGCCCGCTCCGGTGCCCTTATTGATGACGCTTTCGAGGAGGCTCACCATCAAATAACTAACGCGCGAATCGAGCACTCGGTGGGCGCTGACGTGATTGTCCCAAACCGTGCGGCCCCCGGCATCGGCGACGGCCATAATGCACCTGGGTGCAACGTACTCGCCGCGGTTGGCGAAAATCGTATACGCCCCCGCGACCTCGAGTGGCGTCGCGACATAAGCGCCCAGTGCGATGGCCGGCGTCGACTCCAGTTGGTTGTTAAAACCAGCCGCTATGGCAAATTCGCGCACCTTACGGTAACCGACCATCTCGGCCAGGTGCACGGCGGGCACGTTGAGGGAGTAAGTCAACGCCTCCCGGACGGTGACCGAGCCGTGGTATGCCTGCTTATAGTTTTCTGGTGCGTAGGGTTTATTGCCGAATTGAAACGTGGTGGGTTCGTCCGCCAGGACTGTGGCCAGAGTGATGAGAGGTTGCGAGCCATCTACACCTGAGTTCAGCGCGGTAGCGTACACGAAAGGCTTGAACGACGAACCGGGCTGGCGCGGCGCCAAAACGTGATTCAACTGACTCGCTCCATAGCCGCGGCCGCCTATGAGAGCCTTAACGTCGCCCGTGTGCGGGTCCAGAGCCACCAGAGCGAGTTGCGGTTGGATCGAGTCCAGCGGAGACGTCTTCTTGAGTTCCTTCTGTTTCTTCATTTGCCGATCCACCTCGATCAGGCCGGTGCGCGCGCCCTCGGAGGCCGCACGCTGTAGATCAAGGTCAAGAGTGGTGTAGATCCGGTAGCCTCGTGAAAGCAGGTCGTGCTCGGAAAACTGAGCGAGCAGTTGCGCCTTCACCATATCCACAAAATAGGCCTGCTGGCGAGCTTCGGCGCTCTGCTCAGCCAGGCCGAGGGGAGCGCTCGAGGCCTGTTCAGCATCGCTGGCGCTGATGAAACCTGCCTTCTGCATGAGCCCCAGCACAAAATTTCGCCGTTCGGTTGCCCGCTTCGGATGTTGGTAGGGCAAGTAGAGATTAGGACCGCGAATCAGCCCGGTTAGGAAAGCGGCCTCGCGGAGCGTGAGGGCGCTGAGGTCTTTGTTAAAATAGACCGAAGCAGCCTCGCCGAAGCCATAGATGGAAAAGCTGTCCCGTTGCCCGAGATAGACCTGGTTCGCGTAAAGCACCAGAATCTGGTCTTTAGTCAACCGGTGTTCGAGTATCATGGCGTAAAAGACTTCCGCCATTTTCCGCCGGATCGTGCGACGAGGTGTCAAAAAGAGATTTCGCGCGAGCTGCATGGTCAACGTACTGCCACCCTGCAGCCGTTTGTCGGAGCGGAAATCCGCGATGGCGGCTGCAACAATCCGGAGAGAATCCACGCCGTGGTGCGAGAAAAACCGATGGTCCTCGGTAGCGAGAATGGCATCCACGAGCGCCTTGGGGAGGTCTTGGTAACGAACCAGGCGACGCTTCGCGCGGCTTGCGCCAAAGAGGGTCGTGATGGGTTCGGGCTCAAGCCAGTACGTTTTCAAGGCGGTCATGCTGTGGAGCGCCGTAATCGACACGAGGCGATCGCTTTTGAATTCCAGCCTCGCTGGGTCTTCGAACATTTGACCATTTCGGAAGAAAGACTCGGGGCCCGGCTGGATTTCCAGCCCCTTGCCCGTCACGGTATAACTCCCGACACCTCGGCCCTCCTGGCCCTCGGTGTAGCTGGCCCTCCGCAGGTGAGCCGTGACCGCGTCGGCAGTCAAAGGCTGTCCCACATGCAACTCGCTCGGGGCAGCCAGGATTACAGCAGGATAGCCGAAAACGTTCCCATCCAAGCGGGCATCAATGATTGGCGCGAACTGCAGGTAATAGTGAATAAAAACACCCGCGACGGTCGCGACCGTAAGCAACAGCACCAGTCCTGCTCCGAGCAGGATTTTGTTCCAGGGCGGTGGCCGGGGGCAGGGTGACTTCGTGTGAGGTTCCTGGCCCCTTGAGGGAATGGACCGGTCCCTAAATTGAAACGTGCTCATTGGATCTCCCTTGGAGTCCCCGCAGCGGACCGCAACGATACTGGCTGGACTGCACTCGTGGCTTGCACGAACGATATTCTGTTCGGTCCCACGGTGGCGCTGTAAATGGTGCCGTGTCCGGTTTTCCGGCGATTTACATCGGCATCGTAAACGGTCGCGACCTTGGGTTTTGCGAGCCTCGACTTTTCCAACCGGTTCAAATCCGCCAGGACGGTGGCTTTCATTTGCAGGAACTGTTCCGCTTCTTTGAAGTCGTTAAGACTTTCATTACACTCTTTGAATCCATGGCTGCACTTGCTTTCTCCCGAAGGTCGGCGGTTGCTTTGGGGCGCTGGACCGGCAAATGAGGAAGTCGCGCAGAAGTTCAGAAGGATACACGCCAGTATCAGTCTTTTCATATGAAGCTCCTTTTGCCCGCAAAGCGTGGAGGGGGTCAGCCGCTCACCGGATCCCGGCTGGCAGCTCGACACACATTGGTTATACCCTGGAGTAATGCGCGTGTCAGGCCACTACCGCTCACACCTTTGGTCAAAAACGCTCATGCCGGCTAATGGAGGGGGACTACAGGGCGGGACGATCTAAGTGCTTCCCAGTACTCACAACGGGGGCCAGGGCCGGCGGCAGGGCTTGTGGAGGGCTGCCCGCGCTAGCCGGGACCAGAGTCAGCGCCTTCAACTGATCAAGTGACGTCAGCACGGCCTGCCAACCAGAGGAGTCCTTCTTGGTATCGATCGGTGCGGAAAGGTCCCCATAGAAGTTCAGGATGTTCTCGCGCAGCTCCGGTGACGTCCGGTCGAACTTTCGCTCGGAAAGTTTGGCCAGCAACTTTGCGTATGAGTCGTCGGTCAGAGTGTACTCCCCTGCCTTGGTCTTCTTGCCGGTATCTAAATCCATGTTGGAGAGCTGCAGGGAGTCCGTTCGCAATTCTTCCAGAAAGGCTCGGTATTGATCCACTGAGGTATTAATGCTCTTAAAATACATTTGCTCCGTGTTCGGAGTGGGGTTCTTGAATGCCATTGCTTTGAATGGCCCTATCTTCAGCATGTAATGCAAGAGCACTGCCAACACCCGCGTGCCGAATCCCGGCCTTGTGTATTCCTTTCCCCAGTTCTTTTCATAATCGGCGCGCGAAAGACGGTAAAGGAACTTTCGTTTTGAGAAGGTGGGTTCTTCGTGCATCATGTCTTTCTTATGGGTCCGCAGCGCAACCTGCGTCATCTCCGGGATAAGCCGGCTGACCGCGTAGCGGTACGAGCTGATGGTGAGATTTTCGCGGGGAAGCACGTCCTTCAATTCCACTCCGTAAACCACCGGAAAGACGCGCTCCAGCAGGGGCAGGGACACCTCAAACCCGATGAAATCGTGATATTGCTGAGGGGCATAACGCCTCTTCGCCACCTGCACCATGTCGAACCCGAATTCCGTTCGGATATGCGCCGCATTGTCCTCCGCGTAATTGACGGAATTGCCGAACTTCGCCCGCAGCTTCGGGTATTCAATCGCCACGGACAGGTTGACAGCCGGGTGGCCGGCAATGTCTGATGCATAGTGCGCCAAAGCGCCCATGGCGAACGCATACTCGTTAGCGTCCTGACTCTCGAGCAGCATCTCGCGAACCAAGTCCCCGCTACGAACGTAATGCGCCAGATTGCTGAATTGCTTGCTGCCGAATGGGTAGTAGCCGAGATCCTGGATGACGGCGCCGCCGTAGGCATAGGCGTGCGCCTGCGTAATCTGGTCCTCCGTCAGCGCCGGAAATCGCTTGAGCAGCAGAGGCCGGATCTCATCTTTCCAGAGCAGGTCTACGATTTCCTCATGCGTCAGGACGGAATACGCAAACAAGCCACCGCTGCACATCAGCAAGACAGCGAGGACGAGTGCAACACCTGGCGTTTTTCTCATGCTGCCTTTTCCGTGAACGAGAGTGAACCGGAATTCGCGCGCCAGACGCTGCTCGCGTCTGGCGCGGTAGTTGTTTTTCTTCGATGACTTGCCATTCTCCCCATGGATCACTTATAACCGGGCAAACGTTCGTCCGCCCGAGGGAGAGTATTTCGTCAGCGCGCCGTCCAGGCCCAGGGCCGCACGAGGAGTGCGCACCGTGCCGTCGATCAGAATTTCTTTCGCGGTCACCCTGCGTCCGTAGACCTTTTGGTTATCCCCTTCATCTTGCTTGTACACGGCCCCGTCGAGCGACGCCCCGCCAAACAAGCCACGCGAGCGCGAGTAGCTAAGAATCTCCGCATGGAGTTGAACATCGGTTGCGCCTTCCGCGGAACGACCCACCGGGCCGGCCGCTGCGGATAATTCCGCCCCTAGCTTCACGCTGTCCTGAACCAGTTTCTTCATGCCTTCAGGGTTCATCACCAGGAAGACAACGTCGGTGGCCTTGCCGCCGATCTGAAATCCAAAGCTCGCGCCGCCCATGGTGAACATGGAGGGGGCATCCCATGGACCGTTCCCGCCCTTGCGGCACACCAGCACACCGCGTCCATAAGCGCCACCAAATCCAAAGGCGAACTTCACCTCAGAAGGAATGATGCCCACACACACGGCTTTGTCCAGCAAATCCTGAGGAATGCCCCTGTCGGGAGTCCCCATGATCTCGTTGACAACGTTGGTTGCCTTTCGCAGTTGGCTCTCACCGGCGAATGCCGTCGCGCAAAACGTCAGCAACAGAAGAATCCAAGCAAATCTTTTCATTTAAAGCTCCTTTTTTGCAATCACACCTACTGACCGGAGTGTCCGACGTCCCCATTAAGAACTATTGGACTACTAGCCGGCATTGCTATTTTCGAGGGCTTTCTCCACTTGGCCGATTATCCCCTGAATCTTCCCGGCGGCCTTTTCAACTGTGCCCTCGGCTTCCAAACCGGGATCATTCGTCAGTTGTCCTGCTTTCTCCTTTACCTTGCCTTTCATTTCGTGAAACTTGCCTTCGGCCTTATCTTGGGCGCTTGGCTTCATCATGGTTGCTCCTTTGGCGGGATGCTGGGCCGCAACCCCACTGCAATCCACCCGCGAAAGTGCATAAGCCTCCTGGCTCGAGCGGATGATGCCACACTTGCCGCCTCTCTCCTGCCAACTTTGCCTTTTCCCGGCTCTTTTCTGCTGGAAACTCTCGCGAGTCCCCTGCCTGCTATGTTTATAGCCCGGAGTGATTCGGGTGTCTGTTCCGCATGGCTCACGTGTTTGGTCTGATTTGCTCACCCGAATTTATGAGGGCAGACTACCGTCCGGGTGGGATGGGAATGACCGAGGGTTCAACCAGCAGACTATTCGTGCAGAACCACACTGAGGAGATCGCCATGGACTGTCAACGCGCCGTTGCCGTTGTAATCAACGAAGCCCAGCTTCCTGAACTTGTTCATGAAATGGCTGACCCGCGACCGGGTGGTGCCCACCATTTGCGCCAGGCTTTCCTGATTGATTCTGGGAAACGTAGTTTCGGCTCGACTTTCCTTGCCAAAACGCGCCAGCAGCAAGAGAATCCGGGCCAGGCGTTTCTCACTGCAATTGAAGAGTCGATCCACGAAATCTTCTTCCACTCGACCCATACGAGAAAGCAGGTAGGAGACAAAAAGCTTTGCAAAGGCGGGCTGTTGATGGATCAGACGGACAAGAGCCCCCTTGTTCACGCGGGCTATAGTAGAAGGTTGAAGCGCCGTTGCGGTCGATGTCCGCAGTGATTGTTTTGCCAGACAACCTTCTCCAAACACATCGCCTGGCCCCAAAATGGCGAGGACTGCTTGTTTGCCGCGCGGCGATGCAACCACCAGCTTCACGTTGCCATTCTGGATGCAGAACATCGCATCAGCGGCATCCCCCTGCGAATAGATGGCCTGATGGTCTTGGTACTCCCGAGTCGTCTTTTGAGTGCCGATCCTCTTGAGGAAGTTCCGGGAATTGAAAGTGAGCGTATGTCTGCTCAAACTAGATACCTCCATAGGCCCAATCTCGCAACCGGGCCACGTTACCCTCGTCAGCGCGTCGCGCACGGGGCGCGTGCCGCCTTAGGCGGGCGTTGAGCTTTCGACCAAAAATGGTACACGGGCGTCGCAGTGGAGACAGACGGCGATTCGCTCCACGGTCTTATTCTCAGGCGTACTTGTCACCTGGAATAAGCGCAGGCAGTCCGTGCAGGTCAGAAAGAAATAACCGGCGCCGCCCGGGAGTGTCCGCACAGGCGTACTGATCACTTGCGGGATGTAAGCGCGATCGGGCGTTTTTGAAGCCAGATCGTGGACGGCCCGTAAGAGTTCTGGGATTTGTTGCGCGTACTTTCTGAACCAGCGGTCAGGCTTGACCTCCTCAGGAAATTCGCGTTGGATTGATCCCGAGAGGACAATTACGGGTATGGAAGGGAAGCGCCGGCGCACCACGGATATGAACTCGATTCCCGACATGCGGGGCATCTGAAGGTCTGAGATGATGACCTTGGGAAGCTTATCTCGGAGTTTCACCAGACCGTCGATTCCGTCCTCAGCTTGTTGTGCTTTGAAACCCGCTTTTTCCAATTGACTTGATAGAAAGCTCCGAATCGTAGGATCGTCGTCCACATGCAAAACACTATTTGCGGAAACGTCGCGCATAACATTCTCCTCGATAGCCACGGCCAGCTAGCCTGGCCCCCTAACATTTTATATATCGTGGGTGATTCGCATGTCTGTTCAGTATGGCTCACGGGTCTGGTCAATTTTGCTCACCTTTCCCCTTGAAGACGGCTAGGGGTCGCAAGCCTTAGCCTTTTTCCGGGGGAGTCCGATTTCTGGATCCCGATGGGTTTCATCGGACCCCAGATATCGGGGCAAGTGGCGGACGGAGGTCCGTACCGTCCGGTACAGACCGGAGGAGGATGGATGAGGGGTTGCTTGCTCACATCAGGTCAAGACTCGCAGAACGTGGGGACAGGCGAACAGGCGCAACCAGTTAACGCGGTGAGCGACACATGGCGACCGTCTGTCGGTGGTCTCACATCTCGATTCGTGCCACGGCCTTCCTGATGATGTTTTCATCAGTACATGCTGAGATTTTAATCAGGTTATATCCTATTGAAAATAAACTTGGTTATCAATGGTACGTGGCCCCAGCGCACTTTGCGTGTTGTAATTCTTAATAGTCAAACTGAGGCCAGGCCTTTTTGTCCATGTTGTAAATTCCTCATGCTTCCTGCTATCTGACTGAAAACATGTCGTATACCTTATGCCTTGCAATTCTATTTAGAACGGGTCTATGGTCCCCCACCTGCAACTCAAGAGGTGGAAATCAGAGCCTTCGAGCCCCATCCGAAAGGGGCTGCGGGCATGGGGTGTCACATGGTAGCAGTATTAGTTCTCACCACATTCGTTTGTTTCGTCATTGTTGATTATTTTTTGCAGACTCGGCGGCCGCACGCTTTGAAAGTAGTGGCGGCATCGGCGGAGCCTGAGGAAGTATCATTTCCCATAAACATCGTAAGCGGCTTTAAGCTCCCCGCCGGCCTTTCATATCACTCCGGCCATGCCTGGGCTGCCAAGGAGTCCCGAAACGTCGTGCGCATCGGGCTGGATGACTTTGCGGTTCGCTTGTTAGGCAAGATTGACCAACTCGATCTGCCGGCGCGGGGTCGTTGGCTGCGCCAAGGCGAGAAGGGTTGGACGCTGGTGCGCGGCGGCCACCGCTTCGAAATGCTGTCGCCCATCGAGGGCGAGGTAGTCGATGTAAACCCGGAGGTTTTGAAGGATCCCTCAGTCCTTCACAAGGATCCCTACGGCACCGGTTGGCTTGTCGCGGTCAACTCTCCTGCCGCTGATTCGAACCTGAAGAACCTGCTGCGAGGCAGGCTTGCCCAGAGATGGATGGAAGAATCCGTCGCGACGCTCCACACCCACGTAAGCCCCTCCACCGGAGTTCACTTGCAGGACGGCGGCCATGCTATATCGGACCTCCTGAGCATACTCCCCGAGGAGCGCTGGGAAAGGGTAGTCCGCGAACTATTTCTGGCCTGAGCCGAGCGCCCTGGTGTGCAAGCGCCGGGGCAGGGAGTCCCGGGAAACACGCGTCTCTTTTCTGAGGAGGACAAGTTATGGTAGCGCTCTTTGTAGCGTTGATGTTTATAGGTTTTTTGCTGGTGGATCGCTTTGTGCAGACTCTGCAAGCCCGGCGGGCAGCAGTCTCCGCTCCCGCGGACCTTCTTTGGAATGTCCCCAAGGGCTTCTGCCTGGCTGAAGGACACACTTGGTCTCGCCCTGATGCCTCAGTGGGGGTGAGGGTGGGTGCGGATGCGCTGGTAGCCCATGCTCTGGGCGCCGTGGAAAAAGTTGTCCTGCCGAAGGTGGGTGAACTGGTGCAGGCGGGCCAACCACTATTTCAACTGGAACACCAGGGCTGCGACCTTAGGATCCCAAGCTCGATCACCGGCCACGTGGTAGCACTCAACCCGGGTCTTGGCAAGCGCCCGGAACTTGTTGGCCAAGACCCCTATGGTTCTGGTTGGATATGCGCTATCACCCCCACTCAACCGGATGACGGTTCCGGGGGCATGCGCTCGGGTGAGAAAGCGGCTGCGTGGCTTGAGCAGGAGTTCCATCGTTTCCGGGAGTTTCTCTCCCTGCATGTCCCTCCTGATCTGGCCGTAAGTGTGACTTACCCGGACGGAGGCCTGCCTGCGGTTGGATCCTTGAATCAACTCGCCCGCGGCGGTTGGCGCGCCTTCGAATCTGAATTCCTGCGCCCCAGCCAGCCCACCTCGCCCCATGAGGTTTAAGCGCCCATAGGCCAGCAGGATAGGAAAGCAAAAAACGGCCGGCCCCGCGATGCGGGGTCGCTCCGCCCAGCGGGAATTGCAAACGCACCCGCGCATGCCCACAACCCACCTCAACCAATTCCGCCCCCCGATGAAGTGCATCGGAACGGCGGCTCACTCTCTCACACCCATGGGGGGAGAGGGCAATTTGCGCAAGGCCATAAAACCTCAACAAAAACGTAGAAGCCCCTCCCTTCTCTCCCAATCGGGGCGAGAACTTCACTCATTTAGTGTAGTGTCCCAGAAATAACTGGACAGCACGCCCGACGTAGCGCCAGTCCCGCAGGGCGGGACCGGCACCTGCCGACCTAAAAGTCGGCGCTACACTGTCCAGCTAGTTACGGGACACTACACTCGGCCAAGTCTTTAAGCTCGATGCTCCTAGCCAAGTTGGGTGATTTCACCACACTGGGAGCGTGCGTGAGAGTATATCGGCGAAAATAGAGACTCAATGTCTGATTTCAAGGTCGTCCTGCTGAATTTCTCGGCATCTCGCGTGCACAGAAATGCAACGAGGCATGCTCGCTGCGGAGGACTTCTTCTTTTATATGCACGTGCCCCGGGTGTTGAAAAAATGAGCAAAGCGATTCTTGTCGATACGACTCGATGCATTGGCTGCCAGCGTTGTGTCGCCGCCTGCAAGCTTGTGAATGGCTTGTTAAAAACTAGCCATAGCGACTTTATGACGACCGATTCATTGAGACCTCTCGGCCCTGACACCGACCTTGCGATGGACGAGATTGGTGATGAAGAACTGTCTGCCAATGCACTTAACGTCGTACAGACTCATGGAAGTGTATATGTCCGTCGTTTCTGTATGCACTGTCAGGATCCCACCTGCGTATCCGTTTGCCCTGTTGGGGCATTCACGAAAACCGCAGCGGGGCCTGTGGTGTACGCAGAAGAAAAATGCATGGGTTGCCGGTACTGTATGATGGCTTGCCCATTTGGAGTCCCGCGCTACGAGTGGAACAAGGTCTGGACGCCCAGAGTCAAGAAGTGCACCATGTGTGCTCCACGCCAGGCCAAAGGGCTCAAGCCCGCTTGCACGGAAGTGTGTCCGGTGCAGGCCGCGGTTTTTGGGGAACGGGACGAATTGTTGCGGGAGGCCGAAAATCGGCTAAGTCAAGAGCCTACAAAATACGTGCAATATATCTACGGCAAGCAGGAAGTGGGCGGCACGTCCGTATTGTACCTCTCGGCTGTTCCCTTTGAAGGGCTTGGACTGCCCAACAATCTGCCCCACGACGCGCTGCCCATGTACACCTATCGCGTGCTCTCGAAAATACCCACCGTGGTCACGCTGGGCGGGGCCTTGTTAGGCGGAATCTGGTGGATTACCAAGCGGCGGGAGGAAGTGGCGGACGCGGAAAAGGAAGAGGGGAAGAGCAGGTAGGAAGACGTCCGTGGTTCATTGTCCGTTGGGCGCGACGCGGCGCTAATTGGAACCGGCAATAGACCAAGGATTACAACCGCGGAGAACATCCATGAGCTTTGAGAAATTACCCAAATTTACCTTCTGGCGAGCGGTGCTCCTGGTGATCCTTGCCGCAGGTTTCTATTCCACGCTGCTTCGTTTCACCAGAGGCTTGGGGGTCGCTACTCATCTAAGCGACCGGTTCCCCTGGGGCTTGTGGATTGGCTTCGATGTGGTCTGTGGAGTGGGGCTGGCGGCGGGTGGGTTCACTCTGGCGGCCATCGTTTACGTGTTCCATCTCCGGCGCTTCCATCCCATCCTGCGTCCCTCGATTCTGACGGCCTTCCTGGGCTATGCGCTGGTGGCGGTGGCGCTGCTTTATGACCTCGGCAAGCCCTACAACATCTGGCACCCCTTAGTGATGTGGAACCATCACTCCGTGATGTTCGAGGTGGCCTGGTGCGTGATGCTTTATCTAACGGTGCTGGCCCTGGAGTTCTCCCCTGCCGTCTTCGAGCGTTTTCGAATGCAGAAGCCACTCAAACTGCTCAAGGCCATCACCATCCCGCTGGTCATTGTGGGAGTGCTGCTCTCCACGCTGCACCAATCGTCCCTGGGAAGTCTGTTTCTGATCGTGCCTTCAAAGCTACATCCCTATTGGTACTCGCCCCTGCTGCCGGTGTTTTTCTTCATCTCGGCGGTGGGGACAGGCATGGCGATAGTGATTTTTGAATCGAACCTGAGCGCGCGGGCGTTTGGCCTGGAAATCGAGATGCCGCTACTGGCAGCACTGGGGAAAGCGATGGCGGTGGTTTTGGGAGTGTATGGAATCCTGCGCTTGCAGGACTTGTGGAGGAGAGGCGCGCTGGTCCACTTGCGCGAACCTTCCACGGAGACCGCCCTGTTCGTGCTTGAAATTGTGCTGGGAATCCTGATCCCTTTGCCCCTGTTGCTTCTCCGCCGGGTGCGCGAGGACAGGGAGGGGCTCTTTGCGGCCGCCGTGCTGGTGATCACAGGTTTTCTCCTCAACCGCTTGAACGTGTCGATTACCGGCCTCGAGTACTCCGCCCACGCGCATTACTTTCCGAAATGGACGGAGGTAGCCGTGACGCTCTCGATGGTGGGCACTATGTTTCTCTGCTTTGCCCTAGCGGTGCGCTATTTCAATGTGTTTGAGGCCAAGCCGTCCGGGGAAATGCGCGGCGTTGAAGCCTAAGGGTTGACCCGGTTGCCCCGTTCCTCGGCTCCGGCCATGGGCTCTATTTCAGAATCCTGTTAAGCGTGTGTTTACGCCCTATGCGTCGGTTCACTGACAGCTTGGCGACGAAACTGACGGCCTGCATGGTCGGCAGCATGGCTCTGTTACTGGGGCTGTATGGGTACTGGCACCTGCGGCTTTGGCGCCGGTCCCAGCAGGAGGTGGTTTTTCAGAGCGCCGACCGGACCAGCGATATCATTTTGCGCAGCATCCGCTACTCGATGCTACGCAACGAACGCGAAGAAGTCTTCCACATCATCAACACCATCGGGCACGAAGCGGGCATCAGCCGCATTCGCATCTTCAACAAGGAAGGCCAAATTACTTTTTCCACTGACCCGCAGGAAGTTGGGCGGTTCGTGGATAAGAAGGCGGAAGCCTGCTACGCCTGCCATACTCAGGCGCAACCCCTCAGGCGTCTGAATCGCCCCGACCGCATGCGCATTTACGCGGCCGCCGACGGCACACGCATTCTGGGCCTGATCCGGCCCATAGAGAACGAGCCCGACTGCTCGAACGCCGCCTGCCACGCCCACGCCGCGGGCAACCAGGTACTCGGCGTATTGGATACCAACCTCTCATTGGTTGCCGCAGATCAAGTGGTGGCCCGGAGCCAACGTCAAATTGTGCTCTTTACCATTGCAGCCATCATCATCCTCAGCTTGATTTCGGCGGGACTAATTCGGGTGACCGTGCACAAGCCCGTGCACCAACTCACCGAAGGCACCCGACATGTGGCCGAGGGCGAGCTGGACTACTCTTTGGCGGTGGGTAGTGGCGATGAGCTGGGAAGCTTGGCGGCTTCTTTCAATCGCATGACGGAGCAATTGAAGAAAGCTCAAGAGGAAAACCAGGAGTGGACCCGCACGCTGGAAGCGCGAGTCCATGAGAAGACAGGAGAGCTCGAGCGCGCTTACCACCGCTTGGTGCAATCCGAGAAGATGGCTTCGCTGGGAAAGCTCTCTGCGGTTGTCGCGCACGAGATTAATAACCCCCTGGCGGGCATTCTCACTTACAGCAAGCTGATTTCTCGTATGGTGGATAAAGGTCTGGAGAACGAGGAGCGCCGTAAGGAAGTGAAGAATGACCTACAGTCGATTGAAGAGGAAAGCCGGCGCTGCGGAACCATCGTCAAGAACTTGCTGACCTTTGCCCGGCAGGCGCCGCTCAACCCGCAAAAAAACGTCTTGGCCAGTGTCGTGGAACGCTGCCTGCTTCTGGTGGGGCACAAATGCGATCTGCAACAGGTGGATGTGGAAAGTCAATTGGACCCCACGATGCCTTCCATCTATTGTGACGCGGGCCAGATTCAGCAGGTTCTTCTTGCCTTGCTGATGAACGCCGTCGAGGCCATGCCGCACGGCGGGCGGTTGAGGGTGGAAACCGCTTACCTTGCAGAGCAGCGCGAGGCGCGGATCACGGTCTGCGATGACGGCATGGGCATTCCTGCAGACGTCCTGCCGCATATCTTTGAACCCTTTTTCACCACCAAGGCGGAGGGCAAAGGCGTAGGTTTAGGATTGGCCGTTGCCTTCGGGATTGTCCAGCAACATGGAGGGAACATCGAGGTGTCTTCTACGCCGCAGAAGGGCACCACCTTCACGGTTACCCTGCCGGAAGAGCCGAAATTGCGGCTGACGGCGGCGGGGGCGGAAGAACAGCAACCCGTGATAAGTGAGAAGCTGTGAAAAACCAAACAATCTCATCCCCCAAAGCGGGACCAAGGCGCAAAGAATCGCCAAGCACAATAGCTTTGTTTTCTTTGCCCCCTGGCGTGATATGCTTTTGCTCATCCGGGGATTACTTCACAATTTCTGGCAAGTGACGAAGGGGAAAAGGGAAGTCAGGAGTCGGAAAATGGATTACAAAGCCAGCCTTTTAGTGGTGGACGATGAGAACATCGTCCGCGAATCGCTCGGCAAATGGTTCGAGGAAGAGGGCTACCTCGTCGAGACCGCTACCAGCGCGCGTGAGGCGCTGCTGAAGTTGCCGAGCCAGCATTGGGATTTGGCCCTGCTGGATATCAAAATGCCCGGCATGGATGGTCTCGAGTTGCACCGCAAGATTCGCGAGGTCGATCCGGAGATCATTGTCATCATTATGACCGGCTACGCTTCGGTTGAGACTGCCGTCCAGGCGCTGAAAGACGGGGCTTACGACTACATCACCAAGCCATTCGATCCCGATGACTTGGCTCATTTGGTTCGTAAGGCTCTCGAACACCGCAAGATCAAAGATGAAAATGTGCGGCTGCGGGAAAGCCTGGATGAGGTTCAGGCGGTTGAAATGGTGGGGCAGAGCAAGCCTATGCAAAGGGTTCTGGAACTCATCCGCACCGTTGCTCCCATGGATACCACTGTCCTGATCCATGGGGAAAGCGGCACCGGCAAGGAGTTGGTGGCGCGCGCCATTCACCACCTGAGCCCCCGCCGATTCATGCCCATGGTGACCATCCATTGTGGCGCTCTGACGGAGACCCTGCTCGAGAGTGAACTTTTCGGGCACGAGAAGGGCGCCTTTACGGGCGCGCAATACCGGAAGAAAGGTAAATTTGAAGTCGCCGAGGGCGGCACGGTCTTCCTGGATGAAATCGCGGACATCAGCCTGAAGACGCAGACGGACCTGCTCCGTGTTCTACAGGAGAAAGAGATAACGCGCGTGGGTGGGAACCAGACGATCAAGGTTGACTTTCGCGCCGTCGCCGCAACCAACAAGGACCTGGCGGTCCTCGTGAAAGAAGGAACCTTCCGGCCCGACCTTTATTACCGCCTGAACGTTTTTGGCATTGACCTGCCTCCTTTGCGGGAACGCCATGAAGACATCCCGCTTTTGGTGGACCATTTCATCAAGAAGTATGCGCGGGCCATGAACAAGCGGTTCACTTCCGTCAGCCGGGCGGCCCTGGAGATGTTGATGAATTATGGTTGGCCCGGAAATGTGCGCGAACTCGAGAACGCCATCGAGCGGGCGATGGTGATCGGTCGTGAGCCGGAAATTCACCCTTCCGATTTTCCCTTGCAGATTGGCTCCAATCAGCAGTCCGAGGCGGGGCTTACGCTCGACGAAGTGGAGCGCGCGCATATTCTTCGCGTCCTGGAATCCTGCGATTGGAACCAGACTCGCGCCGCAAAAATGCTCGAGATTGACCGCGTCACCCTCTACAACAAGATCAAGAAATACGCCTTTCGGAAAGGCATACCTGCCGCGTCATGAGGATCATTTCGCTGGTTCCCGTGGGACGGGTTGAGCGGGCCCACCTCGAATCGCTTTCGCAAGGGCTGGCATCACGCTTGCGCGTAGCATGCTGGATTCGGCCGGACGGGTTGAACGGCGAGTTTGCCTACAGTCCTGTGCGCGGGCAATACCATTCCACGGAAATTCTCAAGCGGCTTTTGCAGGACCCCCATGCGGAAAGCTGGCGAATCCTGGGAGTGACTGACGTAGACCTTTACATCCCCATCCTGACCTTCGTTTTCGGTGAAGCCCAATTGAGCGACACCGGCGCCCTGGTTTCCACCCATCGTCTGCGCCCCGAGTTCTATGGCATGCCTCAGGACCCCAGGCTGGTCCAAGAGCGCCTCTTGAAGGAGGCCATCCACGAGTTGGGCCACACTTTTGGGCTTCTGCATTGCCCGGACTACCGTTGCGTGATGAGCGCCTCGCATTCCGTGGAGAGAATCGATTTGAAGCAAGCTACTTTTTGCATGGCCTGCGCGGGCGCGGCTGGGCTCGATTAAAATTGGGCGCTGTCCTAATTTCGGGTGTAGCGCCGGGCTTTAGCCCGGCACCTGCCGTCCTGAAGGGCGGCGCTACGTTCAAACAAGGACAGCACCTAAAATTGCCAACCATCCCTATGCCGGGGAGAGTAAAATTATCTCTCAAGACGTAACCGGGAGGATTAAGGAAATTGGCCAGGTTTAGTCAGTTTTTTGCAAGCGAGCAAACCCGCATCGAACGTTGGGCGGCAATCCCGGAGCCCATCCGGCAGCCGGAGGAGATCTTTCGGATTGCTGACAAAGGAAAGGGCCTCGATGCCGAAGCTGCAGCTTCCCTGTTTGCAGCGGCGCGCGATCAAAACCTTCGAAATGAAATTCGCGATACAGCCAACCGGGTGCGCGCGCGTTTTGCGCAGAAAACGGTTGAATCCATCATCCCGGTCTACTTGACCAGTTTTTGCCAGAACGAATGCTTGTACTGTGGTTATCGGAAAAGCAATCCCATCGCCGAGCGAGTCCGGCTCGGCCTGGAAGATTTCGAAAAGCAATTGGACCTGATCCTTTCCTGGGGTCACCGACAAATCGAATTGGTGCTCTCGGATGACCCTGAATTCGGCCCGGAGACCGTGGCACGCTATGTTGCCTCCACACGCCGGAAACTGGAAGCCCGGGGGGGCGGAGTGGTGGCGCTGTGCTCCCCTGTTTACCAGCATGAGGATTACGTTCGACTGCGCGACGCCGGCTTGGATTGGGTGGTCGAGTGGCAGGAGACTTATCATCAGCCCCATTTCGACCGCTGGCATTTTCCTGGCTCCCCAAAGCGGAACTTCGAGTCCCGCCTGGACCTTTGGGACCGTGTCGTCGCCGCAGGCATTACCAAGATTGGCATGGGCGTGCTGCTGGGCCTTTACGAATTCCGCTACGACGCTCTGGCGGTGATCGAGCATGGAAACTATTTGCGCCGCACTTATGGGATAGAGCCCCACGCGCTGGGTATCCCGCGATTGAAGCCGGCCCGCGGTGTTCTGGCTTCTCAGAAGTCCAACCGCTTCACCGTCTCCGACGACGACTTCCGCCTGGTGGTTGGTGTTTACCACATGGCTTTCCCGACCTCCCGCTTGTTCTTCAATACCCGGGAGAGCTACGAGCTGAACATCTCATTGGTGGCTGCCGGTGATCTGTTTACCGTGGATTGCGAAACGCTGCCGGGCGCCTACTTGCGCCAGCACCTGCCCGGCCAGTTTTCCACCCACGACTATCCGCCGCGACGCGAAGTGAGGGCGACTCTGGAGCGGCGTGGGCTAGCCGGCAAATACCTCGCCGAAGAGACGCCATGCGAGATTGCCCCCACTGCCCCGGGGACGGCCATGGATGAGAAGCGCTGGATGGACCAGCACGCTCAGATGCGCGCCCGGCTGCAAGATTGGGAAGTGACGCTGGACCTGCTTTCCGGCAACGGCAGCCGGGCCGCCGAGCGGCAGGCGGCGGATGCCACCTTGCACGAGATACTGGAATACTTCAAAACGGTTCTCACCACACATGGCCGCCAAGAGGAATCGGAATTGTTCCCCGCCTTCCACCAGGACGTTGAGGGCGCCTCAAGACTGGCGGCTCTTCGGGCCGACCACGAGCGTTTTGGCGTGGACTTGGATAAATTCGAGAGGCAGATGGTTTCTTACGGTCTCTCGAGAGACCCTACCGTGCTCTTGACCCTCGGCGCCCGCATGATTCGTGAAATGCGTGGACACCTCGAGGCGGAAGAACGGTTGTCAAGCGACCTTTTCCGCGGCTCCTTTGCTTCCTCAGCGAATGCTGACGGGAACCCATGAACGAACTGCGGACCTGCAAATCAAGCCCGCGCTAGCTCTTCGGGCGGGCGAACATCTCCGCCAGCACGGTCGACACGGTCTCTGCGATCTGTGAGGGGAGATACCAACCAGATCTCGTCCAAACACGGCGGGCCGTTTACCACTGCCATTCTTCCCGATCGAATTGATTCGGGGGCAGGGTATCAAGGAGCAATTCATTGTTAATGGATGGTCCGGCTGCGCGAAACGCTTCCTCCCAGTCCTCGCGCGGCCGATGGCCCGGCGCGATCACGAGACAATCATTCTCGACCCGCAGCTCAACGGTGTCCTGGAATCCGCACTGCTCGATAATTGGCTTGGGGATTCGGATGCCTCGCGAATTCCCAATACGTACAACTTCAACCTCCATCGCAAACAAACCCCTCGTCTCTACATTGTAAGCACGAAAACCTCTTTCTGTAAGCGCCACCTTGTAACGTGCAATTTCAATTAGACAGTGAGCTGGAACCTGGACGGATCTGCCATGGGTTGGCTGAGCCGTTGGCTAAGTCACCAGCCAAGCGAGGAACAGAGTCTCACTTGTTGTATGATGTCTACTTTACGCGGCGGGTGTGCCATGCCGTAACTTGGCGCGAACCAAAAGGGAACCTGTTTGAGGCATAATGGGAGCGACAGTGATCGTTCGAAGGTTGTCTCGGGGGCAGGGTACGACCTCGTGATCAGGAATGTTTGAAGGTGATTGTGCGTGGTAGATGAAAATCGAATCGCCGAGCTAAGCGACCGAGCTGTTCAGGAGTTTCATCCGGAAAAAATCATCTTGTTTGGTTCCTAACCCCTCGAGCACGTTGCCCAAAATCAAATTGGAGGAGCAACATCCATGCGACCTGCAGGAAAATCGAACCCTCCCGGACAAGTGAGCCGGCGCGACTTCCTCGCCTCGGCGGTTGCGAGCTCGCTGTTGCCCAGCATGGCTGCGAGCCAGGACAACGCCCCTTCGGAGGCCGCCAATCGACAACCCGCCTGGATCGAAGAGTCTCCCCTGGTCATTGTGGGAAGCTGGGATGATATGCCTCTGTTTCGCCGGCGTTCTGGAGGGAACCGGACTGGGCAAGAGGACGACTACCATCGAGAACATACTGAAGAAACCGTGAGCAAGCTCAAGGAACTTGGCGTGACGATGGCCATCATCCACTTCTATAAGGGTTTTGGTTTGGCGGCAGAAGAGCCGCACATTCGCGACGCCAAGGGACTGGCCGGTCTCTGCCATAGGTCGGGAATCAAGGTGGGCGTGTACGTCGGAAGCACGGTTTGCTACGAAACGTTTTTGCTGGAAACCCCTGGGGCTGAAGACTGGTTTGTCCCTGATTACCTGGGAAAGCCGGTAGTCTACGGTCGGCAGACGTTTCGAAAGCGAGTCTACTTCATGCATCCCGGATATCGGGAATACATCAAGCGCGTCTTGAGGGTGGCGGTCGAAGAAGTGCAAGCCGACCTGATCCACTTCGATAACACCAGCATGCAAGCAGAGCCTTGCATTTTCCAGCACCCCCTGGCCATCCAAGACTTCCGTCATTTTCTTGCTTCCAAGTACACGCCCGGAGCACTGGAGGGACGATTAGGGTTCCGAGACCCGAAGTATGTGCTTCCGCCCCAGTGCGACTGGGCACTCAGCACCATTGACGATCCGCTCTTTCAGGAATGGACCGATTTCCGCTGCCAGACACTCAGCCGCTATTACCAGGAGATGGCGGCGTTCATCCACAGTCTCAACCCTGCGGTGGCCGTCGAATGCAATCCTCACTCCGGCCTTTCAGGCCACAACACCTATTGGTTCCAGGGGGTAGACTATCCCCGCCTGCTCGCGCACACGCAGGCGGTCTGGTCGGAAGAAGGTAATGAAGCCGGTGTCACACCGGAAGGCGTTCTGGTCTCCAAGATCAGGACATACAAAATGGCCAGCAAACTGAGCAACCGGATTTTCACCTACACGGCGGTTCCGTATGGCGGCCTGCCGGGAGGCGAAGCCCAAATGAAACTGGAATTGGCCGAAGCGATGGCTTACAACCGGCAGTGTTTGGGGATGGTGGGCGGCATTCTCTCGGTTCAGAAACTCCCGCCCAGCGCCCAAAGATACATTCAATTTTTCCACAAGAACTTCCGGCTCTTCTACGACGTTGAAAGCGCTGCGGATGTCGCCGTCCTTCATTCGTTTGCGAGTTTGGCCTTTAACAACGATCGCCCCTACCAAAGCACCTGGCTTTTTGAGCAAGCGCTGATTCAAGCTCAGGTTCCGTTTGACATTATTTTCGACCAACACCTGAAGGACCTTTCGAAATATCGCGTCCTGATCCTGGCAGACCAGGAGTGTTTGGGCGGCGAACAACTTGATTTGATCCGAGCGTATGTCAAGAACGGGGGTGGGTTGGTGGGTACGGAGTGGACCTCGCTTTACACGGAACGGCGTGAGCTTCGCCAGGATTTCGGTTTGGGAGATTTGTTCAAAGTCCATGCGCCCGAAATTTTCGACGGCGGGGTTGTAGCGCATCCGCGGGCGGGTGAAGGGCAGTCAGCCTCCGGTCCGACTCGCAATCAGACTGGTGGAGGACGGGTGGTCCACATAGCTGAGGTGAAAGCGTCTCTCGAGAAGCCGGCCGCCGTTGCCATGACTAGTTCCTATTGGAAGCTGCCTCTTAATGGGCAGGAGTTGATTGATGCTGTGCGTTGGGCCAGGGGAGGTGAACTGGCGTTGGAGGTGAAAGCCCCCTTCACCGTCGCCTCGAATTTCCATAAACAGAAAGCCTCGGGAGGGTTCCTGATCCACTTAGTAAACTACGATGTGGCAAGAACTCCCAGGATCGAGAACATTGAAGTATGGCTTCAAATCCCTGCCCTGGAAAAAGTGAAACAGATTTCCGTGTTCACTCCCGATGCCGACGCTGTTCAATCCCTTCAGCCGATCGCTCGCAATGGAGAGGTCGGATTCGTGCTGCCGCGGCTTGAAACCTACAGTGTGGCGGAGGTTCTATGAAAGCGAATCGAGTTGGTAATATTCTCGCTTTGTCGAGCGGCTCTTTTATCTACGCCCAGGTTGCCCCAGAGTATTGAGATTGTGCCGGGTTTTTGTTCGACGGCGATTTCTTATGAGTAAGGAGTGACGTGCTCCATCAGGTTCAGGGAAGATCAGAGAAGAGGTGTGAAAATCTCGCCAAGGTTGGACGCTAAATGCAAATTGGAATTCTGGATTGGTTAATCATTGCCTGCTACCTCGCCGCTTTAGGGACGGTGGGAATTGTGGCCAGCCTCAGGGTGAAGGACACGGGCAATTATTTTTTGGGAAAGCGGCGTTTCGGCAAGCTGCTGATGGTGGCCCAGACCTTCGGGGTGGGGACTCATAGTGAGATGCCCGTGAGCCTGGCCGGGGCTGTCTACAGCATGGGTATCTCCGCGATCTGGTATCAGTGGAAGAATCTCTTTGCCATGCCCTTTTACTGGGTGCTGGCGCCGGTGTTCCGCCGCGTCCGACGTACCACCGCGGCCGAGATGATGGAGGACCGCTATGGCTCCGCAATGGGGGGAGTTTACACGATATTCGCCTTCGTCTTTTTCCTCATCAACATCGCGAGCATCCTGAAGGGAGGGGCGAAAATTCTGAACGAGGTATTGGGCGGGCGCCTGGGCGTCGATCATATTGTTCTGGGCTTTGCCCTCATTTTCATTCTTTACAGTTTTACGGGCGGCATGGTGGCCTCAGTCTGGAGCAACTTCATTCAGGGATTCCTCATCATTGTGCTTTCCACCCTGCTGATTCCGCTAGGATGGAGTCTGGTGGGCGGATTCAGCGGGATGAGGCAAACGCTGCCTGCCTTCGCTTTCTCGATCGCGACACCCAAACAGATCGGGTGGTGGTTTATCGCCATGCTAACGGTTAACGGCCTCGTCGGCATCTTGGCCCAACCCCACATGATTGCAGCCGTTGGCACGGGCAAGGACGAGTACGCGTGCAGAGTGGGATTCCTGCATGGGACGGTCATCAAGCGCCTGTGCACGATCGGGTGGGCGATCGTGGGTCTGATGGTCGCGGCGATGGTAAGCAGGGCGCTTTTCGGGGTCTCTGCGCTGCGTGATCCGGAAGAGGCTTTTGGCTTCGCGTGCCGTCACCTCTTGACCACGGGTTTTCGCGGCTTGCTCATTGCCGCCGTCATGGGCGCCAGCCTGGCAAGTTGCTCTGCTCTAATGATCGACACGGGGGCCCTCTTCACGCAAGGCCTTTACCGGCCCCGCCTGGTGCGGGGGAAATCCGATCGCCACTACCTTTGGGTGGGCCGCTTCAGCGGGCTGGCGGCGGTGCTGCTCGCGGTGCTTTATGCGCTGTTCTTCATTCAAAAGGTGCTTTATTCGTTCCTGTTAACAGAGACGATGGCCACGTACATGGGCATCAGCATTGTTACCGGGCTCGTCTGGCAGCGCGCCAACCGCTGGGGGGCGGCCAGCAGCCTCTTCGTGGCACTACTCACCAACTTCTTCCTGTATCACTCGAGGCACGAACGTTTGGATTACTGGGATCCGAATATTTTTCTTGCCGCGCTCACGGCAGGCTTGGTGAGCCTCGTGGTGGTCAGCATGCTAACCCCACCTGAACCCCAGACTCGCCTCGCCTGGTTCTTCACCCAACTTGAAACGCCCTCGGACCTGGGGACGGAAAAGGTGGCCGGCCAAGGTTCGTTCACCCAGGTTTCGCAGGAGCGCCGGCAGGGCGTACCGGACTCGGGCGCCGAACTGAGCCGATGGTCAGCGGAAAGGGGCCGCCAATTACTTTTCGTAAATCTTTTGCACTTGCGGCGTGGGGCCTGCGGCGTCGGTTTCTTCAGAGCCTATCGGGATGACCTGAAGGGTTTGGTAATCGGATCAGCGTTGAGTGTGGGGATAGTGTTTTTGTTGTGGATCATATTGCACTTATAGAAATGTAAGGGAGGGAGTCTTAGAAGTGGGTTTAGAAATCAATGCAAACATTGCCGGCCAAGGGCTGGCGCAAATTGAAGTTGAGCGTGGCCGGATCAGCTCGGTTCGCTTGCTCGGGTTGGCCGATCCGGAGAGACCTTTTGTGAGCCCGGGCTTCGTGGATATTCAAGTCAACGGGTTTGCGGGAGTTAATTTTTCCGACCCGGAACTTGATGCGGGTAAAGCTATCAGTGTTCTCCCGGCGATTTGGAACACAGGTGTCACCACCTTCTGCCCCACGCTGATCACCAACTCGCTGGAACAGCTGGCACGAAATTTCCGAGTCCTTGAACAGGCGCGGGAGCTTGACGTGGCTTTCGCGCGAAGCGTGCCTTGCTATCATCTGGAAGGGCCTTATCTCTCGCCCGGGGGATCGCATGGCGCTCACGACACCACTTTGATGCGTTCTCCGGACTGGGATGAATTTTCGCGCCTGCAGGAGGCGGCGGGCGGAAATATCGCCATCGTCACCCTGGCTCCGGAACTGCCGGGGGCCTGCGACTTTATTCGCCAGGCCCGCGCCGCCGGCGTCATCGTCGCCCTCGGTCACACCGACGGCACTCCCGAGGATATTCATAAGGCCACGGAAGCTGGAGCTGAGCTCAGCACGCATCTGGGGAACGGGTGCCCGAATCTTATCCACCGCCATCAAAACCCCATTTGGGCCCAAATGGCAAGTGACCAACTCAACGTTAGCCTTATCTGCGACGGCTTTCATCTGCCGCCGGACTTGGTCCGAGTGATCCACAGCGTTAAAGGCATCCAGCGCTGCATACTTATCACCGATGCCGTGCACGTGGCCACCCTGCCTCCCGGCCGCTATTCCCTGGTCGGCCTGGATATCGAACTTCTGCCCAGCGGAAAAGTCGTGGCCGTGAATCGGCAACACTTGGCGGGCTCGGCCCTGAGTATGAACCGCGCCGTAACGATCTTTGAAAAATTCGCGGGAGTTACCCTCGCCGAGGCGCTTCAAGCTGCAACCGCCAACCCCGGCAGGCTGCTTCGGCGTGACGGCATCTGTACCGATCTCGTGCCAGGCCAACCGGCCAACTTGGTTACCTTCCGCCCCGAGGCGAGCGCCCTGCGCATTGAGACTGTGCTGCTCCGCGGTGAGCAAGTCAATGCTTCCAGGTAGTAGGTGAACTGATGCCATGAAAATCACTGCAATTAAAACCCTGGCGGTTAACGCCGAGATGCGCAATTGGGTTTTCGTGAAGGTGGAGACTGACCAGCCAGGTCTCTGCGGATGGGGCGAAGCGTCACTCGAATGGAAGACCAGGGCAGTGGTGGGGGCCGTCGAGGACCTTGCGCCAATGGTTGTCGGGGAAGACCCCACCCGGATCGAGCACCTTTACCAGAAACTCTACCGGCAGTCTTTCTGGCGCCTGGGGGTGATCGGCATGAGCGCCATCAGCGGCATTGAACAGGCCTGCTGGGACATTTTTGGTAAGTCGCTTGGCCTCCCGGTTTACAAGTTGCTCGGCGGAGCGGTGCGTGAGCGCGTGCGCATGTACACCCACCTGGGCGGCGGAAACATGAAATCGGTTTACGAGACCTTTGACCCGGCGCCACTCATCGACTTGGCGCTCGAAGTGGTGGCCAAAGGTTATACAGCCGTCAAAGTGGTGTGTGTTCCCTATTCTGAGCCCCTGATGAGTGCGCCTACCGTGAAGATGTTTGCCCAGGCCATCGAAAAGCTGCGACGCGCCGTAGGAGACGCTGTAGACATCATGATTGACTTTCATGGCCGGACCTACCCGGCGATGGCTGTCCAGTACATCAATGCGGTCAGCGAGTTCAATCCATTTTTCTGTGAGGAGCCAGTCCCCCCGGAGAACGTAGCAGCCTTGCGGGAAGTGCGCCGGGCTGTCCGCGTGCCTATCGCCACCGGAGAGAGGTTGGTGACCAGGCACCAGTTTCGCGAAGTCTTTGAGCAGCAAGCCTGCCACATTATTCAGCCTGATCTCTGCCACTGCGGGGGCCTGCTCGAGGGAAAGAAGATCGCGGCTATGGCGGAGGCCTACTATATGGGCGTAGCCCCGCATAACCCTCTGGGCCCGGTGGCCAATGCAGCCGCCTTGCATTTTGCTCTTTCCACCCCTAATTTCCTAATCCAGGAAGATATGCTGACCGATGTTCCCTGGCGATGGGAAGTGGTCCGCCACTCTCTTCAAACCCGTGGGGGGTATTGGCTGGCGACGGAAGAGCCCGGACTCGGTGTGGAAGTCAACGAAGAGCAGGCAGCAAAGCACCCCTTCCAGCAAGAGGTGATGCCTTCCGCCACCATCCGAGCCGGCGATGGAGCAATCCTCGATTGGTAAACGGACCTGCAATAGAAGGGAACCCCAATGACACGAAGAACTGCCTTTTTGCTTTTGACATCCATAATGCTTCTTTTGCTATTATCCTGCAAGCAGCAAGTCCAGAAAACCGAAATCAATATCGATGGCTCCGGAAGCGGTCGAGTTTTTGAGGGGATTGGAGGGGTCAGCGCCGGGGCCTCCTCGAGGCTGCTGATCGACTACCCCGAACCTCAACGGAGCCAAGTCCTGGACTACCTGTTTAAACCGAACTACGGAGCGTCCCTCCAACACTTGAAGGTCGAAGTGGGCGGCGACACCAACTCCACCGACGGGTCGGAGCCCAGTCATATGCATACCCGGACCGATGAAAACTACGACCGGGGGTATGAGTGGTGGCTGATGACGGAAGCCAAGGCGAGAAACCCCAAGATTATCCTGGACGCCCTGCCGTGGGGCGCTCCGGGCTGGATCGGGAATGGCAAATACTATTCCCAGGATATGACGAACTACCTCGTCAAGTTCATCCAGGGGGCCAAGAAACACCACGGGCTCGACATCGATTATGTGGGCATTTGGAACGAGACAAACTACGACGTGGGCTATATCAAGATGCTAAAGAAAGCGCTGCTGGCCGGCGGCCTCAAGACGAAGATCGTCGCGGCGGACCTTTATGAGAACCAGTGGAAAATCGCTGATGATTTCAGACTGGACCCGGAGCTGAAAGAAGCTGTCTTTGCGATCTCCGTCCATTATGCGCGAGTCAAAGGAAATTTCTATATCACGGGAGGGGCCTTGAGGTCCGGGAAACCCCTCTGGTCGAGTGAGGATCAGCCTTTCGACGAGAGCGGCATCATTTTGCAGCGGGATTGGAAGCCTGGGGCGAGAATCTGGGCCAAGTTTCTGAACACAAACTACATTGATGGCAAGGTCACCAAAACGGAAACCTGGAGTCCTGTGACCTCCTACTATGATAATCTGGCCGCTCCGAATTCGGGCCTGATGTACGCCAACACGCCCTGGTCCGCCCATTACGACGTTCAATCCGCGATCTGGGTCACTGCGCATACCACTCAATTTGCCCAACCAGGCTGGCAGTACATCGACAGCGCTTGCGGGTACCTCCGTGGTAAAGGGAGCTACGTAACGCTCAAGGCTCCATCCTCCAACGATTACAGTGTCATTGTCGAGACCATCGATGCTACAGAGCCGCAGGAAGTCGTGTTCCAAACCACCGCAGGTCTTTCCACGGGCGCAATTCACCTCTGGGAAACCAATGCCTCGATGTCCTTTCATAAACTAAGTGATATCACACCACAGAATGGCTCATTCATTATTACTCTTGAACCGGACTCGATTTATTCGCTCACCACCACGACAGGGCAGGGAAATGGCGCCGCCACACCCCCTCTGGCATCACCCTTCCCATTCCCTTACCAAGACAACTTCGAGAGCGCCGCCGGCCAATCCCCCAAATACTTTGCGGACCAGGACGGCGCATTCGAAGTCGCGCCTTGCACGGGCCGGCAGGGACAGTGCCTGCGGCAGATCATCCGCCAACCTCCGATTGCCTGGGGCGGCATCAGCCCTGACCCATTTACTTTTCTGGGCAGCGCGGATTGGTCCGACTACGAGGTCAGCACCGATGCCATGCTCGAGGAGCCTGGCAACGTAACACTGGTGGGTCGTATTGATTCCGCTGACTGGTTCCAGGATGGGAAGGCGCGCTGGCTAAGCGGTTACGTGCTCACGGTCCTGCAGGATGGCGGCTGGGAGCTCAACAGCGCAAGGTTCAAGACTCCGACGGCAAAGCTCGCCTCGGGTAAGGTCCCGTTCTCGCTAAAAACCTGGCATCACTTGGCCCTCGCCTTCAGGGGTTCCGCCATCCAGGCCAGCATCGACGGCGCCTCGGTGGCGAGCGTCACGGATGAAACCCATAAGAAAGGCATGGCAGGTATCGGCACGGGTTGGAACCAGGCACAGTTCGACAATTTTGCGATCAAGTAGGCGGACCGGTCTTTTTCTGCTATAACGAGACCCTGCTGCGCTTAATCTCGTGCATCGCGTAGTAGGAGCGACCCTTGTGGTCGCCCAGGGCAGGCGCAAGGCCTGCCCCTACTAATTTGTGGCGAAAGGGAGTATTCGATGAGCGACCATTTTTGGCTAGGCATGGCGGTCATTTTCATCAGTGGAGCGTTGAACGGAAGCTTTCCGCTGCCCATGAAGTACACGCGTCAGTGGAAATGGGAAAACACCTGGCTGGTTTTTGCCGCTGCGGCATTGCTGATTATTCCCTGGCTACTGGCAGCGGGTTTCGTGCCCCACCTCGCGGACGTCTATCGAGGCGTTTCCAGCCGTGCGCTTCTGGCCCCCCTGATCTTCGGCTTTCTGTGGGGCATCGCCCAAGTGACCTTCGGCCTGGGAATTAGCGCCGTGGGCATGGCGCTGGCGTTCGCGGTAGTGGCGGGATTGTCGTGCCTGTGCGGATCACTCGTGCCCTTGTTGGTCCTTAACCCCGCGGACCTGCTCCGGCCGCAGGGGATCCTGTTGCTCATCGGTATGCCCATCCTCTTTGCCGGCCTCGTACTCTATGGCATGGCCGGCCGCCGGAGAGCGAAAGAGCAGGGGGCCGCCGGCCCCTCTACCAACGCAGCCGCTATGACTTTTATGACCGGGCTAGCCATTTGCATCTTCACCGGAGTCTTTGGGTCGAACATTAATCTCGGCTTCGCTTTCAGCGGCCAAGTTCTCCAAAAGGCCGTTGCCCTGGGGGCTGTTCCGGTCACCGCAACCTACGCTTCGTGGGCGTTGGTGCTGGGCGCCGGCTTCATTCCAAATCTGCTCTATTGCTTCTTGCTGCTTTTTCGTAATAAGACCTGGTCTCTCTTCCTGAAACCAGGCTGGGCAAGAGAAACAAGCCTGGCCATTGCTATGGGCTTGCTCTGGCTCTCGGGAATGGTGGGTTATGGCATCGGCGCGACGCTGGTGGGGAAGTACGGAATTTCCCTTGGCTACGCGCTGTTCATCACCGCGATGATTCTCTCTTCGAACTTCCTTGGCATCCTGACGGGAGAATGGAAAGCCACATCCCCGGGAACCCGGAGGGTGCTGACGGCGGCGGTGGTGGTCATCCTGATTTCCGTGCTTGTCTTGAACCTCGGGGGACTTTTCTGAGCGTTGGACCCTCCCTGGCCCTTAAGTCATACGCACGTTAGAGAGTCCAATCACGATTTGACCTTCTGCACTTCGATCTTGTAATGGGCAAGGAGCACGCCGGTGGCGTGATCGACGGCGGCGCGGGCGAGTTGGTAGCTGATTTCTGCCTGGAGCACATTGGCCTCCGCCGAGGCGAGCACGGTTTGCGCTTGCAACACAAAGAAGATCGTTTGGGCGCCGAGTTGATACTTGCGCTCCTCGGCCTCCAAGCTCTTGCGCGAAAGGTCATAGGCGACACGCGTTGCGTCCAAAGAGATGCGGGCCTGTTCAAGCTGATGGACTGCGGTGGCCACCTGGAGCGTGATGTCCTCTTCTTGCTCGCGCTCCTGGTACTGGCTTCGCCGGCGGGCAACCATGGCATTGCCGAGGTTCGCTTCGGCGGCATGGTTCTTGATGGGAAGATTCAGAGACAAGGTGAAACCATAAGCAGGGTACTGGAAGCCGCCGATCTGGCTGAAAGCATCACCCAGCCCGCCACGGGCAACGAGCACGGGCGGCGTGAGGGAGGTATTGTACTGATTGCCTCCTAATCCATAGGACTGATAAAGGCCGGACAAACTGAGGTTGGGCAGCAGATTGTTGTGGTCGAGCCGGACGGTGATGTCATTCGCGGCCATCTGTTGGCGCAGGGCTTCCAACTCAGGACGGTGCGCAAGGGCGGTAGCTACGGCCTCCTTCGTCTCGACGTGGAAAAGCTCACCGGAAGGTTCGGGATTCTCCACCAGATCCAGATCCAACAAGCGAACCTCCGCATCCTGGTCAGCACCCAGGAGGCGGCGGAACTGGTCTTCCACGGATTTAAGCTGATACTGCGCCTGGATCGTCGCCACTTTGCGATTCGCCACTTCTGCTTCCGAGCGGTAGATGTCCAGGGGCGGCAGGGCGCCGAGTTCCAGCGCGCGCTTGTCGCGATCGTAGGAAGCCTGCGCCAGTTCCTGCGATTTTTGTGCGATCTTCATGTTCTCCCGTGCCTGCACGACGCTCCAATAATCCAGCAGCAGTTGATAGAGCGTATCGCTCACTTGCCCTTCAAACTGGGCGGCGGATTGCGCCAGGTTGCGGCGGGCGATGAGGATGGGGGCGCGGTTTACGAAGCGCCCGCGCCCGCGCAGCAGGGGCTGGGTAACGTTGAAATTCAAGTTGGCGAAAATCGAGGGGTTAAGAAAATAATAGATGCTGTTGGTGGAGGATTTGTCAGCGCTCAGGCCGATATTGAAATTTGTGCCGGTCTGCAACGTTTGCGTGTAGCTGAGCGTCGTTTGCTGTTCGAGGTCGCTTAGAGTGGGGGCGCCCTGCAACTGGGAATCGGTGGGGTATTTGGACCGGTCAGTGTTGAAGGAGGAAGTGAACGCCGGATCGAAATTGGCGAATTGGCGCTCCACGTTGAATTCCGCATCGGTCACCGCAAGGCGATCGATGTGCACCTCGGTGCTATGTTCCAGTAAAAGGAGTAGGGCGTCCTGGAGGGAAAGGCGCAGCTTTCCGTCCACGACGTAGTTGCGGAAGCTCTTGGTGTCCGGCAACGGCTGCGGGGGCTGCGGCGAAAAGATCTGCTCATGGAAATAGTTGGGCAGAGGGAAGGTCTGGGCGCGGGCGGGCGCGACCCAAGCGCTGAGGACGAGACAAGCGGCAAGAAGTTTGCAGCGCATTTCAAAGACTCCTAGGGAGAATGATGACAAAACCCCTCACCTGGCCCGCGTCCCGATGAAGTGTATCGGGATCGCGGCCCACCCCCTCCCCAAGGGAGAGGGCGGGAATCGCCAATCCTACCCCTCACCCTTGGGGAGAGGGTGGCCGACGAAGGAGGCCGGGTGAGGGGTCATTCCCTTTACCCTGGAGCGATTGCGCAACATGGCTTTCTGTGCACGTGTTAGTACCCTGTTCAATGCGACTTGGTATCACACGTATCGCAGCGCTTCGACCGGATCGAGCCGGGCAGCTTTCATGGCCGGATAGATTCCAAACACCAGGCCCACTGCCGCCGAAACCAGGAAAGCGAGCAGGATGGAAGTGAGCGTAACAATGGTGGACCATCCCGCCAGCCAGGCGATTAGCCGGGAAATTCCGACTCCGAAAAAGATGCCTGTGACGCCTCCCACGAAAGAGATGAGCAGCGCTTCCACCAGGAATTGCCGGGAAATATCCGATTGCCGCGCTCCCACGGCGCGGCGGACGCCAATCTCGTGGGTACGCTCCAGAATTCCGGCGAGCATGATGTTCATGATGCCGATTCCGCCCACGAGCAGCGAAATGGCAGCAATGGCCACCATGACAATTTCGAAGATGCGTTGGGTACTGCGCTGCTCTGCCAGCAGCTCTGCGGGGACAATCACGCTGAAATCACCGGCGTTGTGGTGCGAAACGTTCAGGATGCTGCGCACCACCTCCGCCGTCAAAAAGCTGTCGGTACGGGCGTCCAGGTGGAGATAGATGCCATCGATTTCGTCGCGAATATCACTGTAAGTGTCCTCCAGGCGCAGCATGGAGGCGTAAAGGGGGACGTAAATCAGGTTATTGAGATCCTGTGCGGGCAGGCCGGCGAGGGGAGTTTGGGCGCTCAGTTGGGGACCCACCACCCCGATCACATGGAACCACTGTTCGTTCACCTTCACGTACTTGCCTACCGCTTCCTGCTGCCCGAAGAGATTGGCGCTGGCCCCCTCGCCCAGAACGCAGACGGGGGCGGCGCGCGCGTCCTCCTCCGCGTCAAAGAAACGGCCTGTCACCACGCGCAGATTGACAATCTGCTGGTAGACGGGACCTACACCGTAAATGACCGGCATATCTTGCTGCGGCTTGGGAATCATCTTAGTGGGCGTGAAGCGCTTGCGGGCCGTGGTGGCCTCAATGCCGGCGGCGTTAGTAAGGATGGTGCGCTGGTCCTGGAAGCTGAGGCCGGGGGAAAGCTGGCGGATTTTTTGCATTGCCTGCCAGTCGGCGGACTCCTTGGCCTCGATGATCAGATTGCGCACGCCGAGTTGCTCGATGAAGGCCATCACCTGTTGCTGCGCGCCAGCGCCGATGGAGAGCATGGAAACCACCGCCGCCACGCCAAAGATCATGCCGAGCATGGTCAGAGAAGTGCGTAGCTTGTGCAAGAGAAGCGACTCAATGCCTTGGCGAAATTCCGGCAGATAGCGCGCCCAGCGATGTAGTTTGCGAGGCGCCGCCGACGCGGGCGGAGCGAGGGTGGTGGCGGGGGTGCTCATCGGCTACCCCCTCCCAGCGCGGGTGAAGCGGGAGCGCCAGTGGAGGTTTTAGGGGTTTGCTGCTCGGGATTCACCAGCGCCACTTCCGTCCCCTCGGCGAGGCCCTCAACAGCGATGCGCGTTTCCGAGCGGCGTGTGATTTTTATCTTCTGCCGCACAAAATCACCCCCCTGGCGGACATAAACCACTGGATTATTGTCCTTGGCAAAAATGGCCTGGGGCGGAAGGTAGAGCACGTTCTTCACTTCGCCGGCAGAGATGGCCACACGCCCGGTGAGCCCCGGCCGCAACTGTGGGTCCGCATGGTCCAGCGCGATGACCACGCCGAACTTGCTCGAGCCACTGTCGCTGAAGAAAGTCTGCAAGGCCGCCCCGGCAACGTCCTTGACCTTTCCCGGAATCTTCTGGTGGGGCAAAGCGTAGATTTGGATCTCGGCGGGCTCTCCTGGTGACAAGTTGGCTCGATCGATTTCGGCCACTTTCCCCTGGAAGCTCCATCTGCTCCATATCGAGGACCTGCGCCACGAAGCCGCCTGGCTGAACTTCATCCCCTTCGCGGTACTCGGAAAGGCGCATGCCAGGGAAGTAGAAGGTCGGGCGGTTCTGCTGCACGGCCACCAGCCCATCCATGGGCGCGCGCAGATGCATGTTCTGAATGTTTTTTTGCGCCTGCGCCATGCTCAGCCGGGCTTTGGCGAGTTTCTCCGCGGCGACGGCCATGTCTGCCTGGTTGGAAACAGAGTGGGACGCGATATCCTCCTTCAACTGGGAAAGGTGGCGGCGCGCTTCGTCAAGCGCCAGCAGATTTTTCTGCGCATCGATCGAGCTCACCAAGTCCTTCTTGCTCACATCCATCTCCGCCCGCCGGACGTCAAATTCCGCCTTCAGTAGATCGACTTTGTCCTGCGCATCCTGAACGGAAGCGCCGGCTTTGGCTTTGGCAATGGACTGCTCGGCCTGCTTGAGGTCGTAGGAAGCCATTTCCAGGTTGTGTTCCTGATCGCTGGGATCAAAGTTGACCACCAGGTCCCCCGATTTGACGCGGGTTCCCGTTTTGGCAAGGGAAATCAGGCGGAGCGAGCTGCCCACCGAAGGCGCCACCAGCATCGCGGTCTTGCCGGCGCGGAGCTCACCCGAAGTGTAAATTTTCAGGTCGAGGTTGCCGCGCGCCACCCGGATGGTGGGGACGCCCCGCTTCGCCGGGTGCAGGCGCTTCAGCGCCACTGTCGAGCCAGCGGCGGCAGCCGCCAGCAGCAATACCGCCAGGGTAATCCGGGTTATCTTGCGCGCCCTCATCGCTTTTCCGCCATCAACGTGGGATCTTTCAAAGCCACCTTTTCGCCCGCCGAAAGTCCGGAGGTGATGGCCAATTGTTCCTCATTGCGGAGTCCCACCACCACGGGCCGTTGCACAAACTTCGAGCCCGTCAGGATGTAAACCACGGTGGTCCCGGCCTTGGAGAAACCCGCCGCCACCGGAATCAGGATTGCACCGGGAACGCGGTTGACGGCGATGCGCCCACTGCCACTCATGCCGGGGCGAAGGCGGGAGTCTTTGGTATCCAGCTCCAGAGTCACATCAAAATTGCGCGGCCAGGGCCAGCCGGTGAAATCGGTTTTGGCCAGCCCGCTAATCTGGGCGATGTGTGCCTGGAACTCCCGGTCCGGGACAGCATCCACGCGAATCGTGGCTGTTTGGCCCAACCGGATGCGGCCACGGTCCACCTCTTCAATGCGCGTACTCACTTGCAGCGTCGAGAAATCGGGAAGCTCGGCGATGGTCGCGCCGTTCCAAGCCCGGTCGCCAGGCCGGAACTCCGGCGGGTTGTCGCTGAAGACGCCGCCGGCACGCCAATTGGGAAAGAGAGTGACCACACCGTCCGCCGTCGCGCGCAATATCATAGAGGCAATGTCGGCCTCAACCCGTCGCACGTCGGCTTGGGCCTTGGCGCGTGCTTGCACCTTCCCGTTGATCGTCGCTTGCGAGCTGGCTTGGTCTGACCTCTGCCGCGACTCAACCTCGCGAAGTTTCTGCTCCGCATCGGCAAGCGCCAGTTTTTTCTCCGCGCCGTCAATCTGGGAAAGAATCTCCTGCTGGCTCACGTCCAATTTGGCGCGCTCCACGTCATACCGGGCCTTGAGGAGATCGGTGCGGTCCTGCTCATCGAGCAGGCGGGCCTTGGCGCGCTCCTGCTCGATTTCAGCATCGGCCTGTTTCATGTCGGAGCGCCGCTGGTTGAGGGTATCGACAAGCTTGGAGGTGTCAAATTGGGCGACCACGTCGCCCTTCTTGACGGCGGTGCCTGTCCTCGCCAGCTTAATGATCTGGATATCACCCGTCACCGAGGGCGCTTTGAGGAGGACCGATTTCTCCGCCTTCACGCGGCCACGGATTTGTACTGCCTCAATAAATTCGCCCCGTTGCACGGTGGCGGTGGGAATCACCGGTACGGCGCGGGAGAAGCGGACTCCGCCAAAGGTCACTCCCGCCACCACCACCAGCCCCAGGACGATTACGAGGCCACGATGCCGATTCCAAGTTTTCTTGATGGCTCCAAACATCGTCAAATACCCGGCGGGGTTTCGCCAGGATTCCTCCTCACGAGATCCCCAGCGACAAGGCCGGAGAGCACCACCGCTTCGACGTCATTGCTCCGGCCAATGGTTACCGGCCGTTTCTCAAAACTCGTTCCGCGCTTGACCGCAACATAGGTCTTGCCGTTTTCCATCATTAGGGCGTCGCGCGGCGCCAGCAAAACGTCCGGGAGACGCTCCAGTTCCACGTCTACTGCGGCGGAAAGATCGGGTAGGAGGCGTGGGTCAGTTCCCTGAATGGCAAAAGTCGCATTGAAGTTGTGGACCACCTGAGATAGCAAGCTGGTATTGGCGATGGCCGCGAGATGCTCAATCGACCCGTCCAGGACAAGGTCGGGGTAAGCGTCCAGGCGAACCTCCACCCGTTGGCCAGTGCGAAGATAGGGGAAGTCCACCTGATTAACGCTCGCCGTCACTTGCATGGCGGAGGGATCTACCACCTGCATGAAAGGCAGGCCCGGCCATACTTCGTCACCTTCCTGCGGATCGCCCATCGAGCTGCTCTTCCAGATCGGACTCAGCACCACCAATCCCCCCAGCGGCGAGTGGATTACCATGCGCTGAGAGTTGGTCTGCGCGTAGAGCATCTGGCCGTGGGCCTTGTTGCTTTGGATTTCCAAATCCTGCAATTGCGCTTGGCGCGCACGCTCCTTGAGGTCAAACGTCTGCCGGAGCTGTTTTAAGGTGGCCGCGTCCTGCTCGAGTGTCAGGCGGTTGCGGTCGGCGTCGATGCGCGAGACCACTTCGTTCTTCGCCATCTCCAATTTGGCTTTTTGGTATTCATCGTCCGCCGCTTGGAGCGCCGTTTGGTCCTTGCCGAGCTCGATGGCGTTGTCAGCCTTCTGCTTCTTGATCTTGTTCAGGAAGTCGAGGTAATCAGCTTGGCTGTCCCGGAACTGCTTCAACTGGTCCTGCTGGTCAAACTCGGCGAGCACGTCATCCTTATGGACGCGCGTGCCGGCGTGCACCAAGCGGACCAGCACCATGCGCGCTCCCCCGCCCGCCAGCCGGGGCGCCTGCACCACGTAGGCATGGAGGGCTTCCGTGGAACCCGTGATGCGAATGGTGCGGGTGAAGGTTCCGAGCTGGATGACCGCCGTGCGCGATTCGGCGGCAGCGACAACCGTTCCCTTGTATAGGCGAGACGCCAAGATCAGGATGACAGCAGCAGAAATCACCCACAAAACGGCCCGGAGAGACCATCGGCGCGGATTGGGGGAGACGCGTTTCCGCCAGCGTAAACGCATAATAATTTCCTGGGCAATAACCAAACTTCTTCGTCTCAAGTAAGATGCATGATTTCAGAAAAGGATAGCAAGACTTCCCAACAGTTCAACGCAAATTTTTCCAAAAGAGAGACAAATTGGCTGGCTTTTTGGGTTGGGCAACCGGAAAATCTGTTTTTGCCATCCCGATCTGACTTCGGCGCACATAATTGTTTTGCTCTGCCGCAACGGTAAACGGCAATTGCTGAAAATGCTAAGAAGTGAGGTTGGCAAAGAAGGCCGTTGTGATCACCTCAATAATCCTGGAGCGGGATTGCGTTGAACTTCTAAAATCGCTATTCCTCTCTCCCGCGATGTCGAATTCATCGAACTACGAAACTTATAGTACTACAGCGGCAGAAATGTAAGGAGTTTGAAACACCGGGCCGCCAACTTGAGATTGCGTTGAACTTGTAGAGTCGCTATTCCTTTCTCCTGCGATGTCGAACTCGCCGAACTACGAAGTTTATAGTACTTCAGCCCTCTCCGAAGGGAGTCACTGCCCGCGGTGTCGGGCGCAAAACCACTATCTTTTCTCCCCCAATCGGGGTAATTTGTCGTTGCAGCGCCATGTTCCTCCGTCGGTTGGGTCTAACTTGCTTCAATCTAACGGACTAGAACGGAACAGTGCATCTCAATTTACGAATACGGATTGGAGAAGAGCAAAGACGCGAGCAGATAGACAATATAAAAGGTCAAGTTCACCATCGGGAGGATCGGGAAGGACGGCTGGTAGAACCTCGGCGGCATAAGAATCGATCCGGGGCCTGGAGGGGAGCGATGAAGAAGTCCGAACATTTCCGATGGACACGACGTGATTTCCTGAGTGTTGCGCCGGCGGTGTTGGCTGGCAGTCTCTTGGCGGAACGGGCCGGGGCTGAGGAACGACCGGCAGTGACCAACCCGCGGGCCACCGCCGGTGACGCGGTGGAGCCCAAATGGGATTCCCGGCTTACGATTACGGTTGGACCGCAGAAAGCGGATCTGGTGGGCGCCGACGAGAGGGCGATCCAGGCAGGTGTGGACTACATTGCCGCCGAGGGTGGCGGCACGCTCCACATTCTGCCTGGAACCTACCGGCTACGTAACGCCGTTTCCCTGCGGACAGGGGTGCGTATTTTGGGGAGCGGCCCGGACTCGGTGCTGGTGAAGGCTCCGCAGGTCAAGAGCAAGCTGGCTGCGGACTCAGAAAGCTGGGAACAGGAAGTCACGCTGGCCGATGCGAGCGGCTTTCAAGTGGGTGACGGAGTTTGCCTGCGGGTCAACAACGTCTGGCACCAAGGCCACTTCATCATCCGGCGCAGTCTGATCGCCCGCAGTGGCAACCGCTTCAAACTGGATCAGCCCTTAAACGATGACGACTTCACGCTAAAAGGGCAAGCCAATATATCAACGCTTTTTCCGCTTCTCTGTGGGGACGGAATCGCGGACGCCGTGATTGAGGACATCACGCTGGACGGCAACAAGGTGAATCAGGAATCTCTCGACCACTTCTGGGGCAACTTTTTGGCTGGTATTTGGCTGAACCGCAGCAATCGCGTCCACATCCGCAATGTGACCTCCCGAGAGTCCGCTGCTGACGGTATCAGTTGGCAGACCTCTCACGACGCGTTGATAGAAGACTGCCATTGCCACGACAACGCGGGCTTTGGTCTGCATGCCGGCAGCGGCTCGCAGCGCCCTCTGGTTCAGCGCAACAAGCTGGAGCGCAATTACATCGGTTTTTACTTTTGCTGGGGTGTGCGGTACGGCCGCGTCGAGAACAACATGATTCTGGATAGCCAGGATTTCGGTGTGCACTTCGGCCACAAAGACACCGACAACGTTGTTCGTGGCAATGAGATTCGGCGGAGTGGGAAGGTGGGAGTAATTTTCAGGGAAGTGGAAGACGATGGGGGTCTCTGTGGGGAAGGGGGATACTGTCCCGACCGAAACCGGTTGGAAGACAACCACATTGTAGACAGTGGCCCCGAAGAAGGCATCGGGATTGACGTGCAGGGCAGAACGGACGCCATCGCCATTTCCCACAATGACCTGCGGGAAACCCGGCAGCCTTTGAAGCGGATCGGGGTCAGGATTGGCGCCCGGGCTGGGAAAGTGCAACTGGACGAGAACCGGATCGAGGGCTTCGCACTGAATGTTTCTGACCTGCGTAGACCTTCGGCAGAGCTTATCAACAAACCCGCGTTTCTCAGCACGGGTCCGGAAGGGCGGGGCTTCAGCCCCGCCGTTGCAAGGCCCGCCTGATTATTCCTGGGTCCCGCGCCCCGCGCAGTCCCGCAGGCGCGGGACGAACAAAGGGTGGGGTCGCGATTTCGGCGGGGCTGAAGCCCCGCCCTTCCGCCAGCCCCGTAAGAGCGTCCAAACGTGGCGAGAGATCCGGGCAAGGAGCTTTCATATGCGAATTAGAACAGTCCCCCAAGCTCTCCTACTGGCCGCCCTTTGGGCATTGGTCAGCTTCGCCGGCGCAAAAAGGTACGACCGCTGGGAGGTGATTGGCCCGGGCGGCGGGGGCGGAATGTTTCTGCCCACTCTTAGCCCTCTCAACAACAATGACGTGCTGGTGTCGGGAGACATGACCGGCTTTTACATTTCCCATGATGGGGGAAACTCCTGGCGGATGTTCAATCTTGGGGACCGGGCATGGTTTTTTGTGTTTGACCCGATCGACCCGAAAGTCATTTATGCCAAGACCGCGCCTGCGCCTGTTGGATTTAAACAGGACCGCCCGTTCAGCCGACCGGCCCTATTTCGTAGCGCCGACTCCGGGAAGACCTGGCGGGTGGTGCGCGAGGACGCGCCGGACGGCGCCATCACCGCTCTGGCGGTCGATCCGGCGGACTCCGCCATCCTCTATGCCGCGTTCCAGATCGACAAGTCTTTCGTTCTCCGGGTTTCAACTGATCGCGGAAAGCAGTGGAAGAAGATTGCGGACCTTCCTGACGGCGCCGACAAGATCTTTATCGACTCACAGTCCCCCGGGGAAGATCGCACGCTTTACATAATCGGCGCCAGTTCAGTGGCCGCGCGAGTGGGCGGATACTGGCGGAGTGGCCAAGCGCTAAAAGACGTGGAGTATGACGAAGGCCGCCCCGAACTTCACAGCCGGGTGGTGTCGGCGGGCTTCCCGCAAAAGGGCGGCGAGATGGTCGTCTATATGATCGCCGCGGGAAAACTGCATATCTCCGACGATGGCGGAATGAGTTGGCGGGAATCTCCTTTGCCGGCGTCATCCTGGCCCCTCACGGCCATGGCGGTGTCCACCAGCTTGTACCATCCTGATGTGGCCTATGTTTCCTACTACAATCGCCGCCGGGGTAACGAGGCTCTCTTCGGCACCGCCAAGACCAGCGACCGCGGGCGCACCTGGCAACTGGTCTGGAAAGAATCCATGACCAGCGCACCCAACATCCATGACCCCTGGATGAGCGAACTTTTCGGGCCAGGCTGGGGTGGAAATCCCATTCAACTCGGTGTAGCTCCCACCAATCCCGACCTCTGCTTCGGAACCGACACTGGCCGCACCCTACGCACCTCCGACGGCGGCAGGACCTGGGAATCCGTCTACTCGAAGAAACTGCCGGACGGAACCTACACAAGCACGGGACTGGACGTCACCACTGATTACGGCGTTCATTTTGACCCATTCGACTTGAATCGAGTTTTCATCTCCTACGACGACATCGGTCTCATGCGCAGTGACAACGGCGGCAAGAGCTGGAAATATTCAGTCGACGGCGCGCCACAAGACTGGACCGAGACGGTGTACTGGATCGTCTTCGACCCGCAAGTGCGCGGACGCGTCTGGGCCGCGATGAGCGGCAACCATAGTCTGCCACGCCACAAGTCTGGTTTCCTGCAGCCGGGCGCCGGGCGGATCGCCATCGGCGGTGTCTGCCGAAGCGATGATGGCGGAAGGACCTGGACCATTTCCAACCAGGGAATGCCGCCCACGGTTGCGACGCACATAATTCTGGATGCGCGCAGTCCGGTCAAGGCGCGAGTGCTTTACGTGGCGGGGTTCGCGGGCGGGGTCTTCAAGTCAACGGATGGGGGGCAGAGCTGGGCGCGGAAGAACCAGGGGATTACAGGGCAAGAGCCATTTGCCTGGCGGTTGGCACAGGACGCCAACGGCGTCTTGTATCTGGTGGTGATTCGCCGCAATGATGACGGCAGCATTGGGGGCGAGGGAGATGGGGCGCTCTACCGTTCCACCGACGGCGCCGAGCACTGGACGAAGATGCAGTTGCCACACGATGTCAATGGCCCCCAAGGGCTGGAGATCGATCCTGAAAATCCCCAGCGTCTCTTTCTGGCTGCTTGGGCGCGCCATCCGGATGCCACCCGCACGGTGGGTGGCGGAATCTTCCTTTCCACTGATGCTGGCGCCACATGGCGGCAGGTGCTTGCTAAAGACCACTACGTTCACGACATCACTGTAGACTCACGCCATCCCCAGGTTGTTTATGCCGTCGGGTTTGAATCTTCGGCCTGGAGATCGGACGATCAGGGTGAGAACTGGAAACGGATCAAGGGCTACAATTTCAAATGGGGCCGGCGCGTGATCCCTGACCCGCTCGACGCAAGGAAGGTCTACATCGCGACTTACGGCGGCAGCGTGTGGCACGGGCCGGCTGAGGGTGACAGCAATGCTGTGGAAGACATCTTGCCGTAATCTCGCCAAGGAGCTGGTTATGAAAACGACAGTTCGCGTTGCGCCGATCGTGTCTGTGCTGGTTTTGCTGGCGACCCCTGCATGGACCCAGGCGCCTGTCGGCTGGGGCCCCGAGCTCTCAATGCAGGTTCAACGCGTTGAGGAAGTGGTCCCATCTCCAGACGGACGACTTGTTGCTTACACCCAATCCCGCGCCATCATGGAACCTGAAAAGAGCGAATGGACTAAGCGAATCTTCCTGGCAAGCGCTGACGGCGCCAGCCAATTTCAGCTTACGCAAGAGGAGGTCGGAATTGGTTCCGTATCCTTTTCTCCGGATGGGCGGTTTGTCTGTTTCTTGTTGACACGCGCGGGGAAACGAAACATCTATCGTATCCGGGTTGACGGCGGAGAGGCAGAGAGCCTGACCGACTGGAAAGGGGGAATCGCTGCGTATCGGATCTCGCCGGATGGAAAGTGGATCGCCTTCGCCGGGAGCGGCCCTGATGATGAAACCGAGAAGGCAAGGAAAGAAAAGCGGGAGTGGCGCGTGATGGATGCAAATCCCAGGTGCAACAGCTTATGGGTCTTTCCTACGGAGCCTGATGTGGAGGGAAGAAGACCTGTGCGCCTGCTCACCACCGCTCCATATCATGTCACGAACTTCGACTGGGCGCCGGACTCCCTATCTATCGCCTTTGAACACCAGCCGACCCCCAGTGAAGATATTTGGCCTCAGAGTGATCTATCCGAAGTTGACGTGAGAGCCGGCGCGGTGCGCGTTCTGGCTGGCACTGGGGCCGCGGAAGGTGAGCCACGATATTCGCCTGACGGGCGTTGGTTGGCATATATACGCACCGCCGATCCTGCTCGATGGGCTGGTTCGGAGCACATTCTGCTTCTTCCCCGGCAGGGTGGATCTCCCCGTGACGTTACATCCTCCTTCGACGAGGGGCCCTCCCTTGCCACCCTCGGGTTCTTGTCCTCGGCAGGTTTGATACCTAGGAAGGGCACGGGTGAGTTCCTCGGTTGGTCCTCCGACTCGTCTCGCCTGCTGTTCACGGGTGAAAAGGGCATGTGCCATCAGTTGTACGCCGTCTCCGTGGATGGATCTGCCAAGGTTGTTTACGGTCCTGAGAACAGTGTAGTGAGGTCGGCTGGCCTCAACACAACCGGCACCAGCGTTGGCTTTTCCCGGGAGAGTCCCGATGAGCCCCCCGAGGCATTTGTCATGAGCCTTGCGGGGGGCGCTCCAATCAAGGTGAGCACGGCGAACGCCGGCTTGCCCAAACTCCCTCTGGGGAAGACCAGGGTTATCCATTGGAAGTCACGGGATGGTCTGGAAATCGAGGGCCTGCTGACCTTTCCATTCGCCTACGAGGCGGGCAAGAAGTATCCGTTAGTGCTGGCGATTCACGGCGGACCGATGAGTTATTTCAGTCAGCGCTTCACGGGTGAGGCGGGAGTCATTTGTCCTGTGGCGAGCTTGGCGGCCAGGGGCTACGTAATCCTCGAGCCGAATGTTCGCGGCACCGGAGGCTATGGCCAGAAGTTCCGTTTCGCTAATCTGAACGATTGGGGTGGAAGGGACTATGAGGATTTGATGGCGGGCACTGATTACGTGATCTCCATGGGGGTTGCCGACCCAAAACACCTGGCCGTGATGGGCTGGAGCTACGGCGGCTATATGACAAGCTGGGTGATTACACAAACGCCGCGCTTCAAGGCCGCGATCGACGGAGCGGGAATAACCGACCTGGTGAGTTTCACGGGTACTACTGACATTCCTTCCTTCGTGCCGGATTACTTATCAGGCGAGTTCTGGAATGGATTCGCGCTTTACCAAGCACGTTCGCCAATTTACCACGTGAAAGGTGTCACGACGCCCACGCTCATCTTGCAGGGAGGCAATGACGCTCGCGTACCCCCAACCCAAAGCTACGAGCTATATAACGCCCTGAAGCGCCAGGGAGTCACAACGCAGATGGTGATTTACCCGGGGGAGGGGCATTCCCCCGAGGCGCCCAAGGATATTATGGACGTTATGCAACGCCAACTCGAATGGGTGGAAAGATACACGCGTTGAAAGGGATTAAGTAACTTCTCCTGCGAGTGCGCCGGATATTTTCCTTTTTGCATTTCACTACCATGGGGGGAGAAACTACGTCGATAGGTGTGCCACCCCACAACCGCCGTGTGGTCAATTGTGGTGGTGGCTAGAGATTAAGCGAGCACGAGGAGACTCGCATCACTATGGAACAGGTTGACGCAGTTGTGGTAGGCGCCGGCGCGAGCGGCGGCATAGTGGCCAAGGAATTAGCCACTGCGGGCCTGCGCGTCGTGCTATTCGACCGCGGCCCGAGGTTATCCGCGTCCGATTACGGCCACGACGAACTCGCCGACTCGCAGTATTTATGGAATCGCAATGGATTGCGTTTTGGGCCTCCGAAGTCTGAAGCCCGCACTTACCGGTCTGATCCCGGCCTGCCCGCCCATCGTGTGACACCTCGGGATGACGGATTCAGTACTCTTGCTTGGTGTGTGGGGGGAGGCACACTTAGCTATCAGGCGATGTCCTGGCGTTTTCACCCGGGAACGTTTCGCTTGAAGACGCTCTACGGTGTGCCTCCCGGATCGGCGCTTGAGGATTGGCCCATCACCTACGATGACCTCGAGCCCTACTACGAAAAGGCAGAATACGAACTTGGTGTGTGTGGCGAGTCAAGCCCCATGGCCCCACCTCGCAAGAGGCCATATCCCATGCCGCCGCTGCCGGATAATCGCGAGGCGCAAGTCTTGTTTCCGGCCGCGCACCGCTTGGGCTGGCAGCCTTTTCGTCCCCCGCTGGCAGTGCTCTCTCAACCCTACGGCGGGCGCCCCGCGTGCATTCGCTGCCCAAACTGCCTGGGTTACGGCTGCGAGGTTGACGCCAAATCCTCAACCGCCGTCACCGTGATCCCTGAGGCACTGCGAACCGGATTGTGCACGCTGCGAGCGGAGACTTTTGTACGAGAGATTACCGTGGACTCACGCGGCCGGCCAAACGGTGTGGTCTTTCAAAATTCCAGCGGCCGCTGGGAAGAACTGGGCGCGAAGGTGATCGTGGCGGCAGCCTCAGCCACAGAAACACCTCGCCTCCTGCTCAACTCGAAGTCCCGATTCTTTCCGCTTGGGCTCGGCAACCGCTACGACCAAGTGGGACGGTACCTCCACGACGACGAAGATACCAACGTCTTCGGATTCTTCGACGAAATTGTGGGGGATCTTCTGGGGCCTGGTCCGGGTTTCGCTCTGGACTTCCAGTTCGAGCATGCTGACGTTCCTGCGGGCGGTGTGATGTACAACGGCTTCAGCCGCCTTCCGATGCTGGCGCTGAATACGGTTCCGAGACCTGCGGGCATCAAGTCCTGGGGCCGCGATTTCAAGGAATTCCACCGCCGCTACTTTTGGAAACACATCAGGATGATGATTATCGTCCACGGGATACCCCGCGAAGGCAACCGGGTGGACCTCGACCCTGAAGTGCGTGACGCCTTTGAGGTCCCCGTGGCGCGGATCACCACCCGAACCCACGCCTGGAGCGTTCCGCAACAAGAGTGGTTGGCTGGGCGCGCTGAACGTCTCCTCAAGGAGGCGGGCGCGACTTTCACAATCCGAATCCCAATCATCCCGGAACATGCCGGCGGGGTGGGCGAGCATCAGTTAGGAAGTTGCCGCATGGGCTCGGACGCGCGCAATTCCGTTGCCGACCGCACGGGGCGGCTTCACGATATCCCGAATGTATACGTCGCTGACGGTAGCCTTATGACAAATTCCGGGGGAGGCAATCCCTGCTTGACCATCCAGGCTCTAGCCTATTTGGTGAGCGCGCAAATCGTAGCCGCCTGGAAGGGAGGAGGCTGGCGCGGATGAAGAAACCAGCCAAAGGGGGACGGAGGTCTCAGTGTCTGACGCGGCGTGTATTCTTGCACCGTTGCGCATTGTGCACCGGCGCGGCGATCCTGCCGCCCGCTTGGGCGCTGATGGCAGACTCGACAAATCTGTACGCAGCCAGCCATCAGCACGGACACCCGACGGACGCTGTAACGGGCCGAGGCCCGATAGCCTTCAGATATTTCACCACCGATGATGCCGCCACGGTTGAAGCCCTCTCGGAGCAAATTATCCCGGCGGATAAGGACCCCGGGGCGAAGTGGGCCGGAGTAGTTCATTACATTGATTTGGGGTTGGCGGGAAAGTTCAAAGAACAACGCCCCATTTATGAAAGCGGGCTAAAACGGCTCGCCACCCTGGCGCGCGAAGTGGCTCCACAGCCCTTCGCGTTACTCGACTTCGCGACTCAGACTCGAGTGCTGGAAAAGTTTGAAGCAGATAGCGTGAGTGATGCTTCCGGTCGCAGCGGGCGTGAATTTTTCTTGCTCGTGCGGCAGCAGACCATCGAGGGTTTCTTCGGCGATCCCAAGTATGGTGGCAACCGCGATTCCATCGGCTGGAAGATTCTGAAATTCGAGGGATGATGGCGGTGCTAGGTAGACCGGATTTCTCACCACGCTGGGACGAAGTTGGGGAACTGCTTGCAGGGCGGGGCTTCAGCCCAGCCCTTCCAAATCTGTGGTGAGAAATGCGAACCAGCAAGCTCTCGCTTACACGACTAAGATTGGAGGCAGTGCTATGAATCGCCGTGACTTTGTAACCGCCGCCTTCGCCAACCTGGCGATCGGAAGTGCCGCGTTGCGAGGGGTCCCCGGAAGGGCGAGCCAGCAACCCGTTGCCGACAAGAATCCGCGTGCTACCTCGGGCGATCACATCGAACCGAGCTGGGCTGAGCGTCTCACCTTAACTGTCAGCCCACAGAAGGCTGACCTTGTGGGTGCGAACGAGAAGGTGATTCAGGCGGCCGTAGATTCGGTGGCGCGATGGGGGGGCGGAACGGTGAAAATCCTGCCGGGGACTTACCGCTTTCGCAATGCCGTCTATTTGCAGAACAACGTGCGCATTCTCGGCAGCGGGCCCGAAACGGTCATTATCAAAGAACCCTCGCTCATGGCCAAGCTCTCGGACGATTCCGACTGGTTTGACCAGGAGATCACCTTCACGGATGCCACGGGTTTCGAGATCGGCGACGGGATTTGTATCCGCGTGAAGGACGAGGACAAAGGCGAGCTCAAGGTGATTAAGCGCACTCTTGTGGCCCGCAACGGCAACCGCTTCAAGCTGGACCGCGCGCTGCGGGAAAACGTGTTTCTTAAGGGCGAACCCAAGGTGGAGAGCCTGTTTCCCCTCTTTAGCGGCGAGAATATTGCGGAACGTCACTTTCGAAAACATCGCGCTCGATGGCAATAAGGCAAACAATCAGAATTTGGACGGCAATTACGCCGGTTGCATCTGGATGCAAGACTGCATCCGCGTCACCATGCGCAATGTTACCGCTCGTAATTATAACGGCGATGGCATTAGCTGGCAGATTTGTCATGACGTGCGGGTGGAAGACTGCCACAGCCACGATCACACGGGCCTGGGACTCCATCCCGGCTCCGGCTCCCAGCGTTCCATAATTCGCCGTAACCGGATGGCCGGCAACGACCAGGGGCTCTTCTTCTGTTGGGGCGTTCGGTGGGGACTGGCGGAGAAGAACATCATCGAGGGCAACAGGCTTTACGGCATCTCGATTGGGCATCACGATACGGACAACGTTATTCGCGACAACGAGGTCCGGGCGAGCGGCGAAGTCGGCATTCTGTTCCGCATGGAGGGTGGCCCGGCGTTCCAAGGGAACCGGAATGTTCTCGAGAAGAACCGGATTCTTGGGGTCACTCAAGATCGCGGTATCGGAATCGATATTCAAGGACGGACGAATTCGCTTACCATCACGCAGAACGAAATTCGTCAAATTGGGGCTCCAAAACAGCGCGTGGGGATTCGGATCGGGCCCGAGGCGGAGCAGATTACGCTGGCCGATAACCGGATTGACGGTTTCGCCGAAGCCGTGCTCGACCTGCGAAAGAAGAAGAGTAACGCCTGATAAAGCGAGGCCGACATTGCGGACTTTGACCGGTTCGCAAGTCTCGTCGCTCGTCAAAGCCACGTCCGGCTGAAAAAAGTCACTTCTTCTGTGGTTGGCCCGGACTTCCCTCCATGTCGGGACGCAGTTGGGGGACTGCTGGAAGGGCGGGGCTTCAGCCCCGCCGAAATCGCCGCTCCCGACCTCTGTTTGCCCCGCGCCCCCCGCAGTCCCGCAGGCGCGGGACTGCGGGGGGGCGCGGAGTGCGGTAATGATCAATAAGGACCTATAACGGCGGGACTGAAGCCCCGCCCTTCCAAACCCATCGTGAGAGATGCCGGTTAGCCTTTGATCGTGCAGACCGAAGGGGGTTACAAGACCGTGAGACACCTGAAGAGAGCTTTGCTGTTGTTGACAATCAGCGCCGCGGCATGTGCCGCTCAATCGTCTCCGGCCGGACAGACCGGCGCGGATGGCCAGCCCAAGACACTTCGCGTCTGCGCCGCGGAATCGACGCCTCGCTGGATTGACTGGCATTTGAAACCGGCTGAGGCCCTCACAGAAGTTGACAGGACGCTCGGCGGGCTGGAGCGGCTGGTGCACCGGGCGGGAGCCGCCGGTTGTGATGCGCTGGCGCTGCCTGAGGACAGCCTGGGTGTCTTGCATTGGGAGGTGGGCAACAAGGCTTTGATGAAAGAAGTGCTGCCCCAAGCGGTGGGGTGGATGCTGGATCGCCTCGGCCGGGCGGCGGCTGCCCATCACATGTATCTCGTCTGCTCCAGCGATGTGGCGGGACAGGATGGTACCTACCGCAACGCCGCGTTCTTCCTGGGACGCGACGGCAAGGAGATAGGGCGCTATTACAAGGTGGATCCGACCGTCACCGAGTCCGACCGCATCCGGGGCAGCGGGTTCCCAGTCTTTGAAACACCCGACTTGGGCGGAGTGGGGATGTTGATCTGCTACGACATGGTGATGCCGGAAGCCTCGCGAAGTCTGGCCCTGGGCGGGGCCGGCCTCATCTTTGTTTCGACCATGGGCGGCGCGGTGACCGCCGGCGACGAGGACATGAACCGCGCTGCGTTTCGTACGCGAGCGGTGGACAACTTCGTCTACCTTGTTGTCGCCATGCGGGGAGGTGCAGCCATGATCGTCTCTCCCCAAGGCAGAGTCCTGGCCGAAACAAGTGAATCGGGTGGGTTCGCCATGGCTGACATCAACCCATTCGGCGGCCGTGAGGGTGGTGACGCGCTGAATTCCCAGCAGGACATGCGCGCCCGTTTGTTCCGCGAGCGCAATCCTGCCGCGTACAGCATCTTGACGGATCCGAATCCGCCGGTGTTAAAGAAGATTCCTGCGACCATTACGGTCGAGGATGCCGTGCGCATCGGATCGGGCACCCTTACCATCGGTGAGGACCGCTTTCAAGAGGCGGAGGAGTTGTTAAGAGCAGGGAAAACCACCCAAGCCGCCCGCGCTTTCGAAAAGCTGCGCGCCGAGTTTCCCTACACATGGATCGATCGCGAGGCGCAGAAGAGGCTGGCCAAGATCCGTGCCGGCGCAGAACCCGTTCGTTAGTGTGCTGTAACATCCAAATCTTGACCATGGCCACGGGGCACTGCCTGGTTGTAGGGGTGCGGCTTGCCGTACCCCCTTCATTATTTATCGCACCACCGAAGCAAGAAGGTACGGCCAGCCGGACCCCTACTTTAACTACCTGCGCCCAATCCGGTGTACAATGCGCGTCACCTGCGTTACGTCCCGGCCCGAGACTTCTGAGCACATCAGCGGCATGGGGCGCGAATGGAGTGGTTCATGGATGACCAGTTCTCCCTCCTGCCACGTGGCTTGCCCGGCGCCGTTTCCCGGCGCCACTTTGTAAAGGGAAGCATGGCTGCGGCGGCAACTTTGGTGTTGGCGAATTCCGCATTCGGGCAGACTACTGCGTCAGCAAACCGGCAAGGTGCGATCAGACTCGGCTTGGTTGGTTGTGGCGGACGCGGCAGCCTGGTCGGCAGCCTTTTCAAGCAGCACGGCGGGTTTGAACTCTTCGCCGTGGCAGACTACTTCCAAACGGTAGCGGATACCGTCGGCGATGCGCTGGGCGTGGACAAGTCGCGACGCTTCTCGGGCCTCTCGGGCTACCAGAACGTGATAGACAGCGGGGTCGAGGCCGTTGCCCTCGAGAACATCCCTGCCTTTATGCCTGCTCAGGCTGCTGCGGCGGTCAATACCGGATGCCACGTTTACATGGCCAAACCTGTGGCGGCGGATGTGCCCGGGTGCCTGCAAATTGAAGCGGCGGCCAAACTCGCCGGCGAGAAAAAGCGGTGCTTCTTCGTCAACTACCAGATTCCCACCGACCCCGTCAACATAGAGGTTGTCAAGCGCGTCCGGAACGGCGACGTGGGGAAGATCTCGCAGTTGGCCACCCTGGGATTGTGTCACGGCTTTAGCGATCCACCCAAGACCGCCAACCTGGAGAGCCGCCTGCAAAAGCTGATATGGGTTAATGATATTGCCTTGGGGTGCGATTACATCGGCAATTTCGATATCCACGCGGTGGATGCGGCGCTTTGGGTGATGGGGGAGCGGCCGGTTGCCGCTGCCGGCTCATCGCAAGTTGCCCGCCCCAACGCACACGGGGACGCGCACGGTGTCTGCTCGGTCATCTACGACTACGGCGACGGCGCCGTTCATAATCATTTCGGTCAGGGGTTGCCCGACATGAAGGACAGCGCTCTCGACTGCCACGTGTATGGCACAACCGCCAACGCCCTTATCAGCTATTGGGGCAAGGCGTTCCTATCCGGTGGCGCTCAGGAATACAGCGGCCAAGTCGAGAACCTCTACCACGATGGCATCGTTCGTAATATCGCCACATTCTACGAGAACGTGACCAAGGCGCGTTTCGAGAACCCAACCGTGAGGCGGGCGGTGGACAGCGCTCTGACCTGCATCCTGGGCCGCGAAGCCGCCCGCCGCCGCATGCGTTTGACCATGGACGATTTGATCCAGGAGAACAAACCTCTGGAAGTAGATTTAACCGGGCTGAAGGTGTGACCCGGATTGGAGCCAACCTCATGAAGTGTAATCGTATTGCTCTCACCAGTATCCTCTGCGTATTTGCTGCTGCTGTGGCGAGCGCCCAAGCCGAGGCGCCCGCAATCGAGTTGATAAAGGACAACGATCTGAGCGTCTGGCGCCAGCCTACCAACCAGTGGTCAATCGTCGGCGACGTGTTCTTGTCGCCCGGCAACCCTCAGGCGCTGAGCTCGAAACCTGGCGCCGGCATTCTGTTCAACGGCGGGCGCACCTCCGACATCGTGAGCGTACGGGAGTTCGGAGACATCGAATTGCACCTCGAGTTCATTATCTCTAAACGCTCTAATTCCGGCGTCTATTTCATGGGATCTTACGAACTGCAAATCTACGACAGTTTCGGCGTGGCGAAGGACCTTTACCCCGGTATCGAATGCGGCGGCCTTTACCCTCGCTGGATCAATGAAAAGGACGTCGAAGGCCATTCTCCCAATGTCAATGCTTCGTTACCTCCGGGCCAGTGGCAGACCTTTGATGTCACCTTCCGCGCCCCGCGCTTCAACAACAAGGGTGAGAAGATCGCCAACGCCGTCTTTGTCAGAGTCGTGCACAACGGGAAAGTGATCCACAGGCGTGTGGAACTCGAAGGCGAGACCCGCGGCGGCTTCCCGGAAAAACCCATGGGGCCGCTTCGCTTGCAAGGCGATCACGGGCCCGTCGCCTTCCGAAATATTCGCATTCGGCCGGCGCCGGTTAAGCGATCGGAGTGACGAGGGGCGGATTCGCAGACTGTTGGGGTCAGTGCACCTGCTCAAGCACGCCATTGTTCCCCGCAGCCACTACAAAAGGCACTAAGCCTGGAGCATCCGCCAGCTCCGCAGGAGCGGCAGAATTTAGCCCACGGTGCGAACCGTGGGTTCACGGCCACCCCTCACCCCCTTCCCCCATAGGCGCCAGGATAAGCGCACGGGGCGAAGTCTGAGCCACGGCAGTGGCGACATCATGTGGCCCACGGCGAGCCAGCCGTGGGAAAGGACGTAGCAAAAGGGTGCTGAGCCCCGCAAGGGGCGACATCGGGTCGTAGGCAAGCGCGCCATGTTTTTTGCCTGAGGACCGCCGGATGCCGCCCCTACCGGGGCTGACGAATCTCGTGTGCCGTCAGCATCCCACGGCTGGCTCTCCGTGGGCCACAATATGCCGCCCGCCAAGGCGGGCTTTCGGGTGCCCTTTATCGTTATCCTAGCGCTTAACCCCCCTTACCCTCTCCCCGCGCGGCGGGGAGAGGGGCGCCAGAGGCGGGGTGAGGGTCGTCTGTCCCAGGGCTCCCGCCCTGGGCTACATTCTTGCCCCTACAGGGCTCCAGAGGTTAGCGCGGCTTTCGTTCTTGTGTGGTAATAAACACGTTCAGGTTATCATGTTAGAAACCGCAGAGCAGGCAAACTGCGCCAAACTCTGCTTCGGGGCCTTACAGGCTGCGGAAAAACTCCTTAGGGCTGTCATCCTGAGGAGCCGCAGGCGGCGAAGGATCTCGCATTGCCTTGAAAACACTCAGAGCGAGATTCTTCGCTTCGCTCAGAATGACAGTGTGGAGGGGTTTTTCCGCAGCCTGCTTAGCAGCAACTTGAATCCTGCCTGGGTTCGGGACATCTAAAAAGTATGAGGGAGGTGTAATGATGTACGCCATTATCGGTGCGAGCGGGAATACAGGAGGTGTGGTTGCCGGGAAGCTGGTGGCCCATGGGGAGAAGGTCCGAGTGATTGGCCGCGACGCCAAGCGTCTGGAACAGCTTGTTCAGAAGGGCGCCGAGGCATTTGTTGCCAACGTCGCCGATGCGGCTTCGCTCACTAAGGCCTTTAGAGGAGCGAAGGCTGTTTATCTCATGATTCCACCCAACCCAGCGATCCCCAACGTGCGGGAGGACCTGGTGAGCGATGCCCTGGTGGCGGCGGTTCAAACCGCCGGCGTGGAGTACGCCGTTGTTCTCAGCAGCATTGGAGCCGACAAGACGGATAAGACGGGCCCGGTGGTCGGCTTGCATAACCTGGAGCAGAAATTGAACGGTGTTGCCTCGCTGAAGGCTGTCTACCTTCGCGCCGGCTACTTTATGGAAAATCTTTTGCCTCAGGTCGGGATCATCCGAAGTTTCGGAGTGATGGGCGGTCCGTTGCGCAGCAACTTGAAAGTGGCAATGATTGCGACGCAGGACATTGGCGCTGCGGCTGCCGAGGCGCTGCTGAAACTTGAATTCAGCGGCAAACAGGCGCGCGAGCTCCTTGGGCAGCGAGACTTGACTTACAGGGAAGTGGCGTCCGTCATCGGCAAAGCGATCGGCAAACCCGACCTCGGCTATATGCAGCTCGGAGCCGCGCAAATCAAACCCGCCCTGGCTCAGGCAGGTATGTCCTCCGACATGGCTGACCTTCTGCTCGAAATGTCAGAATCCCTGAACTCCGGGTACATGGCGCCACTCGAGCCTCGCTCGGCACGGAACACTACCTCCACCTCCATCGAAACATTTGTCGCCGAGCAATTTCTGCCCCGATTCACGGCTTGACAATCCTCACGCGGCGCTGCCTGTAAGGGTACGGCTTGCCGTACCCTCTTTATTTTTATCGCGCGGTCGAACCAAAAGGGTACGGCAAGCCGTACCCTTACAGCCAGGGCGGCAGGGGCGCTGGCCGATTGTCAAAATGTGGGTGTTACACGACACTAACCGTCGCTCCCCAGGTCGCTACTTCGTGCGTTCAGGTATCTGCCTCAGGGCCGTATTGAATCGTAGAAATCGATTAAGGCCTCCGTGAAGGCCTTCTCGTTCTGGTACGGGTCACCCCGGTCGTCCATCAAGAAGTTGGATGCCTTGTCTGTAAGTTCGAAAGTGAATATGCCGTCATCAGAAACTTTAAGGAGGCAGGGGCGCAGATCGTTGGGCATTACCTTATCCATGCTGCGCACCTCCCGGGCGGGGATCATGCGGTAATGCCCGTCCGCACGACGCACTAGACGGCGATTCGACACCCGTGCCCACGTGCCGGTTTCCCACACATTGTGAGGCAGGGAATATACCATTGTTTTACCACTCACAGAAGGTCTCGCATGACATTTCATGATTTAATCACTCCCTTCACCTCGCCGCGCCGATTTTATGCCAAATAATGAGAAGCGCGTAGAGCGATTTTATACGCAAACGCACCGTCCAGACTCTTGTTCTGCCGGCTATTTCCGAACGAGCGAACGCCGCAGCCGGGTGATCCTGCCCAACCGGACACGACCACAGCCGAATCAGGCCGGCATGGGTTGGAGGCTATTCAATGGCAGAGGTCAGCAGCTCAGAAAAATGGCAGACGCGAACCGGAAGCTTGTGCAAACGCACTCCGTACGAGAGTTGAATGATGCAGGCCGGACACGAAGTGGCAAGAATTTGCGCGCCGGTTTTGGCCACGTTCTCCATTTTACGATCAAGGACGCGGCGCGATAAATCGTAATGCGAAAGCGCAAAGGAACCGGCGCCGCCGCAGCACCAATCCGCTTCCGGAAGCTCTCGGTATTCGACACCCTTGAGGGATTTCAGAATTTTCCGCGGCTGCGCGAAGAGCCCCTGTCCCCGAACGGCATGGCAGGAGTCGTGGTAGGTAACCGTTACGCGGTCCCCTTTTTTGAGAAGAGGTTGGGCCGGAAGAGCGGCTACCTCCAAAAGATCGCGCACTTTGGACGCAAATAAGCCGGCCGCCTTGCGTCTGGGGTCGTTTGACGGAAAGAGCCTGGGATATTTTTTAAGAAAAGCGGCGCAACTGGAGCAGTCGGTCACAATAAGGTCAAATTGACTTGACGATAATAGGGCGATGTTTTTTTCAGCCAGCCTTTGGGCGGAGGACTGCTCGCCATAGCAAAGCGGCGGAAGCCCGCAACAGCAGTTGTCAAGCACGGTCACCGTTTTGCCGATCTGCCGCAAAAGGCGCAGCGCCGCATCTCCCGCCGTGGGGCACATGACATCCGTGCCGCAGCCGACGAAGTAGCCGATGCGGAGCGAATCGCCCTCGCCCGCAAGTTGCCCGGGTTTGGCGATTTCCCGGAAGGCCTTTGACGGAAAATGCTCGACGATTTCCTCGGCTTGTTCGAGGTTGCGTCCGAAACAGCGCAACAGCCCCAACGCCTTGGCCGCTTTTGATGCCTTTGTTCTTTTCCCAAGCCCGGCTGCGTGCCCGGCCAGCCTGACACGGTTGGGGTAGGGAAGCAGGTGATCAAAAAGCATCTCATGCAGAGGGTTGTGCCCCACCTTCTCCAGATATTCGGTCCGAGCTGCGGTGATGAGATCGGCCGTGGCCACGGCCGGGAAGCAATTGGCCGTGCACGCCCCGCATAACAGGCAGGCGAAAAGCGGCTCTTCAAGCTCTTTAGACCATGTTGCGCGTCCTTCAATCAGTGCCCGCAGCATGGCAACCCGTCCGCGCGCGACTCCCGCCTCGTGGCCGGTGGCGCGGAAAATGGGGCACGCCACCTGGCAGAAGCCGCATCGGTTGCAGCGGGCGATTTCATCGTATTGTTCGCGTATCGGCATAATCACTTCCTGCCCGGCAGACGGCCCGGCGAAAAAACAGCGTGCGGATCGAGCGCGTCCTTCAGGCGGTGGAAGAGTTGCCATTCGGGACGCGGCGAGCCGAAAACATCAAAGCCTTTTTTGAATTCCGAGGGCGCTTTTTCCAAGACAACGCTCCCTCCCGATTCATGGGATGACGCCAAAAGCCCACGCCAGCTTTCCGGCTCAAGCGCTGGCATCCCGGCCGACACGCGACCGCAGGCGAAATCCGCCAAAATAAACGAGCCGGCGAGATTCGACTCGCTTTTTCCCAAGAAGCTCTCGATCGCATCGATGGGCAGGTTGGCGCAGAAATAAAAATCGGCGCCGCACAGCCGGGCGAAATCATCCGCATGTGCGCCTTCGAGCAGCGGATAATCTAATTCGTCCTGATTCCGAAGGCCGCTTTGCTCCATCTTTTCCTTGCCGCGCTGAACTTGCGCCCGAACCGTGTCAGAAAACCCTTCGAACCCGGCCTTGAATTCCCATTCCCTCTCGAATGCAAAGGACGCGGCGGTCACAAAAACCGGATCAATGCCCGAATCCAAGAGCAGAGCGGCCGCCTGGGCGCATTGCGCCAGCGAACCCCGGGCGCGAACAGCGCGGCAGGTTTCCGGAACCGGGGCGATGCGGAAGTTCAGCTCTGTCAGAAAGCCGAGCGTTCCGGCCGAGCCGGAAAGCAGCCGCGTGATGTCATACCCGGCCACGTTTTTCACCACCTTGCCACCGGCTGAAATGTGACGGCCTGAACCGGACGCGAACTTGAGTCCGAGCAGTCGATCGCGCGGCGCGCCATAATAGGCGCGCTCCGGGCCGCACGCCCCCAGGGCCACCATGCCGCCCAGCGTGCAGGTATCGGGCAAGGGAGGACGGATGGGAATCCATTGGCGGTTTTCGGCCAGCACCGCCTGGGCCATTGGCCATTTTGCGCCGGCGCCGAAAACAGCCACCTGGTTGGCCGGATCGTATTCAATGACCTGGGAAAGCTTATCGCTTCGTAAATTTGTTTCCGGCCGCGCCGGCAGATTGCCGAAGCCGGCCAGGTTCCCGTTCCCCAACGGCAAAAGCGCTTGGCCCGCGGCAATCGCCGCCCGCACGGCTTCGCAAGCCTCGGCCGGGCTGGCGGGAATCCATTCGCGTTCACATTTTGGCGCCGACCTAAAGGTCGGCGCTACAAGAGCCGCTACAAGGGGGGCGGCAAGCGGCGCGTGTTCCGATCCATTCGGCGGGAGAACCTTTCCGGGATTCAGCATATCGTCCGGGTCAAAAGCCTTTTTGACCTGCCGTTGAAATTCCAAATCATCGTCCGAAAAAACAAGCCGCATGGCCTCCATTTTGGCTGTGCCGACGCCGTGCTCCCCCGTAATGGTGCCACCCAGGCGCACACACGCCTGGGCGATTTCAAACGACGCCGCGTGGACCTTGTTGACCTGTCCCTGATCCCGCGCGTCGAACAAAAGCAGGGGATGGAGATTGCCATCGCCCGCGTGGAAAACGTTGCCGCATTTGAACCCGTGCTTTTGGGAAAGCGCGTCGATTTGACTTAACGCTTCTGGCAGGCGCGTGCGCGGGACCGTGCAGTCCGCGACCATGTAATTGGGGGCGACCCGCGCGATGGCGCCAAAGGCCCCACGGCGTCCAGCCCAAAGCTGATTGCGCTCGGCATCGTCTTTCGCCTCGCGGATGGTGCGCGCGCCCTGGGCCATGCAGATATCCTTGATGCGATTCGCCTGGGCCTTGAGTCCGACCACCGGGCCGTCCACCTCGATGATCAGCACCGCCGCGGCGTCGCGTGGGTAACCGCAGGCGATGCTGTCCTCGACCGCGCCAATGACGACCGTGTCCATCATCTCGAGCGTGGCCGGAACGATCCCCTGCGAAATGATCGCGGACACTGAACGGGCCGCGTCTTCAAGCCGCTCGTACACCGCGAGCATGGTGATCACCGATTCCGGTTTGGGCATGATGCGAAGCGTGGCCTCGGTGACGATGCCGAAGGTTCCCTCGCTCCCCACCAGGAGCCCGCGGAGATCGTAGCCTGGTGAATCAAAAAAGGGTCCGCCGAAATGGCGGATGTCGCCGTCCGGCAGAACCGCTTCCAGGCCAAGGACGTGGTTGGTGGTCACGCCGTATTTGAGGCAATGCGGCCCGCCCGAATTTTCGCCGATGTTTCCGCCGAGCGTCGAGACCTTCTGGCTGGCCGGGTCGGGCGCATAATAATAACCGAGCGGCGAAAGGGCGTTTTGAACCTCGAGGTTGGTGACGCCGCACTGGACGCGCGCGGTCCGGCGTTTGAGCGCTATGTCAACGATGCGGTTGAGTCTCGTGAGGGCGATCACGGCCCCGTTTTGCAGGGCGATGCTTCCGCCGGACAGGTTAGTTCCGAAACCACGCGGAACGCAGGGAACCCCGGCCTGGGCCAGCGTTTTGACGACCGCCGCGGTTTCCGCCGTATTGCCGGGGAAAACCACCACGCCGGGGTGCGAAACGTCAAGCGAGGCGTCGTACGAATAAACCTCGCCCGAGACTGCGCCGCTCGTGACATTCCCGGCCCCGACGAGGCGCTTCAATTCTTTGAGCAGGCCGAGTTCAACCATTTTATGTCGTAAACCTCCGCCGCGGCGGAGAGCGCCACGGGTTTGACCTTGATCCCTTCGGTCTTCAAAACGGTTTCGAACGCCGAAAGGAATAGGAACACATTGTATGGGCAGCAGGCGTGGCCCATGAGGCCCACCCGCCATATTCTGCCCGCCAGATTGCCCAGTCCCCCGCCGATCTCGATGCCAAATCTGTCAAGCAACGCTTACTCGTGGCCAACAGAAAAGCAGCCCTTTCCTCAAAATAGAATCAAGCAAAGCTAAGGATCTTGCATGAGCACGTTATCCCAAGGCTGAGAGTTTAGCACACGGCCATCGCCCTGACAGGGCCTTCGTGATCATTCCTGTGTCCCTTGCTCCATACAGCCTGTTTGCGCGTGCGAAGCTTTGGAGTGCGGCAGCTTGCTGCCGCTTTCCTCGCGGCGAGCTTGCTCGCGGAAATTTCGACCGGGAGCGCAATTCCCCGCCAGCAAGCTGGCTCGCGCCAAAGCGGCAGCAAGCTGCCGCACTCCAAAGCTTCGCACCGAAAGCCAGGAGGGAAGCGTTTTTCCGCAGCCTGTGAAGCCCCGCCCTTCCGGCGGCCCCCCAAGAGCGTCCAAACGTGGTGAGAAATGCGGGCTAGCGGTCTCCTTATCCCCTAGTCCATGATTAGCCGGATGGAAGGGCACATGACGAGCAGGGCGTTTCTCGGGCACAATCCTTTTTGGGTGGTGTGGTATGCTGATTTCGCCGTCTACAAGAACAAAACTTGCCTCTTGCCTTTGGTTCTCCGTAGCACGCGAGAAGCGGCAGAACCGCGGCTGAATCCCGAGCAGGCAGAATCAGAAGTACCTCGCGGGTGTGATGTCGCGAACAAACCCCTACCGTATCGGGTTCCTTGCGCAGAGCCTCCATTTTCCGGACGACTTCCTACGCCTTTTGCAATGTCGGCAGGTACGCATCTTATGTCCCGGAATTGGAATCCAGTCCGTCGGACGCCACACGCTCTTCAGCAGGCATCGCGGCGGGTGGCAGAGCCGCGATGTCCACAATGTTTATCCCGCCTTCGACACTTATGACCACCACCGAGGCGTCCTTATCCGGAGGCTGAATGCCAGCCAAGTTAATGGTTAAGCCATTCGCCACGGTTTTGACCGCTGGTGTGCCGCTGCCTCCAAGCAGATGCGCGCCACGAACTTGCGCCGTCAAGGGCACTTGAAGCAGACCATCGGCGGGCCAATTGCGCACGATGCAGAAAATCCGGTCTCTGTTCTTGCTGCGGGTGAGATAGCCCCAAGCCGGTTGCTGCTTTAGACCAACGGCGCGGGTCGCGTAGACGGCCTCGCCGTAACGCGCAAGCCACTGACCAAGGAAGCACAGCCGGCGCTCCTGGTTGGGCGGGATGCGCCCGCTGCCGTCGGGGCTGACCATGAGCAGCAGGTTGCCGCCATTGGCCACCGTGCGGAGCAGCAGATCGAGCGCGCCAGCCTCACTCAACACATAGCGGTCATCGAAGGATTCCTCCCAGTTGTAGCCGTAGGAATGGCTCAACGAGCGGTTCTCTTCCCACGGATGCGCCTGGAAACCCTGAATCACGTGGAACTCGCTCGTGAAAAAATCGCCCCAGCCCGGCACGCCGCGCGTCTTGGTGCCAAGCCGGTCATTAACGCACACCTCCTGCCCGCGCTTCCTGGCGCGGTCATAGTAATAGGCAACCAGCTCCGGCGAACCCCAGGTCGCGGGGGCACCCTCCCATTCGCCGTCGAACCAAAGCATATCCGGACTGGTGTGGTCAATCAGTTCCTTGAGAGACGGCACAAGGTAGTCGCGAGTATAATCCTCCACGGGCACCTTTCCCGAAACGAAGCCCGCATCGGCAGATAGCTTTTGCCCCACCTGTCCGTTGAGCCCGGACGATCGCAGCTCCCCATCCTTGTCCACGGGATAATTCCATTCTCCCAGTGAGACATAGGCGCCATAATGCAGGTTGGCGGCCCGGCAGGCCGTGGCGAGTTCTTTCGCAAAGTCACGCTTCAGACCCCATTCCACAGAATTGCGATGCGTGAAGGATGAATCCCAAAGGCAGTAGCCGCCATGATGCTTCAGGAACGGAACGATGTAACGCATGCCGGCAGCCTGGGCCAGTTCGGCGAAGCGCTCCGGGCGGAATTCACTCGACCGCATAAGCTGGATCAGATCGTCCGGCTGGATATCCGCTCCCCAAGTTTTCACATGATAGTCACGGTATGCATCTGAGAGCTTTTTTTCATACCAGTCGGGATAGGTCGCCTCCTTCGCCTGCGGCGCCCAGCCGGCCACCGACCACGGACCCCAGTCAATGAACATGCCAAACTTTGCATCAAGGAACCATTCCGGGCACGGATGCGTGCCTATGGACGCCAGATCGGCGCTATAGGGTCCCTGCTGGATGACCGCTTCGGTGGCTTTCCATGCCGCGTGTGCGCGTTCGAGAAACGCCGGCGTTTCCGTGTGCAGCAAATCCTCAGCGGACTTGGGATAATGAAACGGCTGATAACCAGCCGGGCGGTGCGGTTGTTGGCCCACAGGGGGGTGCGCTTCGGGATAGTCGGGTGTTTGGGCGCCAGCGTTGCAGCCCGCAGCCACGACGAGCACACTGCCTACCAGACATAATGTTCGGATGATAGATGGAATTAATCTCCATGGCGCCGGTATCGCATCAAACAAGCGGGTCATAGTCCCTACCGGACAGCAGTCATCCGTCACTGTCTCATAAAAAGTCCAGCCTTTTGCCACCTTGGTCTCCGCCGGCAACTTGGGCAAGGTTATCGGTTTGAACTCACTTGAGCCAAATAACTTCCTCGGTTTCATTCTTATTTCACCCGGAATTTCCATTATCGAGCCCCGCCCGCCCGATAACATACATCCGGCCGCTGCGGAATGCAACTGTGAGTCCGGGTTTGCACTGCAAGGCGCTTTCGCGGGCCACGGAAGGGACCATCGGCGCCTCTCGCGAGGACCCCAAAGGCCGTATCTGCCCCTCTTTCGACCCGAGCCTCCGACACTTTTTCCGCCCACCGCCCCTTTCGGCATTCATTGGAATTGTCCATTGCATTCGATTTGTCATGGGGTCTGGCCTAAATCCCTCACCGTAAATCCATCCCTGCCCGGCATAAGCGTTTCTTGACGTGCCGTGCTGCCAACAACCCTTCGAGTACCCGTCCCGCTCAACTCAATCTTCGGTAGTGAGTCAGTTTCCTGAATGGGCGTTCTTCATTCCGAATCCGGCGAAGTCCCCACTCAGCATGGTTTCCGAGTGCGTCATCCGGGCACTTAATCGTCGGTTACGTCCGCATGGATAATCGCCAGCACAAAGCTGTAAACGGTACTCACCCAGCATTTCTGGTGGGACAACTGCAATCGTCGGCAACCTTACTCCGGCCACGCCCCCAGCAATCTGCGCAACATCACGAGCTGGCCCAGATGATAGGCGTTATGGTCTGCCACGAGCAGCGCCTCGCGCAGAATCGTCTGACCCTCTCCGTGCGGGATTTTGGAATTTAGGTCGGTCTTGGGGTTGGCCACGAGCTGCTCCATCGCTTTCCGGTCTGCGCGAAAGGCCGCGACGCTTCGGTCCCAAGCCTCGGGGCTCGGCGGAGCATCGGCGATCGGCCAATAGCCTTCGGGCCAGGAGGGCGAGGTGTGCTTCGAGTTGCGGCTGAATTCGAGAATGTCCCATTGCGCAATCCGCATGTGCTCGAGCAGACTCCAGGCGCTGAAGGGCAACCCGGAGGGCTTGGCGCCCCGCAGTTCGTCCGGAAGGCCGGCAATCGCCTTCTCGAAATCGAGGTGCGCACCGCCGCCTCGCAGCAAGTACAAGAGATGTTCGCGCAGCGAGGAGTCCTCGAAGCCTTTGGCGTGGGCAGTGGCCCATTGAGCACGCATAGCACGGGTAGTGGATTTGGCCGAAGGCTTCGTCGGGCGTGAACCTGCGCGTTTCCGGGTGGGCATGTTGCTCCTCCTCATTCGCACTCAAACTCGCGCATCAGAGTGCTATATTAGCGCTGGTCATGCCCACCCACAAACGGCATTTTGCGCGCGGACGCCTCCACCTCCCGGCCAGCAGCGCCTATCACCGCGCCATGTTTTTTGAGATTGACCGGCTCGCGCGATATAAGTCTTGTTTGTGGGCCGCAGAGCTGCGCCCTGCGCCAGCCTGCGCATTGCGGATCGTCATTTCAAAATCACGCCCCTCCACCAAACCGGATTCCCGTAGGCCATCCACGATCCCTTTCTCTGACTCTTCGGAATCCGCCACATTTACATACTCCAGCAGATTCACCACTCATTTTCTGTTCACTCCGGCACGGCCAGCGTTGCTATCGCGCCGCTGCCAGTCAGAAATCAGCAGTACCGCTGAAGCGAGCAGAATGAGAACCAATCCCAGATACAGCGGCTTGAAAATGGACCACATATTCGTTTGCCGTTAGGGAAATGCACTCCCCGGATGGGTCCACCCCTGCAGCCACCCGAGTCGCAGACGTGAGTCCCCCACTCCATCTACCAGCAGTAGCGAGTAATGCGGGAGCTTGTCGTCAGCGCGGCTTCACACGTTGCCAGGCTATTCGTAGCGTCCGCGCCGCGCCTCCCAGCGCAAGGGGCGGGGTGCGCAGTATGAGTTGGTCGCCGGAGAACTGAAAAAACCGCTCCTGCTCCCCCCCGATCCAATTGGGGAACAGGCTTAATTCAACGTGGTGCACGACCTTATCGCCCTTCACTTCATAGGTACCCAAATAAGCGAAGTACGTGTCAAACGCCGCTCGCTTATCTTCCAAGCTCCCCGCTCGCATATCTGCCGAGGCGAAACGGCTACGGTTAGGCCCCATGATGGTAAATGTCACGTAGCCATCTTCGTTGTAGATCACGTAACCGGTAGCATCCTTGCCGAAAGGATGGCGGACCTCTCCGCTGGCTTCGATCGTTTCGTTGGAAACCAGCCGCCAAGTCCCTACGAACGGATTTGTTGACATGCGCAACCTCCTTGTCGGGCCCCAGCCGTGGGCGAGAGTCGCCACGATTCGTTGCTTGAGAACTGCGGCCTGCTCCCGTGTCCACTCATGACAACCCAACCCCACATCACTAAGAGATACTGCCAACAGAACTCAAATGAATCTTTCCGAGGCCAAGCAACTGCGCCGCGACGGGGACAACCGCATCGGACGCGGACTCCAGACGTTCTGGCCTACACTCAATGGCGTTGGCGCGCAGAATGCCCCACTGCTCAATACGCGCGGGAGGCAGCGGAACATACTACCACTTAGACAGCGACGGCTCTCCACTTTGCAGTCAGCCAGGACACTTTGGCGCGCGCTCTGCGACACCGGGGCAGCTCAATTGCATCTAATGTCGTAGATAGTCGTCCTTACCGTCTAGCCAATCCTGGCGAATGGGGCTGAAAACGTAAAGCATCACGCAATCCTCTAGTGCCACCACCGAATGCGGAACTTTTGAGGGGACGTGCATTACCTCATCTTTGTGGACAATGACTTCCTTGCCCTCTAATTCAACTTTGGCAGTCCCTTCCAGTTGGCAACCCATCTCCTCACTCTCGTGATGGTGCTTCGGGATCACAGCGCCCTTGGCCAGAAAAATCTGGGCGAGCGTCGCCTTCTCACCGTTGATGACCTTGCGACCGAGCTCTTCACTGAGCATTTCCTTCTTCACGCTGTCCCACGAAAAAAGTTGCATAGCGCCTCCTTGTGCCGGAACGCAGGAAATACGGCTAGTTGCTTAAACCGAATTCGCTTCTTGGCGTTACGGCGTCTAAGAGTATACACCCGTGTCTTCCTACCGGACCCTTTCGACGGCTCCTCCTTTGACGCTGGATTGCCAAAAGGACACGGCCGTCTGCACTGAGCGGTACCCTGCGACCGCGGAAAGCCCAGATCAGGTGGCCCAGAAGAGGCTGCATGTGCCCCGCAGCGGTTGCCCCTCCCTGAGACACGACACCTGTCAATAACCGCCGGCTGGCGCAGAGCGCAGCTCTGCGGTTTAGGAATCTGCGCCGCGCGCTGGTCGTTCCGATCCCGCCATGGCGGGAGGAATCCACCTGCTTGTGGGGCGGCATGGACTCCCGCCCTTCGTAGGAACACACAGGAGCGGGACCCTGCGAGGAGGGCGTAGACCGTTCATTGGACTAGGGAAGGTTTTCCATGGCGGGCCGAAACCGACTCGATGTCTCTTGATAAACGGCAGTAGATAGGCTAGGATAGTAAGTGGGGTTGTGGAAGAGACAGGATTCAGGAGTCAGGAAAAAACTTCGACAACGAGTCAGCCGGGGCAAGCAGGGCGACAAATTTTTTTACTCCGTCTTGACAAGATGTCGCCTAGAAAAGGGAAAGGAAAAGCGCAGTAACTTTAGAAATTGAGGGAGCGACGCGCGAATGTCTATGAAAACAAAGGACCGGCTTTCAGTAGCCCAGAGCAAAACGGGAATGTCACAGAAAACACAGGTAGTTACGTGTTTAAGGCGCGAATGTTGATGAAAACATAGGGGGTTAGTAGGTGGTCCGTGGGCCAAGGTTGAAGTATGAATCATGAATGGTGAATTATGAATGGTGAATTGCCTGCTGGCTGTTAGAATCCATAATTCACTTCATAATTCATAATTGTTTCCATCCGCGCTTTTCAGGGGCTGAAGGCTGAGGACTGATGGCTGACGGCGGACTGCTGAGGTGGCGCGCCTGGAGGGATTCGAACCCCCGACCTTCAGCTTCGAAGGCTGCCGCTCTATCCATCTGAGCTACAGGCGCGAGATTGCAGTTTACCCTAACTCGCAGGGTAATGCGTCCGTTGTCCGTGGTTCGTTCCCCGTTGAAGGGCAGTCTGTTTACCGTGGCTCTTTTCGCTCGTGCAACGGACCACGGACCCCTGACTACGGACATGCCGCCCCGGGTGCTTCACGACGGCCCCAGTACAGGACAGGCTTATGATACCAGAAATATTATAATTTGACTTTGCCGTCCAACCGGTCGGACAATCAGTAGGATTGGTTCATTGAGCCGTTGAATCATTGCAGGGCAAAGGATAGATGCTAATTTTCCGAGACAATGGCAAAATAATTTGCTGAGGGAGTGATTTGGCTAGTCAGTGAATCAGTTCAATTCTGGAGGCGCGATGTCCGAGCGAGTCTATATTTTCGATACCACGCTGCGGGATGGCGAGCAATCTCCTGGCTGCAGCATGCATTTCCAAGAGAAGCTCGAAATGGCCCGGCAGTTGGAGCGCTTGCAAGTGGACATCCTCGAAGCCGGTTTCCCGATTGCTTCTCAGGGTGATTTTGATGCCGTGCGGGCCATCGCGGCGGAAATCAGGACGCCGGTCATTGCCGCGCTGGCGCGGGCTAACCAACTGGACATCGACCGTGCCTGGGAGGCGATTAGAGATGCCGCGCAGCCGCGCATCCACACTTTCCTCGCCACCTCGGATATCCACCTGAAATACAAGCTGCACAAGACTCGCCAGGAAATCTTGAAACAGATCGGTTTTGCAGTGGGGCACGCGAAGGCTCTGTGCGCCGACGTTGAATTCTCTCCGGAGGATGCGGGCCGCACGGACCGCGACTATTTGATCGAGTGCTGTCATGCGGCGGTGGAGGCCGGGGCCACGGTTTTGAACCTTCCGGACACGGTGGGGTACTGCCTGGAGCCTGAATACGAGCGCATGTTTGCCGACGTCAAATCGCGCCTGCCTGTGACGGACAAGGTGATCCTGAGCACCCACTCGCATGACGACTTGGGTCTGGCGGCGGCGAACACTCTGGCGGGAATCCGGGGTGGGGCGCGCCAGGTGGAGTGCGCGATCAACGGCATCGGTGAGCGAGCGGGTAATGCGGCCCTGGAAGAGGTGGTGATGGCCATTTACGTTCGCCAAGATGCCCTGCGGGTGCACACCAACATACGAAACGAAGAACTGTACGCCTCCAGCCAGTTGTTGTCGCGGTTGACCGGCGTGGCTGTGCAACCGAACAAGGCCATTGTGGGGCGTAATGCTTTTTCCCACGAAGCTGGGATTCACCAGGACGGCGTGCTGAAGAACGCCATCACCTACGAGATCATCACGCCTCAAACGGTGGGCCTGCCCTCAAACCAGATTGTGCTGGGAAAACACTCCGGCCGGCATGCCCTTGCCAAACGCTATGAAGAGATGGGCTACCAGTTGGCGAAGCCCGAACTGGAGCGCGCCTACCAATTGTTCAGCCAGCTCACGGACCGCAAGAAGAACGTCTACGACGAGGATCTCATGGCGATTGTGCAGGAAGGCTTCGAGCACATCCCGGAGATGTTCACGCTGAAACTCTTGCAGAGCGTGACCTCGAGCGAAGGACGGTCCACGGCGACCGTCGAGTTGGAAAAGGACGGCGCCGTAATCCACGATTCGGCGACGGCGGAGGGGCCCTGCGATGCGGCTTTCCGCGCCGTGGACCGAATCACTGGCGTGCCGGGCATCGTCGCTGATTTCTCGGTCCATACCGTTGGCCCGGGGACGGACGGTGTCGCAGAGGTTTCGATTCGGGCACGATTTGAAGGACGCGAGTTCACAGGAAGGTCCACCAGCCACAGCGTGGTGGAAGCCGCCACCCGCGCCTACCTGCAAGCGGCCAACAAGGCGGCCTATGAGTTGAAACGCCGCGAAGAAGAGGAGTCCTCCGTCGCTTCCGGTTCGGTGCACGAGAATGAAGCCGTGGATCGTCTTCTCCCCGGTGGCTATTGACCGCCGTGGCGGGTAGCCTTTCGTCGCCAAGCTTTCAACGGACGTCAGGTTTTCTCTAGCGGTCGAGGCCGGGCTTGCCTTTTCTACTATGGGGGGCAGGGAAGTGCCAGAAGGTGGGGAACTCGCACGGCTAAATTGTTTGTAACGCATTGATTATAAATTCTTTACATCTCGCTTCCCGATTGGGCTTGAGACACCTACAAGCTCCCAACTAAAAGTCTAGATCTATAGCCATTGGTGTAAATGGGCCAAGTCCTGTTTCGAATTCCAGGGGAAGGGCGGGGCTTCACAGGCTGCGGAAAAACTCGTCTCTGCCGTCGTTCTGAGCGAAGCTTTGGAGTGCGGCAGCTTGCTGCCGCTTTCCTCCCCGCGAGCTTGCTCGCGGGGATTGCAACCGAGAGCATCACTGCCCGCCAGCAAGCTGGCTCGAGCCAAAGCGGCAGCAAGCTGCCGCACTCCAAAGCGGGCTGCGCCCGCGCAGGCTGTCGTGGCGCTCAGCGCCTGCCCTGACGAGTTTTTCCGTAGCCTGTAAAGCCGCGGCTCTCCGACTCTGCGGGCGGCGGGTCCCGCCCTGCGGGACCCGCCCTTCCGATTTCTAACGAGGCACGACCCATCGGCCTGAGGCAACGCCTCGCTGGTGCAGTGTCCGCTAATTGAGTGGCCAATGTAGCGTTGCGGTCCCGCCGCGCGGGTCCGGCAGGATGCCGGTGCTGCTTATGAAAATCCTGCAATTCTGACTGTTAATCTTGTATAATATAAACTCGAATGCAAATGCAGAGTCTACATAAAGTGGCAGTGCTACCGGGCGATGGTATAGGGCCTGAAGTCACGGCCGAGGCCGTAAAGGTCTTGCAGGCCGTGGAGGCCATCACCGGGACGACATTCAGGTTTCAATCCGGTTTGATCGGTGGTTGCGCGTTGGATGCGACCGCCTCACCCCTCCCTGCCGAGACCATTGCCATCTGCAATAATTCTCAGGCGGTATTGCTAGGCGCGGTGGGCGGTCCCCGATGGGACTCCGTTCGGCCGGAAGCGCGGCCAGAGCAGGGTTTGCTCCAGATCCGCAAAAGGCTGGGGCTTTACGTAAACCTGCGCCCTGCCCGTGTGCTGGATTCGCTGGTAGGGATGTCAGCGCTCAAACCCAATCGTGTTCGGGGCACAGACATAGTGATTGTCCGCGAGTTGACGGGGGGAATTTACTTTGGCAATCCCCGGGGAATCTTCACCAAGAATGGCGAACGAGTGGGAATCAATACGGAGGTCTATCGCGAGCACGAAGTGGAACGTGTGGCGCACCGGGCGTTTCAGCTTGCCAGGCTGCGGCGGCGCAAGGTCGCATCGGTTGACAAGGCAAATGTGCTTGAGTCTTCGCGTCTATGGCGCGAGGTGGTGGCGCGCGTGGGCGAGTCTTATCCTGAAGTCGAGCTGGAGAACATCTACGTGGATAACTGCGCCATGCGGCTCATCGATCGTCCCACAAGTTTCGACGTGGTGCTTACCACCAACATGTTCGGGGACATCTTGAGCGATGAAGCCGCCATGCTGACGGGGTCCATCGGCCTTTTGCCGTCGGCAAGCCTGGGTGAGCAACATGCCTTGTACGAACCCGTCCACGGGTCCGCGCCGGATATCGCCGGGCGCAATCGAGCCAACCCCATCGCGGCCATCGCCTCCGTCGCCATGATGCTCCGGTATTCGTTCCACATGGAGACGGCGGCGAACGCCGTTGAGACCGCCATTGAGAAGGTTCTGAAACGCGGCTATCGAACGCCTGATCTTCCAGGCAAATCCCACGCCACCACGACCTCCCGCATGGGCGACTTAATCGCCGAAGCTACCCGGAAAATCTTGAAATCCAGCAAATCCTGAAAGTGGCGCTGCCTGCGCTCCATAGCGACGCGGATATCCAGACCACGAATCTGATTCGTGAGACACGAGTCTTCCTAGATGAACAACTCGACAGGCACATGAAAGAACGCGGCCAGCTTCTTGGCTTGGTTCTTGCTGATCGAGCGCTTCACTGGGATGATTTCCGAGACGCGGCTCTTCGAGCCGATGACGGGTTGGAGGTCGTTGCGTCCTAATTCCTTTTCAGCCAGAAGATGCCGCAACATCTTGTCGGGCCTGGAGCGGGGCAGGGAAATATTCCGGTCCTCGTACTCCTCCAGGAGCATTACCAGGAGTTTCAAAAGGCGCCCTTCCTCCGGGCTTATCGAGGCGTCGTCTTTGTCCAAAAGGTGCTCGAAGCGAGCCAACATTCGCTTGTACTCTTCCTCGGTCTCAATCACTGCGGGCGCAGCCTTTCCCAGGAGCCTCCCGTATTTTCTTGGGTCAATCTTCAGCGGTGTCCCGCCTTTTCTTGGCCGCGTGGACTGAACGCCGAGACTTACAACGGTACTCATAGCCACACCCCTTCATCTTACATCCCATATTGGGAAACAGATGTCAATCGAATGCCGGTATCGGCCACCCCGCGGGGCATCGCGTAATATGAGAGTTTACACTCTTGAGAATGGGACCCGGATGGGCGACAGATCCATTGGTCTCGTGGTAGCTCGTTGAGGAGGCCTTCCGATTTCGTGATTGCCGCAGCGACCCATAATGTGAATAATCCCCTGCTGGGGGAGGATTAATGAGTCGAACGCTCGGCGTCTTGATCTTGGTCATGGGGTTTTCGATGGCGAGGCCAACAAACTCCGCCAACCCGCAATCGGGTGACAATCAGTTGCGAGGAAGCGGGTTACCACATGGGGCTGATCTGATCCTTCTGCACGGCAAGGTCTGGACCGGAGAGCCTGTTGCGGCGTCTATGTCGCAAGGTGTTGCCGGCGAGACGCCGGCGCTACACCCCTCTGCGGCCACGAGAATCTGCGAGGCGGTGGCTATTGCCAACGGGCGAATTCTAGCCGTGGGCAGCGATAAAGAAATCCGCGCTTACAAAGGCCTGAACACGGAGGAGGTCGATCTCGGGGGACGCTTGGTGGTTCCGGGCCTGGCCGATAGCCACGCGCATTTCATCCAAGGCGGCTTTCAGCTTCTGACTGTCAACTTGAAAGACGCGCGCAGCGAGGAAGAGTTCGTGCGCCGAATCGCGGATAAGGCCAGAACTCTGCCTCCCGGAAGGTGGATGCAGGGCGGCGATTGGGATGAGGAGGCATGGCCATCGGAGAAGCTGCCCGATCGCTGGTTGATTGATCGGGTTACGCCGCGCACGCCCGTTTTCATAAGCCGCTACGACGGCCACGCCGGACTGGCAAACTCCTTGGCGTTGAAGCTTGCCGGCGTTACCAAGGACACTCCGGACCAGGCAGGCGGTGTAATTGTTCGCGATCCCAAGTCCGGCGAGCCCACCGGAATTTTGAAGGACGAGGCACAGGACCTGGTCGCAAAGATGATTCCGCGCCCCACTGAGGGTGAGATGGAGGAGGCCTTGCGGGCCGCCCTCAAGGAAGCCGCACGCGTCGGTCTGACTTCCGTACAGGACATTACCGTCGATGCTGACTCGTGGAACGGGAGCTTCACGGGCGAAATCCGATTGCTGAGACGTGCGGAACTCGAGGGCTGGCTCACCTGCCGCTTCTACGCAATCACTCCCATTGCCCAATGGAAGAAACTGGCGGAGGCCGGAATCTCGCACGACATGGGCAGCGATTTCCTGAAGCTCGGGGCTGTGAAGGCTTTTGCCGACGGCTCTCTGGGCTCGCGCACCGGCTGGATGTTCAAGCCTTACGATGACGATCCCGGCAACGTTGGTCTGCCCATGCCGCTTATGGTTCCTCCCTCCAGGATGGAGGAGTTAGGGCGCGGAGCGGACAAGGCAGGAATTCAGCTTTGCACACATGCCATTGGAGACCGTGCGGTGTCAGAAGTCTTGAGTATCTATGAGCGGCTCGGTGGGGACCATCCGGCGGCGCACCGGTTTCGAGTCGAGCACGCGCAACACGTCCGGCGGGAGGATTTTGCCCGCTTTGGGAAGCTTGGCATCGTCGCCTCCATGCAGCCTTACCACGCCATTGATGACGGGCGCTGGGCCGAAAAGCGTATAGGGCAGGAGCGCGCGCGGTCGAGCTACGCCTGGAAGTCGATGCTGGATGCCGGCGCAGTGCTGGCCTTCGGTTCGGATTGGCCCGTTGCGCCTCTCGATCCACTTTCGGGCATCGCTGCCGCAGTTACACGGGCTACACTCGACGGCAGGAATCCCGGCGGATGGTTTCCAGAGCAGCGTTTGACGGTCGAGGAAGCCTTGCGCGCCTACACTCGGGGTTGCGCCTTCGCCGCCTTTGAAGAGAAGGACAAAGGGACAATCTCACCGGGAAAGCTCGCGGATCTGGTTGTCCTCTCGGAAGACCTATTCCGAATCGCGCCGAAGAGAATCAAAGACGCGCGCGTGGAAATCACCATTGTGGGAGGCAGGGTAGTCTACAAAGCCGGCCGTCAGTGATGTCCGTGGCTGCTTCGGAAGTGTATCCGAAATCCTTTGGGTTTCGATGGGGGTTGCTTTTCGATTTGCGCTTCTGGCTGGCGCATAGTACGATACTATTATCCAGAGGGTGAAGACGCGCCGGACGGATTCTGCCGTTGGCGCCTTAATGTTGGATGGATCCGCGATGTGGTGGGAGAAGAAAACTCGGCCTGAGGTGTCGTTAAATGTGGAACCCGCGGCGCCGCTTCCGCCTCCCCGTAAGGAAACGCCTATGAATGAGACGACTGCAAAGGTGCCGAGCACGACGCCCACCTCTCAGCACCAGACGGTTCTCGGTCAGACGGTGGTGCTGCGAGGTGAGTTATCGGCCAACGAGGATTTACTCATCGAAGGGCAATTCGAGGGGACCATCTCTCTTGAAGAACATTGCCTGACGGTGGGAGCGAGTGGGCAGGTCAAGGCAGAAATCCGGGCGCGTCAAGTGGTGATCCTGGGCGCCGTCGCAGGCAACGTTGTGGCGCGGGAAAAGGTCGAGATTCGCCGCAGCGGGCACGTAGTTGGCGACCTCAAGGCAGGCGCTGTCGCCATCGAAGAAGGCGCATACTTCAGGGGCAGTATTGACATCCTCCGTGAGGAGGCGCAGGAGGGTTCCCGAAGCACACCCCCGCTGAGCCCCTTGGAGACAAGCGCCTAGGTCCGTTCGGACAAGCGAAACGCGAAGGTGCGAATAGAGCGGGAGGGCTCCTACCCCGCATATCATGTGCCGCTGCCGGGTCATCCTGAGCCGGGAGCATTGCCGGGCACACGGCTTTTGATGTTCCGAACGAAAACATTCCAAGACTCTCAAGACTCTTCCGCAGCTCCCCCGGCAGCGCCCAGTCGTGCGCTTGAATGGCTGTGGCAGAATTTCCGCGATGTTAAGCACCCCCGCATTCTTGATTGTGGCCCTGCGTACCAAGCGACGCTCGATGTCCTCCTGAAGCGTGGCGCGAAGGTGTATATCGCCGACCTGGTCACTCTTGCCCGGCAGCCTGACTCAAAATTTATCAGCCGGCGTGATAAGCGGACAGTTTTTCGGATCGACGAGTTCCTCGAAAATCTTCCTCCCATTCCTCCCGGTGCTTTATCCGCGATTGCTTGCTGGCATCTTCTGGACTTACTCCCGCGGGATGCCCTTCCTGGTTTTGTGGCGAAGTTGTGGTCCTATATTCGGCCGGGAGGGGTGCTGTTTTGCCTGCTTCGCGAACCCTATCTGGCCACCGGAGCAGGAACGCGTTGGTGGTTCGACAGCCTCATGGTTCTCGGGTCCGATGTCGAAAGTGACATTCCCTTCCCGCACCCTGCGCTCACCAATCGCGAGGTCGAGCGGTTGGTTCCCGGCGGCAACGTCAAGACCTTCCTCACTCGCTCCGCCCGGCGGGAAATCCTTGCTATCAAGTAGGATGGCGTCGCCTTCGAGCTTGGGACAGAACACGGGTTACCCCACTCGTGGTGATCTTGGCGAGACGCTTGCACGCTGTAATACGAGGGCTTGAGGGTCTGTCCGAAAGTGGACAGCCCAATCCCAAAAGCGCACATTCCGCACCTGACAATTGTTTCGGCAGATCCCATAAGTCCATCATATCGAATGAAGTATACGTGTTCTGCGATTGGCCCACTTCTTGCTGTGCTGAAAGCTGAGAGCTGAAGACTTGCAAAGTGATGAGGCGTTCCAATGGAGACTCCGGTGCTAGACCCCCTGAAAAGCCGAACTTCTGCCCCGGCGCGAATCTTGATTGCGGATGATCAGCCGGATGTGGTCGAGGCCCTTCGTCTCCTACTTAAAGGGGAGGGCTACGAAACCGAGGGAGTGAACTCCCCCGCCGCGGTCTTGCAGGCTGTTGCGACTCGAGATTTCGATCTTCTGCTGCTGGACCTGAATTACACTCGAGACACCACTTCGGGCTTAGAGGGCATGGATCTGCTTAACCGCATCAAGGCTTCTGACAGCATCCTGCCTGTCGTCGTCATGACCGCATGGGGCAGCGTTGAGTTGGCCGTGAAAGCCATGCACCGAGGGGTGGGGGACTTTGTCGTGAAGCCGTGGAACAACCGGCAGCTTCTCGAAATCCTGCGCACGCAGATCGAGCAAGGAGCATCCCGTCGCCGGCAGTTTCAGGACGAGGAACGGGAACTGGAAGACATCGAAGCTGTCCAACTCGGATTTCTCCCCAAAGAGATCCCACAACTGGCGGGGTACGAGATTTCGGGCACGTGGTGGCCGGCGCGCGTTGTGGGTGGCGATTATTTTGATGTTTATGCGCTCAGCGAGAGCAAACTTGCCCTGGCCATCGCTGACGTTTCAGGCAAAGGAATGTCCGCCGCGCTCTTGATGTCCAACTTGCAGGCGGCGCTCAAGGCCACGGCGTCCGAGCAGCTACCGCCTGAGCAACTCTGCGCCAAAGTCAATCGGATCACTTACGGCAATGTTTCGCCGGGCAAATTCATCACTGCTTTTTATGGCGTGCTTGACGGATCGCGCAACCGGCTGGATTTTACCAATGCGGGACACAACGCGCCGATTTTGGCGCGTCGAGATGGCTCGTGGCTCCGCCTTGGCGAGGGTGGCGCGGCGCTGGGAATATTTCCTGATTGGGACTACAAAAGGGGCGAGGTTCAGTTCGCCGCCGGTGACCGGCTCGTGCTTTTCACGGATGGAGTGACAGAAGCCTGCAACGCGACGGGGAAGGAATTTGGCGAAGAACGCCTGGTCACTGTACTGTTGGGAAACCGCCAACTCGGCGCTGGAGAATTGCAGGAAAGAATTCTGGCAGAGGTGGCCAAATATAGTGGTGGTCGCTTCGAGGACGATGCAACGCTCGTAGTTGTAGCAGTTAAGTAGGCGACAGTTTTCAAATTCGAGGCCGCATCGGGTGCAGTTGGAGGCTCAGGATGGGCACGGTTTTTCAGGACCTTAAATACGGCTTGCGGATGCTGGCAAAGAATCCAGGTATGGCGTGATGTCCTATGCGGTAAGCCGCCGTGCGCATGAGTTGGGCGTGCGCATGGCATTGGGTGCGACGCGCCGCGAGATCCTGATGCTCGTCTTAGGGGAAGGGATGGTGCTGGCGGCGATCGGAACCGCGGTTGGCTTAAGAGCCGCGCCCGGGCTGACGCGATTGATGGCGAGTTTGCTGTCCGGTGTCCGGCCAGCAGACCCGGCAACGCTTGCGCTAGTATCGTTGCTGCTAGGGGGAATTGCCCTCCTTGCTTGTTACATCCCCGCGTGGCGAGCGACCAGGATCGATCCCATGGTGGCGTTGCGGTATGAATAGGTGTCGGGTGCCAGGGTACAGGGTACAGGGAACAGGTTTCGGGGTCCTGTTCGCTATTTTCTATTCCCTATACCCTGTTCCCTCTTCCCTTTTGTGTCCCTCAACTCACTCGCCGTGGCGGGAGCGCAGACAACGGGCAGGTGAACGTTGTGTGATTGTCCTACGATCCTAGGGCAGAACGCCCCGCGCCACGCATGAATCTCTTCCGGCAAAGCAGAATAGAGGTTACAAATCGGCATTATTGGTTATACTGTGCAAATCATCTTACGAAACTTATGGCTTGCTGGCCACGTATGAATGATTCAAAGTCTGAAAGGAGCGCAAATCGTTATGAAGCTGCTGACAAGTCGTAGCTTGGTTCTCATCTTGGGAGTGGTGGTCCTAGTTACTTTGATCCAAACCATCGAGGTCCGGGGTCAACAGGCTCGGGACTCGGGCCTGGTGGGAGGCGGCCCGAAAGTGATGGACTTTAACTATAGCAATACTCACTCATTCCCGAATGTTTTCGATTCCTTCGCGCCCCTCTTCGTCCCCCAGCCAAGAATGGACAACTCTCCACGGTTGCACGACCTCATTCGTGAGGGGAAGCTGTGGCTGTCCCTTCAGGATGCCATTGCGTTGGCACTCGAAAACAATCTGGATATCGATGTGGCGCGGTTCCAGATACCTTTAGCGCAGGCGGATTATCTCCGTACTAGGGCAGGTGCAGCGGCGCGCGGTGTGCAGGGTGTCAGTACGATCTCGAACGCGCTGTTTGGCGGGGCCATCGGCTCCAGCACGACCACCGGAGGGGGCGGAGGAAGTAGCGGCGCGGGCGGTGCAGGCTTCTCCGGCAGCACCGCGAAGAATGCCGGCTCGCTTGCCTGTTGCGACCCGGTCGCCGGTTTCTCCATGGGTTGGGACCAGAACACCACCCCTCTGGGAACAGCCGCCCTCACGGGTCTTTCCTTCCTGAACCAGCAGGAGACAAGTTACCAAGCCTACTACGGCCAGGGTTTCATGACGGGGACCAGTTACGTAATTGGAATGTATGGAGATCGCCAGACCACCACCGCCTTGACCTCGCTGATCAACCCTGAAGTGCCCTCGGGCATGGTTATTACTCTTAGCCAAAACCTTCTGAATGGCTTTGGCTACCGTGCTAATGCTTCATCTTTGCGCATCGCAAGGAACGACCTCAAGGTGACCGACAGCGCATTCCGGGCGCAGGTCATTACCACCATCGCTCAGGTCGTGAATCTGTATTGGGATCTCCTTTATTACCGCGATGACGTCCGAGTGGCTGAAGAAGCGCTCAAGACCGCGCAGACGCTCCTGAAAGATAACACGCGTCAGGTGGAAATCGGGGCCTTAGCGGCTATCGAGATCACGCGCGCCAAGTCAGAAGTCGCCGCCCGGCGGCAGGACCTGATCGTTGCCCAAACGAGTTACCATCAGCAAGAAGAAACCTTGAAAACCGCGCTCGCCAAACACGTCGATACTGACTTCGCAGGCATAGGTATCGAGCCTACTGATAAGCTGCCCGAACCAATGCCGAATGACATTCCTTCACTGGAGCAGGCTCTCTCCGAGGCAGTCAAGAACCGGCCGGAGATCGAACAGGCCTATCTGAGCATGCGAAACCAGGACATCACTATCCAGGCGGTCCGCAATAGATTACTGCCCACCTTGAACGTTTTTGCCAGCTATGCGCCAACGGGACTTTCAGGGCATTTCCTCTGCGGAGGCAATCCTCTCTATGAGCCGACCTGTCCTGAGGGATATCTGGGCTACGTTCCGGGAGGGGCTCCGCAGGCGCTCACGCAAGTAATCCACAACAGATATCCCGACTACTCCTTCGGAGTCAACTTGACGATTCCCATTCGCAACCGCGCCGCTCAGGCTGACGAGGCGACCGCCCTGATCCAGCAGCGACAGATACGCGTTCAGTTGCAACAAAGAATAAACCAGATCCAGCAGGACGTGCGCAACGCGGTGATCGCCGTGACCCAGGCCCAGGTCCAAATCGACTCGGCCAAGGAGGCAACTGGGCTTGCCAAGGAAACCCTGGAGGGAGAACAGAAGAAGTTCCTCTTGGGAGAGTCTGTGCCGTTTCTCGTCATTCAGGCACAGCGTGACGTGACAAGCGCCGAGGGCAATGAAGCCAGGGCGCGCTCGAATTACGCCAAGGCGCTGACTCAGTTCGAACAAGCCACCGCCACTGTCCTGGACAAGTACCATATTGAAATGGCTGAAGCCAAGAGCGGACGGGCCACTCATCCCATGAATATCCCGGGCACGCCATCAGCACCTTCTGCTCACTAAGAGGTGGTGCAGCATGGGCGCCTGCCCCGTCGCGTCGGGGCGCCGGTGGCGTGGCTTTGTGAAGGGAGGGGCGGGGTCATTTCCTAACAGGCTTCCAAATGCGATCTGACGTAGTCCTTAAAGGACTGTGCGATTGTCACGGTAGTCTTTCCCGGGGCGTTGAAGACCCTCTGCGAGTCGATGCTTCCCACAGCGGCGACTTCACGGGTGGTGGAACTGATGAAGACTTCGGCTGCCGAGGAGAGGTCCTCCGGGGTCAGGTTCTCCTCGAGGAGTTCGAAACCAGCCCGAGGCACGACCTCACGCAGAACGTCGCGGGTGACACCGGGCAGGCAGCCCGCTGAAAGTGGCGGGGTCAGAACCCTGCCCCCGCGAACCAGGAAAATATTTGCCGCTGTGCACTCCGCGATTTGGCCCCTCTCGTTGAGGAGCAACACGTCGTCATATCCCTCCGCGTGGGCCTGTTCAAGCAGTGCGGCGTTCTGAGCCCAGGACAACATCTTGGCTCCCGCCAGCCGCGTGGCAGAGTAAATGGCGTGCGGTTGAAGCTTGAGTCGATGTGTCGCCGGCCATTGAACAAGTTCCCGCGTGAAAATCAGCAGGTCCGTCTCGGGACGGTTGCCCGCTTGCGCCCAAAGCCCTCCGTGGTTCTTCAGGAACGACACCCGCGCCATGCCCTCAGGCCGATTATTGGCCTCTGCCAGCCTGGCAACCGCCAGGCGAACGGCCTCCTGCTCGTAGGCAAGGTTCATCCCCAGCCGCTCCGCGTCGTGCGACATCCGAGCCCAATGTCGGTGGAAAGCGAAAGGCCTCCCTGCGTATATCCGTAAAGTGGTGAACACGCCCCAGCCCATCAGCAGCCCCATTTGGCCCGGCGAGAGATGCGCTTCCGGCAAGGGAATGAGGCGGTCATTATGAAAGATCAAGCTGTCCATAAATTTGGGTAAGTCCTTCGAGTAGAAGTTTCAGCAACAGGCCAGAGCTTCGAGCAGTGGCTGGGCCTTGAGCATCAGCTCTGCGTATTCTTCCTCGGCCTGCGAGTCAGCTACGATGCCTCCCCCCACATTGAACACGGCCCGGCCGTCTGCAATGCACATGGTGCGAATCGCCACGCTGAAGTCCATTGTACAATGGTTCGACGCGGGAAGCCCGCGAATCAGGCCCAGCGCGCCCATGGAGACGCCTCGCGCCACCTGTTCGGTCTCGGCGAGGATTTGCATCGCCCGAATCTTCGGCGCGCCGGTGATCGAGCCGCAAGGAAACAACGCCCGCAGAATTTCGCAAAGTCCGACTCCGCGTTGAAGAGTACCCTCGACATGAGAAACCAGGTGCAAAAGGTGGGGCAGGCTTTCCGTCTCCCAGAGCCGCACGCGGATACTATTATAGTTACAGATACGACCCAGGTCGTTACGCAAAAGGTCAACAATCATCACGTTCTCGCACCGGTCTTTGGCGCTGGCGAGCAACTTCGATTTCACTTTGTCCTCCTCAGCACCTTGGCGGGCGATGGTGCCCTTGACGGGGCTGGCGAGGATCCGGTCGCCTGAAACTCGAAAGAACCTCTCCGGCGAGTTACTGATGATGGTTCGAGCCGGGCTCTTTAGAAAGGCGCGAAAGGGCGCGAGACTACGGCGCACGCGTTCGAAGATCCGCGCCGGGGAGGTTGCGCCAAGGTTCACCGTGAATTGACGCGTCAGGTTTGCTTGGTAAATGTCTCCGGCGGCAATATACGCCTTGATCCTTGCGAGGGCATTCCGGTAAGAGACACGATCAAAGTTAGCCGTAAATGGGGTGTTTCCAGCCGAGGGCTCTATCTCCCCCCCGGTTTCCGCAAAGGGCAGCGCTTGAAGGATTGGATAATAGGCGAAGGAGACATCCGGCAGAGAACTGTCCACGACAAGTGAGACAGGCTCGAAGTGACGCCCCAGCTCATAGGAAAGGAAACCGATCGCAGCGCCTGCGGGAAACTTTTGCGCGTGCTTCGCAATCCACGGAGCAAGCTCTTGGAACGCCTCGATCCCCCCTTCCAGCACACTGACCGGGTGCGTCGCCAGCCAAGTCTGCCAAGCGCCGTCCCTTCCCCACCGGCCTTCCAGGATGGCAGGCCGCACAGTGGCAGGGCCGCTCAGTACTTCATGCAGAAGGCGATTCAACATCCTGGATTAGGGGCCTGAAACTTATTGAGATTCCCGCGCTCCGCAAACTGGGATAGTACGGCTCGTGCCAGGGGCTGCCGGATTACGTGGAAACACGAACCGTGAGCGGGTAGCTCAGGCGTATGAGGCAACGAGTCTCGGGGGGCAGATTCACGTCGTGTCCCTTCGGCCACAGGATCTCGTAACCGATCGCCGCGGCGCCCGCGAGGGAGAGGCTCATGGAAGCGGCTGTAGCGCCGGAGGCCACGGCTTTGATGGCGCCAAAGCTTCCCAGCCCGACTCCACCGATAAGCGTTTTCCAAGAAAGCGCGCGCCCGCAGGTCAAATGGCCCTCCGCGTCAACGTGCAAATCAAGTTTGCTGGACTTGTCCATCACTACCAGGACACCTGCCATCGGCTCAGATTGGCCGTCCGGCAGAACGATCTTGTCAAAGCGGAGTCCAAGCTCCGCGGGACGGTGAACATGGCCGGAGTTGCGGATCATGGTGATGCGGCCATCGAGAATGCTGCCGCTAGGCAGCGCGATGCGCCCCCCCACCAAGACGGGTTGCAGTAGTCGGGCGGTGACGAGGTCGTCTGCGTGGTTGATCTGGGTGTGGAGTCCGGAGAGCATCTGAATGCTGACTTGGGTTTCTGCGGGAACGGTGACGGTATCCGAAGGCATGGAGGGTACGGTGCGAGTCGCCTCCAGGCCACTGCGATGGGGCAGTACCATGGGCGCCTCACCTTCCTGTGCCCAAGCCGTGATTGCGAGAAAACTCATCAGCGTGATTGCCGTGAGTGCTTTATTCATTAAGTTTCACCTCATTAAACGACTGCGCAAAAGCGCTTCCTGATCCACTAGCCCATCCGGTTATAAAGGCGCGTCCCGGGCAAAATCCTTTAGCCTATTCCTGACCCGCCCTGCGCATTAACATATTGTCCCCCTCCGCCGCACAGAAAGCAAGCTCAGGTTGGCAGGAAAGGAAGGAATAAGGCTCTCAGCTTTCAGCCGTCAGCCAGAGAATGACCAGTGGGCTGCTTGCTGAGAGCGTAGGGCTGACGCCTGACAGCCATGTGGCGGGGAAATGAAAAGGCCCAACCGCGAGGGTTGGGCCAGGAAATGCTTAAACGGATGCTGCCGGTTACCCGACCTTTGCGACCTTGTCGGCTTGAGGTCCCTTCTGCCCCTGAGTGATCTCGAACTCTACTGTGTCGCCCTCTTGCAAGGTCTTGAAGCCTTCACCCTGGATGGCCGAGTAATGGACAAAAACGTCAGCTCCGCCCTCCTGGCCGATGAAGCCATATCCCTTGCTGTTGTTGAACCACTTTACCTTGCCTTGAAGTCTTGCCACTTGCGCCCTCCTTAACTGGTCTTTGCGGTTACCGCCGCGTCGGAGCGTCCCAAAATACAAAAAGCCGAGAATCCCACTGGACCTCGGCTACCCCCTACGCACACGTTCCCGGCGAGACACCTTACTGACTCCTTACCATTTATTCATATATTTTGCAGGGCAGGCTTGTCAAGTGAAATGTTGGTGCCCAAGTCCTCATCATATATTACTAATTAGTCATTATTATGTTAGGTAAGAAGAAACCAGAAAATTCCCACCAGGGTCTTGGCGTCGCGAATTCGCCCGGACTTGATCATCCTCCTAACCTGCACCGGGGTGAAGTGCCCGACCTCGATCCGCTCGTCGGGGTCGGGTTGAGCTTTTGACTGTGTAAGTTCAGTCGCTTCGACCAGGAACATCTTCTCTGAAATGATCCCTGGGCTGGGAAAAAAGTCGAATAAGGGCCGGAATTTCTTGGCGCGATAGCCGGTTTCTTCCAAGAGTTCGCGCCGCGCGGCAGCGAGGGGTCTCTCCCGTGGCTCGAGACCCCCGGCGACCAATTCCCAAAGAAACTGTCTCGTCGCGTACCGGTATTGCCTCACCAATATGATGCGGCCATCATCCGAATGGGCAAGAACCACGACCGATCCCGGGTGGTGGACGACCTCCCGCTCTGCCCTGACACCGCTCGGCTCGATGATGCGGTCAACTTTCAATTGGATCAGCCGGCCTTTGTAGATTTCTCTGCTGCTGAGGACGTGAAGCTGCTTAGGCACGAAAAACACCCTCCGTTTTGGGTCTGCTCAGACATGGTGATAGGCCCTTACAGAGACCGCACAGGTAACCCTCTGGCCAGTTCGCAAGGGCGGCCCGCGAAGCGCACGAACCCGAGACTCGAATCAGCACTCTCAACCAGCGAAAGCGAATTTCTCGATAAGGGCTTTGGCGTTCTTGTCACTCTGCGCAGCCTTAAGCGCGTCGCGGTCCTGCTTTATCGTATCCTTGAGCTTGTTGGATGCGGCGATTTTGCCTTTCGCAGCATCGGCATCATCTTTCGAGGTGGCAGGGTCGCTAGCGCGTTTCTGCAAGCAATCGATCAGGCCGTCCACCATGTTGCCAAAGAGCATCAGCTTGGTCGAGACGGTTTTTTGGTGAAAAGCCTTGCCGAAATCCGCCACACTTTCCCTTTTTACAGTCTCCACCAGCTCCGTCACGGCCGTCTTGTAATCGGCAACCATTCCTTCCTCGTCTTTGCAGCCTTGGGCGGAGAGTTGCGGTGCGCCGGACGACAGTGCGAAGGCACTTCCCAGAACGAGCGCGAAAACAGTACAACATTTCATGAAGGCACCTCACCGGATTTCTATCGCATTCTATTGCGGCTTGTCGCCTGTCAGGGCGATTGCCGCCGCGATCCTCGGGCTTGGCGACAGCCGCAATCCTAGCACATGGCGCCGGTGTTGTCGCTATGCTGCGAATCTTGGTGCTCTTCTAATTTGACACGTGGACCCGGTCTCGCAGGCGCGGGACCGGCACGTGCCGACCCCGCGCCTGCGGGGTCGGCGCTACGCTCAAAAGGGGACACCCCCAAATCTTCAACTGGATCCAAGGACGGCATTTGCTGATTCGTGAAACGGCTGCCCTCGCACCTTGCTTTTCTGGGTTCCAAGGGGCAAAAAGTTGGGTATAATGGGCGCATTGACAGGGCGGAGCGCCACCCTGGCGCTTGTAGCCCTAGCGCCTGCTGGAGTAAATTGTATCTTATGAAGATTGCGGCTTTGATTGTGGACGACGAACAGCCCGCGCGCGACGAATTGGCGTTCCTCCTGAAGGGGTTTCCGGACGTGGAAGTCGTTGGGCAAGGGAAGAACGGCGTGGAAGCCTTGAACCTGATCCGCGAGTTGAATCCTCAGGTTACCTTTCTTGACGTCCAGATGCCCGGCCTGGATGGTTTTGGGGTCATCAAGAAGCTGCTCGAAAAGAAGGTCCGTCTTCCATACTTTGTCTTCGCCACGGCCTATGATAACTACGCCGTGCAGGCCTTCGAAGTGAATGCCCTGGACTATTTGTTGAAGCCCATCGCCAAGCCGCGGCTCGAGAAGGCCGTCACCAAGCTGCGCTACATGATCGAAACCGCCGCCTCAACCCATGATAAGCTCGACCGCCTGGTGCAAATGATGGAAGAGCGACCCGCGGCACAGAAGAACAAGCTGATCGTGAAAAGCCAGGGACGCTTGTTCCTGGTTGATTCCGAGGAAGTCATCTTTGCCAGTATCGAGGACGGCGTCATCAGCGTCTGCACGCGCGACCTCGAGGGCATATCCAACTTCCGCACCGTGGAAGAGCTCCAGGGTAATCTTGATCCCAAGGTTTTCTGGCGAGTCCACCGCTCTTACCTGGTGAACGTGAACCACATCAAGGAAGTCGTCCCCTGGTTCAAGAGTTCCTATCAGCTCAAGATGCAGGATCGCAAGCAGACGGAAATCCCTGTCTCCCGAGCCCAAACCCGCAAGCTGCGCGAGTTGCTCAACCTCTAGCGGATTCGGACTTTTTCCTTTTGCCCCTGGCCCGTGCTCTCCCCAAGCCCTCGCACGGGCAGGAGCAAAGGGGCGGTCTGCGCCGATCTACCAAACCAGCTTTAGGGCAAACTGAATCTGCCGTGAAGTCGTTGACGTGCCCGTGATGACGCCCGCCGGACTTGATAGCGGGCGACCTATTCTGATTTACAAGCCGTGGGGCTAAATTCATGCTAGCTAGTGTAGTGTCCCAGAAATAACTGGACAGGGCGTTCGACGCAGCGCCGGTCCCGCAGGGCGCTACACTGTCCAGCTAATTACGGGACACTGCACTAGAACGACAATTTCAATCCGAACTGGATCTGCCGCGAGGTGGTTGCGGTCGAAGTGATCACCCCGGCTGTAGGCGAGGGCCCTCCCGTTGCCGCGGTGTAGACGACCGGATTCGGCGTGTTGAAGTTCGTGTGGTTAAGCACATTGAAGAACTCGGCGCGGAACTGCAGGCCGACCTGTTCGGAAAGATGGATCTTCTTCGCCAGGGACAAGTCTGTCGTGGCCAATCCTGCTCCCTGGAGTATGTTTCGGCCGACGTTGCCGTACGTGCCAGCAAGGGGTTGGATGAAGGCCGCGGGATTGAAGTACTGGCTGGCCCCGCCTTCGATCACCGGGCCCTTAAAGTTGGGATTCCAGGACGGCCGAACCGGATTGCGGCTGTCGCCATCGTTGGCGGGGTTATAAGACAATTGCGGTGTGAAGGGCAAGCCGGATTGCAGGGTTTCAATTCCGCTGAGTTGCCAGTTTCCGAACACGCGATCCACCCAGGGGCTACCCTGAAACGCCTTACCCCTCCCAAACGGGAGGTCGTAGATCGCATTGATGACCGCGGAGTGGCGAATGTCAAATGAGCCCCGGCCATAGTCCCAACGTGGCGCAAGGGGGTTGGAAGCGAACGCGGGAGAATTGGTCGCGACGCTGGTATTTAAGCTGTCGCCATCGTCGAGAGCCTTCGCATATGTATAGACGCCGCGAAAGTGCAGCCCGTGTCTGAAGTGATGGTTTACGTCTACTTCGAGACCGTTATAGGAGCTCACGCCCTCCGAGAACCAGTGGGTGGAATTCGTGAGGGCACTGTTGGCCAGCGGGGCGGTGGAGGAGTTGTACCAGGTCCCTGCCGGGTAGCTCGCCGGGCACGGCGACGCCGGGCAAATCGTTGGAACCGGAACGTTGGCGTCGATGGAAAGAAGTTCGTGGTATCCGTGGGAGCCAATGTATCCGAGGCTGAGGGTGGTGTTGGGAGAAAGGTATTGTTCGATTCTGAGGGTGTACGATTCAACCGCCGGCGTCTGGAGATTCGGCTGCACCCCACTTGGAACGATCTTTGCCGCCTTGTAGGTCGCATCCGGAACGATGCTTGAAAACGGAATACTCTTGTCCGCGTACACGGTATTGAAGGGAGCGACTTGGTCCAGGCGGTAATCTAAGGCATCATTCAGCGCGTAATACAGACCACCCCCCGCGCGGATTACGGTTTTCTTCGAGGCGAAGGGGGACCACGCCAGACCCACTCGGGGGGCCGGAAGGAACTTGGCGTTATTCTCGGAGATCACCGAGCTGCCGATCACCGGCTGGGTCAAGAGCACTCCATTCGCGCCCGGAACATAATTCGCAGCGCGTCCGTGCGCCTCGTTCCAGCCATTCGTAAACTCACCCCGGAAACCCAAACGCAGTTCGAGGCTCGGCCGCAGTTTCATCGCGTCCTCAGCAAAAAATGCACCCTCGAGCGATCGCCACGAGAGCGGCGTATAGGCGGGGGCGTAGGTGTACGTGCTCACGGTCCCGGCCAGGAAGCCCGGCAGGTTGGAAAACGAAGCTTGTCCGTACTGGTCGTTTAGTAAATTGGTGTTGGATTGCACCCGCTGGAACCACCCGCCTACCGTGATCAAGTGGATGCCATGGGTGAGGCTGACCTGATCGGTGGCCGTGAACAGATTGCGCACGGCCGAGAGGTTGCTTCCCGCATTGGTGCCGCCGTTGGTGAGTTGCGATGCTCCGTTAAGGGTGGTGCCGCCGCCAATCACGACGGCGCCAACCGGTTGGCCCGCATGGACCCAACCGCCCGGCACGGCGGAAGCCGGCCCGGTGACTCCGCTGTCAAAATAGAAGCCTCCGCGGGAGAATCCGAACGTGGCCTTGTTGAGAATGTAGGGGGAAAAAAGGTGAGTTTCGCTCAGGCTCGCCACCTGCTCACGCAAGAAAATATCGGTGACGCTGAACGGATTGGTGGTCGGCGAATTGGAGCCGCTATCGTCCACGGTGTAAATGCCCGCGAAGGAATCTTTAGCGGAGAGATTTTGGTCCAAGCGTGCCGTTCCAAAATCCTCGCGGATATGCTGAAGGGGATTGCTGAAGGCCTTGGCGATTCCACTATTCGCCCCTGTCGAGGTGAGCAGTTCCGGCCCGTTGGCCACGGGCCACAAGCCCAGCAATGGTCGGATGCTGGCCACGGCAGCCGCACGCGAAGTAGCGTCCGGCACGAGCGTCACATCGCTCAGACCCAGAACTTGACGGTAGCCTTCGTAGTTCCCGAACAAGAATGTCTTGTCCTTCTTTACCGGCCCGCCCAAGGATCCCCCGAACTCATTGCGCTCGAAGTTGGGAATATGGGCCTGATCGAAGAAATTCCGTGCGTCCAGGGCGCTGTTGCGTAGGAACTCATAGGCGTTGCCGTGCAACTGGTTCGAGCCGGAGGCGGTCACGATGTTGATCTGGGCACCGGGGCGTTTCCCGTATTCGGCGCCGTAAGTGTCCTTGACCACCGCAAATTCCTGCACGGCGTCCACGCCCAGAAGTTGCCCGCTCGTCCCTCCCGGTGTGTTGTTGACCTCCGACGCGCTGGTGAATTCCACGCCGTTCAGGAGGTAAAGATTCTCCTGCGGGCGGCGGCCCGAAACGGCAAACATGTTGCCGACAACAGAATTTGATGTGCCGGTCCCACCTGACCGCTGCGACGTGTAGTTGACAATTCCGGGATTCAGCGTGAGGAGTTGGTCATAACTCCGGCCGTTCAGCGGCAGGTCCTTCACCTGGCGCTCGTTGACGAGTCCCGATACATCGGCGGTGTTCACCGCGGGGGCAAAGGGGGCCGCTTCCACCAGAATCGCTTGGCGGATTCCTGCGAGGGGGAGCGTCAAATCGACATTGGCGTGTTGTCCCAGCACAAGCGAAACACTCCGCTTCACCGTGTTAAAACTTGCCTTTTCGGCCGATACCTCGTACGTACCTACCGCAAGCAGAGGAGCTACGTATCGGCCGGCGCCGTCGGTAAGGACCGTGCGAACCGCACCCTTCTCCGTGTCGATAATCCGGACGGTGGCTTGAGGGATGGCGCCGCCGGTGGCATCGGTGGCAAGGCCCGAAATTGAGGCCTCAGCTTGCCCCCGAACCGGCGATGGCCCGAGAGATATCGCCAGCAACAAGATCGGTAGGCGAATAAGGAAGCGCGCCCGAAGGCGCACGCGGTTGGTCACGTTCCCGCGTTCGGGCGCAGGCCGGAATGGGGGGAATTCTGATTCCATGAATCGCTTTCGCATTGCACTCTCCTCGTAGGTGTGGGGGCATCCGGTTGACCGGCGCATCCCTTGGATTTTGGTTTTTTGTGAGCCCAGGTTGTTTGCCGCTCATTAATGAGACGGCACGTCCATCAAAGGGGGACGAGTTTAGAAAAGCGCGTCCACCCAAGGCGCAAGGGACAACTTGCTCGAGCCGGCCTACGAGACGAAAAGAAACAGGAAAAACCTTACAGAGGTGATTTCGGAGTATTCCTGCTCAACGTTCGGCGGGCCGGCTAGATACAGAGCGGCCGGCAACACCCTGCGCAGGGCGCGGTGCAACAACAACATTGAGAAGGAATCTTAATCATATTGTTTTTGATGATACCCAAATGAATTATTGCTGCCAAGAATTTCTGCGATGCAGCAACATCGCAATTTGACAGAGTGAATTACGGATAGAATGCCTTTTATCTGCGAATCTTGACTTTCTATCGAGGCTGTCCAAGCCCTCGGCCCTGAACGAATTCTTCAAACCTCTCTTGTGTTACCTGGGCGTGAAGGATGCGGCGGCGCACTTCGGAATCCAAGGGAAGCGCGAGAAGGCGCTGGCGCTCCCGGCCCACTGCTTCCACCCACACCTCGTAGGGGGGCCCAAACTGCTGTTCGAGTTCCCCTCGCAGGCGTTGCGCTAAAGCCGGACTCTGCCCATTAGTTGAAATCGCGATCTGCAGGTGGCCGCGATTAACCACCGCCGGGTAGTAGAAGTCGCAACGCGGCGGATCGTCAACCACGTTGCATAAGACGTCGCGTCGCTGTGCTTCACGGTAAATGCTGTCGTTCAGCTCGCGGGACGACGTCGCAACCACCACGAGAAAAACACCGGACAGGTCGGAGGGTTCAAAGCGGCGCGGCTGCCAGGATATCTGGCCGGCACGCGCCCATTGCGCCACCGCGTGCGTGGCTTCCGGCGCGACGACTTTAATCGCTGCTCCGGCCGCCACCAAGCCGCCGATCTTAGGCTCGCCCACTCGGCCCGCTCCCACCACCAGGCACGGACGGCCAGTTAGTTTCATGAACACTGGAAATAAGCTCATTCTTGACCCCTATGCGAAAATCAAAAACCCAAAAGCGAGAACGAAATCAGCCTTTGGCGTGGAGACCGCATTCGGTCTTCTGGAAGCCTGTCCAGCGACCGGCCCGCGGATCTTCGCCCGCCTGCACCGGACGCGTGCAATAAGTGCACCCGATGCTGGGGTAACTCTGGTCGTGCAGAGGATTGTAGGGCACTTGGTGCGACCGGATGTAATCCCACACCTGCTCCCACGTCCAGTCGGCCAGAGGGTTGATCTTAACCAGCCCAAACTTGGCGTCCCAGTCGAGCTTTCGCGCGTTGGCTCGTGTGGGGGCCTGGTCGCGACGGATACCCGTGATCCAGGCGTCGAGATCGCCGAGCTTCTTGGTGAGTGGCTCGACCTTGCGGATGTTGCAACACTGGTCGGGCTCGCGGCTCCAGAGCGCCGCGCCGAACTCCTGCGCCTGCTCCTCCGGCGTAAGCCGAGGCCTGGTGCGCTCCACCTTAATGTGAAGGCGACGCTCGAGGTCGTCGATAAGTGCGTAAGTTTCCGGAAACAGAAAGTCAGTATCCAGGGTGAAGACGCGAAAGTCCGGGCGTATTTGGGCGGCAAGGTCAATCAGCACAACGTCCTCTGCGCCAAAGCTCGACGCAATAGCGATCTTAGGACTGAATCGTTGTAGACCAAAGTCTACCAACTCGGCAGCACTCCAGGTCTCCGCCTCTGCCTGCCGCAGCTTAATTTCTTCGATTACAGAACTCATTCATTTCCTCCATATTGGGTTAGAAGCTCTACGCGAACAGCAACCGCACTCCGATCACCGCGGTTATGGCGACGATACCGCGCACGAACCAGTAGCGTGAAATCCGGCGCGACATCAGGCTCCCCACCACCACTCCCGGCAGCAAGCCCAGGAGAACCTTGCCGAAGAGTTGCACATTGAAATCGCCGAGCTTGAGGTAGAGTCCGACGCTCAACGCACCGACAAGGGCCCCGAAAAGGTTGCTCACCGCTGCCATCTGGGGCACCTCCCAATCTGTCGTCGAGGCGAGGATGGGGGTCAACAGGCCGCCCGAGCCTGCCGAGGTCAGCGTCTGTAGCGTCCCGACGCCAATCCCGATGGGAAGCAGCAGGGCTCGACTTTTGCCACCGGCCACCAGGCGCCGGCCACGGGAGCGATCGATCTTGAGTAGCGCAACCGCGGCCAGGAGCAGCACGACGGCGAGCGCGTGCTTCAGCCAGGCATCGTGGTCAATCCGAGCGGGCAGCAATACCGCCGATATGATGTACCATGCCACCGCGACGCCGGCAGCGCCTCCAGCGAGGAGCACCCACACCTCCCGTCCCGGCCAATGCCCCAGACGGTCGTGCACCAGAGCCCCCACCACCTTTGAGACGACCGAAACCCCTAGCCCAGTTCCGACGGCAACGACAGGGTTGTAGCCTGCCAGAATAAGCAGCGGCGTCACGAGCAGTCCCAGGCCTGCCCCGGTGGACCCAATCAGAAGTCCACCTGCGGCGCCAATCCAAAACTCAAGCATGGTTGGCTCCTTGACGGCTCGGGTTGATGAGTTGCTCGCCGTGCGGTTTGATTACAATATGATTATAAGACGTGGTCCGCTCCTTATCCTTTTGTCCTGAACTTCCTTGCGGTTGCCGATCACCCCTCCACACCGTGCGGGACGCGTCCGGGCGAGGGGTCGCGGGCAACGGCCATCATCTCATTGCCGGCCAGAAAAGTCCGTAGTTCCTCATCACTGTGGCGAGCGAAGTACTGGCGCAGGTTTTCGCCCTGGAATCGTTCGTCCAAGTAGGCACGCAGCAGGCGCTCAATGGCGTCCGGAACCTCGGTGGCTGCGCAGCGGTAGCCGATGGGGCGTGCAAAGCCCTGGTGCTCGCCTACGGCGCCGCCCACGAAGAAGTAATAAGCGTCCACTAACTTGCCGTTGGTCCTGAGTTTCTTGCCCTCAATGCCCACGTCGGCAATCCAGTGCTGGCCACAACTGTTGGGGCAGCCGGTGACGTTCAGCTTCAATGGCTGGTCGAATTCCGGCAGGCGCTCTTCGAGTTCCTCCACCAGCCAGCGCGTGAAGGTTTTGGTTTCCGTAATCGCGAGTTTGCAAAACTCCGTCCCCGTGCAGGCAATCGCCCCGCGGGCGAAGCTGGAGCCCCCAGTCTGTAGTCCGATGCCGTCCAGCTCTCGAGCCAGTTCGTCGGCGTGACGCTGGGGGACATTAGCGATGAGCAGATTCTGCATGTTGGTGGTGCGCAGTTCGCCCGAGGCGAAGCGGTCCGCAAGGTCCGCCGCGATATGCAACTGCTGTCCCGTGATCCGCCCACGCAGGACTGCCGCACCCACGTAGCTGTATCCGGGCTGTTTCTGGGCGTGAATTCCAACATGATCGCGGTAGATATCGGCGGGGGGGGCTTCCTCGACCATCGGATCCAGTTTGAATCCGATGCGCCGCTCGAGCTCGGCCTTGAAACTCGCGGCGGTCCACCCGTGGCGCATGAAAAGGTACTTCAGGCGGGCGCGCTCGCGGCTCTCACGGAGTACGTCGGCGTCGCGGAAGATTTCGGCCACACCTTGTATGACGGGAGTTACCTGATTCCAGCATACGAACGCGTTCAGACGCTGGCCAAACAGCGGTTCAGCCGACAGCCCGCCTCCGACCCGCAGTGAGAAACCGACTTCGGGATGCCCATTCAGCGTGCGAGTAACGGCAGTCAATCCCACGTCGTTGACTTCGGGATAGGAGCACCAGACGCGGCAGCCTGTAATGCAGATCTTGAATTTACGCGGCATATTGTAAAAGTCGGGGTTCCCGACCAGCAGAGTGGTGGCCTGCGCCACCAGAGGTGAGGCGTCGCAAATCTCGTCGCCGTCTATCCCAGCCAGCGGGCAGCCCGTGATGTTTCGGGTGTCGTCACCGCAGGAGCCCATGGTGGTGAGCCCCGCGCGCCACAGCTTCTCGAGCAAATCGGGGAGCGATTCGATCGTCACCCAGTGCAACTGCACGTTCTGGCGGACGGTGAGATCGGCCACGCCACGCGCGCAGCGGCCCACGACGTCTGCGATGGTGCGCACTTGGTGCGAGACCAGCAGGCCGTTGGGAACACGGATGCGCACCATGAAGTAAGGCAGCGCCTTGCCTTCGCCGCCCTTTCCACCCGTCACGCCCGCACCGTCGCCTTGCGTGTAGACGCCCCAGGGGCGGAAGTACGTGCCCAGCCATTCGGGTGGGATCGACTCGAAGCCCTTGCGGGCAAACTCGCGGATCTCATCCAAGTGTTCCCAGGCATTCTTCTCGCGTTTGAGTCGTTCGACCCGCTGGGCCTTGGTTTCCTGCCGTGTGGTGCTCATCAGTCTCTTTCCCTCCCGCCGCGTGGGGTGGCATTGGCCGAAAACAAAAAAACCCACTCGCCATCGCTTCCTCTGGCAAGTGGGCTTTGCTCTGACCGCTCTTGGCCTAAACTCTTAAGTCGGCAATGCTCCCGTGCCAGAAGGCGCGCGCATGCAACAAGCACGACAACAACAAACGCAAGCGTCCTGGCAACCGAATTTCATTTCATCCTTCTTGTCTGCTAATGCGCCCTCACACTGAGCAGATAACGAGAATGCCCGAACTGGACAGGCTTGTCAAGTGAAGAACTCTTTTTGAGGGGTATAAATAAAATCTATGGCTGATACCCCCACGGGGGAAGCTGAGAAGCAATCCCCCTATCGGCACGCCATGGAGTGCCCCTGTCTGAACGCTCAAGGGGTCACGCCAGCCGAAATCGCGCCTTGTCGAATTCTCCGCAGCTTCCGGAAGATGGGTGTAATACTATTTCATTCCCCCTGCGCCTGGCCCCTGAAATGCCCTTCGATGGCCCTTACCAGCCCCGCCATCGTGGACTCCTCTGCTTCAATGGTCACAGCAAGTCCAAGCTTCCTGATAGTTTCCGAGGTGATCGGGCCAATTGAGGCGATGGCGACCCCGCGCAACAGTTCGGCGACATTGTTTGCGCCCGCGAGCCGAGAAAAATTGGCGGCGGTTGATGAACTGGTGAAGGTAATCACATCCGGAGATGGGGTGAGGAGGCGCCGTAATTCCTCAACGGAGAGTTGGGGGACGACGGTTTTATAAGCTTCGACGACTTCCACCCGCCCGCCCTTTTCCATGAGCACGCGCGGCACGACATCGCGAGCAACTTTGGCGCGCGGAATCAGAAATGCCTTGCCGTTGAGGTCGCGATGAGCGAGGGCTTCAAGCAGACCCTCGGCCACGTATTCGCGCGGCACGACGTCAACCTTCACCCCGGTCTTTGCGAACTCTGCCGCGGTTGCGGGGCCGATAGCGCCGATGGTCAAGCCTTTCAAATCGCGCACATCGCGCCCGCAAGCTTCGAGCCGGCGCAGGAAATTGCGCACCCCGTTGGCGGAGGTCACGAGCAGGTAATCGAACTCTTCCAGACGCCCGATGGCCGAATCGAGCGGCTCCCAGGAGGCCGGGTCACGGATTTCGATGGTAGGGACCTCGATCACTTCTGCGCCCAGCGCCGTTAACTCCTCTCTTAACACACCGGCCTGTTCGTGCCTGCGGGTAATCGCGATGCGTTTGCCGAAAAGCGGCAGGCGCTCGAACCAATTGAGCTCCTCGCGAAGTTTCACCACTTCACCCACCACGATGACCGCCGGGGGCATGATTCCCATAGTTTTTGAAGCAATGTCCGAAAGCGTGCCCGTAAAGGTCTGCTGCTTGGACCAACTCCCCCAGCGGACGACGGCCACTGGCGTTTGCGGGTCCCGGCCATGAGCTATGAGCGTGGCCGTGATTTGCGGCAGCTTCCGCACGCCCATGAAGAAAACCAGCGTGCCACGGCATGCCGCAACATCCGACCAGTCAATGCCCGATTCATGCTTGCTCGGATCTTCGTGCCCGGTGACGAAGGTGACCGCAGACGCAAAGTCGCGGTGAGTTACGGGGATTCCCGCATAAGCGGGCACGGCCTGCCCAGCGGAGACGCCAGGGACGACCTCAAAGGGGATTCCTGCCTTGGCCAGCTCCTGCGCCTCCTCGCCGCCGCGTCCGAAGAGAAAGGGGTCGCCGCCCTTCAGGCGGCAAACCACTTTCCCTTCCTGTGCTTTTGAAATAAGAAGCTGGTTGACCTCTTCCTGCGAAATCTTGCGTTTTTCCCCATGTTTGCCGACGACGATCATTTGGGAACCCGGACGGGCGAACCGAAGCAGTTCGTGGTTGGCGAGGAAGTCGTAAACAATACAGTCGGCGCGCTCGAGAACGGCTTTGCCCTTGAGCGTCAAAAGGCCGGGATCGCCCGGCCCCGCACCGACGAGATAGACTTTGCCCCGCATTGATTGCTTGTCCGTGGTCACGCCGCGCCGGGTTCGTTATCCGTTGCAATCTGAATTGGACTGATATCTCGTGGCGACTGGCAACGGACTTGTGCCTGGTTGCATTAGTAATCGTAATTATTCGTGGCTCGCGGAAGGGCGGGGCTTTAGCCCCGCCGCCTCAGGGCGTGAGGTTGAACGGGCCTTTAGGCCCTGAAGCCACGTTGCTTCAGGGGCTAAAGGTCCTCATTCCGACGCGATGTAAGCGGCGGGGCCAAAGCCCCGCCCTTCCGCCCCCGATAAATAGTGTCGCTAACTTTTGCAACTTAGCACTATGGAGAACTGACAGCGAATTCTCGCTGGCTCACCTTACGGATTCCAAGATCTCCCTTGCGCCCCCCTTGAGCAAATCCTCAGCCACCGCCGCGCCGAGGCTTTCCGGGTCTTTCTCCGAGCCTGCGGCGGCGGCTCGAATCAAACGGCTGCCGTCCAGGCTGCCCACGACGCCTCGCAAGCGCAGCCAGGCGTCCTCGAAATTCGCGTAAGCTGCGATGGGGACCTGGCAGCCTCCGCCCAGGCGCCGTAGCATCGCGCGTTCGGCGCGGACGGCGAGGTGTGTGGCCGGGTCATCGAGCGGCGTCACCGCGCGTGCCAACTCCGCATGACCCTGGCATATTTCGATCGCCAGCGCGCCTTGTCCCACGGCGGGGCAGATCTGGTCGAAGCTAAAATAACCGGTGATGTGCCCCCGCAGGCCAAGCCGGTGGACGCCCGCTGCCGCCAGAACCAGCGCCGCGCAATCGCCCCGTTTCAGCTTGCGAAGCCGTGTGTCCAGATTACCGCGCATGGCGACGAGCTCCAGGTCCCGTCGGAGATGCCTGATCTGCGTCTGCCGGCGGGGGCTGCTGGTGCCCACGCGCGCGCCCGCCGGGAGCTGCTCGAAAGGTTTCCCGCCCGCAGATATGAACACGTCGCGCGCATCTTCACGGGGCGGCACCACAGCCAGAATCAGGCCTGCCGGTAAAATGGTCGGCAGGTCTTTGAGGCTGTGCACAGCCAGGTCCACTCTGCCTGCCAGCAGGGCCTCCTCGATTTCCTTGATGAACAAGCCCTTCGTTCCTGCTTCGGCGACGCTCTGGGCAATAGTATCGGGGAGAGGCCGCTCGGGCGGATAACTTTGCAACTTGTCACCGGTAGTCCGGATGATCTCAATGGCAATTTCATGCCCGGCTGCACTGAGCTGGTCCTTTACCCAGTTGGCCTGCCAGAGCGCCAGTTGACTGCCGCGCGAACCAATGACGACTTTCATGATTCCAAAGTCCCAAGGGGCTTCAAGAAGTGACCAGTTACGAGTGACAAGTGACGAGCCGGAGTAACACAGTGACAGGGTGGGGAGTGGCCACCAGAAGACAGAACCCGGGAGCCGGGCCTCAGTCGTCGCAAATTTACCGCCCACGCTTGCCTGGCACCTGACACCTCTACTTCTGCTCGTCACTTGTCACTCGTCACTGCCCTTTCAGTTTGCCAGCCCGAAGATCTTGCGGACGAGCCTGACGAGGTCCACTTGTTCCGGCTGGCCGGCGCCGCTTTTGAGCTCGGTGATGGGCCCGTGCAGGATCTTGTTCATGATGCCGCGGGTGAGGGCTTCCACGGCTTGACGTTGCTCGGGCGTCAGATTGACCAGCCGGCTTTGGTAGCGTTCTATTTCGCCCGCGCGGATGGCGTTCAGCCGGTCCTCGAGCGCCACGATGGTAGGTACGAGGTCACGCGAAGCGAGCCGGCGCATGGTTTTCTGGACTTCCTCCTGCACAATCTCCTCGGCCCAAACGGCCTCGCGTGCGCGCTGTTTCTTGTTGGCCTCCACCACTTGTCCCAGGTCGTCAATATCGTAGACGAAGGCATTATCCAACTCGTTGACCAGGGGATCAATGTCGCGCGGAACCGCGATGTCCACGAAAAACACCGGACGGTTCCGGCGGGCCGAGAGGATTTTCGCGACATGGTCCTTGTTCACAATGTAGCCGGCAGCACCGGTGGAGCTGATGACGATGTCAGCCTTGGGGAGGTGTTCAAAGAGCTGTTCGAAGGCGATGGCGGTGCCGTGAAATGCCACCGCAAGCTGTACGGCGCGCTCGTAGGTGCGATTGGTGACGTAGATGGCGCTGGCCCCGCTGCGCAGCAGGTACTTGGCGGCCAGTTCGCTCATCTTGCCAGCCCCGATTACGAAGATGGTCCTTCCTTCCAGGCTGCCAAAAATCTTCTTGGCCAGCTCGACGGCGGCGTAAGAGACGGAAACCGCGGCGCTCCCCAGTGCCGTCTCGCGTCGCACCCGCCGCGCCACGGCCAGGGCCTGGTTTACGATCTCCTGCAGACTGCCGTTCAACCCGCCGGCTTCGCGCGCCAGGGCATAAGCACGCTTCAACTGGCCGAGGATTTGAGGCTCGCCCAGAATCATCGAATCGAGACTGGAGGCCACCCGGAACAGGTGACGCACAACTTCCTGCTGCTGGTAGCGGTAAAAGAAGCGCTGGTACGGGCCGAGGTCCAATTGGTGATGATCCGCCAGGAACTGCTGGATGAGGGGTTCAGCATCGACGCTGTCTTCTGCCGAAGTCATTACTTCAACGCGGTTGCAAGTGGAGAGGATCAGCCCCTCGTGGATACCCTCACGATGAATCAGGTCGGAAATCGCTTGCGCCAGGCGGGGTTCAGGGATATGCATCCGCTCGCGGACCTCGACCGGAGCCGTGCGATGATTGATGCCAACAAGGGCCAAATTCATAGGTCATCAAACCGGAAGCCCGCTACCTCCACTGCTGGTGCGATCATTGATGCCAATAAGAGCCAAGTCCATAGGGGCTGAGCGCTGGGGACTGGGAAAATTTGAAATCTCAAATTTCAGATCCCAAACTCCAGATTTCCAATTTCAGGTTACCTATTTCAAATTGCTCTTTTGTTTCCCTCTGCCAACTGCCTACTGCCCCTACGGTCCCTGCCGAAGGGTGGGCACGTACCCATGCGGTCCACTCAGCAGGCTCACTCCCAGGAACGTCGCCATGATAGTGGCAAAGCCGAAGATCGCAACATAAGCCGCCCGACGGCCGCGCCAAGCGCCGCTCACACGAGTGGAGAAGAGCACGAGGTAAATCAGCCAACTCAGCAACGACGCCAGTATTTTCGGGTCAAATTCCCAGGGTCCCTTCCAGGTCCGGCTCGCCCAAATGAAGCCGGTCAGAATGCCGAGGGTCAAAAGGGGCAGGCCGAACAGCAGCGAGCGGTAGTAGAGCTCATCGCACAATTCCAGCGACGGCAGGCGGTAATAGAACGCCCGCGGCGTTTTCGATTTCAGTTCCCTTTCCTGCATCAGGTACATGACCGCAGCCACGAAAGTCAGAAACAATGCCGTGTAGCCCAGGATAGCTGAGCTGATATGGACTGCCAGCCAGCCACCGCGAAACGCCGACAAATCAAAAGGCCGTACAGGTCGAAACGCCGAGATGAGCGTCAACACAAAAACAAAGGGCAGCATGAAAAGGCCAAGGGAAGTAATACGGTAGCGCAAATAGAGAAAGAAGAAAGCCACAGTCACTAGCAACGCATAAAAGGATAAGGCGCTGCGGACGTCAGTTACCGGCAAGCGGTGGATGCGCGCAGCCTCGAGGGCGATGGAGCCCGCGTGTGCAAGCAGCCCGAGTCCCAACGCCGCTAACGAGGCGGGGGAGATCGATGGGCGGCGATCAGCCACGGAAGGGACGAGGAGAAATGTTCCGACCCCGTAAAGAACGAGGCCAACCCACAAAAGTACAACCTGCATATGAGCCTCAGCAGTCAAGCCTCAGATAAACAAATTATAGCACCAGAGAGACTAGCGGAGTTGCTCCTCTGAGGTGAGCACATCAAGCTGCATGGTTTGCTGTTTCCTCTCCTCGATATGGACGGGCGTGCCGCGGTCCTCAAAAGCGTTGAGGAGGTCGGGATCAGTGTAGTTAGTTCCACGCACGGGCTCCCAAGCGAAAAGTTTGAAGTCGCCGGGCGGCAGGCCCGACAGAGCGAAGTGACCGAAAGCGTCGGCCGCTTTCATGCTATACATCTCCTCCCGATCTCGGTGCGGTGGGTCCGGCACCAGCACGACCCAGGCCCCGCTCACGGAATGCAGCTCTTTCAGCACAGTGCCGTCCACACGCCCACCATCCGGGGAGAGAACGATCTCGAGACGGGCCGGGGGTTGGCTGCGGCTGATGGTTAGTCCGGAATCGAGCACCTCGCTTCCGCCTTCTCGAGCCGATTTGACGTAGTACTCTTCGGGATACCCGAAAACGCGCAACCGGTAGTCGCCGTCAAACACGTCCTGCAATACGAAAGTCCCATCCGGTTTGATTACCGCGTTCCCGCTTCCCATCGTGCTGTCGATGGGCTGCAACCACAGGCCCAAGTGTGTGAAATCGAATGGCTCGCTACTCTCAACGCGAAACCTTCCCGCTAGCGTATTGGGGCTGTCCAAGACGACGGCGACACCATCGAGGTTGGCGTTACTGACCTCAACCGGGACCTTCCCGTAGAGTTGCCGTTTCCCGTCGTTCCAAAAGGCGGAGAGGTTATAAGGCCCGGGTGGAACGTCGCGAATCTCAAAATCGCCTGAGTCGTTTTGCACAGAGCCGCCGTAATTTGAGAAGGAATAGCCACCTCCGGCGGCGCGCGGGTCGAGCGAAACGCGGATACCCTGCAGCGACTTCACGGCGCCGTCCACTATGACGCGTCCCCGGACCATGACCGCGTGCGCCGGCCTAAGGTCCACATCGATGCCGGAGACTTCGGTGCCGGGTTGGACCTGAACCGGGGTGGCCTGCGAGGTATCGGGCGTACTGGGGTGAAAGGTGGGTAGATAAATTTCAGCGGTTGGCTGGCCTTGGTTGGTCCGCGGAGGCTGGTACATTCCGGCCACGAGATAGTTCCCCGGCTGTAGCCCCCAGATGCGGTACTCGCCAAGATCATTGGTCTGGCCGCTGCCCGCCTCGCTGACTTGCCGTCGGGCACCAGAGCTGGTGAGGCGTAGAGCCTTGACTTGTGCCAGCGTCACCGGGTCACCATCTTCATCGTAGACGGTCCCCGTGATGACCCCGGGTGGCACCAGGCGGAAGGCGATTCCGCTTACGTTTTTCCCCGGCGTGAGGTCGAGAATTCCCGCTTGGGCATTCCCCTTACCCTTGTCGGGAGCTTGCTGCATGTATCCATTGCCCTGTGCGTTGATCGCGTACCGGCCTGGGGCGATGTCGCGAATGATGAAGCGACCGTTGTTTTCCGTGAGCGTGGAGTAGGGTTGCTGGCCCCCGCCGAGGGAGATGAGTTGGACCGCCGCGTTTTTTATGCCTTCGCCGGTCGTGGATTTAACCACTACACCCTCCACGCTGCAAAGGTCCGAGGGTTTTCCCGTCGGCTTCTGAGGAGCAGCGTTGGGTTCCTGACCCGCTACCCCCATCGCGCCGACGAGAAGCAAACACAGGGCTCGGATGATTGACATCCCTATTGCCTATCCTCGGGACTCACGGCAAGCATCAGGAATATTCCCACTACGGAAGCCACCATCAGGGTTGCCATCATGCGGGTTGCAGAAAAGCGGGAGAGGGCGCCTGCCAGTGCACTCCCGATGAAGCTGCCGAAGAACTGCGCCGTGTTGTAAATCCCCAGGGCCGTACCGTAGGTGCTTTCGGGCGCGAACCTGCTTACCAGGCTTGGCAGGATGGGTTCGAGTCCGGTAAATCCAATGTAGAACAGTGTGCCTGCGACCATCACTCCCGCAAGGCGGTTGGGGTCCAGACCTGCCGCGTCAGGCCTGAAAAGAAGAAGAGAACTGGGGATGAAGGAGAGAAAAGCCAGCGCAGCAAGCGGTCTAGCCCATCCGTGGTCCGCGCCCCGCGAGAACCCGAACATGGTGATGCCGCTGATCAACACCATGGGCAACAGGAGGGTGTAGTAGTGGTTCATCTTCACGTGGTGTTGGCCGGTGACAATGAGGGGAAAATAAAAGAAGAAAGTGGCCATGAACAAGTTCATGAGGAAGCCACCTGAAGCAAGAGCCAGGAGCGAATTGCTGGCCAGCACCTGGGACATGGATGCAGGGGCGCGGGCGGTGGGGGGAGCGTCGGGAAGATACTTGGCCAGCAAGAGGTCCGTCCCGAGCCCCAGGATTCCTGTCAGCCAGAAGAGGAACGGGATTCCCAGAATTCCGGCGAGGATCGGCCCACCGATGATGCCGATGACAAAGGCCGCCCCGATGGGAATCCCCAAGACAGCCATTGCCGTAGACCTGCGCCGGGGCTCGATGAAATCGGCCACGGTGGCAAACGCCACAGAAATAATGGCTCCGCCCCCCTGAACCAGGCGGCCAAAAATCAGAGCGCCAATCTGCAAGGAGTGCGGAAACCAATGGGGGATGGCGCAGAGGAAGGAACCCAGGCTGAAGAGCGTCATGCCCAGCAGCAGGACCTTGCGGCGGCCAATGCGATCTGAAAGCCTGCCCATTGGGATTTGCAGGATTGCCATGGTCAGACCATAGCTGCCGAAGGCAAAGCCGACCAGAAAGCGGGAGTTTGTGAATTGCAGACCGTAAAGCGTAAAAATCGGCAGAACCAGGAAGAGCCCCAACATGCGCAAGCCGACCACGCTGGCAAGCGCGAAAAGGACCTTCCGTTGCGTCGGGGTAAATGCCACGCGGTCAGGTTTGGTGAGGGTAGACATCTAAGGGCAGTGACAAGTGACGAGTGACAAGTGACGAGTGACGAGTGACGAGCAGAAGTGCAGGTGTCAGGTTCCAGGTGCCAGCAGCCAGTTGTCAGTGGAGAGCGATGTCGGCCGTCTGTCTCACTCAGGCTCGTCACTCGTCACTTGTCACTCAACACTGTTTTTCCGCAGCGCCTTTGCGGCGGTCACCACCGATTGCATTTTGGCAATCGCCTCGTTCACGGTCCGGGTTTTCAGTCCGCAGTCCGGGTCCACCCAGATGACTTCCTTGGGAAGGACCTCCAGGGCTCGATGCAAGCGCTGCTCGACCACCGCCTCGTCTTCGACCACGTGCGTATGGACGTCCACCACGCCCAAACTGAGGTCCTTGGTGTAGCGGCTTTTCTGGAAAAGCTCCAGCATATCGAGGCCGCTATTGGACGTTTCCAGGTCGAAGTTATCGACCGGGAGATCCAGCATGCTCGGGTAGATATTTTCAAAGGCGCCATAACAAATATGCGTGATGAAGTAAGCCGGCAGGCCATCCGTCACGATGTGCATGGCTTCGATGGCTACGGATAGCTCCTCGGGCCTCACGGAGATGGCGGGTTCATCGATCTGGATGATTTTTGCCCCCTCCTCGATTAAGGCCTCAACCTCTTTGCGGATTTCCTTCGCCAGCGCCAGGCAAGCGCTGCGGCGATCCGGATAGTATTCAATGAAGGACCAGTCCATCGTCGTGTAAGGGCCGGTCAGCATACCTTTCAGGGGTTTCGAGGTGAGGCCCCGAGCGTACTTCCACCACTCGACGGTGATGGGCTCTTCCCAGCGGACTTCGCCGGTGATTATGGGTTTGTGGTAATAGCGGTTGCCGTAGGAGCGGACCAACCCACCTTGCTCGAACCCTTTGAGGTACTCGGAGAAATAGGCCACCATATCGCTTCGGTACATTTCGCCGTCGACAAGCACGTCAACACCCAGTTCTTCCTGCTTGCGGATCCAGAACTTCGTCGCTTGGCGTTCCGCTTTCTCCAGCGCGCCGCGACGGATCCTGTTATTGGCGAAGTCCGCCCGGGCTTTGAGCAGGAAATCGGGTTTGGGAAAGCTTCCCACAGATGTGATGGGGAAAAGGGGTAAGTCGATTCCCAATCGTTGGAGTTTCGCTCGGCTCACTCAGGGCTCCCTAAGAATGTGTTCTTGATTACGGTCAGATGTTTTAGCTTTTGCAATGCCCTGTCACGCGGAAGGTACTCGAGGCCGCAAGAAGGGCCGAGATAAGCACGGTTCAAATCAGCGCCGTGGGCGAGTTTCTCAAGCTGCCGGGCTACGGCGGCGGGATCTTCAAGCCTGGTATTGCGGCCATCCACAAGGCCGAGGGCCAGGGTCCTGGCGGTGCCATTTGAAGCTACCCTATCGACGAGACTCGGGTTGTAAGTGAAATCGAGTCCCAGAAGGTCCACCGGCAGCGTTTGGAGGTGATCATAGATGGGGCCGGGATCCCCGAAGTAAAAGACCAGCGCCAGTTGCGCTGAAGCCTTGCTCATCGCCAAGGCGGTGAGGCTCTGCTCGAGGCGCGGGAAATCATCGGGATATTTGAGCAGGGCAGGCTCCTCCACCTGGATGACTGTTGCCCCTGCCGCCGCCAGTGCGGCGACCTCGGCCGCCAGCGCCGCGGTGTACCCTTCAAGCATCTTATCGAACCCACCCACGCCTCCGTTTTCTTCGATGGAGTGCCGGGCCAGCGTGTAAGGGCCCGTCAAAACCGCTTTCACGGGGCGCGTCGATTTCTCCTGCGCATACTTGAATTCCGCAAGCAGCAGAGGCTCGGTCCGTTCGATCTTGCCCTGCACAACCGGCTGGCGGAAGTAAAAGTTCGTATCAAAGAACCTCAATAGACCGTTGATTCGTACTCCGGAAAGCTTGGCCGCGAGGTGGGAGATTGGATCGGGCCAGCGGATTTGGCCGTCCGTCACGAGGTCGAGGCCGGCCTCCGCCTGCTCGGCAAGCGCCAGTTCCGTCATGCGCTCCTCGGCGGCCCGAACGTCTTCGTCGGTTTTCTCGCCTCGATCCCGCTGGGCAATCGTGCGGCGCAGGAGTTGCTGCTCAGCATCGTCCCCAATACGCGGGTAACTGCTGTGATTGCACAGTGTCAATTCCATGTTGGGTTGGTTACTCCCCTTGCAGAAATGCGCAGTAGACCGTTGTCAGTGGCCCGTTGTCCGTTGTCAGTCGTCCGTTGCGGATATTGAAAACCGGGCTTCTGCGCGGCGGCGGCCACAACATCTCGCTCGAAAGACGGAACCACGCGCCTCGGTGGCAAACCCGCACACAACTGACAACGGGCAACTGACAACTGACGACAGACGACGGACCACTGACCACTGACAACTCTTCTACTCGACGTACTCAGCCTTCACAGCTTTGGGCAGAAGGCCCCTTTGGAAGCCCCGGTCAAGCAACTCTTGGACGGCGAGGCGGCCACGCTGGCCGTAGTCGAGGCTCCAGTCGTTGACATACATTGCAACAAAACGGTCGGCAGTCGGGGTGTCCAGGCCGCGTGAAAATTGTTGCGCGTAGGTCAAGGCCTCTTCGCGGTGTTGCAGCGAAAACTGAATGCTCTCTTTCAGTAACGCTGCCACCGTGCGCCGGGTGTGACTGTCGAGAGTCCGGCGGATAGCGTTCCCCCCCAGTGGCAGAGGCAGCTTGGTCTCCTGGTACCACCACTCACCGAGATCCAGGACCTTTCTGAGGCCGGCCCCGGCGTAAGTCAATTGGCCTTCATGAATCACCACGCCCGCGTCCGCTTCACCCCTGGTGACGGTTTCCAGGATTTGGTCGAACGGAGTCACGACCGCCTCAACATCCGGCTCATAAAGCTGCAACGCGAGGTAAGCAGTGGTCATTTTCCCGGGGACGGCTATGCGCTTTCCTTTCAAGTCGCCGGGGCCCAAATAGGCCCGCGACACCACCACCGGCCCGTACCGATCGCCGAAACTGGCGCCGGAAGGCAATAATACATACTTATCTTCGAGATACGGATAGGCGTGGAAAGAGATCGCCGTGATGTCGTAAATCCCCTCCAGGGCTTTCCGGTTGAGAGACTCAATATCCTCCAGGCGGTGAGTGAACGAAAGGTCCGTCGCGCCGACCTTCTTCGTCGCCAGCGCGTAAAACATGAATGCGTCGTCGGAGTCAGGGCTGTGCGCCAACGTCAGCTCGACAGCGCTTGACTCTGTTTGGTCGCCCTTCTGGACAAACGACAACGCCCTTGCTCCCCCTAAAGGATTCGCCCCCTGACTCACAAGAGGCATTCTACCATCGCGGCCGATTTTTCTCAACCCACAAGAGAGATAATACCAGAATTATTAAGACCTTGAATAAGCCGTCCTTGCTAATGAACGCCGGGCGCGGGGGTTGTTCCGGCCGCCTCGAACCTTTCCCGGACGGCGCGCTTAGCCCGCAGCGCTTGGGCCGCAACGTCGCTGTCCGGATCATGTGATAAGCGGTCGAGTTGGTCCAGACTGGTTTGATCCCCGCTGAACATGAGCACCGTACACAGTCTCTTCCGCACCTCGGCATTAGGGCTTTGAAGGTAGGGGTACAACTTGGGCAGAAAGGCATGCGTCCTTGCCAGTTCGATGAGGTAAGGCTGAGCTACGTCCCCGCGCGTCCTCGAGGAAAGTTCGTTCACGAGGTCGTTCAAGTAGTCGAGTTTACCGAGAGCCGTCATTGCAAACTCCATGGCCAGCCTCACCTCGGCGTCCCTTTCCTCCGCGAGGGCCTTCTCCAGTTCGGGAAGGGCTTTGGGGTCGGCGGCCCTTGCCAGACCTTCGGCAGCGGAAGTGCGCGTTGCCTTATCATCGCTCGCCAGCGCCTTGGTGAACAAAGGAACTGAGGTAGGGGCGCCGAGGTAAGCAAGGCCTTCCAAGGCCTTTTCTTTGCTCTTGGGGTCCGTGTCGTCTCCGAAAATGAATTCCAGTTTCGGTACGGCTTGGCGGGTTCGAAGAATGCCAACCGCAACGCACGCCTGCTGCTTGATGTCCTTATCCGCGGAGTCCAACAAATCAACTAATTGCGCGCCGGCTGATTTATCTTCGATCTTCGATAGGGAATTGAGGGCTTCAAGAGACAGGGTTGCATCGGAGGAGTGGGCGGCTTTAATCAGGTCCGGGACCGCGGCTCGCGCTACCAAGATGCCAAGCCCTTTCGCCGCTTCGCGGGAGGCGCGGTTCGAACGTGTGCTTCTCAACGTCGCATCCAGGGCCGCTACCACCCTCGGTTCCACAGATAGTCCGGGGTCGATTCGGGTGGTGTCCGGATCGAAGTGTTCCTTGGCGCGCTTCCAATTCTTCTTTACAAAGCCGCTGAAACCGGGGCTGGGGACGATTCCGGTGTAGTAGCCAACCAGCGATTGCACGGCCAGGACGCAAATCTCCTCATTCATATCCTGGCTTGCTTTGATAAGGGCGTCCAGGATCTCCGGCTGGTGCATCTGAGCCAGCGCCAGGACCACCTCGCGGCGGACTTTTTCGCTCCGGTCCGAAAGTGCCTCCGCCAACGCCGGAATGGCCGACACATCCTGGGCTTTGCCCAGATCGCGCGCCGCCCTGACGCGAACCTTTTCATAGGGGCTCTTGAGTAAGCCGACCAGCGGATTCGTTGCGTTGGCGGAAGCACTCGCCGGCGGGTTTGCGCCCTGCGTTGTCCCGGCACTCGGCGCCTGGCCAAAAGCAAAGGGGAGAGCCGCTGAAAGTAGCAAAAGAACCGACACGCAAAAAAGAGCCAGTGATCGCCCCATGCTTTCACCTCAGGAAATCGAGATACGCGGCCCGCGCACTGGGCCGGTGGTATACGCTGCGGCTTCCGCAAGTACAGGCGGCTGGCCGCCGCAGGGCACTGCGAATCCGGAAGCTGCTCAGCGGACTGACCCACCTACATAGTACACGTTGCGAATGATTCATTGAAGGCCACAAAGTGTCTGCCAGGCGGAGGGCAAGACATTTGACGGTCAACCCGCTGCGCCGGGCCAGTTAGCAGTCAGAATCGGCGAGTATTGCTTTCGCCCTTCATATGCTGGAGCCAGGACAAGAACAGAGGGCAAGTGCAGTGCGGAGAAGGAACAGGGCAATTCAGAATCCATCATTCACAATTGCCTCAGCCGCAAATCCCCAGCGCCTGACACCGGTTAGCCGGAACCTGCCTTTCTGCCCTTCCTGCTGTCTACTGCCCTTTCTTTTCAATAACATTCCCGGATTGAGACCGAATCTCCTTTGTTTTCAAATACATTCCCGCTTCGCCACCACTTTCTCCACAGCGGTCCTTTGTTTTCAATAACATTCCCGCGTCGTTCATGCAAAAAAGAATTCTTGTTCGAACTTCCCGCTCGGCGACATGGAGTGGAATGGGCCATTCTGACTGCCTGGCAGGCGCCGGAATTATTCTTGGAGTGCACTTCCGTCGTCTTTGAGGCATGCCAAGGACCCGCGGGGTGTGGGCAACGGCGGTCACCCCTCAGTTCTAATCTCACATTAATAGGCTACACTAAAGCGATCCGCATGTCAAGAGACATGTTGTCACGTTGCGCGGAATGATAAATTGGTAGCGCGGAGTTGTTCTTGAACTCCGCGGCTTGTATACTCGGGAACCACCGAAGAGCCGCAAAGTTTGAAAAACAACTCTCGCGACCCGGTCCTTCTTGTCAACGCTGACGGGGGAATTGACCCAATGACGACACGAATCACACATAGTACGTCGCCAGAAGCCAGAGAGTTAGAGAAGAAGAAGGCCGAACTGGCAAGTCTGGAAGCGAGATTAGCCGAACGTGAGTTGGATTTGGCGACTCTTCAGGCTGAACTGCATAGCTTTGAGGGAACCTACTTGCGCATCGTGGGCTCCCGACTCGCAGAGTTGGATGAAATTGAAGCTCAAATTGCGGAGGCTCGCGCTCGCACCAAGCCGAAAGACCGGGAGGCGCAAGAGCGAGCGTCGCAAGCCCGCGCCCAGGCCCAAGATTCGGCCCAGGCCGTGGAAGCTGAACGAGAGGCAGGCAAGCGGGAACCATTCTCGCCATCGGAGAATCTGAAGAAACTCTACCGTGAGGTTGCCAAGCGTATTCATCCCGACCTTGCCACCGACGAAAGCGAGCGCAAACGCCGGCATGAGTTGATGACCGAAGCAAACCGCGCATACGAGGAGGGCGATGAGGCTCGCTTGGAGGCAATCCTGCGCGATTGGGAATCCAGCCCGGATTCTGTGAAAGGTGAAGGGCCGGGAGCCGAACTTGTTCGCGTCATACGCAAGATTGCCCAGGTCGAGGATCGGTTGAAGGCTATTGATGCAGAGATTGCCCGGCTGGAGGAATCCGACCTCTACCACTTGAAAAACCAAGTGGATCAAGCCGAAAGGGAAGGGCGTGACCTCTTGGCTGAGATGGCAGCACGGGTAGACCAGCAAGTTGTGGAGGCACGAGGACGATTGAGATCGATAACGGGACATGGGGCTACTTAATGAGCGAGGACGATAATCAGGTTCCGAGTGCTCTTGTTGCAGTGGGGGGCACGGCCCTTGCCGTAAGGTCGGGAACCCTTGTAAAGAGGGGACTGGCTTTGGCCAAGAGCCTCCGGCCGGGCGACGCCGCTCGCCTCAGCCTCGCCCGCGGGCTCTACGAGGCACTCGGAGGCAACTGGGATAAGGCGGTTGCTGAGAACCGCGAAGCGCTGAGTTTGGATCCGAATAACAACGTCGCACGTCGTAACCTCGGCATACTGCTCGGAAACAAGGAGGTCTGGGACAGGGCGGCCGATGAAGGTCGTGCAGCGTGGCACGTCGAACTCGGCGACACGCTCTACGCCAAGTTCGACCTGGACGGGGCGATCGCCGAATACCGCGAGGCGCTGCGCCTGTACCCCAACGACGCCAACACGCACAACAACCTCGGCGTCGCACTCGAGGAAGCCGACCGTTGGGGTGCTCTGGAGGAATACCACGCGGCCTACACGCTTGATCCCAAGAATGCGCTCTATAAGCGGAATTACGAGCGGCTGTTGCGGCAGGTGAATCAATGACAGATAACATCTCGGAGGAACATGGCTTTACGCTTATCCGAGCGCACGTACCGCAGGGGCACAACGCGCGGGCTACCCGCTAATCAAATGACATTTCATGGATATCGGGAAGGTCGGGGAGGCGCTCCACTAGGCGTGGAAGAAGTGACGGCTTGACCTTTCGCCTTTCCTTCGATAAACTGGACTCGTCTAGGAGGCCGCATTGGTATGAACATCAAAGGCAAATGCGTCAACAGGGAGTGCTCACGTGTTGGAATCGAGGAAACGTACACCCGAATGCTGTTGGCCGGTCAGAGCGCAGGAAAGGACCGCGTGAAGTGCCCGGAATGCGGAGGACTCCTTCAAATCACCGAGACCGTAAATACCGCTGGGCGACGGTTTCCCGGCAGTCGGGTTACACCTCGTCCGAACCGGCAGCGGCGCGATGGCCGACGGCGGGGTGGTCGTTAGCAAGCAACTCCAGACCCGGCCTTTCAGGTATGCCGTTTTTCGTTGTGGGGATACTTCCTGCTAAGGGCCGTAGGCCTTACCAACCGGTCCACACTTGCTGCACGTACTTCTGTGGTTTTGATATGGAAATTACGGAGCTCGAACTCACAGCAGTTCGGAAACGCCAGGACCTCGACAGGCTGGAAACGCTCTACGACCTTTTTGAAAGCTACATAGAACAGTTCGCGGCGATTTTGCAGCATAGCGCGCCGAAAACCGAGGCTCGGCAGAGATTGCTGGCCACCCAGGAATCTGTGAGGTTGGAATTGAGGGAACAGGAATACAGATTTCTCGAGTGGCACGAGGGAGACCAGGTTCCCAACCCCGCGATATTCTCCCTTGTGGAGCGGCCCGACATCTACTTAAGAAATCCCAGCACCTTCAATACCGACCGCCTGCTCGCAAGGAGTAAATTCGAGCACCTGATTTACGAAAAGAGGAGGGTCCTCGAAGAGACTCAGGAAGAGCTTACCGTTCTAACGAGCGAGACTCAGGCACGCGCCGTGCCGACTTCGGCAAGGCCATCGGAAGCAGAGCCTACGACGACAAAGATCAAGCGCGCTGACGAAGTGGCTGAGATCGGGTTCAAGTGGGTTGCCCGTCTAATCCAGTTCTTCGCGCCTTGGGCCGAGAAAATCTTTCACCTGCTAAGGCCATGATTTCTGTACGTGCCGCTCGGAAGCGCGGCGCAAGAATTACAGGGCCGCAGTCACGTTCCAGGAGCCTCTGGGCGGCTACCTTTCTTTTACCCCGCGCCCGTGCGCCGTCGTGAGGGGTAGCGAAATAGCGCGTGGCGCAGAGTTGCGGTCTGCGCCAGCCGGCGACCCGACTGATAATCCGTCGTATTAATGGACCTGACTGATGCCCCAAATCTCGTCGAGAAGATTGCGCTGCTTGAGAGGTGTGTCGGCCAGGCCACCGGCTACGTAAATCTCGATCCCATTCCTCTAGACCAGCACGACATTCTGCAGATCCAGGCGGAAGCAAGACGCATCCGTGACTTCGTTCAATTGAAGGACCTCACCTTCGTCGTCGGCTTCGCTAAACAACAGGACGGAGTTCTTGGGAATGTGGAACTTAAGTACGGCCAAGAGTGTGTCTTCATCGAAATTGCGCCCGAATCTATAGAGTTCCCTGGAGCAGTTTCTGCCGTCCTTGCCCATGAGATTTGTCACAAGTACATGCATCGCCACGGACTCTCGAATTGCTCGCATCCGACCGCTAGTGCGGATGAGGAAATCCTGACAGACGTCGCCGCTGTGTTTCTCGGGCTTGGCAAGCTGATGCTAAATGGCTGTGACAGCCAGAAAACACGTGAGGATCTTCTACTTGACGGGACCAAGCGATCCACCACTACGACCTACAGGGCTGGGTATCTCGACCCAGCTCAGTTTGCTTTCGTTTACCGTTTCGTCTGCGCGATGCGGGAAGTTCCCGAGGCTGAAATAAGGCGTGGCCTTTCCGGTGATGCGTTAAGCAGGCTGCTCCATTGTGAACGCTCGTTACCTGAGTGGTTCCAGACGCGCTGCCATAGTCGTGATTTCCTACTCCAGGTCCTCGGTTCGTTGCAGGCCGAAATTCGTGGTGCCCAAGTTGAGATGGCAACCCTCGATAGGTGCTTACTCTATCTTGAGCGCGGGTGCTTAGGGCCGCTTGAAGCCTGGTCTCGAGGCTCGCACAGGAAACTTAATCAGGCCCGGAGGGCTGCCCTGAAGGCCGAAGAACAACCAGAGTGCGACCCGTGCCTCGCGTACATCAGAGCTGCGGAACTGAATCAAATGGTCTCCGACGTCATTGAGTTGAAGCGCGAGGCAGGGTCATGCCAACTGAGCCTCATCAGGCTTCAGCGTATCGTGGAGCTAGCGGGCGCGCCATTCGTCCGTCCAAGCACGGGGATGCTCACCGAAACCGTCTGCAAGAATTGCGGAGCAAAGATACGCCTTCCCGAGATGGCCCACAACATCACCGTCCTATGCCCTAACCCGAGCTGCCGATATAAATTCATGGCCACCACGTCCTCATGGAGTCGGGTGGACACGACGCCACGACACAGACTGCGCGATCTCTTCTCCTTATTGGCGAAAAAACTCGGTCGAACGCTCATGACCTTCCCATAGTTCGGCGGCTAGCCACGGTCACCCATGTTGTGACCGTGGGCTTTTCCTTCGATGACGAACCCACGGTCAATTCCCAAGACGAATTGACCGTGGCTGCCTCCGGGTCACACAACCTCAGGCGCCGTTCGAATGGGTGAATGCAATCACGAGATGTAGGGGTAGGGCTTGCCCTACCCGGCGTTCCGCATGGCGAATGCGGAACCATGGGGGCGGCAAGCCGTCCCCCTACACGTTGCGCAACTCGATCACGGCGTAGCGGCTGGCTGGCGCAGACGGGGGGCTTTTTGGGTCTGCGCCAGCCCTCCATTCGTGATAGCATAAAGTGAAATGTGCCGAAAGGGCCGGAACGGGGTGCAGCGATGACGATCAAACTCAAACCCGAACAGGAACGGATCATTCAAGCGGAGATCGAGAGCGGTCACTTCCGCAGCCCCGATGAAGTGCTCGATCATGCCTTGGCCGCATTGAAGGAGAAAGGGCACAGCCGCAAGGGCGCAACGCGACGGAAGAATCTGGCGCAGTTCCTGATGGAGTCTCCGCTGGCGGGCGCCGAGTTGAACCTGGAGAGGCAAAAGGACTACGGCCGCCCCATTGAGCTATGAGTGGGTTCCTGCTCGATACCAACGTGATTTCCGAGTTCAATCGGCGCGGCGAGCCCAACCGACTGGTGAAACAGTGGCTGGAAGCCGCCGACACCGATTCTCTTTACACCAGCGTCCTGACCCTTGGAGAAATCCGCTTCGGAGTCGAGCTTCTTCCTCCCAGTAAGCGGCGTACACAGTTGGAGCAATGGCTTGATCGGGACGTGCCGGAATGGTTCGAAGGCCGAATCCTGCCGGTCAACCAGTCCATTGCAGATCGTTGGGGCTTCGTTCGCGCCCAGGCACAGATGAAAGGGCGACCGCTTTCGGTCATTGACGCCCTGCTTCCCGCAACCGCCCTCCAACACAACCTCACTATTGTGTCACGCAACGCGAGTGATTTCGCGGTGGTCGGACTCGCCGTGGTTAACCCGTGGGAGTCCCCGCTCCCATGAAGGGGTAGCTTTTCCTTCGATGACGAACCCACGGTCAATTCCCAAGGCGAATTGTCCAAGGCTACCCGCTCATCCTGGAATTCGCGTCTGCAAATGGTTTTGGCAAATCAGAGGGGTGCTTCCCGGGTCGGAGGATGCCTGGTTAGGGTGAAAGGAGGGACGTGAATTCTCGCAAACTGCTCGAAAAGGCGCTTTCATCTCCTGCGAATCTTCGCTTCGGTGAGGTTTGCGCGCTGGCGCGCGCCTTCGGATTTCATCTTTCCAGGGTGAGCGGGAGCCATCACATCTTCGCTCGCCAAGACGTACGGGAGCTCGTGAATCTCCAGGACGTAGGAGGGAAGGCAAAGCCCTACCAAGTTAAACAGTTGCTCGACCTCGTTGAGAGGTATAATTTGTGTATAGGCGGTGAGGAATGAAAGACTACCACATGAACGTTTTTTTCAGCGAAGAGGACGGCGGATACATCGCCGACATCCCCGATCTTCCCCACTGCGCCGCTTTCGGCGAAACGCCGGAGCAGGCTTTGGCGGAAGTTCTTAAGGCTAAGGCTGCCTGGATCGAAGCTGCCAGGGCTGAAGGCAAGCCAGTTCCTCCACCCACCTTTAGGCCCGTCATTTATCAAGTCTCCAAAGTGCCAGCCTGACCGGGCGCGAGCGGCTAGCCACGGTCACTGCTTTCGTAACCGTGGGTTTTTCCTTTGATGACGAGCCCACGGTCAAACCCAAAGACGAATTGGCCGTGGCTCGATTCGAAGCTGCCACGAGGGTTGAAGCCGTCGCATCCGCGAGCCAGAAGTGTGGTAGGATATTCCTACGGAGGGTTAGGTATGCCAGCGAGCGTCAAAGCAACGGCGGCAGAGTTTGTGGGTAACACGAAGATCGGCGAGAAGGGACAACTGACAATCCCCAAGCAGTTCCGAGAGGATCTCGACCTTGCTGCCGGCGCGCCCTTTGCCGTGTTGCGAGTCGGGAACGGCCTGATCCTCCTTCCCGAGCATCAGCGCTTCGAGCAGTTGTGCGAGCGGATCACCTCCGTTCTCACCCATGTGGGCGTGCAACCGCAAGAGTTGTTGGCAACACTGCCGGAAGCGCGGAAACGCGTGTTTACCCGCCATTACGGCGCTCTGATCTCGAAGGGAAACGGGCGCCGGCAGCCAGGGAAGCGCGTCCACCCGTGACGCGCCCACGGCGGATTCGCCTCTTCCTGGACTCCAACGTCCTGACCGGCGGCATTGTCTCTCCGTGGGGGCTGGATAAAGCGGTCCTCTCACTGTGCGCGGCGGGCATTGGCCGGCTGGTTCTGGCCGAGGTGGTACGCGAGGAGGTTGAGGAAAACCTCCTACTCCACGCCGGGAGACTCAGCCGGGCAGATGCCGATCAGCTCATCGAAGACTATCGCCGCCTGATTACGCTGTGCGGCCCTGAACGGGTGCCCTATCCGGACGCCGATCGCGTGCGCGCCAATCGCGCTTTGATTCGCCATGCCGCCGACGTTCCGGTGCTCCTGTCTGCTTTAGATTGCCGGCCAGACTGGCTCCTGACCCACAACACAAAGCACTTCAGCGAAATGGTCGCGAAACGAACCGGGCTTCGAATTTCCACGCCGAGCGGATTCTTCCGAACCTTCGCTGCCTTGCTTCAGTAAGCGGCGCTACGGTCACTCCTTTTGTGCGTGGGCTTTTCCTTCGATGACGAACCCACGGTCAATTCCAAAGACGAATTGACCGCTACCTCCGGGTCGCACAACCTCAGCCACCGTTCGAACTGTAATCTCTGCGCTTGTAGCTTCGCATCTTGCGCAACTCGATCACCACGTAGGGGTAGGGCTTGCCCTACCCGGCGTTTCGTGGTGAATGTGGAACCAGTGGGCGGCGAGCCGTCCCCCTACACCTTGCGCAACTCGATCACCAAATGGACGTAGGGGCTGGCCTCGTGCCTGCCCTTTCCGGTCGGGATTCTAGCCCGGAATTTGAGGGCACCCACAAGGGGCGCCCCTACGCTTCCTGGTTCGGCGGCAATGTACACAATGCGGCCCGGTGGCCGCAACCAAAACGAGACTCTCCGTGTTCTCTGCGCCTGTAAAGCCTTGACACAGAGATCACAGAGTGTCTCAGCGACCTCTGTGTTTTGTCTTTCCCTGGTCAAGGAGGGCACGGAGGCATTATTGGCTCGAGAAAAAAAACAGGCGCGCCGACAAGAAGTTTGGGAATAACAGTACGGAGGGGACGGCAAGGCGTCCCCCTACCGCGAAAGGCCTTACGGAAACCCGCCATTCTCTACACCAGCTCGATCGTTACCCGGCGCCCAACCATCGCCGCCGCCCGCTGCAAGCTTGAGAGTGTGATGTCATTTTTCGGATCAAGCAGACGGTCAACCTGTGTCCGGCTTGTCTTGAGCAGCGCCGCCATCCGCGACTTGGATATTTTGTTCTTCTTCATGGCCTGGGCGAGCTGCCACGCGACGACCTCCTTAATCGCCTGTGCTTGCGCCTCTTCAAAGATGCTTTCCTCCTTGAGGAAATCATCGATGCTCGAGCCCATATGTTTCTTGCTCATTGCTCCAACTCCTTCTGACGCTTACGAGCCAAGGCTAAATCTTCATCAGGCGTTGTCCGCGTCTTCTTGATAAAACCGTGCAGCGCGACGAGGTGCTCGCGGTAAAGGCATAGTAGGACGCGCGCCGTCTTCTTCGTCGGCAAGTCCGTCCGCACTTCCCACAGCCCATCCCCCAACGGGCGGCACAGCGGCATTCCCACAGGCCACCGCCATTGCGCCCGCAGAAGGTCTTTCCCTATGGCCTGACGCTCGGCTTCCGGAATCCCTTCAGCCATTCCCGCACGGGCTCGCTTCCCGCCTTCGTGCGGTAAAAGATCAGCGGGATTTTTTGCGGCCCCGGGTCGTCTGCCATCATGCACCTTATATGGGACACTGTACCTTATAGTGTACAGATGAGCAAGTTTATTTACTGGAAAGCGGCAGCCCGCCGCGGCGGACCGCACTCCAAAGCTTCCCACGCCCGCTGGCTGGCGCCCCGATTTATCGGGGCGGCCTTTCTCACCGACCGTTTCCAAGGGCCGCAGACCTGTGACGGTCGATCCGCTACGGTCGGACAGCCGGACCTTGCGAATATTCCATTCCCGGGAGGTGCCTTTAGCCGTCATCAATGATCGATTTAATCGCTGAAAACGTTCCCCACAGATTTATAATTTGTCGGTAACACCGAACTGAGGCAGTACCGAGCAGGGGGATCTGCCAGGTTGGATTGGGACTCCGTGCTTGCTGCCGCCACCGCGGCCGGGGAGAGAGCCTCCATGCAATCCAAAAAACCGACGACCCGACATAGGGTTTTCAAGGCGGTCATCATTGTACTGGGCGTGCCGTTCTTGTTGGCCGTCATCTTGGTGATTTATTTTTGGTGGTTTCCACCGCTGAGTCGAGACTGGGTTGTCGAGACGCTGGAGAAGCGCTACCAGTGCGAGGTTGAGCTGAAGAGCTTCAGTACGTCGTTTTTCCCTGCCGGAAGCATTGCCGGCGAGGGACTGGTGCTGAAGCGTAAAGAACGATCTGACCTGCCGCCTCTGGCATCCGTGAGAAAGTTTTCGGTCAGCGTGGATTGGCTCGGACTGCTGCGCCAACCGAGACACTTCGGGCGGGTGCGATTGGAAGGTCTGGTGATTGTAATTCCGCCCCGCCAGAGACAGGCCCAGGCAAAGAAGAAACAACAAGCTTCCCCTTTCGTGCTGGATGAAGTTCTCGCGGACGGCGCCACCCTGAGTATTCTCCCTGCGAATCCCAACAAGCCCCCACACGTGTTTGAAATTCACAAGCTTCGGCTGCAATCGGCGGGCATTGGCCAGCCGATGTATTTTCAAGCCGCCCTGACCAACCCGATACCGGTTGGCCAGATCCAGTCGAGTGGGCGATTCGGCCCGTGGGATACGGACGATCCTTCTCTGACCCCACTCTCCGGAAATTACACCTTTTCCCATGCGGACTTGTCCACCATTCGCGGCCTCGGGGGAACACTCTCTTCCCACGGCAGCTACGAAGGTGTGCTGAGCCAGATCCAGGTTCAAGGTGAGACTGATACGCCCGATTTTGATCTCGGGATCAGCGGCAATAAGTTGCATTTGAAGACTCAGTTTAGCGCAGTCGTGGACGGGGTTAACGGCGATACACTCTTGCGGCCCGTGAGTGCTCAGTTGCTTGGGTCAACCATTGTGGCGCGCGGCGGTGTAACCGGGGTAGCGGGCAGGAAGGGAAGGATCATCCTGCTGGACGTGAGTGCAAAGCCTGCCCGGGTGGAGGACTTTCTCCGCCTGGCGGTGAAATCTAACACGCCATCCATTATCGGCGCGGCTAGTGTCCAGACAAAGTTTGATCTGCACCCCGGAGAGGAGGAAATCGCGAAGCGACTAAAACTGGACGGCAGTTTCACTGTTCAATCCGCGCAATTTACCAACCCGGACGTGGAGGCGAAAATCTCCAGCCTGAGTCGGCTGGGCCGAGGGAGACCTCGGGACGACGACATCCAAAACGCGCGCTTCGACATGCAAGGGCATTTTGTGCTCGCGAACAGTCAGGTGACGTTTTCCAGCTTCTCTTTCAGCGTCCCGGGGGCTACTGTGCAGCTCCAGGGCACATTCGGGCTGCTCAGCCAAGCTCTCGATTTTCATGGAACACTTCGCCTCCAGGCTAAAGTCTCGCAACTCACCACCGGGATCAAATCGCTCCTCCTGAAAGCGATCGATCCGCTCTTCGAGGGCAAGGGCGCGGGAACCGTCCTGCCCATCAAGATCACGGGAACGCGAGGAGAGCCGTCGTTCCGGATCGAGATCGGCAAGGTGTTCAAGAGGAAGGAATGAGCTTGAATGAGCCCTGATATCACATCTTCAGAAATGCCTTGTCAAGTTGGCGCGTGGCTTCGTCTGACATCGGCGCCAGGGCGCCCAGGGCGCGACAGTTGATAAGCGCCTCCGCGGTGGATTCCAGCACCTCCAGACGGTCATAAGCCTCGAGGATGTCGGAGCCCGTGACCAGTACGCCGTCGTTCTCCAGAATTGCCGCCGGCTGGCGCGGTGACACCTGCCGGGCCAGTTCCTCGCTGTCTTGAAACTGCAATCCGTACCTCACTTGCCGGATTTGCGGCAACACCACATAGCTCTCCGGGATGGTGCGCGTGTCCAGCGTGACGCCAGTCACACTGAAGGCCGTCGCATTGATTGGATACGCATTGATGATGGCACGGACTTCAGGATGCTGCCGGTAAATCGCCTCATGGTTGCCTGTTGCCAAGCTCGGCAACTTCCCAGCCTCGGATTTGCCCTGGCTGACCAGTACGAGGTCTGGCGCGTCCAGCATGCCCCGGTCCACATGAAAAGGAGTTATCAAAAGCGAAGACTCGTCCACCCGGACCGAGAAGCTGCCCTGTGTGCTGATGAACAAACGCTGCCGGTAGGCCCGGCGGACGAATTCGCAGAGTCTGCGCCGGAGTTCCTTTTCGAGACGCGTGGTGGCCTGTCTTTTTAACTCCGGCAAGCTCGTTGGGCGCTGTGCGGCGAGTTCGATTTCCTCATCGGTCAAGTACCGGACGGCGCCGATTTGCCGCGCTTTGATAATAGTTTTGGCTGTGAATTCCAGCGTCTCGAAGCGATGAAACGCCTCCTGCAGGCTGCCACCGGCCGCTACTACACCGTGATTCTCGAGAATGACACAATAGTAGCCCTGGCGGAATGTCCCCTCCACATTCCGCGCCAAAGCCTCGCTTCCGGGAAGTTCGTAGGGGGCAAATCCCACCTCTCCGCACACCGTCCTGGCTTTGTGAAACAGGCGGGTGTTGGGGACATCGTGAACCATGCTGAAGGCGACCAGAGCGACTGGGTGGGCGTGAACGATTCCCCGGAGGTCCGGCCTCGACTGGTAGATGGCCAGATGGAGAGGGAGTTCCGAGGAGGGTGGGTGGGGTCCGTTCGACTGTCCCATCCCTCCCAACACGGACAATATCGGCGGGCCGCAAGCTTCCCTTGTCCACGCGCGTCGGGGTGATCCAAATATCCCCGTCTTCGCCACGCAGGGATAAGTTGCCGCCGGAAGTGGTGGTCATGCGGTAGTCGTAAATCCGCTCCATGGTGGCCAGGATTTCATCGCGCGGATGGGCGATCGAGATTCGTGCACTCACGCTTTCTCCTTCTTCCTCTCACTCTTCGTGCATTCAAGGACGCTCTGCAAGTCCTCGCCAGCAGCCTGTTCAGGGCGCCTCACAACACATGTTGGAAGGAAGGCCCTGCCGTAGCTGCGAGCCGCCTCCGAGCATCCCCCTATTTACCCGGCTTGACCTTCCATCTTCTCTCGGTGGTTTGTGATTCGCGCGGAATCCCTGGCGGCAAAACGCAAATCCCCCGCCGCTTCAAATGCTCCTGGTATTGCGGGAGGGCCGGTTCAGGACATTCCATCGAGACCGGTACCGCTTGTGGAGCGAGATCCCAATCAGCCCACACCCATAATCCCATTTTACAACTCTCGTATGGGGAAACTCCGCTGAATTTCACCGTTGCCGATCCCCGGTCAAGTTCGCAGATGTACCAAGTCCACTGGCTTAAGTAGGGGAGGAGATCTCTCCAGGGACTTTCCGGATCGAGGTCGTTGTAGCCAATATGGCCCGCAGAAGAACTCTCTTGTAATGCCACGGGGCGGCCGTTGACTTGGCAGGAGCAACTGCTGGGCAAGTGTGCCTTTCCAGGAAATTCCAAAAGCAGGAGGGCCTTGCCCTTTACCGCTCCTTCCGGAATTGAAATCCTACTTACCAACTCGAAGGAGGCGGTCGGCAAGGGCTTGTCGCCCAGGTGGAGCCAACTGGTCTCAGGCGACCTTTCTATCTTTTGCGCCAAAACCTCGCCGCGAGGATCGCCGATTGTCATGGATTTCGAGGCCACAACCTGTTCGCCGGCGTGCGGAAGCAAGAGGCGAACGATGCTCGCACCTTCCGACGAAAATTCCAAGCTGCCGCCGGAACCGCGATACCAGCGCGCGCCCATGGCCACAGGCTCGGTAAGCGCCGGGCGCGGCACAATCTCCAGGAAAACCAGCTCCCATGGAGCGAGGTCCAAGGCAATGGTTGATGTGCCCGTGACGTTTTCCATGATTCCTTTCCGGTAAGGGAATTGGGTGTAGCAAATCCCATCCGCAAGTCCTTCGCTCGCTCCAGCCTTTGCCAAATCAAGTGTGAACAGCTTGGATTCATTGCAGGGATTGCGAACCGCGATGACGCCCCGGACCCCGCTCCAATGCGCATAAGCATACGGTTCGCCAAGCTCGACGCGCGAGGTGAGAATAGCCGTATTTTGGAGTACTTCCTGATTGCGCCGCGCCCACTTCAGCAGCCCAGCGTAAATCCGCCAGTCCGTGTCCGCCATGAACTTCGGGTTGATGTAGGTAGAAACAAAAAATCTTCCGCGCCCGAATGCCATGGCGGCGTGATTGGCAAAGCCACCGGCCTTATCGCAGTGGACAACATCAAAATACTGGAGGGCGTTTTGCGGCAGCCACACTTCCTGCAGGGCTCTGAAGATAAAGTACTCACGAGCCGAAGTCTGGGATTCTCTGTAATCAGGCGCAGGCCCCAATCCCCCGGGACAATCGCCCCCCGCGTTACCCCATACAGAGTCGGCGTACTTGATGATCCAGGGGCTGATATAGTTTGCCCAGGAGTTAAGGTAGGTGGGCTCGGTAAAGACGGTCGGGTCTGCTTCCTTGGAAGCTTTTATCAATTCGAGCGAACATTCCGCGAGAGGCTCCACGGAATCCTCTCCCGGCAGAAGATTATCGTGGCCTCGCGTTTCCATGGCTATAAAACCGTCGTACTTGATGTGGCCAAGCTGATTCTGTTGGATGAGCTGCCGCAGTTGCTGTTTTGCTGCGTTACGGTATTTCGTATCTGCCAAGGAGATACCACGCAAACCCCCGGCGGAATCTTCACTGCCCCCGACTACCGCGTAACCGTTTTTTTCGGCCCAACCGAAATCTATGACGGGTTTATAAACTTCGCTCGGCGACATCCATAAACCCAACTTTCCGCTGGCGGACTTCATATTCTCGACGATAGGACCCAAGCCATTTGGAAAGTCTGCTCGGTTCACTCCCCAAATGCTCTGGGGATTACTCCAACCCATGTCCGCAGTGACGAAGTCGAAAAATACCCCGTGTCTTTCGTATAGGCTTTTCACGAGCGTCTGCACTAACGTCTGCAACTGTTTTTCATTGAAGATTTCCGGCAAACTCCACCAGGTGTTATAGCAGGCGACCAGACGCGGAGTCGCCAGACGGACGTCCTCGATGTAACGAAGGAAAGCCTCTCTTACTCGGCCAGGCTCAGCCACGCCCACGACCGTGGAGTGGAGTTTCAACCAGTCAGAGGTAAGCATCTTCCCACCGGGCCGGCTTCGAAGAACAAAACCTTCGCCGCTGTAATCGTTGAATGCCGCGACAAACTCGACGCCGGCCCACATCGTCTCGCAGAATATCGGATGACTACCATAACGCACCCGGTCCGCAGTCGCCGATTTCCAATTGCGCTTTACCCCTTTCCAATGATCGAGGTCCGCCCTCATCAGCCTCCGATCGGGGCCTTTCCGTGCCTGACGGACGGAAATCTGCTTACGGAGATATTGGCTGGAGGGAAGTAGAGAGTACTCGACGCGCACCTGGAGATCGGCCAGCGCTTCGGTGGCGCCGGAATAGAGGACCCCCACACTTTGAGTGTCCTTTCGCGCTGCCCTCGCGGTGAAATCCGAAGGGTTCGCCACCGTGCCCCCATCGAACTCGAGGGCAAAGTCCGTTTCAGGCAAGTCCACTATTTCATCGGCAAGCTTATTCCACAGCCGGCGGGAGATGACTTTGCCCTTACTGGCCACGAAACGAAAATCAAGGTTGGCGTTTCCTAGTGCGAGTTCTCCCGCCGCTTCTTTTTCTTGGCCAGCTCTCAACCCTATGGGGGTAGCTAGGGCTATCAGTCCTCCCAACCATTCCCGTCGATTCACACGAAGCTCAGTCGGTTTCATTGAGTTCCTCTGGCAGATTCATTATGGTTGCCGGGATCAGACACGCCGCGCGAGCGTGGGCGAGTTTGGCCCCCTGGCGGAGATTCTATCCGTCAACTAACGGACCCTACGGCGCCGTAAAGCTGCCTCGACTGCCCTGCGGCCGGTGACCGGCTCAGAGCCGCAACCGGGAAAAACTCTCACCACCCGGCCCGGTGTGAGCGAGATGCCCGCCTCTATACTTGCCCCTGGCGCGGAAACGGCTGAAGTAAACGCGCCGCATCCTTCCCATGCTCTCTCGGCAAACACGACTAAAGCCGCTATTGTGATCTTGTGGTCGGGACCGCCGAGGAAGCGGCTGGGCAAAGGGGCCCACGGCCCTCGCAGTTTGCACTCATCGAAGGTGAAAATCAAGCAAGCGCAACCATTCAATAAACTCGTAAATGCCGGTCGTGGTACACTTGGCAACCTTGTGAAGCGAACGGCGTTTCAATTGAGAGTGTGAAAGCTGCAAGGAGCATGAGTTTCATGGGAGTTAACTTGACGCAAAATGAGCCGGCTCATTCTTATCGTTTATACGCGGCGGTTCTGGCAATGGCGGTTCTTGGCGCGCTGGTCACATCCTGCCGCGCCTTCCCGAAACCGCCGATATCGGGTCTGAGATTTAAGGTCTCTTTTCCCGCCTCAGCTCACGCCGAGCCCATTACCGGCCGGGTCTTCGTGGCGATCTCGAAAAGGGACAACCCTGAACCTCGCCTGCAAGTGGGTTTCTGGGGCGACACATCGCCTCTGTTCGGCGCCGACGTCGTCCAGCTTAAGGCCGGCGAGGCCGCGTTGATCGACGACGCGGCGCTCGGTTACCCGCCCGCGAGCCTCGCCGATATCCCCCCCGGCGACTATTACGTTCAGGCGCTCATCAACATTTACACGCAGTGCCACCGCTCCGATGGCCACGTTCTCTGGGTGCACCTTGACCAGTGGGAAGGCCAGCAGTTCAACCGCTCGCCCGGCAACCTCTACAGCAAAGTCGAGAAGGTGCACCTTGACCCCGCCGTCGGAGGCGAAGTAAAACTCACTCTGACCAAGGTGATCCCCCCGGTGGAGATTCCCAAGGACAGCGAGTGGGTGAAGCACATTAAGATTCAGAGCGGCTTGCTGACCAAATTCTGGGGCCAGCCAATTTATCTCGGCGCCACGGTGTTGCTGCCCAAGGGGTACGGCTCACATCCAGCGGTTTCCTATCCCGTGCTTTACGAACAGGGCCATTTCAGCCTCGATGCCCCCATGCGATTCTCCACGCAGGATGACCCGACGCCGAAACACACCAGGAAAAGGCTCAGTGAATACAATCTCGAAACCGCGTACCAATTTTCTCAGGCTTGGGGCTCCGCCGATTTCCCGCGCCTGCTCATGGTGACGTTCCAACACCCCACGCCTTATTTTGACGATTCCTACGCGGTGAACTCTGCCAACAACGGCCCTTACGGCGACGCCATCATGACGGAGCTGATCCCCTACCTCGAAACGCACTTTCGCGTCATTCGCAAACCCTACGCGCGCCTGCTTTCGGGCGGCTCGACGGGTGGCTGGGAGTCCATCGCGCTCCAGCTTTACCACGCGGACTTTTTTGGTGGCACCTGGACCCTTTACCCCGATCCCATCAGCTTCGAGCATTATCAGCTCGCAAATATCTACAAGGATGATAATGCCTTCTTCGAGCCTGGTCATACCTGGCTCCAGGCCTTGCGGCCCTTGGAGCGGACGAACGAAGGTCAGGTGGAAGTGACCACGTCGCAGATGAGCCGGCTCGAGGCGACGCTGGGCAGCCACGGGCGCTCCGGCCAACAACTGGAAATCTGGGAGGCGGCCTACGGCCCAATGGGCGAGGACGGCTATCCAAAGCCGCTTTGGGACAAGCTCACCGGCCAGATCGATCACAGCGTGGCGGACTACATGCGCGACCACGGCTACGACCTCACGGCTTACCTCAAGCAGAACTGGTCCCGCGGACGCCGGATCGGGCCCCAACTGGTGGGAAAGATCCACGTCGAGGTGGGTGATATGGACAACTTCTATCTCAACCTGGCCGTCTACGATCTCCAGGATTTCCTCAAGACCACCCTCGACCCGCATTACGAAGGGAGTTTCGAATTCGGACGGCCTGAGAAGGGCCATGGCTGGCAATCCATGACCCAAGAGAACCTGATCCGGGCGATGGCCATTCACATCATCAAGAACGCACCGGCGGGCGAGGATACATCGAAATGGAAGTACAACTGAGGGCAGGGCGGTGTGCTCCTCGCACGTGTCGTGGTCTCCCCTCCATTTTCCACTCTCGTCAATAGATCAAGAGCAAATGGTACTTTAGTAATCTTGAGTTGGATGGAGAACAGCGTTACGAATAGAGTGCTGTACAGTATCTTCTCCAGGAACTCGCGGTGGCGCATGAAGAGGCGAGGCTCAGGTCGCCGACCGGCTTCAGTGCCACTCGCCTGAGCTCATTGCTCTGGGACATTCGACGCTGTTTGGAATACGGTATTTGGTTTGGAGGTGATTTTGGAATACCTTCGCTTAGGGACTCGGTTTCCGGTGAATTTTCCAGTTAAGGTACGATGGAAAACCGGGCCAGGAAAGGTACGACAGATTCAAGGTGAGATCATAAACATGAGCGGCAACGGGGTGCTCATGCGGCTGCCCTCTCAGCTACGCCCGAACACGAAAATCACCTTAACCGTGAGTCTACCCACCGAGGTTACAAGAATTCCACTTAAGCTCCGCTGTCAGGCCCGAGTGGTAGGCCGGAAGGACGCCAAAGCATTTCCCTTGGGCGTAGGCGCGGTCATCGACGATTATCAAATCCAAAGGGCCCGCCGGCCTTTGTGACCTCAACGCAACTTGACACTATCACTTAGGAGCCGGTCCTGAGGCCTGTCCCTGGCTGGCTTCAATTGGCGCTATCTCGAACTGCCGGTGGATGGCATACAGCACCAATTCCAAGCGGTCCGAAACCCCGACCTTATCGAACATGGACCGCAGGTGGTTTTTCACCGTCTGCTCCGCTATGGACAGGCTTTGGGCAATATCGCGGTTGCGGAAGCCTTGCATGAGGCAGCCGATTACAACCTTCTCGCGTTGCGTTAGTGTGTCGGCAGGTCGAAGGGAGGGCTTGCGGGGATATCCTGCGGTCTTAAACATCGTGGCCCCCGTCGCCCCAGCCGGTCCCGTTTTTTGCTTCATTGCCTCCCTGACACCCCTTACGAATTGGGACAGTGCTGCTGACCTCGAGATCACACCCGCGGCCCCGGCCTCCATGTAACGGGAGGCCATTTCTCCCTTCAATTCCGAAGCGATAATAATCAGCTTGCTGCGGGGCGAGGCGAGCCGTATTTGTTCCATAAAATTACCGGGAGGATCTAATGTGATCTCCCCTTGAACCATCAGCACGTGCGGTCTAAACCGTTCTGCCAAAATAACTGCCTGCTCACCGGTTGAAGCTTGGGCTACCACCCGAAGGTCGTCCTCAAGCGCGAAGAGTTGCCTTACCCCAAGACGAAACACCTCTCCCCGGTCTGCTAACAGAATCCGGATCTTCTTTGGTTTGTCCGCTTGTTTCATGTGCCGAAAGGAGCAAACTACCCGTGCGCTCGCAGGCACTGTCCTGGGAGATTAGGTCTTCGCGGCCTTTTTCCGCGCGGGTCGAAGTTGGAAATCTTCAATGATCGCCGAAATCCCTTGATCCTTGCCCAGGCGGCTCTTGCGAACTACCCGCCCCAGAAAGGAAAGCTCAACGGGGACCTTTGTTAACTCGATGGGCAAATTGATAGTGACGTTGATGGTGGTGCCGAGAGGCAAGGGGTTGGGAATCACTACAAGCAATCCGCTGGAACTTATGTCTCCAATTTTCCCTTGCGCTCGGCCAACACCTTTCCCTCGCGCTTTCCACCGGACTTGCGCCGGAAGCGTTAGCGGATAACGTTCGCTCTGGCGAGCTTCAAGCATAGATCAAAGTCAACGTCATCTTAGCACAGGGGTTGCGCGTTTCCTAGCGTGCTGTAACATCCAATTCTTGACAATGGTCGCGGGGCACTGCCTGGTTGTAGGGGTACGGCTTGCCGTACCCTCTTCATTTTTTATCGCGCGACCGAGCCACGAGGGTACGGCAAGCCGTACCCCTACAACCAGGGCGGCAGCGCCGTTGGCCAATTGTCAAAAGTTAGGTGTTACGCGACCCTAGGGGGTACAAAACTCCAGGCTGGCGAAGCTAACCACGGACTGCGGGTCGATGTTCCACTGCTCGTAACGCAGCACGTGGCCGCGCACTTTGCCCACGGCTTTCATGAAGGTGTAGAGAGCTGAATAACCGCACCAGTTCAATTCATCCCCTCTCTCTTTCACCAATTCCAGGAATCCTTGGCTGTCTCCGGCGCACACCAACTCTAAGCGCCGTCGATCCTGCTTTGCTACATCTACCATCTGTCCGCGGTTAGCCAACGCTGTGAAGGGGTCACCGTAGCGGCGGCCGAGGTGCGCCAAGTCGATGCCCAGCACCCAGAACAACTCATCTCTGTGCTCCTCGGCCAGCTCGCCCAGTGCCCCCAAGAAGCGCTCCCTGTCTTGCCCGTTCTCCGGTGCGCCACCGGCTCGCAGGCTTTCAGCAAGCGGGCCGCACAGAATGGGAACAATCTTCAGTTCCGGTCCCAGCGCGTGTTGGAGGAATACGCACTGAAATTCGATGGAGTGCTCGATGGTATGGCAATAGTCTTCCCGAATGACAGCTCTGCCCCCGTGTTGCTCCAGCCAGTCCACCAGCTTCGTGTCCACACGCAGGGCGCCGAAGGGAGTGACAAATGGCTTGCGCGTCAGGCCAAACTTTTCCGGAGCTCCCCAGTGTGAGGTTCCCAGCACTACAAAGGTGCGTTGGGCGAGCGCGGGAAAGGCCGCCAGCCGTCGGTAGGTCGCGGCATAGCAGTCCCGCCCGCCTTCCGGGCTGACATGTGGCGCGGCCACCCCCAGCGCGTTGTCCGACAGGCCTTCGGCCACATCGACCCCACGGAAGTACTCTTCGAAGGTGCTGTGGATTTCCGCCGGGCCGGCCGGATACGCCGTGCCCGCGTGGGCCGCCAGGCGTTCGTGCTCCTCCCGGAATTCCTGGTGCCGCCTTTCTCGCAGCCGGTGAAACTCTTCCGTCTCGAGAAAACCCTGCTGGCTCAAAACGCCGACGAACTCCTGAACTTCATTGCTGAAGACCAGCGTGCCTTGGGCCCGCGTGAGGATCTCTTGCACATCCAGTTCAGTATGCTCTCCGTCCAAACACCGCAACGCCACGGCCCATGCCGACGGCACGTAGAGAACTGCCTCCGTGTAACGCAAGGGATCACGGATTAGCAGGCCAGGCCGGTCGGTTTCCGGCGAGGGCATGATGTCAAGCGCACGACGAAGAGCAGGAAGTAGATTGGACATGGATTTCAGCCTGTCACTGGGCGGACCCTATGGCCTTCCTCACAGAATGCCGCCGCCCGCGATAAGCCGTATTAAGCCGAAAAGCATCGCGATGCCACAGCAGATGATTCCGGCGATTGACATCCCTTTCTTTGCCTCTTGCGTCGTGACCAGGGCCACGATGCTGATGACCAGCCCGACGAAGGAAAAGGGTATATTTATCCAATTGAGGGAGCCGAGGCATGGGAAGAACGCCACGAACATCCCGCAGAGGGCCAGAATCCCCCACACCACACTCAGGACCTGCATAAGGTGCCTCCTTGTTGTCGGTTGCTCGATGGAATTGTTTCTATGGAAGTACCTTGTTTCTGTGCTAATCGGAGGCGCCGCCCCTCCTTAGTCAACCTGAGCAGTAGAAGGATGGCGCAGATCTCATTCGCCACCAGGACCGAGAAAAGTGGAATGCTCGCTCTGTTCGCCGCGGAGGCTTGCTTAAACTTGCCGCGGCAGATGAGCATAAAACTGGTGGTCATACCGCACATCGGACATTCTTTGTCATACCGGACCTTCCATTCGCACTGGGGCTCCAGCCTACGGATGGTCGCGCCTGGCAGGATAATGGGAGCAAGCAAAACGCCGAGGACAAGGACGGATATAACCATCCATGCGATGAAGAAGGAAAGCCTGACTTCGCTGCCACCCATAAGCGAATTCCCTTCAGAAACGTCGCCGGACCTCCGCCCGGGGCATTCGAGTTTCGGAGACAGCTAAGCCAAGGCTCTTCACAATGTCAAGCACAAATTTTGGGCGCTTGCTTGGTCCTTGGGGTTTGTGTGCGGAGGAAATAAGTCCCCACTGCAAGGGACGAGCCCCGGCCATTCCGGCCGTGCCTGTAACCCGGCGGCGATTTTTCTTGACACAGGAGCAGAGCCGCAGAATACTAAACCGAATGGTTAAGTGTTTCGAGCCCGGTCTCGACGCCACGTTCGCCGCGCTTTCCGACGCCACGCGACGCGACATCCTGGCGCGGCTGGCCCAGGGCGAAGCCTCGGTCAGCGAGTTGGCCGCGCCCTACGACATATCCCTCCCCGGCGTGTCCAAGCACCTGCGGGTGCTCGAGCGGGCGAAGCTTATCGCACGCCGCAAGGATGGACGAACTAATCGCTGCCGCCTGGTGGCCAAATCCATGAAGGATGCGGCCGAATGGATCCAACGTTACCGGCAATTCTGGGAACAGCAGTTCGATACGCTAGCGCGCTTTCTTGCAGAATCCCAAAGAAAAGGAGAAGAAACATGGCAACGCCACAACAGGACCCCCAAACGCGGGTTCAAATCCGGAGAATCTTCGCGGCGCCGCTTGCGACAGTCTTCGAAGCCTGGACAAAACCCGAAAAACTAGAAAAGTGGATGTGCCGGGATACTCCCCAAAGCGTTACGCGCTACTGGGATTTTGATATTCGCGAGGGAGGCGGGTTCCACCTCGAGAACCGATTGCCGAACGGGATTGTATACAAGCAGTGGATCGGTAATCGTGAGCTGAGGCCTCCGGAGAAGTTGGTTCTCGCCTGGAATTGGGAGCGGTTCGATGCCGAAGGCAAGTGCGACGGCGGGCCGCACGAGAGTCTGGTGACAGTCGAGTTCCGAGATTTAGGGGATTCGAGGGAGGTTGTCCTGACCCACGAATTGCTTCCAACACCTGAACTGCGCGAGGGAGTACGGAGGGGTTGGAATGGCTGCTTCGACATGCTGGAGCGGGCAATGTAGCGGCGATTTTATCCGTTGCCTAACGGACCACAACCTCCAGGGATTTCACGTGGCCATGGCGGCGTAAAGTCGCCGCTACACCAGTTTCAGAATATTCTTTGAGGGAGGGTGAAAATGCGAAAAGCGATTTATCTGCTTGCGTTGGGGGCTATTGCCATCGGGTGGTTTGCCGGCCGTGCGGAGTCGCAGGAGAAGCCCGCGTCCGGGTTCGATCGTCTGAAGGCGCTCGTGGGCGCGTGGCAAGCTGCGATCCCTCAGGGCGGAACCCTGACCAACACGATTCGGCTGGTCTCGAATGGGACCGCGCTGGAAGAGACGTTTCAGAGCACCGACGACGACCAGATGGTAACCCTCTACACGGCGGATGGAAATCGGCTGGCGCTCACTCATTACTGCGCGGCAGGCAATCAGCCGCGCATGGAAACACCCGCCATCACCGGCGACTCGAAGGAATTCGATTTTTCCTTCACGGGTATCACCAATCTGACGAGCCCCAATTCCGGGTATATGCGGCACTTGGTGATCCAAATCGGCGACCAAGATCACTTCTCCGAACAATGGACATGGCGCGAGAATGGCAAGGATCGGATCCATACGACTCATTTCACGCGAAGGAAGTCGTAGCCATTTCGCGTTGCCCTTGTGATTGGGTTCGGTATTGGCTTCACCCCTCGAAAGGCCGGGGCCGGCTGCCGGCGCGGCGTTCACTAAATGCTGGCGGCGTAGCGGAGGTACCGCACATCGGGGAGGCGGCGAAATTGTTGGTTGTAATCCAAGCCGTAACCAACTACGAAGACGTCGGGAATCTGGAAACCAACATAGTCGGCTTTGACGGGAACGGAGCGCCGGGAGGGCTTATCGAGTAAGGTGACAAGCTTCAAGCTCCTGGGCTGGTGCGCGGAGAGCACACCTTGGAGGTAGTGATAGGTTCGCCCGGTGTCGAGAATGTCTTCGACAACCAGAACGTCGCGTCCCGCGATACTGACGTCGAGGTCTTTGGTGATTTTCACTTCGCCCGATGACGTTGTTCCGGCGACGTAGCTCTGAATTCCCATGAAATCCACGGTCGCTTCGAGCGAGAGATTGCGGACGAGGTCGGCCATGAATATCCAGGCGCCCTTGAGCACCCCAACCAGGTGCGGTGTGCGGCCGTGATAGTCGCTGGAAATCTCCTCGCCAAGCTGGCGAATCCGCGCCGCAATCCGGCTCGAATCCAGAAGCAGTTCGAGGCTCGATTCAGCGGAAGCATTACCCATGGGCATTCACCGTTGACGCTCTTTGCAAGCATCTGTTAAATTGAGTGTTGGCATCTTGTACAAAAGGAGATTCTGTGGCAAGTCACAAATCCGCATTAAAGCGCATCAAGCAAACCCAAAAGCATACCGAATTGAACCGCGAGCACACGACAAGGTTGCGGCATCAGATCCGGAAGTTCCGCGCCGCGCTCAAAGCCAAGGATAAGGCCGCTGCGGAAGCGATGTTGAAGCCAACCCTGGCTCTCATCGATCGTTCGATCCAAAAGGGCGTCCTGCATCGCAACACCGCGGCGGCCTACAAGTCGCGGTTGACCCTCGCCTTCAACGCTCTCGCGTAAACTGTGTTTTCGAAGGGAGGACCGTTAGGGTTCTCCCGTCTCGCCTCAGGGATTCCCCTGGGGAGCACTCACCGTAACCTTCTGCCTCGAGTAAACAGCCGGCCCGCGGCTGCAAGTAAGAGCAGCGTCTTCGCGCCGCGCGATCAGGTTGGCGCTTAGCGCTACAAAGGAGATCACCCTTCGGCAGTCGGGGCGGGGAGTTCGACGCCAATCGTGGGAACGCCTGCGGTCTCCTTGCCGATCACCACCTGCCAAACCAGAAACTCCAAGAGGATTTTTGAATCCTTCCACGATGACTTGATTCCCAGATCGGTACGGCGGACGGCCCGCAACGCCTGTTGCAATTCCTCGCGCGGATAATTCCGCTGAACGAGCGGGACGATTTCCCAGGTTGAATAGGGATTTGCGGGGCGCGACCAGCCTCCCCGGCCCCCGCCGTAAGGCGCGCCTCCTCCCCTCAGCGTCTGGCGGAAGAGGTCGCCGATGCACCAGACAATCAATGTCTCGGCGACCTTGCTGGCCAAAAGTTCACGGAGGAATTCCAGCGCTTGGCCACATTTCCGTTCCGCGATGGCGCGCAGGAGTTTTCCGATTTCCCGCTCCTCGCGGAAGGCCACGATCAAGTCCAGGTCAGCCGCTTCCAGACGCTTTTTGACAGGCAAGGCCGTAAGCAGTTTCTCGATTTCGGTGCGCATCCAGAGCAGGTTGACGCCGGAGGTCTTCGCCTCAGTCCGCGAATCGTTGCTGATCTCAAACTTGCTTGCAATTTCCTCTGCCAATCCGGCCTCGATCTCCACTCCCGCCTGGTGGAGGAAGTCGCTGGCCCACAGCGCGGCTTGGCGGCGGTTGAGCGCCCGCATCTCTACCAACTCCGCCTTCTTCTCCAGCAACTGGATGAACTTCCGCCGCCGGTCCGGCGCCGCAGCCGTAAATACCACGGTGGAAAAGGGCGAGGGGCGCTCCAGGTACGCGCGCAACGCCTCGGAGTCTTGCTCGGCCGCATGTTTGAAATCCTCGGGATCGGAAAAAAGCAGGAAGTTGTGTCCACCCAACATAGGCATCTGCTGGGCTGTCTCCAGGTCTTGCCTGAGCCGCTCCGGCTGAAACTCGATTTCCGCCAGGCACCATTGCCGCGCTTCGTCGGGAATCGAGTTCAGCACCGCTTTGCGGCATTCTTCCTGGAGAAACCGGTCAGGACCACGAAGGAAATAAGCTTGGCCGGCTTTGCCTTTTCGGAATGTGGCGACAAAGTCTGAAGGTTGCATGTTTCTGAAACCGGCTTCCATGCTATCATCCGTCCGGCCTCTAGCACAAGAAAACGGGGCTTTTGATCCGTTCCTGGTCTTGTCGAGGGGTTTCACTCGGTTATCGAGTTCCCGCCCCCAGGTGTGGACTCCTTTGTCCGGCGCGCCGCCTGCGGAGAAGGCTTGAGTTTCACGACCCCGAGGCACCGCCGAGCTTCCTAGCGGAAAGCGCGGGGTTCTTTCCTGGTTGCAGTCTCCCCTAAGTCGCGCTGGGCCATTTGGGCGATTTCCTCGTCGGTTGGTGCTTCCACGAAGTTGAAGGGCGTACCCCTGCCTTGATTAAAGCTGCGGCCGCAGTTACGGCAGTGCCGCCTGGCATACCCCAAATCCATTCTTCCAATTCGGCGAACATTCTATCGTTTACGGCACTACCGATCGGGTGCCGCTCCAACCACCGCCCACCGGACATGGCGGTACGCTCGGCCAGCGGGCGCTGTAGTGCCAGCGAACATATACCTTGTCCTTAATGTCGGTGGAAGAGATGACCGAAGAGAAGGTTCCGCCCGCCCGGAAGCTGACTGGTCAACCGCTACATACATTGGGCACGGCAATCGAACCTTGGTATACCAACGAGCTATCCTGATCGCCGCGGGGATACCAGGCGGGGCTGTTTTCCTCGTCCGCGTAGCTCTGATCCGCCATCGGGACGACCAAGACTCCGCTACCCGGACCAGAAACGCACCTCCATGCGAACGTCACCTTGGACCCCGTAAAGCTGACGGTGGCGGTGGGATGCCTGCCGGGCATTGTGAAGTCATAGCCGACCTGAAGCGTAGCCCCAGCGCTCAACTGGGGGTTGCCCTCCATGGCTTGGGGTCCCATCGACAAGGAAACTATCGGCTCACTGAAAAGGGCAAAAGGTGAGAATGAGGTGACGCTGCCGCAGACGACTTGGTTTACTGTATCCACCGACGAGGTCACGTCCACCCAATTCCCATTCTCGTAATGGAAGAGCTGGGGGACTCCGCCGGGAAACGTAATGCCGGCATAGTTAAAGCACACCGTGATCGATCCGGAGTAGGTCGCCGTCGTGCTCAGTTCGATGTAAGTGGCCGGACTCCCAAGCGTGAATCCGGTTGGAGCCGGCGGACCGACGCTGGTCTGTGTCACCGCGGTGGTCCCCGGTTCAGTCACACCGCTGAACCTCACAGCAGCCTTGCTGGTTAATTGGGCGGCGACATTCGCGCCTGCGGACGTGTTCGAGGCGGGGGAAATCTTCGCAACGACCAGGTCGGAGTTGCCCCTAAGCTGGGTCTGGAGTACGCCCGGGGTTGTCGGGAAGTCACTGGATTGGGTTCCGACCAGGATGTAGGCGTTATCTGAGGAATCCACTGCCGCAGTGTACGGACCATCGTTATTCGTACCGCCCAGGTAGGTCGAGTAAACCAACGCGGAGCCCGCAGGGTTGAGCTCCACCACGACAGCATCATACGACCCAGCAAGCGTTGATTGCACAGGATTCAGCACCGGGAAGTCGGTGGAAGTTGTGCTACCTACCAGAAAGACATTTCCCGCCGAATCGACGGCGCCAAGGTTGTCCCCGTCGTTGCCGCTACCGCCAATGTACGTACCGTAAATGCGTGACCCGGCGGCATTCAGCTTGACTACAAAGCCGCTGGTGTAGCTAGGGTCGGACTTAGCACCAAGGGTGGTTTGGAAAGCGCCGGGCGTCACGGGGAAATCTGTGGAGTTGGTCCAGCCACCCACATAAGCATTTCCGCTGGAATCCACAGTCATGCCACTATTACCGTCATTGCCACTGCTTCCCCCGAGAAACGTGGAATAAACCAGCGCCGAGCCCGTGGCGTTCAATTTCGCTACGAATCCATTTGATCCGGTGGGGGAGCCCGGCTTGGTCTGGAGCGCTCCAGGAGTCGTCGGAAACGGCATCCAACCGTTGGTAACGCCTGACACGTACGCGTTTCCGTCAGCGTCCAAGCCCAGCCCGCCATATAAGAAATATATGCCGTCAAGATACGTGGAATAAATTAGAGACGCGGACCCAGACAGTGAGGGATCGATTTTCGCTATGAAACCTGCCTCGAAATCACCATTCCAATCACCAGGCACGCCATTCCATACAGTCTGGTAACTTCCCGAAGTCGTAGGGAAATCAAGGGAATCAGTCCTCCCGGCAGCGTAGATTTTCCCTAGGGCATCTACGGCGATTCCTTCTACATATTCGTTTTCGCTGCCGCCTAAGTACGTGGAGTAGACCAGCCCTGAGCCGGAGGAATTCAGCTCGGACACGAACGCATCGCCGAAAGTGTCCCAGCCGATGTTTGGATTCCCACCCTGGAACGAGTTTTGGAAGGCCCCAGCGGTCATGGGAAAATTCGTCGAATTCGTGTAGCCGCCCACATAGGTATTGCCCGAGGAATCTATAGCAAGCGTGATGATACCGTCATCACCCGTTCCTCCTATGTATGTGGAGTAAGCGAGCGCGGTCCCGGTGGGGTTCAGCTTCACTATGAAGCCGTCCCCGCAGAAACCATAATCGGGAGTGCCCCACTCGGTGCAGGGCGAGCCACCTGCGAAGCCGGGCTGGAAGGCCCCGGAGGTTCTTGGGAAGTCGACGGAGTCGGTCGCCCCCGCCACGTATATATAACCCAAGCGATCTACGCCGATCCGATTGCTGGCAGTCTCGTCACCGCTTCCGCCAAGATAGGTCGAGAATGCCAGGGTTGGATCGATCACCAGCGGCCTGGCAGGATCATATGTCCCGACTTGGAAGCCAACCTTCCCCCCACCCTTCAGGACATAGTGGCCATCCACCAAGGTCGGAGTTGCTGGACCCCCCTTTTCGGTGGCTGCGATCTCTTGATACACATTGGGCTTGCGGAACCGAACCTCACCGCTGGCAGTCTGAACCAGGAGATCACCTGCACTGTCAACGTTTACAGAAGCACTTGTGCCGGGTTGCTGGGAGAGTTCGTGCGGCCAATCGAGGCTGTGGGCAAGCATCGACAGTGTAATTACCTTCGGATCCGTGCCCGGTGCAATGATAAAGTCGTATTCCAATTGCTGCTGATTACCGTAGAAGACAAGGTCAACACCGGGGTAAACGTCGTGGTAGCTGACCTTAGCGAAGGTGGGCACGTTCCTCCGCCACTTCTTTGGGTCATTGCCGATAAGGTAGTTGGATTTCCCCGGCAGCGGGTCGAGGCCCACGACTTTGGCCTTTGGATTTCCTCCCACGAGCTTGAGCCGGACCACATCAGGGGCTAGGGATTCGGGACTAGGGGCTGGGGGACTTGGGATGTGTGATTTTAGATTTTGGATTAAGGGCGGGAAGAGTGCGTCTGTTGTCCGTGGCCCGTGGTTCCTCGCCGGCCACAACAGTCTACTCGCAAACGGCAACCGGCGGCTGGCGGATAGCTGCCGGCGGGCACCTGAAGGCTTTTTCAACGAAAGCACCGCTTCGCTCTGCGTCAGGAACATCGTGTAACCGCCGCCCCGCGAGAGGAATTTGACCTGCGAGTCGGTTTGCCCCTGGTTGAGTTCAAAGCTGAGCGGGAGCCTGCCGTAATTCTGAGCCAGTCGGGGTTGGCTAGTGTGAACGAGTCGGCCCTGCTTGCTTGAGCGCTTCCCTGGCGTTTCGCTACGCCGCCATGAAACCTTCGCTGCCAGTATGCCTAGCAACCCCAGAACCAAAAGTATCCAAAGACCCTTCTCCCCTCTTGTTCTCATGAGATCCTCCTCCGCTACGGTCTTCTTTCCGGCACAAGTCGTCATCGTGAACTAACCGCGCCTACCAGGCCCGCCTGAGGAAGGGCAACCCATTACGCACCACATCGTTTCTCCCTGACGCGATGTCGCACAGTGTCCGTTGGATCGTTGGAGATCTATCTGGGACGGCTCCGTCGTGGGTTTTACTACGGGGCTTCCGGCAGGTCCATTCGCGCGCAATCCACCCCTCGGCGCATGTTCGGAACTTGAGGAGCGTGCGCAACGCAAGACGGGAGTAGACGCGCTGCTGCGTTTCCCTCTCCCTCTCGGCTTCGCTAACGAGCTTGGTCGATTGCAGAAATTGTGCTCGCCTCGAAGGTGCCTGTCAACAGAAAAATAATGAGAAAAGTAATGAGAAAAGTAATGATAAATATGCCAGCAACATTCTGTCGCAATGGGAGGCTTATGCGGGCTGGAAATATGCCCCGCAGTCTGACGCGGGTTGAGGATTGGGCTAGCGCAGAGGCCTTTGCCAAACAAGCCTCATTTCACGACCGCATTTCGGCTGAACCGCAACAGCCCTTTGCTTAAGCCAACTGCCTGGACGGTGAGTGGGCTTCTCGGAAAGCGGCCAGAGACGGGAAGGAAATAAGCCTAGCAGGCTTTGCCTCTTCGGAATGTGGCGACAAAGTCTGAAGGTTGCATGCTTCTGAAACCGGCTTCCATGCTACCATCCGTCCGGCCTCATGCACAAGAAAGCGCCGGTACTTTACTTTGTGCTATAATGTAAAGCGATGGCGGAAGCAACCATTTCGAGTAAGAACCAGATCGTGATCCCGCGTGAGGCTCGCGAGGCCTTGGACGTGAAACCCGGTGACAGGGTACTTGTGGTCGTTCGGGGAAACAGGGTCATTGTCCTGCAAAAACCCCCATCCCACCGTGACGCGATTCGCGGCCTGGCTCGTGGCCTGTATTCCAGCGGCCACCTTCAAAAGGAACGGCAAAGTTGGGATTAGACCGTCTCCGCTCCTTTCTCCGGCGTCACCGGCTGATCGCGCTGGATACAAGTGTCTTCATTTACCAGATCGAGGCGAACGCTCGATATCTCGACTTCACCGATCACATCTTTTCCTGGCTGGAGCGACCAGGCAGCCAAGGGGTCACATCAACTATCACCCTGACGGAATTGCTGGTTCAGCTCTATCGTGACTTCGACGAACAACGGGTGGACGAGTTCTATGGCTTACTTTCCACATTTCCCAACCTGCGTTGGGTTGCGCCGAACCTGGAGATCGCGGATCTTGCCGCGCGCCTCCGCGCTTTACATCGCTTGCGAACTCCAGACGCCCTCCACGCCGCGACCGCTCTACACACCCAGGCGACTGGTTTGATTACCAACGATCCGGTCTTCGCTCGGGTAGAGAGCTTTGAGACACTGGTGCTGGACCGGCTCCTCTGAGCGTCATTATCTGTGGAATCTGCGTAATCTGCGGATAATGCTGTGAGTTGTTTGACCATTTGCCGCCGGAATTGCTATAGTGGCGTGAGACATTTGTGAAATTCGAGAGTAAGTGAGGAATGGCGACCGTTCAAATTACTTTCCCTGACAAGACACTGAAGGAATTCCCGCAAGGGATAACTGCCCTGGAGGTGGCGAAGTCGATTGGGCCCCGGCTGGCGGCGGACGCGCTGGCGGCCAAGCTGGACGGGCGTCTGGTGGATCTGTCCACACCGGTCGAGCAGGACGCGCCGATCCAGTTCATTACTCCCTCCTCGCCCGAGGGTCTGGAGATTTACCGCCATTCGACGGCTCACGTTCTGGCTGCTGCGGTCACAGAACTTTTCCCGGACGCGCATCCGGGAGTCGGTCCTGCCACTGAGACCGGCTTCTATTACGACTTCAATCGCGAGAAACCCTTCACGGAAGATGATCTCAAGAAGATTGAAGAAAAGATGCGCGAGATCATCAAGGCGAATTACCCGAATGAGCGCGTTTACTTTCCCAAGGAAGAAGGAAAGAAGCTCTTCGAGCAGATGGGCGAGTTCCTGAAGTGCGAGCTCATCGAGGAAAAGGCCGATCCCGTGTTTTCAGCCTATCGCACCGGCAAGTTCCTGGACTTTTGCCGTGGGCCGCACATCCCCTCAACGGGGCGCATCAAGGCCGTCAAACTGCTGAGCGTAGCCGGCGCGCACTGGAAAGGCGATGAGCACTCGCATCCCATGCAGCGCATTTACGGAACCGCCTTCTTCAGCCAGAAGGAGATGGAAGATTTCCTTACGCAGCTCGAAGAGGCGAAGAAGCGCGACCACCGGCGGCTGGGAAAAGAACTCGATCTGTTCAGCATCCAGGACGAAGCCGGCCCGGGGCTCGTTTTCTGGCATCCCAAGGGCGGAATCATCCGCAAGGAAATCGAAGACTTCATGCGCGCGGAACTCCTCCGGCAGGGCTACGACCTGGTGTTCACGCCGCACGTGGCGCGAGTGGATTTGTGGAAGACCAGCGGTCACTGGAATTACTACCGTGAGAACATGTTCACACCGATGGAACTAGAGGATGCGGAATACCAGTTGAAGCCGATGAACTGCCCCTTCCACATCCTCATCTACAAGGACCAGAGGCGGAGCTACCGCGAGTTGCCCATGCGCTTGGCGGAGTTCGGGACGGTTTACCGCTACGAGCGGTCCGGGGTGATGCACGGTCTGCTGCGGGTCCGCGGCTTCACGCAGGACGATGCTCACATTTTCGCCACGCCCGAGACAGTGGAATCCGAGGCGGGCGCGTGCGTGGACTTCGCACTGATGCTCATGAAGACCTTCGGATTCGACAAGTACGCAGTGGAGCTCTCCACCTGGGACCCGGCGGACCGCGAGAAATACTCCGGCGAGCCCGCGCAGTGGGAATTGGCGGAGAAGTCGCTGGAGTCGGCGTTGTACAAGCGCGACATGCCTTTCCAGCGCATGCCGGGCGAGGCGGCTTTTTATGGGCCGAAGATCGACATCAAACTCCACGATGCACTGAACCGCCCCTGGCAGCTCACCACCGTGCAGTTCGATTTCGATTTACCCCAGCGCTTCGGGCTGGAATACACCGGCGCTGACGGCCGCACTCACCAGCCGATTATGGTGCATCGCGCCCTGTTGGGGGCGCTGGAGCGCTTCTTTGGTGTGTTGATTGAGCATTATGCGGGAGCTTTCCCGGTCTGGCTGGCCCCGGTGCAGGCTGTGGTGCTCCCCATTAGCGACAAGCATTTGGAATACGCCCGCGAGGTTTGCGAAGAATTGCGCCGTGCCAACCTGCGCGTGCGCCTGGACGACCGCAATGAGAAGTTGAACGCGCGCATCCGGGACGCGCAGCTCCAGAAGGCGCCTTTCATGCTGGTGGTCGGCGACCGCGAAGCTGAGAGGCACGGCGTAGCCGTCCGGCGCCGGGACACCGGGGATGCCGGCTTTCAAGCGTTGGCCGATTTTATCGGCTGGATTCGGCAGCTTATCGACACCAGGGCCACGAAATGGTAAGCTGTCTTGTCGTCCCTGGATCTGAAAAGGTCGCTTGTCCAAAAAGGAAGACATAGGGAGAGCACGAAGGCCCAAGGGGCCAGGAGGGAATGCCTATCGCCGACCGATTTGTTCGAATAAATGAGAGGATTCGCGCCCGGGAAATCCGGGTGATCAACGAAGAGGGCGGACAGCTTGGAATCATGCCGCCTTATGAGGCTCTGAAGCTCGCGCGCAGCCAGGGTCTCGACCTCGTGGAAGTTGCCCCCACCGCGAACCCGCCAGTTTGCCGCATTATCAATTATGGCAAGTACCTTTACCAACTCAGCAAGCGGCAGCACGAGGCTCGCAAGAACCAGAAGTCGATCGAGCTCAAGGAAGTCAAGATGCGGCCCAGGACTTCCGCGCATGATTTTGAGACCAAGCGGAACAAGGTTATCGACTTCCTGCGAGAAGGGGCCAAGGTGAAGGTTACGGTCATGTTCCGTGGTCGAGAAATGGCCCACCGGGACCTGGGATTCAAGATGATGGAACGGTTGGCGGAAGAGGTCGGCGAGGTAGGCGTGGTGGAGACTCGGCCGAAGATTGAGGGGCCGAACCTCTCGACGATTATTGGCGCCAAGAAAGCGCCGGGCAAGGGTTCGTCTCCCCAGGCTTCGCGGCCCGCGGTGGCGACATCCCCGGCCACCATCAGGAAACCTCAGCCTAAGCCGGCTCCGGTGCCTGTAGCTGCCGTCCCTGTACCAACCGCTCCCCAACCGTCGCAGGGAAAACCTGGAGGATAGAGTTGGCAATGCCCAAGAAGATCAAGCTGAAGTTAAAGACCCACAAGGGTGCGCAAAAGCGCTTCAAACTGACCGGCACCGGCAAGGTGGTGCGACATCACGCCTTTGCGCGCCACATCCTGACTTCGAAGGCGAGCAAGCGCAAGCGGAAACTAGCCTTATCCGATATCGTTTCCCCAGCGAATGCTCCCGCCGTCCGGCTCATGTTGCCGTACGGACTGCAGTAAAGGCGCCAGGTGTCAGGGGCCGGGTGTCAGCGTCGAAAGCATAGACCTGACACCTGAAACCCGGAACCTGATACCTGCTTTTCACAGGTGCGGGAAGGCCAACGGCTGGGTGCCTTCTTCCCGTAAGGGGACTAAGCCGCCCTGAACTATTTCGAAAGGAGCAAACCCCATGCCTCGAGTCAAGCGCGGCACCGTGCGCCGCGCCAATCGGAAGAAACTCGCGAAGCTTACCAAGGGCTATTTTCTTAACAAGAGCAAGCTTTACAGGGCCATGAAGGAAGCTGCCGATAAGGCAGGCCGCTACGCCTACCGCGGGCGGCGGCAGCGGAAGCGGGATTTCCGCCGGCTTTGGATCATCCGCATCAGTGCCGCGGCGCGCGCCCATGACCTTACTTACAGCCAGTTTATTCACGGGCTGAAGATGCTGAGTGTTGAGCTTGATCGCAAGATGCTGGCGGAATTGGCCGTGAACGATCAGGCCGGTTTTGCTGAGCTGGCGGATAAAGTGAAGCAGGCCGCAGCCAGTCAACCGTCAACAGTTCACGCTTGACAGTGGTGGGATACTCCGGATGATCTTGTGGGGCTGCCCGTCGTGCCGGACCGTTGCGCCGTGCCGCTGCCTTGGTTAATGACTTGCCCATGACCATTTACGTCAAAATCACAAAGAGCCTCCAGGAACTCGGCGTCAACGACGCGCCGGGTGTGCAGTCGCTTTTCGCTGAATTACGGAAGACTGCCGATCACGAACGCGCAGAATTGGTCTCCTGCGGCGCACCCAACCAAACTCAACGGGAGAGGCTTTGCAAGGCGCTCCGCGACAGGTGGCTGGCGCGCAAGGGCGGATTTCTCTCGCAGGCTGATGAAAACTGGTTAAAGCCGGCGGGCAGGGAATTGAAGCCCGTGGTGGGAAGGCAATTTAACGAGCTGCGTCGTTTCACTAGCAGCTTGGAGTTCGATTCGCTGGTGGAGGCGGTGCCCCTTCAACAGGAAGCCGTCAAGCAAATGGAATTGCCCCTTGCCTCAGTCGCCGACCGTCCTGTACCGGGGGATCTCACGCTTCCCGGGTTCCACCGTCCTCTCGGGTCTATCCATCCCGTAACCCGGATGCAGCGTGAAATCGAGGAAATCTTCTTACGCCTGGGTTTCCGGATTGAGAGCGGCCCGGAGATTGAGAGCACCTACTATAACTTCGACGCCCTCAACATCCCGGAGAGTCACCCTTCGCGGGACGACTGGGACACGCTCTATATCGATTCGAAGACAGTCTTGAGGACTCACACCTCGCCGGTGCAAATCCGCGCCATGGAGAAGTACGGGGCGCCACTCCACATTATCATCCCCGGCAAGTGCTACCGGCACGATAACCCTGATTCCACTCACTCCCCCATGTTTCACCAGATCGAAGGGTTGGCCGTTGACAAAGACATTACCTTTGCAGACCTGAAGGGCACGCTGGATTTCTTTGCTAAGATGCTCTTCGGCGAGAAAGTCCGCACCCGCTTCCAGCCTAGTTTCTTCCCGTTCACCGAGCCGAGCGGCGAAGTCGCAGTCAGTTGTTTCGTTTGCGACGGTCAGGGCTGCCGGGTTTGCAAACAGAGTGGATGGATCGAGCTGATGGGCTGCGGTATGGTTCACCCGCAGGTGCTGCGCAACGCCGGTATCGACCCGGACAAGAATTCCGGATGGGCCTTCGGACTCGGCGTGGATCGCTTCGCCATGGTGAAGTACGACATCAATGATATCCAGCTCTTTTTCCAGGGCGATGTGCGGTTCTTGGAGCAGTTTTGAAGGGAACAGGAAACAGGGAATAGAGAGGACCCTGTTCACTATTCCCTGCTCGCAACTGTGAACTGTTGACTGTGAACTTAATTCAATGAAGGTCTCTTTCAATTGGCTCAAGGAATTCGTGGAGATTCCCACCGAGCCCCGCCAGCTCAAGGCTGACCTGACGATGGTCGGTCTGAACGTGGAGTCTTTTGTGGCGGCGGGTGACGATTGGGTGCTGGAGGTGGAAATCACCACCAACCGCCCGGACTGTCTCAGCCACTACGGAGTGGCTCGGGAAGTGGCCACTCTTTACCGAAGGCCGTTGAAGCGGTTGGAAATCTTCGCCAAGGAATTTGGCGCGCGGAGTTCCGAGGAAATTTCCATTCAGATCGCTGATCCCGACCTCTGCGCGCGTTACTGCGGGCGAGTGATTCAGCACGTGCAAGTGAAGCCCTCCCCGGGTTGGCTGGTCAAGCGCTTGGAGGCGGTGGGCCAACGGCCCATCAACAACGTTGCGGACATCACCAATTACGTGCTCATGGAACTCGGACACCCTCTGCACGCCTTTGACTTGGCGCGGATAAGAGAGCGCAAGATCATCGTGCGCCGGGCGCTTCCCGGCGAGCTGCTACGCACCCTGGAGGGTACGGACCGCACACTTACCTCGGAGAATCTGGTCATTGCCGATGCCCAACGCCCTGTGGCGCTGGCCGGCGTCATGGGCGGAGAAGATTCACAGATTTTTTCCACCACGCATTCCGTGCTGCTCGAAGGCGCTTGGTTTGACCCAGTCTCGATCCGGCGCACCGCCAAGGCCCACGGAATGCACACAGAGGCTTCGCATCGCTTTGAGCGCGGCGCGGACATTGAAATGGCGCCTCCGGCCGTCGACCGCGCTGCGGGGCTGGTGGCTGAACTTGCCGGTGGCGAAATTCTTCGTGGCCTCGTGGACGTTTACCCCAGGCTGAGGCTTCGCGAAGACCTTGTCCTGCGGCGCAGCGAAATCCAGCGCATTCTGGGCGCGGAAATCTTGTGGGAAGATGTCGAGCGGACCCTTCGATCTCTGGGGTTAATGACCGAGCGGCGAGGGACGGAAGGCTGGCGGGTGACCCCACCTTCATTTCGCCTGGACGTTACACGTGAGGTCGACCTGATTGAAGAAGTCGCAAGGCATTTCGGCTACGACCGCCTTCCGGCGCGACTGCGTCCTGCCCCCCCGCGGGTGGAGCGCGACGCCACGCGGGAAATAGAACTGGCGGTTTCGAACCTTCTCTGCAGCCTTGGATATTTTGAGACGATCCAGTCTTCGATGGTGGATCCGGAGGAGAACTCCCGCTTCACTGACCAGCTTCCGGTTATCCTGGCCAATCCGCTTAGCCAGGATGCCTCCGCCTTGCGCTCGTCCGCAGGTCCGAGCATGGTCCACGCCCTGCGCTGGAATCTCGATCGGGATCAAAACGACGTGCGGCTGTTCGAGCTGGGGAAGACCTATTCGATGTCGGGGGATGGGAATCCGGAGGAGCGGCGTGTTTTGACCTTGGGTCTTACCGGACGCCGGCGCCCGGCCTCCGTCCACGATAGCGAAAGGTCCCTCGACCTCTTCGACCTTAAAGGTGATCTCGAAGCTTTGTTGGGACTTTTTGAGATCACCGGATTCGGTTTTGGAACGGGGGGAGGCGGGCACTACGAGGTCAGCCAGAGTGGCCGATTCACATCACAAGGCGCGACTCTCATTGTCTTCGGACGGCTCAGCCGCGAAATCGAACACGATTACAAATTGCGCCAGCCGGCATGGCTCGCAGAAGTGGACTTCGAACACCTTTTGGATTTTCCCCTTCGCTCCCGCGCCTTCCGGCCTTTTTCGAAGTTCCCTGCGGTGGAACGCGATTTCTCGTTGGTGGTTCCTGAAGTAGTGATGTTTGCGCGTCTCGAAGCTGCTCTCCAACGCTTGACGTTGGAGGAAATTCGAAGTCTCCGGCCTGTAGACCTTTTCAGGGGTGGCTCAATACCGGCTGGTTATTACAGCCTGCTTTTACGGGTTACTTTTCAAAGCCAGGCACATACAATGACGAGCGAGGAAATCTCAGCCGCAAGCCAAAGAGTCATGGCTGCGCTCGAACCGCTGGGCGTGTTTTTGCGAGGCTGACGGGTCATTTAGCCATTGATTCACTGCGTCATGGGATCATGGGCAAGCAGACTTGCTCACCGGAGCCAATGAACTGCTGGCAATCTTCGCCGCCTCCCTCTGGACAGCGAGGCAAAAAAGGAAAAGTCAATCAGTCCATGTCTCGATGGCCCAATGATCCGATGACCCGATCCTGGGTAGGCAATTCTGGAATGAGGAAGCTGCTTGAGCGACACTGAAGATCAACTGCAAAAACTTGAAGAGAGAGTTGTGAAGGTCTTCGAGCTTTTCGAGCAATCCCAGGCGGAGAAGCTCGCTTTGCGACAGGATCTTGAAAAGCTCGGGGCCGAGTCCAGGGAACGGGCCAAAGTGATTGACGCACACGAACGGGAGCTCGTCGCACTTCGGCGGGAACGGGAAGAGGTGCGCACTCGCGTCGAGAAGCTTCTGCTTCGGATCGATGCGTTGACAACCCCGGAATCCAGCGGATAATGGAGGCGGAATCTCCTTTCCCAAAAGTGGGGGGCGAGGCTCAGACCTAGCGAAGGAGGCCGGTTGGCAACGTGGCCAAGGATACCGAAGGGATCCGAGTGGTTATATACGACCAGGAATACTTTGTCCGGGGCGACATGGACGAGGAGTACATCCAAATGCTGGCCCAATTCCTGGATGCCAAGATGCGTTCTATCGCCGGACGCACACGGACAGTGGATTCGTTGCGCGTTGCGGTGCTGGCGGCGCTCAACATCGCTGACGAGTATCACCAAGTGAAAACGAAGTACGAGGAATCCTCCAAACGCGTCGACGAAAAGGTGGAGGAGTGCTCACGGATGCTCGACCGCTTCCTGAAGGAAGCGGTTTAACCCGGGGCAGGTTCCAGGTGTCGGATGGCGGGTGCCAGGAGCCAGGGCGAATCTGAATTCTCAATCATGAATTGCGTACTGCCTGCCATGCGATGCGGTTTCCACGCACCGTTCCAGGATTTCAGGCGCCCTTAGATTGGATCATGAGAATACTGTTCATCGGTGATATTTTCGGCCAACCCGGACGGCGTATTGTAAAGGAATTGCTGCCTATGTTGGTTGGGGAATACAGCCCGGACTTGGTGCTGGCCAACGGCGAAAATGCCGCCGCCGGTTTTGGAATCACGCCTCCGCTGGTCACAGAGTTACTCGACCTGGGGATCGCCGTTTTGACTTCGGGAAATCACATCTGGGACAAGAAAGATATCTATGCTTATATGAATGAGCATTCCGACGGCCGCCTGCTTCGGCCCGCCAACTACCCCCACGGCGCTCCCGGCCACGGGCTGTACGTGGGCAAGACTCGATCCGGATTTGGCTACGCCGTCTTGAATCTTCAAGGGCGGGTCTTTATGAGCCCCATTGATTGCCCGTTTCGTACGGCGGACGACCAGCTCGCGAAGATTCCTGATGAAGTAAAGATCCGAATCGTGGATATTCATGCGGAGGCGACCTCCGAAAAGGTATCCCTAGGCTGGTACCTTGATGGCCGGGTAACGGCCGTGGTGGGCACGCACACCCATATCCCAACCGCGGATGAGACGATCCTTCCGCGTGGCGCCGCTTATATTACGGACCTCGGCATGACAGGTCCTTTCGATTCTGTTATCGGAATTGAAAAGCAATCGGTGATTCAGAAATTCCTCAGCCAACTCCCCGCTCGCTTTGAAGTCGCCAAGGGCGACGTCCGTCTGAATGCGGTGCTGATTGAAGCTGACCCCCTAACCGGCCGAGCCCTATCCATCCAAAGGATCGCGCTTAAGTAGGCAGGCTATTTGATGCCAAGGGACAGGCGCCAGGGCAATTCCGCCGACTGATTTCTTGCCGTGCTGGCCTGGAATGTGCCAAAATGAAAATGGTCCGAAGGGCGCGGCGGCAGGGCAGTCGAGCCTTGAGATTTCCAGCAGGGTCGCACGCTTCAGATGAGGAGAGGAAGTGCATCCGGATCTCAAGAATGTCATCGAGCTTCAGCAGGTGGATCTGAAGGTTGCCGAACTGACCAAGCAGATCGAGTCATTGCCTGCGCAAATTCGGTCCCTCCAGTCCCGACTTGATGAGTTTATCCATGCCCAGGAAGAGCGCAAGAAGCGTCTGGCTGCAAATCAGCACGAGCGCAAGAACCTGGATGGTGATATCAAAGTGATCCAGGAAAAAATCGCCAGGCACAAGGACCAGCTTTACCAGGTGAAAACGAACGATCAATTCCGCGCCATGACGAAAGAGATCGAGGCCGAAGAAGCCAAAGTCCGGGCGATCGAGGACGGGATTCTGGAGAAGATGCTGGAAGCGGAGGAGATCCAGCAACACATCCAGGAGGCCGCAGCGCTGTTGCAGGGTGAGCAAGCGAGCGTGGCGGCGGAGATCGCGCAATTAGAATCAGAGCGGAAGGCCGACGACGACGAGCGCGCTCGGTTGCAGGCCCTCCGCGACCAAATCCAGGATGGCTTGAGCGAATCCACGCGGACTCTCTACCAGCGCATCCGCCAGTCGCGACGCGGCTTTGCGGTGGCGGAAGTCCACGCCGGCTTCTGCACGGCCTGCAATGTCCTCCTGCGCCCCCAGGCCTATAACGACGTGCGGACCAACGAGATCGTTTTGACCTGCGAAAACTGCGGGCGCATTATTTATTACGTGGAGCCTGTCCCAGCCCAGACAGGCGAATTTAACGGCCCAGGCGCCGAGGCAACGGCTTGAGACCTTCTCTGACGGTTGGATCCTTCGTGCCGGTCACTCCATCGCCTGTCATCACGCCAGAAGAAAGGCAGCCCCGGAACGCGCCGTCCCATGGCCAAATCTTCTGAGGTTATAGCGCATATCGACGGCGCCTCCCGTGGAAACCCCGGCCCGGCGGCTTATGCCGTGGTCATGGAATCTTCCGAAGGCTCCAAACTTGCTGGATTTTCAGGATGTCTCGGCAGAGCCACTAATAACGTTGCCGAATACCAGGCTCTTCTCGCGGCCCTCGAATACGCTCTCAGCAACCATTACCTGCGGGTTCACGTGCATACGGATTCAGAGTTATTGGCGCGCCAAATCGAGGGCGTCTACAAAGTGAAGAGTCCGGGATTAAAGCCCCTGCAACAGCGGGCGCAACAAATGATCGCACGCCTGGAATCGTTCTCGATTCAGCATGTGCCGCGCGAACAGAATCACGAAGCCGATCGGCTCGCCAACCAAGCCCTGGACGGGGCGGCGCGAGGGTGGAAAACGGACCAAGAAGAGGGGCAGGGGGACCTTGTCCAAGACGTGACGCCCGGTCTTGCCTCGAAAGTCGTCCCACCATTGCGCGCCTCCGCCACCTTTCACAAAGGGCTGCTTGAACTCCACGGACTGCTTTCGCTTTTCGAAGGCGAAGTCGTGGATTTGGAAATCTACCGGAAGGAATGAACCAGGAGGTCCAATGTCACAACGAATGGTGAAATGTGTGAGGCTTGGCAAAGAGCTTCCAGGTCTCGAGGACATCCCGTGGAGCGGTGAACTGGGGCAGCGGATCTACGATCATGTCTCGCAAGAAGCCTGGGATCAGTGGGTGGACCATTTGAGGATGCTCATCAACGAATATCGCCTGGCTCCCGCCGCCAAGGAAGCTCAGGAGTTCATCGCCGGGCAGATGGAACAGTTTTTCTTCGGCCAAGGGACGACTCCTCCTCCTGGATACAATCCAACTCAATCATAGGAACCCGTGAGTACATCAAACCACTCTGCCCAAGCCCCTCCCCACCTCAAACGCGTCCTGACGCTGTGGGACCTGATCCTGTATGGGATCGTTCTTATCATGCCCATCGCGCCCGTGCCTCTGTTCGGGGTGGTCCAGAAACTCTCGGACGGACATGCAGCCACGACCATTTTGCTGGCCATGGTGGCCATGCTGCTGACCGCCTTTAGCTACGGCCGCATGGCAGCCGTTTATCCCTCCGCCGGCTCCGCTTACACCTATGTCGGTTACGGTCTGAACCCGCACCTGGGTTTTCTGGCCGGGTGGGCGATGATTCTCGATTACCTCCTCGTCCCGCTCATTTGCACTGTATACGGCGCGTTGACCGTGCAGCGTCTGGTTCCCGAGGTTCCCTACGTGGTCTTGGCCGCCGCCTTCGCAGGATCGATGACGCTGATCAACTTGCGCGGCATTCGCACCACGGCCCGGACCAATTTTGTGCTGGCCACCATCATGACCGCCGTCATCTTGGTCTTTATTGTTCTGGCCCTGCGCTTTCTCTTTCACCACCAGGGCTGGCACGGCGTCTTCTCGACTGAGCCTTTTTATGCCCCAGCAACGTTCCACGTCTCGTCCATTGCCGTGGGAACTTCGGTGGCGGCGCTGACCTATATCGGATTCGATGGCATTACGACACTGGCGGAAGACGCGCTGAACCCGCGCCGGAACGTCTTGCTGGCCACCGTTGGCGTTTGTTTGTTCACCGGCATCTTCGGCGGCCTCCAGATTTACCTCGCACAGCGCGTATGGCCTGACTACCACACGTTTCCGAACCTCGAGACGGCCTTCATGGATGTCACCCGATTGGTGGGTGGGAGATTTCTATTTCAGGCCCTGGCCTTCATCTTGATCCTCGCTAACCTAGGTTCCGGGTTAGCTGGGCAAGCGGGTGTATCACGTCTGTTGTTTGGCATGGGCCGCGATAATGTTATCCCCCGGCGCTTCTTTGCTTACCTGGACCCCAAGCGAAACACTCCCAGCTTCAATATCGGAATGGTAGGCCTGATTGCGTTTTTGGGCGCCATCGCGCTGAATTATGAGCAAGCGGCGGAGTTGCTCAATTTTGGGGCCTTTCTCGCCTTTATGGGGGTCAACGCGGCGACCATGCGGGAATTCTATCTGGCGCCTTCGGCGCGCGCCTCCAGGCGCTTGTTTAGGGACGCCGTTGCGCCCATCGTGGGCTTTCTCTTCTGCTTCGCCATCTGGGTGAGCTTGCCAACAACGGCCAAGGTTGTCGGCGCCTGCTGGTTTATTGTGGGGACTGCCTACGATGCGGTCAAGACGCGCGGATTCAAGGAACGCCCCGTTCAGATCGATTTTCGAGAGTCCTGACGCCAGCACGAAGAGTATTGTTTGGAAGCATCCTAAAGACGAAGATATAATGGAAGATACTGGAAGGATTTCCGGCGCCAGCGCGAATATGAAAGCAGGCATCACTTCCGAAGACCCTGCGCTCGATGAAATTGTCCGACGCCTGGTCGCATCTTACCAGCCACTTGAAGTGTACCTATTCGGATCCAAGGCCCGGGGGGACTCAGGGCCTGATAGCGATTACGATTTGTTGGTGGTTGTTCCTGATGACGCTCCCCCGGAGCGGAGGCGAAGCCGGCTGGCCTACGAGGTCCTGCGGGGCACAGGCCGCGCCGCCGACGTGCTCGTCTGCACGCGTTCTTACTTCGAGCCGCGCCGGTCCCTTAAAGCTTCCCTCCCTGGCACGGTGGTGCGCGAAGGAAGGCTGCTGCATGGCGCCTGACGAGGCTCGCACGGAGGATGTTCGCGCCTGGCTACAGAAGGCCGCCCTCGACTTGCGCGCCGCAGAACACGGAATGTCCGCGCTCGAGGGGTGCTTGCAGTCGGATGTTGTTTTCCATGCTCAGCAGGCGGCCGAGAAGGCCCTCTAGGCATTCCTGGCTTGGCATGATGTGCCGTTTCGAAAGACGCACAGTCTCGAAGAACTCGGCCGCGCTTGCGTCTCTATCGATGCCACGCTTGGCGTGATTGTCGATCGGGCTGCGCCGCTCACCGAGTACGCCTGGAGATTCCGCTATCCCGGCGAGCCCAGCGAGCCTTCGCGCGAGGAGGCGGATGAGGCGCTCAATACCGCTCGCGAGGTTTTTAAGGTGTTGGCCAGCCGTCTTCCGAAGAATGCCCAACCGTGAACGAAACTCCGTCGCACCGATGGCGGCCTTCTTTCCACTATACGCCGAGCAACCTGGCTGAGCTTGCCAACAACGGCCAAGGTTGTCGGCGCCTGCTGGTTTATTGTGGGGACTCCCTACGATGCGGCCAAGACGCGCGAATTCAAGGAACGCCCCGTTCAAATCGATTTTCGAGAGTCCTGACGCCAGCACGATCCGTTGATGTATGATGTACCCCAAAACAAGGAGGCGTCAACATGCGTAGCCTGAAACTTAGCTTGTGTTTGGGTTTGCTGGTGTTGGGGGCAGGAGCGTCCCTGCCAGGGGCGACCCTCCGGGCCGGTGTGGCTAAGGTAGACATTACTCCGCCCGCAGGCGTACCGCTGTGGGGCTACACGTTGCGGAACAGCACCGGAACACTCGACCCGCTGTACGCACGTGTTCTGGTGCTGGAAGTGGGAGATAAGCGACTGGCCTTGGTGGCGCTCGACTTGGGTCGCTGTTTCGGCCACGATTCACTCCAACGTTTGCGCGCGGCGGTGCGCCAGTCCAGCGGAATTACCTACCTGCTCGCGGCCGCCTCGCACACCCACTCCGGTCCGGTTGTCCAGGACACCTACCGCAATGGCATTCCGGCTTGGGAGCTGGCTGTTCTGGATAAGATCGCGCAAGCCGTTGGCGACGCTCACCAACACGCCAGCGAGGCTCGGCTCGGAATCGGCTACGGCGTTGCCTACATCGGCCACAATCGGCATCGGGCGAACCCGGACGGCACCGTCACTTGGTTTGAACGCAACCCCACCCAGATTCCTACCGCTCCTGTCGACCCTACCGTCGCGGTGCTGCGCGTGGATACGGCGGACGGGCGGCCGCTTGCGGTGCTCGTGAACTATGCCTGCCACCCAGTGGTGTTTGGGCGCGACAATACCCAATATTCCGCTGACTATCCGGCCGTCATGACCAAAACCGTCGAGGAGGCTCTGGGTGGCCAACCGCTCTGCTTCTTCTTACAGGGCGCGCCGGGGGACATCAATCCTTACTACGCCGTCACTCCTGTGAAGGAAGATGCCGTCCAAAGGCGCGATTGGACGGGCGCGAAGTTGGGCCAAGAGGCTGCGCGCGTGGCGAAAGAGATCCGCACGGAGGCGATCCCTGAGCCGAGCCTGGATTTCGCTGAGGATATGCTTAACCTCCATTTCCGTTGGGACTCGGAGAAATTTCGCATGGCAGCTTCGCGTATCGCGGTATTGGACGCGCGCACATTCGATGCTTACGTTCCCTCCACCGAGCGCGAGCAACAGTTGCCGGTCGCCACGGTGCTGCTCAACCGGCGCATCGCGTTGATGAGCGTGCCTGGCGAGCCTTTCGTTGATTTTCAGATGAATTGGCGCGCGCGCTGCCCGGTCAGCGACTGCCTTTTCCTCGGCTACGCCAACGGCTATTTCGGCTATTTCCCCACCATTCGCGCCTCCACTGAGGGTGGCTACGGCGCCTCCGGCGACAGTACATGGATCGAGCCCGGGGCCGGGGAACGCATGGTGGATCATGCGGTGATCAAGGTGTACGACATGCTGGGCCTGTTTGCTGATATGCCTGAGGACCCTAAAGAGGACTTCACCGTCACCCGTCCCAGGCAACAACCGGGTAGCAGCAGATGACCCCATTGTAGGGCCGAACGGCGTTCGGCCCTGGGGCGAGCGCCGCTCGCCCCTACCACGGGAGGAGTGACCCATGAAACAGCTTGCTGTGGTTTTCGCCCTAATATTCCTTTTGGCGGTGGCAAGATCGTCAGCGCAGGAGGCGGGGCTCGAGTCGATGACCGGCAAGACGGTGCTAATATTCACGCCCCATCCGGACGACGAGCTGTTCGGAGCCGGAGGAACCATTGCGCTGTTGAATCAGCACCATAATAAGGTCCACATCGTCATCTACACCAATGATGACAAGGGCTCCTACGATACGGAGATGAGCTCGCAGAAGCTCGCGCGCATTCGCAAGGTTGAGGAGGAAGCATCGGAGACGGTGCTGGGGACCCCGAAAGAGAACATCGAGTGGATGGGCTATGACGATGGCATGCTGGAATATGCTCCCCAGCCGAAGCTCGTCGAGGAGGCGACGGCGATCATTCGTCGAATCCGCCCCGAGGTGCTTCTGACTATCGATCCGGGGGAGTGGTACGCGCGCTGGCACAAGACGGACCATCGCATGGCCGCTCTTAGCACGCTGGATGCGGTTCGCGCGGCAGAGTTCTGGCTTTATTTTCCCAACCAGCGCCTCGAGCGGCACCTCGAACCCTACGCTGTGCCCATGACGTATTTCTATTACACTACACCGCAGGAGGCCAACTACTGGGTCAACATCGACTCCGTGACCCAGTTGAAGTTCGAAGCACTAAGTAAGCAGGTGAGCCAGTTTGAGCCCTCCATCCACAAGTACCGTCCCGACTGGGACCCATCCGACCTTGCCAGGCTCGAGAAGGGATTGATGAGTCACCTGCCCAAGAAGGACGGGCACTACGTGGAAGCGTTCCGAAAGGCCAAAAGCTTCAATGAGATGTAGCACGTGGTTGTAGGGGCGGCCCTTGTGGCCGCCCTGCGGAGAACCCCTACGACAGGGCGGCCACAAGGGCCGCCCCTACACATATTAGGAGGTCTACATATGGGAAAGCTTGCCATCACAGGAGGAAAACCCGTCCGGACAAGGCCCTTTGCTCCCTGGCCGGTGTACGACCGCAAGGAAGAACGGGCAATTCAACAGGTTCTCAAGAGCCGCAACTGGGGTGGCTATCCCTTCCCCAACGAGCACGCGAACAACTTCGCGCAACGCTTCGCGAAATTTCACGGCGCCAAATACGGTCTGGCGGTAGCCAACGGGACGGTGGCCATCGAGGTCGCCTTAAGGTCGGTGGGGCTCCAGCCGGGGGATGAAGTCATCGTTCCGGCGTACACTTGGGAAGGCACCGTGGGCCCGATACTTCAGCTCAATGCTGTTCCCGTTTTCGTTGATATCGACCCCTCAACTTATTGCCTCGACGCCCGTTTGATTGAGAAAGCGATTACCGACAAGACGCGAGTTATTCTGCCCGTCCACCTGGCCATGAGCTTTGCGGACCTCGATGCCATCGGGCGTCTCGCCCGGCGTTACCACCTGCTGGTGATCGAGGATTGCGCCCATGCGCATGGAGGACAGTGGAAGAAGAAGGGAGCCGGGGCGACAGGAGATATGGGTTGTTTCAGTTTCCAGTCGAGCAAGTTGATGACTGCGGGCGAAGGCGGCGCGGTGATTACCAGCAAGCTGGAGTTTTTGGAGCGCGCGCAATCTTACGTCAACTGCGGGCGCGCCAGTGAAACGGATAAGTTCGCTCACCGCATGATCGGATTCAACTACCGCATGACGGAATTTCAGGCTGCCATCCTCGAAGTCCAGCTCGGTCGTTTGGCGCGGCAGGCCTCCATCCGGCAGCGCAACATGGAATACTTTGAGAGCCGCATCGGGGGGACGGCCGGGCTTGCCTTGCTGAAACGAGACCCTCGTATCACCCGCGTGGCGGCTTATCAATACGTCTTTAAGTTCCTTCCGGAGCACTTTGAGGGAATTCCGCGCGCGGCTTTCCTGGGAGCTCTCGAGATGGAAGGGATTCCTTGCGATGGGTTGTTTTACGAGCCGGTGTACAAGAGCGCCCTGTTCCCGGTTAAGGCGGCGGACTATCCGGCGCTGTCCTGGGGGAGGGAGCAACCTATCGACTTGCGCAGCCTCTACAATTGTCCCGTCTCCGAACGAGCTGCCTACGAGGAGTCCGTCTGGCTGCCCCACCACATTTTCCTTGGCAGCCGGAAGGATGTGGACGATATCGCCGATGGCTTAATCAAGGTCTGTGAGAACCTCCAGGAAGTTCGCGGGCTCCAACACCCCGCCATTGAGACCAAGCAGATGAGCAGGGCGGAGCGCCCCAGAGTGGAAAAACGGCAATACTGAGCCGCCTACGATTCTGTTATCGTGAGAGTGTCTGTCATCCTGTGCGAAGCGAAGGATCACCGCAGTTCGCTCTTTGGCGGCAGCCTGGGCTCGGTTTGTTTCGCAAAGTGTAAGCAGAGGCAATCGACGCTGCTACCCTGAACGGCACGATAACAAACTGCGGGGATGCTTCGCCCGCCAAAAAAAAGGCGGGCTTAGCATCACAGGCCTTGCGCTCAGCGTGTTTCCTCGACGGCCAGGCCCGGCGAGGCGGAGGAGCCTGATGTTTCCTTCGCGGAGTACATGCAGTTTTTTCAGCGTCCTGCTAAGATGGAAATGCAGAGGAGAATCGAGGAAGGCAGGGCCGGCCAAGGGCTGAGTTTGTTGGAACCGGCTTCTGCTGAAAACGCGCCGCAGGATTCAGGAGGTTTATGAAACTCAACACAGGCTTTGCCTCAAAATGCTGGCTGGTTGGAGCGGGCTTGCTTGTTTCGTCTCTCGCCTATCAAGCTGCTGTCCCGGCGGCTGATGGGTCAGAAATTTTCAAGAAGAATTGCATGATGTGTCACGGTGCTGATGGAAAGGGATTTTCCGCCCTCAAAACTCCGGACTTCACCGACCCCAAATGGCAGTCTTCCGTTAAAGACAAGGACATGAGGGCAGTCATCAAGAACGGCAAGAAAGGGACGGCGATGGTGGCTTTTGGCGACAAGCTTAATGACGACAAGATCTCCGCCGTCATTGCTTACATCCGCTCGCTGAAGAAGAAATAGGATTCAGGATGCGGGATTCAGGAGCCAGGTGCTGCGGGGGGAACAATTCTGAATTCTGAATTGCTGGATTGTCTCCTTTATTGTCCCCACTGGCGGCTGCCTTCCGCTCACTGCGTGCTGCATACCTTTTGCCTGACGGGGACGGGGAAGAACAGCCGGCAATAAGCGGTAAGCGGCAGGCAATGGGCAATTCATAATTCACAATTCACAATTACCCCACTCCCCAACCGCTGACCGTTGACTCCCGAATCCCGCTTTCTGTTTCTTTCCCCTGAATCCTGAATCCTGCCTGCTGGATCCTGCCCTTCCTACGTGTGCTCGCCTCCGGCCAACTCGCGCACGATGTCGCCGACAAAAGCTTTGGCATCACCAAAGAGCATCAGTGTCTTGTCGAGGTAATAGAGCGGATTATCGATGCCGGCAAACCCCGGGCTCAAGCTGCGCTTGATCACCATGACCGTGCGCGCCTTGTCCACTTCCAAAATAGGCATGCCGTAGATAGGACTGCCCTGATCGGTCTTCGCGGCGGGGTTAGTCACATCGTTGGCTCCGATCACCAGTGCCACGTCGGTCTGCGGGAACTCAGGATTGGAGGCGTCCATATCCATCAACCTATCGTAGGGGATGTCAGCTTCGGCCAGCAGGACGTTCATGTGTCCGGGCATGCGTCCCGCCACGGGGTGAATGCCGAACTTCACATCCACGCCGCGTTTGCTGAGGGCATCATACAGTTCCCTGACCTTGTGCTGCGCCTGCGCAACCGCCATACCGTAGCCAGGAACGATTACTACGGAGTTAGCTGCCGCGAGGATGGCGGCGGCTTCTTCCGGTGTGGCGCTGTGCACCGTCCGCTCTTCCTTTTCTCCGCGAGCGGAAACCTGAACCTGGCCGAAGGCTCCAAACATCACGTTCGTAAAAGACCGGTTCATGGCCTTGCACATGATCACGGAAAGGATGAACCCGGAAGAACCATCGAGCGCTCCAGCAACGACTAGGACCTTGTTGTTAAGCACGAAGCCCAACAGCGCCGCCGAAAGGCCGGCGTAAGAGTTCAGGAGGGAAATGACAGTCGGCATGTCGGCGCCGCCGATCGGGGTCACCAGCAGCACGCCGAAAACCAGCGAGACGCCCACCATCACTGGGAAAAGCCGCGAGAACTCGGGATGAACAATCAGGCAGAGCGCGATCACAATGGCGCCGCCGAGCACCGAAAGGCTGACGAAGTTCTGCCCCTTGTAAGTAATGGGACGTTGCGGCAGGACTTCCTGGAGCTTCCCCGCCGCGATCAAGCTCCCGGTAAAGGTGAGCGACCCGATGATCACTTCCAGTGAGATCTCCAGCATGTCAAACTTGGTGAGGTGAGGAATGCGGACGTAGTACTCGGCGATGCCAATCATAGCCGCAGCCAGCGCCCCAAAAGCGTGGCTCAGGGCGGTCCGCTGAGGCACGGCGGTCATATGGACCATGCCCAGTGGAATGCCCACGATCGCCCCTACCACCAGCGCTACGATGATCCATTTGTATTGGATGATTTCGTAATTGCAGAGTGTGGCGACCACCGCCAAGACTGCCCCAATCTCTCCCGCAAGCACGCCGCGCCGCGCGCTCGCCGGCGAACTCAGCCACTTGAGCGCCAGGATGAAGAGGGCCACGGCGACAATGTAGGCAAAGTCAATGAGCTGTTGCGCAGTAAGGGGATTCATGGCTTTTTAGTCCTGCTGAGTTTGAACATGCGCAGCATGCGGTCGGTAATCAGGAAACCGCCGACCATGTTGCTGAAGGAAGCAGCGACGGCCACTGATCCGAGGACGGTGGAAAGCGTGCTTTCATGCCGGCCGGCAATGATGATGGCGGCGACCACCACAATCGCGTCGAGCGCGTTGGTTAGAGACATGAGCGGCGTGTGCAGTAACGGCGAGACGCGCCGGATCACTTCAAATCCGATGAAGCCCGCCAGAATGAACACATAGAGGCTGTTGATGAAGTTTGAGGACACGTTTATCTCCTGCTAAGAGATCTTCACCGGGAGGGAAAAGAATTCCCGCACCCGCGCGTTGACCACCTCACCCCCCTGTGTCACGAGGGTTTCGCGGGTGATCTCGTCCCCGGTGTTGATCTCAATCTTCTTGTCTTTGGTCAGGTGAAGAAGAAACGCCGCGACGTTTCGAGCGTACATTTGGCTGGCATGATAGGGAACGGTGCTCGCCAGGTTGATGTAACCGATGATGGTAACATCATGCTCGACGACGACTTGGCCTGGCTGGGTGAGTTCGCAATTCCCACCCCTCTCGCCCGCCACGTCCACGATGACCGACCCGGGGGCCATTTTCTCCACCATATCGCGCGTCACCAGCACCGGCGCCTTTCTGCCGGGGATTACCGCCGCTGTAATCACGACATCGCTTTCGGCCACCACGCGGCTGAGCAGCTCCCGCTGGCGCTGATAAAACGACTCGTCTTGCGCCCGCGCGTAGCCACGGGAATCCTGGGCATCCTTGGCCTCGACGGGAAGTTCTACAAAGCGCCCTCCCAGGCTATGCACCTGCTCCTTGGCCGCTGGCCGCATATCATAGGCAGAGGTGACGGCGCCTAACCTCCGTGCCGTGGCAATGGCCTGAAGGCCTGCCACACCGGCGCCGATGATGAATACGCGCGCCGGCGTGATGGTTCCTGCAGCCGTGGTGAGCATGGGGAAAAGCCGCGGAAGCCTGTCCGCAGCCAGCAGCACCGCCTTGTACCCGCAGATGGTCGCCATGGAGGAAAGAGCGTCCATACTCTGGGCGCGCGTGGTGCGCGGCATGAGCTCGATGGAAAAGGCCGCGACACCCGTGGACGCAACTTCCTGAACAATTTCCGCCGACCCCAGAGGGCGCAGAAATCCGATAAGCAGTTGGCCGGGTCGAAGCAGAGGCATGTCGGCCTTGCCTGTTACGTCGTTCGATCCGTAGCAGAGCACTTGGAGCACGACATCGGCAGCTTTGAACACCTCGGCCCGCTGCGGGAGAATCTTGCCTCCCTTCCCGGCGTATTCTGCATCCGGGTAGCCGGCGCCAGCTCCGGCGCCCGACTCAACCACCACCTCAAAACCCGCTTTGACCAAACTCGGAATTACCGCGGGCACCAGCGCCAAACGCCGCTCCCCGGGAAAGCTCTCCTTAGGAACCCCGACGATCATGAAGCCTCCTCCACATTCCCTTCTGGCTTCCTGAACTTCTACCGCTTACTCTTGCGCCCCGACTCTTACCCTTTCTCTTGTCTCTCTGAGATTTTCAAACAATTGTGAGGGACACCGCAAGGATTTTCTTAAGGAAAACTGTTCCACAGTGGGCAGTTCTTGCCGGCGATCCCGCAGGCGGCGGGGAGCACTGGTGTCACTCCCCTTAAAACTTGCGCGAATCGCCTTATGGAGTGCGGTAGCAGCAGCTACCGCCTTTTCGTCTTCGTAGACTGCTGTAAGAGGGCCACTTTGCTCTGCAGCAGACGGGTTGCGGCACCCGGTCGGACGACCGCCAAGAACCGCAGGGGCCACTTTTGTTCTTCTCTTGTCGCCAGCGGAGTATTAACCAGACTCAGAAGCCGATAGCTGCTGCTTCCGCAGTCTAAAGCGCTTCGCGCCGGTTCAAACCATGACTTGTCTTTGATCGACAGATTCGAAATCAGCTCGAAGAAGTGGTGGCCCATAATGGCGAGGGTGATGGCCTTGCTAAAATGATGACGCGGGTGGCATAAACATGCCGCCGTTTGGCAACATGCCTGCCGCGCATGACCCTAGTTTTCGCCTTGGGGGGTAGAATGTCCGGCACTCTATGCAAGGCCAAATCGAAGATGCCGATTTCTGGTGCAACTATGTTAGAATCCAGCCGTTAACGTGCTTGACACGATTTCAAATTCACCGTAGTGCGCAAACGGGCCGATGAAATCAGTGCGGCCAGCCGCATGTAATGACCTGCTTGGGAGTGCCCCCTTATGGCCAGGACTCCGCGAAACGCGAATCCCCCGAAAACCAGGACTGCCGAGAGTTACAAGCACCCTGAGTCGGAAAGCCCCATGCGGCCCGATGTTGGCACGCAGGCGCAGTTCAAAAAGAAGAAACCTCCGGCGACCTACCGCTATGACTCATCGCTTTCTCCGGCCCTCGATTGGGATGGGCAGAATTCGGCGCGTGAAAAGGGCGAAGAGAAGTTATCAGTCATCAGTTCTCAGTTGTCAGTTGCCCAAGGCAAGCTGGCGGCCGTGCGCTCGAGGTTAGCGGATGCGAAGAAGGCGCTCACAGCAGCCGATGTGGAGGCCTTAACTGACGACTGTAAATTGACGACTGAGAACTTGCGCCAGGCCGAAGAGGCGGCACAGAGCCTCAAGGCGATGAGCAAGCCGTTTCTGAACTGGGCTGGGAAAGCGGAGCGGCTTTCGTTTGATGTGCCCACGTTGCCGCTGTTCGTGCATGAGCGCCTCTCCACCAAGGCCATCATTGAAACCCTCACCGGCCACAAGCGCGACAAGCAAATCGATATGTTCAGCCTGTTCGGCGACCCCCAGCACTCCTTCACCGACCAGATATTGCGCGCCTACGAGTACCAGGACAAGTGGGTGAACCGCATGATCCTGGGCGATTCCCTGGTGGTCATGAATTCGCTTCTGCATTACGAGGGCTTGGGCGGGCAGGTGCAGATGATTTACATGGACCCGCCCTACGGGGTGAAGTTCGGAAGCAATTTCCAGCCCTTCGTCCGCAAGCGCGACGTGAGCCCCAACGATGATGAGGACATGACGCGCGAACCGGAGATGGTGCAGGCGTATCGCGACACGTGGGAGCTTGGCCTGCATTCGTATTTGACCTATCTGCGCGACCGGCTGCTGCTGGCCCGCGATTTGCTTGCGCCGACCGGCAGCATTTTCGTGCAGATCAGTGATGAGAATCTACATCACGTTCGAGAGCTGATGGATGAAATCTTCGGGCACGAGCATTTCTGCGTGGTCATCTGCTATCGCCGGCTTGGGACAATGATCGGAGCAGAAATGAAATCCTCTGCTCATTACTTACTGTGGTATGCGAAGGACAAAGAGAGGGAAAAATTCCGCAAAGTATTCGACGAACAAGTAGCGGGAATCGGAACCGGCGACCACTTCACTCAGGTTGAGCACACTTCAGGCGAATCGCGCCCCATGAGCCTCGAAGAAAAGTCAAATCCTAAGCAGATTCCACCTGGTTGGAGGCCATTTCAATTAGTCAGCTTGCAAACGTACGGCATTAATTCTTCGAACAAATTCTCAATTGAGTTAAACGGCGGGAAGTTCCTGCCTGGGCCCAACAAAGCATGGCGGACGACAGAAAAGGGAGTTCAAAGGCTGATCGAAGAGAACCGCCTTCAGAAGGCAGGTGATACCGTTCGCTACAAGCAATTTCTTGCAGACTTCCCCTTTACTGAAGCCGGGACAATTTGGGAAATTACGGGACGTGATCCCGAGAACTTTTATGTCGTTCAGACTCCCACCAACATCGTTGCCCGCTGCATCAACATGACCACCGATCCCGGCGACCTCGTTCTCGATCCGACATGCGGCAGTGGCACTACCGCCTACGTGGCGGAACAGTGGGGACGCCGCTGGATCACGATTGACACCAGCCGCGTACCCCTGGCGCTGGCCCGCCAGCGATTGCTCACCGCAACCTTCCCTTGGTACGAATTGAATGACAACGCACGTGGTCCGGCGGGCGGGTTTGTTTATAAGCGCAAGCAAAACAACAAGGGTGAAGATGTGGGCGGGATTGTGCCGCACGTCACGCTCAAATCCATAGCGAACAATGAGCCACCCAAAGAAGAAGTGCTGGTGGACAGGCCGGAACCGGATAACAAAATCACCCGTGTGACAGGGGCGTTCTGCGTTGAAGGCACGATTCCGACGCCGGTAGACTTGGCGGCGTCGGAGGGTGCGATTGAAGATTCTAAGATTCCAGATTCAAGAGAAGAACAAAGCACATTCACCGACCGGATGCTGGAAATCCTGCGCAAGAGTCCGCTCTTGAGGCTGGAGGGTAACCGAACCCTGGCGCTCAAGAACATCCGGCCCCCAGCCAAAACACTTTCGCTCTCCGCCGAGGCGCTGGTGGATGCCACGGCGCCTGGACAAACTCCAACGTTGCTGGATGCCGTCCAAGAGGCCGCCGAGAAGAACGGAAAGGCCCTGCCGCTCTCGGCGAAGCCAGTCGCACTTGTCTTCGGACCCGAGAATGGCGCAATCAGTGAGAGGCTGGTGCAGGAGGCTGCCAAGGAAGCCTGGCTCAAGAATTATACCCACCTGTACGTCATCGGCTTTGCGATCCAACCCAACGCCCGGCAATTGATTGAAAATTGTGACGCGGTGGTGGGCATTCCCGCCACGTACATCCAGGCCACGCCGGACTTGATGATGGGCGACTTGCTCAAGAACATGCGTTCCAGCCAAATCTTCAGCGTGTGCGGGCTGCCCGAGATCAAAGTCCACCGTGTAGCGCCGACCTTTAGGTCGGCACGTCAGAAGAACGAGGAAAATGCCGACCTAAAGGTCGGCGCTACGATGTACCAAGTGGAATTATTGGGACTCGACGTGTTTGACCCTGTCACCATGGATGCGGCCCACCGCAGCGGAAATGACGTTCCGGCATGGTTTCTCGACACAGATTACAACGGCCTATGCTTCCACGTGTCCCAGGCGTTCTTTCCGCGCACGAGCGCGTGGGACAATCTGAAAAAGGCTCTGAAGAGTGAGTTTGAAGAAAGCGTTTGGGAGCATCTTTCCGGGACCACCAGCGCGCCCTTTGAAGCGGGCGAAAATCGCCAGATTGCCGTGAAGGTAATCGACGACCGGGGGAATGAGTTAATGGTGGTCAAAGCCTTGGTTGAGGGGCAAAAATGATCACAAAAGTGAAACTCCGACACCTTAAGATGTTTGAAGATCAGGAATTTGACCTATCCGATCACATCATTCTTGCAGGTCCCAACAACTCTGGTAAGACAACTTTGCTTCAAGCTATTGCGGTTTGGCAGTTGGCTCTTCAGAAATGGACATCGGAAAGGGGATTGGAGCCACGAGCCAAGACGCGGACCGGCGTGCCTGTGACGCGCAAAGACTTCACTGCAATTCCCTTGAGGGAAATGAAACTGCTGTGGACGAATGCCAATTTCTCATTCAAACAGGGAGAGGCCTCGGAAGAGAAACCCGGCTCCCCGAAACCTATGGAAATCACACTCGAGGGTAAGACTTCCGATCAAAACTGGAAATTGACGTTCGAGTTCCGTTACCAAGGCAGCGAGCAAATTTATGTGAAGCCTTCGGAAGAGGACTTGCAGTCTTTGCCCACGGCGGCTAAAGACTTCCGTGCGGTTCACGTCCCTCCTTTCTCCGGAATCGGGGCAGAGGAGACGCACTACGACCGTCCATATCAAGATTTACTGGTTGGACAAGGGAAGGCAGGCGACATCCTGCGCAACTTGCTCCTTGAAATTTTTCAACAAGAGGACAAAACGAGTTGGAATGAGCTTTGCAGTTCTGTGGAAGAGATTTTTCGCTATCGACTTTTGCCTCCTAACTATAAGGAAAAGCCCTATATTCTCTGCGAGTACCTGCGCGGCATACCTAAAGGAAAGGGGAAAAATGGGCTCGCGCAGTTGGATGTTGCGGGAGCGGGTAGCGGCTTTCACCAAGTCTTGCTTCTTTTTGGCTTTTTGTATGCCCGGCAGGCCTCGGTCTTGCTGTTGGATGAGCCGGACGCCCATCTCCATGTGATCTTGCAAAAACAGATCTATGACAAGCTGCGGCAAATCACCGCAGAGCGCAACTGCCAACTGATTATCGCCACCCATTCCGAAGTTCTCGTCGAAGGCACTGATCCGTCCATGATCCTGTCGTTTTATAAGAGCCCGCATCGCTTGATCAGCGACACACAACGGGAGGAGGTACGCGAAGCACTGCGGCGGATATCTGCCATGGACGTGATGCTCGCAGAACAATCCTCTGGGATTCTCTATGTGGAGAATGAAACCGATTTCAACCTGTTGCGGGCGTGGGCGCGAGTGCTAGACCACCCTTTGAAGGGTTGGTTCGAGGCCCAACCCTTTTGGCACGCCAACCAGGGCCGAAACCCGCGCGAGGCTAAAGGCCACTTCTTCGCACTACGGGCAATCAAACCTGGCATCGGAGCAATCCTGCTTCTTGACGGGGATAATCGCGGATTGACCGACCATGAGGTTGCCGCTGATGGCCTGGCTATCGCGCGTTGGGAGCGGTACGAAGTGGAAAGCTACCTTATACACCCTGAGGCGTTAATGCGCTACATACAGTCGAAAGTTCCGCCCCTATTTAGCGAGCAAGGAAGAAAGTACCTGCAGGACCAGCTCCCACCTGCGGTGTATCGTGACCCCTTGCAACATCACGATTACCTTGCGAGCACTCCCGTGAGCAAGAGTCTGCTCCCAGGGTTATTCAAAGCGGTAGGTATGGATATAAGCAAGCCGGAGTACTACCTGATAGCAGAACAGATGAGGCCCAACGAAATTGACCCTGAAGTCGCGCAGAAGTTGGACAGGATCTGGCAGGCATTCGAACCATGAGCAGCTACGAAGTTTCCGAACCGATCCAAAATTCGCCTTTTGAGAAGCCAGACCGCTACTGGTACATCCAGGAGGGCGAGGAACCCGAGCTGCGAACGGGAAGGCGTGCGCCCGTGGTGTTTCCGCCGCGTGAGCAGACAGAGCCTTGGACGACGAAGCCGGGGTTGCTGCGTCCTTCACGGGAGTATCCAGCGGGATACGAGCTGGCGCTCGTCAATCTGATTCGGGAGCGTCTGGGGGCTTGGCGTGCACATGGCTTTCCGGGCGTAACGCGTACCACCCTTGAATTGCTGCGTTACTGGACTCGCGAAGGACGGGAGAAGCGGCTGTTTTATGCACAATTGGAAGCCGCTGAAACCGTGGTCTTTCTCACGGAGGCGCGAGCAGACTTTTTGCAAGGCATTGCGGTTCCGCGCGACGAACCGAGCGATGACCGGAAGAATGAGGGCTATTCAGGCTTTCTCCGTTATGCCTGCAAGATGGCCACCGGGTCCGGCAAGACCACCGTTATGGGAATGCTCGCCGCGTGGAGCATTCTGAATAAGGTCAACGACCGCAGTGACGGACGGTTTTCCGACGTGGCATTGGTAGTGTGCCCGAACGTCACCATCCGCGACCGGCTCACGGAGCTTTACCCCGAAAGAGGGGAGGCGAGTATCTATCGTACCAGGGACCTTGTTCCCCCTGATCTCATGCCATTGCTCACCCAGGGAAAGGTCTTAGTAACCAACTGGCATGTCTTTGAGCCGCAAGGTGTGCAGACGGGGGGCGTGACCGCCAAAGTCGCGAAGGCGGGCGTCCCGCTGCGAACCCGTGAAACAATCAACATCGGCGCCAAGACAACAACCGCTCGCGGATCACGCTACTTGACCTTGAAGGACTTTGAAAGGCAGGTCGCCGCAGGCTTGTTGACAGTGCTGGAAGAGCAGAAAGAGCGAGACGGCAGTCTAAAAAAGGTAAAAGTTGAATCTGTTCGGTACGTCGAAAGCGATACGTCACTGATCAACCGCGTACTCGGACGGGAAGTGGGAGGCAAGCAGAACATTTTGGTTCTCAACGACGAGGCACACCACGCTTATCGCATCAAGCGGGAAGAGCCGGAGCCGGGAGAGATCGAGGCGTTAGGCGACGAGGAAGAGGCGGAAGAATTCTTCCAGGAAGCCACCGTATGGATTGAGGGTCTCGACCGCGTTCACAAATTACGCGGCATTAATTTCTGCGTCGATCTGTCTGCAACGCCCTATTTCCTCGGCCGCGTGGGGCAGGAATCAAACAAACCCTTTCCTTGGGTGGTGAGTGACTTTGGACTTGTCGATGCCATCGAATCCGGCTTGGTGAAGATACCGCAAATGCCCGTGCGGGACGCCACCGGAGCGCCAATACCGAGCTACTTCAACATCTGGAACTGGATTCTGCCCCAACTCACTCCAGCCGAAAGAGGAGGAACCAAAGGCAACCCGAAACCAGAAGCCATCCTCAAGTACGCCCATCATCCTGTGGCAATTCTAGGCGGCCTTTGGGAGAAGGAGTTGGAAGAATGGCAAGGGACCGAGCCGCGCCCGCCCGTATTCATTATCGTCTGCAAGAATACGAGAATCGCCAAAGTAGTCTATGAGTGGCTGGCCGAGGATAAATCGCCGCTGGACATCCCTCCGGCCAAAATCGAAGGTTTTCGCAACCGCGATGGCAAGGTGAACACCATCCGAGTGGACTCGAAGGTGGTGCACGAGACAGATACGGGAGAGGCCAAAAGCGATGAGTCGCGTTGGATGCGGTTTATCCTGGATACGGTCGGAAAGACCGGCTGGACACTGGATCGGCAGGGCCGCCCCGTTTACCCGGAGGGCTTTGAGGAATTGTCGCAAAAGCTCGGACGCCCGCTTCACCCGCCGGGTAGGGATGTTCGTTGCATCGTCAGCGTGGGAATGCTAACTGAAGGTTGGGACTGCACGACGGTGACTCACATCATTGGAATCAGGCCTTTCATGTCGCAGTTGCTTTGTGAACAGGTGGTTGGCCGTGGACTGCGGCGGGCGAGCTACGAACTCGGACCCGAGGGGAAGTTTGCCGAAGAAGTATCCCAGGTTTTTGGCGTGCCCTTTGAAGTGATTCCGTTTAAGGCCAATCCCCAAGGCCCGGTGAAGCGCCGCGAAAAGCGATACCATGTGCACGCCCTTCCCGGAAAGGCACAGTACGAGATTTGTTTTCCGCGCGTGGAAGGCTACACGCAGGCCATTCGCAATCGTGTCACCGTAGATTGGGCCAACGTGCCACCCCTTGTTTTGGTTCCGGGCAGAATTCCTCCTGAAGTCGAGATGAAGGGTCTGAGCGTCAACAACGCCGGAAAGCAGTCTCTGAGCGGGCCGGGGGCGATCAGTGAGGCGACGCTCGCGGAGTTTCGCGCCAAGCGGAGAGTCCAAGAGCTTATATTCGACCTGGGGCGAACGCTCATCAAGAGCTACGTGGCCCAACCCAAATGCGAGGCGCCCGCGCACGTGTTGTTTCCACAGGTCGTCAGAATCTTGCAGCGCTATATGGCGGAGAAGGTCCACGTCCATCCACCTGCCGACATCAAGGATTTGTTTCTGGCTCCCTACTACGGCTGGCTGGTGGAGATACTTGCGGAGGCAATCAGACCGGACACTTCGCAAGGCGAGGCAGCGGAGGTCCCCCGATACGAATCAAGCCGGGGGCCAGGTTCAACCGCGGAAGTCGATTTCTGGACAAGTCGCGAGCCGCGAGAGGTCCTGAAAAGTCACGTGAACTACATTGTTCCTGATACCCAGAGGTGGGAACAGTCCGCCGCGTACTTTATCGACACGCATGCAGCGACTGCGGCCATGGTCAAGAACGCCGGCCTCGGCTTCGCCATTCCCTACCTGCACAACGGACAGATGCACGACTACATGCCGGACTTTATTGTCCGGTTGAAAACAACCCCCCCGATTCATCTGGTTCTGGAAACCAAAGGGTTCGATCCCCTGGAGAACGTCAAACGGGCCGCCGCTGAAAGGTGGGTGGCAGCGGTGAATGCGGACGGCACGTACGGCTCCTGGAAGTATGACCTCGCGCACAAGCCGACTGAGGTTATGCAGATCATCGCTGGAGCTGCGCGAGCAACGAAGTAAGTCTGGGCGGCAGGAGCCGTCGCCCTCACAAGGCGGCACAGCTCGGTTTGCTGGTCAACTTTTATAGTGCATTGATCAAGCAAGGGAATCAGCGAATTGCCCTATGATCCTTTGGTGTCATAGCGTCTTGGTGTTGAAAGGTTTTGAAGGAGTTCTGGGCTACGTAAGTCAACTGACTGACAGACATATTGCCTCTTGACAACGTACGTCCATTGTAGTAGCCTACTCATGTGAAATGTCTAACCCGCGGGGAAGTCCTTCCGCCGCTCATCTAACACCCCGTTCCGGGAGGAACCATGTCCTTATGCAAAGCACCCCATTTCGCCCGAACTGCTCGCCGCCACGCGCCAAAATGCCCAGCATTCCACGGGACCGCGCAGCGCCACCGCCAAGATGAGGCTGCGGAAGGAATCTACCAACCCCACAACCGCTCCTGCTGGTCAGGAGGTTGGCGCGAGGATGGAGAACATGGAGGGGGCTCCCGGCAGCGACATTGTTTTCCATACCTCACAGCGTGTGGAGGCAGTCGAGAACTTAAAAGTGAATGAACGACGCGGGAATGTCTATGAAAACAAAAGACTGTGTGTGGAGAATCGGGGGCGAAGCGGGAATGTCGTAGAAAACAAAGGTAGTTACGCGACAAATGCAGGAATGTTGCTGAAAACAAAGGGTGTTATTGGAAACGCAGAGTTACACGCGACGAGCATTTCCTCCGTGAATACCATGACGCTTCCGAGGGAGTCGTATAGCGATGAGACCGGTTAGTTCCCTGGGGTCAGCAAGCCAGTGTTAGGCCGGATTTCTCACCACGTTTGGTCGCTCTTGGGGGGCCGCCGGAAGGGCGGGGCTTCAGCCCCGCCGAAATCGCGGTCCCCGCCCTCCGTTGGTCCCGCGCCCCTCGCAGTCCCGAAGGCGCGGGACTGCGAGGGGCGCGGGGCACAGGAATATTCAGGAAGGCCTTGCAACGGCGGGGCTGAAGCCCCGCCCTTCCAAACCTGTGGTGAGAAATGCGGGTCAGGCCGCTTCGAGGGCGGATTAGGTCTTTGCCACCTTTTCGGTGATGTGCTGCAAGCGGTCCCAATCGGCGTCCGCGGTTACCATATCGCTGACGCCGAGGATGAAATGGCTCTCCCCCTCATAGCGTTCGATCACCTGAGCAATTGAATGGCGAAACTCGTCCTCGGGAGTGCTGGTAGAGCAGAGCAAGGTCGAGGGAATTCCACCCCAGATCGTGATGCGGTCCGCAAAGGCGGCGCGAATCTCTTCCAGCCGGCAGCGGGTCATAGGATAGGGACACACCGAGTCAGCGATGTCGAATCCGGCGCGCAGGTACAAAGCCAGCAGTTGCTTGTTCTCGCCATCGGTATGGGTCATCAAGTATTTGCCTTTGCTATGCAGCAGGCTCGCGTAATCGCGCAAAGCAGGGAGAATGTACTTCTCGAAGAAGGCGGGGTAGGTGATCGAGTCGTCATAGTTTGCGCCGAGGAAAACCACCTCGGCGGGGGAGTCCGCCCCGATTTGCTTGAGATTCTGGTAAAGGGGTTCCATTTGCTCGGCCAGCCGTTGGACTCTCTCCGGGTAGTCATGGAGAGCATAGAAAAACTGCTCCAGCGGCATCAGTTCTTTCATGATGTGATGAACGGGGCAGGCCGTTCCCAGTAGATAGCCGACCGTGAGCCCCCGCTCGCCCACCTCATCGCGTCGCCTGAGAAGGCCTTCCGGCTGGGGATCGATTTTGAGATGCGAGAAAATATAGCCGGCCACTTCGAAATCGCGCGGCTGGCGAAGGGCGTGCTCGACAATCCAGGACATGGATGCGCCCGCGTCAAGCATTTCCTCGGTGAATACCGTAACGGTGCGGAGGGAGCCGAGCGGCGTGTGATATTCGACGACGGTTTCCTGGCCACAGCGGCTGACCCGCCGGTGGACATCCTGGAGAATCACGCGATACGGAAGTACCGGGAGATGAAAGATGCCCAGCGCCCGGTCAAGCATGGCAGCATCGTTCGTGGAGTCGGTGAAGTCGGGTATCGACGAGTAACACCCCACCCCCAGCCGGTCCGTGATCTCCGTCAGGGTGAGGGAACGTAAGTTGGAGGGCAGCGTTCCATGGCGCAGGCGTGCGCGATGCCAAAACTCCAGACGTGGAACCCAGGGCAGCCGGTCAGGCGCCTCACCACGGATGGCCGCCAAAATTCGTTCCCGATGGGTCATGATTATGCTCCCTCGCGATGCGAATTGTAGTATAAATCGCACATCGATGAACTCGGATTGATTGAACTCAGCCAGCTCCGCCCGAATTCGCCACAATTCACAACCCGTAAGAAGAAGTGAGGCCCCGGCGCTCGGATCGATATCACGGTACACGCTGCTGGAGATATTCGGTTGTGCTTATTGGTAGAAGTCGTTGCGATGAGCTATCCTCAGCACGAGAACTTCGCTGGCATTGTCGTCAACTTGATAGCCTACTCGCCAGTCTCCTACGCGGATTCGCCAAATGCCCTCTTCGCTTCTTACTTTGAGGCATCCAGGAGGTCGAGGGTCGGAGGCAAGCGCCGAGAGGGCAGTAACGATGCGATTCTTGACGGGGCGGTCGAGGCGTTTCAGGTCGCGCTCGGCCCGCGAGGTAATGCTGACCTTAAACATCAATTTCGCCAGCCGCACGCCATTCCTTCACCACATCTTCAAACGGCCGGCGGGGCTCAGCTTTGCTTTCACGGGCGGCACGGCCCATCGCTAAGTCATCCATCATATCTTCGTATTCTTCGATAGGGAGAATGACCGCAGTCTTACGCCCCTCAGCATCCGTGACGAATTGAACGTTTTTCTGCATCGCTCGTTTCTCCTCCGACTCAATTCTATCATGCATGCCGCGATTCGGCGCCCTCATACGATGTGGACCGAACCGGTAAACGGCGGGTCTCTACCGGTGTTCACCTTTGGGCTTGGACCGTAGCGCCTTGCTTTTCTTGACCTTGCTTTGCAGTCAGAGGCCGCGCTGCGCTACCTGCTTCAGACGTGGAACCCAGGGCAGCCGGTCAGGCGACTCACCACGGATAGCCGCCAAAATTCGTTCCCGATGGGTCATGATTATGCTCCCTCGCGATGCGAATTGTAGTATAAATCTTCAGTCTCATGAGTAACAACCCGGACCAGCAGAAATGCGGGCGCGCTCGGGTTTTCACTACTCTTCAATCCATGAACGCCCAGCGAGGAAAAGCAGGCAGGTTTCGCGCACCATGGCAGGAGGATCACCGGTATGAAACGAGCTCGGCCATATTCTCTATTCTTGTGTTTCGTTGTGGCGGCATCGTGGGTTCAGGCGCGGGCACAGGTGAAGGCTGCAAGTGACAAGCCAACCTCGGAAGCGACCCGCTTGAGCCTCGACGGCCAATGGAAGCTCTTTTACTTTCCTCAAGGAAAATATCAAATCACCCACCCTGACCAACTTCGGACCCAAGGGCTGGCGTGGATCGAAGCTTCCGTGCCCGGCAACGTTGAGCTCGACCTGTCGAGGAAAGGCGAGTTACCCGCGGACCTGTTCTTCGCCGATAACCTCGCGAAGCTGAAGCCCTACGAGCTGTACGAGTGGTGGTACCAGCGCGAGTTTCCGACACCGGCGGGGATTGCCGGACGGAGGGTGGAACTTCGCTTCCGGGGCGTAGATTGTCTTGCCACCTATTGGCTAAACGGGAAGGAGTTGGGGGCCTCGTCGGACGCATTGGTTGAGCAGCATTTCGACGTGACCGGGAGATTGAACTCGGCTGGGCCAAACATATTGACGGTCAGGTTAAAGTCGCCCGTGATCGAGGCAGCCGGCAAGCAATATGACCCGGCCTACACCATTAACGCCGGGCGCACGAATCAAGAGGCGATCTGGATAAGGAAACCTGCGCACTCCTACGGATGGGATATCATGCCGCGGGCGGTTTCGGCCGGCCTTTGGCGTCCGGTGGAACTCATCGTCCATTCCAAGCACGAAATCACGGATATGTATTTCACGACTCTCGCTGCTGAGCCGGGCCATGCCACGCTGGCGGTTTCCTATGAACTCACCACGGATCTCGCGCTGCTTCCCCAGCTCCGGCTGCGAGTGCAGGGCCGCTGCGGCGAATCCACTTTCACCCATGTTCACAAAGTGGAGTTCACTGCGGGACGGTTCCTTATCGAGGTGCCGAACCCTTCGTTATGGTGGCCCAGGGGCTACGGTAATCCCAGTCTCTACAAGGTGACGACCCAGCTCTTGCAGGACGACAAAGTGCTGGCGTCGCGCCAGGACTCGGTGGGAATCCGCAAGCTGGAGTTGATTCGGACGGAGACAACAAGTATCGAGAAGCCCGGCCAGTTCCTTTTCAAGGTCAACGGGGTGCCAATCTTGGTCAAGGGTTCCAATTGGGTGCCTGCGGATGCATTTCATAGCTGCGACGCCGGGCGCTATGAGAAGATTCTCGCCTTGTTCGTCGACCTGGGATGCAACTTCTTGCGAAGCTGGGGAGGGAATGTTTACGAAGACGATGCCTTCTTTGATATCTGCGACCGGAACGGGATCATGGTGTGGCAGGATTTTGCCATGGCTTGCGCGATTTACCCGCAGACCCCGGAGTTTCTGGAAGTTATGAGGCAGGAGGCCATATCGGTGGTGAGAAAGTTGCGCAACCATCCCTCCCTCGCTCTCTGGTCAGGTGACAACGAAGTGGACGAATCCTACTTTTTCTCGGGGCTGGATCCTGCGCACAACAAGATTACACGCGAGGTCCTGCCGCAAGTGGTCTTCCAGTGCGATCCTTATCGGCCTTATCTTCCCAGCTCTCCCTACATGTCCCCGGAAGTCATTGCCACTGGACAAACGAAGCTCATGCCCGAAGACCATTTGTGGGGCCCGAGAGATTACTTCAAGAGCTCTTATTACACAGAACACACGGCGCATTTCGTGAGCGAGATCGGCTACCACGGCTGTCCCGGTCTATCCTCGATCAAACGTTTCGTCGACGAGCACCACGTGTGGCCATGGCAAGATAATCCCCAATGGGTCTTTCACTCCACCGACATGATGGGAAATCCGTACCGCATCAACTTGATGGCCAACCAGGTGAAAGAACTGTTTGGCGCGCTTCCGGACAACATTGAAGACTATATTCTGGCTTCCCAAGTCTCCCAGGCCGAAGCGAAAAAGTTCTTCGTTGAAATGACGCGATTGAAAAAGTGGCAGAGCACCGGCCTGATCTGGTGGAACGTCATGGACGGCTGGCCGCAATTCTCTGACGCCATCGTGGACTATTACTTCAACAAGAAGCTCGCCTATTACTATATTCGCCGGGTGCAGCAACCCGTCTGCGTCATGGTGGATGAGCCCCAAGGCTGGCACGTCAGGGTGGTGGTCGGAAATGATTCCAGGGAAGACGCCAGCGGCCATTACCGCGTCTGGGACGCGGACTCCGGAGAGACTCTGCTGGAAGGGGACTACACCGCGAAGGCTAATGCAAACCTGGAAGTGGGCGTCATTCCGGTGTTCCATTCCGGCAAGCGACTTTTCCTGATGGAGTGGACGGCCAACGGCAAGAGGTGCGTAAATCACTACTTGCAGGGTATGCCGCCCTTCTCACTCTCTCAGTACAAATCATGGCTCTCCAAAATAGCTGCTTTACAAAACGATTTTGATGCTGCGAGCGTGGGGAAGTGATGTCTAGCGGCATTCACAGGACTTCCCCCTTACCGCTTCCCACGCTTCGTGCAAGATGAAAGGTATGAGGCATAAACCTGCGAGGGGGTCTGCCCACTTCATTCCCCAGGCGGCATTGGCTGACAGCCCGGCCATGGCAATCCAAGCCATGTAGCCACAGACCGCAGATTCAGCCGCGTCGGCTCTCAACGCGGCGCTTGACGCGGTGGCTGATAACTTCCGCTTTTGACCGGCCAGCCAGGGCATCACCATCGCGGCAACAAGCAGGAGAGCTATTCCCGCGATACTGGGGTGGACCTCCTGCTTCCCGAGAAGTGCCGCTCCTGAAACGAGCAGCACGTATGCCGCCAGGACAAAGAGCAGGCCTCCGGCGACTCGAGTAGCGGACTCCTCGGCTTTCATTTCCGCGGAATGAAAGCGGAACCGCCAGTAAACCACCAGAGCAGAAACCAGCTCGATGGCGCTATCCCCTCCAAAGGCGAGCAAGGCCGGACTGTGAGCCCGCCAGGCAGCAATCAAGGACACCGCCGCTTCCAGAAACATCCAGATGAGCGTGAAAGCCTGAATGCGAAGAATACGTCGAAGAATATCGGGTGGCAGCGGCGCCATTACGTCAGGCATGCTCTCATTATGCACACAATCCATCGCTGCGGATTCATGCACTTGACGATGTAAGGCGCTAGCGTGTTTGACAATCACTCGGCCAGAGTGAAATTGAAGTTGGTCTTGAAGGGTCCACAACCTGGACGGGATTTGAACTTAAACCCCTCGACAATGTCGATAAGGATCTTCGCAGCTTCATTCGAATTGGCATGGATGGCTTTGGCCTCCACTACATCACCATCTTCGCTGATTACGATAGCGACAGAACCCTGCGCCCGGATTCTCTTCGCCTCTTCTTGTTCCTCTTTTGGGAGGGGACGCTTGGAGACCAATTCCGGCGGCTTGCTGCACGGAGAAGGTGGGTTCTTCTGCTTGGGTGGTGTAGCCAACACTGTTGCCGAGCTGAGAAGGAATCCAGCAAGCAACGCAGTACGAATTGATTTGCGCACGGACATGACCCCGCAAGTCGAAAACTATCCTGTCACCTTCTCAGAAACCACTTTGGCCTGTGTGAAGAGCAGAAGGTAGTCACGGCCGCCGGCTTTCGAGTCTGTCCCTGACATATTGAAGCCGCCAAAGGGGTGGCCACCCACCAGGGCTCCGGTGCATTTCCGGTTGAAATAGAGGTTGCCCACGAAGAAGTCCTCCGCCGCTTTATCCATCTTGTGGTGGTTTTTGGTGTACACGGCTCCCGTCAGGCCATACTCTGAGTCGTTGGCGATCTCCAGCGCTTCATTAAAGTTGCGGGCTTTGATGACCGCAAGCACCGGGCCGAAGATCTCTTCCTGTGCGATGCGGGCCCGCGGAGCGACATCCGCAAAGACCGTGGGTTGGATGAAGTGTCCCGGTCCGGAAGCTTCTTTGCCTCCCGCCAAGAGGCGGCCCTCCTTCTTGCCAATCTCGATGTATTCCAGGATGGACTGCTTGGCCCGAGCGTTAATCACCGGACCCATGTAGCTGTCTGGGTGCGTGGCGGGGCCGACCTTAATCTGCTCCACGCGGCCCTGAAGCTTGTCAAGGAAGGCTTCATAAACCGACTCTACCACGATGGCCCGCGAGCACGCCGAACATTTCTGGCCTTGGTAGCCGAAGGCGGAGACAGTGACGCCTTCCACCGCCGCCTCCAAATCTGCCTCACTGTCCACCACGATGGAGTTCTTACCCCCCATTTCCGCAATTACACGCTTCACCCAGATCTGCCCCGGCGCCGTCTTCGCCGCTTCCACATTGACATGCAGCCCCACCTCCTTCGAGCCCGTAAAGGCCACAAAGCGCGTTCGCGGATGTCCCACCAGGACGTCTCCGACTGAACCACCCGGGCCGGGGAGATAATTCACGACGCCTGGGGGCATTCCGGCCTCCTCCAACGCCTCGAACAGCTTGTACCCGATCACGGGGGAATCGCTCGAGGGCTTCAGGATCACGGTGTTCCCGGATACCACGGAGGCCAGGGTCATCCCCGTAAGGATGGCGAGCGGGAAGTTCCAAGGCGGAATTACAACCCCCACCCCCAGAGAGAGGTAACGCAGGGAATTCCTCTCACCATGGACTGGAGTGAGGGGCTGCGGCTGGTCAAGCCGGAGGATTTCGCGCGCGTAAAACTCCGCGAAGTCAATGGCCTCCGCCACATCCGCGTCCGCCTCGGCCCATGTCTTGCCCACTTCGTGACACATCCACGCCATGTAATGGAACTTGCGCTCCCGCATGATCCGGGCGGTTTCGAGCGCGAGTTCTGCTCGCTGTTCAGCCGGCGTGTGACCCCAGGTCTTGAAGGCCTCATCCGCGGCGCGAATTGCACGCTCCGCCAGCTCGGCGTCGGCTTTGGAAATCACGCCAACCGCCTGATCCTTTTGCCCGGGATTGTATGAGCAAAACTTATCCTGAGTCTTGATCCTCTCCCCACCGATCACAAGATCGTATTCCTGGCCCAACTTCTGCCGGACTTCGTTCAGGGCCTCTTTCATCCGCCTCGCGTGCTCCGGGTTGCCTTCGAAGTCGCGAGGCGGCTCATTCCTGAATTCAGTAAGTTCCATCGGCGGGCCTCCTCCCGAATAGAGGCGAACCCGATATTATAACGGTTCGGCGCGCGGCGGCATAGACGCGCAGGAGAGCAGAATCAGCGCACCCTTGGCTTTGGCTGTCCTGGAGCATTGCGTGCGGACCCGGCGAGGTGTATATTCCAGGTTGACAGGGAAAGGCAAAAGGAAATCAGGGCTGTACTATTTGGGTTGCTGTTGAGGCCACTCCAGAGACCCCTTGGCAGCAATTCCGCATCCCCAGCTTTTGAATTGAGCAACCTCTTTCTGTAGCTCGCTTTCCCTTACTCTGGTGGTCCCCAAGCAGATTCGCATTCGTATTTTCCTCTTGACAAGCCCTTCTGTCTTATATATTAGTATCATATAAGACAGGAGGTGCCCTTTGACCCGTTCCAGCTTTTCCGATTCCGAACGCCGGCGCCGCTCCCGCTTGGCTCAAATAGCTCATACCCAGCGCTTCTTGCGCGGCACCCTCTCTACTCGTCACGGCCGCTGCGGCAAGCCCAATTGCCATTGCGCCCGTGGGGAGTTGCACACGTCCTTATATCTGGTCCAGAGCCACCAGGGAAAACTCCGCCAGATTTGTGTCCCCAAGGCTTGGGAAGAACGCATCCGCCAGGCGGTTCAGAGCCACCAGCAGATGCAGACGCTGATCGAAGAACTCTCCGAGCGCGAGTGGCAGCGCTTGCGAGAGAGAAAGGAGTAGGGCGGTTCTCCGACGCCTCATCCGATACTCGGAAAAGGTATTTGAGCTGTCGGGGAAGATTTTGTCTCCCCTCACCGACGGCCGCCTCCAACCCCGGATTCGCACCCCGGTACTGGTGCAATCGGCCTTGATTCTCTTCTGGACTCGCCTGGGCAGCTTGCACGCCCTGGAGACGGTGAAGAAGGCGCGCTTTTGGAAACAGTGGCTGGGGCGGGAGATGAGTAGCGTCGATACCCTCGGACGTGTCTACGTCGGCCTCAGGGTGGCGGAATTGAGAGAGGGACTGCATCGCGTCTATACGCGCTTGAAACGCAACAAGGCTCTGCCGGGGATGCGTGGCTGGGACGTGGCGGTGTTGGACGGACATGAAAGCCATGCCAGCTACCGCCGTCACTGTTCGGGATGCCTGCGGCGAACGGTGCACCTGGAGAGCGGGGACCGGGTGCAGTTCTACCATCGGCAGGTCACTCTCATGCTGGTGAGCGAAAAGTTCCACCTGCTGGTGGACTTGGAGCCCCAGCGTCCTGGCGAGGATGAAGTGACGACGGCCTTGCGCTTGCTGGAGCGCGTGCTGGCCGCCTATCCGCGCGCCTTCCAGATCGTGTTGGCCGACAGTCTCTACGCTCAGGCTCCCTTCCTGAATTTCTTGCTCGCCCATGGGAAACACGCCATCGTGGTTCTGAAGGACGAGCGGCGTGACCTCTACCGCGATGCGCAAGGCCTCTTCGCGCTGACCCCGCCCCAAAACGGTCGCTATCGCCGCCGCGACTGTCGCTGGTGGGATGTGACGGACCTCCGCTCCTGGCCTCAGGTTCAGGCCTCCTTGCGGGTGGTCCGCTCACAAGAAACCGAGGTCGTGCACCGCCAGGATGATGGAGAAAGGGAGACCCCAACTAGCGATTGGATCTGGGCGACCACCTTGCCGGCAGCGGTCGTGCCTACCGCCTCGGTGGTGCATTGGGGGCACGCGCGATGGGATATCGAAAACCAGGGCTTCAACGAACTGGTCAACGGCTGGTACGCCGATCACGTCTATAGGCATGAGCCGCACGCCATCGAAGCTTTTCTGCTCACCATCTTTCTGGCTTACAACCTCTTCCATGGCTGGTTAACGCGCAACCTCAAGCCTTCCCTGCAACGCGGCAAGACCCAGGTCTTCTGGGCGCGGCGCATGGCGGCAGAACTTTATGGCGACCCGGGAGTCTTGCCGCGAGGCCCCTGAACCGCGAATCGCACGCATCGCCCCGGAGTGTTTGATCACGTCTCCCCACCGACCTGCCATCGCCGCCAAGCGATCAGGCTATGGTGTCGTCATTTTGCAGCCCGCGGCCTCCCTCACTGCCTCCCCAGGTCCCCAGCACCGGCTGCGACCAGACGCGAATCTGCTCGTCAGCCCGAAACAGACGAAAACAACCGTCTCTCGGCCACTTGTGGGACCGGATGCGGAATTGCTGACCCCTTGGGCTTTTGCTTGACTTACTCCGCCATAGGGGCTAGACTCAGGTATTCCGGGTGCCCAACGGGCTTGGTCGGCCGAGGGCATTTGACCTAATGACCCAAGTCCAACGTTTACTCGCCTTTCTAAAGCCGTATTCCTTTCGCTTCCTGGTCGCTTTCATCTTGATGGCCTTGGTGGGGGCTTGTGAAACGCTGACGGCGTTACTGATTAAGCCGGCTTTTGACCGCGTGCTTGCTCCGGGCGCCGATGCAGGCAAAATTGTCCTGTTCCAATGGCCCTTCGGTGGGCGGCCAATATACCTCCAGTCTTTTTTCCCGCCTTCGATCCATAATGTCTGGACCATTGTAGCCATTGCGATCGTTTCGGTAACGCTGCTCAAAGGGGTCGCTGAGTTCCTGGCAACCTACTTCATCAACTTCATCGGCCATTCCGTGGTGAGGGACCTCCGGAATCTTCTCTATTCGAGGATTATCCAGCAGTCGATGGCCTTCTTTACGAGGACTTCCACGGGGCGGCTCATGTCAACGGTCACCAGTGACATCGAGAGAATTCAGTTCGCAGTCTCGCAAACCGCCGCAGACTTCCTGAAGCAAATTTTTACGCTGGCGGGGCTGCTAGGCTTTCTGTTTTATATGGACTGGCGGCTGGCCTTGGGCTCGTTGATCCTGGTGCCCTTGGTGGTGTTTCCATCCCACAATATCGGGCGCTACATTCGCATTTCGAGCCGCTCCAGCCAGGACAAGATGGCAGAGCTGAACAACGTCCTTCAGGAGACGTTCTCAGGCATCCGCATCGTTAAGGCCTTTGGGATGGAATTGTTGGAGGTGGAGAAGTTCAAGGCGGCCACGCGACGGTTGCTGCGCGTCAGTCTGCGATGGGTGCGTGCCCAGGCAGCGACCTCCCCCATCATGGAAGTCCTGGGGGCCATCACCATCGCCGGCCTTCTCCTTTATGCCCGCAATGAGATCTTGCATCACGCGCAGACTACCGGAGGGTTCGTGGCTTTCCTGTATGCCCTGATTAAGACTTACGAGCCCATTAAGCGGCTCACCGGAGTCCATAACGCTTACGCGCAGGCCCTGGGCGCCTCCGAGCAGGTCTTCCACTATCTCGATCTCCACCCGGATATTCACGACGAGCCGAAGGCATCACCGTTGCCACCCTTCGAGCACCAAATTGAATTTCAGGACGTGGATTTCGATTACGAAGAGGCGTTGCCGTTGCTGCGCAACATCAACCTGCGAATCCGCAAGGGAGAGGTAGTAGCAATTGTCGGCTCGAGTGGCGCAGGCAAGACCACCTTGGCCAGTCTCATTCCGAGATTTTTTGACGTGACGCGAGGCCGAATCTTAATTGACGGCCACGATGTTAGGGGCTTAAGGCTCAACTCACTTCGCGCCCAGATCGGTATCGTCACCCAGGAAACGATTCTGTTCAACGATACCGTCTATAATAACATCTGTTACGGCAGCCAGCCAGCCAGCGAGGAGGCCGCGAGGGAATCCGCACGAGCGGCCTTGGCTGAAGACTTCATCCTGGAAATGCCCGCGGGCTACCAGACGATGATCGGAGAGCGCGGGCAGCGTCTTTCAGGGGGGCAGCGGCAGCGCATTGCCATCGCGCGTGCCCTTCTTAAGAATCCGCCGATACTCATCCTGGATGAAGCCACGTCGGAACTCGACACGGAATCGGAGCTCCTGGTTCAAAGAGCGCTGGCGAATCTGATGAGGGGCCGCACCGTGCTGGTGATTGCCCATCGCCTTTCCACGGTGCGTCGCGCGGAACGAATTATTGTCCTCGACCGCGGCGCCGTCAGTGAGGTGGGGAGCCATGAAGACCTGATGAGCCGGGGGGGTGTGTACCAGAAGCTGCACGATCTCCAATTCGTGGACGCGGAACCGTAGGGGGGAGTTGAGGCAGGAGGATTACGGAAGGAGACTTGCCCGCCGGGAACGCGAATCAGAAGCAGCGGAAGAGGGGCTCCCGGTTTTGGCAGTTGCAAAAAACACCATGATTCGAAGCATGACGGGTTATAGTAAGGCTCAAGCAGAGGAAGGGGGGTACTCCCTCTCTGTCAGTATTCGTGGCACGAACCACCGGTTTCTGGATGTTCAGGTGCGTTTCCCTTCGGCGCTGGAATCCATGGATCCTCTGCTGAGGCGCCTCATCAAGAATCACGTCAAGCGAGGGCATGTAGAGGTGGCCGTCAGTTTCGAGCAACCAGGTAATGCCGGACTTTTGCTTGACCGCAAGCTCCTGGCCGCCTACATTGCAGCCTATAGGACGTTGCGAGAAGAATTTGGTTCTGCCTCCGAGCCGGATTTAGTGGCGCTACTGCGCATCCCCGGCTTGGCAGTGTCGGGCAACGGCGAGATTTGCTCGGAAGACCTGGATCCGGTCCGCCAGCTCCTGGAACGCGTGACTACGGAAGCCCTGGTGACCCTGAACGAGATGCGCGGCCGCGAAGGCGAAGATTTGGGGCGTGATCTCAAAACCCGCCTGGCCCGGCTTGAATCGTTGACTGAGAGTGTGGCGAGCCATACAGAAAAGCTGCCCAAGATTTACCAGCATCGCCTCGAAGGCCGCCTCAAGGAGTTGATGGGCAGTACTGAATTAAATGGGGCACGACTAGCGGAAGAGGTCGCTTACTTGGCCTCCCGATCTGACATCACGGAGGAGCTGACGCGGTTCCGAAGCCATATTACCCAATTGAACCAACTCCTCGCGGAGAGTACGGAGGTGGGGAAGAAGCTGGATTTCCTACTGCAAGAGATGAACCGGGAAGCGAACACACTTCTGTCCAAAACGACGGATTTGCCTGAGGTTGGCCTGGAAGTGGCGCGCTTGGCGATCGAGATGAAGAGCGAAATCGAAAAGCTGCGCGAACAGGCTCAGAACATTGAGTAATGGAGAAGAAGGTCTACAAACCGTCCTGTGGGCGTGGCAGCATTTTGGTCATTTCAGCGCCGTCGGGGTCCGGGAAATCAACCCTGGTGAGACGGTTGATGGCTTCTGTGCCGGATTTGGCTTTTTCGGTTTCGCACACCACGCGGCCGCGGCGTGAGGGTGAGAAGGACGGGCGCGACTACTTTTTTGTGACCCGCCAGCGGTTCAAGAAGATGATTGCCGCCGGCGATTTCATTGAGTGGGCCGAGGTCTTCGGCCACCTGTACGGTACTTCCAAAGGGCAGATCGATAGGGCTTTGGCGGCCGGACAGGACGTTTTGCTGGATATCGACGTTCAGGGGCACGAACAAGTCAGGAAGTGTTTGCCGGAAGCTCTCAGCGTCTTCGTAATGCCGCCGTCCTTCCGGGAACTGAAACGCCGGCTGACGGAGCGGCACTCGGATTCGCCCCAGGTGATTGAAAGACGCCTGGCGGCGGCCCGCCAGGAAATCTCCCATTGGCCTGATTATGATTACCTGGTCATCAATGACCGCCTCGCGCCAGCCACACAGGCTCTGCGAGCGATAGCCCGGGCGGGGCGACTTCGGCGGCAGAACCAGGCGCAACGCGCTCAAGAAATTTGCAGGACATTTGGAGGATAGATCGGATGGAATTACCTCAGAAGATAGACAGCAAGTTTCGCTACATTCTTGTCGCCGCCAAGAGGGCCCGGCAGCTTCAGGCCGGCGCCCGCCCGCTCATTCAGAGCGCCGCCAAGAAGCTGACAAGAGTAGCCCAGCAAGAAGTAACGGCAGGCTTCGTCCCTTATGAGCTGCTGGCTCCGGCGACAGGCGAGAACGACAAGAACAAGAAACAAAAGGGAAAGCAGTAGGTGGTAGGCGGGCAAAGGAGTAGCGCCCGGAACTCTCGGGACGGCTTTTGCCGAACACGTTTGGAGGAACCACAGGCATCCTAAACGAGTCTGCGCTGGCAGGTTCGTCCCTGGCTCCTGAATCCTGGCTGACCATGCGAGTTGCACTGGGGATCACCGGCGGCATCGCCGCCTACAAGGCAGCGGAGTTATTGCGCCTGCTGCAAGAGCACGGGCTGGAAGTCCAGGTGGTGATGACCCGCAGTGCGTGTGAGTTTGTCGCCCCCCTTACTTTTGCGGCGCTCTCCGGCCGAAAGGTCATCACGGAAATGTTTGAGGGTCCGCAGGGTGGGGCGAATGTGGAAAGCGCCATCGAACATATAGCCGTGGCGCAGGCGATTGACGCCCTGGTGATTGTCCCCGCCACGGCGAACGTGTTAGCGAAGATTGCCCACGGCATTGCCGACGACTTCCTGACCACCCTCTGCCTCGCCACCAAAGCTCCCCTCATTGTGGCGCCAGCCATGAATGTGAATATGTGGGAACATCCTGCCACGCAGAAGAATCTGGGGATTTTGCGGCAGCGGGGGGTCAAGGTTTTGCTGCCTGACGAGGGTTACCTGGCCTGTGGAATGACCGGTGCGGGCCGCCTCACGTCTGTCCAAAGCATCACGCAGGCGGTTTTGGAAACCCTCGGGGTCACCGACGATTTGAGCGGCGAGACCGTGTTGGTGACTGCCGGACCCACGCAGGAGCCCTGGGATGGCGTGCGCTACCTCAGTAACATGTCTTCCGGGAAGATGGGGTATGCGCTGGCTGAGGCCAGCCGCTGCCGTGGCGCTCGCGTAATTCTGGTGAGCGGACCGACTCACCTCGATCCTCCGCCGGGAGCGGAGGTGGAGCATGTGCGCACCGCCGAACAGATGGCCCAGGCAGTCCTGCATCATTTCGAGCAGGCCACAGTGACTTTGATGGCGGCGGCGGTGGCGGACTTCCGGCCCGCCGAAGTCCATGCTGAAAAGGTCAAGAAGAGGGACGGGATCCCGACCCTAAGGCTTGAGCCTACGCCCGATATCCTGGCGATGATCGCCCTGCGACGGCGGCCTGGACAAGTGGTGGTGGGGTTCGCGGCGGAGACGGAGAACTTGCTTGCCAATGCAACCGCCAAGCTGCATCAGAAGCGCCTCGACCTCATCGTGGCTAATGATGTATTGCAGGAAGGCGCGGGCTTTGATTCGGACACCAATATCGTGACGATGGTTTTCCCCAACGGCCGCAGTAAGCCGCTGGAGAAAATGAGCAAATTGGACGTGGCTCAGCGCATTCTCGACGAGGTCGTGGCGATAAGGCAGGATTCAGGATTCAGAAGTCATTAATCTGGTTACCTGATGATCGGGAGATCGGTAGAACACGTCCTGTGTTCGCCCCATCACTCGATCTGGGAACAGAGAGCTGTCAACCGACCACTGACCACTTCTTATGGACGAACGCATACGGCAGGACCTCGTCAATTGGCTGGAATTCTACCGCGAATTGGGCATTGAGGAATTCTATCAACGTGACACAGGCACTCTTGCCTGTGCAGGACGCACGCCGGGTCCCGTAGCGCTTTTGCCGGCCACACGTGATGCCAAACTCGCAGATGCAGCCCCGAGCGGCGGAGCCTCGCACCGGTTGGTACAGGGCGGAGCGCCGCCAGTGGCCACGGCCAAGCCGGATTTGAATACAACCCAGCCTGTTGTTCGCGCCCCCGCGCCTGTTCCGTTGCCCCGTGCCGGGGCTTCCCAAACCGTAGTGCTTGCGCCGCCAATCAGGCCGCCCGCACCCTCCTTGAGTCTTTTCGAAACGCCGCCGCCAAAGCCAAGTGGGCCCGAAACGTTGGAGCAAATCCGCGCGGACTTGGGGGATTGCCACCGCTGCAAGCTCGCCCGTGGCCGCCACAACATAGTCTTCGGGGAAGGGAATCTTCATGCCGAACTGGTGTTTGTGGGCGAGGGTCCGGGGGCTGACGAAGACGAGCAGGGGCGGCCGTTTGTAGGGCGCGCCGGACAGCTTCTGAACCGCATGATCCAAATGATCGGTATGAAACGCGAAGAGGTTTACATCTGCAATGTCGTCAAGTGCCGTCCCCCCGGGAACCGCACCCCGGAGAAGGACGAGATCGAAACCTGCTCGCCCTTCCTTTTCCGGCAACTCGAGGCCATTAAGCCCCGTTTGATCTGCTGCCTCGGCGCGCCTGCGGTCAGGACCGTCTTGGGGGTCAAGGAAGGCATCACTAAGATACACGGCCAATTCTATGATTTCGTAACTTCCAAAGCACTCGCCACAGTCCACCCGGCCTATGTTCTTCGCAGTCCCCGGGAAGAGAAGATTCTCCGCGAAGACTTCGAAAAGATCAGGGAGTTCCTGAAAGGGAAATGACCCTTAGCCGTGATTAATCGTTACCGGGCTTGACGCCTCGTCATCTGTTCGGGCAGATAATCCCAGCTCAGGACTTCCCGTTCGGGCGGAGCGACCAATACTCGAACCGATTAATATCCCAAATGTGCTGATGGGCATCCCCGACCCGCCGGTTCGATGTTGCCTCTTCGGGAATCTCGTGCAGTCCACCGTGCTAAATCTCCGCACTCGTACTGTCTTCCTGATCGGGAATCCCGAAGAGCCCCCAGTTAACTGTTTGTGACATAGAGGGCATAGAGTTTCACATCTTCCGGCCGTTCGCCCCCGAGTGCCACGCGGACTCGGATGGGGTGTGGAAATGCCTCCAGCCTTTCCTTCCCTTGCCAGGTCACAGCCTGCCGTAAACTTGATGTCCGGATCGGCACGGAATCCGCCGCCGAGTATCCAGGGATAGGTTTGAATTCTCGGTCCAGAAGCTCAACTATCAGCTCGGCCTTGTCCGACAAGCCATCTGCATTGATGAAGACGCGGCCACCTGCTTGAGCCAATTTTATCGGGCAGGAAATCAAGCTGCCGGGAAGGCTCCTACTGTAGGGATTGGTCGCTACGTTTTCGGAGAGACAGAAGTACCCCAGCCGGTCGCGCTCCCAAGTGGCGAGGCGCACATCCCCTGCAACCCATGACTCGTACCAGTACAGGGTTTTGTCTCCGATATTGGCCATCCCCTGCCCCTGAGCCACGCTGGGGGCCCTGCCCACGGGGACTTCAAGCTCCTCGAAGCAAGGCACAAAATGAAAATCCGGGATGGGCTCACGAAAATGTAATCCGTCATTGCTGACGATCAATCCCAAATCCATGGTCACAAAGCTACGGTCACTCGTGGGCGTACCGTGCCACATTCCATATATCCCGATGATCACGTTTCCCCGGCCAATCAACGATGCCCCGAGGTGCACCTCCTCGCTGGTATTCACGTGGTCAGTATCCAGTTCCACTTGGGGTCCGCGCGAAAAGCTGAGCGCCGTGGCTGTGGTCCAGCGCTCGAAATCGTACGAGGCGAACGTCGTCATCCTGCGGCCGCTGCCGTGACCGCCTCCCTGCCCGTTGACGTAGTAGCAGCCGTTGTACTTTATTAGTCCTGACTCTTCTATCCCGGAAGCCACTGGATTCTTGGATGATTCAGTCCAGCGCAATCCGTCCGGGCTGAAAGCCACCGCCAAGCGATTCTGATATTTGTTGCTTTCGAAAACCATTTTGAAGCGACGGGAGGGATCCGGATCCTCCGGCTCGTGAATCACAACATATTCGGAGACACCATATTCCCCTCCCATAAGATCCAGAATATTATTCTGCTTGCTTCCGTCGTATTCAATCAGGCCAAGTTTGGGTTTCTCCCATTTGATGCCATCTTTAACTTACGGCATACATGGGTAGCAGTCTCCCACCTTTCAGGGTAGTGTGGTCACCCGCGCCGAGATACCACATGCGCAGTTCGTCGCCCACCTGGATTACCGTGCCGTAGTACTGCACCATGAGGTTGTCAGGTTCGCCGGGTTGTCCGCGACGCACGACAATGGGATTGGGGTGGTATGAATTCTTTCCCATGACCAGTCGAAGCCTCAGACGCCATGTGAACGGGATACTATGATCATCAAATGGGAAAAGGACGGCCTCCTGGACGCGGATCGATGGGGATGCGCCATTCTCCACCTCGATGGGCAGAGAGCTCTCCCCTCCCGTCGGAAGGCCGCCCCCACGATTCGCCAAGAGAGGCCGAGGTGGAGCCACAAGCGGCAAACCACTTAATCCACTTGCAATCGGAATCCCGGTTGCCCAGAGAAAGTCGCGTCGAGAAGGTTGCTTGGATGACATACCGACGTCTCCTTATGAAGTATAAGGGCGACACAAAGCCGCCCGTCGTATTCCCTAGCATGCATGCATAGGGTGTACCCCATTGTCAAACCATTTTTTCGTCCTATGTTCTTCACAGCAAACGTAGCGCGGACCTCTGCAGTCTGAATTCCGCGGCTTTTCGCGCCCGCCAGCGCTTGCCCTTTCCGTCCGGTATTACCTCCGCACGGCATTGCGCGTAGATTGATCGTATGTCCAGGTTGGCGCGTCGGTTCCTTTGTGACCGCGACATTTTCGTCAACGTGGCTTACCTCACGGTCATCCCGGCGAAACCGCAAGGGGCTTTCGCCTGAGAACACAATGAACCACTAAGACACCAAGGCACCAAGAGAGCCCATCCCGAAGAACAGCGTCAACCACCAAGACACCAGGGCACTAAGAGAGCGCCTTCCCGGAGCTGGGGTGATTCTCTGCTTGTGGAAATTGAAGAGTGGGTTTACCCTGCTCAAGTTGAGGCAATCAACTGCGCCAGCGCCGTGATTTATTCCTGCTGGACTCGATGCCTCGTCATCAATGCCTGGCTTCGTCCGGTCACGCAATAATGCCAACAAGCGTTGGCGGAAGAAACGGTCTGCAACCCCACAAGGGAGGTGAGACGCAATGAGGAAGGATTACGCGAGCAAGGTGGTTTTTCTTATGGGGCTGACTGTGGGTGCTTTTCTAATCGCGGTATCCTCGACGAAGGGAGCAGAAGACGCGGCCCTGCAACAGGGCGGGCAGAAATCGGAGGCCGAAAGGACAGCTTGGTACAGGGCAGCAAAATTCGGGATGTTCATCCATTGGGGCGCCTATTCCGTGGCCAGCGTGGAGGCCTCGTGGCCCATCATGGCGCCTAATATCGCCTGGCGTATTAGCGAGCCTGAGTATGTATTGCTGTATAAACGATTCAACCCCACACAGTACGATCCTAAGGCCTGGGTGGAGTTAGCTAAACAAGCCGGGCAGCGTTACATGGTTATTACGACCAAGCATCACGATGGATTTTGTATGTTCGATTCCGCGCTCACCGACTATAAGATCACCCGCACGCCTTACGGTAAGGACGTCATGGCCATGCTGGCCAACGCAGCCCAAGAAGCCGGTATGCCCTTGGGCTTTTATTATTCACCACCGGACATGCACCACCCTGGGTATCGGGATACTTCCAAGCTCGTCAAGGACACCTGGCACGGCGATCCGAGTAGGCCTGAGTGGACGACCTACCTCAACTATATGGAGGGTCAGCTCCGGGAATTGTTGACGAAATATGGCCCCGTGGCGCTGATCTGGTTCGACGGACTCGACCGCGAGGAAAAGTATCAGGGCCAGCGATTCATCAGCTTGATTCATGAATTACAGCCCGCAACTCTGGTGAACAACCGGATCGGGGTGGACGGGGATTTTGTGACCCCCGAGCAGCAGATCCCGGACAGGATTCCGACTAAGAGTGCGGCGAAGAATTTGGCGGGTGGGGTGAAGTCCCAGGCTTCGGCACCGGCCGCAGTCCCTCCTCCCGAGGATTTTCAGCTTTGGGAAACATGCATGACGATTAATGGCACCTGGGCTTACAACAAGGACGATCGGCAATTCAAGTCTGTTAAAGTGCTTATCCAGGATCTGGCGAATGTGGCGAGCAAGGGCGGGAATTTCCTCTTGGATGTTGGCCCAACTCCGGAAGGAACCATCCAGCCTGAGTTCGTCGAGCGGCTCCATGCGATGGGAAAGTGGATGGAGGTGAACGGCGATTCTATCTACGGGACGACTTATGGCCCGTGGCAGAACCTCCCATTTGGGAAGACGACCGCGAAGGGTAAGACCATTTACCTGCACGTGTTCGACTGGCCATCGAAACCCAAATTGGAGGTGCCCGGACTGAAGGGTCGCGTCTCCCAAATCACCATGCTTGGGACTGGCCAGAAAGCTCAATTCAAGCAAGAGAAGAGTCGTTTAATCATTGCCGTCCCATCCACGGCTCCCGACCCGAATGACAACGTATTGCAAATCGACACCCTCTAGAAATTTCAGTAATCGGGTAGTTTGGTTTTGTAGCGGCGATCCCGCAAGGCGGGATCGCCAAATGGCGGCGTCCCGATAAGATCGGGGCAGGTTCCGCTGCCTCTACATCAAACTGGCCCAGCACCTGCTATCGGGCCGGCGTGCCTTGCCGCTTAGCCGGGAGTTATAATGGGAGTCCGCGTCAGGGCCGGCGGTGGTTTGAGGCACGAGGCCTCGACTTGCTGTTCTCCGGGCGCAAGGTGGTGTGCCCTGAGGAAGCCGGGGCCCAATAACGGTGATCGGCATGATTTTTAGGGAGAAGGCGTCCCGGCAAGAAACTCGGTCCCGGAGCTTCAGTTTGGCGTCGGCGGGAGGGCGTCGGTCCCGGTCTGTGACTCGCCGACGGGTTCAGCCCTCAGTGGCAAAAGTTGCGAAAACTCCTCCGTCGCCCTCGCCTGTTCCGGAGCGGGCTGCGTCCCTGCCGGATCGTGCCCGAGCACTCCTCCTCGCGGCCCTCGTGGCCTGCGCTGCCCTGCCTTATCTCAACATTTTGTTCAACGGTTTTGTCTATGACGACGACAACCAAGTGTTGAAGAATCCGTACGTGCGGAGCTTCCACTACCTGAAGGAAGTCTTTACCACTAACGTCTGGTCATTCAGGGGCGTGGGCGCCGTCACCAATTACTATCGGCCGATGATGACGCTGGGATACCTTGTCTGCTACAAGTTGTTCGGTATGAGGGCTTATGGTTTCCATCTGGTCAGCCTCTTGATTCACGTCCTCGTCGTATGCCTCGTCTTTGTACTCACTGAACGGCTGACCGGGGACCGCGTGTGGGCCTTCGTGGCCGCCGCTCTGTTCGCTCTGCACCCGATTCACACCGAGTCGGTGGCCTGGATTGCCGCGGTGACCGACCTCGAGCTTACGCTCTTTTATCTCGTCACTTTTGGGCTCTTCCTCGCGGCAGCAAGGCCAGGGGGTGGGCGATCGAATTCCATGCTGGCCGCGATGTCGGTCGCTTTTGTCTTCGCCCTGCTTTCCAAGGAGCAGGCGATGACCCTGCCCGCGCTCGCCACTGTCTACGAGCATTTCTGGCGCGAGGACCGCTCCGAAACAAGTACCTCTCAGAAGCTTGCCCGCTACGGTCTGCTGTGGCTCGTCGGCGTGGTCTACGTGCTTTTTCGCATCCACTTCCTGGGAGCGCTGGCGCCGGAAGAGAAGCTCCGCCAGGTTACCCCACCACAAACTGTGCTCTCCGCCATCGCGCTGGTCGCCCAGTACGTTTGGAAGCTCCTCTGGCCGGTTCGGCTTTGTGCCTTTTACGTCTTCCACGCCAGCACGAGCGTGTTTGATGCCCGCGTTCTCGCCGGCCTTTTGGTTCTCCTCGCCCTCGCTGCCTTGTTCCTAGTCTGCTGGCGCAGCCGCGAACGAAACGTCCGCTTCGTTTCCTTCGCGATCGTGTGGTTCTTTGCCACGCTGGCTCCCGTCCTCAACGCCCACTGGGTGGCCGCCAACGTTTTTACCGAACGCTATCTATATCTGCCTTCTGTGGGCGCGGCGTGGCTCGTGGGTCTGGGCGCGTCGAAGTTGTGGTTTCGCGCCGGGCCACGTCCCGCCGAGCGGCGGGCCCTCGTACTCACTGGTCTCGTGCTGGGTGGACTTTTCGCCGCCCGTATTGTGATCCGCGACCGCGACTGGAACAATGACATCGCGCTGTACACCCGGACTCTCGAACTCTCGCCGGACGCCGCCAAAATCCTAGCCGCTCTGGGCGAAGCTTACTGGCAGAAGGACGACTTGGACAAGGCCGAGAGCGCGTGGCGGCGATGGCTCGCCAGAAAGCCCGACGACTCAGGGGCGCTTTACCGTCTGGGCTTGCTGGAGAACCGGAGACATCAGTATGCGGAAGCAAAGGGATTCTTCCAGCGCGCGATAGAGCTGGACCCAGCCTCAGCGGAGCCACATCTCAGCTTGGCCGAGACGTACCGGCTCATGGGAATACCCGGGCTGGCCGAGCCCCAAATTCGAGCCGCAGTCGCGCTTTCGCCGCGTGACAGCCGCGCTCGCAATAAGCTCGGTCAGCTTCTTTTTGATACCGGACGCCCGCTCGAGGCCGAGGAGCAATTCCGTGCCTCAGTCCAAAGCCGGCCGAGTGCCCTCGCCTACGATTTTCTCGGTATGTTTAATATTCGCCGGGGCGCTGTCCCGGAGGCGGCGCGTGACTTTCGCGCCGCCCTCAGCTTGGAGGATTCTGACAGCTACGCACACTTTGGACTTGGCGATATTTACAAGGCCGCGGGCCGCACGGCTGAAGCTCTAAGCCAGTACCAAGCTGGACTGGTGGCGGATCCAACCAACGCCCAGGCGCTGGCGGCTGTCCGGGAGCTGCGACGCCAGAACGCTCGCGCCACGCAGTAGGCCTTGGCACACCCAGCATCCCGCCCGGCGATGGACCGGTCATCAACCTTCACAATACTGGCTCCATAGATCCGCCACTCAACATTTCAGGATTCAGGATTCGGGATTCAGGGAAGCGGGAATTGGAAATTAGAAATTGGATACTGGCTCTCGCGCATACGGGTTTCAAATTTCCTCCGCCCTGGGTACTGGTGTCACTTGCAAGACACGGTAGACCCCAGGTACAGTCATTCCCGTCCCGCCCTGATTCCTAATTCCTGACTTCTGTATTTTTCACTCTGTATTTTTCACCCTTTATTAAGCTTGAATCATCCTGTATCCTACACAGGTAAAGGCCTATCGGCGGAAAACCCCTATCCCAGAGTCTGTTGGCCAGGGGAAATGGAGGTGAAAGGAGAAGAATAAGGAACGATCGCGAGGCGCGCCGCAAACTTTTTCCCCATCTTTTGCGTCATCAGGAGTGGAATTGGGATTACAGATTTCTGATCGTCCGGACGCCGCGCTGGTACGAGACGCCGTGAGCGGGCAGCCGGAAGCCTTCAACGTCCTCGTAAGGCGTTGGGAGCGGAAGGTTTACAGTTTCTTGCTGTATTTGACGGGACGACCGGAAGACGCCTTTGACATGTGCCAGGAGGTTTTTCTTTCCGGCTATCGTCATCTCGGCCAACTGAAGGATCCGAATAAGTTCCCCCAATGGCTGTTTCGGATCGCACGTAATGCGGCTCATTCACACGTTCGGCGGGAGCGTGAGGAGGAAACCAGCCTGGACGGTCTCGATCCGGCCGAGGGTTCTCCCAGAGTGAGGGTGGGCGAGGTTGGGCGGTGGGAACGAGGCGAGCTGAGAATCTTGGTGGAGAAAGCGCTCGCAGAACTCTCAATCGAACAGCGGGAAGCGATTGTTCTGAAGTTCTACGATGGTTTCAAGCTGGAGGAGATTGCCGAGATCCAGGGCTGTCCGTTGAGTACAGCCAAGACCCGCATGTATTCGGGGTTTGAACAACTGAGGAAGTTTATCGAAGGTAAATAGTGTACTTCATGGATTCGAGGGTGATAACGGAATCGCGTTCGTTTTCAGTGTGGCGGCCGGTAGAACGCTCACGGGTTATGTGCCGCCCACGCCAGTCGCCATCCTGTCCCGGCGGGAGAGGGCCTTGCGTCACACGATCTGACGTTTCTTTCCTCTCCTTGCCCTCTCCCGCGCGGAGAGGATGGCGTCACGGAGAACGGGCGACTCGCCCGATTCCTACGCAGAAGGGGTGAACGTCATGGGATGTGGTGAATGGGGAACCGAGCTGACCGATTGGGCGCTGGATGAGTTGCCCCCAATGAAGGCGCGCCAGATCGAGCAGCATATCGAGCGCTGCGAGGAGTGCGCCCGCTCGGCCCAGAGCTTGCTTGGAGTGCGGCAGGCGTTGAGGAGCAGTTTGACAGACCGCGAGATGCCTGCCCACTTGGTTGTTGTGGCAGAGAAGCCAAATAAGATCTTTGCGGGCTTCTGGCCCGCCCTCCTTCGGACGGCAGCCCTGTCCGCGGTGGCGGCTGCGATCTTTCTGGGAGTCGTGTGCGTTGGTTTCCGGCAGTGGGGAAGTCGGGTGCTCCCGACCGTAGCGCGGGTGGAGCCTGCGTTGACCCAGACGACGCTCCAACGTCTTGTAGCGCAAGCGGTTGCCGAGCAGGCTTCCTTGCAGAGGAAAGAGACACAAGCTGCCACTGAAGATATGGCGGCGGGCCTCCGCCGGGAAGAGATGCGGAACTTGGCGCCCATTGCACAGCAGTTGCAATACCTAGAGTTGGCTCAGAATACAGTCTGGAAGGAAACGCAACAGCAGGATGAGGTCCTCAGCCTCGTCGCCCGCAATCACCTACAGCCACCCACCAGCGCACCAACGAGCCCCGCGAGGAGGTAAGGCGAATGTATCTCAAGATAGGGAGGCCAAGCCGGACAGTCTTGGTCGTGCTCGCCTGCGGATTCTTGTGGGCGAGGTCCGCAGGAGCGCAATCGCCTCCTTCTAATCTCGGCCCGCTGAAAGGCGAAATGAAAGTCTTCGAAGCGGTCATTGATGGAACTATGTCCCAGGTTTTCGCCCCTCCCTTCGGAGTTCTTCAGAAGACTCTCGGTACGTACTTGCCCGGCTTCGGTCTGGCTTTTAGCCTGGAGGTTAACCTGCGTCCGATGCCCATCGCCACTCCGTTCAATACGCGTCCTTTGAGCAAGGCTGAACTCGAGGAGACGCAAAAGACAAAGTTGGAGCGGATTGAAACCATCAAACGGTCGGTTCCCCGTCTTCTGGCCGACCATGCCAGTAGCTTGCGCGACCTTGCTTCGGATGATCATGTGGCGGTGGTCGTACACCTTTTCAGGCTGGGAGCCGGATATGACGGACTCCCCGGCCAACTGGTCATTGAGACCAGGAAGTCGGACTTGAATCAGTTTTGGGACAAGCAGATCACCTATCAACAGTTAGTCGCCAAGATGACGACGCTGGAACTCTAGAAACCCCTCAGATTGATACCCATTATGGCGAGCCACAAATTGTTGGGACAACTGCTCGTAGAGCGAGGCCTGCTGCCGGAAGACGACCTGCAAAAGGCGCTTTCGTTGCAGCGAGAGCGGAAAGGGCGTCTGGGCAAAATCCTATTGGACCTTGGCTATGTTTCGCAGCAGGACCTGCAGAGCGTTTTGTCCGAGCAGCTCGGTATCCCGCGCGTTGACCCGGCCGAACTCCAGGAGATGCCCGTCGAGGCGGCCACTTTGCCTTCCAGTTTCTTGCGCCAGTCTTTGCTTTATCCCTACCGAGTTGATGA
>CAWHWE010000039.1:0-48025 GCA_963832915.1 uncultured Acidobacteriota bacterium
CACTCCCAAAGAAAACTTATGCGGCCCGACGCCACCCGCCCGCGATGGTCAATTGAAACCAAATTGCAGTACAATCCATGCGTCATTTAATTCTCTTGAGAGGGGACGGTACCATGATGTCCGGTCAACTTGGAATAGTTTCAGTATTGTTGGTTTGCCTGGCGGCTCTTTCAACCCCGTCACACATCGCCGCCCAAGCCAGGACGCGCCTTGCCATTGTGGGACTCGATCACGATCACGTTTGGGGATTGCTCAAGATCATCGCCAATGAGCCCGACGCCGAACTGCTGGCGATTGCCGATCCGCACCCCGAGCTGGTTGAGAAAGCAAAGGCAACGGCGCCAGCCGGCGTGAAATTTTTTTCGGACTACATTATAATGCTTGATGAGGTAAGGCCCGATGCGGTAATAGTCACCACAGCCAACAACCGCCATCTTGAAATCTTGCGCGCCTGCGCGCAACGCAAGATCCACTTCTTCACCGAGAAGCCCATGGCTGCCAGCGGCGCGGACGCTCGTGAAATGGAACGCCTGGCGAGTGAAGCGGGCGTCAAGCTTATGGTGAACTACGGGAACGCCTGGTCGGGGGCGACGCAGGATGCCATCACGCGCATCAAGCACGGAGAGATCGGGAACGTCCAGAAGATCATCGTCCAATTCGGTCACGCAGGGCCCAAAGAAATCGGTACTTCCAAGTATTTCACGGACTGGCTTTATGATCCCGTGAGGAACGGAGCTGGAGCACTCATGGATTTCGGTTGCTATGGGGCGGATTGGGCGATGGTGCTGAAAGGACGGCCCGAGCGCGTCTATGCAACTTCCCTGAAACTCAAAACGGAACAGCACAACGCTGTGGAGGACGACGCCACGGTACTCCTCGAGTACCCCGACGCCACGGCCATTCTGATGCCCTCCTGGGATTGGCCGTCCGGAAAGGGGCAGGCGGAGATCTTCGGTTCCAAAGGCAGCTTTCTGGTGAGGGGTGATGGGCTGCTGTTTCAGCCGGCCAAAGTCGAAACGAGCGTGCAAAACCCGGACGGCAAGCCCATAGAAATCCGGCCAGTTCCTCCCGCAGCACGCAACGGCGTGGCCTACTTCTTGTACTGTATCCGGAACCACAGACCCATTGAAGGCCCTGTCTCGCCCGCCCTCAACGTGGGCGTCAACGAAATCATAGACGCCGCGAAGGAGTCGATCCGGACCAACCGGGCGGTCGCGATGCCGGCCCAATAGGGGCGATTGGGCGTAGAATGGATGCCGGCCAGGATGCCAGGAGGCAAATCTTCGCTTATCTCTCAAGCAAGGAGGAATTATGTTCAAGCAGGAAATTTCCCGTCGCGAGTTCATGGGGCGCACGGTCGGCGGCGCGGCAGCAGCCAGCCTGGGATTAGGGGCGCCGGCACTTGGCCGAGTGGCATCGCCCAACGAGAAGATCACGGTGGGGGTGATCGGGGCCGGAATCCGCGGGCTCGAGAACATGCAGAGCTTGTTGAATGCGGGCGCCAATGTGGCCATGGTCTGTGACCTTTACGACGGCCATTTCCGCCGCGCCCAGGAGATCCAGGCCAACACGCCGACCACGCGCGACTATCGCCAGGTGCTCGATCGCAAGGATATCGACGCCGTCTTGATTGCCACTCCCGACCACTGGCACAAGCCGATTGCCGTCGCGGCCATGAAAGCCGGCAAAGATGTTTACTGCGAAAAGCCCATGACGCACACCATTCCCGAAGCGCTGCAAATGGTGAAGGTGTCAAAAGAGACCGGCCGCGTGGTGCAGGTGGGGAGCCAGAGCCTCAGCATGCAGTCCACGCGCTGGGCCAAGCAACATCTGGACGCGGGCGACATTGGCAAGGTCTTCATGGTGCAGTGCGAGATTTATCGGCCCGACGCGGTGGGCGCCTGGAAGTATCCCGTGCCGCCCGACGCCACACCGCAGACGGTCGACTGGGAGCGCTACCTGGGCAACGCGCCCCAGCGGCCTTTCGATGCCGCGCGCTTCTTCCAGTTCCGCAACTGGTGGGACTACGGCACGGGCATCGTGGGCGACGAGTATGTGCACCTGCTCTCGCGTGTTCACTACTTGATGAACGTCCAGTATCCCCTGAGCGGCGTCGCGAACGGCGGCATCTACAAGTGGACCGGCGACCGCGAAGTGCCCGACATCCACAACACACTTTACGACTACGGCGCTTTCCAGGCGGTGGTGATGGCGAATCTGGTCTCCAACTGGGACGGCGGCGAGATTGTGCGTTTTATGGGCGACAAGGGTACGGTGGTGCTCACCGAGGAGTCCGCGGAATTGAAGCCATACGATGAGGAGTGGAGCTTTGGTTATCCGCTGGAGTCTTGGCCCAAAGACACCAAGGATCCGTTCATCGCCGCGCACAAGAACGACCCGACCGCGGATGTTGGCACCTATGAGAAGCAGCCGCACCGCGAGCCGCAATCCATGCGGCAGACCGCCGAGGGCACCGAGGACCACATGCGCAACTGGTTCGAGGCCATTAAGAGGCGTGCGCAGCCGATCGAAAATGTGGACTTTGGCTGCGGCACGGCGGTGGCTTGCCACATGGCCAATATCTCCTACCACGAGAAGCAGCGCGTGTTCTGGAACGCGGAGAAGGGCGAGCTTACCGGTGACAGGGGCCCCGTCAACATGTACTGGCCGGGCGGGGAGAAGGCTGCGTAGCAACGCCCGGCGCCGCAAGACACCGGCACGCGGAGCGGAGCGCGCAAGTGGTTCCGCTCCGTGCGCTCCCGCAACCGCAGGGCGCTCCCCTTACCTCGTGTGCGTCACGGAGCGATTTTATTCGCACTAACGATTTGCTGAGGAGTAATGAGCTTATGCATCGAGACACCCGCCGGCAGTTCCTCAAGAACTCGGCTGTGCTGGCTGCGGGCGCAGCCACGCTTGCCTGGAATGACACTCTCCGGGCGGCCACCAAGCCGCATTTGACCTTTCCCACTCAGCCCCGCGAGCGCATCGCGGTGGCCTCCTGGCCCTTCCGCAAGTTCATTGAAGCTCCAGCCAACAAGTGGGCCCGCGACCCGAAGTTGCCGGGTATGGACCTGAGTGAGTTTCCCGCCATGGTCGTAAAGCGCTTTGGCGTTTACAACATCGAACCCCTGGACCAGCACTTCCCTTCGACAGACCCGGTTTACCTCAAGAAGTTTCGCGCCGCGGTGGAAAAGGCCGGTTGTCACGTGGTGGATATCCCGTGCGACGTGAAAGGCAGCTTTTACGACACGGACCCTGCCCAGCGAAAGGTAGCGGTGGAGGATGGCAAGAGATGGGTTGACATCGCTGTCGAACTCAGCTCGCCCAGTATCCGCACCCATATTGGAGGCCCTCCCAAGCTGACTCCCGACGTTGACCGCACCGCCGCGAGCCTGGCGCAACTGGCCGAGTACGGCGCCTCCAAAAACATCATCGTGGCGCTTGAGAACGACGACAACCGCACGGAGGACCCCTTTTTCATCGTGAAGGTCCTCACGAAAGTGAACAACCCCTACCTGCACGCTTTGCCGGATTTCTGCAATTCCATGATGACCCACGACCAGGACTTCAACAATCGCGCCATGGAAGCCATGTTCAAGCACGCTTGCAATATTGCGCATATGAAGGATGAAGAAGACGACGATAAGGGGAAGTTTCACACCGTCAACGTGGCCAAGTGTTTTGAGATCGCCAAGGCGCAAGGTTACCGTGGGTTCTACTCCATGGAATGGGAAGGCAACGGCGAGCCCTACGCCGGCACCCAGAGACTCATCAACGAGACCCTGAAGTATCTCCGCTAACTCGTCTTTGCCGCCTCCAGCGTGCTGTATCATTTCTTGATAATGGTCACGAGGCACTGCCTGGTTGTAGGGGTACGGCTTGCCGTACCCTCTTCGTTTTTATCGCGACCGAACTAAAAGGGTACGGCAAGCCGTACCCCTACGGCCAGGGCGGCAGAGCCGCTGGCCAATTGTCAAAAATCAAGTGTCACGCGACAATAGCCCTTCCACTTCCGACTCGTTCCCCATGCTCCCTGCCGCCCGTAAGCTGGCCGGCTGGCTCCGAATTCGGCCGGAGGGGGCTCTGTTGCGCGGGAGGGCGCCTGGGGCTATACTCGTTGCGGAGGATCGGATGGAAAAGTGCGATCAACGTTTGTCTGAGCACCGCCAACTGACGCGGCGTTACTTCTTGCAACTGGGCAGCGCGGCGGCGGCAGCCTGGAGCGCTTCCCCACTCGCGGCCCAAAATGCCGCTGCCAACCCTCAATTGCAGGAGGCGATCGCCAAACTGGAGTACCTGACTCCGCTTGACCACGCCTTCCTCCTGGACAAGGGGAAAGCGGGCGTCGCCAATCTCCCGCCGGAAAAGCTGCGCGAGATCGGACTCCTTCCGGAGACTTGGTCTCTGGAAGTGGTTCCGGACTCTGCGAGCGACAGCATTGTGGAGCAACCCCTCTCGCGGGCGCTGGGAAACGCCCTGGACTGGAAGGGTCTCATGAGCCTGGCGGAGAAGCACGCGGTCTGCTTCCTGCACCTCTGCACCTGTGCCAACGGCGCCGATCCTTTTCATATGACCCTATGGGAGGGAGTGCCCCTGCGCGAAGTCATCTGGCTGACCAAGCCAAAAGCCAATATCCGCCGAGTCTATTATCAGAGTTATCACGGCGAGAACTTGCCCCCCTTCCAAGCCTCGTTGGCGTTGGGTCATATTCTGGAAACCCCGCCGGGGCAAACGCCCGTCACCCTCGCCTACAAAATGAATGGCCAGATTATTCCGGCCGCCCACGGCGGTCCCGTGCGCGTGGTCGTGCCAGGCGCTTACGGCGATAAGTCCATCAAGTGGGTCCAGCGCGTTGTCCTGACCAACGACTATAAGGCTAATGATTCAGACGCGGAGTTGAAATACAACACTGATACGGAGAGCCCGATGAAGACGCGGGCCAGGTTTATCAATGCCCCGAAGGAAATTCCCCCGGAAAAGCCGTCTGCCTTAACCGGCATGGCGCAGATCGGCATATCGGGACTCGAAAAGGTTCAATACTGCGTGCATTCTCAAAAGGAACCGTGGCCGGCGGACGACCCCAATTGGGTCAAGGGCGATTGGAAGGACGCCGCTATTCTGCCGCCGCCTGTCGACTGGGGCGGAGGGCTGCCGGGAGGGAAGTTGCCCGCCATGACAAGCCAGATCGATCCGGTCAAGGGCACACCCCTCCAATGGCCCATACGTTGCACGATTGTCCACTGGGCGGTATTGCTCCCCGGCTTGCCTCCCGGCAGTTACGACCTGTGCTGCCGCACCATCGACGGCAACGGCATCGCCCAGCCCATGCCGCGCCCGTTGCTGAGGACAGGCTTTAACGCCATCCACCACGTCACCCTGGTTGTAAAAGCATGACTTGGCGGCCTGCCAGGGTGCTTTCCTGCGCACTCGCCCACTCCCGCCCGCGCCCTGACGTTTCCTGCACGTCGGCAACAAATGACCGTGGGATCGTCTGAACCCCGAAGGGGTTGAAGATGAGTAGCCGTGGGCAAGGGCGCGGAGTTTTGCGCCCGCCGCCCACGGAAGGCCTGCCATGCAAGTTTCTCGACCCTGTAGGGGTCGAACCGTTCGGCCCCTCCGCGCCCAGGGGTTTCTTGGGCCCCGGTGACCTCGCCGGGATAAAACGCGGGCCCTCAGGCTACACAACGGCTACCCGGATAGCCCCTTTGCCCCACACCGTCTGGCGGCCCACGCCCGTCCACTCGGCGGCCTTGAGGATGGGAACGAACTCGCCCAGATCCCCCTCGTACTCCGCCACGCCGATAAAGCCTCCCAGCGGGTGCACCTGGCCGGTGCGGCCGCTTCTTCGCTCCCCCTGCACGCGCCGCAGGTCGCAGCGCGTCATGCGCACGGCGGCGGCGCGCTCGCCCGTGGCCCGGAAGTCTATGGGCAGCGGACCTTCGCCGTAGAGGCCGCGCAGCGCGCTCACCCGGTCGCGAACCCGGGCGAACAGCGTTCCAAACTCCGGCCTGCCCACCACGTGGTCGCCGCCCTTGATCTCGGTAGGCGTCAGGAACTCGATTCGCAACCGGCCCACGGGCGCGGCGCCCGGCGTGAGGTCGAGCGCCAAGGCCTCCACGGGCTCATGAAAGCGGCGAGTGGGGCCGTCAAACACCAGCTTGCCGGCCTGAGGCGCCACGCTCGTCACCTTTTCGAGTACTGCCCGCCCACGATGCGGCCCCAGGCCCTCGCGCGCCAACTGGGCAAAGCTCGCTACGAAATAGGCAATCAGCGGCTCCCGCGTGTCGAACAGGTTCACATCGAAAGAGAACTTCTCGCCAGGCGGCAGCCGGCGCCCGTCAAGCTGCGCGGCGCGGAAGAGGAACGGCCGCGGCGGATCGGCCATGCCGCTGGGCCCGGCAAGCAGGGAAGGCTCGAACACCCGCGCGTAAGGACAGCTCTGCCGGCGCTCGCACGTGCGCGCCTCGTGGCACTCCGGCAGGCAAACGAGATGGCGGAAGATCTCGCCAAACGCGCCTCGCACCACGTTGCCGGACTTGCCTTCAGGGAAGAACAGGGAATCAACGGCGCGGAAGTGAAAGCGTAGCGGGTAAAGCGAGAACGATACGGCCATCAGCCTCAATCCCCTTCCGCTCGGGGCGGTGGTCCTACTTTGGTGGGGAGCGCTCTGCGCTCCCGGCGCCCAGTCTCAATCCCTTCCCATCGGGGCAGCCTTTCCTACTAATTCTGCGAAATCTGCGTCATCTGCGGATTTTGAGTCTCAATCCCCTTTCCATCGGGGCAGTCGTCAAAAACAGCCTTCAGTCGTCAGTTATCAGTTATCAGTAAGGACGACCAACGCCAACCAGGCACAAGCGCACTTCAAATGAGTCAATGATCAAATGAATCCATGACTGAATCCCGCAAACGTCCCCTCCCCATTAGGGCAGCCTTTCCGGCAGAATTCATCTGTTGTCAGTTTTCGGTCTTCACCAGGTCCCAAAGCCATCGCTGTCAGTCCGGTCTTCTGACAGAAGTTTGGGCTCTTAATTCACCATTTACTATTTACTATTACTCGTTTTTGAACCAGGCCCACCCTTCCGACTTTGAAATCTGGAATTTGAGATTTGCGCTTTTCCGCGTCCCCTTCCCATCGGGGCAGTCTTTCCTACGGAGCCGGCGACGCTGATCCAGACCAGGTCTCGCTCGTCTCAATCCCCTTCCTATCGGGGCAGTCTTTCCTACATGGTTTACGATTATGTGGTTGCGGACTAAGGATCTGCGTCTCAATCCCCTTCCTATCGGGGCAGTCTTTCCTACCCACCAGGTTATGGCGACGTTCGCCATCAACGCGAAGTCTCAATCCCCTTCCTATCGGGGCAGTCTTTCCTACTATGGCCACCCTGAGGCGGCCAAATTGCGTAGTACAAGTCTCAATCCCCTTCCTATCGGGGCAGTCTTTCCTACCCAGGAAGAGGAGTTCATTCAGCCTAGCCACCTGGAGTCTCAATCCCCTTCCTATCGGGGCAGTCTTTCCTACCCCTCATCAACGCGGTGCGCGCCACGGCGGGGAATCCCGCGTCTCAATCCCCTTCCTATCGGGGCAGTCTTTCCTACGATTATGCCGATCAACTGGTGAAGGAGCAGGCGGAGTCTCAATCCCCTTCCTATCGGGGCAGTCTTTCCTACAAGGCGAAGACGAAGCGCGTGGCGGGAGAGGACTTGCCGTCTCAATCCCCTTCCTATCGGGGCAGTCTTTCCTACGGAGTCGCTATGTTCCCCGATCATCTCTGGACGATCAGCGTCTCAATCCCCTTCCTATCGGGGCAGTCTTTCCTACGTTGCGGTGGGCCGTGTCGTACACGGTTTCATCGCGTCTCAATCCCCTTCCTATCGGGGCAGTCTTTCCTACCATAACGACTGGGATGCTACACCGCAAGGGTCGATTGTCTCAATCCCCTTCCTATCGGGGCAGTCTTTCCTACCCATTTCGCGAGCGAGGGGGCGAAACCCGGGAATGACAGTCTCAATCCCCTTCCTATCGGGGCAGTCTTTCCTACTTCGGCAGACCCGAAGCTGCCGCCGGTTCTGCCGCTCTGTCTCAATCCCCTTCCTATCGGGGCAGTCTTTCCTACCAAGGAAAACCAGCGCATGGCGCTCGATGCCATCGAGTCTCAATCCCCTTCCTATCGGGGCAGTCTTTCCTACTCAGTGGAAAGTGGATTGGGAGGCTAGGCGGATTGTGTCTCAATCCCCTTCCTATCGGGGCAGTCTTTCCTACATGGATGGGTTAGTCTCACTGAAGTTGACTGAGAACCGTCTCAATCCCCTTCCTATCGGGGCAGTCTTTCCTACGCGGAGGTGAGGATACCTATGAATCCGACGGGTCCGAGTCTCAATCCCCTTCCTATCGGGGCAGTCTTTCCTACGTCGCTGAAAAGTGATCCTCGAGCCCGAAAATTCTTGTCTCAATCCCCTTCCTATCGGGGCAGTCTTTCCTACACGGTGGACGTTGCAAGCACCCCCTGCCAGTGACCAAGTCTCAATCCCCTTCCTATCGGGGCAGTCTTTCCTACGCTCGTTGATCGCTCCCATGGCCAAGGGGATTGGCGTCTCAATCCCCTTCCTATCGGGGCAGTCTTTCCTACGGGGAATGACTCTGGAAGCGTGGAAGGCTATACTGAGTCTCAATCCCCTTCCTATCGGGGCAGTCTTTCCTACGCGGTTGGCATTGGCTTTATGGCGGGGATAGCTGTGTCTCAATCCCCTTCCTATCGGGGCAGTCTTTCCTACGTACCGAATTCCGCCAGCATCCATGGAACTTATCGGAGTCTCAATCCCCTTCCTATCGGGGCAGTCTTTCCTACCCACGCTCGACCCGCGCATCAGCGTGGCCTACCAAAGTCTCAATCCCCTTCCTATCGGGGCAGTCTTTCCTACGCGAAATCAACGCTACCCTGACCGGGATTCGGATATGTCTCAATCCCCTTCCTATCGGGGCAGTCTTTCCTACGGAGCTGGAATCGCGCATTGCACGGCGAGATGGGGTTCGTCTCAATCCCCTTCCTATCGGGGCAGTCTTTCCTACTATGATCACAGGCAATCCAACTTGGCTCCAGCGCGTGTCTCAATCCCCTTCCTATCGGGGCAGTCTTTCCTACACAGAAGCGTTTCCGGCTGGCGACGGACTCGGAATAGTCTCAATCCCCTTCCTATCGGGGCAGTCTTTCCTACCAGGCTTGTTGCAATGCGTGTTGAACCACTGCTTCAACGAGTCTCAATCCCCTTCCTATCGGGGCAGTCTTTCCTACGCTGCATCCGAAACGGCTTCTGTGGAAGCCATAATTGTCTCAATCCCCTTCCTATCGGGGCAGTCTTTCCTACTTGGAGTGCCCAAATTGTTTCCAAAAGTTTTGGTTCGTCTCAATCCCCTTCCTATCGGGGCAGTCTTTCCTACAAGACAGCTGCGAAACCGAAGCCGATCAAAATGGCGCGTCTCAATCCCCTTCCTATCGGGGCAGTCTTTCCTACGTAGCAACTTCACGAGCTGGTTCACTGGTAAAGTGTCTCAATCCCCTTCCTATCGGGGCAGTCTTTCCTACAGCCACCTTTCTATACCACTGACCGCCAAGCGATTGCAAGCGGTTTTTCACGCATCCCCCATCGCCGTCTGCCAAAACCCCAAAACGCGCCCCTCAACCGGCCCTCCAAAATCGTTACAAGTCGTTTACCGGCAATTGGATAGCAGGCTTTCTCGCATCTGCATGGCAAAATGACCATCCAACCCAATCGCAATAATCTCATTGAAAACAGTGCAGTTAGATCCTATCTTCCTCAGGAGATTGCGGAAAAACGCTTCCGTGCTGTCTTCCTGGTCAGAACGAAGAATCTCGCTTTGTGCGTTTTCGAGGAAATGCGAGATTCCTCGTCGTCCCGCAGGGCGGGACTCCTCGGAATGACAGGCTAGACGATCTTTTCTGCATCCTGCCAGTGTCGCGTAACACCTAACTTTTGACAATTGGCCAACGGCGCTGCCGCCCTGGTTGTAGGGGTACGGCTTGCCGTACCCTCTGCATTTTTATCGCGCGACCGAGCCACGAGGGTACGGCAAGCGGTACCCCTACAACCAGGCAGTACCCCGTGACCATTGCCAAGAATTGGATGTTACAGCACGCTAGAGGATGTAAAACTCCTGGTCCTTGGGCAACTCCGCCGCTGCTCCCATGGACACTACCTTGGAAGAGCATGCCGCACATAGGGGAAAGATGTGCAGCCGGTCCAACGCTTCGTCCAGCACGTTCTTCACCCGCTCCCGCATCTTCCCCGCCAGCTCTTCATCCAGGTCGGCGACAAACACACTTTCCTGAATTCGCCGGCCAAAATCAAGCAGGATGGCGGAGAGGCGCTCGCGCCGGCGGTCATCGGTTATATCGTAACAGACGACGTATCGCACTCTGCCTCCTCTGCGGGCTTGCCGAAGTGGTAAGGGACCCAGTCGCGCTTGTCGCGGAGCGCGGCCGCAAAGCGTTGCACTTCCGCCTTGAGCAGGTCACGGAAACACGGGTTGGGCTTCTTGCCCTGACCGGATTGGGCGGCGACAGACTCGTCTTTTGTGGCCCCATCCGGGCCGGCCGATCCCGCCTCCGGTTTGCCGTTCTTAGCCTCACCTCCTGCGCAGACCACAGAGGGGTGGTCACAAGGACCGCCCCTACTGTTGACTGTCAACTGTTGACTGTCAACTGTTCTTGGTGGTGCAATCATCCAGTGCTCATACTGAGCAAAATAGCGCTTCATGGCCTCGGGGGCAAGATACAATCCCTCCTGCCCTTCGGAGGTTTCACGGCCCCCTGCTTTCTGGAAGTCGTCCGGCTGGAACACCGCCTTATTGACGGCCATGAGCACCAGGCGGTCGGCCACGGGATGCCGGAAGGGTTCCAAAAGATCAAGCGAAAGCGACGGCCGCCCGTAATCAAGCTGGTGGAGATAGCCTAGGTAGGGATCGAGCCCGAGGCCGGAGAGCAATCCCGAGAGTTCGTTCATGAGCAACGTGTAGCTGAGGGAGAGCAAGGCGTTGAGAGGGTCGGTGGCGGGGTGGCGCACGCGCCCCGGCCACTTAAAGGGGGAACGGTTGAAAAGCATCAGGGTGTTGAATTGGGCATGAGCGGCGGTGCCCTCAATCCCCAGCAGGGCCTGAACGTTGGGCGCCGCGCCCGCTGCCGAAAGGGAAGCAGCCAGGGTGGCGCGAGCCGGGCCAAAGCCTTGGGGCTGCGCCTGGCGGCTGGCGTAGCGGTCGAGCACCTCGAGGCCGTTGGCGATTTTCGCTTGAATGGCGGCGCGGGCGATCTGAAGGGCGCGCGCCTCATCTTTGTAAGCCTCGAATTGGGCCAAGCGCAGCAGAACGTTCTTGCCACGCGGCGGGTCGAGCGAGCCGCGAAATCGTCCCTGGCGCGAGAAGAGGCTGACGGTGATTCCCTTGTCGAGCAGTTCCGCCATGGCCTGCGTGGTCATTTGCACGTTGCCGAAGATGAGCACGCTCTCGAGCTTGTGATAGGGAAGGTCCAGCTCGACTTGGTCATCCTTCTCGACCAGAAAGCGCTCGCCGGATTTCCGCAGCACCGCTCCTTGCTCGGTAAGATACAGGTAAGACACGTCCGCCCTCCCAGGTGAGATTGGTTGTGGAGCCTCGGGCTGGGCGTTTGCCAGTCCGGCGCGCCGAAGGGCCTCCGCCACGGCCGTGCGCGCCTCCGGCTGCTCGTAACGGGCCAGGAGCGAACGCGGCATCGGCTTGGCCATGAAAAAAAGCTTCCCGTGCAGGTGCTCGTGCTTCCACGGGACGTACACGTCGTCGTTGAGGAAAAATGCGCCCAAGAAATGAAACCCAGCCGCAAAGCTGGTGATGTGAGTTTTCTCGGTGCTCAGCCGGAGCTTTTCGCGGGCGAGGAATTCGCCACCCAGGCGATGCGCCTCGGCGGCGGCTTCCGGGGTGCGGCAGAGGACAAGGAAGTCGTCCCCATAGCGCACCAAGTGGTTGCCGCTTTGCTCGAGCTGGAGGTCGAAAGGCTCAAGGAAAAAGTTGGCCAGCAGAGGCGAGAGCGGCGACCCTTGAGCGATGCCCGCTTCCACGCGGCGCACCCGCCGGCCATCCCAGTAGCTCGCTTTCACCCACTGCCGGAGCAAGTTCATCAGGCCCGGCTGGGGCTTGCGGGCTGCCAGCATGCTGAGGAGTTGCTCCTGGTCGATGTGGTCGAAGAAACCCTCGATGTCCGCCCGAACAACCTGGCGGTAACCAAGGCTCCGCCACTGCCCGACGCGCGCAATCGCCCGGTCCACCGAGCGGCCGGGACGATAAGCGAAACTGGCTTCGAGAAATTCCTCCTCAAAAGACCGCGAGAGCTGATGCGCTGCCGCCGTTTGCAGCACGCGGTCGGCCACGGTGGGAACCAGCAGGCGGCGGAGCTTGCCGGAGCCGGGCGTTTTCTCGACCTCGATCTCCAGCAAGGGAAGGCAACAGTAGGTGCCCTTCTCGACCGACTCCAGCAGCCCCTTGAGGCGTTTCTCGGCGCTCTCAGCGAAGGCTTCAATGGTGACACCATCCGCGCCCGCACAACCGCCGTTTTCCTGAACGCGCAGCCAGGCGTCCCACAGATCGTCAGGCGTCAGATCGAAGGAATAGTCCGTTTGTTCCACGGCTGATCGTAGTGCATCCATGCGCGACCATTTACCCATTTCTCGTGGCGGGAAGCCTCTTCAGCGCGCAACGGTGCATGGCGAATTCTAACAGGATGCTGAAAGACCTTTGTGAACGTTGTCATTCCGAGAGCGAAGCGAGGAATCTCGCTCTGGAAACCCCGATCTGATCGGGGCGAGATTCCTCGTCGTCCCGCAGGGCGGGGCTCCTCGGAATGACAGGCCAAACGGGTTTTTCAGCATCCTGCTAAGTTGTCTCAACCCACTTCGTGTCGGGGCAGGCTTCAAAAGCAGCCTTCAGTCGTCAGCTTTCAGCTATTAGTAAGAAGCACCATCACACACAGGGCACATGCGCACTTCAAATGAGTGAATGACCAAATGAATCGATGACTCAATCCCGCAAATATCACCTTCCCATTAGGGCAGCCTTTCCGGCAGAATTCATCTGTTGTCAGTTTTCAGTTTTCGGTCTTCACTAGGTCCCAAAGCCATCGCTGTCAGTCCGGTCTTCTGACAGAAGTTTGGGCTCTTAATTCACCATTTACTATTTACTATTACTCGTTTTTGAACCAGGCCCACCCTTCCGACTTTGAAATCTGGAATTTGAGATCTGCGCTTTTCCGCGTCCCCTTCCTATCGGGGCAGTCTTTCCTACAGGGCCGGATGTTCGTAACGCTGCAAATCCTCAAGGTCTCAATCCCCTTCCTATCGGGGCAGTCTTTCCTACCTGGCCCAAGATTAGGGCCCAACCACTAAATATAAGGTCTCAATCCCCTTCCTATCGGGGCAGTCTTTCCTACTGGTTCCAGCCCGCGTCGATACGCGGTGGTTTCACGGTCTCAATCCCCTTCCTATCGGGGCAGTCTTTCCTACGCACGACGATGTGCGGCACCACAACTTGCACGCAGGGTCTCAATCCCCTTCCTATCGGGGCAGTCTTTCCTACCTCGGCGACAGAGTGACGCTCGGCGACGGGGTGAAGCTGTCTCAATCCCCTTCCTATCGGGGCAGTCTTTCCTACGTCCTCAAATAGCCCATACGCCATCCGTGTCGGAAGTCAGTCTCAATCCCCTTCCTATCGGGGCAGTCTTTCCTACACAGGTCTGCGCTACCCGATGATGGGCGCGATATTCCATGTCTCAATCCCCTTCCTATCGGGGCAGTCTTTCCTACTCGGGCGAGTCGGCCTCAATCACGCAGGTGATAGCGTATGTCTCAATCCCCTTCCTATCGGGGCAGTCTTTCCTACTCTGGCAGCTTACCCGCAACGGCGTCCCCATCAAAGTCTCAATCCCCTTCCTATCGGGGCAGTCTTTCCTACATGATAGGACGTGGAATCTAAATCAAAGGGAGAAAATGTCTCAATCCCCTTCCTATCGGGGCAGTCTTTCCTACCCGGCTGGTGCGATGGTAGAGGTCGGGCGTCGGGATGTCTCAATCCCCTTCCTATCGGGGCAGTCTTTCCTACGCCGGGTCGTCGCCAGTCCGCAGTGGCATCATGCGATCGTCTCAATCCCCTTCCTATCGGGGCAGTCTTTCCTACAAACACACTCAGAGATCATGAGTGGTACCGCACTTCTGTCTCAATCCCCTTCCTATTGGGGCAGTCTTTCCTACACATGGTTGCGAGCCTCATTATCTTATTGGTTTCCGCGTCTCAATCCCCTTCCTATCGGGGCAGTCTTTCCTACGAACAACAGCCGAATCTTTTTGCAGGCCACCACGGACAAGTCTCAATCCCCTTCCTATCGGGGCAGTCATCAAAAGCAGCCTTCAGTCGTCAGTTTTCAGCAATCAGCAAAAGAGACTAACACCAACCAGGCACAAGCGCACTTCAAATAAGCCAATGGTCAAATGAACCAATGACTCAATCCCGGAAACGTCCCCTTCCTCTGGAGGCGACGGAAAGAGGTTAGGTTTTAGCGATCAGAATCACGTGAAGGATCGCAGGCTCCACCCCTGACACCTGGCACCTGACACCCGACCCCTGCTCCATCCCCTTCCCATCGGGGCGGCCCTTGCCCTTGACACAGATTCCCGCCTTCGCGGGAATGACATGGATGTCAATTGCCCTTGTGGCGGGTCACCCTTTTCGACGCCGGTCGTGTGGGCACGGGCCTTAAGGTCGTGTCCCATGCCGCTTCCTGGCGGGTAGCGGGGGGCTAAAGAGGCTCGCCGAATGACGATTCCTCCCAGAACAACTGAAACAAGAAGCCCAGCGCGAGGGCAATGGCACTCACCATCGTCGATTTCGCTGCGCTTGGCTCGTACGCCGCGGGGAAGCAGGATCCGGCAACGTAAATGAACCACCCGCCCAGAGCCGCGTACAACAGCGACAGACTGACGATGACCATGACGCGCGACGCGATCACCGGCAAGGGGCGGCGACCGATTCGACGCTCCACCTCTGTCAGGGCGATCGCGAAAGCCGATATGAGGCTGACTACCACAAGCCCGACCGTCCACCCCGGATTGCCGTGCGCGTACCGAACAAAGTCCAGCAATCCGCTACTGGACCATAGCAACAGATAGCCAATCGCCAGGCCGATGATCACCCGCCACATCAGCAGGTCCTTCCAACGCCAGAACCACCATCCAGGCGACTCGAGCCGGCGCAGGGCGGCGTCTAGCTGCAATGCCTCGCTGAAAGCGTAGTTGCGCAGCAGAATGCGCCACAAGCGGCGGAGATCGTAGCAGGCCTCTTGCTTCTGATACCGCGCATCGGGGGCGAAGCAGGATGCGGCATGGAGAATGTCGCCGTCTAGGTCCTCGCCATACACTCTGTACCATTGGCGGTGCTCAGACGCCCTGGAGCCCTCGGTCGCCGTTATCCATTCGCGGACCCCCTTGCGGCAATCCGGGTCCGCGCGCTTCTCAGGTGAGTGCATGATGCAGCGGATTTCTCCCAGTCTTTTCAGAAACTCTTGACCTGTCATTTGCGTTTGCAGCATGGGTGAATCAGTTGTCCCAGACTATGCGGCTGGTGTCGCCGCTCTCGTCCTTTTCGTTAAGGTAGAGGCCCTTGTTCTGCGTCTCGTGCTGGTAGAACAAGCGGAGCCGCTCGCGCTTCGCGTGCCTAGCCACTAAGATGGCGGTCGCCTTGTATCCTCCCGTGACATTGCAAAGGGCAGGGACCAGAGGCGAGATCCTGTTCGCATTGATGGCCGCGAGCAGGTTGGTCTGCATGGTATTGAACTCGGTCTCTAACCCCGGCACATTCACCTTGTCGATGCTTACCTTCGGGAACCCGACGTCGTAGTCGTCCGAGCGCATGACGATCAGGACAATCTCACCTGCCAACTGCCCTTCCGGCGTCGGTGTCGTCAGCAGCACCATGCGGTTGACCTGCGGCTTCACCCCCTTCTCCTCCGGGTGAAGCAGTGTCCAGGTGCTCGTTAACTCCGCCGCCGACTGGTGGAAGTTGTCCGGCTCCGCGACGTACCCTGCGCCTTTCCCCCAATAGCGAAGGTGCTCCTGGATCAGCCGGTCGCGCATGGGGGCATAGGCCCTGGCGAGCTTGAACGGGTCTCGCTCGTAGTTCTGCGCTTCGGAGAGCAGCGCGGCGTTGTCCCGGCCATCCACAGTGCCGATGCCTGGATTGTATATGGCAGTTGTTCCGACCGTCACAAAGAGGACCTTCACGAATACCTCCGTGCCTGGCGAAGCACCTTCGTTATTGCCGGTTCAAGATAGGGGTCCAGCTCAGGCCCGATCTCCGGCAGCGGCGTCTTTCCCGGAATGATCGAGATCTTGCACGACCCCAGGCCCAAGGCCTTCGCGTACCCAAGCTTGTGGCAAAGATCGCTGTCCCTGTGCGTCAGGGTCAGCGCAAATCGAAGAACCGCTATTTCCTCCGGGTCCAGATTGATGTAGTCGACGCGAAAGCGGAACTCCTGCCCGCGGTCCACGCACCGGACGGGGCCGCTTGCCAAATGAGGCTCGGAATGGCGGAACAAGACCCAGCCATCGCCGCCGTCCTGGGACGGCCGGTCATAAGGGACAGCAAACCGTACCCACTTCACCCGTTGCTGTCCCGTGTCGGTGAATCGCACCTTGCCGGCCCAAGCGAAGCTGCCCTCTACAAACCCGAACAGGCGGCACGCCAGGCAGGCATCGAACTCGCTACAGCGGCGCAGGTGAGGAGGCGCCTGGACGCCGTCCAGATAGCGCGCACAGCCACCGCCGAGAACTTCCACCATGTTGCGAACCATACCACGCAGGGAGCTGCCAGGAAGCGTCGCGGGGTCCTGCTCTTTCATGTTTCGAAACGCAGACTGGATGCAGAGCGGCGTGAGGGTGCGCAACGAGCAGATCCAGATGCCGGAGTTTGAAGGCGGGCGACGCTCGTGACCCGGCTCCTTCTCGCACGCGCGCCGTTGCAGTTGCCGCTTGGTAAATGGAACGGTGGGCGTTGTGCTCATGGTTTCCTTCCTGGTCGCGGAAGCGCCACCACATCGAAACCAGCGTGGCGGGAAACGCGCACACCGCTGGAAGGTATCACGTAATGCCGCAGCCGAAAGGCGAGCCGGTGGCCTGAAGGCACTAGGGGCGCGCCGGGATACTGGAGCAGCTTGGGAATGCGACCCTCGTAATAGTGCGGCTTCGGAGTCGCCATCGGCTCGCCCCACAACAGCACTCGGCTCTCCTCGGTGAACTCAAGCAACTCTGAGGCCGACCCCTCGCCCAAGCGCGCTCCGGTGTCGCTGAGCAGAACGAAATGGAGGAGCCCATTGCTTCGCCGGAACCACCGCAGCTCAGCCGATGGACCGAAGGCAGTGCCCCGTGGATAGCCGGAGACGTTTGATGGGCCGGAGGTGGCCAGGTCGATCCACTCTATGGATTCGGCCGATTCCACAACGGCGATCGTAAACTCGCTCCAAGGAATGGTAGCTGGAAACGCAGTTTGGCATTCGAGCGAGGAAATGCATGGGGCGCTCATGCGTACACCTTTCTCGCCTCCAGCAGCGGAAATTGTCGAAGATCGAAGGATATCTTCATCCATAGTTTGTCAAAAGCATCCGGAAGTTAAGGTGCGATGGTAGCGCCAAGGAATCGCGACGTTGGATTGCCACGTCCCGCTCTCAAACGGAACCTCGAGTGGCGGCTGAAGCCCATAGCCCTGGGGCGCTGACGAATGCTCGGCAATGCCCCACAGGATCTCGGGAGGCGGTGCGGCGCTAAAGCAGGTCACTTGAATCGGGCGTACTTCGGCTCGGATGTAGCCATATCCCTTGCTCTTGCCAGAGCCGACCGGGATGAGTTTGTTCTTCAATTGCGCGAGCAGTATGCCGACCAGCCGGACCTGCCACAACTCGAAGTTTCGCAATCGCAGCGTGACCGCAAATTGCGCGTCCTTGAGGGCGAAAAACTTCAACGGCCCACCCTTCGCTACCTGGCCGGTGTGCCGCATAATGCGCACGTGTTCGCGCACGATGAGGGACCCGGTGCCGGGTATGCATTCGCCGTCGGTGACGGAAAGGCGGCTGGCCTGCACGGTGCTGCCGAACAGGCGGCATATGGGGCATGAATAGGCATAAACGCGATACTCGCCCCTGCGCTCGGGCGGCGGCAATTTCGCGAACTTCTTCTCCTGGCGATCCAGCTCCCACGAACACGACGCATCCAGCGCGTTCACCACGACACCCTCTTCGGGGTCGTCGCCCTCGCGCTTGCCGACCGCCAACGGATCACAGACGCGGGGCTTATCCGCCGGGTCCGCGCCACGTAGAGTGCGCTCCAGGTAGGAGCGCCACGACCCGCGCAGAGATGTCCCCGGAAGATAGAACGGCAACAGGCCGACGGCAGCCACCGGGTCGCGCGCCAGCACCGCCGCCTTGAGATCCGGTAGTGAAGCGCGAGAAATCGGTACGGCACTCGGCAGAAACTTTCGCTGACTCGTGTCGGGACACCAAGCCTTGCGCTCTTCGTCGCCGAAACGGCCGTCTTTAATCAACAACGGCGAATCCGCATGGAGGATAAGCGGGATCTCCAATTCGTTAAGGGCCTGTTTCAGCATCTGTGTTCTCCTGCAAGATGTCTGCGAGTACGTCAGGTTCAACTGATACGGTTACGCCGGGATCAGGAGGTTCGGCCGGAGGGTCCGTAGTTGGGACGGGTTCCTTCGGAGTAGCCGGAATTGCGGGTATGGGTTCGCCAGGGGAGATGTCCAGGAACTCACGAGCCTCGTCTGAAGAGAGGGACCTGATAGGAAGGACTCCGGCAACCCGATACAGATCTCCGAGACCCCAAGCTGACACCCGCGCCAGAGTCTCCTCTGGCGATCGGTTGACATCCAGGTCGTAGTCCGAGATCGTCGGCTCGCCTCGTTCGGCGACAATGGAAAGGATCGATGACCGTACGTCGGCATCCACTACGCGGCCCGCGGCGCTCAGCCGGAACTGTGCAAACGACTGCCGGAGCGCGGTACCGAGTTCGAGTATCAGGTTCCGCTCAGCTTGGCTCACGGACGTTTTAAGTTCTAGCGTGAGTTGTGTAATCCAGCCGCAACGATCAGCCGCATAGCGGCATAGCGCTAGCGCCAGTTCCGGATCTCGCTCCTTGTTGAGCAGGGCCTGAGCGGCTAGGCGTCTCGATGTGGAAAGTCTCTCCGATTCTTCCGCATTCTTTCGGTCCTCATCGACCCGCCGCAGGTTCGCCTGCAGCTCGTCCGGAAGCAGGCCTCGCTCGCGTTCGCGAATTTCTTCCGTCTTCCACTGCATTCGCTCCCAGTCCGCCCAATGCCGAGCCACACGGGCGAGCGAGTCGTGAGTGATTTCCCAGGAATTCGCAGTGATCCTACGCACGATGCGCGCCTTGTCTTTCTGGAGGCTGTCCAAGGTACGACTGACAAGTTCCGGAGGAACACGGGTCCCGTTGAAGAGGTCCTCCTCCGTTTGGGGCTGTCGCCGCCCCGAGGGGCTAGTGAGCAAGTCGAATAATTCGACACACGCATCCTTCTCGTCGCTTGGAAGCTCGTTCAAGCGCCTCTCCATGAACTCAAGCAGTATCCTGTCCACTGCGCGAGGTTCATTAAAGCGTTCATCCTTCGGGCTCAGTTCTTCGAGGACCTCCGCGGGGATGTACCGATTCTTCTTGTCGATGACCTGATGCTTGAAGACGAGCTTCATCACGAGTTGCAGGTGAGCAAGTTCAACCGTGTCGTCGCTCCTCGTTACCCCATCGAGAACTGATTCCGGGAGCGTCGGGTCGAAGCCAATCTGCACCTTGTTGAGGGGCCCCTTGATGGCGACGAGAGCGTTGTCCCGTCCCATTGGCGCGAGGCCTTGCTGGCACATTCTAAGTGTCGGAATACGCCAATCCAGGTGGTCCAGCAATTCAAGCCTGTCGTTCCGGATTCCGAGCAGGATCCCGCACCGCACGTTCGGGCGGTTGGCCAGTCGCGCGAGTTCCGCGTCCCATTCCGGCCCGGGCGAAGTAAAGAAGGATTCGAACTGGTCGAGAAGCAGGAATACAGATCGGCCTCGGTCCGAGGCTAGTTCGACCTGCTTATCCAGAGGAGCTTCTTGCGAAACCAAAACGCCATTACCCGAGAGGGTGAGCGAGAGCTTTTTCCGTAATTCCACAAATGCATCCGGTCGCCAAGCGTTGAAGTAGACAGGCACAAAATGGGGCTGTTCGGCCAGCTTCGGTCCAACGTACGCCTGGAGCAGGGAACTCTTTCCCACTCCGCTCCTGCCGTGCAATATCGACAAACGCGTCGCCAAGAGTAGCTGTATCACCGAATCGCCCTCGCGATCTCTGCCGAAATAGTACTGTCGCGTGTTCTCGTCGAACGGTTCGAGTCCGACAAAGGGGCACGGTGGACTTTCAGTGTTAACCGGGGTGGGGGCCACGATTTACCTCTGAACCGTACCTCCGGACCACCTTTACAAACCGGTCGGCACTCATTTCAATCAGATCTATTCCGTGCGCGGCCCACAGCCGAACTTCCCACTCAGAAGGATTAAGCTGAATTGCCCAACTCTTCTGGCCCGTGTTGTGAGCTGTCATGAGCCGCAGCACATGGAGGTCGATGTCGTTCAGTGAATGACCAACGAAGAAAAGTGAGCGTCGTTGAATGTACTCCAGCAAAGACGGTGGGAACACCGTGGCCTGGAGCATCCGCCAAAGCACTCGTGCGTAATCGTGGTCAGTCAGCACAAACGTTCCATTGGTCAGGCTCCGCGGCTCAATGTCCCAGAGTTCACATCGAGTGCTGGCCGAACCGTGGAGTTTAAATAGCACGGTCTCTTTCTCCAGGTCGATGCTGATTTTCTTGGGATTTTCGAGCATTAGCTTCGTCGTTCCTGGCGGTTTCCACAGCAGTCCGCTCGCGCCATCATCTGGCGATGAGTAAACGATGAGATGGAACTCGCGTTTTCCGAAGGCGGACTCCAGAAGGGTATCGTAGTTGGTCGAAACCACCACAATTGGATCTACCTCGGCCAAAAGTGAGTACAGAGGCGGAATCGCGAACATGGCGCCGTAATGGCCATTGACAAACTCGTTGACCTTGAATTCCATGCTCTCGGCGTAGACAGCCACATCGGCCAAGCGCGCGCCCTTAGGCACCCTTCCAAGGTGCGCCTGCTGTGCCAGTTGGTCGCGAAGCTTGTCGCCCATCATTGGGTTCGGGCGTTTCTGGGTCTGAGAACCGCCTGCCCCCACAATCGGAATGGCTGCCCGACTCACAACCTGCTGCCATATGTTGCGGCACCGAGAAGATTCCTCGCTATGAGGGCTAGCCCACCACACAGGCCCACTCCTTGTAGAACTCGTGCAACCGAATCTCAAACTCGCTCGCATCCACAGAAGCCAATCCGTGCTCCAGGTAGTCGGCTAACTTGTGGTTCCAGCACTGATCGAAATACGACACCGTGAACTTCGTGAGCCGGACACGCCCCAACCCCCGCGTCTTCTTGCCACCCACATCGATCCCGCGCCGCAATTCCATCAGCAGGATATAGAGCAGTGCAAAGTCCTGCTGTTCGGCATTCTCCAACTGAAGCGAGCAGGTGAAATCGGCCCCCGATTCGAGCACCTCGAAATCGTACTTAATGTGCTCCTTCGCCGTGTCGGTGTCGCGATCGATTCCGACCCCGTCCCGCTTTACAAGCGCGTGATCGCGGCAGCCCTCCACAAGCGTCGCGTCGCCTATCTTTAGTCGCGCCGCCATTAGCGTCGAACCGAAAAGCCGGCAGACCGGGCAAAGCTTCGGCTCGCCGAGTTTGTCGTATTCGTCGCCAGTGGAGCGCTCGTACTTCGTCCGCTCGTCCTTATCGCCAACGACGCATACCTCCTTCGAGCACTTCTCAAACAAGATGTGCGCCTCACTCGGTCGAAGCGTCTTCAACAGCCGCTCCAGATGCGACCGCATCGCACCCCGAAGGGAAGAACCCGGCAAGAATGGACGGTCCCCCATGCGAATGAATGGGGAGTCAGTAGCCTCCGACGCCACGCCCGTGCTGATATGCATGGCCGCATCGGAGTGAAGCGTGCAATCCAGGCGGTAGCGGTTGGTTAACTCCAGAAAGTCCGTCATGGACGAATCGCCTCCGTTCCGGTTCCGGCAACCTCGTCTTCGCGATGGCTCCGTCCCAGTGCTGCTGTCCTTGCTATAAGGATCAACGCGGCAATGAAGTCGCGCATCTGCGAAAGGGCGCGCCAGGAGTTCAGGGATGCGCAATCGGCCGAGTCCTCGGAGAAACGCGACATGAGAGCGGGCAATCCCTTGGCGAAACCGGAGGGTTGGTCCGCCACGCCCGCGGCCTTGATGGCATCAAACACAGACTCCGCCAACCCGACATGGCCCCAGCCCCGCTGGGCCCAGTCACGGTACACGGCGCCGCGCCGCTCGCGCTGATCGCCTTCGCGTTTCTTGTACCAGAAGAAGTCCTGGATGGCCGACAAGTATTCCTCTGGCGTCTTCGCCGCAGCGCCGCACCGCGCCAGGCTCTCCCATTGCGCGACGGGGAGGCGGGCGGCGGCACTTTGGTCCGACCACCACTGGCGCGCAGCCGTCAGCAGCACGTCTGCGCTCCACCAGCGGAGCGACCGGATCATTGCGAGCTTACGTTCTACGTTGGGTTCCATAGCAGTCTCTCGTGAATAGGGTCGCAGAACGAGACCTCGCCAAAGCCGTCTTCGGTGCGCTCGCCAAGTCCCGCCGTGTGCACCCGATGGAGAGCAGAGGCCAGAAGGCGCGTGGCCTCGTCCCGCTCGGAGGGCAGCACATCGCGGCCAAATACGAAGCACGAGCCCGCCGCCGTGACCACGAGTTCAGATTTCGGCAGCTCGGCCTGCTGGTGCCAGCCCGTCACTGACTCTTGGCGGGAAAAAGCTGCCAGCAACCGAAACTCCTCGCCCAGACCGAAGTCCGCCGCAGTGGGTTCCTGCCGCGGCAGGAGCCAGCGGTCAAACAAGATGGCCGCCGAGTGCAGTACGCAAGTGAATACGAGGGCGTCCGCGAGTTTCGGATACACCGAGGCAACCTTGCGGTTGAGAGCTTCGATCCGCCGCAGGAGCGTTTCTGCTGTCTCCGGCGACGCCAGTTCGAAGGCTTCCAACCGCAAGCAGCCCTGTCCTCGCGACCGTCCGCGGCCGATCCAAAGTTGTTGTACCGCAACCTCGGTACCCGGAAACAGCCAATCCCACGCGCCTCCAGGCAGTTGCATGAACCCAATGAAACCTTGGTCCTTGGCAACCGATTCGGCGGAATACAACATGCCGTTGCGCGCTCTGCCATAACGGGGGTCCATCTGAACGTGGGCCACTCGCACCGTCTTCACTGGGTCCGAATGGTCGCGGGATCTGTGCTCATCCTGAGCCTTGTAATAGCGTGAGTAACCCTCGGGGGTTTCCAGCTTAGCGCGGCAAGTCCGGCACTGGTCGGCCGGGTGCGTCAAGTTCAGACCTGCTGCCGCTGCAAGCAGAAAATCGAAACAGGCGTGGTCGCGGTCACCGCCGTGCTCCTTACATTGCAGCACGGAACGCGGCCAAGGTACAGAATCGTTGATGCGGAGGTCCGAACAGCGCAGGCCGCCGTCAGCGAACAACGCACGAAACCACGGATCGGTAGAGATGTCGGGGCCGCGCTCGGACACCATTGCGGCGGCCAGAGCCCCACGAATCATTGAGCCGGGAATGTGCGTGCGTGTGCCGAGCACGTTTCCAGTCGCACGCCGCGTCGAAATGGCGGCTGGCGATTCGAGATGGGCCTGCAGCCGATACCGAAGCAGAGCGGGAGTGGCTGAGCTCATTTCACACCCCACACAATCCGGCCGTGGCCGAGCCCGCGCGAGGAGGAACCGCCGAAGGTCGTGATCAGCATCGAGCAGTGCTGGAGCAGCTTCTCAGCCTTGGCGTCGAGCAACCCGACGACCTCCCCCTCAAACCGCACCAGTGGCGACAACACTTCTGTCGAGAACAGATGCTCTTTCCGTGCCGTTCCGGTCCGCCGGTCCAGGGCCGTGGTGCTGCGCACCTCCGTCCCGCCCGGCAGCCACGATGGTGGTCCACCAGCAAGATGTTCGCGCAGCACTTCCCGTTCCGCATCGGCCGGATAGGCGTCCCTGAATATTGCGTTGCCCGGACGCATCGGGGAGCCAAAGATCGTGCACACCGCACAGAAAGGGCCTTCTTTGCAGATCTCCTTGCCAGGCACGCCGCAGGGGTCAGGCTCGTCCTTCGACCGCGTCGCGCTGAGGATTCGGATAGCTGCCTCGCGAAACTTGCCTTTGATGGCTGAGCCGGGAATGTATGGCATTCCCGTGTGATCGCGGAGCAATGCACGATCCAAGATGCCTGCGATACCGTATCCGCTCCCCTGGTGAAGAGCTGAATCAAGTTCGATGATGAACCGGATGCTCATGGAAGGAAATCCCACAGTTCGACCAAGTCCGCCGCGCGCGTAAAAACACGTCCGCTACGGTCGTCACGGCGCCAGATCAACGAAAGACTCTCCCGTGAAAGCTCTTGCAGATCGGCCGGCACACCCGGCAGCCCAGCCTCGCCGGGCGGCGCCAGCGCGTTTCGCACCAGACAACGATGCTCGCTGGAGCCAAGCCGGGCCAGCATGTACGCAAAGTCCATCTCGGCCTGAAGTTTGCTCTGGTAGGCGATCGCGTACAGAGCTTTGATCTGCGACGCGGGCAATTCCTTCTTGATCTTGCGGACCTCGTCGCAAAACCTAAACCATTCAGTGAGCCGGTAAGGCTTGGCCGTCCGGTGACAGCCGGAATTCTCGGCGCTCCGGTCACGCGCTTCGGTAACCGACCCGGTCATTGAGGTGGTCACGACTTCGTAGTCGATCGAGTTCTCACCTTTCACGCTTTTCGCCGAGCGCAGCAGTTCCTTCGCCAAACGCCGAAACTCAGTGATCGGGTAGTGGCTGTGTGCGATTGCAGCTCCAACGGAGTAAGTCGGCGCGGAAAGGCGGCCTCCTGGCGGGAACTGCTCGGCGAATCGCGACGCAAACACTCTTAGAAACTCGTCGAACCGGCCGGCGGGGACGGCCACCATCGCGTCGTCGCCGCCCTCCAACAGGCTCTCCCATTTCGCCTTGAGGCCGGTGAGCGACGCGAAACCGGCAGTGATTGATTGGACTAGCGCCTGATCGATCAGCTCCGACAGTACCTTGTACGCGTCAAAGCTCCCGTACCCGTTGCGAACCATGTACTCGCCCAGCCGGTCCACGTCGATGTAAGTCAGGGCAAGATAGCTCAGGGGAGCGGCACTGGCGCCGATCTCCTCAAAACTTTCCGGTGCGACGCCGCGGCTGAGCCCCCGCCGCGCGGAAGGGCTCGCCTTCAGGCGCAGGAAGCAGGGATCGCAAACCGGGCGTCCCCGCCCGTCCTCGGGGATGAGTTGGCTGGCAGGGTACAAGCCGCACTTCTCGCAGACCACTGAGAACGGCCCGAGGCGCGGCCCCGGGGGCAGCGGGCGACGGCGTTTGGCTGCCGCGAGGCTGAGGTAGAGCTGCTCGATGCACTCACGGAACGGCTCGAGCTCCGGTACGCAGGCGCACGTGACCGTAGCGATACATGTCTCTTCCAGGAAGAGTTGCTGGGCCTTGGTGGCGAGCGCTTTTCCCGCTGTCTCACCGGCCACACGCGCGATGAACGTGCCGCCATTGGCGCGGAGGATATCGGCCTCGTTGGGTATCCACCGCTTAAGCTCGTCCATCAGGTTAGTCTGGATTGCGCTTGCGCCGCGAATCAGTTTGAGTTCGTGGGAAGAGAAGACGTAGTCCTGGATGCCATCTGCGTCGGCGATGAACAGGTGCGACATGAGGGCAACCCGATCCCTGTGCGACGAGCGTGGCCCATCCCTAGCACCCCGTCCGCCGACCGGCTATTGCACGTATTATCGTACGCCATAATACATTGCTCTTGACGAGGATGCAATCCTTTTCGAGGGTCCTTTTCGAGGGTCCTGTCGGAGCAAAGTGAGAAGATCCTTATTCTAGCAAAGTAGAAAGCTCCAGTTCGTGTAGGCAGGTGGCCCAGGCATCGATTCGTGATGTCTGCGGCATGCTGATTCCGCTTGAGGCTGAGGGAAAAAAAGGAGTCAGGAGTCATGAGTCAGGAGTCAGAATAAAGGGCATCTGCTTTTCGCCGACGGCCTCCTGCTTACTGCCGACTGCCTACTGCATTCAGGATTCGGGATTCAGGAAGTGAAAGAACAGCCCGCTTGTAGCGCAGGGCCCGCGGTCTGGCCCCTTCGCTCTGCTCAGGGCAGGCTCTGCGGCTCTTCCAGCGGCGCGGGCGCAGGGTGTCCTAAACAAGATGAGCGTGCGCTCGCCCTTCGAATCCCTGCTTCAGGAGACCGCCCGGCTCAAGGACTGGACCTTCATCGCCGAGCTTTCGGGGAAGTCCGGCGGCGGGCTCATTCGTTCTGACGGCACACTGCGCGACCGCAACAGCCTGCCGCGCGGCTATTGGGAAGCCAAAGACACGCAGGACGATCTCGACACCGAGGTCAAAAAGAAGATCGCGCGCGGCTACCCCCTCTTCATCATCATCTTTGAGGACACCAATACCAAGTGACGGAAGACAAGCACAGCGGCATCCGCTCCGACCCCAACCGCCCCGACGACCCCGAATACATCGTGCGCCTCGTGGGCCAGGTCATTCGCGTGAGCCTTGAAACCGAGAAGATTGTCGAATCTTTGCCGAAGCTGTAGAGGTGTGTCTGAGAAGTTCGTTGATGAATCGTCAGGAGCGTCGGCCGTTCACTAGCCCCGTCAGGGGCGTAAGATTGTAGCCCAGGGAGCGAGCCCTGAGGGAGAGATCCCTCACCCCGCCTTTGGCACCCCTCTCCCGCGCGGGCGGGAGAGGGGACGGGGGCGAGGGGGCTCATTTACCCACGGCTCACGCCATGGGCTACCTTCTTTCGCCCCGACACGTCGGGGCTGGCTTGCTCAACGAACTTCTGAGTGATGACTCGATCGGCGGCGGGTGGCCCATACATGCCGCCCTTTGGCATGTATGCGATCCTCGCACCCCGCGACGTATGCGCCATCTGCCCCCATGAACCGATCATTCCACCCCGCTAACGCTGGGCTACACGCGTGAACATATTGTCTCTTGACACCGCCTCTCCTCTGTGCTAGCCTACTCGCGTGAACAGCCTGACCCGCGGAGAAGTCCTTTCCCCGCTCATCGATCACCCCGTCCCAGGAGGAACTATGTCCTTACGCAAAGCACTCCAACTTACGCCCCAACTGCTCGCCGCCTCGCGCCGGAGGGGGAGACGTGGAGCATGATGTTGCGCCAGGAAGGCGCCCTGGACCGCTCCATCGACCGCAAAGTGAGGATATTGATGAGGCTGCGGAAGGAATCTACCAACCTCCCGGGCCGCTCCTGCCAGCCAGGACAATGGCGCGAGGATGGGGAACAACGAGGAGGCCACCGACAGCGACATGATGTCCCACACCTCGCAGGGTGTGGAACCGGTGGAAGACACAAAAATGACAGAACGACGCGGGAATGTCTATGAAAACAAAGGATCAGCCTTCAAAACCCCGCACCGAAGCGGGAATGTAAAAGAAAACAAAGGTGGTTACACGTTTGATACGGGAATGTTGTTGAAAATAAAAGTAGTTGGAGGTTCCAGGTGGGGAATGGCGGGTGGCGAATGCCCGCCGACCATTAGGATCATCGGACCTTCGGCTGTGGCGGGTCGGCGGCATGCTCATCCGGCTTGAGGCTGAGGGTCGAGCTCGCCTGAAGATTCAGGCTCAATGCCGTGGCCATGGTTTGAGCGGGTGGAGCGCAGACCGGTTTTGCAGGAATGAGGTTCGAGAGAAGCCGCGGACCTGGAAAACAGGCCCGCGCTACGCTTGCTCGTGCTGCCATTGCGTCTATGTAGTTGATATTAAGCTACTTATTTAATACAGTAAATTTGTCCCGTTTTGCATCTAAGGGAGTGTGCCGGTCGAGGGCAGGCGAGTATTGAAGGCCGGCGTTGAAAGGAGGGCAACAGCCATGAAGCGATTTTTGAAATATGCAGCGATTGCCCTTTTGGCGTTAGTGACCTTCGTGCCGGCAGCGTCCGCACGGGGATTTTATCGCGGCGGAGCCTATTGGGGGTTTGGCTACGGTCCGGGGTTTTACCCTGGGTATTATGGGTGGTACAGCCCCTGGTACGGGCCGGGTTATTACGGTCCGCAAGTGGGCGAAGTCCAGATTTCGGCGAAGCAAAAGGGTGATGCGATATTCGTCGATGGCGGGTATGCGGGTCGAACGGGCGAACTGAAGAAGTTCCACTTACGAGCCGGCAACCACACCATCGAGTTGCGCGATGCCAACGGAAAGACGTTCTATCAGGAGCAGGTCAATGTGATCGCAGGTAAGAAGCTGAAGATCCAACCTGGTTACACCGGTTGACCTTCGCACACCCAACCCCGGTGACGCCGCGGCGCATGATCGGGGCTGCGGCGTCCCACCCGGAGTCGGGAATCTCACACTCTGTCTCCCCCCATGTCAGAGGCCTATGACCGTCGATCCCTCTTGGTGGCGCTGTTCCACCGCAGCCAAGCCCAATGTGGCCGTGACACGCCTGCTTAGCCGGCGAGGGCGCCATCAAGATCTGCGATAAGGTCGCCGACATCCTCGAGACCCACTGAAATGCGAATAAGGTCCGGTGTGATCCCCATGCGCAGTTGGACATCGCGAGGCACCGAGGCATGGGTCATTGTGGAAGGATGCTCGATGAGCGACTCGACTCCCCCCAGCGACTCCGCAAGGGTGAAAATTCGACAGCCTGCCAGGAGTCGCTTGACGGCGTCTTCTCCGCCAAGCAGTCGGAAGGAGAACGTTCCTCCAAATCCCCTTGCCTGACGCAGAGCCAGTTCGTGTTGCGGATGGCTTTCCAGTCCCGGATGGAGCACCCTTGACACCTTGGGATGCTGCTCGAGCCAGCGCGCAATTTCCAAAGCGTTGCGGTTGTGCTCTTCCATACGCAGGGCGAGGGTTTTGATGCCACGGAGCACAAGGAAACAGTCCTGTGGTCCCGCGCAGGTCCCCATGGCATTCTGCAAAAAGTAGATCTGTTCGGCGAGGCTCGAGTCTTTCACCACGACAGCCCCGCCCACCACGTCCGAATGACCATTGATGTATTTGGTCGTCGAATGCACGACGATGTCGGCGCCCAATTCGAGCGGCCGCTGAAAGTAGGGGGAAAGAAATGTATTGTCACAAATGACGAGCGCGCCGTGTTGGTGCGCAAGCTCCGCGACCGCGCGAATGTCCACCAGATTCATAAGAGGATTGGTGGGCGACTCGACCCACACCGCCTTTGGCCCGCTGGCAAGTGCGGAAGATAACTTGGAAAAGTTTCGCAAATCGACGTAGTGAGCGCGGATCTGCTTGGATGCAAAAACCGTTTCGAACATGCGGTACGTACCGCCATATAGGTCGTCATGCACGACGATGGTGTCTCCCGCTCCAAACATCATGACCACTGTCGATTCGGCGGCCATGCCGGTGGCGAATGCGAATCCGGCTGTCCCACCCTCCAACGCAGCCAAGCAGGACTCCAGTGCCTTCCGGGTTGGATTCCCGCTGCGTGAGTAGTCGAACGGGCCTGGTTCGCTCACGCCACGGAAGGCAAATGTGGATGTCTGGTAGATGGGTGTCATCACCGCGCCGAAATGTTCTTTGGGGTTGTATCCTGCGTGGATGGCAAGTGTTTTGAAATTCATAGGTCCTCGCAAAACATAGGAAGTATCCAGTCAACTCACGCGCTTTGGAGTGCGGCAGCTTGCTGCCGCTATGCTTGGGCGGAAGCTTGCTTCCGGCGGCCCACTCGGGCAAGCTCGAGCGAAAAAAAGCGGCAGCAAGCTGCCGCACTCCAAAGCGCCGCGGCGGCGCTCACGTTCACGGATTAGGCAGAACAAGAACATTATGACATGCCTGGAGCTTTCCTTACATCTTGCGGCGCGCGAGAACGGCTAACGAGGCGTATAATGGCTGCCCGGAGGTCTCATGAACATATCTCGTGTCTTTTTGGCATTTCTTATGCTCATTGCAAGTCTCGCTTCCCTGGCCGCTCAGACGCCGCCCAAGATCAAGGTTCTGATTTTGACTGGGGTTTCGAATCACGCCTGGCGCCTTACGACCCCGGTCCTCCGCGAAATCCTGGAGGGCACGGGGAAGTTCGACGTTCGCGTCAACGAAGAGGTCCGCGGAAACACGCTCCAAACCTTTTCGCCTTATGATGTTCTGCTGCTCAACTATAACGACATGAAGTATTCCGCCGGTCCCTGGTGGGACGAGGGCGCGCGCCAGGCCATGCTCGACTTTGTGCGGAACGGCAAGGGCCTGGTTTGCTACCACGCTTCCAACAATGCATTCTGGGGCTGGCAGGAATTCGACAAAATGGTGGGAGGCACCTGGCGCGAGACGGCTGGACATGGCCCTTATCACGCTTATAGCGTGAGCATCGTTGACCGCGATCATCCCATCACCAAGGGAATGCCCGCATCTTTTGCCGAAACGGACGAACTTTATCATCGCCTCTCAATGCAGCCCGACATCCACATCCTCGCCACCGCATTCGATGACCCTAACAATTGCCACAAACCCGGGCAGGGTTGCGGAACAGGGAAAGACGAGCCGCTCATCTGGACGCTTCCCTACGGAACAGGCCGTGTATTCCAGACCGCTCTGGGACACGACGTGAAGGCCATGCAGAGTTCCGGTTTCATTTTGACCCTTCAACGCGGCGCCGAGTGGGCTGCCACGGGACAAGTGACTATTCCCGTGCCGGCAGACATGAAGTAGTGTTCCGTGGACCGCGGTAGTGCGAATCCAAGAGCGTCGCTATGTGGGCTGGCATAGGTGACGGCACGAACAACCCTCGCGCCGGCTAGGGGCTCACGCCTCTGGAAGCAGGCCAAGCCCGGCGCCCGGCAGGAGGTCAGCCGATGATCCACTCCACAGGTCGTGGTCTCGCCTTCTTCGTGTTGATGGGCCTGCCATTGCTTCTTGTTGAAGCAAGCCCGGGACAGGAAGCGGAACCGGCGTCGTTCGAAGTCCGGCTTCCACCAGAAATTCGCTCGGAGCAGGTCCAAGCTCGTTACTATCTGACGGGACTTTTTGGGGGCTACGGCGATTCGGTGAAAGCAGAGGCAGAGACGAATGTGTATTTGATCGGCACCTCGGTGCATCAACAAGCCGCAGAATCCCTCAAAGTCATTCTGTATGCGCCCGGGTGCCAGATTGTAACTATCGATGTTCCCTCGCTATCCGAGTCTGAGAAGAGCAAAGAGGTTTCCTGCGAGGACCTCCCTTCTATAACCTTCAAGGGAAGAGTGGAGCTGCCGGAACCTCTTCGCAGCCGGCCTTACGAGGTGGAAATCAACTACATAGCCTACTGGGCGCACGACTTTTTCGGTGTCGCGGACAGCGCGGTAGCGGCCTTCCACCTGGCGCGAGTGACGCCGGACGAAAGCGGTGCATTCCAAGCCCTTCTGCCGAATTTCACCAAAGACGCCGTCACGGGATCTTTTCATCGTAACGCCGGGCTCCAATTCATCGCTCGAGAACGCGATACCGGCAACATCGTGTCTCTCCTCGTGCCGGTCAACAAGGATTTGATGGAGTTGCACGACCTTCCACTTAAGCCGAGGTATCCGACCCCGGTAGTATTCAAGCCTCTTCCTGAATCAGCTCAAAAGCAGATTAACAGACCCAAGCAGGAGGACGTGCGATGACGCGACCCGGGATGACCCATGCCTCCTAACTTCGCGGAATACTACGACGCGGTGATTAATTGGGAGAAACGTCTGGGGCGCGAGATGCCGCTGCTGGAAGAACTCGCCCGCAGCGCCGGTCCGCGAGTCCTGGTGCCGGCCTGTGGGACGGGCGGGCATGTGGCGGGGCTGGCCGGGCGAGGCTTCAGCGTCCTGGGCTTCGACGCCGATGAAGATATGGTGGCATTTGCCCGGCAACGAATCCACCATAAGGCGGATGCCATCTCAGCGGCCGGCGGTGAAGCCAAAGTGAGCCTCCTGAAGATGGAGCAAGGCGGGGAACTCGGCCCCACCCACGACGCAGCCTTCTGCTTGGGTAACGCCCTGCCGGGCATCTCGGGCGAGGGACAGTTGCTGGCAGCCTTAAAAGGCATTGCAGGCGCCTTGCGGGCTGGAGGCACATTGCTCACCCAAAACCTCAACTACGACCTGCGATGGAAAGAGAAGGCCCACTGGTTCCCGCTGCTTGCGGGAGAAACCGCCAAAGAAGAAGTCTTGCTGGTGAAATTTGCCGACTACGAACAAGAGGCTATCAACTTTCATATCATGTTTCTGGTGCGCGAGAAGGCAGGGGCAAAGTGGCAGTCCCACGTCAAAAGCTCCCGGCAGATTCCTCTTTTTCACAACCTGCTCGCCCAGCTTCTGACTCGAGCCGGTTTTGGGAAAGTGCGATATTGGGGCGATTACGCCAAGTCACCGTTCGATCCCGCAAAATCGAACGACCTGCTGGTGGCGGCAGAAAAACTGTAACTCTTGCATTTGATCACTAACGGGGCATTGCCTCGAACCAACGAGTCCTGCTTGGTTGGGAATGGGAAGGGCGGGGCTTTACAGGCTGCGGAAAAAGGCGTTTTGAGCCCCAAAAAGCGACGCAATCCGCAAGTGGTCAAACGTGGAATCAATGACTTGCGGAAACCGGGAAGAGCTATTTAGCCTCCTCCAAGGGGTTTTTCCGCAGGCCTGTTCAGCCCCGCCGCACGCGGAGCCGAAGAGTTGCGGCTAAAGCCCCGCCCTTGCCTAACGTGGTGAGAAATCCACGTTAGTCTGCGGCTCTTTGCATTCCGGCTCAATCCTCAAACGCTATCCTCCCCGGGTCAAAGAGCAGGTGATAGGGAACAGGTTACAGGGAACTGTAAGGGCCGCCAAGCGCGGGTGCCAGATGAAGCTCGCGTCACCGCTCGCGCCCAAGGGCCGCGGAACTACAAAGCAGGTGCGCACTACGGTTGCTCACGTGGAAAGCACGGCTTGGGGGAATTTCTTGGCGATGGTGAGTAACTTGAGGGCCGCTTGTTCCGGCTGTCGCACGCCCTGTTCCCAGCTTTCGACAGTATTGGGGCTGACATTGAGAAACCGGGCAAAGAGTGTCTGGCTGGCATTAAGCGCAAGGCGTATTCTGCGGATTTCAGCCGGCGTGAGGGAGCCTGGGAGGTGGAGGGATTTCATTCGTCCGCAGGTTCACATGTTTGCCTTGTTCGTAATCCCCGGCGTCAGCCAGAGACTGGCGTAAATCGTCAAAAACTCTCACTCGGATTTTCCTTGCCATGCAACCCTTTCCTACCGACCCCTCGGGCGGGCTTGCATCTCCCGGCGCAAGACTGCGTTCATATAGGTCTGATACCTTCTGCCCTGCGCCCGGAACCACGCCAGGAACGTCGGCATCAACGCGCATGCTGATTTGTTGCTTCAGCGGCCGGTAAAATCGCCCCGCATAAACCTGCGGCGGGATTGCTTTGGTCGCCGGGGCGTCCGAATAATCAATTTCTGAATCCGCCATTCGCGCCAAGCTTTCGAGTTCGGCGCGCTCGCGATCACGCAGGGGACTGGTAAAGAGCGCGCTCGCGGGGAGCCGCTTTTCTCGCGGAGATGATGCGGACTTTTTCTTCGCCATTTTCCTCCTCAACGGTGTGAACGACCAGCAGTATCGCGATGCTTCCCGCCACGCCGATCGTGTGCCGGCGTTCCTGGCCCTCAATAACGCGCTCCGCAAATGAGACGGCCCCGGGATCTTCGAAAACCCGCACTGCCGCCTCAAATGAAACGCCGTGCTTTCGCCGGTTAATCCGATTTTTGTTCTCATTCCAGGCGAAAACCATTGTATCCACAAAATTGTATCACACATTATCGGCGGGGGGCGCCGCCTGCTTTGGCCTGGGAGTGGATTCCTGCTTTCGCGGCAATGACCTGCGTGAAGGAAGGGAGGCAATTCCAATGGCAAACTATTGGCGGGGCGGCGCCTGGGCGGCTCGTTGCTGCACGGCCTCGTAACGCGGAACGCCCGTTGATCCTCCCACAGCCTCGATACAGAACGCAGCGCAGGCGTTCCCAATCCGTGCCGCGGTGAGGATATCTTCACTACTGGCCAGTCCGGCAATAAAACCCGCATCCCAACAATCGCCCGCGCCTGTCGTATCCACTACATTCGCAGGGAGGGCGGGCACCCGAATGCGGTCGCTGCCTCGGGCAACCAGGCAGCCGTCCCGGCCCATTTTCAGCACCGCGTTGCGGGCGCCCAGGCTCAGGAGTTGGCTTGCAATTTCTTCCGCCGAGGCGCCCGGAAAAACTGCCTGTAGGTCATCGAAGCTGGGAATCACATAGTCGCAGTGAGGCAACATGGCCGCCAGGGGATCGAGCTTAGGCCCATAACCAAAATCCTCGTCCAGGAAGGTCAGGACGCCCCGCAGTTGCGCCTCCGCCAGCAAGGTTGCCGCCGGCCTGCCGTCCAGTTCAGGCAGGACGTACAAATCATGATAGAGGAGAAGATCGGTGGCCAGCACCCGCTCAAGGTCCAGGTCCCTAAGATTGAAAGTCAGGTTGGCGCCGGGGGTATGGATGAACGTCCGGTCGCCGTCGGCGTGCACTCCCACAAACGTGAACGGGGTCGAGTCTCGCGCCGAAACACGAATACCGGTTGTGCCCACGCCTAACTTCGCGAGTTCACGGAGAATGAACTCGCCATTGAAATCATCGCCCACCTTGGCGAAGGAACTGACTGGCAAGCCCATGCGAGCCACCGCCGAGGGCATGTTGGCGGCGCCACCCCCTGGCATGATGCGAATCCATTGAGCGTTGACCTGGGGCTGGACGCGTGGCACGGGGTACTGCGGGATGGGCCCGTTCAACAGGTCCACCACCACGGCTCCTACACAGTGAATTCTCTTCATGGCTTCATCCGTTGCCGGCCCTCTGTCATGGGCGCTCGAAACAGTAGTCATTCCCCCGAAAGCAGGAATCCACTCGGCAGGCCTTCGGAAACACGGTTGTCTACAAACTGGATTCCCGCTTTCGCGGGGATGACAGGCGGTGGTCCCTCCTCGCCGTGCAACTGACCCCTCACCTGGCTCGCTACGCTCGCCACCCTCTCCCCAAGGGAGAGGGCTCTATTTCCGACTTCTGCCCCCCTGTGGTCAGCCGAAGACATGGGCATGCATCAGCCTCAACTGAGGAGGGGAATTTCCCCCGGGGCCTCCGCCGGACGCATGCCCAATAGTTCTTCGGAGGTCTCATAGAGGATTGCCCGGGCCACTGCCAGAGCATCGTTGCGGGTGTACTGGCCGTACTCGACCTTCGCGGCCAGGACCACCGACAGTTGGTTGAGGATCATCCTGGCCTTGGCGTACGTCCATTCCAGGCAATAGGCGTCGGAGAAGAAACCCACATGCTTATTCACCGGCACCATATCCAGCCGCTCTTCCATCACCTGCCGCATCACAGAGGGGAAGAAATTATGCCACCAGCAACCGCAAAGCGAAAAATTGGGCAGCTCCCGGCACATCGTGCACATTGACTGGTTGGCGTGGCGGCTGGCCAGATGACACTGGAAGCGAATCTTGGGAAAGCGGCTGATCATCTCCGCCAACTGCCCGAGGGTGCGCTGTGACAGCCGGCTGCCTGTTTCGAAGGGCAACGGCTCGGCGGCAAGGCTGAACTGGAAAACGATCTGGTCCGCGTGAGGTTCCAGGGCCTTCAGATAGGCTTCGTTGACGTAGGAGGCGTACACGTCGCGTTCCCATGGACCCGCGCTGGCCCGCCGACCCAACGCTTCCGCCATCTCTTTGTCGCTCACCACGCGCAAGTCGATATCGGTCGAGATGCCGGTGGCCACGGAAAGGATCTGGTCATAGGGGATGTTCTCGACGTAGTGAGCGATGGCAGCATGCACATCGTCCAGGGTGGTGATGACCCGCTCGGTGGGGGGACGCGTTCCGCCGATGGGGCTGGGACTTTCCGGTTTCTTCCCCCAGCAGCGCTCCAGCTCATAGAGTGCGGTGTCAAACTCGCCCCACTGGGCGCGGGTGAAAAAGGCCCACTCGAGCGAATATTGGAGGATGTTCCGGTCCTGGCCACTTTCCCGCCGCGCGTACTCCGTGCAATAGCGCTGAATATTGGCCCGGCGCATGATCTCCCTTTGCCAGGCCTGGTCATCGGCCCGCTCCCGTATCAACGCGTCCAGCCGCTGCCAGTTCGTTGCTTCCACCGGCTCCTTCCAACCGTACAGATCCTCGAGCACGAGCCGGATCCCCCAGGAGATACTGGTATTGCGTACATATTTTAGATACGGCAAAGCCTCGAGAATACGCTGGTGTGCTTCTTGCTGCGTCGGCCAGCCGGGGAATTGTGTCAGGCGCGCGCCGCTCGGGCACCCTGCCGCGTAGAGGTCACTGATTGCCATGTGATAGAGGAGGATATCGTGCAAGCCCCGCGCTCCCAGCTTCCCATCCACAAGGTGCGTGTGGGCATCCAGCAGTGGGATCGAGCACAATTCCTCGAACAGATCCGCCTGCAAGCTGTGATTGGTCATGAGCATTTCTCCTGGGGGCACTCTAGCCCGGATTTCGCGCTGCAAATGGGAAAGCGCGGGGTTTTACAGGCTGCGGAAAAACTCGTCTCCGCCGTCATTCTGAGCGAAGCTTTGGAGTGCGGCAGCTTGCTGCCGCTTTGCCGCAAGCCAGCTTGCTGGCGGGCAATTGTGCACGCGTTCGAAATGCCGCGAGCAAGCTCGCGGGGAGGAAAGCGGCAGCAAGCTGCCGCACTCCAAAGCGGGCTAACGTGGCGCTCAGCGCCTGCCCTGACGAGTTTTTCCGCAGCCTGTAAAACCCCACCCTTTCTGGTCGCCCGACTCAAGGCGGCGGAGCGTGGTGAGATATCCGGGCTAAGCGCGGCCCACAGCAAGGGTCAAGTGAAACCATTTCTCGACGATCTTGGCCATGGTTTGCATCGCCACAGCCTGCGCTATTGGGGTCCAGAGGTTTTTCCCGGCGCTCCACTGCTCGAGCAGCGATTGGCGCACGGCGGCAATGGCTTCCGTCGCCACATTCACCTTGGCAACCCCCAGCGAAATGGCTCGGCGCAGATCGGCCTCGGGCGTTCCCGAGCCGCCGTGCAGAACCAGCGGAATGCGCGTTGCGGCCCGGACCTTCGCCAAGCGATCAAAGTCCAGGTGGGGGAGCTTCGTATAGAAGCCGTGGGCGTTGCCAATGGAGACAGCCAGGGTGTCGATTCCGGTCCCTTCCACAAAGGCAGCGGCCATCTGCGGGTCGGTGAGCGTGGATTGGCCTCCACCTTCCACAGTGACCTGGTCCACTTGACCGATCACTCCCAGTTCGCCCTCCACCGTCACACCCTGGGGATGAGCCAGCGCCACCACCCGCCGCAGAGCTTCGAGGTTCTCCGCCCACGGCCGGGTGGAATAGTCCAACATCACCGAAGTGTACTTCGCGGCCAGGCAGTCTTCAACCATGGCCATGGAATTGCCATGGTCCAGGTGCAGCGCCGCCGGGACGTCAAAGCGTTCCGCCAAGGCGTGCGCCACCGCCCCCAAGTCATGCGGAGAAAGCAGCCCGAACTCCCCGGGACCGTTCATCAGAATCACCGGAGCCTTCAACCCCGCCGCCGCTCGCAACACCACTTCGATGCTCTCGGCATTCCAGACACAGAATGAGGGAACCGCGTAGCCTTCCGACACTGCCCGCTGCAACAATTGCAGCATGGGGACGAATTTCATCCATCGCTCCTGCTCGATTGGTAGTACAACTCGAATTCGAATGCGCGCCCCGCCGCGTTGCGCAGAGCAGCATTACGTAAGCTCGATTACGTAATCACGCTTGCCGCCAGGGCCTCGACCTCCTGGCGCGTAGGCAGGGAAGGCTGAGCGCCCAATTTGCTCGCCGCCAAAGCACCGGCACAATTGGCGAAGCGAATGGCATCTTCGATGTCGTGCCCGGCGGCCAACTCAACTGTCAGAGCTGCTGTAAATGCGTCGCCTGCTGCTGTGGGATCAATGGGGTCGATCTTGCAAGCAGGAAAGTGTTTTGACTTCTTCGTGGTCACCAGCATTGAGCCGTCGCTGCCCAGCTTCAAAACCAGCGTCTTCACACCCAAAGAGAGGAGTTTTTCAGCCGCCTCGCGCGCCGAGACTCGCCCGCGGACTTCCTCGCCGGTCAGGCGCGCCAGTTCTGTCTCATTGGGCGAGACAACGTCGGCCAAGGTCAAAATCTCCATGGGGCAGTACCGGGGCGGACCCGCGTCAAGCACCGTCAATTTGCCGGCCTTCCTAGCCAGGCGCAACGCTGCTTCCACAACTTCCAAGGGGATTTCCAGCACGGTCGAAAGCGCATCCGCGCGCTCAATGACATCCTTTGCCCGCTCGATGTCGGCGGGTGTCAGGCTGAGGTTTGCGGCTGGATCAACCGTAATGCAATTGTTCCCGTTGGGGAAAAGCATGATGAAGGCGCTCCCGGTGGCGCGCGCCGGGTCCCGCCGCACGCAGGTGGTGTCAATTCCTTCCGCCACCAACCCCTGAAGCAGGTAGTCTCCGATTATGTCACTGCCCACGGCGCCCACAAGCGAGGTGCGGGCGTTCAATCGCGCCACGGACACGGCTTGGTTCGCTCCCTTGCCGCCGGGAAAGAACTTGAGATTTGAAACCAGCATGGTCTCGCCTTCTTCGGGCAGCCGCTCCGCCTTGACTACCATGTCGAAATTCGTGCTGCCCACAACCACAACCTGAAGGTCTTCCACCCGACGTATCATAAGATCCCCTTAGGGCGCTCGGTCCCCGTAGAAACTGCTTCCAACCGGGGCGGCGCTGATACGCACCCTGGTTAGTAGTAAGTTCGCCAACCCAGCCTACCCCCTTTACTTGCTGAAGAGGTAGGAGTATTTTATCATCACTGGCAAGAGTGGTCTTCCGGAGGTAACTGCGACGGACGAAATGGCGCTGCGTGAAACCGCAGACAACCTGATTCTGTCGTTCCTTGCCGTCGCTGAAACGCAATTAACAAATCGAGTTCGACTTATATTGATCGCTGGAGCAGACGGGTCGTGCTTCATTTGACTCACACTTCAGGGAGGGGATTTCATCATGCCAAAAGCAAAACAAATCACAGCTTGGGTGGAAAGCAAGCCTGGAGAACTCGGACGAATCGCGGAGGCCCTGGGCAAGGCGAAGGTAAACGTCACGGCATTCTCCGGTTGGAGCACAACCGGTGAAAGTCCCGTTCACCTCCTGGTGACCAGCCCGGCGAAGGCAAAAAAGGCGTTGGCGGGCCTCGGCATCCGCTGCACCGAGGAGGAGGTCTTCCGCGTTACGCTTTCCGACCAACCCGGGAAGCTCGGGGAGGTGGGGGCGCGCCTCGGCGCTGCGAACATTAATGTCGATTATGGCTATGGAAGCGTCGCGGAAGGCGGCAAGAAGGCTGATGTGGTGTTGGCCGTCTCTGACCTCGCGGGCGCCGCGAAGGCCCTGCGCGGTTTGTAAACGACCTAAAGGCGTTCAGTTGGGCAGGCACCAGGCCCGCCCCCAGGCATGTTTTAAGCACCTGTGAAACTTCGCTCCCGTTGCGAGTTCACCCTTCACGCGAATGGGTAGCGATTGAGTTCCAGCGCGCGGTCTGCCACTTGCCGCCGCAACTCGATGGTATCCGGCGGCGTGCGCCGCAAGAAGCGCCTCAACACGGCGAGTTGGGTGCGCAGTGTATCTCCCTCGGCGATCCGCGCCAGTGCCCGGCGCGCCTCGACTTCCATGCGGTCGCAGGCATCGTAGAGGAACACTCGGGTGGCCGCCACCTCAGCGGCGCACGTTTCGGGGGCGCTGGAGGAGAGCTTCTTCAAGGTGCGAAGCAGCACGCTCTCCATGGCGTAGACATCCATCACCAGGTTGCTGAGTACGCCAATCACTTCCTGCTCCTCTTCCAGCCCCATCATGAAGCGCTGTACAGCGCTTCCGGCCACGAGCAGCGCTACTTTTTTCGCGCCCTCAACCAGCTTGGTTTCTTCCCCGAGTGGCTGATCGTCCAGCAACTCTTCCCCCGCTCCCGTGCCCAGAATTTCGTCGAGCAGTTTCCGGGCAGCTGGAATCAGCGCAAGCTGGCCTTTCATCGACCGCTTCAGGAGCATATCGGTGATCAAAAGCCGGTTGATTTCGTTGGTGCCCTCGAAGATACGGTTCACGCGCTGGTCACGGTAGGTGCACTCCACTCCATAATCGCTCGAAAAGCCGTAGCCGCCGAGGATTTGCACGGTCTCATCCGAAACATATTGGAGCGTCTCTGTCCCCATCACCTTCAAGATGGAGCATTCCACCGCGTACTCCCGCAAAGCCTCCATGGTCTGATTGGGCGCCGTGGGCGCCCCTTGGTCGATTCCTTCCAGCAACGAATCGATCATCCCTGTCGTCCGATAGGAAACGCTTTCGACGGCGAAGGCGCGCGCGATCATCTCGCCGAGCTTTTCCTTGATCAAGCCGAAGTCTGCTATCCTGCGTCCGAAAGCCTCGCGTTCCTTGGCCCACTTCAGGGCTTCGAGCAACAGATATTTGCAGCCTCCCACGCAACCGGCCCCGAGTTTCAGCCGCCCCACGTTCAGGATGTTGAAGGCGATCAAGTGGCCCTTTCCGATCTCACCCAAAAGGTTCTCCACCGGCACAGGCACGTTTTCGAGATTCAGGGGCGTGGTGGAGGAACCGCGAATACCCATCTTGTGCTCTTCAGCGCCTGTCGAGACCCCGGCGAATCCCCGCTCCACGATGAAGGCGGTGAACTTTTCCCCGTCCACTTTAGCGAACACCACGTACACGTCGGCGATGCCGCCGTTGGTCACCCACATCTTGGTCCCATTCAAGATGTAGTGTTTCCCGTCGGGGCTGAGCGCGGCCCTGGTCTTGACATTCAAGGCGTCCGAGGCTGAGCCTGCTTCACTCAAGGAATACGCCCCCACCCATTCGGCGCTGGCGAGCTTCGGCAGGTATTTCTCTTTTTGGGCGTCGGTGCCAAAGAAGGCAATGGGCAGAATTCCGATGCCCGTTTGCGCCCCCACCGTGGCCGCCCAGGAACCGTTGCGCGCCATCTTCTCCGAAAGGATGATGGAAGAAATCTTGTCCAGTTCCAGCCCCCCGAACTTCTCAGGGATGTCTGTGGCGCAAAGGCCGAGTTCAGCGGCCATTCTCAAAAGCACTCGCAATACGCCTGGCCTTTTCTCCTCAATCTCCTGAATACGAGGGACAATTTCCTGATCGATGAACTCCTGTGCGGTTTGGCCGATCAACTTGTGCTGGTCGGTGGTGTCTTCCGGCGTGAACACATCCCCGGGAGAACGAGCCTCGATCAGAAAGCTCCCGCCTTTGGGTGCAACATTATCGGACGCTACGCTGGTGGCCATTTTCTAGTTTCTGCTTTCTGATTTCAGATTTTCAAAAATTCCTGCTGCTCCCATGCCGCCGCCCACGCACATCGTGACCATACCGTACTTGGCGCTTCGCCGCTTCAACTCAGCGAGCAGGGTAGCCGTGAGTTTGGCGCCCGTGCAGCCCAAGGGATGCCCCAGGGCCACGGCGCCACCGTTGACGTTCACTCGTTCGAGGTCCAACTTCGCCAGCTCGATCACCGCCAGCGCCTGGGCCGCGAACGCCTCATTCAATTCAATCACAGCGATATCCTCGAGCTCGAGGCCCGCCAGCTTCAGCGCCTTGGGGATAGCGTAAACCGGGCCGACGCCCATCTCCTCCGGCAGGCATCCCGCCGTCGCAAAGCTGACGAACCTGGCCAGCGGTTCGAGTCCCAGCGCCTTCGCCTTCTCCGCCGATACCACCACGGCCACTGCGGCGCCGTCACTCATCTGCGAGGAGTTCCCCGCCGTAACGGTACCGTGGGCGTGGAACGCTGGCTTCAACTTGGCCAGCGCATCCAGCGAAGTATCAGCCCTCGGTCCCTCGTCGGTGTCGAACCGGATCTTGCGCGTCTGTGGCTTGTCCTTGCCGTTCAGGTTGATCTCCACCACCTCGAGCGGAACGATCTCCTCCTTAAATCTGCCTTCTGCAATCGCTGCCAGCGCCCGCTGATGGCTTCGTAGCGCAAAGTCATCCTGCTGCTGGCGCGTGATGTGGTACTTCCGCGCCAGGTTTTCAGCCGTCAAACCCATGCTGAGGTAGGAATCGGGATAGTGGTCCATCAGGTAAGGGTTAGGCGCGAAATGATATCCACCTCTGGGAATCATGCTCATGGTTTCCGTGCCGCCGGCGATGATCACCTCGGCGGACCCCGCCATGATGCGCTCGGAAGCGATGGCGATGGCTTGAAGCCCGGAGGAGCAGAAGCGATTGACCGTCATGGCTGAACAGCTTACCGGCAGGCCGGCCCTGAGCGAGGCAACGCGCGCCACGTTGAATCCCTGTTCAGCCTCGGGCATGGCGCAGCCGAGGATCACGTCTTCAACCTCGGTGGACTCAATTGCCGGGGCCCGCCGCAGGGCCTCCCGAATGGCGGCCGCGGCCATGTCATCCGGCCGTGTGTTGCGCAGCGCTCCGCGCGGCGCCTTGCCCACCGCGGTCCGCGCGATGGATACAATGACTGCTTCCTTCATGTTCATCCCCTGACTGATGACATTGGTGATTTGCGATTCGTGATTTGCGATTGCGCGGTTGTCCGCGACGCTTGAAAGATTCGTACCAACTCGTTCACCTCTGCCAGCAAGCTTTCCAGCTTGGGTCTTTTGATAATGCCTGCGTCGACGATCAATTCCAACCAGAAGGCCGTTTCGTCAGCCTCTTCAACGGTGATCCCGACCTTCGAGATAAAGTCTGCGCGTGACCTAGCTCGGCATGCGCTCCGGTAGTTGGCTGCTACCGCCGTTCCCGAACGGAGAACCTGCCGACCCAAGACGCGGGCCTCTTCCGTTTTTGGCAGCGCACGAAACAAGTTGATAATCCTCAACGCAAACTCTTTAGTCCTCCGCCTCAAGTCTTCAGGACTTGTAATTGTCTGGGTATTGCCAAGCATAAACTACCGATCCCAAATCACGAGTCATCAATCACAAATCACCAATCACAGATCACAAATGGTGTCAGTTTCTCAGCGGCTTGCCGTATTTCAACATATATTGGATGCGCTCGCTGGTCTTCTTCTGGCCGCAGAGGCTTATAAAGGCCTCCCGCTCCAAATCCAGCAGGTACTGTTCGGAAACGAGCTGTGGCGAAGTGAACTCGCCGCCGCCGGAGAGGACCTTTGCCAGTTGAGTGGCGATCACCACGTCGTAGTCGGACATGTACTCGGCGCGGCGCATCAGGTGCACTCCCAATTTCATTTTGGTAAAAGCCGACTGGCCGAGCACCCGCACGTCATGGCGCGGCACGCCCGGACGGTGCCCCAGGCGGGCCAGGTCGAGCGCCAACTGCTTGGCGTCCGCAATCTGCCGGTCGCGGTTCATGCTGATGGAGTCCTTCGCGGAAAGGTAACCGAGCCGGCGCGCTTCCTCAGCGCTGGTGGAGACCTTGGCCATGCCGATATTCAAAAAGACTTCCTTGACGTATGTAAAGGGGTCGGCCTCCGGATCGGCGGGCACGGCATCCATGGCGCGCACCAGCATTTCTTTCGTCCCCCCGCCCGCCGGAATCACGCCCACCCCGAATTCCACCATGCCCAGGTAAGTCTCGGCCGCGGCGCGAACGCGCGTGGCGTGCAGAATCATCTCCGTTCCCCCTCCCAGCGTCAGGCCGAAGGGAGCGGCCACAACGGGCTTAGGCGCATACTTGAGCGCCATGTTGGCGTTCTGGAAGGCGCGTACCGCTGCGTGAAGGTCGTCCCATTCGCCTTCCTGAATTGTCATCAGGACCATCATCAGGTTCGCGCCCACGCAGAAGTTCGCCGCCTGGTTTCCGATCACCATGGCGTCAAAGCCCTCGTTCAGAGTTTTCAGCCCGGAGTGAATCATTTGCACTGTGTCAGCCCCAACGGTGTTCATCTTGGAATGGAACTCGAGGCAGACCACGCCGTCGCCAAGGTCGATGAGGCTGGCGCCGGCATTCCTCTTGATTTCCTTCTTGCGGGCTTTGAGCGAAGGCAGCAGCAGGATGCCCGGTTTGTCTTCGATATCGCGGTACGCGCCGCTGGCGAAATCAAAGTAGCTTTGAGCGCCCTCGCAGGAGGCGTAGAAAGTCTTCTTCCCGGAGGCGAGGAGTCTTTCGACCAGGGGCGGCGTTGATCGGCCTGCCTCCTTCCAGGCATCGATAACCTTCTCAATCCCCACGGTATCCCAAAGCTCGAAAACGCCGCACTCCCAGTTGAAACCCCACTTCATGGAATTATCAATGGAGACGATGTCGTCTGAAATCTCCGGAACGCGCATCGCGGCGTAGTGAAACGTATCGAAGAGGACCTTCCGGTAGAACTGCCCGGCGCGGTCGGATGACTGGCAGAGCGTCCTGACCCGCTGCCGCGCGTCTTCGATATTGCGGGCCATCTCCAGCGAGGGGAGCTTCGGCTTCTGGCGTTCGCGATAATCGAAGGTGGTGAGATCCAGCGTCAGGATTTCGCTCCCCTCCCCGCCATCCTTCCCCTTAATCTTCTTATAAAAGCCTTGGCCGGTTTTCTCGCCCAGCAGCCGGCGCTGCATCATCTGCTGGACAAAATCGGGAAGCTGAAAGAGGTCTCGCCGTTCATCATTGGGCAGGGACTCCCAAAGATTCTTGACAACGTGCCCCAGGAACGTCGAGACCGACGATATCGAGCGTTCGGAAGGTCGCGGACTTCGGCAAGCCCATGGCCGGGCCGGTGAGGGCATCGATTTCCTCAATTGTGAAGCCATCCTCCTGCATCACGCGGAGGGCCTTCAGGGTTGTGAACGTCCCGATGCGGTTGGCAATGAAATTGGGCGTATCCTTGGCAACCACGATTCCTTTACCCAGCACCACGTCGCCAAAGCGAGAAACCCCCTCGACAACCTCCGGCAGTGTCTCGGGGGTGGGAATAATCTCCAGCAGCTTCAGGTAGCGAGGAGGATTGAAAAAGTGCGTGCCAAGAAAATGCTGCCGCAATTCCGCACTGAAGCCTTCGAGGAGGCTCCCGATGCTGATGCCCGAGGTGTTGGAACTCACCACCGCCCCTGGCGCGCGCACGGCCATGACCTTTTCGAGCAAGGCCCGCTTGATGCTGCGGTCTTCCGTGATGGCCTCGATGATCCAGTCACAATCTTTCAGCCACGCGAGGTCGTCCTCGAAGTTGCCGAGCGCGATCATTCGATCTGCTTCCGGGACGAAGAATGCCGCCGGCCGAGACCTCAACGCTGCCTCGAGTCCGGCTCGCGCCAAGCGGTTGCGAACCTTTGCGTCGCCCAGCGTCAAGCCTTTGGCTTGCTCCTCAGGTGTGAGCTCGTGGGGAACGATGTCGAGAAGGACAGACGGAATGGAAGCATTGGCAAGATGAGCAGCGATACGAGACCCCATCGTGCCCGCGCCCAACACAGCCACCTTGCGGATGTCACGCACGGTTTACCCCCCAGCATGTCGGCGAGAACTGAGTGGTCTATTATGTGGGAGCAGCACGGGCAGGGTCAAGGCAGAGACCATGGGAAAGAGGAGAAGGACTGGTGCTTAGTTGCAGTAGTCAGCGAACTCATTTGTGCGGTGTTGGAAGGGCGGGGCTTTACAGGCTGCGGAAAAACTCGTCTCTGCCGTCATTCTGAGCGAAGCTTTGGAGTGCGGCAGCTTGCTGCCGCTTTCCTCCCCGCGAGCTTGCTCGCGGGGATTGCAACTGAGAGCATCACTGCCCGCCAGCAAGCTGGCTCAAGCCAAAGCGGCAGCAAGCTGCCGCTTTCCTCCCCGCGAGCTTGCTCGCGGGGATTGCAACCGAGAGCATCACTGCCCGCCAGCAAGCTGGCTCAAGCCAAAGCGGCAGCAAGCTGCCGCTTTCCTCCCCGCGAGCTTGCTCGCGGGGATTGCAACCGAGAGCATCACTGCCCGCCAGCAAGCTGGCTCGAGCCAAAGCGGCAGCAAGCTGCCGCACTCCAAAGCGGGCTGCGCCCGCGCAGGCGGTCGTGGCGCACAGCGCCTGCCCTGACGAGTTTTTCCGCAGCCTGTAAAGCCCCGCCCTTCTGCTTCGGAGCCGCGAGTCTCCCCACAAGCTGCGAAGCAACTGGCCTGTGCTACCGGCTCGCTTACGCCAATAACTTCTTCACCACATTGCCCGAGACATCGGTCAGGCGAAAGTCACGCCCCTGGAAACGGTAAGTCAACTTGGTGTGCTCCAGGCCCATCAGGTGGAGGATGGTGGCGTGCAAGTCGTGGACGTCGACCGCGTCCTCGGCCACGTTGTATCCCAGTTCGTCGGTCTCGCCGACGGTAATTCCCGGCTTGACGCCGCCGCCCGCGAGCCACATCGAGAAGGCGCGCGGATGATGATCACGGCCGAGGAATTTCGACCGGTTGCGCTCCTCGTTCATGGGCGTGCGCCCGAACTCACCACCCCAGACCACCAGGGTACTATCCAGAAGCCCATGCTGCCTGAGGTCTTTGACCAGGGCCGCCGAGGCTTGGTCTGTCTCGCGGCACAGGCTCTGCAAACGGGTGACGATGTCGTCGTGGCTTGAAGTGCCGTGATTGTCCCAGCCGCGATGATAGAGCTGTACGAAGCGCACGCCGCGCTCCACCAGGCGCCGCGCCAGCAGGCAGTTGTTGGCGAACGAGGCCTTGCCCGGCTGGATGCCGTACATCTCCTGGACCGATTTCGGTTCTTTCGAAATATCGGTCAGCTCGGGGACACTTGACTGCATTCGGTACGCCATCTCGTAGGAAGCGATGCGAGTCACAATCTCGGGATCGCCCGCGCTCTTCAGGTGGATTTCGTTGAGGTCCTTCAGCACGTCGAGCGATTGCCGCCGGGCCTCAGGCGTCACGCCGTCGGGATTCGTCAAAAATAGAACCGGATCGGCTTTGGAGCGGAACTCCACGCCTTGGTAAACAGTCGGCAGGAATCCGCTTCCCCAGCAGGACTTGCCGCCGTCAGGCTGGTTCTCGCCGGAGAGCAGAACCACGAATCCGGGCAGGTCGCTACACTCGCTCCCCACGCCGTAGGTCAGCCACGATCCCAGACTCGGCCGGCCAATGAGCTGAAAACCGCAGTTCATGAAGATTTGCGCCGGCGCGTGATTGAACTGCGTGGTGTTGACAGAGCGCACGATAGCGATATCGTTCGCGACTTCGCCGAGATGCGGCAGAAGCTCGGAGATCTGCGCGCCCGACTGTCCCCACTTCCTGAACTGGTAAGGCGACCCCAAAATCTTCGGCACCCCCCGGATGAAGGCGAAACGCTCACCGGTCAAGAACGACTCCGGGATGTGCTGGCCATCAAGCTCCTGCAACTTCGGCTTGTAATCGAGCAGGTCGAGCTGCGAGGGAGCTCCAGCCATAAAGAGGTAAATAATACTCCTGGCCTTGGGCGGGAAATGCGGAGGCTTGGGGGCCATTGGGTTCACGGCCCCCACGACCCGCGGCCCCGGCGCCCCCTGCTGTCCTTGCGCCCAGGCGGAACGATTCATCAGCGACGCGAGCGCTGCCGCACCAATCCCGAACCCCGCCTGGCGAAAGAAGTGCCGTCGCGTTACGGCGCGCAGCATATCTTGCAGGGAATCAAGCCTCAGCTCGCTCATAGGTCATTCCTTCGTAATGGTCTCATCGAGGTTCAGAATCACATTCGAGAGCATCGTCCAGGCGGCGACTTCCGGAATGTTCGCAGCTGGTCCCTTGTAATCCTTCGCCACGTCGCTGGCGGTTTTGGAGTCCTTTTGGAATCGCGCCAGTTGTTGATTGTAGTAGGCCAGTAACCGCTCCACTTCGGGTCG
>CAWHWE010000040.1:0-231200 GCA_963832915.1 uncultured Acidobacteriota bacterium
TTCCATGCCGGAATCCGGCCCAACCGGTGGGCCAGTTGATGGGTATCCGATGAATCGCTCTCCTCGATAGATCTGTCAAGTTTCCCTCCGCCATCAATCCCACCACTCCGAAGTGTGCCAAAGGACGCTCATGAATTCCTTTAAGAAGTGGCTTCAAGATCACCTTGGGTTGATCCGGCTTGTTCTTTTGCTGTTCGTCGGTCTCAATCTCTTTTCCGCCCATCGGATGTTTTCTGTGTCCCTACTACTGGTTCTCGCCCACATCATCGTGGCCGTCGTCCTCTTGCTGGGAGTGATTCTTATTCACTAGAGTCGGCCCCACGAAATGTTCCTTAGAAGGAGTTGAATGAGGATGAAGATCTCCCATTGCGGCGATATACACGTCGATGAAGACCGCTACTTCGCCGACACCGCGCAGTGTCTGGGTTGGTTTGTCGCAGATGCCATCCGCGCCAACGTGGATCTTTTTGTGATCGACGGCGATCTCACGACCTACAAGGCCACGATCAAGGAACGGAACCTCTGGGTTGACAGGCTGGTCGAAATGGCCAACTACGCGCCCGTAATCCTGGTAGCGGGAAATCACGGCGCTGAGCTAGAAGGAGATTTGTACGTCTTTGCCCGGGCTAAGGGGAAGCACCAGATATACCTTTGCACCGAGCCAGAGTTCATTGAGTTGGGTGACGCTGCCATCGCGGTCTTCCCGTATCCCCGGAAAGCTGAAATGATTGGCGACGAGCAGAATCTGAATGGTACCTTCGCCTGGCAACTCGATGAGTTCAACCAGCGCTTCGAGCAGCGGCCTGGATGCTACAAGCTTTTCTTTGGCCATTTCGGTGTCGCTGGGGCACGCGTCAGCGGCGGACAGCCCCTGGTCGGCCGATGCGCCGAGTGTCCCTTGGACCCGCTGCGCAGCTTGAAGGCCCAGTATGTTGGGCTCAGCCACATTCACTTCCGTCAAGAGCTCGCCCCGCGCATCTGGTATGCCGGGTCACTTTCCCGATGCGATTACAGCGAAGTCGAAGACAAAGGTTACAACCTGGTGACATTACACGCTCCCGATCTTCGCCAGGACCTGTCGGACCTGGATATTGAATTCAGAGTGTCGCCCACCCGCCGGATGGTCGAGCTTCACGCCGTCTACGAAAATGGCGAGCTGCGGCTGCCTGACAATCTGGATCCACTCATCTTGAAAGACTCTCGGGTGAAAGTCGTGGTCACGGTTCCCAACGGACCTGACCACTTGCTCAGCCGAGAGCAGCAGGACAATCTCAGGGAGAAATTACTAGCTGCTTTTGCTGGCAAGGAACGCTGGTTTTTCCTGGACGTCTTCGAAGGCGGTCCGGCCCACGCTGCGGGTGTCAAACGCGGCGATATGTTACCGGCCGTGAACGGGACCGAGTACCTTCCGCCGACAATGCCGCCTTTTGACGTGGGGCAGACGTACGATTTGAGGATTGCTGATGCCAGCGGCGAAAACATTCGCCACGTGTCGGCGAAAGTGCCAACGAAAAAAGGTACGAGGTCGCGTCCACCGATCGTTGAACCGAAGCCCCTTTCGCACGCAATGGTTGCGCCAGGCGTTGGTTTATTGAGGGTGACGTATTTCCCGGGTGAGTTAGGTATTGGGTTCGCCAATGCCTTGGATCCAGTGATGAAATCTCTGAAGGAAGGCGGGGCGAATCGGCTCATTATTGATCTGCGCGGGAACATAGGTGGCGGTTTGGGTTTGGCAAGGCTTGCGAGCTAACTGTGCCCCGACCAAATCCCGATCGGATATAGCTTGACGCCCGGACGCCTACGCAAAGGGTACAGGAAGGAGGACCTCCCCTCCGTTCCGATGCCGCAGACCCGAATGGCAATTGTCTGGACTCTGGGACGCTTCACATTCCGCGACAAGTCCCTCTTCTTACTTACTCAGGGTTTGGGCCCCCAGCCCTTTCATAAGAAGATCGTCCTGCTCGTGAATGAATGGACCAATAGCGCTGCCGAAATGGTCGCAGGCTTCGCCGCCGAAAATGGGCTGGCAACTATCGTGGGTAAGAAAACGGCCGGAAACGTCCTCGGTGCGGCGAATTTCAAGGTTGGCGGCGGATATTGGGCGCGCCTGCCAGTTTTCGGCTGGTACACGTCGAAGGGGGAGTGTCTCGAAGGTAATGGAGTTTCACCGCATGTCTTGGTAGAGGTTGATCCGTGCCAACTGAATCGCGGCATCGATCAGCAAATGAACAAAGCCATCGAAATACTGCCAGAATTGGAGAACAGTTCGAGGTTGTCTGCAAGGAAAGTCGGCGGACACAATCAGAGGTGAGCGACATTACCGCCGGTATTGGCAGCGCCGCCCAATCGCCCCGTAGTTGAGAGCTCGTGCAGATAAAGTGTATTTTTCCGATCAGCTTTGAACAAGATGCCTGCAGTGCCCCGCAAAGTGAGACATCGTGAGCGCAGCCCTGGTGATAAGCGAGCACGGCGTCGCCCTATCCGGGCCGTGCTCGGACGTAAAGTCCGAAGATAATTTACGTAAAAATCCACTCAGAAAAAGATTGAAAAACCTTCCTGCCGGTGCTAGCCTTTGGGCAGTTCCATAGTCTAACTATGCCACGGAGGCAAGCTCATGCACCAGGACGAAATCCCTCCCGGAACGCTCTACCTATTAATCCTCAAAGCCCTGGCCCGCGGCGGCGAACTGCACGGGTATGAAATCGCCAATTGGATAGAGCAGGTTTCCGATGATGTTCTGCAAGTTGAGGAAGGCTCGCTCTACCCCGCTCTACAACGCATGCTGATCAGAGGTTGGGTAACAGCCAAATGGGGCGTGACGGCGGGGAATCGCCGGGCGCGGTACTACCGCCTCACCGCGTTGGGCCGAAAACAGCTCGAGGTCGAAGTCTCCCAGTTCGAACGGGTAGTACAAGCCATCACTCGTGCCATTCAGACCGCCCGAGGGGGTGATCGCCATGAGTTGGTTTCATGAAATCGGCAGACGGCTTTGGACGTTGATTCATGGCAATCAACTCGAAGCTGATTTGCATAAAAGCCATGCGCTTGCACATGGAGATTGTCCCGGAGGATCGGGCAGTCCGGGTCTCCGCAACCGTAAAGACCTAAGCCAACTCACGCAAGAATTCGTAAGCAAATACTGCAAGCTCTGATGATGATAACGTTCTATGTCATGGATGTAAGAGCGTCATAAACTTGTTTCGCTACATCGGCCGCGTTAATCACAAAGACCCTGATCTGCTACCTCCGAACGGACGACGCGATGGTGATTGAAAATGAGAAATCGAATTTGGGGAAGCCTGACTGTTGGGAATGTTCTTGGCTTGATGCTATTGCTGACGGCTTGCTGCCTCGGGCAGCAGCCTAAGGATTATAGGGCCGTCATCCCTGAGTCCGCTCGAACACAGAACGGCATATTCAAGGTTCACCGAGTCGGCGCGAAGATCTACTATGAGATTCCGCGCTCTGAGCTCGGCAAACCATTTCTCTGGTTGACCCGCGTTGCACGCGCCGCGGAAGTGCTGGGCTTTGGAAACGAGTCCGTAGCAAGAATGATGGTTGTGTGGGACACCACGGAAGACAAAATCCTTTTGTGTAGTGTCCAGTCAAATCCGGTGGCCGCCCCCGATCTTCCCGTTGCTCGTGCGGTTGCCGCGCTTTCGAATCCCACGATCATCCTGGCCTTCCCCGTGCAAGCCTATGGGCCTGATCGGAGCCCGGTGATCGACGTGACAAGTCTGTTTGCCACTGACGTGCCGGAATTCAGCATGCGCACGCAACTGAAGGCCCAGGGATTCGACGCCAATCGCTCGTTCATCGAACGTGTGAACGCGTATCCGACCAACATCGAGGTCGAGGCTACGTACACCTACACTTCCATATCGGGCGCTCGACCCGCGGAGGAAGGTGCGCATACAGGCGGCGCCAGCAGCGCGTCATTCGTCTTGCATCACAGCATGCTTAAACTCCCGGAGAAGCCGATGAGGCCGCGGCTGGCGGACCCGCGGGTGGCGTTCATTACCGACGATTTTCTGGATTTCGGCATGGACACGAACCGCGCACCGGTCCGGAAATACATCGAACGGTGGCGCCTGGAGAAGAAGGACCCGGCTGCGGCCATAAGCGATGTCGTGAAACCGATCGAGGTTTATGTGGATCCGGCGACACCCACCAAGTGGGTTCCCTATGTGAAACAGGCGATCGAGGATTGGCGGCCCGCCTTTGAACAAGCGGGTTTTCGCAACGCGATCGTGGCGCGAGAGGTCGCCGCTGACGACAAGGACTGGAGCCCCGAGGATGCTCGCTACACCGTGGTGAGCTGGCAGCCGCTCACCTCCCCTCTAGCTTACACGAGTTTTGTCACCGATCCGCGCTCGGGCGAGATGCTCAAGCCGGAGATTGAGTTCTACCATGGCATCATCGATCGCATGGCGGGAAACTACTTCGTGCAGGTTGGCCCGTTGGACCCGCGCGCCAGGAAATGGCCCCTGCCGGATGCGGTGGTCGGCGAATTCGTTCGCTACGTCGTGGCGCATGAGGTGGGCCACGCGCTGGGGCTCAGCCATAACTTCGAAGCGAGCGCGATGTATCCGGCGGAGAAAGTGCGGGACAAAGCCTGGGTGCGGGAAATGGGGTATTCACCGTCCATCGAGGATTACTCGCGTTTCAATTACGTGGCCCAACCGGAGGACGGGATGGCGCCGGAAGACCTCGTGCCACGCGTCGGTCCGTATGACCGCTGGGCAATTCGTTGGGGTTATGCTACGGTCCCCGGGACGAAAACTGCGGAGGAGGAAAAGCCGACCCTCGACGCCTGGGCGCGGGAACAGGAGAAGACACCTTGGTTCCGCTGGGTTACCGAAAACGGAGGCGAGGCTGACCCCGCGGACCGCATGGAATCCGTGGGCGACGCCGATCCGATCGGCTCCACCACGCTGGGGCTTAAAAACCTGCATCGCGTGATGGACATGCTTATTCCGGCCACCGAGGATCAGAACTGGCGCGACCTCGAATTCCTCTATAAACGAACGCTCGGTCAATGGACGAACGAGATGCTCACGGTGGCGGCGTGGGTGGGCGGAACGCTCGGCCAGGAGAAGATCAAAGTGGGCGACGGGCCGCGCTTTACAATTGTTCCTAGGGAGCGGCAGAAGGCGGCAACTCTTTTCCTCAATGAAAATGCCTTCGCCACGCCGCGGTTCCTAATTCGCCCCGAAGTGCTGCGGCGCATTGAACCTTCAGGCGAGGCAGACCATATACTCGAGGCGCAGTCGTGGGTGCTCCGAACCTTGCTGAGTGCTTCACGGTTGAACCGCATGGTGGAACTCGAAGCAATCGACGGAGCCGCTGCGTACAGTGTTCCTGGGTTCCTGGCTGATGTGCGAAAAGGGGTATGGAGTGAAATCTATTCGGGCGCTCCGGTCGAAATGTGGCGCCGCAACTTGCAGCGTTCCTATCTCGAGATTATGACAGCAAGGATCTTCCCGCATGACGGCGGTAGCAACGCATGCCGCAGCTTGTTGCGCGCTGACCTGGCTGAGCTACGGGACGACATCGTGCGGGCGCTGGCACGGCCATCTCTCCCATACAACACCCGAGCTCATCTGGCGGAGATGAAGTATCAGATCAGTGACATCCTGGATCCGAAAGCGGCTGTTACGCCCCCCAGCGAGCCTCAGCAGCCGCCGTACTTCCCTTTGCGTTGAGCAAAATGGCGGGCAGGCCGGTGCCGGGGACAGAGGTCTCCTTTTCCTGGCTCAGAAGGGTGGGAGGTGATCGCCATGAATTGGTTTCGCGAAATCGGCAGGTGGTTGTGGACGTTGATTCATCGCAATCAATTCGACTCCGACTTGGAGTGAAGAGATGCGCCTTCGCCGCGAGCTGCAGGAGCGGAGGAGGGCGAGGATTCTGAAAGTTGATCCGCAGAGACGCGTGCCGATTTCTGCCCGTGGATGGATGCGCACCTGGTCAATCAACGATCAGCACTGCCCTGAGGTACCAGTTTGGTGGCCACTGTGCATGCTCGCTGACTGCCGCCAATAGTAGTATGGAGTTTCCATAGTTTGTGTTGCGCGCGGCGGCTGAAAGTTGTGGGTCGATGGCGTCCTCGGAGACGTGGCCCATAGCCTGAGTGGGACATTTCCATGAGCCAGCGCCGACTCGGGGAAAGCAGAGCTTTGCGAGTGACGTTAAGGTTGGAGCAAATTGAGCTGTCGTCTGGAATAAATCCTCTGGTTTATTTGGCTTACAATCAGTGACCGGCTTCTTATTCGGTCGCGGACCGCTTGGGTAATACAATCCCCCTATAACGCGATTTGTCCCACTCTATCTCCTTTCTTTTCAGTGAATCGCAGACCCACGTTTGCCTTCCCACCAGGGTCGCCGCAAGGGAAACCCGCTTCTAATACTCGTACCCTTATGCTGGGGGTCTTATGGTTGTAGGGGTAGCAGCCTCAACCACTGGGTACCAGACCGAGAGCCACCTCTGGAAGATTTGGGATCACCTAATCAGCCAGTAGATCGTGGTTCCTTCGGCTACTTTAAGCGCAAATAGGGCCTAAAACAGGACAATCTGACAGATTTTTAGGACTCGGCGACTCTTTAGATTCAATAAGTTAGATCGTGCTGTATAGCCAGGCCACCGTTTCCTAAACCGTGGGTCGAGGGTTCGAATCCCTCCAGGCCTACCATCCTTTCAGGCGTTTAGTGGCAGACCTTTGAGGGCATCTGCCCGAGTGGGGCTCCGAAACTCTGCCCCCATCTTGCCGGGAATCTCATCCACGCTATTTGTGTTGACTGGCGATATAGGCTTGAAAGATCTCCCGTCGCCGAGGATCGGGGGAATTTTGATAGGATTTCAGCACCGCATCGAGGCCGTTCAGCAGTTTGGTGACGGTGTCCCGGTAGGACTTATCCGCTGCGACTTGCGATGCCTCCTCGAGTCGCGCCAACTTCCCCGCACTCAACAAATCGTGCCGCTGATGAGCGGCGCAGATGGCGTCCAGGACCAGTTGGGCGTGGGCAGCCTCATAGCTTTCCCCCAGTCCGGCGGCAACTAACTGTTTGTGAAAGGCGCCCAGATTTGACGCTGAGCCGCCAAGGTCCGCCGACGGGCGGCAAACCTGACCGGTCGCTCTTGGCGCGAAGGGTCTCCGCGTTGCACTCGCTTCGCCAGCGCGCGAAGATTTGCCTGGCGTGCCTCCAAGCACAATCTCGATCCGGGAAACCTCAGACGCCTGATCATAAGGGAGGAAGACCGATCGGCCGTCAAACGATTTCCACGGCTGACCGTTCACAGTCACGGACGTGACCCGGCCCTGGCCAGAAGTCGCCACGTACAGTTTCTTGTTTCCGAACCGGATGGGATCGAACTGTTCCAGTTGGCTGATGCCGGGAGGGATGTGCGGCGTGAGAGTCAGGCCGTCGGCCCGGTACTGATACTCAAACAACCCGCGGATGAATGCCGCCGCTGGACCAAAAGCATCGTAAGTGATATTCACGGGATCTTTCGGCTGATAGACATTGTTGCCAAAGTCGGTGAGGGGGTTGTCCATTCGGAAACGGCGGGCGTAGGTGAACAACTTTTTCAGGGAGCGGCGCGCGTCTTCGTACTTCCCCAGACGGTAGTAAGCCATAATCATGCGCGCTTCGCACGTGGACCAGACACCCCCGTTGACCCATTCACCAAAACGCCACAGCCCCTCGGGCGCCTCGTACATGTCGTCCAACGAGGGGTAGTTGGCAATTACAAAATCGTAGGGACGGAGCCCGGGAAGGGAGGCCAGCTTGGCGTAAATCTTCTCGGCTTGCGCGGTATCCACGACGCGAAAGCAGATGGCATCGTGATTGGGCGAGGCCTCGAAATATCCGTGCCGGGCGGCGCCGTACACGCCATGTTTCGTCCCGTCCGGATCAAGCGACTTGATAAAGTATCCCTCCGGCGTTGTGATGAGGGGCAGCCCTTTCCTGGCGAGGCTACGCCTCTCCGTGTAGAGCTTCACCTTTTCGGGTTCGCCGGCGAGTTTTTCCAGTTCGATCAGGCGGTCGAGCGCCGCGATATAAGTGATCGAGAGTCCTGCCAGGTAAGCCTTGCCGTAGCTGCCATCGGGCCGCTTCCAGCCCGCATAGCTTGGGGCCAGCAGATTGGCCGCTGGTCCGGCCAAAAACAGGTTGTTTCCGGGATCGCGCCGGGTTTCTAGAAAATTCGCGGAGCGCTCGATCTTGGGCAGGTACTGGGCAATTCCTTTTGGAACGCGGCTGATGAGCAACAACTCGGACTGAAGGAGAATGCCGGCGGCCGTGAACTCGAGTCCCCAATCATGAATCTTGGTGCGGCCATCACCTTGCCTGTAGATAATGCACCCGGGCGAAGCCGCGTCGCACAACTGTCCGTCCGGCGCCACCCAGGAAGCTTGCGGTTGACTGGGGCAGCCTTCCCGCTTCCCATCGCCCATTTGGTCGAACCAGAGGTCTTGGGAATTCTGCAAGAAAGTCAGGAATGGTTCCTGCAAAAACGGCAGCGCAGCGTAGGTCGTCCCATAACTGTTCTGTATCCACCACATGTCCCAGGTCGGGCCTTCCACCAAGCCGTTCCATCGAGGTGTATACAGCATGGCCAGGTTCTGAAACTCAGGGTCCGGCTCGAACAAGCGGCGAGAACGGTCGAGCAGTTGGAGATACTCCACATCGCCGCGACCACGAAAGTGTTTTCCCTCAAACTGGTCCGACGCGTCTGCCCAAACACTCCAAAGGCAAATGATCGCTGCTGCCGCGATAACGCATTGCAAACGTCTTGAATGTTGATTTCGCATATGTTGAATGGAACTGTGTGCCGCGCCTGACCACCTCGATTCAAAAGCCCGCTGCGAAGAAGAAAAGCGCCTGCCAAGGCCATCACTTTCTATCAAGTGCAGTGGATATTGTCAAGCGCAGATGAATCCGGGGCAAACATGACAGAAGATGCCTTATATGCTGTAATAAGCGCCTGAGGTGAAACCCATGAATAGTCGTGAACGTGTCTTAGCTGCTTTGCGCCGCGAGCCCGTGGACCGGGCGCCGGTGTGCAACCCAACCTCCGTGGCAACGGTTGCGCTCATGGATTTGGTGGACGCGCCATTCCCGGAAGCCCACCGCGTCCCCGAGCTGATGGCCTGCCTGGGCGCTACGAGCTATACCGAGCTGGGCTTTGACACCATCATGCCTTATTTCTCCACCATCCAGCAGTCTTCGGCCTTGGGCTGCAAGATCCAATGGGGACAGAAGGACAACTGGCCAACCGCGATCACCAGCGAGCCCCTTTGGCGAGATCCGGACGAGATCAAAATCCCTTCGAACTTCCTGGCCCACCCTGATACCCAATGCGTGCTCGATGCGATTAAGATCCTCAAGAAGCAATTTGGCGGCGAGGTGGCCATCCTCGGCAAGACCATGGGACCATGGACCCTCGCCTATGATTGTTTCGGGCTGGAAACTCTCCTGCTCATGTCTGCGGACGATCCGGATAAGACGGCGGAGTGTCTGGACAAATTGAAGGAGGCAACCGTTCAGTTCGGGCTGGCCCAGATCGAAGCAGGCGCGGACGCACTCACCCTCCCTGACCACGCCACGGGCGACCTGGTCAGCGCCGGCTATTACGATCGATTCTTGCGCGAGATTCACAGCGAGTTCGTCCGCAGGCTTCCGGTTCCGCTGATTCTCCATATTTGCGGACGGACGATGGACCGGATGGACTCCATTGCCCGCACGGGGGTAGCGGCATTCCATTTCGATTCCAAGAACGATGCCGCAGAGTCTGTGCGCGTGATGCGCGATCGAGTCGCCCTGGCAGGAAACATCAACAATCCTAACACCCTATATGCACAGGGACCGCCGCAGGTTCGCGAAGAAGTATTCAGGGCTTTGGAAGCGGGTGTGGGGCTGATCGGGCCGGAGTGCGCCATCCCTTTACGAACTCCCACCCAGAACCTCAAGGAGATTCCCCGCGCCGTGCGCGACTGGCGCCGGCAACACGCGGCAAGCAATTACTGATGTTCGCAAAATACGGTGACAAACCTTCGTCGTAGCGCCGCCGTCCAGGCGGCATTCTGCGATGCCGGCAAGATGCCGGCGCTACCCCTGAGGTGTCACTATATTTTGCGAACTTCATTAAGTGCGTTCCAGAAGAGTCCACAGGGGACGTGCCCTGCTGCTGTCGTCTCGCAGGTGGGGTAACATGCCGCTGTTGGGCACGTATATGATCATGGCACCCCGGAGCGCCCGTGTCTCGCAAATGTCACCGGAGCCAGGCTATGCAAGAAAAGCCGGGCGCGGTGTGCCGTCCGACCTTGCCTCAGCGCCGATAGGCAGAATCCCCTAATAAACTTCTGGTTTTCGTCGCATCCGGAGAATGCTGCATCAGAACGGCCAACCGGGCATAATGAGTGGCCATCCTCTGCGCAGCCAGGGCGGCCTTTTCTTCATTCTCAGCCAGACGCTCGTACTTGGATTTCAGTTCGCGAACCGAGGCTGAGTCTGATTCCGAAGGCGCCGCCATCTCTCGATAGATCGCGACGATGCGACGGCACGACTGCCCCAAAGCTTCCTCCTGCAAAGCCAGGTCCTTAAGCAGGGATTCTGCCTCGCTCTGAGTTAGCTTGGGCTCGCTCGCCGGCAGCTCCTGCGGGACCATGAGCGTCGGACAGGCGAACAGGAGCGCCGAAAAGAGGATTGCTCTGTGGAATTGCAGTTTCATTTTGACCTCCTAATGACTGAATCTTTTGAGCCTGTGTGAAATGCGGAGCCCCAAGTTCTTTAGATTACATCATATTACATGTGTCAATAGCATACATAATATGAGTCTCTACGATAAAATATTCTTATATCGCGATCATGGCGCCCCGCAGCGCCATTCCCGGCGCGCCAGTGCGTCACAGTCCAATGGTGAGGAGGTCACAAATATCACACTACGATATATCCGCCACCCGGTCCCTAGAATTTGACCATGATGTCGAAATCGAGGAAGTTCTCCGTCCTGCGAAGATCCGGGTACCAGACGCCGCCGTCTGCGCTGCAGGCGCCAGGCCCATTTGTTAGCGACGGGGTGCCATCCTGACAGGAGTATTCGCTGGGGTAGCCGTTATTGCTGCCAGGGGGAGGCGTAATTCCCCCCGCACCCGACCAATACGGCACACTCGCGTGCCGATGATCAAACTCCCAGCGGAAAGTGATGTACTGCTTGGGCATCCAGTCAAAAGTGATTGAGCCGTCCCAGGCCTTGAACTGGTCCCCGGGATTCTCCGTAAAATAGGGTGAATTAAGCGCTGCGGAAGCCGCGGTTTCTCCATTGATGGGAGGAATCAGCACCAGATAGCGTCCCGGATTGTTGATCTGGCCGCCGCCCAGCGTTAAGGCGTACAGGTCCTTGTGGAACCAAAAGCGGTTGTATAACATGTAGCCAATAAAGCTTTGCTTGGGGCCGCCCGCTTTATTGCCGTAGCAACTCACGCCGCCGCCAAATTCGCAACCCATATCACCCGTAAAGGTGAACGCCATCTTGTCGAGGGACTTCAGAGGTTGGTCGTAGTATTTGACCTCGACGCTGTCATCGGTGTGGATGCGGCCGCGGTTGGGTATGTACAGGTCATCGTGGCCCAGACCGTAATTGTTGGAAATGATATTCATCCAGGGACGCGGAGTCCACTTAATCTGCCCCCCCAGGCCGGGCCGGTGGTTGGACGAGCCGTACGACTGCCATCCATTGATGAACCACGGCTCAATTTTCAAGTGCGCCGTGGGGAAAATCTGCACGCGAACGCCGTTGAAGAACCACGGTGTGTTGGAGGAAACGTAGGAGGGTTGATAGGCCCAATTGTCGAAGTTGTAGTAACTGAATAGGCCGATATAAGACATGAAAATCCCCGCATCAACGTTAATCCCGTGCAGAACGTTGAAATGGTATCCCCCGTAGGCTTCGGATACGTAGCGGTAAGCAGTGTCAAGATCCCATTGGCCGTTTGCGGGGCTGGGGTCATTGCGCGGTGTCGTCTCGGCATACATGCCAAACTGGGTCATCAAGCGGGCGCGAACGTTGTCATAGTGAAAGTCGCCGCCGACCCCGAGCTGCTCTATCTGGACTTCTTGGGAGCGGAAGATCTCGCTCGACCCACCCATCGAGTGGTCCTTGGGATGGTTGAAATCGTAGGTGTAGGTAACGTCAGATCGGATTTCCGGCGTAAAGAACTTCGAGTCCCAATAGATATCTTTGGTGCGGGGGTTGCCGTTGAGCCAGGACCAATCGGCGTCTGAAAAAGGAGCAATGTTTTTGTCTTTGCCGGGGCTAGCCTCCTGAGGGGGTGTAACCGGGGTCGCAGCCGCGAGGAAAGCCCCCGTTGCCTTGGTGGCTGCGGGCGTCCCCGGGGCGGGCGTGAGTGAAAGCGCCTGGGACTTTTCTGCCGGCTTCAAGCCTGTAGTTCCATCCAGCGAAGCCACGAGTACGGGCGTGGCCGGGGCAGCAGCCTGGGTGACCCCTTTGTTTCGTGCAGCTACAGGCGTCGGCTGAGCCGGGATTGGAGCCGGAGCGGCCCCCTTGGCTTCCTTTGCTTCCAAGACAGCCAAACGTTGCTCCAACTGGTTGAGCCGATCGAGCAGTTGCCTTTCCCGCTCGGTAAGTGGTTCTTTGTCCGGGTTCTCGGTTGGTAGTTGTCCGTGCGTGTCAACGCTGCGGGCCGGATAAGTCGATCCCTGGGGACCGTTCCGAGCTGCGAGAGTCATTTCAACCGGAAAGCTCTGCTGTGCTGCCAGGTCGACGTTGGTCACCGGAGAGCTTCCGAACCCTGCTTTGCTCGCCCTCAATTGGTAGCTCCCTGGTTTGAGGTTTTGGAAGGCGAAGGTCCCATCGGCCCCGCTGACGACGGTACGATCCGTGTTTTCTTCCACGCTATGCACTGCAACCTGCACTTCCGACAGTGGCAGCCCACCCTGGTTTCTAATGGTCCCACGAATATCGCCGAACATCGTTTGCCCGAAGGCGGGGACGCCCGACAACGGCACGGCAACCAGGAGCGCGATGCAGGCTGGCAAGATGACAGTAGCTAGAAGTTTGCGGTTCATGGAGTAGTCTCCCACCGTGAGTTTGCGTTCTGTCAAAAACTTCTTTTCTTTAAAGCGATAATCTGTTGGAACGACGGGGGAAGTTGGTATTTCTGGTTTCTCCCCCTGCTTTGCGTGACACGGCGGTGGGTCTGATTGGTTTGGGACGCGGAGTCCGGCTGTGCAATCGGGCTTGACTGAAGAAGCAAAAAAGCGGTGAAGTCTCTCTTTCCCAGATCACCTTGCAGGGAACCCGCCAGGTTCCCGAGAGACTCACCGCTATGGGTAAGATAACACGTTTGGTGCTTTGGCTCTGCCGGAAATTTACTCGCCAGGACTTGCAAGAGCTCATCGAGCAACTGCAGCAGGTCCTCGCCGGGCGCGAGCCCGAGGTTCATCCCCGCGACGATTTTCGCCAGCAACATCCGCACTACCGCGATTTTTACGTCGATCCCCAAGCCCCTCTGATTCAGCCTCCCGCGCCTCCTCCTCCCCAGCCCACCCTGGACTGGCAGCAGTTGTGTGACCGCTATCAGGAGCGGCATGGCCGACCCCTTGCTCCCGTGCGGCGACAGGGCACACGCACCCCCCCTGCCCGATGTCACTGTGCTCATTGCGGTGCGCCTCGCGATTTCCTCTACCTCAACGATGGCCGCCAAGCCAGCCAACTGCTTTGTAAAGTCTGTGGCCGCTTGTCCCAGCTTCCGCCCCGTCATCGCCCCAGGAAAACTCCTTACTGGTGTCCCTACTGCCACAGCGCCCTCTACCGCTGGAAACAGCGCCCCGACTGCACCATCTACAAGTGCCCTTGCGACCGCTGCCCTCGCTACCTGCAGGAGCAACATGCTTTGCAGTGGAACGAGAAGCTGCTCCAGAAGCTCCGCCTCTCGCAATTCAAGCTGCGCTACCAATATCGCGAATACCACTTTCAACCCGCTCAACTCGCCCCTTCCGCTCCCCCTCGGCCTAGCGTCGATCTGACCCGCATTCATCGTTCTTCCGATCTCTTAGGACTGGTCCTGGCCTTCCACATCTCCTTTGCCCTCTCAGCACGCAAAACCGCCCAGATCCTGCGTCAAGTCTTCGGCGTGCCCCTCAGCTACCAGTCTGTCCTCAACTACGCGCAGGGCGCCGCCTACTACTGCCACGCTTTCAACCTGCGCCACAAAGCCCCGCTCAGCTCCACCGCCACTGGCGACGAGACCTACATTCGTGTCGCCGGCAGGCACCAATACACTTTCTTCTTCCTGGACCCCCAACAACACCAGATCACGTCCTATCACGTGGCCGCGGAGCGCGACGCCTTGGCCGCCACCGTGGCTCTGGGCGAAGCCGCTCGCACCCTGCCGGAAGATCGCTCCCTGCGTTTCATCACTGACGGCAACCCTGCCTATCAAGCCAGCGTGCACTTCCTCAACGCTCACCGCTCCCCTTCCCAACCCGCCCATACCCTGCGGCAGGTGATCGGTCTGGAAAATCGCGACGCCGTCTCCACCCAATTTCGCCCCTTCAAGCAACTCATCGAACGCCTCAATCGCACCTACAAGTACCACGTGCGCCCTGCTTGTGGCTTCGCTACTCAGAATGGCGCCGTGGCGCTCACCACCCTGTTTGTCACCCACTACAACTTCCTCCGCCCTCACTTGGCGTTAGGCTACCAGGTCCCTGTACCCTTGCCGGAACTCAGTTCGGTTACGACGCTGCAAGGTAAATGGAATAAGATCCTCGAACTCGCTCTGGCCGCCTGACTCCAACTAGAGGTAAACTTCCTACTGGCCAGGGCGGAGGATAGGGCTACGCAGGGATGCGACCTGAGCGCCGACCCTGGGGCCGGGATTGATCGGGGGGCGACCCAAACTCGCTCCCCTCAGTCCAGATCAATCCTGGCACCAAAGCGATAAATCCAAACCATCCCTTCACCACCCCTTTATCCCTGCGACTCTTCCCGCAGTGCCCTTCTCGCCTCTCATCGCTCCTTCATAGAACTTTTGACAGAACCTGAGTTTGCTGCGAGCCCTCACAAGTGAAGCGTAGCAAGTTCCACATAAAGGAAACATAAAGAGGAAACAAGGATTCCGCAAAGAAAACATAAATTATTTGTAAGGCGGGAGACCCTCTTGAACGGGCGGTGTCAGCCCGAGCGCCTGCCCCCGGTCCTCTGCCTCCTGAAACCTGTTACCTGACACGTGGCGCCTCGCACCTGATCTTCCCCCCTATCGGAAACTAACACCCTGTCTTTTCAATAACATTCCCCCATCTTGATGGTAACTATATTTGTTTTCTATAATATTCCCGCTTAGGTGCGGGATTTTGAAAGCCGATCCTTTGTTTTCATAGATATTCCCGCGTCGTTCATTCAGTTTTGCGTCTTCTACCGTTTCCAGACCCTGCGATATATAGGACATAATGTCGCTGTATGTGGCCTCCTCGGTGTTCTCTATCGTGGAGACTTCGGCCTGACCAGCGGGAGCGGTTGGGAGATTCCTTCCGCAGCCTCAGCAGTATCCTCACTTTGCGGTCGATGGAGCGGTCCAGGGCGCCTTCCTGGCGCAGCAGCATGTTGGCGGCGGCGCTGAGGGGTCCGGTGGAATGTCGCGCATTCCGGCGCGAGGCGGCGAGCAGTTCGGGCGTAAGTTGGGGTGCTTTGCGTAAGGACATAGTTCTTCCTGAGAGGGGGTGTCGGCATAGAGGGGAAAGGACTTCCCCGCGGGTCAGGCTGTTCACGTGAGTAGGCTAGCACAATGGAGGCGCGTTGTCAAGGGGCAATGTGTCCACATGCCTAGCCCAGGACTTCTTCAAGGCCTTTTACCTCCTAGATATCAAGGCACCAAGAGATCATAAGACAAATCGCTGCATCCCTTGCTTTATGAGGGGCCGTAGCGCAAGGCTCGCAATTCAGCCTTGCGGCTTTTCCACTTCTTCCGAAGATTTCGAACCTGTCGATCAAAGACAAGTCATGGTTTGAGCCCGCGCGCAGCGCCTTAGAGTGCGGTAGCAGCAGCTACCGCCTTCTGGGTCTGGTAAATACTCCGCTGGCGACAAGAGAAGAACAAAAATGGCGCCAGCGGTTGTTGGGGGTCGTCCGACCGGATGCCGCCGACCCGTCTACGGCCGCCCGTCTGCGGCAGAGCAAGGTGGCCCACTTACAGCAGTCTACGAAGGCGAAAAGGCGGTAGCTGCTGCTACCGCACTCCAAAGGCGCTTCGCGCAAGTTCTAAGGGGAGTACAGCAACGATTGCATCTCGTTTATGGCCGGACGCAACTGTTCTGCCCCACTAATTCCTTGCGTTCCCGAACCTGAGGGCAGGCGTCCGTCTTTGAGATTCCAGGTCTTTAGAAGAGCCGCGGACTCCAAAAATGCGCCGCCTCGCCTTGTCCGCCGAATCGACCTGAAGTATGATCCCTCGACGGGCTCGAGGGATGGTCCTTTGTGACAGCCTGGCCAGTGCGTTGCCCAACCTGGAGGGCTCGGCCGGCCCGAGGAGAGATCATGCGACGGTTTGTTCACAATTCCACTCTGGTCGTGATGGCGGTGTGCACCTTGGCGATTCTGTACGCCTCGACCGCCAGGGCGGGCCAAGCCTTGGATCAGCTCCTGATTCCACCCAAGTTCCGCCTTCCCGCCCATGAGGTGGGGCCGGTCCGTTACCGCGTGGAGCTGACGGTGGTCCCGGACCAGGACACCTTCGCGGGAGCAATTGAAATCGACCTCCAGCTCGCCAAGTCCACTTCGGTCCTGTGGCTAAACGGCGAGAGGCTCACCGTGAAGGATGCAACCCTGACGGTCGGTCAGGAAAAGCTGGCAGCCAAGGTCATCAGCGAGCCGCAAGATTACGTGGGCTTTGCCTTCGACCATCCCATAGGGCCCGGTGAAGCGACGCTCCGCGTCGTTTACCAGGGGGAGATCAGTCGCAAGGATCAGCAGGGGATCTTTCAGATGAAAGATGGGGGCCGCTGGTACGTCTACTCGCAGTTCGAGGCGATTTGGGCTCGACGGGCGTTCCCCTGTTTCGACGAGCCGGCTTACAAAGTGCCGTGGCAGTTGACTCTGCGGGTCAAGAAGGACCATGTGGCGCTTTCGAATGCGCCTACGCTGTCTGAGACCGACAGCGGCGATGGCATGAAAGCTGTGAAATTCGCCGAGACCAAGCCTCTGCCGAGCTATCTGGTGGCCCTTGCTGTCGGCGACCTGGAATTCGTCAACGCAGGCCCCGCCGGAAAGAAAAACACCCGCGTGCGCATCGTAGTCCCCCGCGGCCGCGGCTCCGAAGCGAAATACGCGGCCGAAACGACTCCTGCCATCGTCAACTTGCTGGAGAGTTACTTCGATATTCCGTACCCCTACGACAAGCTCGATGAAGTCGCCATTCCGCTTTTCGACGGGGCCATGGAGAATGCGGGTCTCGTCACCTATGCAAGCAGTATTATTCTCGCCAAACCCGATCAAGACACCACGTCGCGGCAGCGCGATTGGGTATGGACGGCTGCCCACGAGCTGGCTCATCAGTGGTTCGGCGACCTCGTGACCACTGCCTGGTGGGACAATATCTGGCTCAACGAGGGCTTTGCCTCCTGGACGGCGAACAAAATCGTGAATGGGTACCACCCCGAATGGAAGGCGGACGTGGCGGCGTTGAACAGCTATCAGGGCGCCATGCAAAGCGACAGCTTGGTGAGCGCGCGCAGGGTGCGGCAGCCCATCGAGTCGAACGACGACATTGTGAACGCGTTTGACTCCATCACCTACGACAAAGGCTCCGCGCTACTGAATATGTTCGAGTCCTATATGGGCGGGGAGAGATTCCGGACAGGAATTCGCCGCTATCTCGCGAAGTATTCCTGGAAGAATGCCACCTCGGCTGAGTTTCTAACCGCGCTCGCCGGCGAGGATGCCAGCGTTGCTCCGGCCTTCTCGACCTTTCTCGACCAGCCGGGTGTGCCGCTGGTAACGGCTGCGTTGGATTGCAGCGGCGACGCGGCCTACCTGAAACTTTCCCAGCAGCGTTACCTGCCGCTGAGTTCCGCGGGTTCGGCGGACCAAGTCTGGGAAATTCCCCTCTGCGTTCGTTATCCGGCTGGGCAGCATGAGGCGCGGCAGTGTGAGCTGCTTACGCACCTATCGGCCCAGTTGCAGCTCCCGCAGGGTGACGGCTGCCCGGCCTGGGTCGAGGCCAATGCCGGGGCGGCTGGCTACTTCTTCGGGTTTTACGAGGGCAACCTGCTCAATGCCCTCCTCAAAGACGACGTGCGTGCGCTCACGCTTCCCGAGAGGGTCGCACTCGTCGGCAACATCGACTTTCTCACGCGGGATGGCAAGATTCCGTTAGGCGCGGCGCTAGCCCTGGAACCAAGTCTCGCTCGGGACCCTGCCCGCCAGGTGGTCACGAAGACTATGGACACTACGTCAGGCCTGCAAGACAACCTGGTTCCGGAAGGCCTGCTGCCCCGGTACCGGCGTTATCTCTTGGACGTTTATGGCGGACGAGCTCGCGACCTGGGTTGGGTAGCGAAGGCGGGAGAGAGCGAAGATGCCCGCCTCCTCCGCCCGGCGCTTCTCAATGTGCTTGCCAATCAGGCCGAGGACCCGGAGTTGATCGCCCAAGCAAGGAAATTGGCCCTGGCGTGGCTGGACGATCATAAAGCGGTCGCCCCTGACATGGTCGGTGTTGTCCTTGCCACCGCCGCGCGCCACGGAGACCGCGATCTGTTCGATCGCCTGCGTGCTGCGGCCAAGAAGGAGACGGAAGAGAATTTCCGCGGAAAGTTGATCCTCAGCCTCGGCTCGTTCCGCGATCCCGAAATCCTCAAAGCCGCGCTGTCCATCGTACTGAGCGATGAATTTGACAGCCGGGAATCGTTGGGCATCCTCTTCGCTCCCGCCCAGTGGCGCCCGACGCGCGACCTCGCCTATGATTCTGTGAAACAGAATTGGGATCGCTTGATTGCCAGGCTTCCCACCGATTCAGGGGCCTCCCTGCCTTACGTGGCCGCGGGCTACTGCGACTCTCAGCATCGCCAGGACGTGGAGAATTTCTTTAGCGGCCGGTCAACGAAGTACACGGGAGGGCCTCGCATCCTCGCTCAAGTGCTCGAAGGCATCGGCCTGTGCGCCGCCTATAAGAACGCCCAGGAGGCGAGCGTTGCTGAATTCCTCGAGACCTACAAACCGGCCCAAAATGCGGGCGCCGGAAGCCCTCAGAAACAGGCAGGCCAGTAGCTCGCATTTCTCACCATGGGTGCGGGAGGGCGGGGCTGAAGAACCTGCGTAAAAACTCGTCAGGGGCAGGCGCCGCGCGCCACGTGAGGCTGTCCGGGCGCAGCCCGCTTTGGAGTGCGGCAGCTTGCTGCCGCTTTCCTCACCGCGAGCTTGCTCGCGGGGATTGCAACCGGGAGCCTTAATGCTCGCCAGCAAGCTGGCTCAAGCCAAAGCGGCAGCAAGCTGCCGCACTCCAAAGCTTCGCTAAGAATAACGGCAGGGACGAATTTTTCCGCAGCCTGTTCAGCCCCTGAAGCACCAACCAATGCCATTGACGACCATGGGGCTCCAACTGGCTAAAAGCGCGACTTTCTGGGTCTGAGGTCGGCGAGGCTTCACAGGCTGCGGAAAGACTCGTAGAAGCTGTCATTCTGAGGAGTCCGCCATTTCCGGGAAGTCCTCCGGCATTTTGTGGCAAGATCTTCTTCATGATATCGCGCACGGCGACTTGGGCCTTAGAGGATGAGCAATGAAACTAAACGATCTACTTTTCGGGAGGCCGTTGCGTTCTTCGGAGGAAGCGGGAGAAAAGCTGGGGCCGGTAGGAGGCCTCTCCGTCTTTGGCTTGGACGCACTCAGCTCCGCTGCGTATGGGCCGGAGGCGGCACTCACGCTGCTTATCCCGCTGGCCGCAGCGGGAATTGCTTACCTTGTGCCGATCACGGCCAGCATCATCATCCTGCTGGCAATCGTCTATTTCTCTTACCGGCAAACCATTGAAGCTTACCCGACCGGCGGCGGCTCCTATACGGTGGCTCGCCAGAACCTGGGAGACTTTTCCGGGCTGCTTGCGGCCGCTGCCCTTATGATCGACTACGTTCTGACTGCTGCGGTGGGAATCTCGGCAGGGGTTGGGGCGCTCGTCTCCGCAGTGCCGTCGCTCCAGCCGCACACGCTGCTGATTTGTCTGGTGATCTTGCTGGTCATCACCCTCGTCAACCTGCGCGGCGTTCGCGAGACCGGCGCAATGTTTATTGTCCCAACCTATCTATTTGTTGGAAGCTTGCTCGTCACCTTGGCGCTCGGACTGGTCAAGATGCTCGCCGCCGGCGGCCATCCCTCGCCCGTCGTTGTTCCGCCGCATTTGCCCTTGCCCACGGCCGCGGTTGGCATTTGGCTTTTGCTCAAGGCTTTTTCCAGCGGGTGTACCGCAATGACCGGCGTAGAGGCGATCAGCAACGGCGTTAAGGCTTTCCGGGAGCCGCTGGTGAAATCCGCACAGCGAGCCCTGACGGCCATCATTGCGATTCTCATTGTGCTGCTGGCGGGAATCGCCTATCTGGTTCGTGCCTACCACATTGGCGCCACCGACCCCGGGAAAGCAGGGTACCAGAGTGTGCTTTCACAGCTCACCGCCGCCGTGGCAGGGCAGGGCGTCTTCTACTACATCACCATGGGCTCCATCCTGCTCGTGCTGGCGCTTTCGGCCAACACCGCCTTTGCGGACTTTCCGCGACTCTGCCGCGCCGTCGCTGAGGACGGGTTTCTTCCCCAGGGCTTCGCCTCGCGCGGAAGGCGTCTGGTGTACTCGCAAGGGATCTGGGTGCTCGCAGTGCTTTGCGCCTCGCTGCTGATCTTGTTTGGCGGGGTCACGGACCGGTTGATTCCGCTCTTTGCCGTGGGCGCTTTCCTGGCGTTCACGCTGTCCCAAGCCGGCATGGTAGCCCACTGGAAACGGACCGGAGGCAAAGGGTCGCGGCGCAGCATGTTCGTCAACGGATTGGGATCGGTGGCGACCGCAACCACAGTTATGGTGGTAACTGTGGCAAAGTTCGCTGAAGGGGCCTGGGTAACGGTGTTACTCATTCCCGCCATAATGATTGTGATGGTTGCCATCCGCAGGCACTATCGTCGCGTTGAGGCAGAGGTGGCGAACCCTGTCCCTCTGGATTTGAGCGACTTGCGGGCTCCGCTGGTGGTGGTTCCGATCCTCTCTTGGAACCGGATCTCCCAGAAAGGCCTGCGGTTTGCCCTCACTCTCTCTTCCGAGGTACAGGCTCTGCACATCGACTGTGAAAAGGACAGCGGGAATTTTTGCCAAACATGGCAACGCGACGTGGAGGAACCGGCAAAACGAGCGGGCCGGGTGGCGCCGCGCCTGGTGGTGCTGCCGTCGCCCTATCGCTTCGTGATCACCCCGATATTGGACTATATTCTGGAACTCGAGCGGACCAACCCCGGCCGGCAAATCGCCGTATTGATTCCAGAGTTAGTGGAGCGGCATTGGTATCATTACTTCCTGCACAATCAACGCGCTGAATGGCTAAGGGCGCTCTTGCTCGCCAAAGGGAACCAGCGGGTTTTCCTCGTCAATGTGCCGTGGTACACGAACGTCTGACGGAGACGGACCCAGCTTGACCGTTGCGGACGGCAGACACGGGCTGGCGCGGATTTCTCACCACTCTCCGCGGTTTTGAGCCGGGCGGCGGGAAGGGCGCGGTTTTAACCCCGCCCGCGAGTTTCTGCATTCTCCCCCTTGGGGGCTGGGCATGTTCCACATCCTTTGCTGGACACCGGGAGCTCCGCGGGATGCATGCTTTCGGCCCCAAAGGGTTGAGCTATCCCGCCCTGCGGGACCAGGCCAACGGCTCATAAGCGTTAACTTAAGGGGTTCGGCATCGTCCGAAGCCGCGTTAGCGGCGTCATAATGTGGCCCACGGCGAAAGCCGTGGGAGCGTGCGGCGCAGACTAGGACGTGAGCCCGCTGCTGCGGGCGACATAAGAATCGCGCTCGGCCCGTCGTGATTATGTCTCCCCTGCCGGGGCTTGAGACGTATTTCCACTTCTCTATTTCCCCACGGCTTTCGAAGCTGTGAAAAAATAAACAATCTCATGCAAAGACGCCAAGGCGCAAAAACTCGCAAATAACAACTGCTTTCTATTCTTTGCGCCTTCTTGGACTTCGCGCCTTTGCGTGAAATGCTTTTGCTCTTTCAGGGATTTTTTCACACCTTCTTTCGCCGTGGGCCATCCCGCCCTGCGGGACCGCCCGCCCAGGCGGGCTTTCGGGCACATCTGGCGGTCAGGTTAACGCTCATGGGCCAACGGCCTGGGTCAGAAAGTTCAACCTCTTTCCGGTTCTCAAGCCCTGAAAGGGCGTGATAAATCCACCGGCCGGGCTTAGGCGGCCGTCCACGTGTCTCCCCCAATGCCATTTCGCCTTTTCAGGGCTTACCGCCAAGAAAAAGACGGATTCTCGGACCCAGGCCGTTGGCCCATAAGCGCTAACTTAAGCTGCTTGGGCTTGAAGTGCCCTGGCAACTTCCCGGAACCCCGTATCCGGGGAGTTTGCATGCGAGTGGCACTTCTTCGGTTTGGCGACACAGCCAAGCGACCCAGGCGATCTTGTAGCTCCCCACTTTCATAGATGTCTATCGTGCCGATTCCGGCAAAATCTCTGCCAACGTAGTTTTCCGGGGCATGGGGGATGCCTACCAACAACTCCGGAGCTAACTGTGCTCGTCTCAAATTTTGTTTTATCCTGTTGCCCCCCCATGGTGAATAGTAATAGTATGCGTACGATGGTGGTGAGTAAGGCTGTGGGGGGTACGGAATTTATGGCGAGTCCGAAGGTAGCGGCGCTTAGTCGCCAGGACATAATCAAGGCGGCCGGGAGCTTCCAGTGGAGCCGTCGAATGCCAAAATGGACGGTCTTGGTGGAAGGAAAAGAGCTTCCCGTTCGACCGCTCGTGCTCAGGGCGGCGGGCGTCGCCCCCAATGACGGCACCAATTCCCACCAGGCTGTCGCACTCTTGAAGGACCTTGGGTTTGAGACCCGTTACGAGGGGAAATCTGTTTGAAGAATTCCCGGCCATGCAGTAGAATGGTAAAGGCGAATAAAAAGCGAATTACCATGCGTAGCAATTTTAGTGGGGCGCTTGAATACCCGGACCGAGATGAGCAGATAGCCCGGTGTTGTTCCCTAACTCCTCAGCATTTACGGTCCGGACAATGAAGGCCCGCAGCCTTCTCGAACGTGGCTGCGTTACTTACCACTGTTGGAAAAAGCACGTAAAATGAATGATCGCGCAAAGTGGCTGCTCAACCTGAACCGGGCTGCAAGGGGCTCAACTGAGGACGGTCTTGTCCCCGTTGAGGGATACCTACGCGACGGACGGCCGCCTGACGAGGTAGCCGTGATGGAGAAGGCGGAGGGTTACGGAGCTCACGCTGTCTTCTTCGAAGCGGGTCGCAATGGTCGGTCCCCGGTAGCACAGGCTTTTGTATTTATTTCGGACGGTCCGGCCGACGATCCACAATTTGCTGATCTTCATCAGCGCCTATGGAGTTGGGGTGGCGTGCCGTTGCTGTACCGCAAGACGCCGGGCCTCGTGCAGCTTTTTCGCTGCGCGCACAAGCCCGACTTCGTCTCCGCGACGGGGGAGAAGATCTGCAAACCAGTCAAGACCCTCAAAACCGCGCTTACCATTAGTGACGATCCTTGGTGGGACGCTTCGAGGCTGCGTAATGGCACCCTGTGGGACGATCCCGCAGTTTGTAAACTGATGCTGTCTGCCAACCAGGCTGCGCACAAGCGCCTCATTGACGCGGTGAAGCAACTCAATGCCGATCTAAACGAAAAGGGCATCCTTAAGCAGCATCTCCGGCGGAAGCTACTGATTCTTTCGCTGCTCATCGCTTACCTGGAAGCGCGCGGTGTTTTTCTCCCAGGTTACTTCGGACAATACCAGGATGGAGCGACGAAATTCTTCCAGGTGCTGGCGAATGGCGAGGCACTGGTGAAGCTGCTGGCAGATTTGGAGGAGAGGTTTAATGGCTACGTCTTCATTTTGGAGGACGCGGATCGGGAATCTCTCAGGGACAACGGCCAGCTTGCAAGCTTCGCGAAGCTCGTCGAGGGGCGCGAAGAACTGGGAGGACAACTGACGCTTTGGCAGCTTTATTCATTTAAAGACTTGCCCATTGAGCTCATCAGCCACATCTATCAACTTTTCGTCAACGACACCGACAGTTCCATATACACCCCGCCATTCCTGGTGCGGCTGATGCTGGACGAGGCGCTAAGCTGGCCAAGGCTTGACCGACTGCAACAAAAGAACGAAATCATCCTCGATCCCGCCTGTGGCTCTGGCATTTTCCTGGTGGAGGCCTACAAGCGCTTGGTCCTGCACTGGCGTAGCCGCAATGAGTGGAAAAGGCCGAACGTCACCGTCCTGAAGGGCTTGCTTAGCAAGGTCCACGGGATTGATCTGGAGCCGGGCGCGGTGGAACTGGCTGCCTTCAGCCTGTGTCTAGCACTCTGCGACGCCCTAGAGCCGGAAACGATCCGTGCTAGCATAAAGCTCTTTCCGCCGTTGGCGGGGAAAACGTTGCATCAATCCTGCTTCTTTGACGCTAAGGGCAGAGGCTTGGTGAAAGAGCCTATTGGAGTAGTGGTGGGAAATCCGCCATTCAAGTCTAGCCTCAATACTCCAGGGGCGGAGCGCAGCTACCTGCAATACAAAAAGACCCACGGTCCGTTACCCGACAAGCAACTGGCTTACCTGTTTCTGCACGAGGCGATGGGAATGGTGGCTGCGGGTGGCGTGCTAAGCATGCTTCAGCAATACAGCTTTCTATACAACCAACAATCGCTCGGCTTCCGCAGGCAGTTCATTGCAAGCTGGGATGTTCGGGAACTACTAGATTTTACGTCAGTGCGGGGACTTTTCCAAAAGGGGGGCGCCGACACCAAAGTATTGGTTGTCGTCGCCCATGCCTCCATAGCTTCCCCGGGTGGCAAGATTCTCCACGCGACGTTCCGCCGGAGCGGACGCGTGGACGCTGGGCAGGGATTCGACATCGACTACTACGATTTTCACTGGCTGCCACGCCGACTCACTTTGAGCAATGACGGAGTTTGGCGTACCGACTTGCTGGGCGGTGGACGAGCACTAGCATTTGCAGATCGATTAAAGGGCTTCCGTACGCTAGGAGAATATGCGAAGGCTCAAAGGTGGGATTACGGCGAAGGATTCATCGAGGGCAGAAAGGGGAAACGTGTTCTCGCTGCGCATCTTACGGGTAAACCACTACTTCCCTCAATCGCATTGTCGGATGATAGTTTAGACCGCAGCAAAATCACAACGGTTTCGGCGACCCGTTTCAAGTCGGCGTACACAAAGAGTCGGTTCACCCCGCCGATGTTGCTCATCCGGGAACACATGGACATTCCGCACTGTTTGTGGACTGAAACGTATCTGACATACACACAGCAAATCGTAGGGATTTGTGCCCACAAAGATGACACCGTGAAGTTACGTAACGTTAGCACTTGGCTGTCCCGTGTGCAGCCCGCCTTGCGGGCTCACATTGCACTGACTAGCCCAAGCCTATTTGTTCAAAAAGCCACTTCAATTCAAGCGGACGATGTTTTCTCAATTCCGTATCCAGAAAGTGGCACTCTTGATCTCAGCAGGAATGAGCAAATTCTTGTTGATGACATTGTAAACTTTTACCGCGATCTCATCCGGTTAGGTGAAGACTCGAAAGCGATGGGGGAGAGCGATCAGGCGGTCCTTACGGACTTCAATGCCGTCTTCATCGGACAGATTAATGCGATCTATAAAACGAATCCGCTGCAAGCGCTGAAGCTTCAGGTGTGGCCGGGGATCATTTGTCAGCCGTTCGTCTTCGGGAACGGTAAGGTAGATTGGAGCGGAGCGGACGAATTAAGAGGCAAGCTGGACGCAATCCTCCGCGAACAAAAGGGCACGACGCTCCACGTGACACGGATTGCCCGCCTCTACGATGGCAACTTCGTTTTTTTATTGAAACCGGATCGAGTGCGCTATTGGTTGCGCTCCGTGGCATTGCGTGATGCCGATGAAACATTGGCAGACCTTCGAGCGCAGGGATTCTGATGTTCTTTTTCTTTATGTTGGCGAATGGCCCCGACACTTCCGTCCAGTTTGGCACCTTCAGCGCGGACGTGCAGAGACCCGCGACGTTCCGGCGGGGGCTACTCGACTTCATCGCCGATGAACTGCCGCGGTGGAGAGATCGTCCTGAACGCCCAAGCGCCACATCGGAAACGATTCTCACCTCTCAACTCTGCGCACATCTCAACAGCGCAGCACGGCACGCCCCTGGTTGGGACATTCTTCAGTTCAGAGTCGAAGAATCCGATGAAGAAAACAAAGGGCGCAAAATTGATTTGGTCCCCGCGCCATCCGGTACTACTATCTGCATCGAAGGCCGCGTACACACAGACTTCAACAGCCTGATGCCTATCGAATGCAAGAGGTTCCCCATACCTAAGGGCAAAGACCGAGATGAACGCGAGTACGTCATCAGCTCGCATACCTCGACCGGCGGCATTCAGCGCTTTAAAGAGGGGTCTCACGGAGCAGCCCACACATTTGGTGGAATGATCGGATACGTTCAGGAACAAACCACGAGTTTTTGGGATGCACGTGTGGCAGGGTGGATCAAGGAGCTTGCTGGCACCCGACCCGGTTGGACAATGAAGGACTTGCTCCAACTCGAGCGCAAAGATGCAACGCTAAGGGTGGCCGTTTTTCGTTCGTCGCACGCAAGACAAAACGGCCTGCCGGACATTGACCTATGCCACCTCTGGATGGAGATGAATTAATCTCGCCTTCCCTGAATTGAGCTTTTCATTGTCAATCGGCGACGATCCGCAAACGCTCAGCACAGGATTGCGCTGTGCCCGCTTCGCCGCGCTCTGCACTTTGACGATATACTTGTGGAAGCGCAACCGTTCAATCCCCCGAAGTCCGCTTCTGGGAAGGTGGAAGTCAAGGTCAGGCTTGCCGATTTTCGTCCGGATGAGGGGCAACGGTCCCCCCGCACAGGGATTCTGCCTTAAGTTAGCGCTTATGGGCCAACGGCCTGGGTCAGAAAGTTCAACCTCTTTCCGGTTCTCAAGCCCTGAAAGGGCGTGATAAATCCACCGGCCGGGCTTAGGCGGCCGTCCACGTGTCTCCCCCAATGCCATTTCGCCTTTTCAGGGCTTACCGCAAAGAAAAAGACGGATTCTCGGACCCAGGCCGTTGGCTTGGTCCCGCAGGGCGGGATAGGTCGCCCCGTTGGGGCTCGTTTTGGCATCAGTAGCGCTCGCACCCCCCGGTGTCCAGCAAAAGATGTGGGACATGCTCAACCCTTGGGAGTCTGTGTGACAACCTCTGATTTCGCGTTTTCGCCAACGGAGAATCAGTCACTTGCATTGTGGAAAAGGGCGAAAAATCGAGTTATCACACAGACTCCTTGGGGGAGAGGGCAAGTTGCGTAAGGCCTGAAAATCCCAGCAAGAATGTAGAAACTCCGGGGCGGCGTTAAAACCCCGCCCTGGCTGTAGGGGTACGGCTTGCCGTACCCTCTTCATTTTTATCGGGCAACCGAACCGAGAGGGTACGGCAAGCCGTACCCCTACTACAGCCCAGCAGTGCCCCGTGGCCGTTGTAAAGCCTACTTGGTCGCCGGATAACCGTGGAGTAGGGGGCCGACAACGTTGGAGAATTCGTAGTTTCCGCGGCGGTCGGCGTCGATGGTCCAGAACATGGCGCCGATCATGCCCGGGTAGCCGGCGGGCTGGCGCAGCTTGTACTCGGTCCCGGCGGGAGCCTTTCCCGTGATGATGTAGTCCATCGCCTCATTGACTTCGGTGGGCGTCGTATCTCCGATGAGGAAGCCCACGGCGACTTTGTCGGCCGGCATGGGCGGGAAGAACTGGTTAGGATCGCCTCCAACATTGAAGCCTTGCAGCACGAGGTCGGTCATGGCGCCGTGGTAGTTCACGGAGCCGGCCTGATAGATTTCGCCATCGAGGCCTTCCAGCGGCGGCGTGTTGTAGTCCTGCACATCCATGAAGGAGAGGATGTCGCGGATGGCGTACGCGATGGGCAGGTAGGTGCCGAATTGGCCGCCGTAGCTCGGATAGCCGGCAGGGATCTGCGTGCCTTCGGGCACCAGGCTGATCATGAAGCTGGGGCCGAAATGCTCGCGCAACTGGCGCATTCCTGAGATGAGATGCACGATGGATGGCGTGGTGGGATGCTTGAAGTCCGTGTCCCCGGGAGCGATGTCGAGCGATGGGCTTTCGAGGTCGATGTCGATACCGTCGAAACCATAGTCGGCCACGATGCGGGTGACAGAGGAAACGAAGTTCGAGACGCAATTCGGGCTGTCGAGTGAGACGTACACGCCGCCGCCACCGAGCGAAATCAAGACCTTCTTGCCCTGGCTTTTCAGATAGGCGATGTCCCCTTTGAACTGATTGGCGTCAAGCCCAGCGGGCGTGCGGAACTGCATGGTGCCTTCCGGTGCGTTCTTATCCGGTGTGGAGAAGGCGATGATGATGACGTCCCACTGCGGTGCAATGTCACGGAGCCGCGACGCCCCGAAGCCATAGCCGGCGGCGTAACCGATGAGCTCGTGGCCGTTAGGCGAGCCGCTCGCGGGGACCGCCGCGACCGTGGGCTGAGGAGGTGCAAACGCACCACCGCCTGCGCCTGGACGTCTGCCGCGCGCCGGGCAGGGCTTGGCAGGCTCAGGTAGAGCCTGCGCATCGGGGAAGCTATAAGTGCTGCCGAGTCCTTCAGAGGCGCCGGTGTACCAGGGCAGGAGGGCGACGTTCTGCAAATGATAGGCGGTTCCGCCCACTTGGGCGACGAAAGCTTTCGATGCGGGGATGTTGTTTTTGGGGTTGGTATTTGTGGGTTCCAGAAGGAAGTAGGCGGAGGCGGCCCCTGCGCCACCGCAGCCGCCCTGGTCGCCCGGACGCATCGAGGCGGGACGCATCCATCTGGGGAAGCTGTTACCAGGACCTTTGAGGTTGCGGCTGCCAAGCAGCGCATCGTGCAGGGGATCGTTGATGAACTCCGCCAGTTGCTGAGTGAGAGGCTGCACGTCACCGTCCTCGACTACGGCGGGTGCGGCATGGAGATACGAGCCGAGTACGAAGGAGTTTTGGGTGGCGGAGTCAACGCCGTGCGTTCCCCAAGAGCAGCACACCGTCGCGTCGCCATCGGCGTAGTAAGTGGTGTTATGCGTCATGGCGATGACGAGCATGCCTTCCTGTTTGGGAAGTTGCTTGAAGAGTTCCTTTTGCAGAAACTCGACGTCGACGACGGCCAAGGAGCCGCCGGTCCGCTTCGAGGTGAGGATGTAGCCGCTGCCGGCGGGGACGGTGATCTTCACCGGCTTCAGCTTGGGCTTGCCGAGCAGCGTATGCCACCCGCCAGCCTTGGGGAAGGTGTTGCGCAGCAGAGCATCGGCATACTGCGTCTTACCGCCGGAGGGGAAGGCGAACTTGGAGAAAACGGGCGAGCGGAGGAGGCGCGGCACGTCCGGGGCTGCGTCCATGATGAAGGGCTTGCCGGCGGCCTTCTTCGTCTCAAAGGAGAGCGTGATAGGAACCAGCACGGTAGGGATGGTGGTGACGCCTCCCTGTGCCGGATCGCGGCCGACCAGAGTGTAGGAACCCTGGCCGATGGCGTGCTGGAAAGTGGGCACGGCGCTTTGCGCCTGCGCAAAGTGCAGCGGCAGAACGAGGAGAAAGAAGAGATAGAGGAATTTGATTCGCATGTCCGGATTCACGGCCTTTGATTCAGGATGAAAAATGAGAGCCCACAGTCTATTCCAGGCCAGGCGCGATAGCAAGAGTCCGCAGAAACTAATGTCGAAGCTCTTTAGAAATGTCCCCTTTATTTGGTTTTGTAGCGCCGGGCTTCAGAGTCTCTGTGAAAACTCGTGTCTAGCATTGGCCAGGCTGGACCCCCGCTCCCGCGGGGGTGACAGCGCTGGATTTAGGGGCTGTATTCCGACCTGTCATTCCCGCGAAAGCGGGAATCCACGAGTTTTCACACAGACTCTTCATCCCGGCACAGCCCCATAATGCCCCGATATATCGGGGCCCTACGCCAAAGGGTGGAGCCTCGTCGCAAGGCTCGATCTCACTTGGTCTCCTTCAACTTTAAAAGGCTAGTGTAGTGTCCCGTAATTGGCTGGACAGTGTAGCGCCGACCTTTAGGTCGGCAGGTGCCGGTCCCGCCCTGCGGGACCGGCGCTACGTCGAACGCCATGTCCAGTTATTTCTGGGACACTACACTAGCGGAAAATCTTCGTGTGTGCCAGTGCCAGCATGAGATGTGGCAAAGATTCGCCTTAAAATTGGTCCAGGAATGAATTATCCTGAACATATTTCGATCGAGTGCTTTAATGCAGTGACGTGGAGCGGCAAGAATCAGGGAGTGGAATGATGGACCCAAGAGAGAATTCGACCGCAAGCACCATTAGGCCGACGCGACGGCAGGTGATCGCCGGTGTTGCCATCGCTTTCGGTGGTCTGGCCCTGGGCTCAACCGAGGCTGGGGCGGGAACCGAGCAGGAGATTTCTCGCACGGCCGAATCCATTCATCAAGAACCCGTCTTCAAGGCGAACCGGCAGCGGGTCTACCAGGCACTCACCGACGCTACACAGTTCAACAAGGTTACGCAGCTCAGTGCAGCCATGAAGTCCGGCATTCCGCTCCAAAATGCGCCGACGGTAATCAGCCCTGGGGCGGGAGGCGCGTTTTTACTTTTCGGCGGATATATCGTAGGGAGACACATCGAACTGGTGCCGAACCAGCGAATCGTCCAAGCTTGGCGAGTGGCCTACTGGGCTCCGGGCGTCTACTCGATTGTGAAATTCGAACTCGCGCCGCAAGGCTCCGGGACCAAAATTGTTTTTGACCATACCGGCTTTCCCATTGGCCAGGGGGAACACCTGGCGGCGGGATGGAAAGCCAACTATTGGGAGCCCCTCGAGAAATTCCTAGCTTAGCGGATATCCACGGTCAGCGCCGTCCTGGCCGTGGGTTTTCCTCATGCCCAATGTCCCAGCTGTAACCGCACGTCGTCAATCTGGATGGGGCGCGCCAGGTACGGTACGTGGCACGCCGCTACCGTTGCCTTGCGCGAAGCAATGTTTATGAAACTTCCCCCGTTCGTCCTCCACTCTTAGCCGGAATTTCTCACCACGAACGGGGAAGGGCGGGGTTTTAACCCCGCCCTTACCGACGCTTCTAATTGATCCCCCGTCTCGTGCCCCGCGCAGTCCCGCGACTGCGGGACTGCGCGGGGCACGAGACGAACAGAAGGTTGGGAGCTGCTTTGCGGCGGGGTTAAAACCCCGCCCTTCCGGTCGCCTGACTTAAAACGGCACAGCGTGGTGAGAAATCCGGGTTAGGGCAAATAAATATCCGTGAGAAGATCAGAAGGCAGCGGGTCAAGAATTTGTTCAGCGAAAGCAATGGCATCCTCCACTAAAACGAGAACCCTTTCACGCTCATCCTCCACTTTTTCAAGGGTCATGATAGCTAGGGCATCCAATACCAATGTCAGGAGCTTGATGGGGTCTCGTCGCTTTTGCTCTTCGACCTTCCTTTTCAGTGCGGTAGTGGCCATGATCGGGATCAGCCATTAAGTGGCCCATAAAGCGTTGAGGTCCTCTCCGTGGGCGAACCCATGCCGATGAGGAGCATTGACTTAGCTATTGAACTCCGCTTGGAGAGTGCTATGATTAGAGTGAGTGGCGCCAATCGAAAAGAGAATCGGTTCCACGGGAAACAGGTTTTTCCTGAAACAAAGCCAGGGCTGAAGAAAGCACAAATGAATAAGTATTCCCAGGTTCGAACCGTTAACCCCGGGTTTGAACAATCAAAGGGGGGACAATGCCTCTTGAATTTACCATCGGGATTGGTGGCGCAGCGGGTGACGGACTGGATAAATCCGGGGATACGCTTGCGAAGGGCGTCTCCCGCCGTGGCCTTTACGTTTCCGCTTATAACAGCTATCAATCTGTTATCCGCGGAGGGCATATCTGGCTCCGGGTGCGGATTTCGGAAGAAAAGGCGTACTCGCACGGCGACCATCTCAACCTGCTCATTGCCCTCAACCAGGATTCGGTAGAACGTCACGCGCGAGAAGTTGAGCCCGGCGGAGGTGTTCTCTACAACTCGGACCGCTTCAGCTGCGACACTTCCCTCCTGCGTGACGGTGTCGTCCCACTGCCGATGCCGGTTAATGAAATCACCAAACATTTGGGCCGGCTCCAGCCCATCATGCAGAACACGGTCGCCCTGGGGGCTGCGGTATTCCTCGCCCAGCTTGATTTTGACTCCACGGCCGGGGTCCTCGCGGACACGTTCCAGCACAAAGGGCAGGTAGTGGTTGACCAGAATGTGAGTATCCTCAAGGCGGGGTTCGAATATGCTCGAGTACATTTTGTGCCGTTGAAAGAAGACCTGTGGACCTTAAGCGGCATTCGCCGGCCCTTCATCACCGGGAACGAAGCCTTTGCCCTGGGCGCTGTGACGGCGGGTTGCAAGTTCTATTCCGCTTATCCCATGACCCCGGCCTCCTCCATTCTCCACTGGATGGCCAACCATGGAGAAAAATGCGGCGTCGTAGTCAAGCAATGCGAAGACGAGCTGGCGGTTGTCAACATGGCCATCGGCGCTGGAAACGCCGGGGTGCGCGCCATGTGCGGAACTTCAGGCGGGGGATTCGCCTTGATGTCGGAGGCCATCGGAATGGCCGGCATGATCGAGGCGCCGGTCGTGGTCGTGGAGGTGCAGCGCGGCGGACCGTCTACGGGTATTCCCACCAAGACGGAACAAGGTGACCTCAACCAGGTTTTCGGTGCTTCCCAGGGGGATTTCCCACGCGTCATCATCGCCCCGACCGATACGACGGATTGCTTCTGGACGGCTGTGGAGGCTTTCAACCTGGCCGAGAAATATCAGCTTCCTGTTTTGATCATTTCGGACTTGTACCTCTCGGAGCATCCTGAAACGGTTGAGGCGGATGCCCTTCGGCATGACGTGCCCATCGAGCGCGGCGAACTGGTGAAACATAGGCCGGCTGGAAATGGCGCGTTCAAACGATATGCCTTTACGGCTTCGGGGGTATCCCCGCGCGCCTTGCCGGGCACCGAGGGCGCCGAATTTATTGCCGCCACCGACGATCACGACGAGGAAGGGATTGTGATCAGCGACGTGTTCACAACGCCTCCTGTACGGCGCAAGGTCATGGAAAAGCGCATGCGAAAAATGGAGGGTGCGCTCCTTGAGCTCAAACCACCCCAACTCGAAGGGCCGCCCGATGCCCCGCTGACGCTTATCGGCTGGGGCTCCACGCGCGGCGTGATCGGAGAGGCTCGCGCGCTCCTCGCTGCCGAGGGAATTCACGCCAACCAACTGCACATCAACTACCTGCACCCCTTCCATACCAAGGAAGTGACGGCGGCTTTGAAGAATTCCAAGATGCTGATTTGCGTGGAAGGGAATTACAGCGGCCAGTTCGCGCGTTTCCTGCGCGCCGAAACTGGAATCGGCGTGCATGACCTCATTCTAAAGTACGACGGCGAACCCTTTGAGCCGCGCATCATTGCGGAGGAAGTGAAAAGGATATTGGCCGGAACGCCGAAGAATCTCGATGTGACGTTGGAAGAGGCCCGCGAGATGGCGTACCACTACATTCGCACCCATCTCGCTGACGCCGCCCGGCCGGATCTGATCGAAATGGCCGAAGCCAGCGCTTACGGTGAACCCCTTTGGTGTGTGGAGCTTGTCGATAGGAGTTCTGGTGTAAAACGTGGGGAGATAAAGATCGGAGTAAAGACCGGGGCTCTGCATGCCTGGGAGCCCGCCATCGCGGCAGGCGCGCTTGCATGAAGATAGCCCTCAAATGCATTGCCATCGGGGCAGGGAGGCAAGGTTACTATGGCCACCGTCATTGAACTTCCCCTTGAAACGTACCAGAGCATCGTGGAACCGGATTGGTGTCCCGGATGCGGTGATTTCGGTGTGTTGAGAGCGCTGGAAATCGCCGCGCAAAAATTGCATTTGCCGACCAAGGATATCTTCCTCGTTTCGGGAATTGGTTGCTCCTCGAACCTGCCGGGGTTTTTCCACGCTTACGGCATTCACAGTCTGCACGGACGCGCAGTGGCGGTGGCGAGCGGCGCCAAACTTGCCAACCACGAATTGCATGTCGTCATTACGGGGGGCGATGGAGATGGATACGGAATCGGGCTCGGCCACTTCGTCCACGCCATGCGCCGCAATCTGGACCTGACTTATGTCGTCATGGACAATCAGATCTACGGGTTGACCACCGGCCAGGCTTCACCCACCACCACCAAGGGACATAAGACAAAGTCCACGCCGCGCGGCAATGTCGAGCTGCCGATCAACCCTGTTGCTCTGGCCCTCGTCTCCGGCGCAACCTACGTGGCTCGGGGCTTTTCCGGAGAGCCCAAGCACCTCGCGGATATCATTGCGGGTGGAATCTCCCATCACGGGTTTGCCTTGGTTGACGTCTTCAGCCCCTGCGTCACGTACAACAAAATCAATACGTATCCCTGGTTCAAGCAACGAGTTTACAAGCTCGAAGATGAACAAGGCTACGACTCTTCCGACGTCCAATCTGCCTTGCGAAAAGCGTTCGAGTGGGATCCAAAGATTCCCATAGGACTGCTTTACAAGAGCGAGGAAGCTACCTACGAAGACTGCGAACCAGCGTTTAAGCGGGGACCGCTGGTCAATCAACCCTTGGGTGTGGATGAGGGCTTGTTTCAAGACCTCATGGAAGAGTTCTACTAGCATTCGCCGTTCCTGACTCTCCTGAAAGTCGGTGAATGAGCGTGGCGCTTTCCGGGGCGTTGCCCCGGCCTCTATTTTGTGCCCTTGCAGGGTACGAAACAACTACCCTTCGGTCCTTACCCCACGGCAATCTGTTTCTGACATCGCGGACGACCGTTTTCGGCTATGAACGCTCAGAATGACGGCATATCAGACGCCCTTCCCTAACGTGTTGAGAAATCCAGGCTAGCCGACTTTTTAGGCCGCATCCCCACCAGCGCCGGAACAATTTGACCGGTCGGCGCCCGAGGACGGATTTGTCCCTCCCAGACTTTTCTCGCAAAAGAGTTCTTCCGCTGTAATAATCAGGGCAGTCTGTCGTCATTACGTATGAAGGTAGTCATCAGGAGGTGACCTTGGTGCCGGCGACAGCGGAGGAAGCGATTCCCGATCTCCTTGACGAATTGGAAGGTCTCTTTCAAGCGCACCATCGCTTGGTGTTCGGCGCCGCATTCCGCATCACGGGCAACGCCGCTGACGCGGAGGACGTACTGCAAACTGTTTTCCTGCGCCTGGCGGGGCGTGACCGGGCGGCTCCGCGGCTGGAGAATTGTGAAAGCTATCTTCGCCGGGCGGCGATCAACGCTGCGTTGGATGTGCTGCGTGCGCGCCGGGCCCAGGACAGCGTCCCGCTCGAAGATTCCCAGCCCGATCCCAGCCAGCCTGAGCGTAGCGACCTGCGGGACTTCCTGCGGCGCTCGCTTGCCAAGCTGAGTCCGGAGGTGGCCGAGGTCTTCGCGCTGCGCTTTTTCGAGGGCCACGGCAACCGTGAGATCGCGCGCCTGCTTGGCATGTCGCAAGTCAGGGTCGCGGTCACCGTGCACCGTGCCCGGCGGCGGCTGCAAAAAGAGATCGGTTCGTACCTTGGAGGCGCGTTATGAAAAGCGAAACGAAGGGTGGCGAGCGTGGGTTGGATCGAATCATCGCCGAAGTGCGCAACCAGAGCGTTGATGAGCAGGTGATGGGACAGGCTGCGCGCCGCGTGTGGGCGCAGGTGGCCCAGCTTTCTCCATCGACGACGGCCACGGGGCCTGTGCATATCGGCAAGATCCGGAGTTGCGCGGATTTCCAGGCGCTCATGCAGGCTTACCTTGCCAAGGCTCTCCCGCTATCGCCTGCCTTGCTGCTCGAAGACCATGTGCACGAGTGCGTCACATGCCGGGTGGCGCTCGACGTGGCGCGCTCCGGCACGCGGCGGGAGTCGGCCCCGGCTTGGCAGCGGCCGGCAGGGCAGCTTCCCCCCGGATGGCGAGTGGCATGGGCGATGGCCGCGGTGCTGGCGCTGGTAGTCGGCTTGGGCGTGATGGGCGTCGGCCGTCTGATCCTCGGAAGCGGCACGCGGGCCGTGGTCCAGACCGTGGATGGCGCCCTCTACCACGTTTCCGATCGCGTCAGCGTCACGCTGGCGGCCGGCCGCCCGATCCTGGATAGCCAGGAAATCCGCACTGCCCATAGCTCATCGGCAGTGATTCGCCTTGCAGACGACTCCTCAATCGAAATGAGCCAGCGGACTGGTCTCTCGGTCTCTCGTGGCTGGCGCGGTACGACCATCCACCTGGAGCGCGGAAAGATCATTGTGCGCGCTGCCCAGCAGCGCCACGGGCGGCTCTATGTTGCCACGCGCGATTGCCTGATCTCGGTCAAGGGTACAATATTCGCGGTGGACGAAGGCATGAAGGGCTCGCGGGTGTCAGTTATCCAGGGAGAGGTTAAGGTCGAGCAGGGCTCGAACGTGCAATGGCTGCATCCGGGCGATCAGATATCAACCCAGGCCAGTCTCACCCCGGTCTCCCTCACCCGTGATATATCCTGGAGCCGGAGTTCCGGCGAATACCTGGCGCTGCTCAGCGAGTTCGCCGGGCTGCACAAGCAGTTGGAAACAATCCCCGTCCCCACGCCGCGTTACGACTCGACCCTGCTGAGGATGTTGCCCGCTGACACAACGCTCTACGTCGCCATCCCCAACATCGGCGCGACGCTTAGCCAGGCGAATCAGTTGCTTCAGGAGCGCATCGGTCAGAGCGAGGTGCTACAGCAGTGGTGGACCCAGCAGCAAGCCTCAGGCAAGGCTCAGAAACTCGGGGAGATGTTTGATAGGATCCACACCTATAGCGAGTACCTGGGAAACGAGATCGTCATCGCACTGTCGCAAGGCCAGCATGCGCCGCTGATCCTGGCGGAGGTCAAGCGGCCGGGTTTCCGCGAATTCCTCCAGCAGCGAATGAGCGAATTGAGCGCCGGAAGCGAGTCCAAGGCAATCTTGATCGACAATCCGTTTTCGGCTGCGCTTTCACCCGCCGGCAATGGCCGGCGGCTGGTCTTCCTCAAGAACAACATTCTAGTGATGACGAACGACACGAGCCAGTTGCAGCACGCCGCCACCCTCATCGAGCGATCTGCTTCCAGCAACTTTGTCTCAACTCCGTTCTACGCGGCAATCCAGAGGGCGTATCAGTCCGGCGCCGGCTGGCTACTTTGCGCTGACATGGAACAAGTTCTCTCCCAATCCGTAAGTAAGAAAGAAGGTCCGGGGAAGGGTCTGGATTTCCTGAAGGACCCGAAGACCGGTTTCGCTGACGTGAGATACCTGATCATGGAGAGCAAGGATGTGAACGGGAAGACGGAGAACAGGGCCACGCTAGCCTTCTCGAAGGACCGCCAGGGCATAGCGGCATGGCTGGCGCCGCCCAGCCCGATGGGTACGCTGGACTTCGTGTCGCCCGCCGCGAGTTTCGCGGTCTCGTTCGTCGTCAAGAACCCGCGCGACATCGTGCAGGAGATAATCAGCTTGGCGCAGAGTGACAAACCCAATTCCGGCGAGGATCTGGAGAAGTTCGAATCGAAGACCGGCGTGAACTTGTTGGATGGCCTGGCCGGCGCGCTGGGCGGTGAGGCTACGTTTGCCCTGGACGGCCCGGTGCTGCCCACTCCGAGCTGGAAGCTGGCGCTGGAAGTGAACGATTCGGCGCGCTTGGAAGACACCATCGAGAAGCTGGTGGCGGGTATCGGAGAGCAAGCGGGCAAGAAAGCCGCCCAGTTCAACCTGACCAAAGAGGACACGGGTGGCCGAACCTATTACGCCTTGCACAGAACCCTGCCGTCATCCCAACCAAGCGCCCTGAGCGAGATCGATTACGTTTTTGTGGATGGCTATCTTGTCGCCGCGCCCAGCCGTAGCCTGCTTGTGAGCTCTCTTCAGAACCACGAAATAGGATATTCACTCGCGCGCTCCACCGATTTTATGAGCCGACTGCCGCGCGACGGGAATACCAACTACTCCGCCGTCGTTTATCAAAACCTGGGGGCGATGCTGGGGCCGGTAGCCGACCTGTTGAAGTCGACCACTGTGCTCACGCCGGCCGAGCGCCAGTCCGTTGACGCCTTGAGCCAGAACAGTGTTCCGAGCCTGATTTGTGCCTATGGCGAGCCGCAGCAGATTGTGGTCGCCGGTACGGGCAGCTTCTTCGGCCTGATCTTCGATTCGCTGCTCAGCATTGGCCACGACGGGCCGCTACAGCTCTTGCCGCTCATTGAGAAGGCCGCTCAGCAGGCGCCAAAAGGCAGCTAACGAGACCCATGGCTCCCGTCATCGAACTCGAAGGACTGGGCGTTCGCTTCTGGCAGCGGAATATTCTCGAGGACCTGCGTTGCACTCTCTCGGGCCGGGCAATCGGATTGCTTGGCCCGAATGGCGCCGGCAAGTCAACCCTCATCAATACGCTTCTCGGATTCTACCCTGTGGCGGCGGGCACGGCTCGCGTCTTCGGCTACGACATTCGCACCCAAACCAAGCAGGTTCGCAGTCTTACCGGATACATGCCTGAGACCGATTGCTTCATCGCCCACATGACGGCAGTGAGCTTCGTTCGCATGATGGCGGAACTCTCCGGCCTCCCCCCCGGCGCGGCCCTGGAGCGCGCTCACGAGGCGTTGTTCTACGTGGGCTTGGGCGAAGCGAGGTACCGCAAGCTGGGCACGTACTCTCTGGGCATGAAGCAGCTTGCCAAGCTGGCTCAAGCCATCGTCCACGGGCCGAAGCTCATGATTTTGGATGAGCCGACGAACGGTCTTGATCCACCGGCGCGCCAGCGCATGATCCGCCTGATCCACGAAATGCGCGACAGCCGGGAGCTTCAAATCCTGCTTTGTTCGCACCTGCTGCGTGACGTGGAAGAGACCTGCGACGAGGTGCTGATCCTCAAAGCTGGCCGCCAGGTTCACTACGCGAATCTTGAAGAAGAGCGCCGGACCAACAAGCGCTTCCTGGAGCTGGAAACGGCGGGAGACGATGGTGGCTTTGCTGACGCGCTCGAGAATCTGGGCTGCGAGTGCGCCGTGACCTCCGGCCAGCGGATGAAGATGGTGTTGCCGGAGAACTTCGTCATCCGCGATCTGTACCGGCTGGCGGAGGAGCGGAACATCCAGATCCGGCGCATGAATTACCGCCGCGACAGCCTGGAGGACATTTTCTTGAAAGCCATGGAGAACAGCGATGGCCGTTCATAAACGCAGCTACCGCGGCTACGCCGGGCAACTTACGCCGTTGTGGTCACGCTTCTTGATCATCACGCGCTACGCTTTCAAGAACGTGTTCCAGTGGAAGCTCCTGACTGCGTTTTTCGTCACCTGCTTCTTCTTCCCGTTGATCTGCGCGGTGGGCATTTACCTGAACTACAGCACGCACCTAATGGCGATGTTCGGCGCCCGCTCGCATTTCGACGTGGATGCCGGCTTCTTTTTCCATTTCCTGAACACGCAGGGATCGATGGCTTTCATCCTGACGGCGCTGGTAGGGCCGGGTCTCGTTTCTCCCGACCTCGCCAACAACGCCTTGCCGCTTTACTTCTGCCGGCCATTGTCACGTGCGGCTTACGTGGTGGGCAAGATGCTGGTCCTGGTTTCGTTGCTCTCGCTGGTCACCTGGGTTCCCGCTCTTTTGCTGTTCACCATTCAATCCAGCCTCGCCGGAGGGGGTTGGATGTGGGCGAATCTCTGGCTGGCGGCCAGAATCTTCCTCGGCTCTGGGATTGAGATTCTGGTGTTCTCCGTGTTGGCGCTGGCGCTTTCGGCATGGATCAAGCGAAAGCTCGCGGCGGGAGCGGCGCTGCTGGCTGTCTTCTTCTTCGGGGCCGGCTTCGGTGAGGCCGCCAACGCCGTGCTGCGAACCAACAAGGGCGCCCTTCTCAACCTCGGCCGTCTTATCGCCACGGTGGAGGCGCACTTGTTCCGGCAGCCTTGGCGAAGTCCAATCTCCGCCGGGAGCGCTTGGATGGTGCTGCTTGCGGTCAGCGGCTTCTGTCTCTGGCTCCTGGCGCGCAAAGTTCGCGCCTATGAGGTGGTGCGCGGATGAACAACGTCGCCCCGGACAAAAGCATTGTGTTCGAGGACGTCTCCAAATTCTACGGAGAGGTGCTGGGGGTGAACCGCGTCCACCTTTCCATTTCGCCAGGCATCACCAGCCTGGTGGGCCCGAATGGTTCGGGCAAGACGACGTTGATGAACCTGATGACGGGGTTGGTGGAGCCTACACGCGGGCGCATCCGCGTGCTGGGACTCTCGCCGCGCCAGCCCGAACAGCTCTTTCGCCAAGTCGGCTACTGTACGCAGTACGACTCATTCCCCCGCGGCCTGACGGGATACCAGTTTGTTTATTCCCACCTGCGCCTGTCCGGCTGCGGCCATGCGAATGCCAGGGAACTAGCCTTACAGGCGATCGACCGCGTCCGTTTGGGTGAGGCCGCTCAGCGCTCGATCGCGAGCTATAGCAAGGGCATGCGCCAGCGCATCAAGCTGGCGCAGGCGATGTGCCATAACCCTGCCGTTCTGGTGCTGGACGAGCCGCTCAACGGTCTCGACCCGCTCATCCGCGCCGAGACCATCGCCCTGTTCCGTGCCTTGGCCGGGCAGGGCCTGCACCTGATCATTTCCAGCCACGTCCTGCACGAAGTGGATGTAATTTCCGACCAGGTAGTGCTGCTCAGCAACGGCTACGTGGTGGCTGAGGGGGAGATTCGCGGCGTGCGCGATGAGATCCGGGAACACCCCATGCAGATTCTCATCCGCTGCAACAAGCCGGGCGCCTTGGCTTCGCAGGTGTTCCTGCACGACTACGTGGTGGAGGCGCGCGTTCTCCACGACGGCAGGGGCCTGCTGGTGAAGACCCGCGACGCCGACCGGTTCTACTTGCTCCTGAATCGGATTGCCCAGAACGGAATCGATATCGAGTCCGTGGCGCCGGCTGACGATGACGTCCTCTCGGTCTACGAATACCTGATCGGCACGGAGGAGCCCCCCCAATGAGCTTCCGCAAACTTCCTTGGGCGCTCTGGCGCCGACAGATTGTGGCGGTGGCGCGCCTCGAATTGAAGAAGACCCAGTTTGCCCGGCGCGGGCTCTGGATTTACTTTCTGGCCTTCGCCCCTGTGCTCCTATACGCCGCCTATACATTTTTCCTGATCAAGACTGGGAAGCGCGGCAACTTCGGCGACGACACCCACGTTTTCGCCGCCGTCTTCCAGTTGTTTTACCTGCGGCTCGTCATATTCTTCGGATGCGTGGGCATTTTCATGAACCTGTTCCGGGGTGAGGTGCTCGACAAAAGCCTGCATTACTACCTGCTGGCGCCCATGCGCAGGGAGGTTTTGCTGGTGGGCAAGTACCTGGCGGGCCTGCTGGCGGCGGGCGTGGTTTTCTGTTGCAGCACCCTGCTTCAGCTCGTCGCGCTTTACTGGCGCTTTAACTCCAATGCGATTCAGGACTATCTCTATCACGGAAACGGTTTCGCGCATGTGGCTGCCTACCTGGGCGTCACGCTCCTGGCTTGCATTGGCTATGGCAGCATTTTTCTGGCAGCCGGGGTGGTTTTCCGCAATCCTCTGATTCTGACTCTCATCGTGCTGGTGTGGGAAACCTTCAGCGGAGTGCTTCCGCCGCTCATGCAGAAGTGCAGCGTGATTTTCTACCTGAAATCCCTGTGTCCGGTGAGCGTGCCTGCCAGCGTCACCCTGGACAAGGGAAGTCTTCTGGCTTTGATCGCCGTGAACGTCAACCCCGCTTCGGCCGTAACGGGTGTCCTTAGCCTTCTGGTCTTGTCAGTCACGGTGTTGGCACTTTCGAGCCTGCGCCTGCGCCGCATGGAAATCGAATACGGGGCGGAGTAGCACCCTACCTGGCATCCCAAGTCACCGTTAGTGAAAAAGGACTTTTCAATCATCGTGCAACCAAACTCAGCGACTCGTGAATAACGTCGTAAACGTGGTGCAATTCCTCGCGGGTGATGCAATAGGGCGGGAGAATATACACCACATTGCCGAGGGGGCGGAGAAGCACGCCCTTGCCAAGGTAGAAATCGTAGAGCCGCGCGCGGAGGGAGGAAAGATACCCCGGGTCATCGGCCCGCAACTCCAGCGCCGCTACCGTGCCGATGCTCCGCAGGTTCGCTACTGCCGGATGCTGCCGGAAGTTCGGGAGCCTTTCCGCATGGACTTGCTGGATGGAGCGGATGCGGTCAAACACCGGTTCCGTTTCGAAAATAGTCAGATTCGCGTTGGCTGCTGCGCAGGCAATGGGATTGGCCGTATAGGAGTGCCCGTGAAAGAAGGTTCGACGGCGGTCTGGGACAGCGAAAGCCTCCCAAACTTCGCGTCTCGCGAGCGTGGCCGCCAGGGGCAGGAATCCGCCGGTCAACCCTTTGGAAATGCACATCAGGTCCGGCGCTACACCCGCGATTTCGCTCGCGAACATCTTTCCGCACCGCCCGAAGCCGGTCAGAACCTCATCGGCGATGAGCAGGACATTGTGCTCGTTCGCCAGTTGCCGGATTCCTTGCAGGAACTCCACGGGATGAACGATCATGCCTCCCGCCCCTTGCAGCAGAGGTTCGACGATGATCGCGGCAATGGCGCCGGCGCGCGCGGCGAGCAACCCCCGCAGCTTGTCGAGGCAATCGATCCGGCATTCGTCGCGGGTAAGTCCCAGCGGACAGCGGTAGCAGTAAGCGGAATGGACCCGATGGACCGGGATGCGCAGGCTTGCGAACGGCGCGGAGAAGGCGGAATCCGCGCCCACGGACATGGCTCCGAGGGTGTCGCCGTGGTAAGCGTGCTCGAGCGCAACGATTTCCCTTTTCTCCGGCTGTCCCAAGTTCCACCAATATTGGACTGCCATCTTCAAAGCCACTTCCACCGCCGTTGACCCATCATCCGAGAAAAAGATGTGTTCGAGTCCGGGGGGCAGGAACTTGCTCAGCCGCTCTGCCAATTCCTCTGCTGGTTTGTGGCGGAAGCCCGCAAAGATAACCTGCTCGAGCTTGCGTGCCTGCTCGGCAATGGCATTCGCAATGGCGGGGTGTGCATGCCCGTGCAGGGTCACCCACCAGGAAGAGATGGCGTCAAGGATGTGCCGGCCGTCGCGAGTATAAAGATAAGCGCCTTCCGCGCGATCGACGAAGACCGGTTCCAAGTCAAGTGACGAGTGCGTGAACGGATGCCAGATTTTTAGCCGGGTGGGAGTCATATGGGAAAGCAGGTCTTGTCAAAGTGCTCTTCGAATACCCGCCGCAATGCTTGACGGGAAATCTCTTGCAGGGGTGGAACCCACCCCAGGATCGGAACCCGGCCATAGCGTTCCAGGGCCTCGCGGTTATCCGGGTTTTCTTCGCCGTTAAGTACGATACCTGCCACCGGTATCCCTCGCCGGCGGAGCGCTTCGAGGCTGAGAAGAGTGTGATTGATGGTCCCCAGTGCGGTGCGCGCCACCAGGACCGCCGGGAAGCCCAGCCGCTTCATGACGTCCACCATGAAATCTGAATCATTGAGGGGAACCAGCACACCGCCCGCACCCTCCACGATCAGCCATTTCGAGTCGGGGAGCAAAGGTCTCTGGATCGCGCCAAGCCGAATACGAACCCCACTCCATTCTGCCGCCAAGTGCGGCGAAACAGGCTCCGGCAAACAATACGCTTCCGGGATATCATCGCCGGCGGCGAGCGCCGCAAGTCAACGTACGGTTTCGCGGTCCGTTCCCCCGCGGGAGCCGGTTTGAATTGGTTTCCAGTACATCCCGTCGAGCGCGGCACATAAGAGTGCGGAAACTATAGTTTTTCCCACACCTGTGTCGGTTCCTGTCAGAAACAGTCTCTTCATTCGTGTCCCATGGCTGTGGCCGGCAAGGCGAGCTGCTCGCGCACCTCGCAGATGCGGGCGGCAAAGGCCAGAAGATCTTCCTGCTTCAGCTTCGCCGTCACGGAGAGACGCAGCCGCGCCGTGCCCGCCGGAACCGAGGGTGGGCGGATGGCACGCACCGCGAAGCCCGCCTTCGAAAGGGCCTCGGCGTAGCCCACCGCCAAATCATTGGCGCGCAGAATTACGGGTACGATGTGCGAATCACTCGACCCCGTGTTGAATCCGGCCTTTTGGAGTTGTTCACGCAAGAAGCAACTCGACTCCCGAACTCGATTCCGCAACGCGTCTTCCTCAGTTACGGCTTGTATTGCCGCCCGAATTTGGCAGGCGAAGTAGGGAGGCAAAGCGGTGTTGAAGATAAAAGTGCGAGCCCGGTTGATGAGGAATTGTTTCAGCGCTTGGGAACCACACACCAAGGCTCCGGCGCTGGCCAGGGCCTTGCCACAAGGATAAACGGCGGCCAGGACTCGCCGTGATGATCCGGCTTCCGCCACCAGACCCCTCCCTTGGGGGCCTAAGACTCCCACCGCATGCGCCTCATCCACAATCAATTCTGCGCCGTAACGATCTGCCATGTTCACCAGCTCCACAACGGGGCTCCTGTCGCCGTCCATGCTGAACAGGCTTTCCACAACAATGAATTTTTCCTGTGGCCAGCCGGCGAACCTCCGCAGCTCACTTTCCAGGGAATCCCAATCCCGATGCGGAAATATCACCTTTCTCGCCCCGGAATACCGAATTCCATCGATGATGCTGGCGTGGTTGGCGCTGTCAGAAAAGACCAAGTCCTCCTTGCGGATCACGGAGCTGAGCAGGCCGATATTGGCCGCGTACCCGGAGGTGAAAAACAGAGCTGCCTCCGCGCCCACGAAGTTAGAGAACTCCTCCTCCAATTCCTCCCAAGCGCGGGCATTGCCGGAGAGCAATCGCGATCCTCCGGAACCCAGGCGCGCGCCAGCCGCGAGCCCCTTCATCACCGCTTCCCGTAGCCGGGAATCCTCGCTGAGCCCGAGATAATCATTGGAATTGAAATCGTTGCCCTGCGGAAGGCTCAAGACGCGAAGTTGCGAACGCCTGCGCAGCTCGCGGAGCTCCGAGTCCAGGCGTTCGAGGGTGGAAGGGTTTCTAGGCACGGCGCATGGGTTGAATCCCGAGATCACGGAGCAGTTGCTGATCCTCATCACGATCGGGATTGGGCGTAGTAAGAAGCTTCTCGCCTACGAAAATCGAATTCGCTCCCGCCAGGAAACAGAGGGCGAAGCACTCGCGGGTCAGGGATGTTCTCCCTGCACTCAGTCTGACCTTGGAAGCCGGCATCAAAATTCTTGCCGTGGCGATGGTCCGAACCATGAGAAAAGGGTCCAGCGGCTCGGTTTGCGCCAGGGGGGTTCCCTCCACGCGCACCAGTAGATTGATGGGCACGCTTTCCGGGTGAGGGTTAAGCGAAGCAAGCTGTTGCAGAAGTCCCACACGGTCTTCGTCCCCTTCTCCCATGCCGATGATCCCTCCGCAACAGACCGTCACGCCAGACTTGCGGACCGCGGCAAGGGTCCGGAGCCTGTCGTCATAAGTTCGTGTCGTGATGATCTTGCGATAGTACTCTGGGGAAGTATCCAGATTGTGGTTGTAAGCCGTCAATCCGGCCTCTGCCAGGCGGTTCGCTTGCGACTGGTTGAGCATACCAAGCGTGCAGCAAACTTCCATTCCCAAGCGGGCAACGGCGCGGACGATTTCCAGGACACGATCAAATTCCCCGCCCTCGGGGGCCTGCCGCCACGCCGCCCCCATGCAAAATCGCGTCGCTCCGTCAGCCTGGGCCCGGCGCGCCGTCTGGACAACCTCGCCCAAGGGTAACAAGGGTTGACGATCAACACCTGCCGCAAAGTGGGCGCTCTGCGGACAATAGGCGCAATCCTCGGGGCAACCACCCGTCTTGATTGAAAGCAATTGGCAGCATTGCACTTCGTTCGGCTGGTGGTGCTGGCGATGGATTTGCTGAGCGGAGAAAACCAGGTCAAGGAGCGGTCGATAATAGACTTCCCGGACTTCTTCGCGGGTCCAATCGGAGCGAATTGAAGAATCTGAGCACGTTTGCTGCACTTTTAGAGACAAGACCTCCCGTGATTTCCTGATCTTTTGTTGACCGCTGCTTCTCTCTGCCCTGTCGCAAAGCATTCTAACCTTATAGCGTCCAAAAACTCAAATCAGGGTGGTTCCCTTTCCCACCAATGTCCGCTGGGCGCCGAATGCACAGCGAGGCCGCATGGCAACTTCAACGGGGCGGGTGTTATACGTAAATGTGGATTGTCGCCGGACGCCCTTTGTCCGTGCAGAATCTCGGATTGACCGCAATCATCGGCAAACGCAAGCGTAGCGCGGACCTCTTCTCGAGGCCCGCGTTTCGTCCGCCAATGACAACAAAAAGCCGCGGACCTAACGAACAGGTCTGCGCCACTTTGCTTGGCTCATAGCCCGTCAAGGCCCGAAGCCGCGGTTCATATCCCCTAACGGGTAGTGCGGCAACGTCCCCGCCGGATCGCGTACGAACGCTTCGGTCTGCGCCACTAGATCGCGCATTCGCTTCCGCGCCGCCGCCCCCACATCCCGGCGGCCAAGCGCCGGCGCCTGGTCGCCCGCCCGCACTGTGCCTGGAGGAGGAACCAAGCCCTCCGAAAGCAGCGAACTATCTCCGCCACGCCGGTCGAACAATCCCTGCAACGACTCGCGGAGCCGGCCGATCTTTTCCTTGCCGAACCTTGCCTCCCAGCGTTTCTCGATCTGCCCAATCAACCGGTGGTACGTGTGCTGCGCCCCCAGGCCTCGCGGCGACAGGTGAGCCACCTTTCCGCGGCTCGCGGCCGGATCGGGCTCAACCACCACATAGGGCTTGATCTGCCATCCAATGTCGCTGGTCTCCGGGGACCCTCCCGTCAGGCCCGGAATCTCCACCACACGTATCGGCTTTTCACCCAGAGCCCGCAGCGTGTTGGCGCACAGTGTCAGCGGCGCCGGGGACTCGCGATCGAACTCGAGTCGGAACGTTAGTAACAACTGGGAGAGCAGCGTCGGCAAAGGAAGGCGGCCCCTTCCGCGCGTGATTCGGGGCGAAAACTCCTCGGCTCCCTCCAAACACCCCAGCTCAAACTTCATCTGAGTGTCCCGTGCCAGGGCACGCGCAGTCAAGTCGCGCACGGATACCGCGCCTTCGCCGACGAACCGCACCACGTTAGCCCAGACCACCAATGACAATCGCGCGCCGCGGTAACCCGCCTCGCCCATCTGCCGCTCGAACTCGTTATCGAACTCGACCGTAAACGCAACAAGCACCTGCGAAAGCAAGGCCGAGAGGGACCGCCCGGGAGCGATCCCCCGCGTGGCAGATACAAGACTGACGACCTCATCGTAGCCCATAAGGCATAAGTCTAGCCCAAGTTCGCCCGGGTTCGTGGGATGATTATTTTTGTGCCACGCGAGTGGGTAAAGTTATTGTCTCTTCCGGCGGCGTGCATACGTGTAGTTGCTCGGAATTCCTGCCTTCGCCGGATCAACGTCCTCTAGGCTACAGCGAGTGCGGCTGCTCCCACCACGGCCAAGCGCAGAACCAGGCTTGGGAGCGGGTAATTTCTCTTGGCGCGATTCCAGTACAAGGCCGTCATCATCATGACGCCGACAAGCAAGATCACCAACAGGTAGGCATGTGCAAAGCCCATCGTGCCGCCGATGTACTGCTTGATGCCGGGGTTCCAGCATGAGCCATAGAGAAGTACGACGTGCACAAAATAGACGAAGAGCGACTCTTCGGCCAAGGATTGCATGGTTCGCGGCGAGACTGGAAGGAAGCGCTCAACGAAGGTGGCAAGGCCGAGCGAAGCGGTAACGAATCCGATGCGGGCGATGAACAGATGCGGCGTGGTTGGCCAGAAATTCGCCTGACCGAAGATATGGAGCGACACCCCTTCGAGCCCGATTCCACTCACGAGTAGCAGCAATCCGAAGGGAATTGCCTTGCGTAACAAAGAGGGAGTTGACTGCCCAACTTCCACGTACCCAATACCAAACGTCGCGCCGAGGAAGATGTACGCCGACCACGGCATCAGTGGGAACAGTGAGCCTGTGGTTCCGATCAAAGCGGACTTTACCGCCAGCGGGAGGGAATTCAAGAAGGGACTGCGCCAAGCCAGCGGAGCTGTGAACGCGACAATAAGAGCGAGCATTCCCGTGACTGCGGCAAGGCGTCGTGGGGTGCGCAGAACCAACACGAGCAACTGCAAAGCGATCAGGGTGAAGCCGATCGTCTGAAGAACATCGACTTGCAGAAATTCGTGCCAGGCATCAGGGCCGGCCCAGCGAAGGTCGCGCAACGAGTGCACGGGGATCCGCATGGAATACCCAAGAAGCACGAAGAAGGCGAAACGGCGAAGGCGTTTTGCGACAGCGGGGCCGAATTGCAAATGACCTTCCCAACGGCGAAGCGTAGCCAGCGCAAAACCAAAGCCCGACAGGGTCATGAACATGGGAGCGGTAAACCCGCGGCAGAAAACCCAATAGTTGTACCAGGGAGTAAATTGGTAGGCTGGGGTGAGAAGAACATCGAGCGTATGGCCCTGTACCATCAGGACCATCGCGAATACCCGAACGATGTCTACCGCGACGAGGCGCGAAGGGGCTTTAAACTGCAAACTCACCTGCTCTACTCCAAAACAATTTAGATGCGGAGCTGTGGTGAGATGGTTCGCCCAAAGGCAGGCAAGCGCAGAAGAATTTCACCCTCCCCCAAGGGGAAGAGGGCAAGCCGCACCAGGCCGGAAGATCCCAGCAATAGGGTGTTGGGAGGTAGGTGGCAGGAGGGCAATGAAAAGCAGGGGCTGGGGACTGGGGGACGAAGGCCTGCCCGGCGCCGCCGCGCCCCAGCATCGCTCGCTCAATTTGGGGCCGTGGCCGAGTGGCTCGATTGCGCCTGGAGTCCGAAGGCGGCGGTCAGGGCGAATCGCATTCTGACCGTTGATCGTGTACTATTTCCGGCGGACGATCGAGCGCGAATTTGAAGGGAACGCCGCAGCGTTTCGGAAGTGCGGTGTCATTTCGTGCTGACCTTTAGCTCAGCACCTGCCGGCCCCGCCTTGCGGGGCCGGCGCTACGCTCCACGTTTCACGATCATTATTTTGGTTTTGAGGATTCGTCCATGAAACTCGCATGCCTTCTTAAACCCGCGATTGGTGTTCTTCTGCTGGCTCAATTTGCGCTGGTTCGTGGCGCGGAGGGGGCTCCGCCCACCACCGGCGATTCCTTTTATCCTGTGGCGGTGTGGTACGGCGGCGGCAAGGCGCGCGCTCCCATGCTTGAACACGTGGACGCCGGCAGCCCGGAGCGCTGGGGAAAGGATCTGGACCAGATCAAGGCCGTGGGCTTCAACACCGTCAAGTGCTGGGTGGACTGGGCAACGGCCGAGCCCAAGCCGGAGGAGTTCAACTTCCAGAACCTCGACCTTCTAATGCGCCTCGCGCAGGAGCGCGGTTTGCGTGTTGTGGTACAGATCTATCTTGATTCCGCTCCCGACTGGGTGGGCGAAAGATACCCTGACGGCCGCTTCGTGGACCGCAGCGGCGCCGTGATTACCTCGCAAGCCGCCCCGGGCTTTTGTATCGATCATGCAGGCGTGCGCGCCGAGATCGTCAAGTTTCTGGAAGCTCTCTCACGCCAAGGCAACGAGTTTTCCGCGCTCTACGGCTGGGACGTTTGGAGCGAGCCGCACGTAATCAACTGGGCCGATTTCCCTTATCTGTACAATGCCGAATTCTGCTTCTGCCCTTCCAGCCAGGCGCGCTTCCGCGCCTGGTTAAAGCAGAAATACGGCACGCTCGAGGCGCTGAACGCCGCCTGGTACCGCCGTTTTGAGCGCTGGGAGCAGGCGGAGCCGCCGCGTGCTTCGACGATTCTTTCCTATACGGATTACCTCGACTGGCGCGCCTTTATCGACGACAAGCTGGCGGGCGATCTGCGCACGCGCGTGGAGGCCATCCGCAGCGCGGACCACGCGCACGCCATCACCAGCCACGCTGCGGTGCCGGGGCTCTTCACTTCTCCCACCGACGGCTTCGGCGAGCCCGACGATTTCAAGATGGCGGCCAGCGCCGACTTCTTCGGGACCTCGCTTTATCCAAAGCACTCCGAGTCCGTGCGTCCCTGGTCCTACGAGATGCTGGCCGCAGGGCTCGATTTCACGCGCTCGGCCGGGCACAGCTTGGGAAAGGGTTTCTGGATCGGCGAACTCCAGGCCGGCCAGGGCGTGACGGGCATGCGCATCGCAGAGCCCGTGGACTCGCACGATGAGGAGTTCTGGATGTGGAAAGTGCTCTCGCACGGCGCGCGGGAGATTGCGATCTACGCGTGGTACCCGATGAGCTCCGGCTTTGAGTCCAACGGGTACGGCCTGATCAACCTGGACGGCACGCTGACGCCCCGCGCGCGCGCCGCGGGCAAGGTGGCGCAGGAGATGGCGCGGAACGGCGGCGACCTGCTGGCAACCGAGCCCGCCGGCGCGCAGGTCGCGGTCCTCTTCAATCGGCTTTCTTACATGGTGGGAGGCTCGCAGTCTTCACTTTCCAAGCTGGGCAACGCCACGCGCGATTCGCTGCTGGGCGTGCACCGAGCCTTCCTCGAGCAGCAAATCCCCGTGGACTTTGTTCATCCCATGGACGTGGTGCACGATAAGCTCAGCCAGTACAAGATTCTGTTTTTGCCCTTCCCGGTGATGCTTTCGAAGAATGTTGCCGAGGGAGTGGTGCGCTTCATCCAAAACGGCGGCAGCGTGGTGGCGGAAGCGCGCCTGGCGTGGAACGACGAGCGTGGATTTTCCAGTGACGAGGTCCCCGGCATGGGGCTCGCTGCGGTCTTCGGCGCGAGGGAGAAAGTCATCCGCCCGTTGGAGAAGCCGGAGGTCATTTTGGAGCCGAACGCCGGACTGCCCGGCTGTACTCCCGGCACACGCGCCGTTGCGGAGGCCTTCGAGGAGGAACTGGAACCCCTGCCCGGCGCGCGCGTGCTGGCGCGCTTCGCGGACGGCGCGCCTGCCATGGTCGAGAACGACTATGGGAAAGGGAAGGCGATTCTGGTGGGATCGTTCCTGGCCATGGCCTACGAACGCCAACACAACGACGCGGCGAAACAAGTATTGCTGGCCTTCGCCCGCGCCGCGGGCGTCACGCCGGAAGTCAACGTCTCGGGTCACAACACTTCCCAAATGGAAGTCCGGCGATTGGAGGGAAACGATGTACAATTCCTCTTCGCCTTTAACCACTCTGACCAACCCGCGGACGCCAAAATCGCGATCCGCGTTCCATGGACAGTGCGCGCCGCTCGCAACTTGAATGACGAGCAAAAGGTAGCGTTCAGTCAGTCTGAGGAAGGGATGGTTCTCACCCGGCAGCTTTCCGCGGGTGGCATTTGGGTGGTTCGGTACGATCGAAAGTGAGTAGACGCGAGGTTCTCCGAAGGGGGACAAGATCATTAGCCGTAGGTGAAACCTACGGACAAGGAGCGAAAACATATTCGACCCCTACGAGGTCGGAGTCGGAAATACGGCCCTCTCCCTGGGGAGAGGGTGGGAAGCGAAGCGCGCCAGGTGAGGGGTTACTTGGTTATGTTGGCCCATTTGATTCTCCCTTGCCGTGCAACCAGCCCCTCACCCGACCCAATTTGGGAGAGGGCCAGAAATACCTCAGCGCGAACGCTTCCAGTGGGTGCGCCATGACTACCCAATTTGCTCTCGGTCTGGACCTCGGCGGAACAAAGATAGCCGGCGGAGTTGTAAATTCGCGGGGAGATCTCCTCTCCAGCGTGCGGTTGGCGACTCCCGCTCAAGGTGTGAGAAAAGATTTGGCTGCGCTGTTCGACGCGGCGCACGCAGCGGTGAGCGCGGCGAAGATCCCTTGGGGAAGAATTCGGGCGGTTGGGGTCGGAGTGCCCGGAGCGTTTGATCCGCGAGCTGAAACCGTCTGGGCGCCGAACCTGCCAGGATGGTCGAAGGTTCGCTTGAAGCATCTGCTGGAGGATGCCTTGCAGTGTCCCGTTTGCGTTGAAAGTGACCGCAATGTGCAAGCGTTGGCAGAAGCGTGGCTGGGTTTGGGGGCGCAACGCCGGGTTCGGAACTTGGTTTTTCTTACCGTCGGGACCGGCATCGGCGCCGGGTTGATCTCCGAAGGGAGATTGATTCCCGGCGCTCATGGCGTCTCCGGCGCAGCAGGCTGGATGGTGATTGACCGCCTGTGGAAGCCGGAATACGGCCGGATGGGTTGCTTTGAAGCATTGGGAGCCGGGCCGGCGGTGGGGAAGCTTGGCAAGCTGGCTTTGGAACAAAACCGCACGAGCTTGATCGGCGTTCTTGCCAAGAAAAACGCAGGCCATATTACGGCCGAAGTGGTAGCTGCGGCGGCCCGGCGCGGCGACAAGGCGGCGCGCCGCGTACTGCAAGAGGTAGGCACGAATCTCGGATTGGGTGTGGCCAATATCGTCAGCCTGTTGAATCCCGAAGTCGTGGTGTTGGGTGGCGGTGTGGCCGGGATCGGAAACCTGCTCCTGGCGCCCATCCGCGAGGCCGTGCGCCGATGGGGCCAGCCGCTGGCAAGAAAGCAGGTTCGCATCGTGATATCTCGCCTGGGAGAGGAGGCCGGGATTCTAGGCGCAGCCCGGCACGCATTACTAAAAATGGAGGAAATGAAATAATGTCAGCCGAAACGTACTTCGCAGAAGCACAGAAGGTTTACGACCGGATTCGTTCCACCCAAGTCGGAAACATCCAGAGGGCCGCGCAATGCGGTGCGGATTCGATAGCGCAAGGGGGCTTGGTTCACCTGTTTGGCAGCGGGCACTCCGTGATCCCCGTGCTGGATGTCTTCCCTCGTTACGGCAGCTTCGCCGGTTTCCATCCTTTGATGGATTCCCGGCTGATGTGGACGCAGGTGCTCGGCTCCGGCGGCGTCCGCGAGCTGTTGAAGCTTGAACGCACGGAAGGATACATCTCCACGTTTCTCAGCAATTTCAAGTTTGAGTCGAAGGACACCATGGTGATCTATTCGCACGGCGGCCTGAACGCGGCAGGAATCGACGTTGCCCTGCATGCGAAATCGCTTGGGCTGAAGGTCGTTGCCGTCACCTCTCTCGACAACGCTCGAATTGCGAACCCCACGCATTCAAGCGGCAAGAAACTCGCCGACTTGGGCGACGTGGTGATTGACAACTGCTGTCCGCCACGGGATTCTCTCGTTGATGTGGGAGGCATCCCGGTGGGCGCAAGCTCAACCTTGGCGGTGATTGCCATTTCCATGGCCCTGGTGGCGGAGATGGCGGCCGAGGCTCGCAAAACGAGGCGTACGCTTCCGGGCATTCGTTTCTCCTAACCTCACGAGCGTCGGGCCGGAGAATAACCGTCAGGTGTTTGACGATTACATCGCCAGGGTTGCGCCACGGATGAGGTAAACCTCGAAGCCCGTGTCATTCCGAGCGTAGCGAGGAATCTCGCTCTGGCCGGACGCGGGTCACGCCGCTGAGGTGATGGAGTGGGGTACCAGAGTTGAAGACATACTACGTCTACGTTATGGCGAGCAAATCGCGCACGCTTTATACGGGGGTAACCAGCAACTTGGAGCGTCGCGTGCTCCAACCCCGAGGCAAGCTGCTGCCGGGATTTACGGCACGGTACAACATCAACCGACTGGTGCACTTCAAGGCGTGCGGTGATATCTGGGCCGCCATCGCTCGCGAGAAGCAGATCAAAAGTTGGAGCCGAAAGAAGAAGATCGCGTTGATCGAATCGATGAATCGCGATTGGAAGGACTTGAGCGCCGCTTGGTACGGAGATCAAGGCGCGACGGCTGGGATGTAGGTTGCAGAGATCAGAGCGAGATTCCTCGCTACGCTCGGAATGACACGGGAACCCTCGGAAGAGGCTAATCCATGTTGAGTTGGGCTGGGGTTGTTCTGGCGGGGCTCCTGAACGGCAGTTTCGCCGTCCCCTTGAAGACCAGCCGCGTCTGGAGGTTCAACCACATCTGGACCCTCCATTCGCTCCTCGCCATGGGTGTGATCCCATGGGTGGTTGTGGTTGTGGCGGTGCCTCGCTGGGGTGATCTTCTGACCCGCGTCGACTTGCGGGGATGGCTGATCTTGATCGGGTGGGGAGTGCTGTTTGGCATTGCGTCCCTGCTGTACGGTATCGCCGTGGACCTGCTTGGAATTGCCCTGGGCTTCGCAATCCAACTGGGACTCTCCATCGTGCTGGGCGCGTTGCTGCCCCTGTTGTGGGCCGGGGCGTTTGAACTGCGTTCCCGAGGAGATTGGTTTTTCATTCTGGGGCTCGCCTTGATGGTGGTGGGAGTCATCTTGTGCGCTCAGGCAGGAGGGAGTGTAGGCAAGCCTGGCAGTTCCGGCACAAAGCGGTTCCGCTTAGGACTGACGATTGCGATCGTAGGGGGCGTTCTAGCGCCCACGCTCAATTTCGGAATTCAGTATGGAACCGCTCTCCTGAGTAAAGGCGTCGAGGCCCGGTGGAAGCAGGGTTTTCCGGTCGAAATCTATCTTGCTTGGGCGGTTTTCCTCTCTTCCGCGGCAGTGGTGCAGGTAGGATACTGCTTCTGGCGCGTCGTCCGTGAACATTCCACTGGAGTCTTCGCTGCGGGGATGCGCACTCGTGACGCTCTACAGGTACCTGCCATGAGTTTATTGTGGATCTCCAGCGTGTATCTTTACGGCCGTAGCGCCTTTGGCTTGGGCTCTCTGGGGAACAGCTTTGGTTGGCCGGTTTTTGTGGCGTTGATTATTCTGACGTCGAATGCCTGGGGAGTCTTGTTAGCAGAATGGCGACAAGCTGGCAAGGCCGCGTTTTTCCGCATGATCGCCGGAAGCAGTGTGCTCATCGTCGCGGCATTCCTCATCGGGCAGAGCAAAGGGGGATAGTATCCCGCAGCGAAGCGGATAAGCCCTGCATCCCGATGATGACGTCCGGGAAGCTAAAAACTGAACATCACCTGGAAGTCGATACGACGGTTCCCGCCGCCAGGGCCGAAGCCTCCCGCCAGCGAATTGGAGGTGCCGAACAGGGGCGAGCTGAGCTGGCCAATCGGCGCCCCGAGATTCACAATATTGAAGACATTGCGTGCCCCCATGCCAAGCGTCAGACTGTAACGAGTATTCGCAGCCGACGACCCGAAAGGACCTCCAGGACCACCTGGGCCACCGCCGCCACTCAGCCCCCCTGGGCCAAGACCGCCTCCACCGGGCGGTCCACCACGTCCTCCGCCCGGTGGAGGTCCTTGCATACCGCTTGCAGAGCTTGTGCTCTCCTTTTTTCTCCCGAAGCTGAAGGTCTTGGTCAGGCGCAGGTTCATTTCGAACTGGCCGGGGCCCGTTCCGTAATTGATCGGAATGATTTTCTCGCCGGATTTCGGGTCCGTATCAAAAGTGCCCCACTTCGTTGCGACGATGTTCGCTCCCGTTGCGCCGGCCGCGGCGAAGGCGGGGCGATCGTTAAAGATGGAATCGCCGTTCAGGTCCTGACCGACGATGATGTTGAACGGAGCCCCGGAGCTCGTCATCATAAACGGGCTCAAGCGGAACCCCTTGGGCAGCGAGAAGGAACTTCCTAAGACCAAGCGATGCCGCACGTCATATGCCGCTCGGCCGTAATCCAGCGCGATGTCATACTGGTCGGAAGGGAATGTGCCGACCCCCGCCGTGTTGCTGTCGGCAAAGCTCAGTGAATAGAACCCGAAAAGGGAGAGCTTGGCGCCCATACGCACATTGAAATTCGAGACGACTTGGTTCTGATTAAAGAGACCATCCGACTCGTATTGATAGATATTGCCAACGTCGCCGTATGGCCGCACCCCGGCAGACGAGGTGCATGAGGAATCCCCCGGAGAACAATAAACGTAGGTTCCAGGCAGGGGCGCGTTGATGTTCCTCGTCATGAATTGATGAACGCCATGGGAATTGAGATACGTGACTGAGAGCGTGGCGTTTTTGGAAAGCTGCCGCTCAACGCCCACCGCGGATTGAATGGTGTAAGGCGCTCGCAGTTTCGGAGCGATCTGGTAAACGGTGGGAGCCGACTGATTAGCGGCCATCTGCTGTATCACACTGAGAGAGGGAATGATGGGAAAGAAGTCAGGGTTGGTGACTACGTATTGTGTCTGGTTCACGCCATTCAAGCGCTCGACTTGCAGCACCTGACCCTCTTGGAACCGGTCGTAGAAAATTCCGGTACCGGCGCGCACGACGGTTTTGGAGGTCCTGCCGTGGCCAAGCCCCCAAGCAAATCCGATGCGTGGAGCGAAATCCGCGTGGTCGTGAATGGAGTTTTGCGCCTCATAGCGGAGCCCCACGTTGAGCGACATATTGGGACGAAGGCGCCATTGATCCTCGGCGAAGAGCCCCAAATCTATCCAATTGACACTCGCCGCGGGATTTCCATTAGTAAGCGTAAACTGGCTTGCGCCACTCACTTGGCAGTTGGCGCCGCCTGCCGTCTGACATGCCTGGAGCTGCACCTTTGCGGCTTGATAGGCGTCCAGTGAGGGAAAGGTAAAAGATCCGTTGAAATTCCCGCTCGAACTGTTCCACTCATCCACGTCGCGCATCCTGCCGCCGAATGTCAGAGAGTGCTTCCCCAAAGATATCGACGCGAGGTCATGTACTTCGTAGCGGTCCTGGGTGTCCAGAACTTTGCCTTGGGAACTTCCACCTGCGGTGAACGCACCCAGCACCTGGATGACCGGATCCAGGCTCTGGGGGATTTGGCTGTTGCTGTCGTGCACGAATTCAAATCGCAAATCGTTGACGGCCCGCGCGCTGATCACTTGCGAGTCGCTGATCTGAATAGCGTGCTCGGTTTGCCGGGTGTTATAACCCTGCGAGGCCAACGAAAACTGGCCGATTCCACTGTTCTGAGCATTGCCTTGCCAGAACTGATAGCGGGCAGTCAGCGTGTTGTTCGTGGATACGCCGTAGTCCACGCGAGAACTAAGATTCGTGTTCGTCTGGGGGTTGGGCACTGCCTGGCTGAACGACGCCTGCTGAAGATCCGAGTTGAGGACCGAGGCGCTGACAATAGAATTGGTTTCAATGTTCCGGCGCCCCCCATCGAAGAAGAAAGATGCCTTGCTGCTCAGCGGTCCCCCGATGCTTCCGTTAAAAAGCTCGGTATGGTAGCTCGGCTCCTGGCTCACAAAGGGGTTCCGCGAGTCGAGCGGGGATGCATTGAACATGGCAAACCCCTGGCCATGAAACTTGTCCTGACCCGGTTTGGTAAGAATCTCAATGCGCCCATATCCGAGCTTGTCGTATTGAGCTGAGAACGGATTCTGGTTGACACGAATCTCTCGGATGGCGGACTTCGGTGGAAGCTGGCCGCCCGTGAAACCGTCAATGTAGATCTCACCTCCGTTCGGCCCCGCCGCAGGACCTGCCAGGGCCGAGAGCTGGGACTGCAGCTCGTCCGGGTCATCCGAAAGCGTTTCCAGGTCTTTTCCCTTCAGCACCAGAGCGCTCGCGTTGTTCTCCGAACTGACGCTGACCTGCGCGGCGCTGTCCGTGACTGTGACTTGCTGCTTTTCCAGGGCGACGACGAGTTGTGCATCGACCACCTGAACCTGGCCGGCAGTGACAACAACGTCCGCCTTGTTGAAATCGGCAAAACCATTGACCTGGATGTGCAGGGAATAAGTGCCCGGAGCCAGATGCTGAAAAACGTAACGGCCCTCTTCGTTAGTCTGGACCTGTTGCGTGGCGCCATTCGTGGCCACGGCGGTCACCGCGATGGCTGGGACAGCAGCCCCCGAGGGGTCCGTAACCTGGCCCCGCACACCTCCCGTCCCTGATTGGCCAAAACCTGAAGCAACGATAATAAATATTGCCAAAATCCCGAATATCTCAAATCGCAAGCATTTCCAAGAATCGAACATTTTCATGTCCTCCGACACTTATAGTTCAACACCGTGAAGTAAAGAGCGTGTGAGGGAGAACGGGGAAAATTGTAAAGCTCAGGTAAAGGTTAGCCGGGGAGCGAGGACGGCGGTGCTAGAATACGAGTGGACGAACCATGTCACCTCGTTCAGGCAATGCCTCGGACTCCCGTCTTCAGATCCTTGTGGTGGATGATGATGCCAAACTCTGTCGTCTTATCCGCGACTATTTGGAGCCGCTGGGCTACGAGGTGCACATAGCGAACACTGGGCCTGAGGGTCTTGAAGCCGCACTCCGGGAGCCCTTCTCGGCGGTGATCCTCGATGTGATGCTGCCAGGGATGAACGGCTTCGACGTGCTGCGGGAACTACGCGCCAAGTCCACTGTACCGGTGTTGATGCTGACCGGTCGTGGCGAGGAATCGGATCGCATCGTGGGTCTTGAATTGGGGGCGGACGACTACCTGCCCAAGACGTTTTCCACCCGCGAGTTGCTGGCCCGGCTGCGCGCCGTGATTCGCCGGTCCCACATTGCACGCCTGCAAGAGGAACCCCGCGCTCCCCAGGTGGCTGTGGGTGACCTTCATTTGGACCCCGAAGGGCGGGCGGCTGCACTGGGCGATCAGCCGCTGCAACTGACCGCGGTGGAGTTTGATCTGCTGCTCTCGCTGGCCAAAGCCGCCGGCCGGGTGAAAACACGCGAGCAACTGTTGCTTGAAGTGGCAGATCGCAATTTCGATGTCTTCGACCGCTCGATTGACGTTCACATCTCTTCGCTTCGCAGGAAGCTCCGCGATGATCCCAAATTCCCGCGCTTCATCATTACGGTTCGCAGCGCCGGTTACATGATGCGAAAACCAGGAATGGAGGCACTTCCATGAAGACGCGCGCCTCAATCTCCGTCAAGATACTGCTGCTGTCATTCCTGAATATTGTGCTGCTCGGACTGGTTTTCGTGGTATTTGTTCGAGTGCAATATCGCGCTGACCTAAGCTCGCTCCTGCTCTCCCCCGGACGCGATCGCATACTCGCCATCTCCCGTCTTATTGCGCTGGAACTGCCGGAGACGGATCGTGGAGAGTGGAACGGATTGCTGGCACAATTCGCGTCCGCCAATCACGCCGCGTGCTACCTTTTCCGCAGTGAGGGCTCTCAGGTAGCGGGACCCTCCATCAACCTACCCTCCACCGTGCTGGATACGATTCGTCAGGACCACCCTCCACCGTTTGAAACCGAAGCCCCGCAGGGCCGTAGGCCGCACAAGTTGGAGCTTCTGTCTCCACCTCCTCCGGTGTTCCTTATCAAAACCAGCGCCCCCACCCGGTACTGGGTCGGCGTTAGAGTCCCGATCCGGGGCGAGTCGGCGACAAAGCCTATGCACGGAGCCTTGGTCTGGGCGTTCGCGTCGTTGTGGACGAATCCCCTTCTTTTCGACTACAAGCCGTGGCTCACTGTGGTCATTGTCGTGATCCTCTTGTCCGTCGCTTGCTGGCTGCCTCTCATCCGAGGTTTGACTCGCTCCATTTCGCAGCTCACAAGTGCCACGGGCGCCATTGCCCAAGGGCGGTTTGAAACCAGGCTGTCCGTGAAGCGCCGCGATGAGCTCGGCCAACTGAGCCAAGCCATCAACTATATGGCGGAGCGCCTTTCTGGTTTTGTACATGGGCAGAGACGCTTTCTGGGGGACATTGCGCATGAGCTTTGCTCCCCCATCGCGCGCATTCAGGTGGCGCTGGGTGTCTTAGAGCAACGCGCGGAAGATAGCCAGAAGGAGTACGTCCTGGGTGTGCAGGAAGAAGTCGAACACATGTCGGGTCTTATTAACGAGCTACTGTCTTTCTCCAAAGCCGGCATGAATGCTTCGACCACCCCGCTCACTCGCGTCAACGTCGCTGACACCGTACGGCAGGTCCTGCAAAGGGAAGCCGGCGATAAGGCGCGCATCGAGACCCATATCGACGCGCAGTTGGAGGTGATGGCCCACCCCGATTATCTGTTCCGCTCCATCGCCAATATCCTACGCAATGCGATTCGTTATGCGGGAGATGCAGGACCCATCGTGGTTTCCGCAAGCGAAAAAGGCGGGGTTGTTTCGATCACCGTGGCGGACAACGGCCCCGGGATTCCAGCTTCTGAACTGGAGGAAGTGTTCAAGCCTTTTTACCGGCCGGAATTTGCCCGGCAGCGTGAGACCGGTGGCGTCGGTCTCGGTTTGGCGATCGTGAGAACCTGCGTGGAAGCCTGCGGTGGCACCGTCAAATGCCGCAACCGTTCGCCCAGAGGTCTGGAGGCCGAAATTCGACTTCCCGCGGCGAGGCGGTGAGCGGGGAGGGCCTACAATGAACCTGGATTGGCGAGTTAAGAGGCTCCGGTTTTTCCCGCGTGAAGCCGCCAACGCGTTTGATCAGTCAGCAAGGCGGGAGAAAAAAGTGGGGCCCAGATCGGCCCTGGACGATTGAAGCGACCAGGCGAATCCCCCGTCATGCCGAGGAGCGCGTGAGTCTGTGCATCACGAGGGAGAGAGGATGTTGAAGGTCAGGCGCGTCGCCTCAAGGCGCGACGCGGCCATAGGCGGACAGGTCACCTATCAGAGCATCCAAAGCCCTCAAGAGAGTCAGTGCTGCTTTCCTGCATTCATCCGGCGGCACACTCAATTCCTGATTGAAATGGACAAGATTGCGGCACTCGACGAGCATATCTGGGAGTTCTAAGTTTGGAAAATCTCTTCTGAACCATTTGTTGAAGATGTCGAGGTAATTCTGCAAACTCTGGTCGGGGTTAAAAGTATAGCTCCCCCGACGGAACGCAATTTGTTTCTCCTGCCCCTGGAGGAAGCTAAAGAGTACCGCCTCAAGGATACCGCCAGCTAACATCACGCAGGCTTTTTCGTGCTCATTAGACGCCACCCAAACGAGTTCGTGCAAGTCTCTTAGGATGATTTCTTTGTGACGCGCCAATTGGGAGGGAATGAAGTCAAGCTGCGGGTTGATCAGGTGGGTGCACTGTTCGCAGATAGACCTCAAGGTATCTGTCATCAGGGCGTCTCTCTATAACCAGCCGCTCGTAATCAGGAGCATAGATCACTTCGAATTTTTCAATGTAGTAGAGTGCCCCACCCTCCGCGAGAAGGTAACATCGCCGCCCCCTCAGCCAGTCGGAGTAGAAACCGGACGACTGCATGATGCCTTCAGGGTTTGCAGGCCGCCATTGCTGGCCAACCTCAACGTGGAAAATTGCCTTACAGGTCTCAAAGTCTGGCGACTCCCAGGTCTTCACGATGCCGACTTCTTGTCTCCTCCCGCCACGCGAAGCCAACAAGGCTAGAACGGTCTGTCCCGTCCCGTACTGATCATGGTACACACACCAAACCTTAATGAGATGCGCCGGCTCCGTAACGATCCGGAATGCGTCGAGGATTTCTTGAGTCAGCCATCGCCTTTGGAAATAAATAACCTCGGCGCCAGGAAAGGATTGCTGAACGACGTTGGGGTTTGAGCGAAGCAGTTGAGAAAAGAACGATATGGAGGTCCAATGAATTACGATAAAGGGGGGACCCTCAACACCTGCCTTCCAGAGTAAAGGCTGGCGATCAAACTCGATATTGTTCATCTCAGGCCCCGTGAAAAGCATGAGCAGCTTGTGCTCGCTGCCTTGCGGAGACCTCTCAAACCATGCCGCCAGGGCCAACTGGTTCAGGCCAGAGAGAGTGTAGTGGGAGACGAAGTCTTCCAGCAGGGCTCGTACCTGGGCTTCGTTCGCCAACGATTGCCAATCTACTTGTGCTAAGCCTGCCATCAACTCCAACACTACCACAAAACCAACCGAGTTTCCACGCTCCCCAACTGGAAGACAGCCATCCAGGAAGATCGGGATCGCGGAGTTAATTTGAACAAGGTGGGAAGCGATTATGGGAGCCATGAGGCGTAGGCAAGGCAGAAGATCTATCTTAGGGGATTGGGATTCCGAGCGGCCGAAAGGCCCGCGGGTGGCGCATGCGTCCAGACGGTTTTCGTCGGGACGTATGGGCACCCTCGGCATCCCATGCTCGTGAGGCATCAGGCGGCTTGGGCCCTCTTGGGAACAGCTTTGGTTGGCCGGTTTTTGTAGCGTTGATTATTCTGACCTCGAATGCCTGGGGAGTCTTGCTGGCAGAATGGCGACAAGCTGGCAAGGCCGCGTTCTTCCGGATGATCGCCGGAAGCAGTGTGCTCATCGTCGCGGCATTCCTCATCGGGCAGAGCAAACGGGGATAGTATCCCGTGCAACGCTGTCCCCAAGTCTCTCGAAAAGGTGCGGGGCGTCGCGTGGTCGCTGCCCAATGCTTTCAGCGGCGCGAGGTCAACTGCTAACGAACGGGCTCAGGCCTATAACCCCTTCACCCGCCCCCCATAGGCGCAAAAATAAGCCCGTATCCCAAATGGTGGCAGCGTGCGCAGAGGCCATCGCCGAGGCGCGATGTCCTGTGCCCTGAAAGGTCGCCGTATGGTAGCCGGGAGCAACGCCCCCGGTCAACCGTAAGGTTAGCCTGCCGACCCTGGAGGGGGCGCACGGACCGCGGAGATGAGTCTCGCTTGACTCTGCCGCCACCGTTCCGCGACCCGTCAGTTGACGGGCCGGGCCGAGTACGCTGGACCGTTGTCCGGGGGCGTTGCCCCTGGCTACTCCACACTGAGTAAAGTGGCAACCCAAGTCACCGTTAGGGAAATAGGCTGACCTTAATCGGGAACCTCGGACACCGCCGACCATCTGCAAGCTCGATCGCGCCTGGAAGACGCCCCTCCACGCCGACATGCAGCCCAGCGCAGCGAGCCAGTTGACGGCTAGGCGAGACTTCCCAGGCCGGATCCCTGCAAGCGCCGCAAGTGTCTGAGTCTCAAGCAGTTGAGCTTACGTTCTTGATTTCTATTGTGAACTGTAGACTATGGACCGTGAGCTTTTCAGGAAGTCGCCAGTTGAGGGTTGACAGTTAACATCCAGGGCATTCTGCTGTTTTTTGCTGTGAACTGTAAACTGTGAACTGTAGACTGTTCCTGTGATCTACCTCGACCACAACGCGACGACGCCGATTTTGCCCGAGGTGCTGGAAGCCATGATGCCCTACCTCACGACGGAATGGGGCAACCCGTCGAGCGCATACAAATTCGGCGCAAAACTCAAGTCGGTCGTCGAAACCGCCCGCGAACAGGTGGCGGAGCTGATTGGGGCGCACCCGCTGGACGTGATTTTCACCTCGTGCGCGACGGAGAGCAACAATGCCGCCATCGCGGCGGCGCTGAAGGCCAACCCCACCAAGCGGCATATCGTCACGTCCCAGGTGGAACATTCCTCGGTGTTGAATTACTGCATGGCGCTCGGTAGCGGCGGGTTTACCCCGCCAGATTGTAGCGTCGATCTGCGATCGACGATCGGCGGTCGGAGACCGCCGCTACAGCCAGGTGGCGGGGTAAACCCGCCGCTACATCCGGGCTACCGCGTTACCTACCTGCCGGTTGACCGCGAGGGCTTATTGAATTTGGCCGACCTGGAAGGTGCCATCACGGATGAAACCGCCGTGGTGTCGCTCATGTGGGCGAATAACGAAACTGGTGTGTTGTTCCCTGTCGAGTCAATTGCGGAAATGTGCCGGTCGCGGGGCGTGCTGTATCACTGCGACGCGGTGCAAGCGGCGGGCAAGGTGGAGATTGACGTTCGGAAGGTTCCGGCGGACTACCTTTCGCTGACCGGTCATAAGTTTCACGCGCCGAAAGGGATTGGCGCGCGGAACTTGTCCCGATAGAATCGGGACGTCCGGCGTAAATCGCCATTTTCGCCCTTGGTCTACGGCGGGCATCAAGAGCGCAATCGGCGAGGTGGCACGGAGAGCGTACCGCTGATTGTGGGAATGGGGAAAGCGGCCGAGTTGGCCCGCAAACACTTGCCAGATTATGAGAAGAAAGTGCGCCCGCTGCGGGACAAACTAGAGGACGGGATCTTGAGTTCGATTCCGAACACGGAGTTGAACGGCCACAAAACGCAGCGACTGGCAAACACGACAAACATCACATTTCACGGCATCGAATCAGAAGCGCTGCTCGTCCTGCTCGATAAGGAGGGCATCTGCGCCTCGTCCGGCTCGGCGTGCCTGGCCGATTCCGACGAGCCCTCACATGTAATTAAGGCGATGAAACCTGCAACCTCCGCCTCCCGGCAGATGATCCGCTTTTCCTTGGCCGCAGGCGGTGGGTCGTTTGACATCCACGAGTTTGGCCAAGTGCTGTATCGTGCGGCGGACGCGCTGCGAGGGACCTAGACCCTAGGGACGCGCCTTATGGAATGAAGATTTGCATTGCTATCATCTAATGCTCTTTGGTATTCGGAAAGAAGGTCATAATTGCTAGGTTCGAGCGGTCTTCGCGCCATATAGAGAAATAAGTTGTGGGCCAACTTGCCGTTCTTGTTTATCACATTGTGCGCAACCGAATTCCATAATACCCCAGGCCATGGGCTAATGTTCAGATTGAGAGTGGTGCTGCCTAACAATTCCACAGCACCGTCAAGCTCTCCACCTCGATCCACTAGCGTGCGTGCAGCTTGCGCAAAAGCTTTCATTCCAACTGGTCGAAACAGTACATGGCCTCCGTGCCTATTCCGATGCTCGGCAGCAAGCCCTTCCCCTGGTTGGGAATCAGTAACGTCCTGAATCTCTGGGATGTTTTCCCGAAGTAACTCCCAAAAGTGGCACGTCAGGGCATATATTTCCTCAACTCGGCCCTTATGTGGCGGACCAACTTGAAGTTGTCGCCTTTCACGACTACGCCGAGGAAGGGATATAATACTGATCAAATCATAAAGTCCAAGCACTGTTGTAATGCATTGGTTATTGTTGTTAGGGATATTCGCTGTTTTTGTTAGCGGAACAAATCCTATATTTAGGTGGTCGTACTCGTCGATTACTCTGCGGGTTACTATGGCAAAAGTGTCATCCTCGCTCAGCGCCACCAGTTCGCCCTTTGAAACAGGCCGTGCATACTTGTTCAGGGTGGAAAACAAGCGCCTGGTACGCGCACGGCCTTGGTCCGTTTCAGTATGGGCAACGAATATCATGCATTGCTCATCCTTGCGCAATGACGACTTGTGCGTAATCGCCGACCTTATGCCCGCTACGCGATGCTGGCCATCGATAGCAAAGATTTCTTCCTCGCCGCTCAGGTACATGAAGCCGAATGTATTCCTCGATCTTTCTGGAACCCGGAGTGTTGGCATGGCAGGGCTTCTACCGACTTTGATCGGGTACCAGTCTGGCTCGCCGCGGTAAATTCCGACGACAATGGCATTAAAAAAATGCTGCTTTTGAGATGTTAGGTAATCCGAAATCTCTGCGAGACGTTCGGGCCGTAGTTCCCTCTGAATCCAAGTCTTAAGCTCACGGCGCTCATGTATGTTATCCACGTCTTTGACCCAGGAGCTAACCTCGTCGAAGGTCATTGTTGTGATGTAGTACCACCAATCGCCCATCCGTGAGCGGAGGCCCGGCAATAGGAGCGGAGATAATTTTTTAGTTTTCATGTTCCGAATAATTTCCTAAGCTCGCGGCTGACCTTGGCCGGAAAATCCTTATTGGACGGAGGGAGGTAGGCCGTCAGCAGAGCATTCTCAACGTCCTCAATCAAATTGCGGTTCTGAACTCTTGCAAAACAAAACCAAAGATAGCCGGCCCATTTTTCGAGCATATCAGTCACGTGGGGTCGCGTAGATTGATCGCCCGCGCGCCACTCACGCAAATACTGGCGATAACGCCGCCTAAAGGTCTGGCTCGCTGTCTCGCCGACATAAAGCAAGTACGAACAGCAAGGGTGGTCCGCGATTCCAGGTTGTACGAGAAAGGTATAAACCCCGCGCGTAGCGGGAATTTGCATAGCGTTGGTTCTAGTAAATTTCACAGCCCGCCAGGTCAAATCCACGGGCAACTTGCAGGCCCCCCACTGAAAGGGCGAGAGGACCATGCGCTTTACGTGGAAGTCCGCCAACGCACGCCGTCTTTTGCCTCGTACATGAGGGACTATGTCATACATGGTTTTAATTTAGTTTACTTTTTTGGTTCCTCCGTGGAATTTGTGGGTGACCCGGGAGAGAGAAAAGGAGTAGCGCATCCTGCTCCGAACCTGTTAAGGGATATGTGGACCAACACAGATCCCGGCGCAGGGGGGAGACAGGATGCGCGTCAAGAGTATTCTGAATCAAGTGGAGAAGTACAAGGATTTTGTGTATGAGCGGGTACGGTGGAAGGAGGAGGGGGGAGAACAGGTGCTGGCGGTGGAGGTGCGGCCACGAGCGCATCGTCCGGGTCGGTGTTCGGGGTGTGGGGAGCCGGGGCCGGGATATGACCGCTTGCCGGCGCGCGCCTTCGAATACGTGCCGCTGTGGGGGATGCGGGTGTACTTCGTCTATGCGCTGCGCCGGGTGCAGTGCGCGCGTTGCGGGGTGAAGGTAGAGATGGTGCCCTGGGGGCAGGGGAAGCAGACTCTGACGCGCAGCTATCTGCAATTTTTGGCCACCTGGGCGGGCCGGGTTTCCTGGCAGGAGGTGGCGAGATTTTTTCACACTTCCTGGGAGAAGGTTTTCCATGCCGTGAGCTGGCAGGTGGAGTGGGGGTTGGCGCATCGGGATCTGTCGGGCATCCAGGTTCTGGGCATCGATGAGACGGCCTGGCAACGTGGGCATCGCTATCTGACGGTGGTTTATCAATTGGACGGCCAGGCCCGGCGCCTGCTCTGGGTGGGGGAGCAGCGCAGCGCCCAGACGCTGTTGAACTTCTTCCACTTTTTCGGCCCCGAGCGCACCCGGCAGTTGCGTTTCATCTGCAGTGACCTGTGGCGGCCTTATCTGGAAGTGGTCGCCCAGAAGGCTGGGCAAGCGCTGCATGTCTTGGATCGGTTCCACGTGGCGATGAACCTGAACCAAGCCATAGACCAGGTACGCATCGAAGAGAGCCAAGAGTTGCGGCGGCAGGGGTTCCGCCCGCTCCTGAGCCGCAGCCGCTGGTGCCTGCTGAAGCGGCCTGAGCATCTCACCTCGCAGCAGGAAATCAAGCTGGCGCACTTGCTGCGCGCTAACCTGCGCACGGTGCGTGCCTATCTGCTCAAGGAAGACCTGGGGTTCTTTTGGACCTGTCAGGGGGTGCTGTGGGCGCGACGCTTCCTGAAGGGATGGTATCACCGGGTGCTGCGCTCTCGCATCGAACCCCTCAAGAAGGTGGCGCGCATGCTGCGGGCGCACGAACCTTTGCTGTTGAACTGGTTTCGGGCGCGTAAGCTGATCTCCAGTGGCCCTACCGAGGGCCTCAATAACCGTTTGCAATTGACGCTGCGAAAAGCCTATGGCTTTCGCACCTTTCGCGCCGCCGAAATCGCTCTCTACCATACTCTTGGTGCTCTGCCGGAACCGGAGGCCACCCACAAATTCTGCTGAAGAACCACTTTTTTAGTAACGGACGACTCTATACATTTCTCGTCGCGCCATCGGTCCGCCTCATTTCCCCCCATCCTTGCAGAACTGGCGGGCCACGCCAGTGGTTAGCTTCCCTTGTAGGCGCAGGACAGCTTCGCCCTTCTCAAGTTTCTGGTGAATGATGCCTCCAAGTATCATCTTCTGGTCGGAGTCGCTCAGCGTCTGGGGGGAGAAATGGACACCGCAATCAGCCAGTTCCGCGAAATTCGTTTCATTTGCGCCCGTCGTTAGGAACTTGTCTGCGTCCTGCGATGCGAGCCACACAGGAAAGCCCCAGGAGCGTCCTTGCCGGGCAAGTGACTGAAGGAGGCCTGCCTTGCTTTCCTTTGGAAGCAGGAGATGCGCTTCGTCCACAAATAACACCATCTTGATTGGCTGAATGTTGTTCTTGACGCCCAGATTCTGGTTTAGCTTGTTGATTAAGAAGTTGAGGGTCAAGGCCACCGCCAGCGCTTTCGTCTCGGTATCGTTGCCGAAGTCTTTGAAATCGACAACCAGTGAGCCGCTCAGCCATTCCTCTGCGCTAATCGCCCGGTCGGCATCGGCGAACAGGTGCAACCTTTCGATTTTCTGGATGATTGCGAGATCAACGCCGTCCGCGCCGCTGTTCACCAACTCCTGTTCCAGTGACCGAAAATCGGGTGAAGTGAGGTGCTGGTAAGCGTCAGCGATGTTGCGCTCCTGCTTCGAACCCAATTGGGGAGCGAAGCACCGGATTAGATTGGCAATCGCGTACGCTGCCTGAGCGTTCTGAGTTGGATTCGAATGGCGGAAAAGAGGATTGATAGGCAAGGTCTGCTGGATAAGTTGGATGTGCCGGGCCCCGGTCTGCCCCAAAAACCGCGTACGATTCTGCCGCTGCTGGGGATTGTTCGGATCGTCCTCCAACTCCCCCTTCATGTCAAAAAATACGAACCGCACGCCAGAGTTACCTAGTTGCGCCAACAGGTCGAGGGCAAGCTGGCTCTTGCCAATACCCGGTTGGCCCGAAATGACCAACAACCCGTTGTTAGTGCCGGGGCCATTGACGGACCATTCAGGTGCATCTACAAGAACCTTGAGTTTGATTTCTGTTTCTACAACCGGCAGCGTCAATGCCGGCATTCTCGGACCCTCGCCAGGTTTTAGATCCCCGGCTAGCTTTAGCAATTGAGTGACGAATTTTACTTGGTCGTTCCCGCAATCGGCCCAAATATCCTTCAAACGATAACACCCATACTCGAAATGCAGTCGAAACGCTTGGCGATAACCAGTCTCATCGAGTTCCTTGCCCGCGCGATGGTTAAGGGCGGCATGAACAACATCATGGAGTTCATCACCGATCACAGTTTCATCATCCAAATCCTTACCTTGGGAATCTAGCGATTTGAAATCCGGAGGAACTCCCTCACCTAGCGCCAGGAATAATGCGGAGCGGCCCAACACCGCCTTGTTGCGAGCCCCAACCCGCTGATGAATGTCGGTGATAAACTCTTCCGCCGCGAGACTTGGCTTGAATTTCATAGCTTATGTCCGAAGTAATCATTGGTCATCCGCACTTCATAATTAACGCTGTCTTCGCGTCCATACGGGTGCAACGTATAAACCCGGGCCAGCTTATCCTGAACTCGCACAAACAACGGCCCATCTGGATCGATTTCCGAATTTGTCGTCAAGATTATGGTCTGGTGCCCCGTCAGGTAGAGCTGGTCGAGTACGCTGTCCTTCACCTCCTTGTCGAGGCGACCTAGAGGAGTATCTACAATTAGGGGGGGCGCGAGCTTGGCCAATCGACGCAGAGCTTCATAAAATGCGAGCATCCGAACTTGGCGTTGACCAGCGGAGGTGTTAGTTTCTTCCCATTTCGCGCGCTTGCCATCACGGCGCAATAACCAGCAGTTCCAGTTCTTGTCAAAATCCATGCCCAGGAATTCCCTTTGTCGTTCGGTTATTGCTACCCAAAGCTCGCCAACATTCTCTGAAATCTTGCGCCTTAATTGGTCTGCGGCACGTGCTAAGATCTCCGTCGCGGCCTCACGGTATCGAGCAGCCTTGGTAATTAATGTTTGACCCTGTTTCGCTTTGTTCGCTAAAGCACTCTGGTTGGTCTCTTCCCGTTTCAATTCCTTGAGTTCGTCCTCGAGAGCCTTGAGTTGTTGACTCAAATCGTCCTTCTGCTTTTGTAGCTGCTCGCACTGTTCCATTAGCTTGCCCCGTTGTTGATGCAGTTCCAGTCCCACGGCAATCGCAGCAGAATCCTGCCTCAGCCGTCTGACGCGCGTGTCAGCCTCTCGGAGATTCGCGTCCACGGACTCCACCTGGGCGCAAAGCTCACTGATGTTTCGGAGCGGAGTTGTGGCGGAGATCAAGCGGGCTCGAATTTGAGCGCTTCGGTCGTTCCGGTCTGTAACGAAAACAGCATCCGCCATCCCTTCGGGCGGGGGGTGAAAGAGCCGGTGAAGTGCCCGCTCTAAACGGTCGCAATAGAATGCGTAAAAATCATCCGCTAGCCGATATTGATCGGGTGCATCCCCGAAAACATCCTGTTTAACCTGTGGGATTTTGGGCTCAACAGTGGCCTTGCTGCTCTCCCATTCTCGGCGCTTCTCCTCTTGAATCAGAAAGTCGTGCAACTGCCCGCGGTAGGGGCCGAGCAAGGCCACGGGCAAGGCTTGCTCCCAGGCGGATTCTAATTGCGCCACTAATTTAGCCTTCGTCTCAGCCAATTCGGCTCGGGAATCCTGCGCCCGCTGCAACTCGGTCGGGTCAACCGCGCCCAGGGTCTTAAGCCGTTCTTCCACGTCGGAGAGTTCGACCTGGGCCTCGCGTAGCCCGAGATTAATACTAGTTAGCTCATCTCGGAGAGCAGTCTGTTGTCCCCCTGCCGTGACGATTCTGCCGGAAAGCTCGGCGAGCTTCTTTGCCGCTTCGTGCCCTTCGGATGAGCTGAAATCACGTGGAATCGTATTATGAATTAATTGGCGAAGGTCGGTCTCAAGTTCGCCATAAGACCACAACCCCAGAATGCGGCTGATGCCCTCGACGATTTCCCGTTCACCTAAGTTGAAGTTCTGGCCGCGCTCAGCATCAAAGAAAAAAAGCGGGCCAAATGACGAGGCAATAATGCATCTCGCAGACTCTCAAGGTGGTCCTTGTCCTCTATTCGCCCGGAACCGTCAGAACGATCAGCATAGGAGCGCCATACAGGCCCTGAGTTCAGCCGGTGGCGAATTTCCCGCGTTATTGTTGCCTTTCGGCTGCCGCCGCCGTTCTCATTTCGCTGGGAAATTGTTACCTGAAATCGTGTTGTATCTGCACCCTCGGATTGAGCGCGACGATTGAGGGAATTATCGAAAAGAAACCGCGTTGCCTCTGACGCGGGCTCAACTTTCTTCAAATCGTGCACGCCTGTTTCGCCCACGACTGCCAGATAAAGCGCCCGCAATAGATGTGTTTTGCCCGCGCCATTCTTTCCTCCAATGAGAATGCCGCAACGATCACGTACGGTTTCGAAGTTGAACGTATGCTCGCCGTAGAATGGGCCAAAGTTTTCGAGGGTTAGGGAATCGATATAAACCTCAAGCATTACCGGCTCTCTCCGCTTCTCTTTCGCGATTCAAATCATCCTTGAGTATATTGAGCAGGTCACCGGGCAAGCCGAATGCGCGGTGTTTTTCACTGTAATCATCGACCTTCGCTACCATTCGGCGCAGTGTTTCAACATTAATGCCTGTTTCCCGAGCCACTTCCTCTTCCAACTCGCGGAGGCGACTGAGGTCATTGAGGTTAGTGTTCATGATGACACCTCTCTGCTTGTTGACGATGCGCGCCACTCCGCGCCCGTCGTCGGGGTCGCGGGCGGCCTTCCACATTTGCTGGATGAGGAGGAGTTCCTCGGGACTGATGAGTTCCAGCCCGGTCTCTTCCTGCAAGGCGAGCAACTTGGAGAGAAGCTCGCGGCGGGCGGTAATCAGCAAGGGGCCGTTGCCTTCGTTGCCGTTCATGCGGCGGGTGTCGCGTTTGCCGTTGGCGGGATCGCGGTAAAACAGAAGCGTTTCGCGGAATTCGATCAGCTTTTCCATGCGCTCGTCGCCCGAGGCCAGTAATCCTTCACTTGCTTTGTCGCGGTCAACCACCGTGCACGTCCAGCAGCCGAAGCGGCTGTTGCCACAACTGGGAGTGCTGGTGTCGATTTGGATTGGGCACTCACCGTTGCTGGCGCTGGCGTAAAGCTTGTAGAGGGGGCGATTGTCTCCACCCCAGGGGTTGGGATTCTGGAGCAGGTAGGCCCAAACCTCTTCGGTCGAGAGGAATTCAATAGGATTCGATACCCAAACGCGGGGCAGGTCAGGATGCCGCTGCAATCCGTTGCGCGTTGGGCGCGCCGCCATGGTTTGGGCGCGGGTGGAGCTTTCGGCGCGGCGCGCTCCGAGGAGCAGAATGGCCTCTCCCCAATGGCCGACACGCTGCTTCACCAAGGCATTGACCGGATCAATCTTCATCCGCTGCGTGCACCAGCGGAAGGTGCGGTTGGGTGGAGGGTAGCCTCGTCCAATGATGTTGACCCAAAAGGATTCTTCGATGAGCGGTTTCAGCAAGTTGGCGTCAATATTCAGGTTGTGCTGCTCGGAGCACTTCCGCATGCGGTCCAGCGTGCCTTCGACCATATCCACAATGGCGGGAATCTCCACGCGCGTGTCCGTGCAAAGGACGGAGATGGGCTTTTTTCGCTGTTCGGCGGGGATGGACAGAACGGCGTCGAAAATTAGCGACGCCAGCATCGTGCTGTCCTTGCCGCCGCTAAAACCGACCAGCCAGGGTCGCTTGTCTTCCCGATAGAGTTGTCCGAGAGAAGCTTTGATCTCCTGAAACATTCGCCGTCCCGTCGCGGGGAGTATGCACCCCCCGACCTAGATTTTCAAGTAATGTCTTTAAGATAGCATCATTGGCAACCGGCGGAAAAGCGCTTCGCTTGCCCGGGAACCATGTTGTGTGGGGAAGTCGGCGGATTCGGCCCGAAAAAACCAAAGGTTTCTATCGGGAGTGCTCGGGCGGCAAGAAAGCCGAGGTGCAAACGGATCCTGATCGCCCGAGCATTCCCGATAGAAGCGTTTGTACTAAGCCGCTGCGCTGAGGCTATGGCGTTTAAATGTAGAGGGTCTTTGGCGAAAAGGTGGGTAGAAGGGAGTGGAGCGGCTCGGGGACGGGCAGAGGGTTGAGGTCGGGCTGGGATAAAGCCATGGCTGCCGGGTTTTTGCTAGCTCCGAAGACAAAATCCAGGTGGCCGAGACACACGTCGGGGGTGAGACTCGATGAGTCGCAAGGGAGCGCCGGAGGAAACAGCACTGCCAGGTTGAGTTCATCAAGAGCTGTCCATGGAGACGGACTGCGAAAGCCCAGCAGCCTGGGGCACGGAAACGGCGGCGAGCCATTCGACAATCCGTAGGATGCCGGTGCCACAAACGGGGCAGACATGGTCGGCCTTACACGGTGGCGTCACGGATAGAGTGTCCTGGATGCAACTCAGTAACTCGCGGCACTGTGCCAGCTTGTCGCGTCGGCTACGGTTAGCCAGAAAGCCGAAGTGCCGGATCTTAACGAAGCCCCTGGGCAGAATATGCTGGAGGAAGCGGCGCAGGAACTCTACGGCGCTGAGGGTCATAACCTTGGTCTGGCCATCGCGGTAGTCCCGCCACTGAAAGCTCACTTGGCCGTCTCGGAGGGAAAGCAGCCGCGAGTTGGAGATGGCGACGCGATGGGTATATCGTGAGAGATAGGTTAGAACCTGTTCGGGTCCCCCAAAGGGAGGCTTGGAGTAAACAACCCAGTCGGACTTCTTCAGTTGTTTGCACAAGCGGGCGAACTCGGAGGGCTCGGCCCAGCCAGCCAAGGCGCCGTGAAAACGGAGTTGGCCTTTTCGGTAAGCCTCTTGGAGCAAAGCGAGGAACTTGCCCCGGAAGAGGCGGCTCAGCACTCGGACCGGAAGAAAGAAGTTCTTACGGCAAGAGATCCAACGCAACCCCTGTGAGGACAGACCGCCCCCGGGAACCACACAATGGACATGGGGATGGTGATGGAGGTTCTGTCCCCAGGTGTGAAGCACGGTGAGGAAGCCGATCTGGGCACCGAGATGTCTGGGATCGGCAGCGATTTGGAGCAGGGTCTCCGCAGTGGCGCGCAGGAGAAGATGGTAGACAAGCTTCGGGTTCTGCAGAGCCAGCGGGGCCAGTAGCTGAGGCAGAGTGAAGACCAAATGGAAGTACGGCACCGGGAGAAGTTCGCGGGCTCGCCGGGCCAGCCACTTGTCGCGGGCCGAGAACTGGCATTTTGGGCAATGCCGATTGCGGCATGAGTTGAAGCCGGTGAGACGATGGCCACACTGATCGCACTGTTCGACGTGTCCACCGAGGGCCGCAGTACGGCAGGAGCCGATGTCGCGAAGAGCCTTGCGCTGTTGGGGAGAGACGGTGTGTCCCCACCGTTGGAGAAACTCTTCCTGATGCTGGCGAACGACATCGGCTACTTCGAGCCGATGCTCGGTCATCTCCTGCGGCCATCTCCATCCGGAAGATGAGGACTATTCAGGCTGAGACGGTCCAATGGACTGACCGTCTCCTGAACCGTCTGCTGCGAAATCAGCAAATACTTTGCCGTCGTTTTAATGCTGGCATGGCCCATCAGGACCTGAATTCTCCTCAGGTTCACACCGTCTTCCAGCAGGTGCGAGGCGAAGCTATGCCGAAACAGGTGCGGGTAGACTCTTCGGGGGATGCCTGCTCGCTTACCCGCGGCGTGACAGATCCTGCGAATGGCGGACACATCGAGGGGATGGCTGGGACGCTGGGCCGATGGAAACAGCCAATCCTGCGGCTTGCGCCAGCACCAGTAAGCGCGCAGAATCTCCCGCAGTTGGGTGGAGAGCATAACGTAGCGTTGACGGCCACCTTTGCCGTGGCGGATGAAGACCAGCCTCCTCGGGCCATCGATGTCGCTCACTCTTAACTGCCGCAATTCGGCGGCGCGCATGCCGGTGGAATACAGCGTACCCAGTACCGCACGATGCTTCAGGTTGACCGTCGAGTCTAACAACCTCACTACTTCCTCGCGGCTCAGCACGGTGGGTAGCATCCGGGGGACCTTCGGATTCGCCGCTTTCTCCACCACCCAGGGCTGATGGAGCACCTTCGAGTAGAGAAACTTCAAGGCGCACAAATCCAGCCCTAGAGTTGACCAAGCCACTTCCTTTTCCTTGAGCAAATGCAGCTGATAAGCGCGGATCTCTTCCGCCCCCAGCTTGTCGGGAGACTTGCCGAAGTGCCGGGCGAAGCGCGCGACAGCAGCGATGTAGGTGCGTTGCGTTTCAGGCGAGTAGTTGCGGAGCTGCAATTCCTCCAGCATCCGTTTTCGTAATTCGGTCATTCACACCTCCTTTCAGAAGTTGAATAATCCGAATCGTGGTGGAATGCTAGCGGTTACCTGCCGCGCAGCGGCTTAGTACAAACGCCCTTCTATGAAAGTGAGTGCGGCGAAAGGTGATCGCCAGACCGGGAAAAGCTTGACAAGCTCCCCGGCATGGGCTAGTATACTAGCGTATTACTGGACGCGCGACAGGGGCTAAACCAGGGTTCAGGATTCAGAAGAGCAGGGGACGGAGGCAAAGAATAGGGAACAGGGAACAGAGAATAGGGATGGTAAACGGTGAATTATGAACTGCTGCGCTCTACTTCGGTTTCCACTGCCTTCTGCTTACTGCCCTGCCAACTGCGGACTGCCTACGCTGTTGGAGGGTAGTTGGAGTTGGCGGGACTCCTTGCCCGCACACCTGTCTGGGACAGAATGTCTTCTCCGCAAGGAAAGAGGCAATGGTAGTAACTTTAAAAATGACAGAACGACGCGGGAATGTCCATGAAAACAAAGGGGCGCTCTCGAAAACTTCGGATCGAAGCGGGAATGTCACTGAAAACGAACGACATACGAGTATAAAGCGGGAATATCATTGAAAGGAAAGGGTGTTAGTCGGGAGGTCGGAAATGAAAAAACAGGAGGTTAGGGACTAGCGTGCTGTAACATCCAATTCTTGACAATGTCACGTGGCACTGCCTGGTTGTAGGGGTACGGCTTGCCGTACCCTCTTCATTTCTATCGCACGACCGAACCATGAGGGTACGGCAAGCCGTACCCCTACAACCAGGGCGGCAGAGCCGGTGGCCAATTGTCAAAGGTTAAGTGTTACGAGACACCAGGGCCTGAGCTTGAGAAGTCCTAGCCCTAATCGCCCACTATTAAATTTGCGGTAGTGGTCAGCTCGATTTTTGTAGCGGCGGTCTCTGACCGCCGGTGCTAAATTCTCAGGCAGTTCCGGCGCTCGGAGAGCGCCGCTACAGCAAACCGACCCACTACCAAATTTTCCCTTTGATGCCGCACAGGGTAACCCCGCAACCCGCTGGTGACTCATTTTGGTTTTTGCAGCGCCGGGCTTAACAGGCTGCGGAAAAACTCGTCTCTGCCGTCATTCTGAGCGAAGCTTTGGAGTGCGGCAGCTTGCTGCCGCTTTGCCGCAAGCCAGCTTGCTGGCGGGCAATTGTGCACGCGTTCGAAATGCCGCGAGCAAGCTCGCGGGGAGGAAAGCGGCAGCAAGCTGCCGCACTCCAAAGCGGGCTGTCGTGGCGCTCAGCGCCTGCCCTGACGAGTTTTTCCGCAGCCTGTTAAGCCCCGCACCCAAGATGCCGACACCGCCTTGCGGGGTCGGCGCTACGCCAAACTGAGACGCTACCCGTAACCCTACAAGGTTGATAATCGTCAGGATTCCATGTAAGCTCAGAATATCAGCAGGGTAATTCACTCGAGATGGTCACGAGTTTTACAAAGCGCATTCCCCTTTCCTGCGCCCTTTCAGCATTAGCATTTATGCTGCCATCTTTGCTTTCTGGCCAGGCTCCCGAGACGGGGTCGATCACCGGCCATGTGCGCGGCCCAGGTGGAGTTTCCGTGCCTGCCGCCACAGTCCAGCTCATCAACCCGCAAACCGGCGCGCGCAAAGAAACTTGGACGGACGAGGAGGGGAATTTTACCTTCACCGGAATCCAACCTGGAAATTATCGTCTGAGTTTATCTTTGGTGGGATTTCGCCCTGACGCACGTGAACCGGTACCCGTGACTCCCAATAAGGTGCTCAAAGTCAATCTGGCGATGGTTCTTGCCATGCCGGACGGAGCCACTCCATCTCAGGGGCATGGCGAGGTAAACCCGCCGCTACAGCGCCGCAATCGCAACTTGGCAGCACCACCGGCGGGGGCCCAAAATCGTAGCCAAAACGCTGCTGGCTTGGAGAATTCCTTGAGCGAGGGCGCCGGAGGAGAAGAAGGAGTGGTCCGCATTGCGGAAAATGGAGGCGCGGAAAACGCCCCTGCCGGCGAGGCCACGTCCGAGAATCCCGACACCTCCACGAGTGCGGCCAACTCTTTCCTTCTTGGCGGCGGAGTCGGTGAGGTGGCCGCTCCCGGCGAAGGCGGCGGCCGGAGAGGAATGCGCGGTGGCGGGATGGGTTTCGGTGGAGGCCGCGGTGGTCAGTCTGGAGGAGGCTCTGGTAGCCCCTTCGGCGGAGGGTCCGGCGGCGGGTTTGGCGGAGGCCCCGGTGGCGGCTTCGGTGGAGGAGGAGGCGGTGGTGGAGGTGGGGGTGGTGGAGGTGGCGGGGCAGCCCGCGGCTGGGGCCGCAATCGCGCCCAAGTGAATCGAATCCGTGGCAACGTTACGGAGCAGTATACGAACTCAGGCTTCGATGCTCATCCCTATCCTCTGAACGTGGCAGAGTCGCCCCGCATTCCCTCCTATCAGGAAACCTTTGGGTTCTCCCTAGGCGGCCCGCTGGTGATTCCCAAGATTTATAACGGCAGCAACAAGACCAGTTGGTTCGCAAGCTACAACTTGCAGCGAGCCAGGACCGGCATTGACAGCTTTTCTACCGTGCCCACAGTGGCGGAGCGCGGCGGGGATTTTTCCGACGCGGTCATTACTTCCGGGCAATACGCGGGGGCTGTTCCAACAATTTATGACCCCTTATCAAACCCTGCCGGAACACGCACGGCTTTTCAGGGAAACGTCATTCCCACCCAGCGGATGAATTCCGCCGCGCAAGGTTTGCTGGCATACATCCCCAAGCCTAACCTCCCCGGGCAGGTGCAGAACTTTCATTTGCAAATGCCCTTGCCCAGCTCGAATGACCGCGTGATGGGCCGCATTGGCCAGCAGATCAACTCCAAGAACAGCCTGAACGTCATGTACTACTTCAACCGGTCGAGCAGCCAGTCGGTTAACACGTTTCCCGACATAACCTCGCACACCTCCAGCCGCGGGCAGAATCTGAGCGTGACCGAATCGCATACTTTTAATTCCCACCTCGTCAATACCGTATCCCTGAACTTCAACCGCTTGCGCACGTCCTTGCTGAACGCCTTTGCGTTTCAGCAGGACATTGCCGCGCAATTGGGGATTACCGGGGTTTCGACCAATCCCTTCGATTGGGCAATCCCTACGATCGGGTTCACCAATTTTGGAGGTTTGAACGACCCTCTCCCATCGCTCACTCGCAACCAGACCGTGCGCGCCAATGATGCTCTGGTCTGGAACCACGGGAAACACAACATTCACCTGGGAGGGGACTTGCGCCGTGTGCAATGGAATTCCGAGGCGGAACCCAACGCCAGCGGGACGTTCAGCTTTACCGGATACAGCACCAGTGATTTCAACAATGGCTATCCCGTGCCCGGCACAGGATTAGACTTCGCGGACTTCCTCCTGGGCCTTCCCCAAACCACCTCTGTTCGTTTCGGCGTCGCGAGCAATTACCTGCGAAACTGGGTCACCACCTCTTTCATTCAGGACGACTGGCGCGTGGGCCGACACTGGACGATTAACGGCGGCGTTCGGTACGAATACTATCTGCCCATTACCGAGAAGTTCGGACATCTATCGGACTTATCATTTGCGCCCGGCTTCACCTCACCCGAGGTGGTTACGGGCCTCAACCCGGGTTCTCTGCCTCCCTCGCTGATTCACAGCGACGGGCATAACTTTTCGCCTCGCTTGGGGATTGCTTACCGCCCGTGGATTCAGCATCACTTGGTCATGCGCGGAGGATATGGGATCTTTTACGATGGCAGCATCTACTCGCGCATGGTAACCAACATGGTAGACCAGCCTCCTTTCGCGCAGGCTTCCACGCTGACCACCAATCCGCAGCAGGTGCTGACGCTCGAAGATGGGTTTCCGACCCTTTCTTCCAACACGATTCATAACACCTATGCGGCCGACAGTAATTTCCGCCGGCCCTACGCGCAGACTTGGAACTTCAGCCTTGAGGACGAGATCTTCCGCGACGTCATCCTGTCTGTCGGCTACGTCGGCACCAAGGGGACGAAACTCGATCTGCTGCTTTCACCCGACAGCGTGAATCCCAGCGCTTCCGGTTCACACCAAACCTCCATCCCAGGCGTGCAACAGTTTCTTTACGAAACCTCGGGCGCAGCTTCGATTTACAATGGCCTCCAGGTCGTCTTGCGGCGGCAGTTCCACGGCGGCTTTTCCATGAGCGGGAACTACACCTGGTCAAAATCGATTGATGACGCTGCCAGCGTGGGGGGCCGTGGTCGCAACGTGCCGCAGAACAGCTTCGATCTCGCGGCGGAACGCGCGCTTTCCAACTTCAATGTTGGCCAAAGATTGGTCGTCAATCATACCTACGAGCTGCCCTTGGGCGAGCAACGGCGTTTTCTCAATCGCGGCGGTGCCGCGGCGCGCATCATCGGTAACTGGCAGATCAGCGGAGTGACCACGCTGTTTACGGGCTCACCTCTGACCGCGCAGGTGGCCGGTAACCAGTCCAATAACAATGGTTCGGGCGTGTTTGCCTCCGAGCGGCCCGATGCCACCGGCCTTCCCACCCGCCTGCCGCGCTCGGAGAGAACAACCCTGGAGTTCTTCAATACCGCGGCGTTCTCGCTTCCCGCCGCGGGCGAACTCGGCACGGCGGGGCGCAACACCATTACCGGTCCAGGCTCGGTGAACTTTAACATGTCGCTGGGGCGCTTCTTTACTTTTTCGCGCGAGAAAGGCATACGCGGGCGGTTCAGCATCAACGCCAATAACATTTTCAACCACCCGAATTACGCCGGGGTGGCGACCACGATCAACGCGCAGAATTTCGGCTGGGTGACGAGTGTGGCGGCCATGCGCTCTCTCAACGTGGCGCTGCGGTTTAATTTCTAAAATATGCACCACCAAGGCACCAAGACAAAAAGAAGAGCAGGGAAATCAACTTCCAGATTCCTGCCCTCTGGTTTTTCCTTGGTGTCTTTGTGTCTTGGTGGTATGGCCCTGGTCTTCTGCCTGTCCACCGCTTTTCTGGCGCAGCAGAAGCCGTCCACTCCAACCTCCAAGAGTCCGCAACAAGCTTTCATCCTGCGCTCGCAAACCAATGAGGTGCTGGTCGATGTGCATGTATATGACAAATCCGGCAAGCTGGTGACGAATCTGAAGCAAGCGGATTTTCACGTCTTCGAAGACGGCGTTCCGCAAACCCTCAACAGCTTCAGCCTGGAAGACGTGGAGAAGTTGGCGCAAGTCACCGGCGGGGAAGAGCACGCGCAGGTGATAGACCTCGCCAAGCTCCCGCCGGAGGTCAATGCCGACCAGGTGCTTCAGGACCATCGCCTCCTGGTCTTTTTCTTTGACTTGAGTCTCGATGCAGCCCGACGAGTTGATGCGCGCCCTGAAGGCCTCGAGCGATTTCGTGGCCCACCGTTTGACCCCTGCTGACCTGATTGCGGTGGTTACCTACTCCTCCAGCCTGCGAGTAGTGCAGGATTTCACCAACAATCGTGACTCCCTCGTCAAGGTTCTGCGCACCATCCTGGTGGGCGAAGAATCCTCCAACTTGGCGTCGGCGGGAACGATCGGCGAAGCCGGCGGTACGGATGCCAATGGCATGGAAATCGTCACGCAGGATGTTTCCGACGCGTTTACACCGGATGAAACCGAATTCAACATTTTCAATACGGACGAGAAGCTGGCCGCCATTGAATCCCTGGCCATCATGCTTCATCAGGTGCCGGGCCGCAAGAGCGTGATCCACTTCTCCAGCGGGATCACGCGCACCGGCCAGGAAAACCAGGCGCAGTTGCGGGCCACCATCGATGCGGCGAATCAAGCCGATGTTTCGCTTTACACCATGGACGCGCGTGGCCTGCTGGCTTTGCCCCCCGGTGGCGACGCCTCGTCATCCAGTCCCGCCGGCACAGGCATCTATTCGGGTTCGGCCGTGGCGTCGCAGGTTTCCTCTTTGCAGGGAAGCCGCGAAACCCTGGCCTCGCTCGCCACCGACACGGGTGGAAGGACCTTTTACGACCTGAACGATTTCACCCCCGCTTTCGAAGAAGTGCAGAAAGAGAATTCCAGTTACTATTTGATTGGATATTCACCCACCAGCACCCGCTCGGATGGCCGCTTCAGGCACATTCGCGTGGAAGTGTCGCGCCCCGGGCTGAAGGTCCAGGCGCGGCCCGGCTACTTTGCTCCCAAGAATTTCCGGCAATGGACGCGCCAGGACAAAGATGTCCAGCTCCAGCAGGTGATGGATCTGGACGTGCCCTTCGTGGATCTTCCCTTCGCGGTCGATACTGCCTACTTCCGCCGGCCCGATAAGAAATACACAGTCGTCCTGGCCGCCAAAATTCCGGGCTCGCAGGTTTCATTCCTCAAGAAATCCGGCAAGCACGAGACCGAGTTTGACTTCGCCTGGAAGATCACCGACGCGCAGAACCATACCGCCGGGGGATTGCATGACACGCTGCCGGTGAAGTTGACCGACGAAACCTTTGACGAAATCACCAGCGGCAACCTTCTCTACGAAGGTGAAATCACTCTGCCGCCGGGAAAATATAATTTGAAAGTCGTGGCCCGCGAAAATCAAGGGGGCAAGATCGGAACGTTCGAAACCTCTCTCGTCCTGCCCGATATTTCCGACCAGGGGCTGAGCCTGAGCTCGGTGGTGCTTTCGAACGAAGTGAAACCCGCCAATCAGCTCCCACGGGCGCGATTCGATCGGGACAAGAACTCGCCGCTCCAGGTGGGGAATCGCACCGTGCTGCCGAGCGTGACCCGCGTGTTTCGCACCAACCAGACCCTTTCGGTCTACTTGGAATCGTATGCTGGCAAGCCTCCGGCTCCCGCGACTGCGCAGGGCGCCGAGTCCGGGCCCGCTCCGCCGCCCTCCGTGGCGTTCGTTTTTCTCCGCCGGGGAAGGAAGTTTGCGGAAGCCGGGCCCTTCAATGGCAAACCCGAAAAGGGCTCCTCGCCAAAGGCCACGTACTTCGCGCAGATTCCCCTCGAGAAATTTCCGGTGGGGCGCTACACCGTGCAGGTGAGCGTGCTCGATCCGGCGGCAGCGCGCGTGACCTTCACACGCCTGCCCATGGCCGTCGTCAAGCCGCCCCCACGCACTCCGCATGTCGGGGGCGGGTAAACAAACCCTTTCGGAAGCGCGCGCTCGGCGCACCTTCAATTGCCGGTTTTCTTCAGTAAGTCCTGGGCTAATCCCCGCCATACAACCAGTGGCCCAGGCCCGGAATCGAAGGAGAAGAAACAGGGACATTAACAGTCAGGAGGTTCGAGAGCCATGGGGAGAATTTTTGGCCTTGCGGTAAAGAGCGTGGTTCCGGCAGCAACATTCTTTCTGGTGGCATCACTGGCGGGAGTGGCCCGCGCCGGCGATAGTCAGCCGAAGCTGAGCGGTCGATGGGAATTTAACAAAGACCAAAGCGACGATGCGCAGAAGAAGATTAGTGACGCGAGGCAGAACAGCCAGCGCGGCAGTAACAACAGTGGCGGTGGGTACCCCGGAGGCGGCGGTGGCGGCGGTGGCTACCCTGGCGGAGGAGGTGGAGGTGGCGGCTATCCCGGTGGAGGGGGTGGCTATCCTGGGGGTGGAGGCGGCTGGCCGGGAGGCGGGATGGGCTTGCCGGGACAACGAGGAGGCATGGGCCGCCAGGGAGGACAAGGCAATCGCGGGGGAAGCACCGTGAGCAGCGAGGATTGGGATCGGTTGGCCGAAAATCCAAGGTTCTTGCGCGTCGACCAAGGGTCTGACCAAGTGTTGGTCACTGACGACTCGGACCGCGCCCAAACCTTTCACCCGGATGGGAAAAAGCACGACGAAAAGGACGCGAACGGGAAAAAGGTTTCAACCAAAACCGAGTGGCAAGGCGCCGCACTGGTGGCCGAGACAAAATTAAGCCACACCTCCAAGCTTACCCAAACATTCCGGTTGAGTGACGACGGCAAACAGCTTTACGTCACTTCGCGCCTCGAGAACCCTTCCCTGCAAGGCGCCGTCAGCATTCAGCGCGTGTATGACCTGTTAGGCTCGAGCGCGAGGGAAGGCTCACCGCCGAAATAGGGTCGAGCCCAATCGTGGCACGTCGCAGCACGAAGTCGTGACGGCCCGCGCGAGTTGCCTCGCGACCATGCCATCAGGAACCATTTTCGCGACGAAAACCGACTGCTGTATGATCTCGCCGCGAATCCCACGCTTGAATTTTGCCATGGTTGATGCTTCGACTCTATGTTGGGCGGAATACGTTTGGGGCATCAGGCCGCTTGGGCCTTAGAATCTGCGAGAAGATCGAGTCTCATTTCGCATTCATCGCCGTCACGGCTCGTGATGCTGAAGCCGAGTTTCCGGAATAGGCGGATAGCCCGGTAGTTCGAAAGCTCCGTGGTGAGGAAAACCTTGGTGAGCCCCATCGTGAACGCCCAAGCTATGGTCAATTCACTCAGCACTGTTCCCAGCCCTTCCTCTCGGTAGTCCTGAAGGACAAAAATCGTGAACTCGACCTCATCTTGGCGAATCGGGCAGAGGAGGCTGTGAGCAACAATCTTCTGGCCATCCAATGCGAGGAGTGCCTGAGAGCTATTCTGAAGCTGGTCCAACCAGTGGGTAATGCGCGGGACGTCCGAGGGAGGAAGTCCTTGTGCCACGCGCTTAGGTTCAAAGCTCGAGTACATTTCGACGAGCGTGGCAAAATCCTCGGAACTGTACGCCCGCACGGTGAGTGTCCGTCCCTTTCGGGTATGGACCTCCGTGGGCTTAAATCCAGCTTGCGGGGCGCTCGTCATATACTCGAATCTACGTAGAGCACGCCGTCGGCCAAAGGCCCTTGAATGAATTGCCATCCCCTTCCAACTGAAAGGAAAGGCTGTCGTTAACCCTTCCCCCGCGAAGCTGTGAAGAAATACACAATCTCATCCCTCAAGTCGGGGCCAAGGCGCTAAGGGTCGCAGAGAACAACTGCTTTGTTTTCTTTGCGCTTTCTGGGACTTTCTCCTGCCTCGCGGGATGAGATGCTTTTGCTCTTGGGGGGATTATTTCACAATTTCCACAGGCTGGGCTTAGAAGCGCACCAGCCCTCGTGTGTTAATTGGGGCGCCAAAGAGTTGAGGGAAAACCCGCATAATTCAAGGCGAATCCTACGGTGAGCTCAAGCCGCCGGTCATTCCCGTCCCGCCATAGCGGGAGGAATCCACCTTCCTATGGACTGACTTGGACCCCTCCCGCGAGGCGGGACGGGCGTGACAACAACGGCGATTTTCATCTCGTTGGGTGGTCCCCATGCCCATGTACACTCCAAATGACATCAGTACCAGCTTGAGCCGATGCGCGTCACAATGCTAAGCTCGACTGCATGGGTGAGGCAACGGCCAATCAACCAGAAAGAGTCTCCGCGGTTGAACAATATCGCGCCTTGCTCGAGATATCTGAATCCATTGCCACACACCGGGACCTGCCTGCGCTCTTCCATGCCATTGCCCAGCGTCTTCATCGGCTTGTCAGCTTCGACTTTATCGGGCTGACACTCCCGGATGCGGATCGCCATACAGTGCGCCTCCACGTGCTGGAGAGTTCTCTTCCCACCGAGGTGAAGGAAGGCTTCGAATTCCCCATCGAGGAGGCTACCCAGGAAATAGTCTGGGAGCAGCAGAAGGCGTTGGTGGCTGCCGACCTCGAATTCGAAACCCGTTTCCCCCGCAATGTGGAGTTGCTGCGCGGGGAAGGCATAAGGTCGTTCTGTCTGCTCCCTCTCACCACGGCTCAGCGGCGCGTGGGTGCGCTGGCCTTCGGGTCAGTAAAAAATGGGGCTTCCTACGGAGCCGACCTCGAATTCCTGCGGCACGTGGCTGCGCAAGTTGCGGTCGCCGTAGACAATGCACTGAACTTCCAGGACGCCCAGGTTTATCAGGAACAGCTTTCCCGGGAACGTGACCGCTTGCGGTTGCTCCTCGAAGTAAACAACGCCCTGGTGTCAAACCTCGACCTGCGCGAACTCCTCAAGGAGATCGCCGCCTGCTTGCGGAGAGTAATACGCCACGACTACACCGCCCTGGCTTTATATGACCCGGCCTCCCATGACTTGCGCCTTCGCGCATTGGATTTCCCTGAAGGTAAAGGACTGATCCAGGAGGAAATGGCCGTTCCCTTGGAAGGATCAGCCGGCGGCGAGGTGTTCACTACACGTAAGCCCTTGCTGGTGGGGGCGGCGAACGCCAACCGTTACCAATCCCCCATTGCTCGCTTGGCGCAGGCAGAGGGCCTTAAGTGCTTTTGCATCCTCCCCTTATTTACATCAACTCGCGGCCTCGGAGTCTTGACCCTTGGCACCCTTGCCGAAGACTCATTCCAGCAGGAAGATATCGATCTCCTCGCCCAGGTATCCAACCAGATTGCCATTGCCGTTGAGAACGCGCTGGCCTACCGCGAAATCGCGGAACTAAAGAATAAGTTGGCGGAGGAAAAACTTTACCTGGAAGAGGAAATCCGGACCGAACACAACTTCGAAGAAGCGATTGGCGAAAGCGCGGCGCTGAAGCGGGCACTGAGTCAGGCGGAGACCGTTGCGCCCACCGACTCAACGGTCCTGATTCTGGGGGAGACCGGGACCGGCAAAGAGATGATCGCCCGGGCCATCCACGATCTGAGCCGGCGGCGAGAGGGCACCTTCGTCAAGATCAATTGCGCGGCGATCCCGACGGGCCTGCTGGAGAGCGAGCTTTTCGGCCACGAAAAAGGCGCTTTTACCGGCGCTATCGCACAGAAAATCGGCCGCTTCGAACTGGCTCACCACGGAACGCTGTTCCTCGACGAAGTCGGCGATATTCCTCTCGAACTTCAGCCCAAGCTCTTGCGCGTCTTGCAGGAAAGAGAGTTTGAGCGGCTGGGTGGAACCCGCACCACTCGGGTTGATGTTCGCGTGGTGGCCGCTACCAACCGCAACCTCGCCGAAATGGTTGAAGAGGACCTTTTTCGCCGCGACCTTTACTATCGCCTGAATGTTTTCCCCATCTTGATTCCACCCCTCCGCGAGCGCAGCGAAGACATCCCCTTGCTGGTGCGCTATTTCGTGCAGAAATACGCGCGCCTGATGGACCGCCGGATTGAAACCATCTCGGCTGAAGAAATGGACGCCCTCACGCGCTATCACTGGCCGGGTAATGTGCGGGAACTCGAAAACCTGATCGAGCGAGCCGTGATTCTTTCTCCCGGGCCCGAACTTCGCGTGCCCGTGGCAGAACTAAAACAGCCTTCCGAAGCTCCCGCAAACCTTACCTTGCAAGCGGCGGAGCGCGAGCATATGGTTCGAGTGCTGCGGGAGACAAACTGGGTGGTGGGCGGCCCTCGGGGCGCTGCCACTCGACTCGGATTGAAGCGAACCACGCTTCAATCTAAAATGCGGAAGCTCGGCATATCGCCGCGAGATCTTTAGCAGGATGCTGAAAAACCTTTGCAATCGCCATCATTCCGATACCGCAATTGCGGGAGAGGAATCCCGCTCCGGAAACAGAGGACTGGCGAGATTCCTCGCACCGGAATCCTGAACATGCTGACATGAGGATATTTGCCGCGGTTGATATCGGGTCCAACTCCGTGCGCATCAAGATGGCGCGCGTCATCCGCCACCGTCTTGAAACAATTCACGAGGACCGCGTGGTGACGCGTCTGGGCGAATCCGCTTTCCGTTTCGGAACCCTTTCACCCGAAGCCATGGAAGACACCGTGAAAGTGCTCCGGCGCTTCTACCGCGACGTCCAGGATTTCGGCGTCAACCAAGTGCGCGTTGTGGCCACCAGCGCTCTCCGGGATGCGCCCAACTCGGCGGCGTTTATTGCCTGGGTGCATTCCGCAACCGGTTGGAAAGTGGAAACGATTTCCGGGCTGGAAGAGGGGCGTCTTATCCACTTAGGGGTTCTGGCAAATACCTCGCTTGGCGCCTCCCGTGTCCTCCTCATCGATCTCGGCGGGGGCAGTTGCGAGCTTACGCTCTCGGAGAAGGGGCACATCCGCGAGATGGTTAGCCTGCCTTTGGGTGCGGTGCGCCTGACTGAGGAATTCCTGCCTCACGATCCTCCCCGGCCCGTGGAGATTCAAAGGCTGCGCAAGGGTATTGCGGAGGAGCTCGACCGCGTCAGCAAACAGATTGCCGCAGCAAAGGTGAAAAACGTATTGGCCACCTCGGGGACAGCCGCGGCAATTTCGGACGCGGCCCAGGTGGTGGAGCCCTTCGGCCTGAGGTTGAGGGGCGGGCAGATCTCACGCGCCGCGGTCGTGAGCTTTGCTGGACGCTTGGCCAAGCTGGACCTGAAGGGCCGTAACAAGGTGCCCGGAATCGGACCACGCCGGGCGGAGATCATCGTGGCCGGCGCTTACGTCTTTGCGGAACTCATGGAGCGTTGCAACCTTCCCGGTTTTCGATATTCGCCCTTGGGGTTGCGGGACGGGCTGCTGGCCCAAATGCTGGCCGACCACGACCAAGCCACCGTTCCGCGCCGGCAAATCGAGGCTGAACGTGATGACGCTATCCTCGCCATGTGCAAGCAGTACGGGGTAGACCTCAAAAGGGCGGAGGAAGTTCGCCGCCTGGCAGGACAACTTTTCTCTCAACTGCGCCGGGTCCATACGCTCCCGCCCGAGTACGAAGGCTGGCTCTTAGCCGCCGCCATGCTGCACGAGGTGGGCACCTTTATTAATCGGAGTGGACGCCACCGGCACACCTATTACCTGATCGCTAACTCGGAAATCTTCGGCTTCACGCTCGAACAACGCCACATCATCGCGGCCATCGCGCGCTATCTCGGGAAAACCCGCCCGAATCCGGTCGACACCCCTTTGAAAGTCCTCAACAAGGAAGACGAAGAACTCGTCCCCAAGGCCGTGGTGCTCTTGCGCCTTGCCAAGGCGATGAGCCACGGAACCGACGGCAACATCGTCAATGTGGCAGCGGAAGTCTATCGCGAGCACATCATGCTGAAACTGACGGCCAAGGCTGATGCGGACCTTGAAGTGTGGATGCTTAGCAAGGAAAAGGCTTATTTCCGCGAGGTGTTTGGACGCGAATTGGACATCGAGGTATTTTAGCCCGTCCCGAAAATAAAGGTCTTGAAAGCGCGGCCAATGACCTGTAGCCTTGCCTGTAAACCTTTAACGAGCCCTGCCGCCTCGCGGCAGCGACTTCAGGGAGCCGAATATGCCAAAGCCAAAGGGCATCGTAATCAATGGGGTTCGATTCCGGAATGGAGAGGTGGACTGGGAAGACGCGCACGGCGCCAGTCGCGATAAGCTGCCTGACTTCGCAGCCATGCGTCAAGGCGGTCAGTATATCGGTTCAAAGATTACCTCCACCGGCCTCATTGCCAAAATAGGAAAGTACCTTCTGGTGATTACCGAGAAAGATGAAATGCTGACGGAATTCGATTACACGTTGATTCCCCTACGCGCCAAAATCCAGATCCGCTACAACTGAGCCACTCAACCAAAACCCTTTAACGCCGAGCTTGACAGTACTATTTTAAGCGGGTACAAGTTCTTCGAACCAGGGCCGAAGCGAAGTCCGTTTGGGTAGCAGGCCGGCTCTTCGCCCAGGGGGTCCGAGCATCGGTAGTGGTTCAAATTGATCTAGAGGCGGCTATACAACGTCATTGGGCTCGCCGCGACAGGATCAAAATGACCCACTCCCCGAGCTTCAATGAGGATTACAAAACTTAACATTCGTGTTAGTTTATTGCAACGGGCGCGCGCGCTCGAAGCATCAAAGAACGGTGCAGGCAAGTGGTTGTTTGCCTAATAAGTCACTACGGAGCGCAATCATGTGGTTTAAACGTCTGAGGCTTGCCCTTGGTCTCGCCGGGGTGTTGGCATGGCCAGCGTTCGCCGTTGGGCCTACGGGGACGATAGTGGGGACTGTCTCTGACCCCAGCGAGGCTGTTATTCCGAAAGCCCAGGTCACGGTTCGCAATCAGGGGACGAACGCTACCCGTGAAGTTCAGACCGACGGCGACGGAGATTTCAGCGTTCCCCTGTTACCTCCGGGATTGTACGAGGTCTCGGTTGAAAAAGGCGGTTTCCGACGCAGTGTCTATAGCGGTGTCAATCTGAATGTTGACCAGACCGTGCGCGTTGATTTCATGTTACAAGTGGGCCAGTTGAGTGAACAGGTGATCGTCACCGAGTCTGTCCCCCTAGTGCAAACCGACACCTCGACTCTCGGCCAAGTCATCGAGCGTAAGCAAGTGAGTGAGTTGCCTTTGAACGAGCGCAATTTCCTGACTTTTGCGCTTCTCGTCCCAGGTGGGCAATTGCCTGTCGAAGGCTCTCAGAATTCCACCCAGGGCGGCGCCATCAGCGTCAACGGAGCGCGCGAGCAATCAAACGATTTTCTGCTCGACGGCGTGGACAACAACGATCTGTACATTAATCAATACAGCGTGCTTCCGTCGGTCGACGCCATTCAGGAATTCAAGGTGCAATCCAGCGATTACTCGGCCGAATTCGGGCGCAGCGGCGGCGCCCAAATCAATGTGGTGCTGAAGAGCGGCACGAATCAGTTCCACGGAAGCGGCTTTGAGTTCTTGCGTAACCGCCACATGGATGCAAAGAACTTCTTCGATCAGCCCGATTGCACACCTGATTCCATTTTGGGAACCTGTGCGCCCATCCCGCGCCTTGACCGGAACCAGTTTGGCGGGACGTTGGGCGGGCCTATCCAAAAAGATAAGACCTTTTTCTTTGCCTCCTACGAAGGGCTGCGCCTGCGCCAGGCAACGACGCGGGAAGCCAACGTACCTTCGCAAACGGAACTCGCGGAGGCGACCGGCTTCTCGGATTTGTTGGGAATTGTCGGTTACCCTGAGAACCCCGCGGGCCTGGTCGCGCTCGGCCTCATTCCGGCGGCCAACGTCGCCACGCCGAACTTGACGGACTCTAATACCTACGTTGCCTCCCCGGTGATTCAAGACTCTGTCAACTTGCTGACCCTCAAGCTAGACCGCCAGACCGGTTCCAACAACACCTTTTCAGGCCACTATTCGATGTTCAATGAGAACCGCTTTAGTCCTTACGATCCCGTCAATGCTTTCACAAGCCTGCCTGGGTACGGCAGCACCACCATCAACCGAGCACGGAACGCCGGCTTCACGTGGACGCATGTCTTCAGCTCCCATTGGATCAACGAAGCACGCTTGGGCTATAACCGCTTAAGTGCCGCCGCTTTCCAACAGGACTATGGAACCAACTTCACCCAACTACTGGGATTTCCGACCGTGTCCTCTAACCCTGTGGATTGGGGATACCCCAACGTGAACCTCTATGCCTTCGACGGCATCGGCGCGCCTGTGAACTATCCCGAAGTCCGCCACGACAATACCTATGAATTTGCGGATAACCTTGCTTGGAATACAGGACGCCATCAATACAAGTTCGGAGCGGACATCCGCCGTTTTCAGTTGAATTCCTACCTCGACTTCCTTTCACGCGGTGATTGGTTCTTCAATGGCTACTTGGCTCAGGGCTTAGAGGCGGCCATAGGACAGTTGCCCTTGCCACCGACCATAACGAACGTCTGCCCGGGCGGGTTCACCGCCTGTTCACAACAGGTCCTGTCCTTGGCCCAGCTCATGACCGGCGTTCCAGATTATGTTGTGACGGAAACGGGCGATACCGACAACGGACTGCGCACCACCGGCCTGGGAGCCTATGTGCAAGACGATATTCGCGTTTTGCCGCGATTCACCTTGAATGTCGGCCTGAGATGGGAGTTTAACAGCCCCCCCATCGAGATCCACAACCGGTTCAGTGTTCCTGACCTGAGCGCCAATTCTGCCACCTGCACGCCTCAACCCGATTGCGAGTTCATCCAGGCGGGCACGGACGGGATTCCGCGGGCCACCTACGGCAAGAATGTTCACGATTTCGCCCCACGCATAGGATTCGCGTGGCGGCCTTTGAAGACTGAGCGCTTTGTGGTCCGGTCTGCCTACGGCATCTTCTATGATGAAAACATTCTTAACCTCAACATTCTGCCGCGTTTCAACCCACCTTTTGTGGACATTTTAGCTTCAGTCAACTCGGGAACCAGTGTCATTCAGAACATCTTGAGCCAGCCGGGAATGCCGGAGCCCCAGGCCAATTTTGTTTCCCCAGACTTCCGCGACGCCTACATGCAGGACTGGAACGTTGACCTCCAGTACGAGGTAAAACCTAACTGGATGATTGACTTGGCATACGTGGGCACCAAGGGCACTCATCTTCCCGCCACGCGCGACATGAACGAACTGAATCCCTTCACCCAGGCTACTCCCTACCCGCAGTTCGGCTCGATTCTGGTAGTGGAGCCTCGTGCCAATAGTATCTACAACGCCTTGCAGTTCCGTTCCGAGAAGCGTGTAAGCAAGGGCTTGGCTTTCCTGGCTGCTTACACTTGGTCGAGATCAATCGACGACGATTCAGCGGTCTTCAGCGGAAGCGTCAGTTCGGGCGTGCCTCAGAATTCATATGATTTTCGCGCTGACCGGGGTCTTTCCGACTTTCAAGCCGAGCACCGCCTGGCGCTCAGCTATCTATATGACCTACCTCTAGGGGCTGGCCGGAAGTGGCTCAATAATCCCGGGCTCATAAACCGGGTATTCGGTTCCTGGCAAACGGCCGGAATTGCGACCATGCAGACCGGCAGTCCCTTTACGGTCAGCATGCCGGCCTCACAGGCTGGAACGTCTATCACCTCTTTTGGAGTCTCTGGCCGGCCGGACCTGGTGGGCGATCCAAACAAGGCTGGACCCGTGGCGGCAAACCCGGGTTGCTCGGCCCCAGCTCAAATTCACACGCCGAATATGTGGTTCAATCCTTGCGCATTTGCCCCGCCATCCATCCCTGGACCCAACGTCCCCGGAGCCTTTGGGACCGAAGGTCGGAACGTCTTAATTGGGCCGGGACTGAACAACCTCGACTTTTCAATGCTCAAAGAAATTCCGTTCCGCCACGAAGGCCGCCGGCTTCAGTTACGGTTTGAGTTCTTTAACCTATTCAATATTCCGCATTTCGATGTTCCGGGCCGTACCTTCGGGGAGTCGTCACTAGGCGTGGTGCAGTCGGCCAATGAATACGGCAATAAGCCACCCCGACAGGTTCAGTTGGGACTGAAGTATATCTTCTAAGGAGCTAACAGTTGACAGTCGGCAGTTCACAATAAGAGCATCGGCAGCCGGCATACGACCTTGGAGGGGCACACTGTATGGATCGTTCAGAAGCCTGGAATCTTCTCTGTGAGTACACCAAGAATGAGAACTTGCGCAAGCACGCGCTGGCGGTGGAGGCGTGCGTTCGCGCTTATGCGCGGAAGCTTGGGGAGGACGAGGAGAAGTGGAGTGTTGTAGGCCTGATCCACGACTTCGATTACGAGGTGTATCCGAACGCCCCCGACCACCCGCTGAAAGGGAGCCAAATCCTGAAAGAGAAGGGTGTTTCAGAGGAAATACGCCGCGCCATTCTTGGCCACGCTGACTACACCGGAGTGCCCCGCGATACCCTGCTCGCCAAGGTCCTATTCGCATGCGACGAGCTGGCGGGTTTCATCACGGCCTGCGCCCTGGTGAGGCCGGACAGGATAGCCACCCTCGAGGCAAAATCCGTTCGCAAGAGGATGAAAGACAAAGCCTTCGCCCGCTCCGTAAGCCGCCAGGATATCATCAAGAGCGCCGAGGAACTGGGTGCGCCCCTGGATGAGCACATCACCTTTTGCATTGAAGCCATGCGCCGGATCGCGGACCAATTAGGCCTCACGCCTACCGCAACAGGGACCTCAATCAATGAAGCGTAGTTCCCCGGGCCTCGCGCTACGAGCCTGATGTGCGAATAGCTCGAAACCGCGCTCGGCTGTCAAGTCTGCCTTTATGATGCATTATACTATCTCCCGAACTAATGGCTCGATACGGACTTCAGGGGGCGAGGGTTGTTTCTGCCGATATTTCGGCGCGTGCCGAAATTACGGCATGCCTGCCTTCAGCGCGGAGCCAGTCAGACCCGCATATTTCAATTAACTCATTTGTCTATAAACAGTTAGCGATAGCTAAAGTGAGGAGGACTTTGGCGGCATCCTTGCCTGTAACATCGGTTGGCGAGGTGAATCACAATCATGTTTCGAGTTACTACTAAAGAAGAAGAACACGGCAGGGTTACTCTGAAGCTCGAGGGCAAGCTCGCAGGCCCGTGGGTGGATGAGTTCGAGCGTTGCTGGTGCTTAGCTGTTGAGAAGTGGAAGGACCTGGTTGTGGAACTCGAGGGCGTGACGTTCATCGATTCCAAAGGTAAGTGTCTACTGGCAAAGATTCACGGCCAGGGTGCAAAGTTGATCGGAGCCGGACTCATGATCAAGTCTATCATCGAAGAAATCGCGGGTTGTGGCGGGGAACAGAAGAAAGACGCGAATGGATCGCGTGGCTCCAAACACACCATCCTTAAGACTCTCGTCCTCCTGATTCTCCCCACCTTCCTCTGCCTCGGGAGGGCGCGAGGGCAGGACAGTAGTCCCCTGAAGCTGACGCTGAAAGAGGCAGTTCAGCTTGCGTTGAAGCAGAACCCCCAGGTGCAAATCGCCAACCTGAATCTGGCGCAGAGCGTACAGGATCGGAACATTGCGCGCGCCGGCCTCCTTCCGCAGGCTGATTTCCAGACCGTGGACAAAGCTGAGCGCTATAACATCTACGCGCTGTTTGGCAGCAGGTTCCCTGGGATTCGAGAGCACAGCGGCCCATTCCAGTTCTTTCAGGCGGGCCCCAACTTTTCGGTCCCAGTGTTCGATCTTACCCTCTGGCGGCGTTGGCAGTCTGCGCATCAGGGTATTCGGGCAAGTGAAGCCCAGGAAACGGGTGTACGTGAGCAGACCGCACTGCTGGTGGTTTCACAATATCTGGGGGCCTTGCGCGCGGGTGCAGCGGTGGTGGCGGCGCAGTCACGGGTCGATTTAGCGCAGGCTCTTTACGATCAGGCATTCGACCTGCAAAAGAACGGGGTAGGCACGGGATTGGACACGCTGCGTGCCAACGTGGAGCTGCAAAACGAAAAACAGCGCCTCATCGAGGCGCAGACGCAGCAGGAAGTGGCTCTTTACGGACTGGTACGACTCCTCAACCTCGACCCGCACCAGAAGGTGGAGCTGGCTGACAAACCCAGCTTTTTCCAGACCCCGGAATTCGAGGCCAGCCAGAGCCTGGAACAGGCCCTCATAACTCGGCCGGAGATGAAAGCGCTGGAGGCGCGCGAGAGAATTTCGGAGCTGGAAAAGAAAACGGTGAGCGAATCCCGGCTCCCCAGTATCAACTTCGGCGGAAACTGGGCTTACCAGGGCCTTTCGTTGCCGAGTTCTATTCCCTCCTATATATTCCAAGTTTCTTTGGACGTACCGCTATTCACCAGCGGCAGGATCCACGCGCAGATAGTAAGGTCGGACCTTGAGATCAAGAAAGTCGCACAGGAGAGAGCTGATTTACGCAACCAAATCGGTCTGGAGGTAAAGACCGCCGTGGTGCAACTCCAATCCGCGCGCCACGAAGTCGATGTCGCCAATCTGGGTGTCAATTTGGCTCAGGAAGAAGTGGCCCAGGCGCGTGACCGCTTCCAAGCCGGGGTTGCCAACAACATCGAAGTGATCACCGCGCAGGACGCGCTGGCGCGCGCCAACGACAATCAGATCGCAGCACTGTACGGCTATAACCAGTCACGCGCCGATCTGTCCCATGCCATCGGCCAAACCGAAGGCATTTACGCAAAGTGAGGTGGAAAGACCATGGAATCGAACGTCGCTGAGCTCGAGAAAGATACGAACCGGGAGCCGTCCGTCCCACCCCAGCAGGAGCCGGAAAAGCAGGGGATGGGGAGTCGGTTGGCAGACCCGAAGTCTCGACGGGCCTTCGTGTGGGCTCTGGCCGTGGCGGGCATTCTGATTATCGTTCTAATCCGGTACTACTACTACCGGGTGAGCACCGACGACGCCCAGGTGGACGGGCACCTCGTTCCGATGTCTTCCAAGATCTACGGCGACATCGCCGAAGTGAGGGTGGATGACAACCAGCCGGTCAAAGCCGGCCAGGTTCTGGTCCGTATCGATCCGCGCGACTACCAGGCGAGAGTGGACCAAGCCAAAGCTGCTCTGGCGCTCGCAGAAAACCAGGCCCAGGCAGCTCAGGTGGGCGTGCCGCTGACCCAGGAAACGACGCAAAGCTATACCTCCTCAGCCGACGCGCAGTTAGCCAATGCGGAGGCGGAGTACGACAAAGCCAGGTTTTCCTACGAAAAGGATTCCATAGCAGAATTGGCATATGCGCGTGCCAACGTGGACGCGCGGCAAGCCGATAATGACCGCGCCCAGGCTGACCTTGGGCGCATGAAGCCCCTGGTGCAAAAGGAGGAAATCTCGCAGCAACAGTTCGATGCCTACCTGGCGGGGGCGCGTGTGGCTGAAAGCGAACTGAAAGCGGCGAAGGACAAACTCACTTCCGCAGAAAGAGGGGCTGAGATTTCCAAGGCATCGATGTTGGCAGCCAAGGCTAAAGTGGACCAGGCACGCGCCGGGGTCGAGCAGGCGCGGGCCAACCACAAACAGATTCCCATCAGGCAGGCCGATGCTGCTGCTGCGGTTGCTGGGGTCGCTCAGGCGAAAGCCAACCTGGAAGCGGCCGAGCTGGAATTCAGCTACACCACCGTTGTTGCGCCTGTGGATGGGGTGGTGACCAAGAAGTCGGTCGAAGTTGGCCAGATCGTTCAGCCTGGCCAGAGCTTGCTGGTCTTGATTCCCCTTCAGGACATTTGGGTGACCGCTAACTTCAAGGAGACACAGTTGGCCAAAATCCGGTCGGGACAAAAGGCGGAAATCCATGTGGATATGTACGGCGAGACCTTCACTGGCCACGTGGATTCGATTGCAGGAGCTACGGGCGCACGGCTCAGCCTTTTGCCGCCGGAAAACGCCACGGGCAATTTCGTCAAGGTGGTGCAGAGAATTCCGGTGAAGATTCTTGTCGACCCCGTTCCGCCGGACAAGGCCGTTCTCCGCCCCGGCATGAATGTGGACGCGACGATTATCACGAAATGAGGTGAACCATGTTTCGCGTAGTCACCGTGGCGAGGGAATACGGCAGCGGCGGTGGCCGCATCGCGCAACTGCTGGCAGACAGGCTGGATTGGAAGTTGTTGGATCGATGCCTGGTCGAGAAGATCGCGCAGGTCGCCAGCGTGGAACCCAAAGTGGCAGAGCAGTACGATGAACGCCCCGATCCCTGGGTCAATCGCCTCGTCCGGGCGCTTTGGCAAGGGGGATCAGCGCGGGGCACCATGACCGGCCCCATCCCCGAACTGTTTGATGCAGACACCATGGCCTCGCTGTCGCAGCGCATGATTGAGGAAGCGGCGGACATCGGAAACTGCGTGATTGTTGGGCGCGCCAGCCAATGCATCCTCCAGAAGCGGGTCGATGCTTTTCATGCCTTCGTCTACGCTCCCCGTGCCGAACGCTTGCGGCGGGTTCGAAGCCGGCATGCAAGCCTGGCGGAAGCCGAAGCGGCCCTGAACGCGCGGGACCTGGAACGCGCGGCGCTCATCCGCCGCTATTTCAATCAGGACTGGTCCAACCGTCACCTGTACGATCTGATGATCTCCTCCAAGTTGGGGGAGGAAGTTGTGCTTTCCAGTATTCTGAGCGCCATGGGCGTTGGGCGCGACAGTCCTGCCGCGGCCTCGCCGGGACATCGCTTCAAGGGCTGATCAGAACCCGTAAGTCGTGGGTGGGGGCGGCGGCTCTTCCCCACTTGGCCTTATGTGGTAGGTAGTGGGTGGTATGTGGGGGCGAAGGCTTTTCCCCACCTACCATCTACCACCTACCACATATCAGTATTTAGCAGGTGTTGGGTGGCAGGCGGGGGCGGGGTTTTCCCCACCTACCATCCACCGCCTGTAGAGAATTGACCTTATGAGAAGTTTATTCGCCCGCGCCCGGCAAGGCGGGGTAACAAATCCCTGGGTGATCGCCCTGACGGTGATGCTGGCCACCTTCATGGAGGTGCTGGACACCAGCGTCGCCAATGTGGCCTTGCCGCACATCGCCGGCAACCTCTCGGCAGGCGTGGACGAGAGCACCTGGGTCCTGACCTCTTACCTCGTCTCCAACGCCATCGTATTGCCGCTTACCGGCTGGCTCTCCTCGCTGTTCGGCCGCAAGCGTTTTTACATGACCTGCGTAGCCATCTTCACCATCAGCTCGTTCCTTTGCGGCCTGGCGCCGACGTTGCCCATGCTCGTTTTCTTTCGCATTCTGCAAGGGGCGGGCGGTGGGGCACTTCAACCGATCTCTCAAGCCATCCTGGTGGAGAGCTTTCCGAAACACAAGCAGGGCATGGCGATGGCCATTTACGGCATGGGCGTGGTGGTGGCCCCGATCCTTGGCCCCACGCTGGGTGGCTGGATCACGGACGATTACAGTTGGCGCTGGATATTCTTTATCAACATCCCGGTGGGTGTGCTTTCTCTGCTTCTCACCTACCTGCTGATCTTCGATCCTCCGTATCTGATCAGGAAGAACTTCCGGGAAATGAAGATTGATTACATGGGGCTGAGCCTGCTCAGCGTAGGACTGGGTTTTCTCCAGATTGTGCTGGATAAGGGCGAGCGGGAGGATTGGTTCGGCTCGAATTTCATCGTCGTGTGCACGGCGGTGGCGTTTGTCGGCTTGGTCGGGGCGATCCTGTGGGAACTTTACACGGATGATCCCGTGGTGGATTTGCGCATGCTCAAAGACCGGAACTTCGCCATCGCCACCTTCACCATGTTCATGCTGGGGTTCGTACTCTACGGAACCACCGTGCTGCTGCCCCTGCTCTTGCAAACGCTTATGGGTTACACGGCTTTGCTGAGCGGGCTGGTGCTTTCCCCGGGCAGCCTTGTGGTCTTGATCGCGCTGCCCATTGTGGGCCGCTTGACCCAAGTCATGGAGGCTCGATGGCTGGTGGCAATCGGGCTCGCCATCACCGGCTTCTCGCTCCTGCACATGGCCCACCTCGACCTCGAAATGGATTTTCGCACCGCCGTCATGGCCTGGACCTATTCACGCCTGGGCATGGCGTTTCTGTTTACCCCCATCAACGTCATGGCCTTTTACTTTATACGGAAGGAGAAAATGAATAACGCCACGGGCCTCATCAACTTGGCGCGGAACATCGGCGGCAGCGTGGGAATTGCCAACGTCACCACCATGCTTGCCCGCCGGGCCCAGGTGCATCAGTCCTCCCTGGTCAGCCACCTGACCCCGCTCGATCCCGCTTACAGGGCTTCCCTGTCGGGCGCCAGCCACTTTCTCATGTCGCAAGGCTCGAACCCCGTGCAGGCCATGAACCAGGCGCATGGCCTGATCTATGGCAACCTGATCCGCCAGTCCAGCATGCTGGCTTATATCGACAGTTTCTGGCTTCTCGGCCTCACCTTTCTGGCCATGATCCCATTCATGTTTCTCATGAAGAAAATTAAACTCCAGGCAGCCCCCACCACGCCTGCACACTAACGGGTTGGTTTGCTGAAGGTATTTTCTCCGCTCCGAAGAGCTGGCGACGGCTCCAATCGGTCCGCTGAGGGGATCCGCGCGAATGCCTGAGGGTGAAAAAACTCCTGTGTTAACGTGACGCCGTTTGGCATACTCTGAGCCCCGGAGGGGTGTCATAATGTGGCCCACGGAGCCAGCCATGGGATAGCATGAGTATACGACGGAGACAAGCCCCGGAGGGGCGACAGAAATGACCCACCTTGCGTGGCAGACTGGCTACACGGCCTTTAGCGTCAGCCATTCCAACTTGGTGTCCGTCAAGAATTACATTGCCAATCAGGAAGCACACCATCGGAAGATGACTTTTCAAAAGGAAGTTCTAGCCTTTTTGAAGAAACATGAGATTGAATATGACTCGCGTTACGTCTTTGACTCAATCCAGTTCGATTGTTTCTGACGCCCCTGCGGGGCTTGACCGAAAAGGTCGAACCACCCGCCTCATCCCAGTGCTGGCGCACTGGGCCACATTCTCTCGCCGCATACGCGGCTTCGCTTCAGCTCCCAAAATGTCGAACCAGGCATTTCAACTGGATGCCTGCGCGGCAAGGGGGTGTACAGAGGGTTTTTACGCGGGGCGCCGCAATGGATACAGGGCTGCCCATGCAGTCGCGATGGCCGCCTTGCTCGTCGCGCCCGCGCTTTACGCTCAAACGGTAGGCCCCAACGATTCGTCGCCAGCCGCGAGCTCCGCAGAGGTTTCCCAGGTGGTTGATTCCGCTGCGAGCGCGGATGAGTCCCCGGCGAAGCCAGCCGCGGCCGATCCCGCGCCGAGCGATGGATGGCTAAACTCCTGGCTGCGCCGCGTGGCTGAGGCGCGCGCCGAACAGCCGCACACGGCGGCGCCGCTGGTGACCACGCACAATGAACTTGTGCAGCAGTTCCGCTACGACGGTTACGTGCAGCAGGATCCAAACGGCACTTGGACGACAAACGCCGGTACCGGGAGGGGCATGGAGATTATTCCGAACACCCGCCTGGAGGTGGCGTTCGCTATGCCACCCTATCTGACGCATCAATCGAGCGTCCCTGATGGGTCCGGAGATTGGTCGTTTCTGATGAAATTCCGCGCCTTCTCCGCCCCGGAGGATAAGGGCGCATACTTCGTGGGCTTTGTCCTCAACGCTGCGTTCCCGACGGGCAATACGGCGAATAGCACGGGCCATGCTGTGTGGAGTCCCGCGGTGGCTTTCGGGAAGGGCTGGGGCAATTTCGACGTCCAGAACACATTTGGCGGGACGCTGCCGCAGACGGGCGTGGCTGTTTTGGGGCGGACGATCGTGCTGAACGACGTGGCTCAGTACCGGATCAAGCGAGTCATTTGGCCGATGCTGGAGGCGAATTCCACCTTTTGGTCCGGCGGGCACAACGCAGGCAAGAAACAGATGTTTCTGACGCCGGGGATTGTCTTCGGTTCGTTTCGAATCAAGGAGCGGCTGCGCATTGCGGTGGGCGCGGGAGAGCAGATCGCCGTCACGCAATTCCACACTTACAATCATCGACTCATTTTGTCGCTGCGACTGCCGTTCGGGTGAGGATTCAGCGGCCCCCTGAATTGACCTCGATTGCTCGTTACTCGTCAACGCCAGCAAGCTCTCAGTAGTCAGTTCTCAGTAATCAGTTCTCAGTTTTCAGCTACTGGCTTTTGGCTTCTGACTTCTGATTTGCGATTGCTCGTTAATCGTCACTGATTTTAGACCGCGCCGGGGGCGACGCGCTGGATTTCGGAGACTTGGTCGAAATCGGAATCCACGCTGACCACGGTCTTTATGCCATTGCGTAACATCGTCCCCACATGGACGGCATCTCGCACGGACAGCCGTGGGTACTGGCGGATAAGCTCGCACGCCCCCACCACATCATCGCGCGTCACCGCCAAGAGGTCCGGAAACAGCGAAGTCAAGTGCCCCGCCAGCTTCAGAGCGTCTTTTCGCCGCCCGCGTCGTGTGAGCACGTAAAGAATCTCCTGGACCACTTCGGAGTTGATGGTGGCATCGAGGGTGGCATCCGCGACGCGCCGCAGGACTTTAGCGCAGGCCTCTCGCAGAGGATGAGAGGCGCCGGCGGCGTACAAGAAAATGTTGGTATCAAGAAAGACCTGCATGGGCGGCCTCGATTTCTTTCTTTGCTTTCTTCCAGTCGATCTTCGGCAACTTGAGATCGAGGATAGCCTCGACGAGAGGTTTTCGGTCCGCTGGCGCCTTGAGATAGGATTCTCGCACGGCGCAGCGAATCAACTCCGCCACCGAAGTTTTCCTTCGCCGCGCCAGAGCGCGCAGTTGCTTGAACTCGTCCGGGTTCATCAAAAGCTGGGTGCGCCGCGTGGCCGCCATTTCTCACTCCTTCATGCTCATGCGTATGAGCATGAGTATACCGCCAAACGATAAGCTTCGTCAATTGGGATTCGCCCCGGCGCCCGGCACCTCACCCCAGGCGCCTGCCTTTCGCGGCCGCACACATGCCAAACAACGGTATGGATGCGTCACCCGCGCTAAGCAGATTTATCTGTGCATTTCGGCTGCGGTTCTTTCATTCCGGCATGATGACAACTTCGTTTCGAGGGATGGCGTCGAGCGTTGCCTTATCGATGTTGAGGTGCGCCAGGACGAGTTCCGGAGGCGTGTGGGTGAGCCACTCGGAGAGGGAAAGGTCCTGGTAGAAACTGCTCTTGAACATCTCCAGGAATGTCAGGTCGGTGTCGCCGGTGTTCTCAATGTAGTGCGGTAAGGTTTGCTGGATGTAACCCACGTCTCCGGTCTCGAAGTCCGTGGTCCGCGCCCGTCCTCCGGTGGCGAAGACCGTCATGCGGCCTTTCCCCGCGACGTAGTACTGCCATTCGTCTGCGTTCGGATGCCAATGCAACTCGCGGATTCCACCGGGATGGAGAGTCACGATGGCCGCCGCAATCGTTTTGGATACCTTAAACACATTGGAGTCCACGATGCGCACCACGCCGCTCTTGTTACGCTTGGTCGCCGGAGGTTGAAGCGTGCGAAACGCAAAATCGGAAGAGGAGAGTCCCCTTGTTCCGGCGGCCGCTTTCTGGTCGGCCGCCAGCGCTCCGGGAACCTTGTCCTGGAAGATGAACAGCTCCTTTTGGGGAAGTTTCTCCAAAGCCGTCTGAGGGACGCCGAAATTCTTGGCCAGTACGTCCTTGGGCGTATGCGCCATCCAATCGGAAAGCAGGACGGTGGCGTACTCGGAAAAGTTGCCATCGTCGAAAACCAACAAGAACTCAGCGCCGTCGGGATTCAATCCTTGAATCGAGTGAGGAATTCCAGTGGGGAAATACCAAAGATCGCTTTCCTTTACGTCGGCGACGAAGCTCTTGCCTTCCGCGTCGATTGCGGTGATTCGCGCGCTTCCATACAACATGAACGCCCACTCCGCGGCAGTGTGCCAATGGAGCTCGCGCACGCCGCCGGCGGTAAGCCGCATGTCCACGCCGGCCATGGTCCTGGAGACCGCGAGCTCGCGCACCGTCACCTCGCGCGACCACCCGCCCTCGTGCAGCCGCTTGTGACTAAGGGAGAACGGATATTTGAACGCCGGCACTCCGCCCGCGTCCGTTGACGGCGGATGGTTGGAATCGGGATTCTGCGCATCCAGCAGTGAGTTTGAGAGGCCCGTGGCGTTCTGGACATAGCCCCGCTCTGCGGATTCACCCTGCCCCGCGGCCGCGGCCGCAGACCCTACCCCGGCGGCTGCCACCGCGCCGGAGCTGACTTCTAAAAAAGCCCGGCGTGTGAATTTTCCTTCGTTCTGTTTGTCACCCATAGCTTCGCCTCCTTACGATGGTTGTATGCCAGCATTGGATGATTGAGCAGCGTAAAAGGGGCGAAGGATCTGAACACGCGGGGTGGCGCATACGGTCCGCACCATGGAATATATGCGACCTCAAAGGTCACAATCAAGGTGCGGGATGCGGTAGGTGGCAGGTGGTAGCAAGTGTAGCGCGGACCTGTTCGGTAGGTCCGCGGTTTCTAGGTTCAAATCCTCGCGTAATGACCGGGCGAAATTCGCGGCCAATTTACGTGCGATGCTGTGCGGAGGCAGTAGTGAACGGAACGGCAGAGCACGGGTGGGGACGAAGAACCGCGGACCTACCGAACAGGGCCGCGCTACTGTTGCTAGGCTGACAGTGCAGGACCAAGCGTGAGAAGAGTCCACACAGTAAAGCGTTGACCATGGCGCACCCAATCCCCGTGCAAGGATTGGCGCCAGCCAAGCGTGTTCCGGCCTAAGAGGGTGGTGGTTGGCCCATAGGCGGGCGTGCCGCTTCCGCCAGCGACCGGGCAATCTCCCTCGCGATCTTTCGCTCGTCTTCGGGCAGGTTGGCCAACACCGATTCGTCGTTGGTTTTGGCCAGTTCCAAACCGGGTTTGAGGAATTGCAGGCGAGCTCGGAGTTCTTCGGGGTCAGCTTCAAGAAGGGCATCAACCAGACGGCTCGTGTCGTCGAGTGATGCAACCTGGGAGGCTGCACGTATAATGTCGAGCCTTGCCTCAAGCCGAGTTTCCAACGGCACATCGCTAGGTTCAAGTTCGTGCAACCGACGAACCCAAGTAAGGGCCTCAATAACTCTCTCATCTGAGAGAAGCAGGATGACTGTGGAGCGGAGACCTCGGTGCACAAAAGGCATGGTACCGCTTTGAGAGCTTTCAGCGCAGTCTGCGAGGGCTTCTTCGATGTTTGACAATTGCACGTGAGCCATGCCTCGATAGAAAATGGTTGCGGTTCGAAACTCCTCTGGAAGGCCAGAAGTCTTAAGCGAGAGGTTAAAGTCCCTTAGGGCCTTCTTGTTTTTGCCTGCGTCATAATGAACTTCTCCGCGAAACGCGAGCGCCTTGGACACTTCCTCTGCCGGAGCACCCTTGAAATTGACCACTGCCGTGTAGTCCGTTATCGCGCCCTCCAGATCATCCAGTTCGGCCTTCGTGACACCACGACTGACGAGCGCCTTGGCCATTATTTCTGCCCGAGCACCCTCTAGCTCAACCACGGCAGTGTAGTCCGCAATCGCGCCTGGCAGATCTTCCAGTTCGCCCTTAGAAACGCCTCGGTTGTAGAGGGCGTCAGCCACCTGCTCTGCTGGGGCACCCTTTAGCTCGACGGCGGCAGTGCTGTCCGCAATCGAACCAAGCGAGTCGCCGAGCCGACCTTTGGCTGCAGCGCGGTTGACAAGAGCGGCGCTCACCAGCTCTGCATCGGCACCCTTTACCCCCACCGCCGCTGTGCAGTCTGCGATCTCGCCCTTCGGGTCACCCAGTTGACCTTTGGCACGACCCCGGTTGACGAGCGCTCTAGCCACAATTTCAGGAGGAGCGCCCTCCATGTCCGCCGCCGTTGTGCAGTCCGTGATCGCGCCATGGTAATCGCCGAGGTGGATCTTGGTCGTGGCACGGAGCGCGAGCGCGTCAGATACGTGTTCCGGCGGAGCGCCCATTAGCTCGACCACGGCAGTGTAGTCCGTCAATTCGCCCTGGAGATCACCCAGCTCGCCTTTGGTTACACCGCGGCTGACGAGGGCGTCGGCCACGTGTTCCGGCGGAGCGCCCTTTAGCTCTGCCACCGCGGTGTAGTCCGCCATCTCGCCCTGGGGATCGCCCAGTTGCGATTTCGCGAAGCCGCGCGTTGTCAAAACCAGTGCGCGTAGTGCAGCAGCTGAGACGAGGTCTTTTCAGAATCTGGTCAAATTGCTCTTTTGCCTCGGCGTATTTCTCACGTAATGCAAGGCAAAGCGCAAAGAACACACGTGCATCGGTATTTTGGGGGTCGCTTAAGAGAGCCTCTGAGTAGTTCTTCTGGGCAAGTTCCAAGTCGCCTTTCGCCAGGAGGCGGCTGGCCAAAATCCAGTAGCCACGAGAATCGAACTTCCGGGTAGACTTCACCTTGGTACCGGCTAGCTCGGCGAACAGCCCGGCTGCGGACGGAAAGTCGCGTGTTGTGATGTACGCATCGGCGATACGATGCATTTCCCTTATGCGCTCGGTGGGATCGTCCAAGCTCGCTGCGTAGTATTCGGCATCACGCAAGGATTGTCCGGCCAACCCGACCAAACCGCGCGATTGATAGGCATGAAACCGTTCCAAGCGTTCCTGATACAGGCGTTTCCTTTCATGCACTGAAAACCAGGCGCGCAGGAAATCAATGAACAGCTCGATGCGCCGGCGAGCCACCGGCACATAACGCATCCGGTACCACACGCTGAACATCTGGTCGGGGACGCGGTAGGTGGCCTTTTTCCCCTTTCCCCCTCCTTCCAGGGCCACGTAGCGGGCGGCCTTGAGCCGTCCAAGTTGTGTGGTGACTACATTGAGCGGCAGGCGCGAGTACTTGGAGATCTCGGCTGGGGCAGCCGCACCGTTCAGCCGAAGGAGCGCGTCCAAGGTCTTACTCTGCTGGCGCGGCATGTCTGCAAGCTCCTGGCGCAGCATGGGCGTAAGCCCGGCCACCGTCTCCCAGAGGGCCTGCACGGGCTTGCCAATCTCCCGTTGGGAAAGGATGTGATACAGCATGGTGATTAAGCGGGGATTTCCCCCGGTAAGGACGGAAAGCGTCTGAACGTTCACCTTGGACCGTTCGAGCCGTGACAGAAACTCCGCGTTGTCATCCGCTTGCCCCAGCCGGCGTAGCATCTCAGCAACTTCTTCCTGGCTGAGCTCAGGCAATTCGACGGGCGAGAAAAAGTGGAAGAAACCTTTGTCGTAGCCGTATATATCCTGGAAGAGCTTCACCGAAGTCGCGATGAGCATCAGGAATCCTTCGGTGCTCAAGCGCTTGCGAAAAGCCCGATATTCACTGTCGGGCTTGCGATGTTTGGCTTCCCCGGCAGCCGTGTTGGGAAAGATACGATCGAAGTTATCGATCAGGAGCACCAAGCGCTTACCGTGACGATCACAAATGCTGCGCAGCCCGTCCACTAAGAGGGCGGAGCTCTTTTCCTCATCGCGGGTTTCCTGTGCTTGGTCCACAACCTTCTGCGCCTCAGTCAACTTCTCGTCCACGGCGAGAGCTTGCAGCACCAAGTGCCACAAATCGCGCTGCTTGTGGACGTAGTACTCCTCTTCGCGGAGCTGAACACAGAACCACTTGGCGGATATTTCGGGATCTTGGCGGATTCTGTCACGAAGGACCAAGAGGAGGGTCGTCTTGCCGATGCCGCGGGGCCCGGTAAGAATGTAATGCTGGACCGTGGCGCGGCCTTTTTGCTCTCGAATGGCACCCAAAAAACGATCGAGAAACCGCTCCCTTCCGACGAAGGTCGTCTGCCGCTGCGCCGGCGGCAGTTCCCAAGGATCGTAGACGAATCTGGAAATGGGCATCAGCCACGACTCCTAACGCTTTTTGGACCGGAAGGTTCGGTAGTATCGTTTCCACCAGTCTCTCATCGTGCTCAGCAGGTAATAATACTCGTTGGTAGGAGGATCCAGGACGACATACCAGTCGCTTTCCAGGTCCGCCATGATTTCATCGAACTCCAGACCGGAAACAGCCTTTCCTCGTGCTCGGCGGTAAGTGTCGTAGAGTCCACTTTGGGAGACGCGCCCTGTCGGGGCTTGCGCGATGTCCTGCAAAATAGCTACCGCCGCCCGCTCCCGAACCGCACCATAGCGCCGCAGGCGTTGGCGATAGTGCTCAAAATAAGCGCGGCAGGTGGGCCCTAAAAGGCGCCTTTGGTAGACGTCGTCAATATCCTGCGGGCTGAGCGCCTTGGCCCGCAATTTCTCTTCCAGGATGAGTTGAGAAACCAGAAGGTGGAGGAAGTATGGGACCGGTGGCGATATCAACTCGAATGAGTGGGCAAAAGCCTCAGGTGTGAAGGTTAACTTGTATCTTTCCGCGAGGCCTGTGAGCATCGTCGCCGCCGCCTCTTTGCTGATGGCCTCGACGGGCACGCGGAAACAGTCATTGAGCTTGTCTGAGACCTCTAACCGCCGAAGGATAATGTCGATGCCGGTCGAGCCACCGAGAATGAAGCGGAAACGCCTCAGACGGTCTTTCTGCTTCATTCGCAGCGACCGGAACCATTCCAAAAAAGCTCGCGCCCCATCGGCTCCGTGCTTCCTCTCAATGTTGTCGATGAACTGCGGGAACTCATCAATGATGAAGATGAGCGTGTCCTTGGCCTTCTCCATTTCCAAAATCAGCGCCTTGGCGGTTTCCTTCCACTTATCCCGGATGAAATCCTTCAGTTCAACCTCGAAGTAGTCTGTGCGCACCTTTTGGACATGGGCGGCAAGAAAATCCGTGAGGCCCGAAGGCAGGCCCTTCACGGCGCTTAGATAGCTGCGGAGCTTTTCGTGTTCGAGCAGTGCGGCGATCAGCTCGGCTGCGAATTGGTCCGGATCGTGAACATCCTCGACGTCAAGATAGACTGGGAGGTATCCCTCACGAGGCCGCTTGAGAATGTGGGCCATAACTCCCGTCTTTCCAAAACGCCGCGGGGCAACGAGGTAGATGTTGTTTCCCGCCAGCAGATCCCAAACGCACTTGACGAGATGTTCGCGCCCAAACAGTTCGTCGGGTTCAGGTACCCCGCCGGGGAGGCTCCGAATAGTCATATTGAATAACTCCTTGTTGCCGCGAATTGTGGAAGGCCGGACAACAGCAACAGTTTTGTTGCTTTCATAGGCGCACGATAACAACAAATCTGTTGCTTGTCAAGAGGGCATTCAGCCGGGCCTTGATTGTGCGGGACGTGTACTTGCGGGGCAAAGTTCGCAGGCCGCCCCTGCGGCCTTTTGGGTCTCCACCTCCTCTCCATCACCTCGCGCGGCGCACGGGCCGAAAGCGGGCCACAGTCAGTGCTTTGCTGACTGTGGGCTTTTCTCATGCCCGATACGCCAGCGCCAAGCGAAGGTCATTAGTTTGAATGAGGCGCGCCGCATTCGCCGCCTTGTCCAAAGCAAAATTGTTGTAACTCGACCACCGCCGGAAGAACGGTCAGGAATGCACTGACCGTGGCGACCCCCCTTGGAATCAAGGCGCGAGATGTGGTAGGTGGTAAGTGGGTGACACAGCAGGCGGTAGACAGCAGACGGTGAAGCGGTAGGTGGTAGGGGGCCGGCCGGGACGCCAGCGCAGCGATTGGCGCACACGCTCTGCCCATGGGATTTCAAATTGCAGATTCAAGATTTGGGAAGCGGGCCTGGAGAGGTCGGTAGTAGCTCGTTGACCCATTACTACAGGCTACCCCTTGGCGACAAAATGGGTATAATACCTTTAGCCCCAGGTTGGCATTCGGAGTTGCTATGAGCTACGACAAGGGGAGGGCCCCCGAACGCTTGGCGATCCAGCCGCCGGGCGGCTCGCTGAAGTTTCGCGTGAGGATGGCGAGCGATCCTCGTCTTTTATCTGTGGTGCGGAGTACCGTCTCAGAGTTCGCCGCGGTCTGGGGTTTTGAGGACGAGCAATGCCGAAGGATCACGCTCGCCGTCGATGAAGCGCTGAGCAACGTTATCCGGCACGCCTACAAGAATCGGAGTGACCAGGAGATCGATCTGAACTTCCAGGCGCATTCGGATTGCCTGGAGTTCAGCTTCGTGGATCGTGGCGAACCTGCAGACCCCTCCAGGTTTTGCGCTCAGCCCTTGAATGAGATCGCTACGGGCGGACGCGGGACTCACCTCATCCGGCAGATCATGGACGAGGTTTGCTACGAACGGCTTCCCGAGGGGAATCTGCTGCGCCTCAAGAAGTACCTCCCCGGCGTCAAGAGCAAGACTTGACCGGCAATTACGCACCTGTGAGGAAGACCTCGATGAAAACTGCAACCCGCGAGCAAACAGGAACCACCATCGTCAACGTGACCGGTGACATTGATATGGCCACCTCGCCTGACTTGCGCAAAACCCTGCTGGAGTCCTTGAAGAAAACCCCTCGGCTGGTTGTGAACATGCGCGAGGTGAAATACGTCAACAGTTCCGGTATTGCCTCGCTGGTGGAAGTGCTTAGGGAAGCGCGCAACACGGAGAAGAGGCTGGTTCTATTCGGTCTGAATGCCGCGGTGCGTGACGTTTTGCAACTGACGCGACTGGCCAGGATTTTTGAAATTCGCGAAACCGAAGAAGAGGCCCTGCAGGCGTGATGGCACACGCCCAACCGTTGCCTCGCCTCTCGCCCTGGCGGCGGCTCTTGGGCCTTGAGATAGGTCAAATCCTCCGGCAACGGAGCTATTCACAGTGGAGATCGAACGGATCACGGCGCTGCCGGATCGAGTTGGGCTCGAAACACTGAAGGGCCTGGCCTACGTCGGGGGACTGGCCCGGTTGACAGGCGAGTCTGCTTACCTCACGTTCATAGGGCCTTTCAGAGGTCAGCGCCTGCGTCCGCAGCGAGCTCTTCACCAGGCCATGGCCGTGGGCGTGCGAGCCGTGCCCATCGTCTCACTCATTAACTTTTTTATAGGCCTGATCATGGCGCTGCAGAGCGCCTACGAATTGCGGCGGCTCGGGGCCATGCAATTTGTGGCCAACGCCGTTGGCGTCTCGATAGTGCGGGAATTGGGTCCGCTGATTACCGCCGTCATTGTGATCGGCCGGTCGGGCTCCGCGTTTGCCGCTGAAATCGGCACCATGAAGGTCACCGAAGAGGTCGATGCGCTGAAGACTATGGCGCTGCGCCCGGTAGCCTTCCTGGTGGCGCCGAAGTTCCTGGCGATGCTGTTGATGGTGCCATGCCTCACGATCTGGGCTGACTTCATGGGCGTGATGGGCGGATGTCTTTTCGGCGTGGTGGGGGCCAATTTCACGTTCACGTCGTATCTCCAGGCCACGCGCGATGCCCTGGTCCTGCGCGATATCTTCACGGGCTTGGTGAAGAGCGCGCTGTTTTCTCTCGTGATCACCGCCGTCGGTTGCCAGGAGGGTTTCTCCACGGGAGCCGGCCCTGAGGAGGTGGGGCGCTCCACCACGGCAGCGGTAGTCACGTCGATATTTTTGGTGGTCATGGTTGATTTGGTGTTCACGGCTCTCTTCTACGTTACAAACCGCGGTTGATCCGCACCTGCGGTACGGGTTGGGCTGCCTATGAATAAGTCTGTCGGTGAACGTCCGGCCATCTCGGTGACGAATCTCCGTGTGAGCTACGGCGAGCGCGAGATTCTGCACGGGATCAGCTTCGACGTGCAGCGCTCCGAGACCCTGGTGATCCTCGGCGGTTCCGGTTCGGGCAAGAGCACCTTGCTTCGGACCCTGGTGGGGTTGGAGAAGCCCAGCGGCGGGGAGGTGTGGATCAAAGGCGTGAACATCGCCCAGGCCTCCGATCACGAGCTGGACGAGATTCGAAAGAAGATGGGCGTGTCCTTTCAGGGTGGGGCACTTTTCGGCTCCATGACGGTGGGAGAAAATGTGGCCCTGCCGTTGCACGAACACACTCGGCTCGAAAAATCTACCATCGAGATCATGGTGCGGATTAAACTGGAGCAAGTGGGCCTGGCAAGCTTTGAGAACTTCATGCCCGCCCAACTGAGCGGCGGCATGAAGAAGCGCGCCGCAGTGGCTCGCGCGCTGGCCATGGACCCGGAAATTCTTTTTTTTGACGAACCTTCCGCCGGCCTTGATCCGATCATTGCGGCGGGCATCGACGAGCTGATTCTGAATCTGAAGAAGGCTTACGCCATCTCGATGGTGGTGGTCACGCACGAACTGGCCAGCGCTTTCCTGATCGCGGACCGGATGCTCCTGATCGACCGCGGCGACATCATCGCGATCGGCACGATGCAGGAAATTGTGGCCAGCGCGGACGCGCGCGTGCGTCAGTTCCTTGACCGCGTGCCGGAGCCGCAAGTCGAGGATGAATTGAATTACCTGCAAATGCTGACGGGAAACAGGGAGGCCAAATGAAGGCGAGAGGCGAGCAGGTGTGGGTAGGCTTTTTTGTGCTGGTGGCTGCCGCCCTGTTGATCGGAACTGTGCTCTCCGTGACCGGCGCCTTGAGCCGCGACAACACCCCGCACCGGGCCTATTTCAAATTCGCGGGTGGGCTGGAGCCGGGTGCTGCGGTCCGATTCGGGGGCATGAAGGCGGGTTCGGTGCAAGCGATCCATGTGGATCCGTCCGACTCAACCCGCATCGAGGTCGACTTTAATGTGGCGCGCAACATCCCGTTGAAGGCCGACAGCGTGGCCAAGATCGCCAGCCTGGGCGCACTGGGCGACAACTACGTGGAACTTACCCCCGGTACCCGTCAGGCAGCCGCCGCAGCGCCGGGCAGCGTGGTCAAGTCGACTGAGTCGATGACCTTCAGTGATCTCGGTGACATGGTGGGCGGGCTTCAGCCCATGATGCAGCAGGTACTGCAAAACCTCAATCAGCGTCTCAACGAATTGCAGGTGACCGTGGCACGCGCCAACGACCTGCTGAACGACCATAATCGCGCCAACCTCAGTGCAACACTGGGCAACGTAAATTCTATGCTCGCCGAGGACCGGCCCAAGGTCTCTGCGACCCTGAGCAATATCCAGACGGCCAGCGCGCGGCTCATGCCGCTGCTGGATGGTTTGAAGAAGACGATGGCGCAGGCTAATGACGCCTTAGGCCACATCGACGCGGTGGTGCTTGAAAACCGGCAGGATCTGCGGATCTCCGTCGCGGAATTGCGCCAGACCCTTGTCACCGCATCGTCTGTGGTGGACCAGCTCGACCGCACGCTGGACTACAATGCGGACAACATTGACCAGACACTCGAGAATGTCCGCGTAACCACTCAACATCTAAAAGATCTCACCGAAACTCTCAAGCGGCGGCCTTACACCCTGATTCGAGCGGACAGGCCCAGGGAGCGCAAGCCCGGTGAGAAGTAGGAAAGAGGGGCGATAGATATGCGTCGAACGATCCCTTTCATGGGGGCCTTGCTGATAGCCGTGGGCCTGGGCGCCTGCGGCAGCGGACGTCCCATCCGGTATTACACTGTGGAGCTTCCGCCAGCGCCCCAGCCTTCAACGAGCGTGTATCCGATCACGCTCCTCATCGGCCGCATCGGCGCTCCCGGAATCTTGCAAGACGAACCCATCGCCTATCGTTCCGGCCCGAATGAGATCGGCACCTACGATTATCACCATTGGGTGGAGCCGCCCGTGCAGACGCTGAAGGTCATATTGGCTCGCCAGCTTCGAGCCTCCGGCAAGTATCAATCGGTGGCTGAGCTTGGTGGCTCGGCGCAGGGCGAGTTTGTGCTCCAAGGCAGGTTATATGATTTCGAAGAGGTTGACGCCGGCGGCACCACCGCGCTTGTGACAATGGAGTTTGAGTTGCTCGAACGGAAGACCGGCAAAATCGTCTGGACGCACTTCTATTCACACAGTGACCCCGTGCAAGGCAAGGAAATCTCAGATGTAGTGTCGGCGCTCGATCACAATCTTGTCCGAGGCCTGACCGAGGTCGCCTCCGGGCTGGACGCGTATTTCTCCACCCATGTCCCCGCGAAGTCCTGAACCGAGGGCGTTCAAGATTCATCCCATATCAAATGTGACACGCTCCTAAAGTTCAGGGCGAATCATCTCGGCGATGACGGCGGCGTTCGAGCGCTCCGCGTCACGAGCGCCGAAGACCAGTGTGACTTGCCCCTTGCGGGCACGGCCGATCAACTCGTCGAGGAGGGCTTTACGAGGCGGCTTGGAAAGTTCCTGGCGGTACTTTTTGCGGAACTCTTGCCACCTCTCCGGTCTGTGGCCGTACCATTTCCGCAGCGAGGCCGAAGGAGCAATTTCTCTTACCCAGGCGTCGGTCTTCAGTTGCGCCTTGGCCACACCTCTCGGCCAGAGCCCATCCACCAGAACACGATAGCCGTCTTCGGGGCCGGCCGCCTCATAAGCCCTTTTCATCGCAATCGGCATGGTCAGATCCCATCTCCTTCAACTCAAATTATCTCACACCTTCGGAGTCTCGCCCCTGCCTGGGCAAACCCCGGCTCTGCCCCTCCCTCCTCCGAAAGGCCGATCAGACACCAGCACGGGTGTCATTCGCGAGACGTGGGAGTTGCAAGTAGCAGTCATTCCCGTACCGCCATGGTGGGACGGGAATGACCGGCGTCTCGAAAGGGAACTTATCCCGAATGACACCGACACTCTGTCTCTTGACAAAAGGAATAAGATAGGCTAGCGTTGTCAGTTGACGCTTTGGCGAAGGCCAGAGCCCCCTGGGAACGCTTGGCTGCCATGCTCCCTCCGATCCGCCAATCCGCTCTCGAAAATGGCCCCTGGGAGCTGACCGTCAATTCTCCCCACGATTGGAAATTTTTAGGGGTCTGCCGGAAGGGCGGGGCTTCACAGGCCGCGGAAAAACCCCTTAGGGCTGTCATCCTGAGGAGCCGCAGGCGACGAAGGATCTCGCATTGCCTTGAAAACACTCAGAGCGAGATTCTTCGCTTCGCTCAGAATGACAGTGTGGAGGGGTTTTTCCGCAGCCTGTTCAGCCCCGCCGAAATCGCGGACCCCGGCCCCTATTGGTCCCGCGCCCTACGCAATCCCGCAGGCGCGGGACTGCGTAGGGCGCGGGGCATGGGAATTATCAGGAGAGCATTGGAACGGCGGGGCTGAAACCCCGCCCTTCCAAACGCGTACTGAGAAATCCGGGTTAAAAGCCCGGAACCCCCCTGGTCCGGGGTGGACATTCAGTCGGTTTTCGTGTGAGGAAGGGAAAGAGAATTCCTTAGAAATGAACGAACGACGCGGGAATGTCTATGAAAACAAAGGACAGGACTTCAAGAACCCAGGCCGAATCGTGAATGTCATAGAAAACAAAGGTAGTTACGTACATATGGCGGGAATATCATTGAAACTAAAGCCTGTTAGTCGTAATTCTCGGGAGGTTTCTCGCCACCGGTCGCAGAGACTGCTCAGCCTAATCCTCAGGCCCGGTTTCCATGATACAATTTTGTCTTGGCAGAGCTGGTTTGCTTCAACTTCGTTCCACATTAACACCGCTTCCCGCCCAGGATTGCCTGAGCATAGCGAGGCCAGAGGCGGGATTGATCTTCCAGGAGAACCGCGATGAAGACCCTCCGGCTCATCTTGAAGAATACAGTCCGGAACCCGCGCCGGACGGCGTTAACCATTCTGAGCATCACCGTCTCCATCTTCCTGGTTAGCACCCTGCGAGCTGTCCTAAACAACCTCGAAACCGTCGGCCAGACAAACAGTTCGAACCTTCGCGTGGTGGTCCACCGGGCCACGAGTATGACGGAGGTGATGCCCGTCTCCTACAAGCAGCGCATCGCGGCCCTGCCGGGAGTGAGGTACGTCGAATCGATGGATTGGTTCGGCGGGTACTATGCCGACCCCAGCAACTTCTTCGCGAACTTCGCCACCGATGTTGACGACTTTGAAAAGGTCGCCGACGAACTCGTAATTCCTCCTGACCAACTCGCCGCCTGGAAGCGAGAGCGCATGGCGGCTCTGGTGGGCAAGCGGCTGATGGAAACCTACCATTGGAAATTGGACGACCGTATAACTCTGAAGGGAACGATATACCCGGTGGATTTGGAGCTTATCATTCGCGCCGTCTATACCGACCCCGAAGATGTCTCAGTGGAACGCGCGGTCTATTTCCACTGGGATTACTTCGATGAGTCCCTGGGCCGCCCGGGACACACGGGATCGTTCTATGTGAAGGCCGCCACGGCGGAGGATGTTCCTCGTTTGGCCGAGAAGATTGACGGCATGTTCCGAAACACCGACGCCGAGACCAAGACAGAAACGGAGAAGGCCTTTAACCTCAGTTTCGTTTCCATGCTGGGGAATATTAAACTGCTGCTAAACGTCATCTGCCTGGCAGTGGTTTTCACCATTCTGCTGGTGTCGGGAAATACCATGGCGATGTCCATTCGCGAACGCACCGGAGAAGTGGCAATTTTGAAGACCCTGGGTTTCCGCCAGAACTCGATCCTTTACCTGCTGGTGGGCGAGTCGGTAGCCATCGCGCTGCTGGGAGGAATTCTCGGCGCCGTGGGGGCCAAGACGACTTTTGGCTTCATCCATATCACCTCAACGAAGGGCACAACGTTTGGCTGGCTCTACGCGCTGGGCGTCGCGTTGCTTGCCGCATACGGAACCTGGATGCTTTTCGCCGGCGCGTCAGCTTCGCGCCCGTGGATGAAGGTGACGCGCGTGGTGGTGACTTTGCTGGGAGGGCTCCTCGGTTTGGCCGCAGGCTTTGGGTTTTATATGGGCACGAGTTACGTAATGAATCAGGGCGGCTTCCTCGCGGATTTCGGTGTGAGCAACGGAACCGTGGCGCTGGGGCTGTCTATCTCGGCCGGGCTGGGCCTCGTTAGCGCCTTGCTTCCGGCGCTTCGAGCCTCGAGAATGAGCATCGCGGAGGCGCTGCGGTATGTGGGGTGAGGACAGGTGTCAGGGGTGAGAACAGGCGGCAGGGGTCAGGGGCGCGAATTCTGGATCAGGATTTGGGATTTGTAGTTTTTGAATTTGAGATTCAAAATTTAAGATTCGAAACTTGAGATTCGGGATTTGAGATTTGAAATTTTGAATCCGGCATTCTGGACTCGCCAAGAGCTTTTCCTGAATCCTGAATCCTGACCCCTGACTCCTGTCTCCTTATCGCGCGCACCCTGCCTTCCCGGGCGTCCGCATCTTTGGAGACACGCGTGTTATGATAAGAGTGAACTGAGCATGTGGCGACTAGGACTGAGAAACCTGCTCCGCAACAAACGCCGGACCATACTCACCGCTTCGAGTGTGGCCGTTTCCCTTTTCCTGTTATCGTCTCTGGCCATTGTTTACACGGCGCTCGGGAAGCCCTTCGAAGGTGAGGAGAGAAGCCCTCGCTTAATGGTGCGCCGGCTGAGTGGGATCACTTTCTCGATGCCGGCCAGTTACGGGCAAAGGATCAAAGCAGTGCCTGGCGTGGTGGCCGTCACTCCCATGAACTGGTTCGGAGCATATTGGAAAGACCCTGCCAACACCTTCGCGAATTTCGCCATCGACCCCAACTCGGTGTTCGACGTGCTGGATAGCGCCCGAATTGCCCCCGACCAACTGGAGGTCTTCAAGCGTGAGCGAGTGGCAGCCGTTGCCGGCCGGCGGTTGATCGAGAAGTTCCACTGGAAGATTGGAGACCGGATCACCTTGATGGGGAGTCCTTACCCAGTCACCCCTGAACTCGTCCTGCGCGGAACGTTCACGGGCGGCGCCGACGATCAGTTCTATTTTCATTACGATTACTTGAACGAGGCCATGGGAGAATTCAACCGGGTTGGTCTGTACTGGATTCGGGTCGAGCGTCCCGAAATCGCGGCGCGAGTGGGGCAGGCCATAGACCAGACTTTCCGGGACACTGATTCAGAAACCAAGACCGAAGCGGAGGGGACCTTTCTTCTCGGGTTCATCTCCATGCTCGGAAACGTTCGCGGCATTATTCTCATGGTCGGCGCGGCCGTCACGTTCGCTGTCCTGCTCATTGTAGCCAACTCCGTGGCGATGTCGATCCGGGAACGAGTGACGGAAGCGGCCGTAATGCGCAGCCTGGGATTCACTTCCCGTCATATTTTGGCTCTTTTCGTGGGAGAATCGTTGATACTGACGGTGGGCGGGGCGCTGGTTGGAGTGGGCGGAGCCAAATTGCTCTATGACGTGCTGGGCCTCACGAAAATCGGGTCAATGGTCTGGGCCGACATGAGGATGAGGGCGGAGACTTTTCTATTCTGTATGGCGCTTGCCATCCTCCTGGCCTTTCTCTCCGCGATCTGGCCGGCATATCGGGCAGCGAGAATCAACATCGCCGAGGCGCTTCGTTTTACGGGCTGATAAGGGAAACGGTTTATGGCAATCCCGCTGAAATACAACGCACGGAACCTGATGGTTCGCCGGACTACCACGCTCATGACGGCTTTCAGCATCACCCTCACGGTCGCCGTGTTTGTGGTGCTCATGGCGCTTGCCCAGGGACTTCAGACTTCCCTGTCAGCTACAGGGCAACCCTTGAACATCCTCATCATGCGGGAGGGGGCGCAATCGGAATCCACCAGTTCCGTCACCCGTGACTCGCTCCAGGTGATCAAGTACCTCCACGGCATAGCCAAAACAGATAAGGGCGAGCCGTGGGTCTCCCCGGAGCTGATTGTCCTCATCAACCTTCCACGCCGAGGCGAGACGCAAGGGTCCAACGTAACGATTCGCGGCCTGGGCCCGGATGGTCCCGTGCTGCGCCCGGAGTTCAAGATCGTGGAGGGCCGCTTCTTCACGTCCGGGCTCAGGGAAGTGATCGCCAGTAAGAAGATTGCGGGGCGGTTTCAGAACTGCGGCCTGGGGGACAAATTAAGATTCGCCAAGGGCTATTGGACTGTGGTGGGCGTTTTCGATACGGGCGACACCGCTTACGACTCGGAAATCTGGACCGATGTAAATGACCTGGCCACAGACTTCGACCGTGATGCATATTCCAGCGTGATGGTGCGGGCAGCCGAATCGGGAAGCATCGCCAGCCTGCGTGACCAGATCGCCAACGACCGACGCCTGCATCTGAAACCTCAGACCGAGCGTGAATACTATGAAAGCCAGACCCGCTTCGCGGCGCCCATCAAAGGCCTGGGACTGTTCATCGCAGTTTTGATGGCGGTGGGCGCCTCCTTCGCCGCTATGAATACCATGTACGCGGCGGTGGCGCGCCGCACCAAGGAAATCGGCACGCTTCGGGTGCTGGGGTTCTCGAGGGGAAGTATTCTCTTCTCTTTCGTGCTCGAGTCGGTGCTCATCGCTGCGCTGGGAGGCGCGCTGGGCTGCGTGCTGGCCCTGCCGGTCAACGGCCTGACCACGGGGACCACCAATTTCGCGACTTTCAGTGAAGTCGCCTTCAACTTTCGCGTCACGCCATCATTGTTGCTGGCTGGCATGATCTTCGCAGTGTGCATGGGCTTCTTGGGCGGCTTCTTCCCCGCCTGGCGGGCCGCGCATGAAAACATCGTAACCGCATTGCGGTCTGTGTAGGGGCACCCCTTGTGGGTGCCCGCGTTATGGTCCATGTAAGGAATTGGGGCAATCCACGGACCGCCCCACCGGAGCAAACGAAAATATGGCCCCTGTCGAGCCGGGATCAAAGGACTTGCGCGTCTTGCAAATCGACCGGTCCCAGAAGGACGCGCTGGACCAAAAAGACAAAGGAAATCGCGGTCCGTTCCTCTACGCCGTGGTGGCAGTTTTGTTGCTGGTAGTGGTGGGGTTGGTGTTCTCGCGCCTCTTGAGCAACGCGGCGGAGGTTGTGGCCGAGCGGCCCGCGCTGCAACAGGGCGCCACCACGGGGAACGTGGTTTTGACCGTCGGCGGATACATCGTGGCTCATCATCCCATCAACGTCAGCTCCAAGGTGGTGGGAAAAGTTGCCTGGGTGGGCGTTGAAAAGGGAGACCAGGTTCACGAGGACCAGGTGATCGTGCGCCTGGAAGACGCTGAGTTCGTCGCTCAACTCAAGCAGGCACAGGCCAACGTGGCGGTTTTGAAAGCCCGGCTCAGGCAACTGGAAACCGGTTCGCGCCCGCAGGAGATCGACGCTTCCAAGGCCGCGATGGAGCAGGCCCAGGCCAATTTCCAGAACGCTGACATCACCCTCAAACGCGCCAAAGAAATGTTCCGGCAAGAGATCACGTCGCGGTCACAGCTCGATACCGCACAGATGCAGTACGATGTGACCAGGAACCAGCTCGAAAGCGCTCGCAAGAACTACGAATTGGTGAAAATAGGCCCGCGCATCGAAGAGATTGAATACGCGCGAGCCCAGGTTGCTCAAGCGCAAGCCGCCGTCGAGTACGCCCAAACCATGCTTGACTCGACCCTGATCCGCGCCCCCGTCACCGGCACGGTGCTCGAGCGTCTGGTCGAGAAGGGTGAAATGGTTTCCACCATGAACTTTGGCGGCACCGGCGGCGTGAAAGCCTCGGTCGCCTCCATTGCGGATCTGAATGACCTACAAGCCCAACTCGACATTAATCAGAATGACTTTTCCCGTATTTCGCCGGCCCAGCTATGCAGCGTTACGGCCGACGCTTACCCCGACCGGGTTTACCAGGGAGTCGTGGCGGAAATCGCCCCCGAGGCTAACAGGCAGAAGGCCACTATCGAAGTCAGGGTCAAAATCCCGCACCCGGACGCTTACTTGCGCCCCGAGATGAACGCCCATGTGTCGTTCCTGGCGCCGGCTGAAAATCAGAAGCCAACCCTCCGCGAGATCATTACCATTCCTCGTTCTGCCATGACTCAAAAGGACGGCAAGACGGTCGTGTTTGTCATTGACGGTTCGCATGCCAGGCTTCGCGAGATCCAGGCGGGGCGGGACCTCGGTGACCGCGTCGAAGTCGTGGATGGGCTTTCACCTAATGAGCGGATTGTGGTGCGAGGAGTTGATGGCTTGACTCCCGGCCAGCGCGTTAGGGTGAAGAGCGGGGGCTAGGGAGAAGAGCAGGAGTCAGGATTCAGGAGTCAGAAGAAAAGCGCTCCGCCCCAGCGAACGGCATCTAGACCGTGCCCTTAACCGCCGTGGCTGGACTACTGATAACTGAATACTGATAACTGACGACTGACTACTGACTACTGACAACTCCGCCAAAGGACACGCCATGTCGAATAATGTTGTGGAAACCAGAGGGCTTTCCAAAATCTTCCGGCGAGATTCTTTCGAGGTCGCCGCGCTCGAGGATGTGAATCTGGTCGTGTCGGAAGGCGAGTTTCTTGGTTTGATGGGCCCCTCGGGATCCGGAAAAACAACGCTGCTGAATATTATCGCCGGGATCGATCGCCCCACCCAGGGGCAACTGCGCGTTCTGGGCGAAGATGTGGCGAGCATGAGCGAGGACCGGCTGGCGGCATGGCGAAACGTGCACGTCGGTTTTGTATTCCAAACCTTTAACCTGATTCCGGTTCTTACGGCCTTCGAGAACGTCGAATTGCCCCTGCTCCTCACCAAGCTGTCTTCGCAAGAACGCAGAGAGCATGTGGTCGGCGCCTTGAAACTTGTGGGTTTGGAAGAGCGCATCCACCACTTTCCCCGACAACTCTCGGGCGGTCAGGAACAACGCGTGGCCATTGCGCGCGCCATTGTTACCGACCCCACCCTGCTCATGGCCGACGAACCCACGGGCGATCTGGACGCCCACTCCGCGGAAGAGATTCTCGATATACTCTCCCGCCTGAATCGAGACTTCAAGAAAACCATCATCATGGTGACACACGACCCGCGCGCCGCGCGCCACGCCAGCGTGACGCGCCACCTGGAGAAGGGGCAACTTCTCCCCCAGGGTCAGTAGCCGGGCAGGTTTAAACGGTCAGCTTATGCAGGTATTCGTAGCTGATCGCGATGCTCTCCAGTGGCGAAACTTCGCAAAGGTCCTGCTCCACGAAGAAGTGCTTCATGCCGCCCTGGGGCGCTGCCGCGAAGATCCGCTTCCAATTGATAGTCCCCTTTCCGACCTCGGCAAATAATCCCATTCTGGGGTCAAGGTTCGTGGTGGGCGGATTTCCGGCCGTCAGGTCCTTGATGTGCAACAACGGGAAGCGGCCCGGGTGTTTCTTGAAAAGGGCCACCGGGTCCTGGCCGGCGTGCGTAACCCAGAAGCAGTCCATTTCGAACTGTACGAGGTTGGGATCCAATTGCTTGAGAAGGTAATCGTAAGGCGTGGTCTCACCATATTTCTTGAATTCGAAATTATGGTTGTGGTAGCAGAAGCGTATGCCGGCCTGGTGCGTTCGCTCGGCGGCTTTATTGAACACGTCCACAAGCCGCTTGAAATCGTCAAAGGACTTTCGATCTTCAGGTTCCAGGATGGCATTCACCATGTACTTGAGGCCCAGATCTTTCGCCTCAGCAATCGACTTTTTCCAATGGGTCCTTATATCTTTGAGCATGTAATGGCCGCTCGGCGCGCTAAGACCGTTGTCCTTCAGCAGCTTCGCGAATCCGCTAGCCGGCATCCCGTAGAGGTCATAAGTTTCGACTTCTTTGTAGCCGATAGCGGCCACTTTCTCGATCGTGCCCGGCACGTCCTTCTGAAGCTCGTCACGCAGCGTGTAGAGCTGAAGCCCGATGGGTTTGCCGTAAGGGTTCGCAAAAAGATTGCGCGATAACTCAGTCCCAGCCACAATTGTTGCAGCGCCTGCGGTTGTACTCCGTATAAAATCTCTTCGGTTAATCATCAAATTAGAAACCCCTTTCTATGTGATTTCATTCCCCAGCTGCGAATGTTACCGCAGATGCGTTCAGATGAGATAAAGCAGAAATCAGAAATCAGAAATTAGAAATCAGAAACCAGTCGCCTCACAGGTGAAGGTTGAAACTAGAAACCAAAAAGCACTGCTTTCTGATTTCTCGTTTCAAGTTTCCTTCTTCGTTGCTACGATAACCCAATGAGCCATCGATTGTCACCTGGCACTTCCTCAACTGCGGACGCGGATTTCATGCGGCGCGCCCTTCGGGAAGCACAAAAGGCCGATTTGCAAGGAGAAGTACCCGTCGGCGCAGTAGTGGTCCAAGGAGAGAAGGTTATAGCGCGAGGGCACAATCGTCCCCTTGCTCTGTCGGACCCTTCAGCCCACGCGGAGATACTGGCGTTGCGGCGCGCGGCCAAGAAGCTCGGGAACTACCGCCTGAAAGGCTGCGACCTCTATGTTACAATTGAACCGTGCGCCATGTGCGCCGGCGCGATTATCCAAGCACGCCTGCGACGAGTGGTTTACGGAACGTCGGATCCTAAAGCGGGTGCGTGCGGGTCAGCCTTGGCGGTCCTCAACCACCCCAAAGTGAATCATCAGGTTGAGGTTGTTTCCGGCGTTCTGGCCGAAGAATGCGCAAGAATTCTGCGCGAGTTCTTCTGCAAAAGGAGAAAAAACACTGGGAAGATTGCGTAGATAGTCATTTTTCGAGATTCGATTTTCGAGTTTCGAACAGGCCGGAGAGGTACCGAAGCGGTCATAACGGGGGCGCCTCGAAAGCGTCTTGCCTGCCAAAAGCGGGCACGTGGGTTCGAATCCCACCCTCTCCGCCAGCCTATAATTGCCAGTTTCAATTAGTCAGGAACGCTCTGTTTTTCGTGTACCTGTGGTGTCCCTTTCCTCTCGGCACAGGCCCACTTTTCGCGCCAGTCTGACCAATGTGAACTGAGGGCATTCCGCAGCTAGACCTTAGAGTGGTAGACTTGAGCCGCCGTTATAGGAAGGAGGGCGCTTATGAATGAAGAGGAACCGAAAGTATCCAAGTACCGTCGCAAGCCCGAGTACTTTTTGGCCTACGCTGAATTGCTGGTGGCCGCACGTCGCAGGGGCACTGTCACGTACCGCGAGATTGCCTTTGTTACAGGGCTACCGCTACAGGGGAACCCGATGGCGGCCACAGTCGGGCAATTGTTGGGCGAAATCTCAGAGGACGAACACCAAATGGGCCGACCCATGCTGAGCGCGCTAGCCGTACATGAAGACGACGGTCGGCCGGGTGAAGGCTTCTTCGGACTGGCGAAGGGCCTGGGACAGCTAAAGGACGATTCGGAACAAGGTAAGCAACGCTTCTGGGAACAGCAAAAGGCGTCCATTTACCACATATGGCGCAAGAAGCCACAGGTGTAACAGACCCAAATGGAGGGAGCCCATTTGCACATGACCGCGTTTGTCACGTGCTGCGGTTGCGCCCGCTTATGTCACCTTCGACACACAGGAGGACTCTGATGAGGACGAAAGTTTGTTTGCTGACCTTGGTCGTGATCCTGCCAGTCGTAATGCCAACTGCGGTCGCCCAACAGAAGACCGCCGGCGCCGCACCTAAACCAGGAGTAGTGTCGGGCCGTGTGTTTGCAATCACGCAGGGTGGAGACATCAAGCCTGCACGGATGGCAAAAGTGTACTTGCTGTGGAAATACCAGGGTCTTAAAGCAGCCCTGGAGGAGGAGAAGAAGGGAAAGAAGCTTGAGTGTGCTGGGCTGACGTTCGGCCGTCAACGGAACAAAGCGATGGAAGCGAACCTTGCCGAGAGCGAGCGTGACGCCGCCGCTGGCAACTACTGGAGTGACTCGCTGCGCTGCAGCAAGGATTTAGGAGCGGTTGATGACGCTATCCTGGCAACACGGCAGTGGTGCCTGGATCAGAAAAAGATGAACCAGATTCCAATGGCCGACGCTGATGAGGAAGGTAACTTCCGAATAACCGGTGTGCGTCCAGGTGTATACGATGTGATTGCCCGTGGCCGTGCAGGATTCAACGATGCATTCTGGGATATAGGGGATCCTGACTCTGGTCTCCATGACATCACAGTGGTTGCCGGAACGGAGATCACGATCAAGTTGGCCTCCCCTGAGAAGTCGTGCTTGCAGGTTGGTGACAACAATTAACCTATCCAGGCATCACCTGGCCGCCTAACCTTGCCCTTCATCAGATCCTATGCCCCCAACAGCCTCGTGTCACAGGGGCGTTGAGGACACCCCCAAGGGTTCCCAAAGCTAGCTGTGCTTCCAGACCTGCGCGGCACGGACGGCTGCGTTAACGTTGCGCGTCTCCTTCGAATCCTCCAAACCGAGGATGTCGAGGCATGCGCCCTTCAGCTCGCTCGCCGAGAATACGTTGAAGTGGTCGGCGCGCCTGATGTGGGTCTTCACCAGAATGTAACGATTTCTTGGCTCTCTTTTTCCGAAATAGGAGCGGAACTCAACGTTGGAGCGCAAGTCCGCCTTCTTGGATTTTACGGTACGCATTTTTAACACCCTCCAAGACCCATGCTTGTATCACGGTTTGAGGTTTCACATCAACTGGCTCTTGGCTTCCAGAAAGGGGCGCTCCCAACTCCGCCTGACGTCGGCCTCTAATTGCTCTTGCCGAGCCCGTACCCACGGCGAATAATGCTTCTCAGTGACCTTGATGCTGCTGTGTCCGAGCAACGCTGATACGGGGTCCATCGGCACTCCCTTCTGGAGCAAGTCAACCGCGAACGTGTCGCGGAACCGGTGCGCGTGTCCGTCGGGAATGCCTGCTATCCGAATACGCCCTTAACCGCCTGTTGCCAGTCCGTGGGAACCCCACCTCTTGGTCATGGTGCATGTGCTATAAAATGTCTCACAGGCATTCTCCTTGACACAAAAGATAACCTCTGTTAGGTTTTGTGTGCAGGGGATCGCTCCATGAGCGAACTACAGAGCACAAAACATAACACCGTGCTGAAGACCGTGGGACGCCAAACGGCGCGTCTCCTGACTGCCCTCTATGACCGGGCACAATCGACGTTCACGCTTGCAGACGCCGAAAAAATCACGGGGCTTAGCTCAAACCTCGCTAGCAGTCTTCTTCATAAGGCCGTGGGCCGGGGCCTCGTGTCGCGATTGAAGCCAGGGGTGTTCATCATCGTTCCGCCGGAGCTTGGGAGCAGCGCCGAATACGCCGGTGATCCGTACCTAACCGCTGTGAGGCTGGCAGGCAAAGCCCCTTGTTTTATCTCCCATGCGTCGGCGATGGAAATACACCGAATGGTGACGCAGCCTCAGCTTGTGGTGTTCGCCTCAAGCCTCAAGCGAATCCGAAGCCGCAAGCTCCGCGGGACCGAGTTCCGATTCGTCTTAATTAGGCCCGAACAATATTTTGGGGTTATGAAACACTGGGTCACAAAGCAGGAGACCATAGACATCAGCGACCTCGAACGCACGGTCATCGACGGGCTCCGCCAGCCCGAATACTGCGGCGGCGTGACGGAGGTCGCCAAAGGCTTGTGGATGCGTCACCAAGACATGCGTGCGGCAAAACTTGTGGATTATGCGCTTCGTCTTCGGGTCGGGACCGTGTCCCGGCGCCTAGGCTACCTGCTGGAGCTGTATGCGATCGCGCCGGAAAGCGAGCTTGCAAGACTACGGGGATCTCTTACTGCGACCTACGCTCCGCTCGACCCCATGCTCCCGGAGAAGGGGCCGCATCTGAAGCGTTGGCGCCTTCAGCTCAATATCAGTCCTCGGGAACTCGAAGCCGTACGCGCCACTTGACATGATTCCCCAGCGCAATATCTCTCTTCTCTCGAATCGACTCGCAAAGGAAGGCGGAACCCGGCTCCGGGAGGACGTGCTCGAACGAGACTACTGCCTTGCATGGCTCCTCGCTGGCGTCGCGGAATCAGAGATTAAGACCGTGGTTGGATTCAAGGGCGGAACCGCCCTGAAGCGGTGTTACTTCAGCGACTACCGTTTTTCCGAGGACCTGGACTTCACCCTGCTCGAACCCATGCCGTCTGAAGAATTGACGAACCGCCTTGTCCCGGTTTACGCGGCCGTGCGCGAAGCCTCGGGTATCGCATTCACATTTGACCGGGAAGATCGTCAGCCGCATGCGAACAGCTATACGTTTTATCTTCACTACGTGGGACCATTACCGGCCGGGAATGATGTCAAGGTAGACGTTACACTGCGTGAGCACTTGGTTTTTCCTCTGGAGGAGCGCTCGGTTCTCCGCGGCTACGAGGAATTCGCGGATCTTCCCGAAAACCGGCGAATCCAGGTCTATTCGCTTGCGGAAATCGCAACCGAGAAAGCAATTGCCCTTGCGGACCGGGCACGCAATGAACCCCGCGACCTTTACGATTTGTGGCATCTCACGTCGAAGGAAGGCGTCGAGCTTGCCACTCTCCTCGAAGCCGTGAGGCAGAAACTGGAATTTCGCGGAAAACCTTTTGGGGGCATCGCAGCAGCCATCCGTACCAAAGAGGCTCGGCTGAGAGCACTGTGGTCGCGCCGCTTGGCGTATCAGATGTCGATGCTGCCGGAGTTCGATGAAGTATTCCGCGCCGTGCAGCGAACTCTCCGTCAGGCAAACCTCCCATAGACAGAGTGGCCCACCTCGGGGTTCGCTTGCGTGGCAGATAATAGGCTTGGTCGTCGAGGTCCTGGTCCGCCTTTGGGCGAACAGCGTAGCGAGCACTCACCGGCTGCCGGTCTTGTTCAGGCGTTCATCCAACCGGCGATGTTTATGTTCCCAATAACCCGGCCCGACCTCAATCGGCTGGCCGGAGTTGAGCCCTTCAAGGACCTAAGCTTCAAGCTCGTCTTCTGCCTGCTGTTCAGCGCTGACCAAGCGCTCAACGTAGGCTTCGACAGTAAGTCCCTCGGCATCCGCTCGGGCGCGGAGTCTTTTTTCGAGCTGGGGATGGATTGTGACCGTCATGGGTCGTCTGCTTCCGATCCTAGTGGTAATTCTACGCTCCTTTCCGGGAGGTGTCGAGGCGCCGTCGCAACAGGGCGCAGGCGCAAATTCAGGAGGCGAGTGTGGGCTAACACTGGTTGGATTCCTATGTGGGGAAGCGATTTTGTGAGATTCCCGTTTACAAGATTCCACGCCGAACGTTAGAATGTTCATTCGCAGTTCCAATCTTTGAGGCCGCGGTTCACCAGACAGTCTATGTCTGAAATGCTAGCGATTTATCCCGGGTCTTTCGATCCGATCACCAACGGTCATCTCGATCTCATCGAGCGGGCACGGCGAATCTTTGGACATTTGATTGTTGCGGTTTTGACGAATCCGGACAAGGCGCCACTTTTCACCGTCATGGAGCGCGTCGAGATGCTTCAGGAAGCCACCCGTGGAATGCCCAACGTCGCAGTGGACACGTTTGGCGGGCTGCTGGTTGAATACGCCAAGCAAAAAGGGGCAGGGATCATCCTGCGCGGCATACGCGCTTTCACGGACTACGAGTACGAACTCCAGATGGCCATTATGAACCGCAAACTCGAGCCGAGCCTTGAAACTGTTTTCCTGGTTCCCGCAGAGTCCTACACCTACGTCAGTTCACGCCTGATCAGAGAGATTTTCCAGAATGGGGGATCAGTGAAGGACCTGGTTCCTCCCTTGGTCGAGCATCGGCTTCATCAGAAGGTCTTTCATAATAAAATTTAAGGGAGGCTGAATGCAGCTTTCGGAGCGCATTTCTCGGATTTCGGTTTCGACTATCGCGACCGTCTTGCAAAAGGCGGAAAAGCTGAAGCTTAGGGATACGAAACTGGCGGACTTTGGCGCCGGTGAGCCGGATTTCCCCACCCCGGACCACATCAAGAAAGCTGCCATCAAAGCGATTGAGGAAGATTTCACCAAGTACACCGCCACGGGCGGGATCCGGGAACTGAGGCATGCCCTGGTGGAGAAGCATGCGAAGGACCATGGATCGAATTACACGGTCGAGGAGTGCCTGGTGACCGTGGGAGGGAAGCAGGCCATCTTTGAGGCGATGTCCGCTGCACTGAACGAGGGCGATGAGGTCATCCTGCCTACCCCTCACTGGGTAACCTTTCTGGAGATCATCAAGTACGAAGGCGCCAAGCCTGTTCTGCTCGAGACTCTGGAGAGCGAGAACTTCGCGGTGCACGCCAAAGCCGTCGAAAAGCTGATCACTCCCAAGACCAAGCTCGTGGTTGTTAACTCTCCGCACAATCCCACCGGCGCAGTGGTTCCCCCGGGGGAAATGGAAAAACTCCTGGCGCTGGCGGTCCGGCACAATCTGCTTCTGATTTCCGACGAGTGCTATTCCCATTTCTTGTATGACGGCCGCAAGCCTTTTTCCCTGGGTTCCTCGAAAGAGCGGGATCACCTGCTGATTGTCGACTCCTTTTCCAAGACCTACGCTATGACGGGATGGCGAGTTGGATTTGCCCTGGGCTCGACAAAACTTCTGGCCAACATGCTGAAGCTCCAGAGCCACTCGACCTCCAATCCCACTTCCATCGCCCAGAAGGCTGCGCTGGCTGCCATCGAGGGGCCACAGGCCCCCGTGCAAATGATGCTGGCCGAGTACCGGCGGCGCCGGGATCGTCTCATCGAAGGGTTGCAATCGATACCCGGCATCCATTGCGTTCCTCCGCACGGCGCCTTTTACGCCTATCCGAATGTCGGGTACTACCTGAAGAAAGACGGGTTGGGAGATACATCCGTGCTGGCGTCGCGGCTTTTGGAGGAGGCGCACGTTGCCGTGGTGCCCGGTACTGCATTTGGAACTCAAGAACACATCCGCATTTCATACGCAACCTCTCTTGAACATATTAATGAGGGGATACGACGCATGGCAGCGTTCTTCGCGAAGCTCTGATTGAATTATGTCCGCGCTAAACACTCCTCTTCAACTTTCCACGGCCTTCAAACCAAAAATCTGGGGCCGGGAGGATCTCTCGCCCATATTCTCGGCGCCGGGGGAAGATGATTCGCCGGCCTCCAGAAAGGCCGAGATCGCAGGTGGCGAGAGGAAACCTGGCGAGTTGATCGGAGAAGTCTGGGCCACCGACGATACTTCCCGGTTTCTGAACGGCCCCGTTGCAGACCTTACGCTGGCGGAGGCATCCGAAAAATTCGGACCCGAACTCCATGGGCGGGCGTGGAAAGGCACGCGTTTTCCGTTGCTCGCTAAATACATCTTCACCAGTGACTGGCTATCAGTCCAGGTGCATCCGGACGATGCGTACGCGCGCCTCCACGACCCGGGCAACGTCGGCAAGTGCGAAATGTGGTATATGATCGAGGCCGACACAAATGCGGAACTCCTTCTGGCTATAAAGCCGGGGGTCACTAAGGAGGCGCTAAAAGCAGCTTTCGAAAATGGAAAGTCAATGGAACTCCTCGAGCGCCATTACCCCCAGGCGGGCGAGGCCATCTTCGTTCCGCCCGGCACGGTCCATGCTCTAGGCCCGGGGCTGGTTCTGTTCGAGGTCGAGCAAAATTCAGACCTGACCTATCGCCTGGATGACTTTGGCAGAGTCGGCCTGGACGGGAAACCCCGCCCTCTCCATTTGGCAAAGGGATTGGACGTTATTCAGGAAGACTTGCTCCCTCGCTGGCGCCTCCCGCGGTGGGAATTCCAGGACCGCTTCGGCACAAAGCGTTACATAATGGCTTGCCGTTACTTTGCCGTCGAGGAGATATTCCTGCGCAAGATGGCCACCTTCAAGAGTTCGCCGCAGCGCGTGGAGGTTTATTCCGTTCTTAAAGGTGAGGGTCGCATTGAGAACACCTCGGGCTGGCTGGGCTATCAGACCGGAGAGACGTGGATAATACCTCCGGCGGCAGGAGCCTACCGGTTTGTTCCCCAAGAGGAAACCTGCTTCCTGAAGTTCTATGTCCCCAACCTCGTAGAGGACTTCAGGCGGCCGCTTGCGGCACACAACGTCCCTCCCGAACTCGTGGAGAAAGTTGTCTTTGATATATAAGCATGGCTACCGATCCCGTATTTAAACATACCTATGCCGTAATCATGGCTGGAGGCAGCGGGACGCGTTTTTGGCCTCTTAGCCGCCGCAAACACCCGAAACAACTGTTGACCTTGTTCGGCCAGGATTCGTTACTGGAACAAACAGTAACGCGCGTACAGCCTGTCATCCCTTTAGAGCGCATCTACATCTTCACCAGCGAAGCGATATCGAAGAAGGTTCGCCGGCTTTTGCCGCGGGTTCCGTCCGATCAGATTGTGGGCGAGCCGGCATCGCGGAATACCGCGCCCACTCTGGGAGTCGCCGCACAGGAGATCGCCCGGCGCGACCCCGAAGGGTTAATGGTGGTTTTGCCCTCCGATCAGGTCATCACAAAGCCGGCAGTTTTTCGGAAGGTCCTGGGTTCGGCGTGCCGAGTGGCTTCTAAGGCGGGGCGTTCCGTGGTTCTGGGACTGAAGCCCACACGATCCGATACCGGCTTTGGATATATTCGCCTGGGCCGTGGCGAAGGGAAAGTGGCGGGGCACGAAGTGTTCCACGTTCAACAATTTCACAGAGAAACCAACGATGGCTGCCGCGCGCCGTTACGTAGCATCGGGACGCTACCTCTGGAACGGCGGTATGTTTATCTGGAAGGCTTCAACGCTGCTTGATAACTTCCAGCGCTTCCAGCCTCAAATGGCAATTCAGTTGAGACAAATCGCTGATGCAGGGGGAGTCCGGTCGCGCGCTTTTCGCCGGCTTTACCCCAGGCTCCAGAAGATATCGATTGACTACGCGCTCATGGAGAAGGTCTCGAATATATACGCAGTGCCCGCTGACATTGGATGGAACGACGTAGGGAGTTGGGCTGTCGTGTACGAGCTGAGCCCACAGGACCCGGAGAAGAACGTCCGGCCCCGCGCCAGCTTGAGTCTTGATTCGCACGGCAATATGGTGTTTTCACCAAAGAAGTTTGTGGTTGCGGTCGGGGTTCAAGGCCTGATCGTTGTGGAGACGGATGACGCGTTACTGGTTTGCGCGCGCGAGCGGTCTCAAGATGTCGGAAAGGCAGTCCAGGAACTCGATCGCCTGGGCCGTCGCGATCTGCTGTAGCACATGTTGGATGAGATTGAGTTCGGCACGGATGGATGGCGCGGTGTGATCGCGGAGGATTTTACCTTCGCGAACGTGCAACGCGTCGCGGAAGCCATCGCGCAGTTCGTCCGCGAGGAGGGTGACCCGTCCAAAGGCCTCGTGGTGGGTTACGACACTCGCTTTCTTTCCGCTGAGTTTGCAAGGCAGGCGAGCGAAGTGGTGGCGGCGGCCGGCATTCCCGTGACCCTGGCTGACAGGGCCACGCCTACGCCCGCGGTAAGCTATGCTGTGGTGGTGAGGCAGACAGCCGGCGCCATCATGATCACAGCCAGCCACAATCCCTACCGCTGGAATGGGGTGAAATTCAAGGCGCCGTATGGAGGTTCTGCATCTCCCTCCATCATACGAAGGATTGAAATCCATCTTCGCCGCCTGAATCGTTCCAAAACACATCCGCGTAAACGGCAACCGGCGGCCATCCGGACCGAGGACTTGGTGAGCCCTTACCTGGAGCGGCTCAAGAGCTTCGTCCATTTCGATCGAATTCGATCCTCAGGCCAGCGGTTTGTGATCGACCCCATGTTTGGCGCCGCGCGTGGTTGCCTGGCCCGGCTTTTTGATGAGGCAGGAATTCCTTATCGGGAGATCCACGGAGAGCACAACCCGCTTTTTCCAGGCCTGAATCCGGAACCCATCGAACCTCACGTCGCCCAGCTTCGGCAGGCTGTACTGGAGGGCGGCTACGATGCCGGCTTCGCCACGGACGGCGACGGCGACCGCTTGGGAGCCGTGGACCGCAAAGGTGCTTTTATTGATTCCCACAAGATCTTTTCGATCCTGCTAAAGCACCTGGCAGGAGAGCTGGGGCTGCGCGGAGAGGTAGTGAAAACGTTTTCCACTACCGAGATGGTGACCAAGCTCGCCAAGAAGTACGGTCTTCCTTTGCACGTCACTCCCATCGGATTCAAGTACATCTGCGAGCTGATGCTCACTCGCGACGTGCTGATCGGCGGAGAAGAGAGCGGGGGGATCGGCATCAAGGGACACTTGCCGGAGCGCGATGGAGTCTTGAACTCCCTGCTCCTGGCAGAGGTGATGGCGGACCGAGGCCGGACCCTGGGGGAGTTGGTCCGGGAGCTGACTCGGGAGTTCGGTCCCCACTTTTACGGGCGTGTCAACCTTGAAATCGATAAAGCCGTTGCCCAGCGCATTGTGCGCTTGGTGGGGCAGAAGAAGATCAAACGCATTGCTGGACTGAAGGTGACTTCCATTGACGGCCTGGACGGAGCCAAGATGCGCTTCAGAAACTCCGCCTGGCTCCTGGTGCGCGCTTCCGGCACTGAGAACCTCCTGCGTCTTTATGCTGAGGCCCCCTCCGCCGAGCGGGTGAGGGCTTTGCTGGTCGAGATGGAAGCGTTTTCCCGGAAACAGTTGATGTCAAGGCGCGGCTGAGAAATTGGTCAGGCTTACTTGGACGGCGGGTCATGCGGGGGGAAGGTCTTTGCGAATGCCATCCAGCACGCCGTTGACGAACTCGACAGAACCCCCTCCCGAAAAGCGCCGGGCCATCTCCAGCGCCTCATTGATCACGGCAGCGGCGGGAGTTTCCGGGTGGTGGAGGAGTTCGTACAAGGCCACGCGCAGGATGTTGCGGTCAACGGCTGCCATGCGCTCCAGACGCCAGTGGTCAGCATGTTCACGAACCAGACGGTCAAGCTGGTCAATATTGACGACTGCGCCTTCGAACAGGTCTCGTGCAAAACCCTCCACCTCAGCATCCGCTCTTTGGTTCGCGAAGAAGGTCGCCTGCACCTGGGCGGGAGTGTAGCCGCAGATCTCCCATTGATAGAGCATCTGCATGGCAAATTCGCGGGATTTTCTGCGTGAACCCATTTCCAGTGACGAGTGACAAGTGACGAGTGACAAGCCTGATCTAGCTCCAGATTCGAAAAACGAAGCTCGAAATGGGAAATTCGACGCGAGTATCGATTTTCGAATTTCGATTTTCGCTGGCCACGGACAACGGACTACGGATTACTTACCGGTGAATTTTGCCGGCCGCTTTTCCAAGAACGCTTGAGTGCCTTCTTTCATGTCAGCCGTTGTGCAACATAAACCAAAAAGGGTGGCTTCCAGGAACTGGCCCTCGGCTTCCGGCATTTCCAATCCGTGGTTCACCGCTTCCAGCACGAACTTTACGGCCAGCGGCGCGTTGGCCGTGATCTTTTGCGCGAGCTTTTCTGCCGTTGCGATGAGGTCCGGCGCGGGGACTACCTGGTTTACCAACCCGATGCGATAGGCTTCGGAGGCGCTGATGGGGTCGCCGCTTAGCAGCATTTCGAGGGCGAGCCCTTTGCCGACCAGGCGCGGCAAGCGTTGTGTTCCAGCATAGCCCGGAATGAGTCCCAGCTTTACTTCCGGCTGTCCGAGGCGCGCGTGCTCAGATGCGATCCTTAAGGTGCACGCCATGGCAAGTTCGCAGCCTCCCCCCAGAGCATAGCCGTTGATGGCGGCAATCACCGGCTTGCCCAGGTGCTCGATAAAGTCCAGGACCTTTTGGCCGCGAACGGACATCTCTTTGCCTTCCACAGGCGTCCGAACTGCCAGTTCGTTGATGTCCGCGCCTCCCACAAAGGCTTTTTCACCGGCCCCGGTGAGGATGACGGCACGCACCTCATCGTCCCTTTCGATATCTTGAAAACACTCGTACATCTCTTCCATTATTTTCCGGTTCAGGGCGTTCAGCTTCTCGGGGCGGTTGATGGTCACATAAGCGATGCCATTTCGCTTTTCGTAGAGTAAGTTCTCGAAAGGCATGTTCAGCCCCCTTTTGGAGTGCCGCCCGCCGCAGCGGGCTGCCGCTTTTCCCGCTCGGCGGGACCTGCTTGCTGGCCGCGCACCGGGCGAATTGCGAGCAAGCTCACGGCAGAAAAGCGGCAGCAAGCTGTCGCACTCCAAAGCTGCCGTTATCTTTCGAGCAACCTATTCGGCCGGGGGTTCTTAGGTTCCGTATAATCGTAGAAGCCCTTGCCTGCTTTTCGTCCGTACATTCCGGCCATCACCATACGCTTCATGAGTGGAGGAGGCGCGAAGCGCTTCTCGCGATATTCGTTGAAAAGTATCTCCGCGATATAGTATGTGGTCTCAATCCCCACAAAGTCCAGCAATGTGAGCGGCCCCATGGGATGGTTGCACCCCAGCTTCATGCCCAAATCGATGTCTTCGATGCTTCCGGCGCCCTCCTCCAAGGCACGAATCGCGTCCAGGAGATAAGGAACAAGAAGGCGATTCACAATAAACCCTGCCCGGTCAGAGGTGAGTATGGGCGTTTTACCCAGCCGGCGACCAAATTCGAGCCCCGCCTGCACGACTTCGGGATCAGTGACCACGGTCCTAACGACCTCCACAAGCTGCATCAAAGGGACGGGATTAAAGAAGTGTAGCCCGATAAATTGCGGCCCCCGCTGGGTGGCGGCCATCATCTCCGTGATTGAGAGAGAGGAAGTGTTGCTGGCGAAAATCGCTCCGGGCTGCACGATCCTCTCGAGTTCCATGAATAGCTCTTTCTTCCGCTCCAGATTCTCAACGATGGCCTCAATCACTATGTCGCAGTCGGAGAAGTCCTCGATCCGCAACGTTGGCTTCAGGCAGCCAAGGGTCGCAGTTTTCTGCACCGCCGTGAGGGTCTCTTTCTCGACGAACTTACTCAATGATTTGTCAATGGCGGCCAAACCCTTGTCGAGCAGAGGCTGTGCGACTTCCCGGACGAGGGTCGGGTAGCCGGCCATGGCGGAAACTTGAGCAATGCCGCGACCCATCAGCCCGCAGCCCACGACGCCCACTTTGCCAATCTTCATGTCCAGACTCCTTCCCTCAGAATCTCAAACTTGAAATACTTTGTGCGTGGTTGTGGGCGTCAGCCCGACCGGCCACATCGAGCCGGTGTCATTTACGCGACACGGGCGTTGCATATCGTGGTCATTCCCGCGAAAGCGGGAATCCACTTCGCAAACCCTCGGGAACGCGCCGTCGACGGACTGGATTCGCTTGCGCGGGAATGACCTGCATTTGGAAAGGGATGCCATCCCAGCGCCGACGCCACCAACGCCATCGCCGACTCCAAGTTTGACAGGGTATCGCCCTTTTGTTAAATTTTCAAAGGGCAAAGCATTTTGGATTTTAGATTTTGGATTGAAGGGAGAGGAGGCCACACAGGGTTTTTAATCCAAATCCAAAATCTAAAATCCAAAATCAGCACCGCTGTCGCTGCACGGCGAGTCTCGCCTTGGTTCGGAATCTATCTCGGACCACGGAAGTGGTTTGCTTATGACGGACGCGCGTTACGTTCGCAACTTCTCGATTGTCGCCCATATTGACCACGGCAAGTCCACCCTGGCCGACCGTGTGCTGGAAATCACGGGTGCGCTCTCGAAACGTGAAATGGCCGACCAGGTGCTCGACTCCATGGACCTCGAGCGGGAGCGCGGTATTACCATCAAGGCGCACGCCGTCCGCCTTCATTACCGCGCTCGCGATGGGAACGAGTACCAAATGAACCTGATCGATACTCCCGGCCATGTGGATTTCTCCTACGAGGTTTCACGGAGTCTTTCCGCGTGCGAGGGCGCACTCCTGGTGATCGATGCCTCACAGGGAGTCGAGGCGCAGACTCTTGCCAATGCCCAGCTTGCCCTGAACAACAATCTGGCGATCATTCCCGTCATCAATAAGATCGACCTTCCGGGCGCCGACGTGGATGCCACCAAACAGCAAATCGAACACGCGCTGGCGCTCGATCCGAGCGAGTCACTGCTGATCAGCGCCAAACAGGGCCTGGGCGTGGATGAGGTGCTGGAGGCAATCGTGGCGCGCGTCCCGGCGCCGCGTGGTTCGCCGGAGGAGCCTCTCCGGGCGCTGATCTTTGATTCCTGGTTCGATAGCTATCGCGGCGTGGTGGTGCTCAGCCGCGTCTTTGAGGGCGCTTTGACGGTGGGTATGCGGATTCGCCTTTGGTCCAACAACCAGGTCTACACGGTTGAGGAACTGGGTGTGCTGACGCCGAAGCCCGTCCGCGTGGAGCGCCTTGAGGCGGGGGAAGTTGGTTTCGTCATCGCCAATATCAAGCGCATTTCGGACACACGGATCGGCGATACCATCACGGACGACACGCGCCCCGCCGCCGCGCCGTTTCCCGGCTTCGAGGAAATCAAGCCCATGGTCTTTGCGGGGCTTTATCCCGTGGCAGCCAGCGCTTACGAACTCCTGCGCGACGCGCTGGAGAAGTTACGGCTGAATGACTCCTCGCTTTTCTACGAGCCGGAGAACTCCCAGGCTTTGGGCTTCGGTTTCCGGGGTGGTTTCCTCGGGCTGCTGCACATGGAAATCGTCCAGGAGCGCCTGGAGCGCGAATTCAATCTCGACCTGATCACCACCGCCCCAAGCGTCCGCTACCGCGTCACCACCAAAGCGGGTGAGGTCCTGGAGGTGCACACGCCCACTAAGTTTCCGCCCGCGGGTGACATTGAGAAGGTTGAAGAGCCCATTATTCTGGCGCGAATCTTCACCCAGGATGAATACCTGGGCGGCATTCTAAAACTGCTGGAGGAGAAGCGGGGCGTACAGAAGGGATTCGAATACGTCTCCCAGAAGCGCGTGCTGCTTACTTACGAGCTTCCGCTCAACGAAATCGTGTTGGATTTTTACGACCGGCTGAAGTCCGTCTCGCGTGGCTATGCCTCACTCGATTATCACTTTGCAGGCTTCTGGGACTCGGACTTGGTGAAGGTGGATTTCCTGGTGGCCGGAGAGCCTGTCGATGCCCTTTCATTCATTACCCACCGCGATCAGGCATTTCCGCGCGGCCGCGTCCTGTGTGGAAAAATGCGGAAGCTCATTCCGCGCCAACTCTTCGAAGTCGCGCTTCAGGCTTCGATCGGATCAAAGGTGATTGCCCGCGAAAACGTTCCGCCCATGCGGAAGAACGTCATAGCCAAGTGTTACGGAGGTGACATCACGCGCAAGCGCAAGCTGCTCGAAAAGCAGAAAGAAGGCAAGAAGCGCATGAAGCGCGTGGGCCGCGTCGATATCCCCCAGGAAGCTTTCCTGGCTGTCCTCAAAGTGTCTGAAGACTAAGATCTGCATGACCTGCACTATCTGCGTATGGAGCCACACATGGAACTTTTAACCGTCACCATCGAAAAGCCCGCCGACATGAATTTCATCCTCGGCCAGTCGCATTTCATCAAGACCATCGAGGACCTGCATGAGGCTATTGTCCAAACCGTCCCCGGAATGAAATTCGGCATTGGATTCTGCGAATCGTCCGGCCCTGCGCTGGTGCGTTACGCGGGAAATGACCAGCGGCTGATCGAACTCGCGCAGAAGAACGCCCTGGCGCTCGCATGCGGCCATTGTTTCATCATCTTTATGGATGGTGGCTTTCCTATCAACATCCTGAACACTATCAAGAACGTCCCGGAGGTGTGCCGGATTTTCTGCGCCACGGCTAATCCCGTCGAGGTCGTTGTCGCCGAAACCGAGCAAGGCCGCGGTATCCTGGGCGTGATCGACGGCTTGAAAACGAAGGGCATCGAAACTGAAGCCGACATCAAATTCCGCAAGGATTTCCTGCGCAAGATTGGATACAAGCTGTAGTGGCGATTTCAAACCGCCGAGTAGCGCCGACATCTTGCCGGCACACAGACGCATCGCGATGCGTGGGTGGCGCCGATCCGTCGCGGTGGACCTTTTATGCCGGCGACCGTTGTGAAGCCGGGACAGGCAATGGATAGCACGCGGTGAGAAAGGTGTGGTGCGTGTTCGAAGGTGCGCATACATCAAAGACAGCGTACGCTCCGTCCGCGCGCGGTGTGAATAGAGATTTCGTGACTGACTGCGGTCTGTGCGGTGTTGCACAGGTGGGGGCCCAGCCCGCGTTGCGCGTGCCTATCGGTCGCTGTTATACTGCCAGCGAGAGGTTTCGGTAACTCCGATGACGCTGCACGACTACAAAACGGTTCTTTACCGCCAGGATGATGGTGCCTGGGTCGCGGAGGTCCCTGGCCTCAATGGCTGTTACGCGCTGATGCCTACTCGCGAAGCCGCGCTCTCTGAGCTCGGCAGCGTTTTTGAGATGATCGCCGAAGAATATCGCGAGAGGGGCATCCCACTTCCAGCCGACACCACCGAAATCGTACATGCCTAGCGCCACAGCTCGTGAGCTTCGATTTACACTTTCTTATCCCGAACGATGGCCCCCACTTGGCCGCGCGCGAGGCGAATGGAAATATCGGCGCCGAGTGCAACGGCCTCAGCGTCACGAATAATCTTACCGGCGGCGTCGCGGGTGATGGAGTATCCCCGCTCAAGGATGGCCAGCGGGCTGCGCTCCTTCAAGATAGCTTCCACCTGCGCCAGGCGATTGCGTCTGTCCGCCAGCAAGCGGCGGAGCTCGGCATCAAATCGTCCCAGCCGGTCGTCGAGCGCGGCGCGCTTCAACACCAGCATCCGCCGGAAGTCGTATCGGACCACTCCCGCCGAAGCCCGCAGCCACTCCTGCCTCGCCACATTCAACCGGGAGCGCATCGAGCGCTCAAGAGAGACGACGGCGTCATCCACGCGCTGGGCTCGTTCGGCCAGCCTGGTCGCGAGCGTCTGGAAGGCGTGGTGCATTCGCAATTCCGTCAGCCGTTGCCGGGCCTCGGAGAGTTGCAGCCGTATAATCTGGGTCATGCGGCGGGCGCGGTTTTCAAGTTCGGTGAGGAAATCCTGCTTGCGGTGGACCACAAGCTCGGCGGCGGCGGAAGGGGTCGGCGCGCGAAGGTCGGCGACAAAATCCGCGATGGTGAAATCGGTTTCGTGACCCACGGCGGAGATCACCGGAATTCCTGAAGCGGCGATGCCCCGCGCCACCACTTCTTCGTTGAATGCCCACAGGTCTTCGAGCGATCCCCCGCCGCGCCCCACAATGATCACATCGACGTTCTGCTCTTGGTTAAAGTACTTTACGCCCTCAACGATCTCCTCCCCCGCGCCCTCGCCTTGCACTTTGACGGGGTAAATCAGTACGTTCATATTGCGGAAGCGGCGGCGAAGGACGCGAAGGATATCGCGGATGACGGCGCCGGTGGGCGATGTGACCACGCCAACGGTCCGCGGAAGCAAGGGGAGAGGTTTCTTCCGGGCGATATCAAACAAACCCTCAGCGGCGAGTTTCTGCTTGAGCTGTTCGAAGGCCAGTTGAAGCGCACCCAGGCCGGCGGGCTCCAAATATTCGACGTAAAGCTGATACTCGCCCCGCGCTTCGTAAACGCTCAAGTGTCCGCGCGCGATCACCGAAATGCCGTCCTGAGGTTTGAATTTCAGGTACCGCGCCTGGTTGCGAAAGCACACGGCGCGAAGTTGGGCAGCGGCATCTTTAAGCGTGAAATAAAGATGGCCGGAGCCGGCGGCGCGAAAGTTCGAGACTTCCCCAGTTACCCATACGTCCGGGTATTGCCGCTCCAGCAGGTTTTTGATTTCCTGGCTCAGCTCGGAGATGCTGAAGATCTTCTTTGTGGGGCCGAAATTGAGAAGCGGTTGACTCATAAGAAAGGAGTCAGACGTCCGTTGTCAGTGGTCCGTTGTCCGTCACTCACAACTGACAACGGACTACGGACAACGGACGTTCTATCTTTTCGTCAGAAACGAAATCACCCAAAAAACCAGCGTTAACACTGCGCTAAAAACCAGACACGTGACGATCGGAAAGTAGATTTGTGCGTTCTTACCTTTGTAGGTGATGTCGCCCGGCAGCCTTCCCAGGTTGAAGAAGGAAAGCCTGGAGCCGGTCATCATAAACAAGCCGACCGCGACGAGCAACACACCAACGACAACCAGAAACTTGCCAAACTGAAATGGAACCATGGGAATATTGTACTTGAAACTGGTGCGTTGTCCAAAAGGCAGCGTCGCGGGATGTTGGTCTTATTTGGGAAGGGACTCTCTGGACTAATTGCTATCTTCTTCGCGCGCCGCGAAGGTTTCTCCTCGTGTCCGCTGTGGCCAGAAGAGCCTCAACACGGAGCACACGGAGCATCTCAGTGACCTCTGTGTTAAAGCTCTAGAAGCACGGAGGACACAAAGAGTCTCGTTTAGGTTGCGGCCGCCGCCACGCTGCCTCACAAGTGACACCCGTACCCGTCACGGACAGTAAGGTCGCCATTTTCATTCTTGTTTCTGGACCGCCCCTCTGCAAAGGGAAGCGTTGGAGACTTCCCAGGCCTCAGCCAGCCAGGTCCACGCCAGGGAAGAAATAGCCGATTTCGTAGGCTGCGGTCTCAGGTGCGTCCGAGCCGTGGACGGCGTTGTGCTCGATGTCAGTGGCGTAGAGCTTGCGGATAGTCCCGGGGGCGGCATGGGCGGGATTGGTGGCGCCCATGACCTCACGCAGGCTGGAGATGACGTTCTCGCCTTCCAAGACCATCACCAGCGCGCGCCCGGAGCTCATGAACGTGGTAAGGCTCTCGAAAAACGGCTTGCCGCGATGCACGGCGTAAAACCCCTCGGCCTCTTTCTTGGAAAGATTCACCAGGCGCGCGGCGACGATTTTGAAATCATTCGCTTCGAAAATCTTGACGATGTCGCCGGCGTGACCTGCCGCAACGGCGTCGGGCTTAATGATGGTAAGGGTGCGTTCTATTGCCATATCTCTCCAATTCAAGACCAGGGTCATCACGCATCGAAATAGTGAATTATGAATTGTGAATTATGAATGGTGAATTCTGCGATTCCGTCTGTGGATTGTGGAGTCAGCAAATCCACGGCTGTCTGGGCATTCATAATTCACAATTCAGCATTCATAATTTGTTTAAGCGTTTCGCCGATCAGTGCGGGGCTTTCCGCGACCGCGATGCCTGCCGCCTGGAGTGCCGCGATCTTATCCGCGGCAGTCCCTTTGCCGCCCGAAATAATGGCCCCGGCGTGGCCCATCCGCCGACCCGGCGGCGCAGTGCGGCCTGCGATGAATCCGACCACGGGTTTCTTGACGTTCGCCTTAATGAAAGCCGCAGCTTCTTCTTCGGCCGTGCCGCCGATCTCGCCGATCATGACGATTCCATGCGTCTGAGGATCTTCGTTGAAGAACCGCAGGACATCCACGAAAGTGGTCCCAATGACGGGGTCACCGCCGATGCCGATGCAAGTGGACTGGCCGATGCCAAGAGCGGAAAGCTGGCCTACCGCCTCATACGTCAGGGTCCCGCTTCGGGAAACCACACCCACATGTCCTTGCCGGTGGATGTGTCCCGGCATGATGCCAATCTTGCACTTCCCGGGAGAGATAATTCCAGGGCAGTTGGGGCCGATCAGCCGGGTTTGGGTTCCCGAGAGATAGCGCATCACGCGCACCATGTCAAACGTCGGGATTCCTTCCGTAATGCAAACCACCAGCGGTAAGCCGGCATCAGCGGCTTCCAGGATTGCGTCCGCCGCGAATGGCGGTGGCACGAAGATCACGGAGGCGTTCGCATTCGTCTCTTGCACAGCCTCCTGGACGGTGTCGAAAACCGGTACGCCATCAACCGTGCTTCCACCTTTACCCGGTGTCACGCCAGCCACCACCTTGGTACCGTAGGCAATGGCTTGCTGCGTGTGAAACGTGCCCTCGCGTCCAGTGATGCCCTGGACTAGTAACCGCGTATTTTCGTCAACAAGTATGGACATAGGGGTGATAGGTCAACGGATCTCATAAAGATAAGCTTCGTCAATGAACATTCCACCCACCATAGTGTTGCCCAGCCGCGCCCCTTCCACTGAGGCGGTCTGAGCAAAAACAGAGCGCAGTGCCTGGTACAGGGGTTGCTTTGGGCTAATCAACTCGATTTTTATGTGCTGGCTGGAATCAGCAGTAATGCTTCGCATAATCGGCGCTAACTCTAGATAGGCATCCCGCGCCCCCAGTGCATCGATTTTGGGACTGGCGATCACCAAATGCCAACCACCTATGTTGGGCTCCGATAACCAGAAGATTCCCTGGATAGGGAAGTCCTGGTTGTCCCGTAATCGCTGCCACAGCTTTCTTCCAAACTCGATGTCTACTCCATCGAGCGTTTCGACATCGCTCATTACCACCTCCTGCGAATCCATTCCATAACCCCACTTCCTGGGTCCATGACCGCGGAGTATAGAGCCTTGGCCTGGAACTCTTCCACCATTTCATAACGGTTTTCATCGTCCCAAAGGAGAACCGTAATCCAATTGCCCTCCAGCTTCACGTCACCACCGAATTCCTTCTGGAGGTCCTTCCATAGCTCCCCATCAATTTGAACCAGATCCTTCAGCTTGTGGGTGTATGCGCGGTTGACGAAGTTCTTATCTGGGAAATCGTGCTGCTGAACCGCACGAGCTAAATACGCCTTCAGTGCACACTCGACAGCAAGGCTCGTCATGTAATACGCGCCGGTCCAGCATGCTTGGTCCAGCAAAACCCCGGCTTCCTTAAGTCTGCTGCCCGCCAGGAGTCTCAATTTGTCCCGATTCAGCCGAGCAACGACCACGCAGCCTCCTGCTACCAATTCTAGCCTATGCGGAGACGAATGGATCAAGTCCCAGCCGCCGCCACAACTTTCTCCGCTGCATCCTTCATGCCATGCGCGACGGTGAAGTTCAGTCCGGAGTCACGCAGAATCTTCTGCCCCAGCTCGACGTTGGTGCCTTCCAGGCGAATCACCACCGGCGTTGTGATGCCCAGACTTTTCACCGCCGTCACCACGCCGTTCGCCACGATATCGCAGCGCATGATGCCCCCGAAGATATTGATGAGCACGGCCCGCACATTGGCATCGCTCAGGATAATCTCGAAACCCCGGCGAACCTGTTCTTCGCTCGCGCCGCCACCCACATCCAGGAAGTTGGCAGGGCGTCCACCGGCGTACTGGATGATGTCCATGGTAGCCATGGCGAGGCCTGCGCCGTTCACCATGCAGCCCACGTTGCCGTCCAGGCGGATGTAATTCAAGCTGTAACTCGAGGCTTTCACTTCGAGCGGGTCTTCCTCATCCAGGTCGCGCAGTTCGCGGATGTCCTTGTGCCGGTAAAGGGCGTTGTCATCGAAGTTCATCTTGGCGTCCAGAGCCAGCAAGCGGCCGTCGCGTGTGACCACGAAGGGATTGATCTCCACCATGGAAGCGTCCGTGGCGATCATTGCCTGGTAGAGGCTGGAAAAGAAGCGCACCGCCTCATTCACGAGTTTCGCGTCCAGCTCGAGCCCGAAGGCCAGCTTTCGCGCCTGGAAAGGCTGCAGGCCGAGGGCGGGATCAATGAACTCTTTCAAAATCTTTTCCGGATGCTCGGCGGCCACTACCTCTATCTCCACGCCGCCCTCACTCGAAGCCATAAACACGGGGCGGGCGCTGTCGCGGTCAATCACCAAGCCAAGGTAAAGCTCGCGCGCCACCTCCAGACCTTCCTCGATAAGAACGCGCTTCACCACGCGTCCTTCAGGCCCGGTCTGGATCGTGACCAGCTTCTTTCCGAGGATGTCGTTCGCGATGCGCTCGGCTTCACTCGCGTTGTGGGCCAACTTCACACCGCCGGCTTTGCCTCGGCCTCCGGCGTGAATCTGCGCCTTTACCACGACGGCGCCGCCCAGACGCCCCGCCACCGCGCGCGCTTCTTCGGGCCCGTAGGCGACTTCACCACGAGGGGTGGCCACTCCGAACTTCGCGAGTGTTTGCTTGGCCTGGTATTCGTGAATTTTCATGGTAGAAGTGGTCAGTTGTCAGTCGCTAGTTGCTATATAAGCCCAGAAAAGCTTCGGCGTGAAGAGATTCCCCGTATTACCGGTTCGCGACAGTGCGGGATTGCAATTACCCTGTAATCTGGCAGTATAAGAAATGAGCGGCTCAATTGCAACGAGCATCGTCAGTTGGCATTGGGACAGGTTCGTTTGCGACATGAGGGAGTGCCGGGTGGTGCCCGAGGCCGGTTGCTATCGCGTCGCCAAAGCTCGTCCGAGTCTCTTTTGCAACTGACGACTGACGACTGACAACTGACTTTTGAAGCCATGCAAATCCTCGAGATCGTCCAAAAACTCGAATCCCGCCAGCACTTGGACCGTGCAGAGGCGCGGGCCGTGATGGAGCGGTTGTTATCAGGCTCCGTGCCGGACGCGGAGATCGTCGCCTTCCTTGCGGCTTTGCGGGACAAGGGTGAGCAACCCGAGGAACTGGTGGGGTTCGCGGAAGTGATGCGCGCCCACGCAGCCGAAGGGTTGCGGCAGGCGGGAGTTGATCCGGAGGCGTTGCGCAGCGAGGAACCCCTGCTCGATACCTGCGGGACCGGCGGCGACGGGCACGGCACCTTTAACGTCTCTACCGCGGTGGCGCTGGTGGCTGCGGCCGGCGGAATCCGCGTGGCGAAACATGGGAACCGCTCCATCTCCAGCCGCTGCGGCAGCGCGGATGTGTTGGAATCTCTCGGGGTCGCGATTGACCTTCCGCACGCGCGCATTCCCGCCTGCTTGGAAGAAGTCGGGATGGTTTTTCTCTTCGCCCCAAGCCTGCACCTGGCCATGAAGCATGTGATGAACGCGCGGCGCAGCCTGAAAACCAAATCGGTTTTCAACCTGCTTGGCCCGCTTACGAATCCCCTGCGAGCTTCGGTCCAGTTGGTCGGCGTTTACGACGCTTCACGAACCGAGATGATGGCGCGCGCGCTGGGCGCGGTCGGGACAGAGCGGGCATTCGTCGTGACAGGCTCAGACGGCATCGACGAGGTCACTCTATCGGGCCCCACACGCCTCTCCTCGAACCAGGACGGCGACATACGGACGCGCGACGTGACACCGGAAGAGTTCGGCTTGGCGCGGACTTCTCTGGATGAGCTTCGGGGCGGGGATGCAGAGACCAACGCGCGATTGTTACAAAGCGTGCTGAAAGGCGAGTGCGGTCCGCACCGCAACGTGGTGCTCGCCAACGCTGCGGCGGGTTTTGTGGTGGCGGGAAAGGCTCAGGGTTTTATTGAGGGAGTGGCCAGGGCCGCAGAAGTCATTGACTCCGGCAGCGCACTTCAGACACTTAAGAAGTTGGTGGATTTTACACAGCGGAACAGGAGGTGAGGGATTTATCCATTGATTCATTGAGTCGTCGGTTCATTGAAGAGCGTCTTTCCCCCTTTGCGAGACTGGGTGAGCTTCACTACCCTCATAGAAGGAAGCAACGGAGAACGGACGACTGACCACGGACAGCCAGTTCCGACCCTACATCTTGAGGAAATTGGCGAGCAACTGTTTTCCCGATTGGGTGAGGATTGATTCGGGATGAAATTGGACGCCCTCCACCTTCATTTGCCGGTGGCGCAGGCCCATGATAAGGCCGTCAGGTGAGGTGGCGGTAATCTCGAGGCAGGCGGGCAGGCTCTGGCGTTCCACGATCAGGGAATGGTAACGAGTGGCCTCGAAAGGGTCGGGCAGGCCCTCGAAAATGGTCCTGCCGTCGTGATGGATCTGGCTGGTCTTGCCATGCATCAATTCCGGCGCCCGAATTACCTTGCCGCCGAATGCTTGCCCGATGGCTTGATGCCCGAGGCACACTCCCAAGATGGGAACACGCCCGGCCAGCTTGGCGATCACCTCCAGGCAGATGCCCGCTTCGTTGGGAGTTTTCGGCCCGGGCGAGATGACAATCGCAGTGGGCAGTTTCTTTTCGATTTCATCCACAGTGGTCTGATCGTTTCGGACCACGCGCATTTGGGCGCCCAACTCACCCAGATATTGGACCAAGTTGTAGGTGAAGGAATCGTAGTTGTCGATTATAAGGATCATATTATTTTGCTTGCCCCAGGCCCTTCCAAAGCCATTATAGTGGAATTTTGGATTTTAGATTTTGGATTCTCGGACATCCCTTGCTGCTGTCATCCAAAATCTAGAATCTAAAATCCAAAATCGTCATAAAATGGCGGGCGAGGCACCAAGCCCAATGGACAAACACGAGCATCTTGCCGGTGTTTACGGAGGAGAATATGCCAGAAACCAAGCGGCGCGAGTTCCTGAAGTCAGGTATTTTTTCAGCGGCCGGAATCACTTGCCTCGGATTAGCCAAGGGCGGGACAGCCGTCGCTGATCCGTTGGCTGGTGCGACGCCTGAGGCGGCGGCGGGAACCCCGCCCCCGTTTCATCTTGGCTTGGTTACTTACAATCTAGCGGTCGATTGGGATGTCGAGACTATTATCAAGAATTGCGCGCAGACGGGGTTTGAAGGGGCAGAACTGCGCACCACGCACAAGCACGGCGTGGAGCTATCCCTCAGCAAGCAAGACCGGGTAGAAGTGAGAAAGCGGTTTGCCGATTCGGCGGTGCGGCTGGTGAGCCTGGGAACGACATGCGAATACGAATCGCCAGACGCTGCCACGGTGGAAAAGAACATCGAGGAAACTCGCCGTTGGTGCGAACTGGCGCAGGATCTGGGTTGCCTGGGGGTAAAGGTCCGCCCCAACGGGTTCCCGAAGGACATTGCACACTCGCAGACCCTCGATCAGATCGGCCACGCCCTCGCCAAATGCGGAGACGCGGCGCGCGAACACGGCGTGGAAATCTGGATGGAAGTTCACGGAGCAGGTACGCAAAATCCGGTGAACGCTCATCAAATCCTCTCGGTCGCAAATCACCCTTTGGTGGGCGCCTGCTGGAATTCCAATCCCACCGACGTGGAGGACGGCTCCGTGCAGAAGAGCTTCGAGCTGCTGAAGCCGTGGATTCGCAGTTGCCACATCAACAACCTCGACAATAAAGCATATCCCTGGCACGAACTCTTCACCTTGCTGCGTTCGATCCACTTCGACCACTACACGTTTGCCGAGGTTGCTGAGCCGAGCTGCGAGCCGTTACGCTTCATGAGCTATTACCACGCTGTGTGGGACTACCATGCGGGGCTCGGGAGACCGTAGGGAACAGGGAATAGTGAACAGAGACAAAGTAATAGGCAGAAAGCAGAAGGCGGAATTAAGGGGCAGGGAAGGATCGCGTGGTATTACGATGTCCCGCAGTGTATTATAATAGCTTGCATAGCAGTCTGAAGAGGAGCAAGTTATGGTAAAAGAGACCATTACGTTCAGAGTGGATACGGGCACCAGGAAGACGCTGGATGTCATAGCGGCGTCAATCGACCGTGACCGCAGTTACGTCCTCAATGAAGCCGTCAAGGCCTACGTTGACGCTCACCAATGGCAAGTGGAGCATATTATGCGGGGCGTAAAGCAGGCGGACGCGGGGAAGTTCGCGAGCGAAGCGGAAGTGAAGAAGCCGTTTGCCAGGTGGCGCAAGTGAAACTCTTATGGACCACCCTGGCGCTCGAAGACTTGGACAACGCTTACGTGTATGTTGCCGCCGACAATCCTCGTGCTGCATCCGCAATGATTGCCAGGATCGAAGCCGCGGTAAATTCCTTGAAGATGTTTCCGGATGCCGGCCGCCCGGGACGCGTCGAGGGCACCCGCGAACTCGTGGTGACGGGCACACCTTTTGTCATTCCTTATCGAACGAAGCACCGGCAGATCGAAATTATGGCTCTTATCCTTGCGGCGCGCCGGTGGCCGGAGAGCTTTTAGCAGCTAGAGGTACGGGAGCCTTCGGGAGTCCCGACTCGTCTTGGAGATCGCATGTCGAACGAATATACCTGGATTCCGAACCCAAACCCTCTGCCGATGGTTGTTGCGCCGGTGACGCTCGAGGGGCAGGACATTCGACTGGAGCCGCTCTCCCTTCAGCATGATGCGCGGTTGTGCGAGGTGGGCCTGGACGACGAACTGTGGCGATGGACTCCCCAGGCCGTGCGCACCCCCGAAGAAATGCGGGCCTATATCGAGGCGGCGCTGGAGGTGCAGGCAGCGGAGACTGCGCTTCCGTTTGCCACTATCGAAAGAGCGACGGGCCGTGCCATCGGCAGCACGCGCTTTGCAAACATCGACCGGGCCAACCGGCACGTGGAAATCGGCTGGACATGGCTGGGAAAAAATTGGCAGCGCACGGCCGCCAATACGGAAGCGAAGTACCTGATGCTCCGTCACGCCTTCGAAACCTGGGACTGCCTGCGGGTAGAGTTCAAGACGGACTCTCTCAACGTGCGCTCACGAGCTGCCCTGCTGCGGATCGGTGCAAGGGAGGAAGGCATCTTTCGCAACCACGTCATTACCTGGACCGGGCGCATCCGTCATTCGGTCTATTACAGCATCATCGATTCGGAGTGGGCGGCGGCGAAAGCCCAACTGCAACGTAAGCTCCAGCAAGCTTGAGGTAGCGCGGACCTCAATAGGCGTAGGTCCGCACCACGCACTCGCTCTTTATGCCGGCTCGAGACGGTAGCGTTCCCCCGCCTGCGTGGGGAACTGAGCGATCTCGCCTTTCACGGCGACGGTAACCGGCTGGCTATCCTTCACACGCGTCACCTTGAGCTGCGATTTGGGCCAGGGGTTGACCAGCTTGGCCGTTGCTCCTTTCTCGCTGAACAGCGTCACCTCCGAAATCGCTTTGCCATCATAAGAGGCGCCGACCAGGAAGGCCCCCACCGCGCGAAGGTCCCGGAAGCGTGCCTGTCCCAATCCCTGAGTGTTCGGGAACAGGCGGATAGTCCCCGTGAAGCTCTGTAGCATGCATTCGTTCAACACGGCGGGCAGCGAGAGGTTTTCCGTCCACACGCCCATGCGCATCATAAAGTCGAAATCGAGAGTATCGTTATAGCGGCCATCGATTTGCCGGGGGCGGTCTCCCGTTATTCCGTTGGGCAACAGGCAGTAGCGCACTTCGTTCTTGAACCACTTCAGATCGAGCATCCCCAGCCGGGCGCGGATCAGGGGTTGATAGACGAGGTCGTTGCCACCTTCCAGCCGGATTGTATGCGCCGTGCGTCTGGCGATTCCCAAGTACTCTTCGTTGCGGCCGATTCCCACCTGGTCTCCGGGAAAGACCGGGGCGAGTGTTACGGGGATGTTGTAAACGTGATCGGGCGGAGCATTGAGCACGTCCAGCCAAACTTCGCCATAAGGCCCCTGAGTTTTCGGGTAGGGCGCAAGATTATTGCGGACTTCTGCCCACTTGTCGCGCTCACCCTCGTCAACATTCAGGACTTTGGAGGCCTCGATGGTGGCGTCCAGCAGGAACTGCACCAGCGCCAAATCCATGATGCAATCCTTGTTCAGGCGGCAGTCCACCGTGCAGCCCCAATTCTCGGGCGAGGCGGAGGGAACGATATGGTATTTCCCGTCAGACTCCTTTTTCACAAAGGCGACCACGAAATCGGTGGCGGCGCGGAAAAGGGGATAAACCCTTTTCAAGAACTGCTTATCGAGTGTGTAGAGGTACTGCCACCAGAGACTTTGCACAGTCCAGGGCGTCTCGCAGACCTCGTACCCCCAGGGGGGCGCCGGGTAAGGAACGACTTGGCTCGGCACCGGGTAGGCGGAGTGCGGGAAGAAGGCTCCGGGCAAGCCGAATTTCTCTCGCGCGTAGTTCTGTGCCATAGGCAGCAGGTTTTCAACCAGTTCCACATAGGGAAGATTCTGGTCCACGTGATTGCTTGAGAAGATCCCCCAGAAGACCTGTTGAGTGTTGTAATTCATGTGGTAGTCGCCGTGCCAGGCAGTGCCGATCTTGCCGCTCGTCCAGTTGCCGAACAGGCCCGGGGCCAGCTTGCCTTCCCGCAGGCAGCAGGCCAGAAAATACTGATTGTGGTACCAAATCTTCTCGAGTTGTTTGTCCTCGAGCTCGACTGCGGAGCGCGACCAGAAATCCTTCCAGCCTTCTTCCGTTTCCTGCTGGAGTTGCTTCAGGGGGACTTGCGCCAGGCGCGCCACCTCGCTCCTGGCAAAGGCCACGTTATCGGCATGGTCGCGGGGTGTGAAAAGCGTGAGGTCCAGGCGGAAGGGTTGCTCCTTCTCACTTCGCAGGAAGACGCAGGGTGGAGAGTTGAAGTCCCAGTAGGCTTCTTTGCTGCTTGGCCCTAACCTTCCCAGCCGCTCCCGGCTCTCCGCCAGGCCTTCCACCACCCAAGAGCCTTGCACGCGGCCGTTCAAGGCAAAGTTGCGGTCTTTATCGGTGTGGGGAGGGTTGGGGTTCTCCGGCGTCGGCAGCGTCGCCGGGAAGTGCTGATAGCCGGAGAACTCTGCAAACCCCTCGCCGGCGCGGCCGTCAATCTCCGGCGGCGGGAGCTGGGCTTGGGAATCGAGGTTCGGGCAGTAGGTAATCGAAACGAAGGGCGCAGGCTCGTCACTTGAAACCGACACGTGCCCGGTGTTCCAATTCACAAAGCAGCGCACCGTCACCTTGCCACGCTTGCCGCGCAGGTCGTCGTGCTCGAGGTCGAGCGTGAAAAGGCCGTTCGATGGGTCAAGCGTCTGGCGCAGGACGCGAACTTGTCGCGAATCCCAGTGCATCCACACAATCCCGCAGGGCCAGGGGCGAGGCCAGGACTTGGCGTAAGAGGAGTTCACCTTCATCGTGTATTCGCGGAAGAAGTCGATGCTGTTTTCGAGATAGAGCAGGTCGGGCTTGCCCTGTCGTTTGGCTTCTTCGCTGGCCCGGTCCCAGAGCTTCAGCAATTCATCGAAGGGCAGGACGTATTGATAGTGGTCCTCGCTCACGCGAATATCCCAGGAATCTTCCTTGCCCACGTGAAGGCCCAGCGCGTCGGGGCGCACGGTGATGCAAAGCCCGATATCCCCGTTACCTAGCAACATGCCCTCGAAGAAATTCGGCGTGGGAAGGTCGCGGAGGATTTGATGGCGCTTGGCGATTCTGAATCCATCCAGGCGGGCATCGTTGGAAAGCGGGCGAGCTTCGGCGGGCAGCACACCGGCAGCGGCCGTGGACGCAGTGGCTTGCAAGAATCTTCTTCGGTTGGTTTTCATGGCGGACCTCTACGCAGATTGATTCAAGCCGCATATACTACCACCGCTCGGAAATGTTGGCAGGTGCATATACACCGCGCCGCGGGCTCTGTGCCATGTGAGGCCTGTATTGTTGGACGGATTGTCCGACTGCGCTGCGGCGCGCAACAGCAAAGCACGCTACGGGCGCGCCAATTGCGGGGCGATCCGAAGCGCGTGGCTCAGCGGTGCTGAGGTGGGAAACCCAAGGAGAGCGCCTGACATCGAACTAAACTGGTGTATAGTTTTAGTGGCCAGGGATTCCAACAACGGTCCCCTGGCTTAGGTTTGGGTCGGAAGCCCGTGAGCACGTCTGCATCGCATGAGCGCACCCGACGCTACAGTCTTCTCACCGGACGGTTTTTAGAACGCCTGGAGACGCGCCACCACTCTTTTAGGGAAAAAATTTGGAATGAAACAACTCCTCTATCTGTTCGCTCTCATCGCACTCTCTCAATCAAAGGTCCCCGCAGCCACTTTACCCCCTTGCCTTGGAGGTGTGACAGTCAGCACTTTTCGGCTGCTACTCCAACCGGAAGGGAAGGGCCCCGCATTGCCACTATCCTCCGTCAACACGATTGTGCCAGGCGAGAAGTTGAAATATGATCCGATCCACATACCCGGTCCCATCAAGGACAAGGCGCAGATCGCGATCTTGCTCGTGCCGCTTGCCAAGCCCGCAACTGACGAAGGGGTCAAGGAGAAAGTCAAAGACAAGCAGAAGGACCTCGTGGTGCTGGAAGCACAGCCTGCGAAGAGCCCTGCGGAGTGGGTAATTCCAGTGCGAGCGTCAATCGTGGGCGTGGTTTTCGGCCCCCATGGACTGAATGTCAAGAAGGTGAGCTCGCTCATCGAGAAGAACGAGGACCTGATCCCGCAGCTCGCGGACTATGCGCAGCAGACGGCCACGGTGGAAGCGCTCGTTCAGACGCTCTCAAAAGTCGAGGAATCACCTACTCCCGGAACAGATGTGAATGCGGCTCTGGGTGGCTTTTCCGCTCAGTATGGTGTGGTTGTTCCCAAGCTCGATACTACAGTTCCCACTAACCAGCAGGCGGGTCAATTGCTTCGGGCTGTGCTTCCCTCAATGTCCACCTACGACCCGCTCACCTCGGACCGGTCGGTGTTTGTAGCGCAGTCCGCGGGGTTGGCCTCATCTGTGGCGGGCCTCTTCTTCGGTACGCCTGTGGGTCTGGCGGCCGGAGGCGCGGCGCTCTTTGTGAACCTCCGCATCATGATGTTTCCTGACACCGATTTCCATACCGCGTTCACACAGGCCTCGGGCGCAAACGGGCTGGCGCTTTGTACCAAGGACCAGAAGGTAAGACCACGCACCAGGCCCGCGTACCTCTGGGTACTGCGCGTTCCAGATGTCGGTGCGCCCACGGCTTCATTCCCTGAGGCCATGCACCTTCCGCTGGGCTGGAAATCTACCATTAAAGTTGCGTGCGCGAACCCCAACCAGCTCAAGATCCTTCCGCGGGTCCGGGACTGGCAATTGGTCTCCTCGGCCCACTCGGCTGAAGTCCCCGCAACCGTCACGGTAGGAACTTCGGATGACACACTCGAGCTGGATCTTAGCCACACAAAACTTCCTGAAGGCGAATACCGCCTTGCCGCCAAATGGGATTGGGACCCGATGGAAGTGCAGGGCGTGGTCAACTTGCGTCCCTTCGGCGATTTTTCCCATGCCAAGCTCAGCCTGGATTCAGAAGACCGTTTGGTGGAAGGTACTGGTTTGGTGAGAATTCAACTGACGGGCGCGGATTTCGAGTTCGTCAACAAGGTTACGCTCCTTCCTTCAGAAGACAGGAAGGCGACACCCAAAGAACTGTCCATCACTCTTCCCAAGGGCAACGCCGCCGGGGAGCAAACGACGCTGGAAGTGGAAATTGACACGTCTGGGTTGCGCGCCGGGGCCTTTGCCCTAAAGCTGGCCCAGACGAATGGGTCGACGCATGACCTCGGGATTGTAATTCACCCTCCAAGCCCCACCCTATCCAATCTCCCCTTGCGGGTAAACCTGGGGGAGGCGCAACAAGCCGTTACGCTGGAGGGGACCGGGCTGGAGCGGATCGAGGAGCTTATCAGTGAGGGCGCGACCTGGGCATTGAATCCTGTCCCGGCGGGTGCGCAGAATCTGCACGAGCGCAAGGCCATCGTCAAGTTGTCGGCTCAGGTGAAGAAAGGAGAAAGGCTTGAGACAAGCATGAAAGTCTCGGGGCTTCACAGTCCGCTGAAAGCCTCCGAGGCCCTACTGGTAGCAGGGCCTCGGCCAAAGATCATCCGGGCAAGTGAGTCAGCGTCTCAAGCGATGGACGTGGCACTGCGGCAGGGGGAAATCGCCGCCGGGTCGACCTTGAGCTTTGCCATCGAAACTGAAAATGCCGGGACTCATCCTACCCTTGCCCTGACTTGCGCCGCCGCGGGAGACGAGAAGCAACCTCTCGCTCTCCATCCGGGGGAGCGGAGCGGAACCGCGCAACTGGATTTTTCCGGTGAGGGCATCCTGTACCTGTCGTTCGATCCTGGGTCAGTGGGCCGATCCGGTTGCCAGTTGATGGCGACGGCAACGGTCGAGGAGACCGGCGCCTCCGACCCCTACACTCTGGGCCGGGTTATTCGCCTGCCGCACATTGAGAAATTTCAACTCACGGATGAGAAGGATCGCGGCCACCTCTACCTTGGCAGCCTCACAGGCCAGGAGTTGCAGACTATCGAAAAGACAGGCTGGGATGGCAAAAATGGATATCCGGTGCAGGGATTCCCCACCCCCGTTGCGGGAGACCCCCAGGAACAGAGCTTGAAAATCGAGATGTCGTGGCCGCCACCCTCCCCAAGCGCGCCACTTTACGTTTGGTTGCGAGGCGAAACCGAGGGACGCATCACCCAGGCGAAGTACTAGCTCCCACCCAGAAAGGGCCGAATCGGGGTGGCGTCACACCCGCTTTCCGTCCCGCCACCGAGGGCAATGCGACCCTTTCAGGGTCGGGCAGCGACCCTCGCGCTTTCCGGGGGCGTTGCCCCCGGCTACTATCTTGTGCCCTTGCAGGGCACGAAAAGGTTACCTTTCGACCTCACCCCGTAGCGCCCGTCTCTGACATCACGGATATCGGTGTTTGGCTATGCATGCTCAGAACATGAGCTTCAGCGCCCCGCCTTCCTCAAAGACGGCTCGCAAGGGCCGTAAAAATTAGCGAAACAACGCCTAAAAGGGTCTTGCAGATCGTCGAGCATGTGGGACTATAATCGACAGCCCTTATGGGAAGGACTGGATAGCGCTTATGCACCGACGGACAATCACCAACGCATCTGCCATCACAGGCATGTTCATTTCACTTCTGTGCGGTTCGCTACAGGCAGGCGACCGCATCACCTTATCATTGGATGGTACTTGGGACATCGAGGACTCAGTTTCTCCGGACCAGATGCCCACGGCCTTCCGGCATCATGTGCCCGTCCCTGGCTTGGTGCATCTTTCTCTCCCGGCATTCCCCGATGTGGATCAATTCGAGTCCTTCGAAAATCGCCGAAACAGACTGAGGTTCAATCGCTCGCCGGGACCCGAAAAGATGGACAAGACGATGGTCGGAATCCCGCGCCAGAAACGGAACTATTTCTGGTACCGGAAAGTATTCAAGGCGCCCGCGCGGAGAGAGGTCGCATTACTCAAGATCAACAAAGCGCAGTTTGGCACGGCGGTGTGGCTCAATGGCAAGAAGGTCGGCGAGCACTTCGGCTGCTTCAGCGCCGGCTATTTCAATCTGACCGATGCCATCCAATGGGCGCAGGACAACGAACTGGTAATCAGGATCGGGGCACACCCGGCGGCGCTTCCGCAGACTGCACCCGCCGGCATTGACGGTGAGAAGACCTTCTGGACTCCCGGGATCTACGATTCGGTGGCGATTCTCATCGCCGACAACCCGTTAGTGGAGAGCGTCCAGGTGGCGCCACAACTGGCCACGTCGGAGATTTTGGTCCAGACCAAAGTGCGTAATTACGGTTCGGCGCGTTCCTTCCGCCTGGTGAATCGGGTAGAGAATCGGGTAATGAAGGAACAGGTTCAGATTGGCGCTGGCGGCCAAAAGACCGTGCTTCAAAGGATTCCAATGCCAGGCGCCCGCCTGTGGACGCCCGATCACCCCAACCTGTACACGCTGGAAACAAGCACCGGAAGCGATAATGCTAGGACACGCTTCGGGATGCGGGAGTTCCGATTCGACACGGCGACCAAACGCGCTTATTTGAACGGGCGCGTGTTTTTCCTGCGGGGATCCAACATCACTTTTCACCGCTTTCTCGAGGACCCTAAATCCCAGGGCTTGCCTTGGGACAAAACGTGGGTACGTAAGCTGCTGGTCGAAATTCCCAGGCGGTTGCATTGGAATAGTTTCCGCATCTGCATCGGCCCCGTGCCGGAATTCTGGATGGATATCGCGGACGAGGCCGGCCTGATCCTCCAGTATGAGTTCCCTGTTTGGGGTTATCGGGAAGCCTGGAGCACGCAGGAGATGGTCACGGAGTACAAAGAGTGGATGCAGGATAACTGGAATCACCCCAGTGTCGGCTGGTGGGACGCCTGCAACGAAACCCACGCGGATGTGCTCGCCGAAATCATCCATGCCGTGCGGCCCCTGGATCTTTCCAACCGTGCGTGGGATAACGGCTACAATCCGCCGGAAGGACCCGACGACCCCGTCGAAGACCACAATTACCTGTTAATCGGAGACCTCGCTCCCACAGGCCATCACTTTGATGTTGCGGAATTGGAGGGCAGCACGGGGGCGAAGGGAACCAACAGCCCCCACCCGACCGGCCACGCTGTGGTCCTCAACGAGTACGACTGGATTTGGGTCAATCGCGACGGCAGCCCGACCGTGCTCTCGATTCCGCTCTTCCGGCGCCTGCTCGGCGCGAACGCGAGCGGACGGGAGGTAATCGACCTCGCTGCCTACCTGTGGGCTGGGCTCACCGAGTACTGGCGCGCGCACCGAAACTACGCCGGCGTGTTGTGCTTCACCTACCTCACGGCGTGTCACCGGGATGCCTACACGGGCGACTTTTTTCAGGACATCGAGAAGTTGAAATTGCAGCCCGAGTTCGAGGAAGCTCTCTCAAACGCTTTCAATCCCTTGGGGGTCTACCTCAACTTCTGGCAGCCGAAACTGACCGCCGGCGTCAGCCGCCCAGTGGCGGTCTCTCTGGTCAATGATGAGTACGAGGCGGCGCGAGGGAAACTGGTGGTCTCGGTGGCCGTGAATGACAAGACACTGGTCCGCCGTGAAATGGATGTCGAGGTGGGCCCGCTGGGCCAACAGACTTACATTGTAAACCTGCCGATCCCCTCGGAAAAAGGGCCGTGTGTGGTGAAGGCAACCATGCGCCGCACCGGGGCCACGGAGGAAGTGGTCAGCAGGCGGAAATCCGTCATCGAGTGAGTTGGACTCGGCATTCGCGTTCATATCTCCGGAGGCCCAATGCATAAGCGCCGGATGGCGAAAGCGCCAGTCGCGGGCCACCCCCTCTCCCCAAGTGAGAAGGAAAAGCTCTCCTGCAATTGGAGAAAACAAAATGGACGGTGGAATGACAAGGCGAGAGATATTGAAAGGTGCGGTGGCCCTGTCGGGCCTGCCGTGTGTTGGAAAGGGAGAAAATTTCCAGCAGTCCGGGCACGGAACGGCCGCCCCTGTAGCCACGGCCTCGCGCCCTGGTGACGACCGGCTCGTGGCGCCTTCCGGTTGGCCGGGGCCCGCCCCACCTCCCGCAACACCCGGGCCGGATTACGCGCCTTCGGTCGAACCGGCTGCCGCTACGGCGGATGCGCCTGTCATTTATGAGCACACGCCGGAGGCAGGACCGGACGAGACCTTCTTTCTCGTCGGTGACCGCTTCACATCAGAACTATACGTGTGGGGCAATTCACAAGATGGAGTTGTGGGGCAGCAGTGGCAACCAAAGATTCAACTAGCGCAGGCCCGTCAATTGGCTGCGACTCTGCCGGAACTCGCCGAGGATGGCCCCTTTCTGGTTTGGGTGGGTAACGCCAGCGGCTGGTCAAGGCCCATCCGCCTCAATGTTCCTCAGCCGTGGTGGTGCGGACCGGACGTGGCCGCCCCGGGCGATACCGTTAGGATTTTCGGGCGTAATCTGGCGCGGCGGCCGGATTGCCTGGCGGCGTTCGTTTATCTTACGTTGCCAGGGCAACCTGGGGTGTGGCTTGATGCCGAGCAAGCCGGAAAGTATTCGGTGACAGTGCGCCTGCCGGCGCGGCTCGAGCCGGGAACCTACCAACTCTGGGTGCATGCGGGACGCGCAGGCAGGTTCGGCTGGGGCGGGCCGATGAGCCTGAAAGTTCAGGCGGGTGGCGAGCTGGCATCCTCGGTCGTGGAGCAGTTCCCGCCACCTGCTGCCGGCAAAATCGTCGATCTCCAGGCTTGGCTCGATCGCCAGTCTCAAACGGGTGGAGGAACCGTTCTGCTGGGCGAGGGAGTCTTTCCTTTCCGCGGCACTTTGCGCGTTCCTGGCGGGGTAATCCTTGCCGGCTCGGGCCGGAGCAAAACTCGATTGCAGTTGGTGAACGATCCTGCGGCGCATTTCGGTCCGGGCAAGGATGCCGCAGCCGTATGGCTGGCGGGAGACGGCGCAAGCCTCGAGCACCTCACCCTCAGCGGCACATCTGAGGTCAACTTGGGCGTCGCCGTGCGCAGCCCCGATCCACTGGTCTGGGTAAAGGAGTGCCGGGTCGAAGACGTGCGAATCAGCGACATCGAACGCAAGCACACAGCGCAGAATAAGCTCCTGGACAATTACGGCGTCCGCTTGATGAATGCGGCATACGCGGAGGTTCGCGACTGCGCGATCTGGGCGCGCGCCCCCATTTATTTGAGCGGGGTGCGCCAGTGTTGCTTCATTGGGAATGACCTGGTTCCACTGAACATGTGGGGTGGCGCCGCGGAAGCAACGATTATTGGGCGCAACGAGATGGTCGAGGAATGCATCATCGAGGGTAATCGCGTAGCAAGCCCTCCCGGAGCGCTCGCGGGCGGTCCTACTAACCACCGCCTCATCTGGATTTCGACTGGGCGTGGGTCGGTAACCCACAACTGGATTGCACGCAACGGAGTAACACCACCGGCGGGCCCGGGAGCTCCCGTGGGCGCCGGCCAACCTCGTTTCGGCGGCGTTGCGGGTACGGACCAGAACGTCGGGGAAATGATTCTGTTTGAGGCCCAGCAGCGCACCATGTTCTTCGGCAAGTTGGCGGGCGCAGATTTCCAGAGCGTGGTTATTCCCAAGACTGTTCCCCGAACTCCGGACAGCTACATTGGAAAGATGCTGGACGGGCAGCACGACGGCCGCCGTGAACTGCTGGCGCATGATTCTGCCGGCAACGAAACGCCGTTTTGGCCGCCTGACACGGACGACGGCGGGGAAGAACCGCCGATTCATGAGTACTACGTTTCCATCTTCGCGGGAAAAGGGCAAGGCCAGACGCGCCGCGTACTGAAGCGCGAGGGCAGCCGCCTGATCCTCGACCGCCCTTGGATGGAGCTGCCAACCACCGGCAGCCTGGCGGCAATCGGCACGGGCTTCTACCAGAATTTGATCGTGGAAAACTATGCGCCCGATGGGATGACAGGTATCCAACTCTGGATTTCCTGCATCGAGAATGTGATTGCGGGCAATTCGATCGCGCGCCAGCGCCGGCAAGGAATTTTCCTGTTTGCCAGCGCAAGCACGCTTGCCTCCTCCATGCCGCGATCCTGGAATTCCGGTATTACTCCTCTCTTCTGGAACGTCGCCGAAGGCAACCGCGCGGAGGAATGCGAGTCTGGGGCGCTCGTAGCGAGCGGTGATGACCCACGCCTGCCGGTGGAGTTTCCCCGCGCCCTCGGCAACGTGGTTCGCCACAATTCGTTTGTGCGTAATCGGGAAGACGGCGTAACGTTGTCCGGCGGGGCCGTGCCGTCGCCTTCCGTCTCGGGCACCATCGTTGAGTTTAACCTCGTCAGAGATGCCATAATCGCTTATCACGCAGCTTCGGGCAGTGACGATGTTGTACTGCGCCGCAACCATGCCTACTTCTGGTATCCCGTGAATAATTCCAGGGACCTGCCCGTCGCCTTTCAAGTCGACACACCCGGCGCCAACGTGGCGATTGAGGAGAACAATGCCGAGGACCAGGCCGGTAACGAGGGCAAAAACTCGATTCCCCTCAAAAGGGCAAAGAGAGTTAATGGAGCAATCCAGTGGAGTCAGGACTAATTGCCGACGTGCCTTACGTAGGGGCCAGCGGCGCTGGCCCACCGGGCCGAACGCGCCCCGTCGCCCAAGCGGCTTTGGGGCGTAGGTGACCGTTCGGCCCTACGAGCGGGTCGCAGGTTTTCACACATTCTCAAATTGGGAGTGCCATCATGAGTCCATTTCAACGCATCGGACGGCGTCAATTCCTTCACGACTCCGCTCTCGGCTTGGGAGCCGCGCCGTTAATTGCCAATGCAGCCTCATCGGCAACGGGGGGATCTCCGGCCCAACCGGGTTTGCAGCAGGGCGGTTCAACATCAAATTCCAATGGCCTGAAAATGCAAGCCAAGTTTGGATCAACCGACTCCGTATGGATCATCCGCGAGCCGCAAGCGGGCTTCCAGGAGCAGTTGGCGTCGTGCGAGTTGGCGCGCGGTTTACGAAACCTGGGGCTTGCCAGAGAACCGGTACAAGCTCTTGTGGGTGGAGGTGAACCCCCATCGTCTGGCTTTATTTTCTCTCTTTCGGTCAGGAAAGGAGGTTTTAAGAATCCTGAGGCTTACGAAATCTCTCACGAATCAGGAGGCGGCAAAGCCTCTCGTGTGCGGTTGACGGGCGCCACACCCAATGCTGTACCTTACGCAGTGTTTGACTTCCTGGAGCGTCAGGGAGCCTTCTTTGGGTTGGACGGCGAAGTTTACCCCTTGGAGCCTGCGCGCGCCCTCAATCTGCCGCCGGTTGGCGATCCCTGGCAGGCGGAACCACGCTTCGCCGCGCGCGGGCTGGTGCCATGGCCGGACTTCCTCAATTGTGTGACGATTTACAACCGTGAAGACTGGCGCGCCTACCTCGAGGCCATGGTCCGGATGCGGTTCAACACCCTGGGTGTCCACGTCTATTCCGGCGCGAACCAGTGGGCGGAGTCGTTCCTTTCCTTTGAATATGCCGGGGCCGGTCACTTGGCCTATACCGACACGAGCGCCACGAACCGCTGGGGCTATCTGCCGGAGCGCACTTCGCGTTTCGGCATGGGGGGGGCCGACTTTTTCGCGGACGAAGTCTTCGGTGCGGAAGCCACCACAAAGGCCAGGAATTGCTGGGAGGCCGAAGAACTTGCGCAGCAACTATGGAAGGAAGCCTTTCAGTACGCCAAGCAGCTTGGCATTCGGACCGGTGTGGGTTTTGAGCCTTACCAGATCCCCGACGAGATTTACCATGTGACTCCCCCGGAAGCACACTATGTGTCGGCCGACGCAAAGACTCCGGGGCCTCGCATCGATCCAGAGTCGGTAGCGGCGAAGGACATCCTGGAGGCGCGCCTGGGGCGGCTTCTGGAGGCTTATCCTACCTTGGATTACGTCTGGCTGTGGGAAGACGAGGGGATGAGCTGGGAGAGCCAAAAGCAAAACGTTCCACTCTCGGTCACTCCTTTCAAGCAAGCCTATGATTTCCTGAAGCGCCACGCGCCGGAGAAGCGCTTGGTAATTTCCGGCTGGGGCGGCGTGGTCCGGCATTTCGCCTACTTCCATAAGGCCCTGCCGGAAGAGATCATTTTTTCTTCGCTGAATGACAACCTGGGTTGGGACCCCGTGAGCGAGGAGTATGGAAAACTCGAAGGTCGTGAGCGCTGGCCGATCCCTTGGCTCGAGGATGACCCGGCCATGTGGCTGCCGCAGTTCCACGTGGCCCGCTTCGTGCGGGATATGGATCTGGCGGAACAAAATGGGTGCCAGGGCCTGTTGGGCATCCACTGGCGGCATCGCATCATGGATATCGACGCCGGTTTTCAGGCTGGCTACTCGTGGAACAAGGAGCTGACCCCAGCCAGATTCTTCCAGGTTTTTGCCTCGGCTCAGGCACGGGAACCACGCGCCGCCAAATTAGCCAAGGTCCTGGAGGACACGGACCGCGACCGGCTGGTTCTGTGCACGTGGACGGGCGAGGTCAAGAATGGTCACAGCGAAATCCACGAGTACAGCGGTGACTATGATGAGGCCTTCCAGTTCTGGGACGGTTACGAGCCCCCCGATAGTGTAAAGAAATCGCAGGCCGACGTGGCACAGCAGCTTCGTGCGCTCACCGATTCGGCCTCCAGTCCGGCGGAGCGCGAGCGCCTCAATTACCTTACACGCTTCGTCGAGTTCCTCACTCCCTATTCCGAATCGTGGGCGCTGGCGTTCCGTCTGAATCAGAAACTCCAGAAGGCGAGTGAATTAAAGAAGGGAAATAAGGCGGACGAGGCGCGCAGTCTGATCATGACGGAAGGTGTGCCGCTCTGGCTCGAATTGGCGCCTCGGGTCCGAGAGGTCCTTCTCGATTACCAGGAGATTGTGAGCACCAGGAATGATCTTGGGCAATTGGCTTCGATGCATAACAAGTACGAGCGGCTGGCGTTGTACCGCTTGCGGGCCTCGATGAAGGAGTTTCTGGGCGAGTTACCACCCGAAACGGAGCGATTGTTTGCGGAGGTGCGGCAGCCCAACCTAAAGGCAACACCTCGAGCCTTCGTTCCCACTCGTCCAACGGTCCTCCGCAAAGGGGAGCAGGCGCGAATCTCAGCCGTGGTTCCGGGCGCGGGTCAGGTGGCCCGCGTTACCCTGTTTACTCGCTCCAAAGACTCGGCCAAATGGAATCCTTCGCCCATGACCTTGGCCCACAGGCGCACCTATGCCAGCGAGATCAGATGGCAAGAGGCAGGCCCTTTGATGGATTATTACGTCCAGGCGGAAATCGAGGTGGGTGGAGTCAAGAAGGCCTTCATGTCTCCGCCCGAGGCGCCAGCCAGGTTCTATACCGTGACCCTGCTCTGATGAATAGTGAATTGTGAATGGTGAATGATGAAACAGGGGCAACGGGTGGCTTTTATGACTCACTATTTACTATTCACAATTCACCATTTCCTGAAAATCGCGGCTTGGTGCACTCGAATCCGCCAGACGTTTATTCCTCCTCCACTTGTTTACTCCACGCCGCGCTGAGGACTTCCAACAGCCGCACCATCGCCAGCGTGTCTTGTTTACAGTAAGCGAGCAGGGCCACCCGCAGTCTCTCACGCTCTGACGCGTCAACCTGGCCGCGGATCATTTTCTCCCAGGCCATGCCCGCCTCGTTGCCTTCTGAGACCTCCATGCCCTCATAGGACATCTCCGGAACCAGCGCCGGAAGCACGCTCTTCAAAGAGAATGAGCCCGCAAAGCCTGGGTGATAGACGTTGGCGCGTACGACCGCGAGCAAATCCCAGAGTCTATCTTGAATTCCCGTTATCTGGTCTGCGTACTTGGGAAGCCAGCTCGCGAGGTTGCTCAGGCACCCCGATTCAAAGTTGCTGTAAACAACGATGCTGCCTTTCCCATCGATCGCCTGGCAAAGTGACTTCAAGAAGAGCGGTCGAGGGTCACCATCGTTGTCGGCGAGGAATTCATAGTGCTCCACCGCGGCGCCCGGCTTTCGTTGCATGTGCAAGGACCATTGGAACGGGAGCTGATCGTACGGCCGCGTGCCGGCAAACCTCGGCAGCGCCAGCCCCAGGGTCTCGAAATCCATAAAGTGGACTGGATACTCAAGCTGGGCGAGCGATGCCTTGAGTCCCTTCCCGAACCAGGGTTTTCCGCTTCTCACACATTCCCGCGCCCGCGCCTGCTTCTCGGTGAGCGCGAAGCCCTTGGGGATGTCGCCAATCCGCTCGAGGCCCAAATCTTTAAGCTTCTGAAATTTCGGAGACGAGAGGCCGGGGAGGTTTCTGACATGGTCCTCAGGAAGCTGCTTGTTACAGACATCATAAAATTCACAGGTCCAGGGATCCGTGCATTGCCGCCCTGCTTCGATATCCGGCGGCTGCGCCTGCGCCAGCATCTTTCGCTGCTCGCGGATCAGCTCCCGCACGTCCTCCGGCAGAGCCGCAATTTCGTCTGTCAGGTCACGAATTCGGAATAGCTTTTCCAGTTCGTACTGCTTCCCATCGTAGACGTACTCGCGGTTGAGGTGCATCAGGCAGGGAACGACCTGCAACCCACAACCTTCCAGCACGAGTCGTTGGATGGCCACGTCGTAAACGTAGCGGTCCTTGACACTCGTCGCTGACTTTACCTCAATCAGCCGCCATTCGCCCTTGGCGTGCCGCTCCAGGATGTCAGCCCTTACCAGGACGTGGTCGTACTGGAAGGCCGCCTCGAACAGCGCCGGCACTTGGCCCTCTGCCACCACCTGCGCGGTCAGCGCCAGGGCCTTGTCTAATTCTTCGTGCCCGGCCTCGATTCGCACTCCGCCAGGGAACATCTTCTGCGCCAGCCGTCCAACTTCTTGGCCTTGCTCTATAACAGCCTGAGATGTTCCATCGAGCTCGCCCGCCAAATCGGGTTCGTGAACCTGGAGGTACAGGCGCTTGAGGCATTGCAGACCGGCCATGAACCTGGACTTGGAAAGATTCATATTGCGGGATTCGGCACTCGCCATCTTAACTCTCCTCGCCAAAATGCGCGAGATTCGTTTTGATGATGGTGTCATGGGCCTCGCGGAACCCCGGGTCGTAAGCCCTACAGTTTGCCATGCTGTCATAATCGTTCGAAGCCCGCCTAGGCGGGCGACAGCCTTTAGCCCACGGCGAAAGAAGCTGTGAAAAAATGGCTTGCATTAACCACGGAGGCACAGAGGAAAGGCCCTTTCTTTTCAGCTCTCAGTGCCTCTGTGTCTCTGTGGTGAGAGCTTTGTTTTGTAATTCTTTCACAGCTTCAAAGCCGTGGGAACGGAGAAGACTCCAGAACGTTTCCAAGCCCCGTAAGGGGCGGCATCATCTGGGCTCGGGTCGCTGCGCGGCGCTCCCTGCGGGAGAGGCGGCCCTCCATTCTAATTGGGACACTAATCACGTCACAGCACCCTGTCTGCTTTTACTAGCTTGGCCGTTGTCCCTCTGGTATGCTGACGCGGAATTCCTGAGCCTGCGCGAATGCGGGCAGAATGTCATAGTCTTTACTTTGGAGATGAGAGGTAACACTTATGAATACAAAAGGCATAAATAGACGCGAATTCGTCGGGGCCTCGCTAGCGGCTTCGGCCGGCCTGCTGGCGTCCCCGGGAACAGAATCCTCTGGCCAGGTGAGACCCAGGAAAGCCTCCGGGTTGAAAGTGGGCCTCTACACGATTACTTATCTTGGCGTCTGGTACCGAGGGAACGCCCTGACGCTCGAAGAGGCGCTTGGCCGCGCGAAAAAATACGGTTATGACGGAGTGGAGGTCAACGGCAAGCGGCCGCACGGGCACCCGTTGACATTGACTCGCGCCCACGCCCGCGAGTTGCGCAAGATGGCGGAGGGCGAGGGCCTCGAGATCTACGGGCTGGCCGGCAACAATGACTTCAGCAGTCCGGTGACCGAACACCGAGACGCGCAACTGCTCTACATGCGCGACCTCATCCAGCTCGCGCCGGAGCTGGGCGCCAGGACCGTGCGGGTCTTCCTGGCCTGGCGGGGAGTCACCCAGAAGCAAGGCCTCGCGTCCTACAGCCTGGCGGAGCCCTTATGGGAGACCGTGCACCAGGGTTTCTCACCGGAGGAAACGTGGGAATGGTGCCGCGACGGCATGATCCAGTGCGCAAAGTTTGCCGCCGACGCAGGGGTGACCCTGGCCTTGCAGAACCACAAACCGGTTATCCATAATCATAAAGACGTGCTGCGTATGGTTAAGGAAGTTGACTCTCCTCACCTGAAAGTCTCGCTGGACGCCTGGATCATGGATGACAAGTCACCCGCCGCCATTCGCCAGGCGGCTCTCGATGTGGGCCCCTTGCAGGCGCTTTCGCATTTCGGCGGAGAGTTCAAGCGTGAGGCGGATGGCTCCGTCAAGGGGCCGGAATACTACGCATCGTTCGTCAAATCCATGCACGAGATCGGCTACAAGGGCTACATCGGCTACGAACTCTGTCATACCCTGCCGGTGGTGAACGGCCAGACCGTCGGCCTGGAGTTTGCCGATCAATGCGCGGAGGGCGCCGCGATTTACATGCGCGGGTTGATCAAGGCCAACGCGAGCTAGCCCTGGGAAGGGAACAGCAGGCGGGGAGTCTCGTTTTTCAGGGACTCTGCGGTTTGTGCATGCGCAATTGGGCGTACCATCCCCTTTCATACCCCGATTTCGCCGCCTGCGATCAAAAAGGCAGAGGCCAGAAATCAGGATTCAGAAGAGGATCAGAATTATGAATAGTGAATGGTTAATGGTAATTTGGGGATGCGGGATTTGCGTTGCGCAAAGCGCCCGGGTCCTCTGACTGCTACACTTCTTTAATTCACAATTCAGCATTACCCTACCCCCCAGCCGCGATTCTTCGGCCGCGCCGGAAAAGCCGCAGAGTATTTGAAAAACGAGACTTTATGCTACTTGCTCGATTGGTGTTTGACTACATTAAACCTAATGGATTAGAACGGAAGAGTCGCCCTCAATCGTGGCATTCATTTTCACCACGCTGGCCAGTCCCGCAGAGCGCGCGACCCACTGAGGCGTTCAGTCGCCCGGCGGGGGCTTGGTAATGGGTGGCTTAGGAATGTCGCCTGTGGGCGGGTTCACCGTCAGATCGTCCAGCAACTGGTTTGGCACATAAAAGGACACAACCGGAGGGTTGGCCTGGTTGGGCACCATGCCAGCGGTGAACATTCCCATTACCATATTTCCAAAATCCACGAACGGCATGCTATACACTTTCTGGCTGGAGGAGGCGGCCACAAGGTCTTTGAAGGAGCCCTCATTGAGCCCCTCGAGCTGGGCGTTGCGAATCAGTTTCTCATGGCCATCGGGGAACACTTCGTAGGCCTCGACGGCACTCTGCAGCATGCCCTTGCCGCCGCCCCCGAGCTCCGGCAAGAACGAGCGCATCGCGGAAGCCATCATCTCCCGAGGGTCTCCCAACAGCGGGTTCCGCAAGCGGCGCACCACAATCGCATAGGGCTTGGCGCGCTGCTGGGCGAGGCTCAGCAGTTTCTGCTTTAGGGCCGCATCGGTGAGGCCGTTCTGAACGGTCAAGAAGAGGTTGCTGGGCGCCACGCCGAAACCGCGCTGGTTGCCTGTGCTATGCGGGATACCGCGCACGGGGGCGCGCGACAACAGCAAAGTTTTCAGGATGCCGTTCTCCACCACCACGGTCTTGTGCGCCCGAACCCCGTCATAGTCTACGGAATAGCCTCCAAGCAGAGGAACCCCGTTCTGTTCCTGCCGTGTGGGATCGTCGGTGACGCTGGCCCAATCCGGCAGAACGCGTGCTCCCAGCCGGTCCTGTAAGGAACTTTCCACGCGCGAGGTGAGCATCTCGAATTGCGGGCTTTCCGTAACCGGACGGCGTGAAGCCACTAGCTTGGGGGCCAACGCCTGACCGAAAATCTCGGCACTGGCTTCGCCTTCGAAGAGCACCGGCCCGTTGTAGCGCTCCACCAGTGGCGCCGAACGCAACTCAACCAGGCGGTTGCCCATGTCGCGGATCTGGAGGGCAAGCTGTTCCTCTCCTGGCAACGCCGACATCGAGCGCTCGTAAACCGCAAGCTCATCACCCAAGGGCATTCCGTCCGGCGCCTGGGTTCCGGCCCGGGCGATCAAGCCCACGCCAAGCTCGGCACGCGTGTACTCGGTGCCTTCGCTGTTCAGATAACGCGTGTACGCGTTGGTGGCCTGGATCTCTACTGAAGACCTGTGGATGTCCGGCATACTCCGAAAGATGGCCGAGAGCCGGCGCACCAAAACTTCGGCCCGCTTGGGGTCGAGGTCCATTACAACTGGGCTCTCGTGGCTGGTCACCGGCTCTTCTTTGCTGAAGTCGGGAATATCCTCGGCGCGGGTCTTGTTCTCGAGCGCGGCCCTCTTCTGAGCCAAGGCTTCGAGCGCCTGTTTGTAGGCGGAGTCGGTAGCCAGCCAAATCTGCCGGCGAATCTCCTTGTAGTCGTCTTCCAGCGGTAGCTGGACGGTATTGCCGAAAGCGCGGGCCACGCCCGCCGCCCCAAAGCGGACGGACAGGAAGTTAGTGTTGTCAAGGGCGTAATCCCCCACCCGCACTTCCACCGTGAGCAGGCGCAAATGCTGCTGCTCACTGCTCGTCAGGCTGCCGAGCACGGCCGCCATAGTGGAGCTGCTCAGGTCACTGACGCGGTAGGCGATGAAGTAAGGCCTATTGAGGCTTTCAAGCCGGAGCTGTTTCATGGAGCGGTCCAGCTCGTCCTGCATGGCTTTCGTCACCACATCGTCCTGTGCGGAGGCGCGTGGCAGTATCCCCAGGCAGCAGCAAATCAAAAGCAGGCTAATTCGGCGCATCGAATGGCTCCCGTAATTTCCCCAGTGGTTTCAGAAGGGCGGTGGCAAGAGGGGCGCTCGCTCTTGGGATTTCTCCTTCTTCTGCACTTCGATCTGCGATACCAAGACGGCCGGAGAAGATGCCGATACCGGCACCATCCCGGACTCCGCGCCACACAAGCCGTTGAAGACCGCCACCTGGTCATCGCCTGTGGTGAGTTTGCTGAAAGTTGTGAGCGGCGTGCCAATCAGGTCGACCCCTCTAACCAGTTCTTCCCTTCCGTCGGGATAGATGCGATGGACCATTATGGGTAGCACATTGAAAGCGTTGGGAATGGTCCGGCCCGTCAGCGTGAAGCCACCTTGAATGTCGTCAAAATAAAGACCAAAAGGCTTCTGCTGCATCTTTATTTCAGCGATCAGCATCTTCTTCAGTTCATCACGGCTCACCGGGTTGCGTACCTCCACAATCAGGTTGGACTGCCGTGCTACTACGGGGTATCCCTGCTGCTTGCGCCCATGCCCGTTTGAATGTGGAAAGCCTTCGATTGGCGATCGTGACATCAGAAAGTTCTTAAAGACTCCCTGATCGACGACGGTCACCCGCCGCGCACGCACACCCTGATTATCAAACTCGTAGGAGCCTACCAGGTGCGTGCCGGCAATCTGGACCACTGTGGGGTCAGAGTACACAGAAAAACTCGCAGGCAGAATGGACTCGCCCACTTTCTTCTTGAAGGTTTGACCCTCCTCCTCGTTCTTTTGGCGGTGCCCTTCGATGCGATGCCCGAAAGCTTCGTGAAAGAAAACGGCGCTGGCACGTCCGGCGAGAATCGCCGGCCCCGCGTAGGGTTCAATGAGGGGCGCCGCGCGTAGTGCTTTCAGGTCTTTGATCATGCCGTCAACGGCCCTCAGCACGCTGGCATCATCGGGAAGGTCTTCCGGGCGAACCCCAAAATAGGACTCGTAGCGCGGCAGTTCCATACCGTCGTCGGCCTTGGTGAAAGCCCAGATGAACAAGCGATAGAAAGGCTTTGAAACCTGGATTTCGGAGCCCTCGCTGTTCACGTACCAGCGAGTTTCGACATCGGCTTGAAACTCTGCGTTGGCTGCATAGGTGTTGCCGTACGCCGCGAAGGGCGCCGTGTACTTTCGAATCTTCTCTTCCCAAACGAGGCGATTCGCCCCGAGGGCGGCAGCCGCTTCGTAGTACTTCTCGGACGGCTCGCGGGAGAAGTCGTCGGACTTGTCCTCCGCCGCTACCTGCACTTCCACGTTGGTCTTCACTTTGGTGAGTTGCTCCACAACCACTTTGTAACTTTGATCGGTGTCGTACCAGATGGCGCTGCGGATGGCCAGAGGATCGTCTTCGATGGGCATCGGGATCAGCGGGCCTTGGTTCAATAACGCGCTGAAGTCGGGGGCCGCGCCGGTAATCATATGCGTGTTGTCGAGGTGGTAATCGCCCACTCGTAGGTCGATATCAAGCACACGGCGATGGTCAGCATTGCTGAAGGTGATTTTGCCAAAGGACCCGTTCACGTTGACGGTTTGATCGTCGGTGATCTCATAGCTGATAAAGTAAGGAGGCTTGGGCTGGCTCTTGAAAGTCTCCATCGACCGTGCCAGCTCGGCTTTCATGGCCTGAAGTACTGGCGAAGGAGCCGCGTTCTGGGCTCGGGCCCTTCCCACTCCGATCACTAAACACGGAAAGATCACGCTAAAGAGAAGCGATAGCCTACGGTAAGATCTCATCACTTTCCCCCTTTGCCGAAGGAATGGTATCCCTTCCCCGGCTTTTTCTCAAGGAGGGTCATCGATGGGTCGTGGGCACATCGAATGTGCGGGTCAATTAGGTCGCCGCGACGACCGGCACTTTCACGACAGGTTAGTGGAGGAACACGCTATCCTTCCCGCTCTGCGGGATCCACGGGGGTGAAGCAGGTAGCCCGGAGTCTCGTTTTTCAAAACCTCTTTGGTTTGTGCATGCGCGTTGGGGGCGTATCATCGCTACCTGCTCCTTCCGTGCGACCATGCCAAAATCGGTGTAAGCTTGTGTGAGCGGCGCACTAGGTGGCTAACCTGGCGAGTACGAGGGAATCTTAAGATGTGCGAACGAGAGGTGCAAATCGGTAATTCCGGCTGAGACGAAATTGCGGATGAATTTTCGCCGACTCTCCCAGAACCGGTTGCCCCCGAGCACGCTACTCCCGCACAATCTGCATTCACGTTGAGGAGAAATAATGGACTACGTCAATCTCGGTAAGACCGGCCTGAAAGTTTCCCGCATTTGTCTGGGCTGCATGACCTATGGACCGCCTGCCACAAGCGAACTCCGGCCCGGCAGCCACGCCTGGTCCCTGAGCGAAGAGGAAAGCCAGCCCTTCCTTCGCCAAGCCCTCGAGCTGGGGATCAATTTTTTTGACACGGCCAATGTTTATGCACGCGGTGAAAGCGAAAACGTTCTGGGGCGATTCCTGAAAGCCCACACGCGCCGCGAAGCCGTGGTCATCGCCACCAAGCTTAACGGCGTCATGCGCGACGAGCCCAATGGCGGCGGCCTCTCCCGGAAGGCCATCTTCTTCGAACTCGACCAGAGCCTCCGCCGTCTACAGACAGACTACGTGGATCTCTACCAAATTCACCGCTGGGATTACGAGACGCCCATCGAGGAAACTCTTGAGGCCTTGAGCGACGTGGTGAAATCGGGCAAGGTGCGCTATATCGGGGCCTCCTCCATGCACGCCTGGCAGTTCACCAAGGCGCTCTATCTCGCCCAAATGCACGGCTGGACGCGCTTTGTTTCCATGCAGAATTACTACAACCTGCTCTATCGTGAAGAAGAGCGCGAGATGATCCCCCTTTGCCAATCCGAGGGCATTGGCATCATCCCCTGGAGTCCCCTGGCGCGCGGTCGCTTGGCCCGCCCCTGGAAATCCGAAAGCACCAGGCGCTATGAAACCGACCAGTTCGGGAAAACCCTGTACGCGCGGACTGAAGAAATTGACCACGCCGTCGTGGACCGCTTGGGGCAGGTCTCCGAGCAGCGTGGAGCTCCCCGCGCTCAGGTAGCGCTTGCCTGGATGCTCAGCAATCCGGCAATCACGTCGCCCATTGTCGGCGCCACGAAACCGCACCATCTTTCGGACGCCGCCGCAGCGCTCTCACTGCGTCTTACGCCCCAGGAAGTTGCTTCTCTCGAGGAGCTCTATACCCCCCATCCCGTCTTAGGCTTCAAGTAGTCTGCGTCCGATCGAAAGCCGGGGCTGTCCAAATTAATCGAGCGTAATTTGGACAAGCCCGAGCAGGGCCGAACGGTTCGACCCCTTCAGGGTCGAGAAACTTGGGTGCCACGCCATCCGTGGGCGGCGGGCGCAAACCCCGCGCCCTTGCCCACGGCTACTCATCTTGAACCCCTTCGGGGTTGAGACGAAAGAGCGGGGTATATTGGCCTCGACCAGCTACCGTTGCGTTATCTGCGGGGTGAACCCCTTCGGGGTTGAGACGAAAGAGCGGGGGATATTGACCTCGACCAGCTACCGTTGTGCTGTCCGCGGGGTGAACCCCTTCGGGCTTGAGACGAAAAAGCGGGGTATATTGGCCTCTGCCAGCTACCGTTGTGTTATCGGCGGGGAGAGCCTCTCCTCTTCCGGCCTGGGACAATGCGTATATCACCCGAGGCCCAACACCCCAGGCTGTACGACCGGCTGTAACCTTCCGACAGATTCGCGATCGTCACTTTCACCGTCCCGCCCGCGTCACACGAATAGCTCTCCTCTGCCTGCCGCCCCAGACCCTGGTCAAGGTGGGTGATGGGCACCTGGCTAAGATCAGAGACGTCGCGCAGCGCCGGGTCAAACGCGAAGCGAATGTCGTCCCAGACGGTGATGTCTCCGGCGGGGCGTCCTTCATCGTTGAGATGAGTGCATTCGAGGTAGCGAAAATGGCCGATGTTATGGACCGGCGTGTACTGGCGCGACTGCACCAGCGGCGGCTCTCCGGGCGCAGGTAACTGTGTTCCCTTGGAGAACAGCGGGTCGAAAGTCACGCTTCGGCCTGCGTCGGCTTCCCGCCACACCCCGAAGTGGCGAGTGAACTTGTCGCGCAGGACGTAACCTGCCTGCGCGTCAGCCTGTATCGCCAAACCGATGGCCGTGGCGAGGCGAGTGTAGGCGGAGCGCCTCACCCGGCGGCCGAACACCTCGCGGAGAATGCGTGCCACAATCGGAAGCTCGCTTCCGCCACCCGTGACGTAAAGTGCTTCGAGATTCTGCTCACCCGCCTGAGCCCAGGCCGAAGATCCCGGCGGGCCATACCCGTGTGCAACGAGCAGGTCTTCCGTGGCGTGCAAGGTCTCCTCGACCAGCGGCTGGCAGCGCTCATAAAAGTCAGCGACTCGTAATGAGACCTCCGGCCAACCTTCCCGCACCGCCCCCAGGTCGACAGAGATATGCCGCGTGTTCGGGTGCAGGCTTTCCTTCTGGGCACGGCACTCTTCGTGAAGGTGAAATATCTCTGCCTGCGAGAGGCTGTCGCGCTCGCCAGCGCCGATCCCCGCCGAATCGAGAGCCAGCTCGGCGAGGATTTCGTCAAAATCGTCTCCTCCCAGCGCGCCGATACCTTCCGAAGCGATTACGCACTGTTGGCTCCCATCCAGCTCGACTAGCGAGGCATCAAAGGTTCCTCCTCCCAGGTCGTATACAAAGGTGTGACTCTTGGATCTCTTCTGTCGTGAGCTCCGGTCACGGTGGCCAAACTCGATGCTGGCGGCCGAAGGCTCATTCAGGAGTCCCAAAACGTGGAAGCCGGCTTGCCGAAAGGCCTCCGCCGTCAAGAATCGCTGGTTGCTGTTGGCATTCGCCGGGACTCCGAGCATCACCTCGAGAAGGCCTGTTTCGACGCTGGGCAAATTGGAATGCTCCAGCAAGTTGATTCGCAAGGCCGAACACAGCTCGCCTAGCAATTGCAACATGGGGACGGTTTGGGCGGCGATCTGAACCAGCGTCTGCGGGCCGGCCCCCTCCAGCGCCCGCTTGAGCGACCGCACCACTGTCCAGCCCGGTTCTTCCTGCGCCGCCCAAGCCTCCCATCCGTAGACGCGTCTCTGGTCTTTGACGGCCACCAGGGGAGGGAACCAGTCGCGGGCAGCTCCGTCCGGAGCATCGAATGATACCACCGGGTAGTTGCCCCGATCTGCGAACGCCACAATGATTCGAGTTGTGCCGAAGTCTATTCCCAGCCTCATGCTCTATCTCACAGTTGATTTCCGTTTGATTATAGCAGGTAGCACACCGCGCCCAGAAGGCCGCGCAGCTTTGCAAACTCGTAATTTCTTGTTTTTTTAGCAAACATTTTGCACATCTCGTAGGGGCGAGCGGCACTCGCCCCAGGGCCGAACGCCGTTCGGCCCTACGTGTTTGGTTGCGGCTCCGCCGCGATGCGCTACCTGCTCACAGCTAACCCGTCACCATCGGCTGACGGCTGGTGAAAGCGCCGGCAGCGGGCCACGCACCTCAAGGGCTGAGCATTTCCCACATCCTTTGCCGAACACGGGGGGTGCGAGCGCTACTGATGCCAAAACGAGCCCCGAAGGGGCGGACTATCCCGCCCTGCGGGACCTGGCCAACGGCCTGGGTCCGAGAATCCGCCTTTTTCTTGGCGGTAGGCCCTTAAAGGGCGAAATAGCATTGGGGGAGACACGCGGACGGCCGCCTAAGTCTGGTCGGTGGATTTGTCACGCCCTTTCAGGGCTTGAAAATCGGAAATAGGGTGACCTTTGTGACCCAGGCCGTTGGCCTGGGCTTTGTTAGGTCGCCCCTTTGGGGCTGAAAGCATGCATCTCGCGGAGCGCCCGGTGTTCAGCAAAAGATGTGGGACATGCTCAGCCCCAAGGGAGAGAGAGCGATTTTCATAATTTCAACGCCGTCCAGAAATGACTGCCCTCTCCCCGGGGAGAGGGTGCCCGACGGAGGTCTGTACCGTCCGGTACAGACCGGAGGAGGGCGGGTGAGGGGTTCTTTCATTCCATGAAACCAGAAACCTGGTTCAACTTACGAATTTGGGTTAATTCCGGCGAGTGTGGGTCGCTAAACGTGGCTTCCAAGCTTGGTGGGGACATCAGGGGACTTCGGAGCAAAAGGTGCCGTTCGCGAAAATGGCGCTGGGCGCGGCGTCCCCACCCGCGCACGAAGTAATAATTGAGCGTGCCGCCCATAACAGATCCCAGCACCGGGACAAGGCGGAAGAGCCCATTCTCCGCCATCTCGCCGCCGGCTTGCACCGCGATGCGCTCGATGACGCGCGGCACGAACCGTTCGATAACCTGTTTGCGCACCAAGTCCTTGCCCATATCCACGCCCGCAGCGCTTGCCGCCGCCAGCCACAGATTGGCCATGTCGTCTTCGCTGGCATACTCGAAGCCGTGCACCAGACTCAGCTTCTGAATCATGCGCCAGGTAATGCCGCCCAGAAAGCCGACATCGGGCAGAATGGAAAGCATGCCGCCCAAGCCGGCGCCCGCGCCCTCCAACATCGCCATCTTCATGGAGGCTCGGATGGTCTTGTCGGCAAGGTAATCCACCACCGGTAGCGGCAGCGTATTCATTTCGCGGAATGATGTAACGGGCAAACCATAAGCGCGGCGGAGGTGCCGCAAGTACTTGTCGGGATTCACGCCCACGCCGCGATAGGCGCGCAACAGGCCTCTCTTCATGGAGCGCTCGGCTCCACGGCGAATCCAGGATGAACTTCGGGATGCCATACCGTTTTCGATGCCCGCCCTGTCGAATAGGATGCAGACAGCCACACGCGCCCGGTGGCCTTGTGGTTGTGCCTCTTGACAGACGGAACAAGATAGCCTAGAATACTACGTGGAACCGAGCAGGATTTTGGATTCAGGATTCGGGAGCAAGCGGGCGGCTGAATGGTGAATGGTGAATACGGTAGGTGGTAGGTGGGGAAGAGCAGGTTTCAGGTGACAGGCGCTAAACCAGGATTCAGGTCCGATTTCAGGTCCGATGCGGATCGAACCATCGGACTCCAGCGATCGGAGAGTCAGGATGAACAGCATCTGCCTTCTGCTTACTGCCAACTGCCAACCGCATTTGAGGCCAGTTCGAGTTGGCGAGGCTCTTGGCCCGGACCGCAGGCTACGACGAGGGCTGGATCTTCCATGCTCCCTTCCTGCGTCAGGGCAGGCTCCGAGCCCCGCCGAGCGCCGCTACAGTTCTAGAGCTTCACCCACTCCCCGGTATCTGCGGCGTCTCTGGCCTTCAAACAAATTCGTGAGATTGCGAAGGCATCCTGCATCGATAGCAAATGCGTGCCTTCCCCGCGAAGTTCGGCAATGAAGGTGGCGAAGAAATCCACGGGCGGAAGGAGAGGCAAATCCCCCATATTACCTTTGGAGCTGATCAGGTTCACACGATCGCCGACACCTGTTGCTTCAAGCACTCCTTCACTTCCGGCGATGCGCAGGCGATCATCTCCGTGGGTGGGGGCGGCTTCCGGTCGAAGGAAATCCAGGTGACATGTCGCTGTGCCGCCATTAGACAATTGGAACAGCAGCCCCGCGTGGTCCTCACAAGCCGGGGTCTGAGGGTGAGCTTTGTTCCCCTCGAACGCGGCCACCTGGACATAGTCTTTCCCGGAAACCCACCGCATGAAATCAATAGCGTGCACTCCTATAAAGGGGATGGTGCCACCATAGGTTTCTTTCTTCTTGTAAAACCAGGGGCGATCGGAGCCGTATTTGTAAGATTTCTGACTGGAAATCAGTATTGGCTCACCAATCGAACCCTCCTGGACGGCCTTCCGAGCGGCTTGAAAAATCGGCATGGCGCGCATGTTCAGCATGATGCTAAAGCGAACGCCGCTCTGATGGATTTCCTGCTCCAGGCGGGCGAGGTCCGGGAGACTGATGGCTGCGGGCTTTTCCGAGAGCACATGGACCCCCTTGCGTGCCGCGTGCATCGACGCCTCAGCGATCTGATACATCGGCAGGCAAACTCCCACTACGTCAAGCGGCTCTTTCTCCAGCATGTCGTGGTAGTTCTCGTATACGCGGGTTCGGTTGCTGCCGGGGAATCGCTTTTGCACCCACGAGATATCTTCCTGCGGTTCTCCCTTGGCATAGGCTGTCCACTGGACGTTAGGTAGATTGGGAATGCTCCCCAGGAGGATGTCGCGATGGCCATCGCTGCCGATCAATCCTATGCGGATCAGACTATTGGCCGAAATAATGCGCTTTGTTTGTGCCGGACTTGTTGCAGCGAGAGTGATACTCGCTCCTACAGCAGATTGCAGAAATCTTCGCCGGTCAACTGAAACCGGTTTCATATGAGTTTTGGCGCCGGAGCAATCATTCTTCATGGGATCTTGTTGGAATCCTCCAATTCGTTGGCAATCGATACGCAGTGTAATGCCACGACGAAAGGAATTCAAGCCGCGGTTGGCTCATGCAATCCATCCCAGCCGCCTTCGCAGCTCAAACGCCGGATTATCACTATTTCGCAGAGTTGTACGGAGTTGTTGGCCAACACCCGGCTGCCAACACCTACCTTTGAGGCGGCCCTGAATTGTGGTATATTGAGCGAATAAAAGGCGAAATTAAGGAGGTGCCAGGTGTCAGGTGCAAAGTCTCAGGGGGTCGCGTTTGGGGGATGCGTGCAACAAGTTCTCGCCTACCGCGACGCTCAAGTGAGGCGGAAGGCTATGCATGTGGGGCATTCAGAAGTTTAGAGATTAAGCAGGCGGGCGACGAAACCTGACACCTGAAACCTGGCGCCTGAAACCTGTTCTTAGATGTGAGGTGACGTGGAAGAGAAAACCCAGGCACTGGCGAACCTGAGGATAGAAGACGGGGAGGGCCTTGCCCCCATCCCCAGCGCCCTTCGAGAAATCCGGGAAAGGTTTAAGGGCTCACCGGCTCGTGGCGGAGTGACTGTCCTTAAACACTTCCCGGCGCGCGATGCACGGACCGCGCCGATTCCGCAGATTCTGCCCGCCCGGCTTTTGGAGGCGCTCAAGGCGCGTGGAATCGCTTCCCTCTACACGCATCAAGCGCGCGCCTGCGAGTTGGCGCGGGAAGGCAAAAACGTGGTCGTGGTCACGCCCACGGCCTCCGGGAAAACCCTCTGTTACAACCTGCCGATTCTGAGCGAGTTGGTGCAGAACCCCGAGGCCCGGGCGCTTTACCTGTTTCCGACCAAAGCGCTTTCGCAGGACCAGTTGGTGGAGCTGAATCGCTGGACGGAGAAGTTGGGAGAGGAAATCCGCACCTTCACTTACGACGGAGACACGCCCCAGGACGCGCGCAAGGCCATCCGGGCGCGGGGCAACCTGGTCATCAGCAACCCCGACATGCTTCACGCCGGCATTCTCCCTCACCACACCAAATGGCAGAGGCTGTTTGAGAACCTGCGCTACGTGGTGATTGACGAATTGCATTACTACCGGGGAGTATTCGGCAGTCACCTTGCCAACGTTCTGCGCCGTTTGAAGCGGATTGCGAAGTTCTACGGCAGCCAACCCCAGTTCATCTGCACCTCAGCGACCATCGCCAATCCGGCTGAATTAGCCACTCGCATCCTCGAGGAAGACGTTTTCCTGGTGGATGAAAGCGGCGCGCCCTCCGCAGAGAAGTATCTAGTGTTTTACAACCCGCCGGTGGTGAACCCGCAACTCGGCATCAGGCGTTCGTATCTGAACGAAACCCGGCGCATGGCTCGGACTTTCCTGGCGCGTGGTCTACAGACTATCGTTTTCGCCAACAGCCGGCTGGCCACGGAGATTTTAGTGACCTACCTGAAGGAGGATTTCTCGCGAGCCCCGCTGGCCCCGGAAGCGGTCCGAGGCTACCGGGGCGGCTATCTGCCGCTGGAGCGCCGCGCGATTGAGCGCGACTTGCGCGACGGCCGCCTGCTGGGTGTGGTGGCAACCAATGCTCTCGAGCTGGGCATCGACATCGGAAGCCTGGATGTCGCGGTGCTGGCGGGGTACCCCGGGACCATCGCCTCGACTTGGCAGCGAGTCGGCAGGGCCGGCCGCCGTGAGGGAACTTCCGCAGCCGTGCTGGTGGCCTCGAGTGCGCCGCTCGACCAATTCATGGTGCAAAATCCCGATTACTTCTTTGGCCGATCGCCCGAACATGGTTACGTCAATCCGGATAACCTCTTTATCCTGCTCAATCACTTGAAGTGCGCCGCCTTCGAGTTGCCTCTGCGGGAGGATGAGAAATTCGGCTCGCTCGACTTGCGCCGGCTCTGCCAGCACCTTGAGGACATCGGCTTCCTGCACCACACCACCGACGGCTGGCATTGGGTCTCGGAAAGCTACCCCGCTGACGCCATCAGCTTGCGGTCAGTCTCTTCGGACAACTTCGTTATCGTGGACACGACCGGTGAAGCAAAAGTGATCGGCGAAGCGGATTTCTCCAGCGCCCTGACCACGCTGCATGAAAAGGCCATCTACATTCAGGACGGCCAGCAGTACCACGTCGAGCGCCTCGATTATGATGACCGGAAAGCTTACGTCCACCAAGTGACGAGCGAGTATTTCACCGACGCCATCTCCTACACGAAAATCAAGGTCCTCGAGAGGTTCGATGCAGCGCCCATCGGCCCGGCCAGCAAGAATCACGGCGAGGTGCAAGTGAATACCCAGGTGGTTGGGTTCAAAAAGATCAAGTTCCACACCATGGAGAACGTCGGCTCTGGAGAGTTGACACTGCCCGAGCAAGAGATGCATACCACCGCTTTTTGGCTGACCCTTCCCCATGAATTGATGGGAAGCCTGCCTTACGGTTCGACGGAGCGGTTGGATGGGGTGAATGGCTTGGCTAACGCCCTCGAGGCTGTTGCCACGCTGCTGGTGATGTGCGACGCTCGAGACTTGGGCGTGGCGGTGGGGGAGAACGGGGAAAGCAGTATTCAGGATTCAGGAGTCGGGATTCAGGGGACAGAATTCAGGAGTCAGAAGTCAGGAGTCAGGAGTCAGATTGGAGAAGGCAGGATTCAGGATTCAGGATTCGGGATTCAGGGTAAAGAGCGAGACCTTTCATGCTCGGCAGGCGATCGGGGCGAACCCAAAATCCAAAATCCGGAATCTAAAATCGGAGGTTTTGACGCCCGTGTAACCATCGTGGCCTTCGAGCCCAACATCTACCTCTACGATAAGTATCCTGGAGGGGTTGGGCTCAGCGAACCGTTGTTCCGCATGAGCGTTTCGTTGTTGGAAAAGACTCAGAAATTGATTGCAAACTGTCCCTGCGTTTCGGGCTGTCCCTCCTGCGTGGGGCCGCTTGGCGAGGTTGGAGAAAAGGGAAAAGAAGTGGCTCTGGAAATTTTGCGAAGGTTGTCCGTTATCAGTGGTCCGTAGTCCGTTGCCCGTCGTCCGTGGCTAGTTGTCCGTGCCGCAATGCTTCAAGCTCTTGCAACAGACAACTGACAACTGACCACTGACAACTGACAACGGACGTTCTCAAAAATGACTCTCGACGAGAAACTCCGCCGGCTTAAGCGGGCTTCCAGTGCACGGGACCGCGACAGGGAACTCGAGCAGACCCTCGAGTACCTACGCCGCCTGGAGAATCCGCAGTCCACGCGCAAGCTGCCTGCCCAGAGATTTGCCAAGGGGATCGAGGAATACGTGGAGGGCCAGGTGTTGAAGAACTCTTGGGGCGAGTTCTTCCTGGCGCGCGAGGTATTCCCCTTCGGACGGCCTTACGGGAAGCTCCGCATTGGCGATATTCCCTCCGCGGACCTCAGTCCCCTGAACCTGGTTTTGAAGGATGCGGCGATGCCCGATGCCTCGCGGCTGGTTTTTCTGGATACGGAAACCACGGGCCTTGCCGGTGGAACCGGAACCTGTGCGTTCCTCATTGGCATTGGGAATGTCGAGGGGATGAAGTTCGTGGTCCGGCAGTTTTTCCTTCGTGACTACCCCGAGGAAAAAGCCATGCTCGAGGCGCTGGCCGAGATACTGGGGACTTGCGAAGGAATCGTCACGTTCAACGGGAAGACCTTTGATGTGCCGCTGCTCGAGACCCGGTATGCTTTGGCTCGCATGAAATCCCCCCTGGACCGCCTGGTCCACTTTGACGCTCTTCACCCCGCGCGCCGCCTGTGGAAGCTGCGCCTGGAAAGCTGCAAACTCACTAACCTGGAAGAAGCGATTTTAGGAATCAGCAGGGAAGGCGATGTGCCGGGGTCGGAGATTCCGGCAATCTACTTCGACTACCTGCGCAGCGGCGATGCGCGAGGCTTGCAGCCGGTCTTCTACCACAATGCTCTGGATGTCGTGTCACTCGCCGCGCTTACCGTGGAGTTGGCGCGCGCGCTGGGCGACGGCGGGGCCGAAGCGCTGGGGTCGCCACTCGACCTCTTCAGCCTCAGCCGCATCCTGGGGACGGCAGGCTCCCAAGAGAAATCCATCTCAACCTGCCGTCAAGCCCTGGCAGCCGGACTTCCCCAACCGGTCGAAAGCCTGGCCTTGAAGCACCTCGCCGCCGAGTTCAAGCGCAAACGCCAGCATGAGTCCGCCGTCGAGTTGTGGCTGGAGCTTTCGCAGCGCGAGCCGCCTCTTGCTGTGGAAGCACTCGAAGAGCTTGCCATCCACTATGAACATCGCCTTCGCGATATCCAGCAGGCGCTCGAATTTACTCTCGACGCTGTGGCCCGGCTCGATGAACAGTTCCCTTCTGTTGCTTACCGCGGCCGATTTACCAGGCGCTTGGAACGACTGAAGAGCAAACTGGCACGGGCGTCAAGCATGACCCTTCTCCGGTAGCGGGTCGGTTTGGAGTTATGGAGCCGCCAAGTATCAGTCATGCGTGAGGGGATGGCGACCCTACGCCTGTCATTCCGAGCGAAGCGAGGAATCTCGCTCTGCGTTGAGGCAGGTCGGTGCTGAAGCTTGGGGGGGGGGTAGGTTGGAGGAAACAAACAGAGCGAGATTCCTCGCTTCGCTCGGAATGACACGGGGAACAGCAGTCGGCCGTCTGGCCTGAGGCTACGCGAGGACGGACGTGGCGGACCAAGAAGAAACCTCCACTCTCAAGTTCTATGTCGTGCACGTTTTCGGGCTCCTTTACACCGCCCAGCAACCTGCTACTCTTTAAGTGGAGGGTTCTATCGTTGAATCGATCAACTCCCATGGGATATGTTTCTGTCAAGAGCAAGTTTCAAGTCGTCATTCCTCAGAGCGTCCGCGAAAAGATCGGCCTGAATGTCGGCGACCTCCTGGAGGCGAAGGCTGAGCATGGAAGAATCACGTTCACGCCGAAGTCGGTGGTGGATCGCGGCATTGCAGTGAGCTTAGCCGACTTCAAGAAAGGCCGCACATACGGGCCCTTTGAAACCCACGAGGAACTCGTGAAGTCGCTTCACGATCAGACGGCAGAACTGCGTTCGAAGAGAACTTCTCGGAGAGCCCGACGCACATGAGGGTCCGCTACTCGAAGCGGTTCTTGCAGCAGTATGCCGATGCACCCGTGGAAGTGCGGAAAGCTTTTGACAAGCAAAGCAGCCTCCTTCTCGAAAACCTCAGTCATCCGTCATTGCGAGCGAAAAAGTACGACGAGGCCATCGGCCTCTGGCAGGCCCGCGTGACCCGCACCTTGCGCTTCTGCTTTACTATTGAGGGCCAGGAGTACCATCTGCACGATATGAAGCCGCATCCTAAGTAGCGTCGGCTTTACCCTACGGAACCCCCGTGCGAGGCAAGCTGTCGCGAACGTTACGGGAAGCCACCTCTGCACCGGACTCTCACTCCTCATTGCGTTCCGACTTGCCGAAGGACTTCAACATCAGATGTTTCCTCTCCACCGACTCCTGCCCGCTGTCCCCCTTGACGGTCACAGTTTCTAAATCTCCGGTCAGGCGGAGGTAATCAGGGTCATCCGGTTGGCGGCCTGAACCACGCTCGACCTTTCCTGAAAAGCGGTAGTATCGGCGGTGGATGGTGTTGGTCTTGAATTCCACGTGGTCTTTCTTGCGTGACCCTAAGATAATGTCGTAGCTCAGCTCGGCGTCAGATTCTTCTTCACCCTGGAGGATTTCAATGTACCCCTTCAGCTTCCCCTCTTCTTCCAGAATTCCCAAGGTGTCATCCGGGGAAAGGAAATGGTACTTGCCGGTGACGTCGTCGATGTTTTCGGCGCTCTGCGCAAAACATTGCCCACAGAGGGCGACCAAGAGGGTCGCCCCTACAGGGCCGTAAAGAAGCAGGCGGATGGCGAGCGACCACAAGGTCTGCTTCTGATGACTTCCGGGATTTCCGACCATAGGTCGTAACCACCTTTCGCATTGATGGCTTACCCCATGAAACCGCAAAGGGAAACGACCCTATCTTATCAAATCGAGCAGTAACCTCTGTACTAAACTGGCTCAGCTCCCACAGGTCGGCAGCGACTCGGGCGAACGCCAATAACTCCGAGGTTTTAATGACGTGACCCCTCACCCGCCTGCGGGCCGAAGCCGATGTTGTTCACGGCTCGCCGCTTCCCCTTCGGCGGGCGTAGGCCCGTCCCGTGCCGGCTTGTGAAAGCGCCAGCCACGGTCTTCTCCCCTTGAAGAGGGCTAGGGATCGCGAGCCTTGGCCTTCTCCAAGGGGAGTCCGATTTCTGGACCCCGATGGAGCGCATCGGACCCCAGAAATCGGGGAAGATGGCCGACGGAGGAGAGGCGGATGAGGCGTCAATTGGTCGCATCAGCGCGGCATCCCAGATGCACGACAATCGACTGGCTTGATCAACCGAAAAGGCAAAATGAGTCACCACCCACAGGCCGATCCACTTGACAGCCCGGCGCTTTTTCGGGACTATTGCCACAGCGTTCAAGGGCGCGTCCAAATCCAGAGGGGGAGGACCATCGATGGTTTGTCCGGGAGGTTTCACGGGAGTCTGCGCATGCATTCTCATTGTGGGAGTTTACTTGCCGGGGGTCATCGGTTCGGCAGCGACCCTCAAGCCCTTGGTGGCGAGCAAGCGCGGTGTGGTGGCGGCGGGCCATCCGCTGGTGGCTGAGGCCGGCCTGAGAATCCTGGAAAAGGGCGGAAACGCGGTGGACGCAGGAGTCGCCACGCTCTTCGCGGCGTCCGTGGTGGAAATGGCCAGCTTTGGCGCGGGAGGCGAGTGCCCAATCCTGATCAAGCTGAAGGACGGTCCGGTGGTAGCCATCAACGGAAATGGAATCGCGCCTGAACTTGCCACTGTCGAGTTCTACGAACACCTTCGCCGGGACGACCCCAGACTGGTCACCTTCGGCACGATTGGCAACGCTCGCGGCGGGACTATTCCCTCTTACGGCCCACTCAGCGCCATCGTGCCCAGCGCCATGGATTCCATCCTCCTGGCACTCGAGAAATACGGGACCATGAGCCTCCGCGAAGTCATTCAACCGGCCATCGAACTTGCCCAGGGGTGCCCGCTCGATGAACATCTGGCGCGTGCTATTGCCCACGCCCAGCCGGTATGGGAGAAGTGGCCCACCACGGCGCGAATTTATATGCCGGGCGGGCATCTGGCGAAGGCAGGTGAGCTCTTCGTTCAGGCCGATCTTGCGCGGACCTTCCAAGGTCTGGCAGGGGTCGAGCGGCAGCACGCCGGACAGGGACGTGCGGCCGCCATCCAAGCTGCCAGGGATTACTTTTATCGCGGGCCCGTCGCCCAACGGATAAGTGACTTCTGCAAACAAGCGGGCTGCCTTCTCCGCCCAGGTGACTTCGCTGCGTATCAGGCGCGGGTTGAAGAACCTCTTACGACTACTTATCGAGGCATCGAGGTTTACAAGGTGGGCTTCTGGAGCCAGTCGCCGGTCCTCATCGAGAACCTCAACCTCCTGGAGGGATTTGATCTCAAGTCGATGGGCCGCAACTCAGCGGATTACATTCATACCGTTGTCGAGGCGATGAAACTGGGATATGCGGACCGCGACGCCTACTACGGTGACCCCGACTTCAGCCAGATTCCCCTCCAGCTCATCTCCAAGGAATATGCCAGCGTCCGCCGTTCGCTCATCAACCCGGAGAAGGCATCTGGGGAACACATTGCAGGCGACCCCCTACATTTGCAAGCGCGCGCTTCTGCCGACTTTATCCGAGCGAGGTATAGCCACCGCAATGGCGAGCCGCAGGACACAACTTGCGTGAACGTAATCGACAAGGACGGAAACATGCTCTCGGCTACGCCGAGCGGGGCTTGGATCCCGGCGGTCATCGCGGGTGATACCGGCATTCCATTGACAGAGCGCGCGCAGGCTTTTGTCCTGACGCCGGGCCATCCGAATCAACTGGCTCCCCACAAGCGCCCACGCATTACGCTCACGCCAACCATCGCCCTGCGCGATGGCAAGCCCTGGCTTGCGTTCTCAACGCCCGGCGGCGACAGCCAGGACCAGACGCTGCTCCAGATCTTTTTGAATGTCGTGGACTTTGGCATGAACCCGCAGGAGGCGGTCGAGGCTCCGCGATTCAACTCCGAGGCGGTGTACAGCTCCTTCGATGACCACCAAGACCAGCCTCGGGCTCTGGACGTCGAAACTCGTATCAGCGAGGCAGTCCTCAAAGCGCTTCGGGAGCGCGGGCATGTGCTGGTCATGCAGGGTGATTGGGGTAATTCTACGGCGCCCACCATGGTCGAGTATAACCCCGCCACAGGTGTGATCATGGCAGGCGCGGACGTGCGTGGGCACCGGTATGCGCTGGCGTGGTAGATCAGTTTTCAGTATTCAGTTGTCCGTGGTCCGTTGTCAGTTGTAAGCGGCCGCCACCACTCATCGTCAAACCGACTGGCCACTGACTACTGACAACGGACCACGGACGTCCTACCGTTTAGCACTTTCGTAACACCCCAACACGCGCAAGAAATTGGTCACCTCAGCCAGGTGGGAAAGCGCATTCCGGCAGTGCTCTTCCTTCAGGTGGCCCCGGAAATCAAGATAGAAAAAATACTCGAAAGGGCGTCCGCGGAGGGGACGCGATTCGAGCTTGGTCAGATCTATATCACGCAGCGCGAATACGCTGAGGCACTTATAAAGAACACCGGGAGCGTTCGGAGTGGAAAAGACAATGGAGACCTTGTTCGCCTTCGCTGCTACGTGAGGACTCCGGGAGAGCAACAGAAAGCGCGTGTAATTCTCGCGATGGTCTTCGAGGTGCGTCGCCAGAACGTGGGCTCGGTAGACCTCGCCGGCAACGCGGCTGGCGATGGCAGCGGCGCCCGGCAAGAGGCGCTCCGCCAGCATTTTCACAGCTCCGGCCGTGTCGTAAAAAGGGATTTTCTCAATCTTGGGGTGACGTTTGAAAAACTCCCCGCATTGCGCCAACGCCACGGGGTGGGAGTAAACCTGGGTTACGTCCTTGAGCGCTGTGCCGGGCGGAGCGATGAGGTTGTGCACAATGCGCAGGCTCACTTCTCCGACGATGTGCAGGTCATTGGAAAGCAGGAGATCGTAATTCTCGTAGACTGAGCCGGCCAAAGTGTTTTCAATGGGAGCCAGGCAGTACTTCGTCTTCCCGCTCACCACGCTTTCAAAGATGGCCCCAAATGTCTCGCAAGGGTTTACCGTGATGCGCCTTCCCAGCAGTTTATACGCGGCTTCTTCACTGAATGAGCCGCGTTCACCTTGAAACGCAATCCTGGGATTAGCCATGGGAAGTACAGGTCACCCCTTTCGAAGAGTCAGCCCTCCCTCTCACTTCGGCAGCAGCAGGTTGGTATTTCTCGCGCCCCAAAAGAGCCTCCAGCGCTTTCCCCTTTATCCATTGCCGAGCAGGCCGCGGAAGAAGAAGTCCACGTAGGCGGAGGAGATTTCCTCTTCTTTGACGGAACCTTCCATGTGGTACCACTGGTAGAGCCAGTTGATCATCCCCAGGACGGCGAAGGCGGCGACATGGGGAGCGAGCTTGGGAGGCTTTCCTGACAGTTGCTGCACCCGAGCAATGAGGTCTTCGAGATACTCGATGTATGCTCTCTTCCGCGCGTTGATCTTCTTGCGCAGAGCGCCTTTCAACGAGCGGTTTTCGTGCAGGATAACGGTAATTTCCATGTCCCGGGCGCGGACCACTAAATCGATATGTCCGACGATTGTCCGGCGCAGCTTTTCACGGGGGTCGGGGATATCCTTCACTTTTGCCAGCACGTATTCATCCAGGATATCCATCCCATAGTTCATGATTTCGAATAGCAGCATATCCTTGCTGCTTACGTGATGATACAAACCGGCTTTGGTCAGGCCGACTGCCTCGGCGATGTCTTGCATTGAGGCGCCGTCGTAGCCCTTTTCGTAAAACACCCTCGCCGCAACCCTACAGATTTCGCGTAGCTTTTGCCGAGCTTCAGCCGTTCGAGCCATATCAGGAAGAGTACCACCCCCAGTGCGGGCAGAGTCTATCACAGTATACGGCAAGCGGGAAGGCAATCCCTCCCTCCGTCTCCGCATGCTCAAAGAGAACGATAGGCGGCTTTCGCCTCGGCCCGGGTCTGACCAGCCTGGGGCAGGCTCGCCCCGCGACGAGCTTAGAGCGCACCCCTAAAGCGCGCCCCGGGCCGCTCATTTCTTTCCACATTCGAGTGTGTACCCAAATCCGTCGATTCCCCAGCCGGCTGCTACATCCGCCCGCTCTTCCTGGTTCGGGCACTTATGATGCTTCAGAGTCACAAAACTACGACCGGGGATAAGTTCCAGAGCCACCGTCCCGTCACTACCGGTTTCTCCCTTAATATTTTCGACCATGGACCCATTCGCCCAGGTGGCCTCGAGGCCGACCCGATCTAACGGCCGCCCGGCGTTATCGATAACACGAAAGAGCACAGGTTTGTGAACCATTTTCCGGGGATCGTATGTTTCCTGTGGGACCATCACCAATTCCTGATTAGCAGAAAGTTCAGAGGGCGTGAGCCGGACATGCCGGAAAACTGCCGTATCCTGGGTGGCTCCGTTGCGGCGCGCCGTGACCCAATAAAGGCCGGGTGGAAGGTTGGAAAACGCATATCGGCCCTCTGGGTCGCTCGCCGTCTGGTCCACGAGGCGTTCGTCCTGATTGGTTAACGAAACGATGGCGTCGCGTATTAGCGCTGAATCCGGGGTGTCAACCGTCCCGATGACTTGGCCGCGCCACTCGGGGCTGGGGGGCTGAAGCTGAACTTCGATCGTATTGCTCGAGACTTCGCCTTGCCAGACTGTTACCTTCAGGTTGCGATGGATATCTTCCGCGTTGGAATACTGGGCCGCATACAGCAGTGATAATCGGTACGTTCCCCATATCGGTTTCTGTACTTCGGAAAGTGCCGGCGTCAGTCGAATCGAGGCCTTCTCCTCGTAGTCTTCACCGGACGCTAGTTCGACCAGCTTCGGTTTGGGAAGGCCGACGCTCTCGAAGATCGTCGCTTGAGCTGGATTCGAGGTAGTTGCCTGTCCCGCGCTTGCCGGCTCGAGCTTGACCGTGAGCAGCGAGCCGCCCGTGGACTGCGGGGTCGTATCCTCTTCCAGCGCCAGCCTCGGGGGTGGCAGCTTGCCCTGCGCATGGTGGTAAAGCCAGACCGTTTCGTTGCTGGCATTGTGGAAATGGAGAGTTACGCGCGCCGGGAACGGCGCTGCGATGTTTTGCTGCTCAACGGAGATGAGGAGGTTGAGAGACGTGTCAACGGCCGCTCCTTGGCCTGGCAGAACGAGCGGCGCAAGCAGCAGCAGCGCTTTGATCAAACCAGCTTTAGAGGCTCGATATCTTCCCATTTCCATTCTGGTAACGCCGCCCCCTGCGATGGCTATAGGGAAAATAGATTACCGGCAGGAATCTCCCATCCCGGAAGCAACGGGGACTGAAGCCCGTCTCCCTCAGCGAAGGCGCCCTTCAGTTCATACCTACTGCCCGCCAAGATATAGATTTCGAAAACCAATCATACCACGAGAAGCAGGCGCTCATTCGAACCCACCTGGAATCATCCAGCGACTCAAAGCACCCGCAAAATCAGACACTTCAAGTAGTGTGTTTCGGGCACGGTCAACAGTATCGGATGGTCGCGCGACTGCGTGCGCCGCTCCACCACGGTCACCTGGCGGTGAGCATCGAGCGCCGCGCCGGCGATGACTTCGAGCAGATCCGCCTCGCTCACATGATGCGAGCATGAGCAGGTGAGGAGGAACCCGCCCGGGTCCAGTATCTTGAGCGCGCGCAGATTCAGTTCCTTGTAGCCGCGCAGCGCCGCCTCCCGGTTGGACTTCTGCCGCGCAAAAGCCGGGGGATCGAGCACGATGGTGTCATAGTGTTGTTTTTCCTGGTCGGCGGCCTTCAAGAAGTCAAAGCAGTTGGCTTCCTTCCATTCCACGTTTGTAACCCCGTTCAATTGCTGGTTGCGGCGGGCGAGGTTGAGTGCGTCCGGAGATGAGTCGATGCCCAGTACAGAATCGCACCGCCGCGCCAGATTGAGCGCAAACCCGCCCGCATAGCTGAAGCAGTCGAGCGCGCAGCCTCGCGCGTATTGCCGGGCCGCCAAGCGATTCTCGCGCTGGTCGAGAAAGCCGCCGGTCTTCTGGCCGCCCATCAGGTCGAAGAAAAATTTCAACCCGTTCTCTTCCACCTCAGTTTCGCTAACGCTTTCACCGGCCAGTATGCCTTTCTGTTCTGGCAATCCCTCCAATTCCCGAACCGCCACATCGTTGCGCTCCAGAATCGCGCGTGGCGAAAAGGTCTCCTGGAGAATCTCGACGATCTGCGGCTTTAGCCGGTCCATTCCCTGGCTGAGGGTCTGGATGACGAAGCAAGGGCCGTAACGGTCAATAATGAGAGACGGAAGCAGATCGCCTTCCGCAGAAACAAGGCGGTAGGCTTGAGCGCCGTCCACCACTTGCTGCCGAAAACTCGCCGCCGCGGCTATGCGCTGTGCAAAAAAAATGCGGTCGAAGGGGCGCTCTTCACGTGTGAGCAGGCGCAACGCGATTTGAGACTTGCTGCTGTAAAGCGCTTGTCCCCAGAAATGCCGCCTTCGGTCCTGGAGACGAACCACGGCCCCGGGACTTGCCTCACCCGTGTCCAGGACGTCGGCGCGGTAAATCCACAAGTGACCTGAGAGGACTCGCTCCACGCCCCGCTGTGAAATAGTGACCGCCTGAGAGGGCATAGTGGAACTGTACCACAACGGGGGTATTGTCTGTGGTTAGTGGTGCGTTGTGTGACATACCGGCTTCGGGCCCTTCTGACAGTGCCCATGTGCCGTGCCCTGCAAGGGCACTATGCAGTAGCCGGGGGCAACGCCCCCGGAGGAATAACCCGGGACACTCCGACCCTGAAAGGGTCATATAGCTGCGAGTGGTTCGACCCTTAAAGGGTCGATCCGGTTCGCGTTTTCCTTTTCCGGGGGCGTTGCCCCCGGCTACTTTATGAATCCCCTCCGGGGATTCTCAGAGCACCCATAACCCCCGTGTCCAGCAAGAAGCGTGGGACGTATTCAGTTGCGTGACCGAGGGGAGAGTTGATTTGTGCTTAGCCCTCTCCCCCTTGGGGGAGAGGGTGGAGTGAGGGGGTTGTTCAACGGACGCTGGAATGGTAATTTCATGACAAAGCCTGACAACTGACGAAGCACCCCTCTCACTGATACAATTCCTGAACGATGCTTCTCGAGGAATTCGATTATCTGCTTCCGCCGGAGTTAATCGCCCAGCGGCCTCTGGTCCCCCGTGACGCCTCGCGCATGATGGTGCTCGACCGCGAAGCGGGGACCTTAAGGGACCAGGCGTTTCGAGATCTTCCTGAATTCCTCGAGCCTGGGGATCTTCTCGTTTTCAACAATACTAGAGTCTTTCCGGCGCGCTTGCTCGGCCGGAGGCGGGGCCTCCACTCCCAGTCCATTTCAAAGGGCAATCCTGCGGCGCGGGAATTCCTGCGGGGCGAAGTCGAGTTGTTGCTGACTCGGCAAGAGAGCGGGGACATTTGGGAGGGGCTTGTCCACCCGGGCCGAAAGGTGAGAACGGGCGAGGTGCTTCTGTTCGGCGAGGGAGAATTGGAGGCGGAAGTTATCAGCCGAAGCGATTACGGAGTGCGCCGCGTACGTTTGAGGGCGCATGAAGGTACGATCGAAGATGCGATCGACCGCCTGGGCCATGTACCTTTGCCGCCCTACATCCGGCGCGGCGACGAAGCGCAGGACCGCGAGACCTACCAGACGATCTATGCCAAAGTTCGTGGCGCGGTTGCCGCCCCCACGGCGGGCTTTCACTTCACGGAAAGAGTTATCGAGGCGCTGCGCGAGCGTAAGATTCAAACATGCGAGATCACACTCCATGTGGGCCTGGGGACGTTTCAGCCGGTGCGGGTGGAGCGCGTGGAAGATCATAAGATGGAAGCCGAACGCTATGAGATTTCCCAGGCCGCTGCAGCCGCTTTGAATGCGGCGCTCGAGCAAGGCCGGCGCATCATCGCCGTAGGCACCACGAGCCTCCGCACGCTTGAATCTGTGGGGCGGGAGCGCGGCCAAAAAATCGAGCCGGGGGGAGGAGAAACGAGCTTGTTTATATACCCCGGATTCAAATTCCACGTGGTCCGGGGGCTGCTCACCAACTTTCACCTTCCTAAGTCGACACTGCTCATGCTGGTGTGCGCCTTGGCCGGCCGCGACCTCACACTCCGCGCCTACCAGCATGCTGTCCGGGACCGCTGCCGCTTTTACAGCTACGGCGACTGCATGCTGGTGCTCTGACCGATTTTCCCCTTGACAAACTCAGCTTATTAGTACTATTTTATTAGTATGAGACCCAAGAGCCGAACACTCACCGGGCAGGAGCTCGAAATCATGAAGATCGTGTGGCGCCTCCCGAGCGCCACCGTGCGGGACGTCTACGAGGCCCTGCTCGAGCAGCGCAAGATCGCCTACACCACCGTCATGACCATGATGAACGTCCTGGAAGAGAAGAAATATCTGAAAAAGCAGGTGAAAGACCGTGCCTACGTCTACCAGGCCACGCGCCCGCGCAGCGCGGTGATCAAAGCCATGGTGCGCGAGTTCGTGGACCGGGTGTTCAACGGCTCCGCCGAGCCGCTGCTGGTCCACCTCCTCAAGGATCGACGTTTGTCTCAAAAGGATCTGGAAAAGATCGCGCGGACGATTCGGGAGGGCGAATGATTCACCCGCTCTGGCTGGCAAACCTCGCGTCGTACTGCGTGCAGGTGGCGGCTCTGGTGGCGGCCGGAGGCCTCGCAGCCGCTCTGCTGCGCCTCCGGCAGCCGCGCGTGATGCTCGTTTACTGGCAGGCGCTGCTCGCAGCCTGCCTGCTGCTGCCCCTCATTCAACCCTGGCATCAGATGGCCTTGGCCCCGGCGGGCGGCGCAACGGCCACCGTCCTTACCAACCCCGTAGTTGTGGGATCGCCGGCGTTCCTGTTTCCGCTTCAAACCTGGATCCTGCTGGTGCTGGTGGCAGGCGGGGTTCTGGGGCTGCTGCGCCTGGCGCTCGGGCTCTTCCGGCTCAACCACTATCGGCGCACGGCACTCCGCATCACTCCCTTGCCGGGCGCGCTCCGCGAGGCGCAGGCGCTGGTGGGTGTGGAGCCGAGGTTTTATCTCTCCCAGCGTGTGAGTGTGCCGGTGACTTTCGGGTGGCTCGATCCTGCGGTCGTGCTTCCGTCGCCGTTCGAGCAAATGGACGAGAGTTACCAGCGCGCCATTGCCTGCCACGAGCTGCTGCACGTGGCGCGGCGCGACTGGCTGCTGAATCTCCTGGAGGAACTTGTCCTAACGCTGTTCTGGTTTCATCCCGCCATCTGGTGGACGATTCGAAACATCCGGCTCGGCCGCGAGCACGTGGTCGATGGCGAAGTTGTGGCGCTGACTGGAGCGCGCAAGCCCTATCTCTACGCCCTGCTGGAAATCGCCGGGGCGGCGCGAGCGATGCCGGTTCCCGCGCCCTTATTCCTGCTTGAGAGCCAGTTAGCGCGACGTGTTGCCGTGCTGGTAAAGGATGTCCGTGTGTCGAAGGCGAGACTCATTGCGTCGTTGGTGACCGCCTTGGCCGTCCTTCTGGCGGCAGGCTGGTTGGCCATTGGGACTTTCCGGCTCACGGCTTCGACGGGGACTCCGCCCGCCGTGAATTCCGCAGCCGCGGAGCCGGCGGCTCCGCCACATCCCGCCACGAAGAACGACACCGCACAGGTTTATAAGGTGGGAGGCGGCGTTGCCGCGCCAGTCCCCATCTACAAGCCCGAGCCGCCTTATACGAAAGAAGCACGAGCCGCCAAGCTGCAGGATACCGTCATCCTTTCGGTCGTCGTGGATGCCAGCGGGAGCGTCACTGACGTCAAGAGGGTGAAAGGTGGGGACAAGGGATTGGATGAGAGTGCCGTGCAGACCGTGCGCACCTGGAAATTCAAGCCCGCCACGAGATATGGCAAGCCCGTGCCCGTAAAGGTCAAGGTGGAGGTGGCCTTCAGGCTATTTTAGAGACCTGACCTGTTTTCGAAAAGCCCGACGAACAGGACGAGACCGTAATGGCAAGCAGTGAACCTGAGGTTGAAGACCGCATCAATGCCGCGCCGAGCCGCAATCCGCAATCACCTGAGCTTGAGTACCGACTAACCTTCATTGATAGTACCATCGCACCCGTTTCTCTTTTCCAGCAGTTGTTGGAGAGACTTCGGGAACCGAAAATTACTGTTCCGGAAAAGTATTACCGGGGACGAGCCACTCTGCCCGCTACGGACATGCGTCCCTGGTTTCTGGATCTTCCCAACCAGCTCAGGGCGCTGTTCGAGAAGCCGAAAGCATCCTCGATTCCCATTACTTCAAAGCCCGTCGATGTCCCGGAAATTTGGCAGGATTATCAGCCGCAATCGGGCTCGTGGCTGAATTCCCTGCTCGTCCACTTGGTTGGAGTCGCGATCATTACGCTGCCGTTCTTTATCCAGCGCACCACCACGCCGGTCAAAGTATCGACCAAATTTGAAATGGTTGATATATCGCCCTACTTGGCGGAACTAGAGGCGGCTGGCAAGAAGGCAGGGGGTGGTGGTGGAGGAGGCGACCGGTCGCCAACGCCGGCTTCAAAGGGTGCAGTTCCCAGGTTCGCGAAGCAACAACTCGCTCCCCCGCTGGCCGTGATTAGGAACCTGAACCCCAAGTTGCAGGTCGAGCCCACTTTGCTTGGCCCCCCAGATTTGAAGCTGCCCCAGATGGCTTCAAACATGACAACCTGGGGCGATCCGCAAGGCGTTTTGGGCCCGCCCTCCAACGGGCCGGGGACGGGTGGCGGCATCGGCTCCGGTGAAGGGACCGGCATCGGTTCTGGCAAAGGAGGCGGCTTGGGCCCCGGCGAAGGTGGCGGGACCGGCGGCGGGCCTTATAGCGTCGGCGGCGGTGTTAGTGAGCCGATTCCTACTTACATGCCCGACCCCGTTTACTCCGAGGAAGCGCGCAAAGCGAAGTATCAGGGCCTCGTGTCGCTTTGGATTGTGGTGGATTCCCAGGGCAATGTTACTGATGCTCGGGTGGTGAAACCTCTAGGCCTCGGGCTCGACGAAAAGGCCGTGGAGACGGTACGGACCTGGAGATTCAAGCCTGCGATGAGGAACGGGGTTCCCGTTCCGGTCCGCGTAGGCGTCGAAGTTTTCTTCCGCTTGCTCTGATTTTTCTGCATTGCTAAGGCTCAGACTCCTTGGAATGATCCTGGTGAGGCGCAATGGCATCGACGTAGTCTTGGCTGTTCATAAAGTGGATTCACTCATGCCTTCCGCGCAACCCGACCCATAGGCCGAACATCTAATCAATTTCAGGCACGGAGGGCTTACCGCTATTGGTAACTAAAACCTGTGTGATGCGTCTATACCCTTAGACGCTGGATTTGGGAGTGAGCTGTCCGGAAGGGAAAAGTCGCCTTTCGAAAGAGGTGTTAGTTTATGAAGAAAGCCAATCTGCCGTTGCCGCTGTTAATCCTGATTTTGGCCACCTTCTTCTCACTCGCCAGCACTTTCGGGGAGCGGATTGGCCGCCCTCCAGCCGCCACGCGTACCCCTCTGAGCGACACAGTAGAGCAGCAACAAGCCGCCATCGTGTATGTCCAGGTGATGTCCTGGCTCTCGCGGGTGATAGCTCCTCCTGCCACTCACCCCGAGGACATCGGTGAATCGGCGCGAGTTGCCGAACCCGCCCAGGCGCCAGCTCACGCCGTGGCTGCCCACAGGCTCCGGTTGTGTGCCTTAAACAAGTCCTCCCACCCCTCGACGAGCCTGCGCAAGTCTTCCAGTGGTATTTAATCGCCCGCCCGACAATCGAGATGCCCGGGGAGTTACCACTGGACCCGCACGCGGTACTTCAGCACGGATTCCGCATTGGCCGCCACGGGGACTTTGAATTGGGCCGCAAAGGCAGCGGTTTTTTCGTGCTTGTAGTTTGAGTCGAGCATCGTCCAGTCGCCGCCGATAGGTTCATTCACAATCACGGTAATGGGGTCGGGCTTGTGATTGCGAAGTGAAATCTCGAAAGCAAACTCGAAAGCCCGGCCATAGCTTTTGAAATCTGTCTGCTTCCTTTCCGCGACCACATCAAAAGCGTTACCGATGTGGAGATCGAGTGTCTCATCCTTGGGAGTATGGCCGATGCGGTCTTCGCCGATGAATTGCACCCGCCCCTTCGAGTCGCCTTGATATACGCGCACCGTTCCGGCCGGCAGCGGAATGCCGAGAGAGTTTTCTTGTGAGTTCTTGAAGTTAATATGGACCTGGACCGGCTCCTTTAAGGGCTCCCCGGGGCGCTGGGCGTTATGGTAGTAGTACTGCTGTCCGTCTACTTCGAAGATCTTTTCGAAGCTGACCCCCGTGGCGTCGAGCAGGCTGATCTGCTTGGTTTCATTGTCCTGGATGTTGGTGCGACGCTCGAGCGTATAGAGGTGATACTCAGAGATTGGTTCCTGCACAAATTGAGTCGCCCCGGCTTGAACGCGCATCATCGCCATGGGCCGGGGCCCCGCAGCCGGCGCTTCTGATACCCTGTGTACCTCGCCCGCTACAAGCTGGAGCAGCGCATTCCGAAATGACGCTCCGCTATTGTTGACAACCGTTACCCAACCGTTCAAATCCGCCCCCTTCTGATCCGAGCGAATCGTGAGAACGTAGTCGGCGTTCCAATTGACCTGGTTGGTCAGGTAGGATGCTTCCACCGTCTGCTCCCCCGCCTTGTTGTTGTCCAGCAGCCACACCAGGGTCGGCTTGCTGTATAGGTTTTCGGGCAGGTCAGGGAAAACGTAGCGGTCCGCGCCCATCCCGGTGATGATTTCGTTTCCGACTTTCCACACCGGCCCTTCATTAAGGGCAATCAGGGTGGCTTTGACGGGAACTTCCTTGGTGGAATTGTTCTCGGTCACCATACGCACGAGGGTCAGTTCTTTGCCCAGATATTTCTGGAGAAGTTTCTGGGGGCTCAGCAGGTCGTACTCGTAATTCTGCTCGAGGACATTCAGATCTTTTGGGGCACTGAGTGAGACGATGTGGACTGTGGCCGGGTTCACTTGCGCTGCAATATCCATGTAACGCAGGTCCATTGTCCCTGCGGGAAGCCGTAGCCTGCGCACGTCCCGCACCAGCGCGAGGTTCGAGTTGTAAACGGTCACGGCCAGGTCTTTTTGATCCAGTTCCGTGGAAGTCACGGTGGTTTGGGCAAAAGATCGCATGCCCATCAGGAGGGTGATTGCAACTGCGCCGACAAGCCAACAAACCGTGTGTTGCTTCAGCATAAGTCACCTTTTAATTCCAGATATGTCATTACATATTTCTAGAAGCATACAGCCTAGCGTGTGTTGCCCCGGAATAAAAGGCGAATTCCGACTTGTTGACTTTTAGGCAGAGCGGCGGTTTAATAAAAAGTTCAGGGTTGCGGCACGATCCGCGTAACATCTCGAAAGCAAATCGTTGCAGAGCACACAAGTCACTGAATTCGAAGCGGGCGCGAGCTTGTGCGCTCAAGGTGGATTGGTCTTTTGCCAACCGGAACGGGGTTTTATGAGGGTAAGCACATCTCAAGAGTCAGGCATACAACTCTAATCTCAATTAAAAGAGGTGACACATGCGAATGCTTTTCCATGTCAAGATCCCGCACGAGCCATTCAACACTGCGGTGAAGGACGGCACCGCGGGGAAGAAAATGCACCGCATTCTCGACGAGCTAAAGCCTGAGGCGGTCTACTTCACGGAGTTCCAAGGTCGCCGAGGGGCGATTATGATCGTTAATTTGGATGACCCGTCAAAGGTTCCAGTGATCGCAGAGCCATGGTTCCTCACGTTCAATGCGGATTGCGAGTTTCATGTTGTAATGACCCCGGAGGACCTGGCAAAATCAGGCCTGGACGAGCTGGGTAAGAAGTGGTCATAACGCTCCGAGCCGCTGAACCATAGCATTCCACCGGACGGTAGTATTGAGATGAATTCGGCTGTAAATTGAGGCGCGCGGCCGAAGGATGGAGGTGTGCCGTCAGGCGCCGGAGGTTACCTTTCCAACTCAACAATGAGGGTCACATGGCCAAAAAGAAGATCATCGCAGTAGTAGGTGCGACCGGCGCGCAAGGTGGCGGCTTGGTCCGCGCCATCTTGAGCGACCAGAAGGGTGACTTCGCCGCTCGCGCTCTTACGCGAAACACCAACTCTGATAAAGCGAAAGAGCTGGCAAAGCTGGGCGCCGAGGTCGTCGCCGCCGATGTCGACGACGTGGAGAGCCTGAAGGGGGCGTTTGAAGGAGCCTACGGGGCATACTGCGTCACCTTTTTCTGGGCGCACTTTTCGCCGGAGAAGGAAATAGCCAACGCTACCAATATGGCCCAGGCGGCCAAGCACGCCGGAATCGAACACGTGATCTGGTCCACCTTCGAGGACACGCGCAAGTGGGTGCCCCTCAGCGACAACCGCATGCCCACCCTCATGGGCAAGTACAAGGTTCCACACTTTGACGCCAAGGCTGAGGCCGACCACGTGTTCAGCGACCTCGGCCTGCCCGTGACGTTCCAGTTGACGTCGTTCTACTGGGATAACTTCATCTACTTCGGCATGGGCCCCAAGAAAGGCCCGGACGGCAAGCTGGCAATCGCCCTGCCTATGGGCGACAAGAAACTCCCGGGCATCGCCGCCGAGGACATCGGCCGCTGCGCCTACGGGATCTTCAAGCGAGGCCGCGAGTTCATCGGTAAGACCGTCGGCGTTGCCGGCGAGCATTTGACCGGCGCGCAGATGGCCGTCGCGCTCACCCGGGCGCTGGGTCAGGAGGTGCGCTACAACGACGTGCCACCCGAAGTGTACCGCAGTTTCGGTTTTCCGGGCGCCGAGGACCTCGGCAACATGTTCCAGTTCAAGCGCGACTTCAACGATTATTTCTGCGGGGCGCGCAATCTCGAGGTCGCCCGAGCCCTCAACCCCGCGCTGCAAAGCTTCGCCGCGTGGCTCGCCCAAAACAAGACGCGCATCCCGCTTGGGTAACCCAAAGCCAGCGCGGATTGACGCGCTCCACCGCGCCCCCCGCCAGCGCGCGGCCGGTCTCCTTGGTCGCGGGAAGCGCCCGATTCAATTAAGGGAGTGCAGAGTACAGTTCTGTGCCGTCCTGCCCGCCGTCGAATTCGCCCTCTTCCGCAACCGGCTTCTTGCAACTCCGTCCTAAAAGTGGCTGCGGGATCACACCCCGGTGACCGTATAGAACCGGGGCGGCGCCTCTAGGGGCGCGGCGACGACTGACCTCACGCCCTCTGACCGAAACTCCGCTTTGGCGTAACTCCTGGGCATTCTTGCGGCTATCCAGGGCCAGCTCTCATATACTATGGTGGACGTGTATGATTGACAGAAGGACTAACGACCTGCCGGAGGTCCATCAGTCGATTCTCGACGCGGTCACGTGTGAGGACGGTCTGGAAGCACAAGAGACGATCATTCGCATTCACAACCGGACGCTGAACCTGTTGTTGAAGGGCTGAAGACTTTTACCGCTTTGGGCAAGGAAGGGGATGGCGATACGGGCAACCCTATAAGATATTTTAATGGTGAAATATTATGGACCATACAATTACACCCTTGAAAATTGATGAGCAGAACATCGCGGTGGTAACCGGCGCCAGCAAAGGTGTCGGGCGCGGTATCGCCTTCGCGCTTGCCCAGGCGGGCTTCGACGTCGCCGTGAACTATCGCGGAGACCAGAAGGGCGCCGAAGAGACTGCCGAAAAGATCCGGGCGCTGGGAAGGAATGCCTTGGTGGTGCAGGCTGATGTCGGCTTCAAACCGGAAGTGGACCGCATGTTCGATTTGATCCTTGAAAGGCTGGGAACGCCAGCGGTTCTCGTGAACAACGCGGGAGTCCAGACTTGGAAACCTCTTTTAGATCTGACCGAGGAGGAATGGGATCGAGTGCTCCGGACCAATCTCAAAGGGACCTTCCTCTGCAGCCAGCGTGCCGGCCGGCATATGGCCAAGAAGCTCCGGGGCCGGATCATCAATATCGGCTCGGGCTGCAATAAGGCGCCCTTCCCCAACCTGGTCGATTACACGAGCAGCAAAGGTGGGATCGAGATGTTTACGCGCGTGGCCGCCGTGGAATTGGGTCACTACGGAATCACGGTAAATTGCGTAGCTCCCGGCATGATCGAAATTGAGCGTACCCGGGCCGAATCTCCTGACTACGCGGGCACCTGGGCGCCGCTGACGCCCATTGGGCGGATCGGACAGCCAGCCGACGTAGCGGCCGTGGTCGTCTTCCTGGCGTCTCCGCAAGCAGAGTTTATCAACGGGCAGACGATCTATGTGGACGGGGGACTGCTTTCACAGGTTCCTTGGCCTTATCCCGTTGAGCGCGGAAAGGTATAACGTGGAAATCATCTCCTCACCCCGAACCATCGGTGTTTGTGGCATTGGGCAGATAGGGTTGGCCCTGGGATTGGCCTGCTGGCGGTCCGGCTACCGAGTTTGGCTGTATGGCCGCAATCCGCAGAAACTGGAGAAAGCGCGCCAAGACCTCGAGAGAATGGACCGCTGGATGGCATCCGAATTCCCGGGAGAGCAGCCCTGTTACGGCGAGCTCAACTACACCTCCGACTTGGCCCCACTTGACGGGGAGGCCGAACTGGTGGTGGAAGGCATCGCCGAAGATATAGCCGTCAAAGTCAACTTGTGGAGGTCGCTCGCCGGCGTGGCGTCGCGCGGGGGGATTCTCTGTAGCAGTACCTCCGGCCTCAGCATTTCGGAAATGGGGAGGCAATCCGGCTTTCCCGCCCAAGTCATCGGCACCCATTTCTGGAATCCGCCGCACCTGATGCCGTTGGTTGAAGTAGTGGCCGGTTCTGGCACTGCCGAGGAAACCATGCAAGCGACCCTGCGATTCTGCCTGGGTATCGGCAAACAGCCGGTACGGGTTAACATCGATGCCCCGGGCTTCATCGGCAATCGCATGTTGCACGCGCTCTGGCGGGAGGCCATCGATATCGTGGAGCGAGGCATCGCCTCGGCAGAAGACGTTGACACGGTCGCCAAAATGACTTTTGGCCTTCGTCTTCCGGTCGTAGGCCCTTTAGAGAATATGGACCTCGTCGGCCTGGACCTGGTTCATACGATTCATCGCTATCTGCTCGCGGACTTGGCAGCCAATCGAGGTCCCGGACGGTTGCTGGACGAACTGGTTCAGAAAGACCAGTTGGGCATGAAGAGTGGGTGCGGTTTCTACGACTGGCACAAACGGGAGCCGGGGACTTTAATCGAGGCCCGCGACCGGCAGATCGCACGAGAGCTGAAGAGGTTATTGCAGGTGGGGAAACAGGAACCGCTGAGAACGAAGGCCTAGCGCCGGCGAGTAAGGAGGGCGAAGTGCCTGTTAGGCGGCAAACCCGTCGTCAAAAACCTCAGGATTCGCCACAAATTGAGGGCGCTCGCCCCTGAGGACTTGAACCACTTGGCGGGCCACCAATTCCGCCATTTTCTCCATCGCTGCTCCAGCCGAGCTGGCGATGTTGCGCCACAAAAGCTACTCCTTGACGGCCTTGATGAATGACCGCGACCCTGCGGCCATGAAATGTATGGCGTGGGTGGCAAGGTAGCGAACCCCCATGCTGATATACCGCCGGGCAGCGTCTGGGTCGGTGGAAATGATTCCCGCGACTTTGCCTGCACGCACAATAGTCGTAATAGCATCATCTACGATCTTCTTCAGCTCGCCATCTGCGGTTCCGGGCCGGCCCAGGCTGTTGGAGAGATCCACAGGTCCAATGTAGTAAACGTCGATGCCATCAACGGCTAACAATTGGTCAAGGTTATGAATCGCCTCGACGTCTTCGATATGGGCGATGACCATAATCTCTTCGTTGGCCATACGACAGTAGTCGCTCAGTTTCTCACGCAGGCCGTAGGCCGATGCCCGTACGCCCGCCAGACCCCTGTTCCCGCGGGGAGCGTATCTGCACAGCGCTGCCGCTTTCCGCGCGTCTTCGACGGTGTTCACATTGGGAATGTGTACTCCCATGGCGCCGACATCGAGGGCATGCAGAATACCGTGGGGATAGAGGTAAGGGACCCGCGCGATAGGAGTACAGCCCGCCAGCTCACAGGCGCGGACCATGTCTTCCGCAGTTTCAGTGGTTATGGGACCATGCTCTTGATCGATCACGATAAAATCGAAGCCGCAAAGACCCACCAGCTCCGCGAGCTTGGCGGAAGGCACATAAACGAAGCTGCCCACCACCACCTCACCTCGGTTCAGTTTGGCTTTCACTTGATTAGGCTGCACCAGCGCACCTCCTTTTGTAGTTCTCAGGCGCCCAATGGATAGCGCCCGCATTCACGCACAGTCTCAAACATGGCCAGTACATTCTCCACCGGACAGAGGTCACTAAGATGCTCCGTGAGCTCTGTGTTAAGGCTTGGAAGGCACGGAGGACGCAAAGAATCTCGTTTTGGTCGCGGACAGCAGCCGCGCTGTCCCACTAATCGCACCCGATGCAAAAAGTTTTGTCGATTTGCCAGGCAGTCATAGCCAACTCCTGGAACAGGTTGCATCTGTCGTGTGGGGGAGAAGTCCGTTAGCTTAAAATGCCAGGCAAAACGCCGCATCAACCCTATGCTCTTTTGCCTGGCCATTCGCGAACTACTTGTTTCCCAGGGGCCGCAGCAACCCCCACCAAGCCACCTGATACGATCAGGTTCTGCCCTGTCATCCACTCGCTCTGGTCCGAGGCGAGGAAGAGAACGGCCTTGGCGACGTCCTCCGGCTTTCCCCAACGACCCAGTGGAATAGAAGCTCGCACTCTCTCCACCATAGCTTCTCGCGTGATGCCCAGCGTGGCCGCGCGCTGGGGCATGACCGTGTCGTGGAATTCGGTGGCGACCGGCCCGGGGCTGATGGCATTGACATTGACTCCGAAAGGAGCAAGTTCTACCGCTAAAGTCTGCGTCAGACTAACCACGCCCGCCTTGGCCACATTGTACGACACGCACAGCGCCGCCGGACTGACGGCATTGAGGGAAGCAAGATTAACGATCTTCCCCGATTCCTGCTCTGCCATGAGGGCGCCGACTTCCCGGCAACAGAAAAACACGCCGTTAAGGTTGACGTTGAGAACCCTGTTCCACTCCGCAGTGGAGAGGTGAATAAAGGGCACCACGTTCGGCGGCACGCCCGCACAGTTCACCAGAATGTCGATGCGACCGTGTTTGCTTTTGACTTCCTCGACCATGCCGCGCACCGAGTCCTCTTGGGTCACATCCACCTCGAGCGTCTCGCAGCGGTAGCCGCGCGCTACCAGCTTCTGGCATGATTCCTGCATGCGCTCTTTGCGGATGTCGCCGATAATGACTACGCAACCCGCGTCGCCCAAGGCCTCGCAAATCCCGAAACCGATGCTCTGCGCGCCCCCCGTCACTACTGCAACCTGGTCCCGAAGGTTTTTCATAATGGCTCTCCTGGCGGAATGGTCGAAGGCTGGTCAGAAGCCCGAATCGCTCGATTCGACAACCCGCATATCGTATAGGATTTTGTTCGTTTGTCTATTGAAATCATCTCTCGGCCTGACCTCCTCGCCGCTCGCTTGCCGCTTGGAAGTGCTGCCGCCGTTTGGAATGGGGATCCACCCTACATCACATCCTGCCACACGCGGTTATAATTGGGTTTGTGTCCCGCGGGTGGTGGAAACGAAGGAAAAGCCGCAGAGAATTGTGCTGGGGCGCATGGCTCGGTCGCGCCTGGCAGCAATTCAAATCAACGGTCCAAGAACCTTGAACCTTGGAGGATGAATGCTTCGCCGCTCAAAGATCTGGAAAGCCTGGAGCTACTGGGTCGTATTCAGCGCCGTCGTTGTGGTATTTGGGGGTCAGGCTGGCCTGACTCGATCGACCTTATTCGGCACACCTCTGCATGGGCAAGCCGGTGCTGCGCCGGCTGCTTACGGAGTCGTGGTCTCCAAAAACGTTATGATTCCGATGCGCGACGGGGTGCGGCTGGCTGCGGACATCTACCGTCCGGCGATTGAGGGCATCGCCGCAGCGGATAAGTTCCCGGTGATTCTGCAGCGGACGCCGTACAACAAACAGGTCGTTTCGAGTTGGGCGGAGTATTTCGTCCCCCACGGCTATATCGTGGTTCTACAAGACGTGCGCGGCCGCTACGGATCCGAGGGTCATTGGCGAGCGCATCGAGACGACAACAACGACGGATACGATACAGCGCAGTGGATCGGCAAGCAGCCTTGGTGTGACGGAGGCATTGGGACGTTTGGGACCTCCTATCCTGGTGGGACGCAACATGCCCTGGCGCTATCCAATCCGCCTTATCTCAAGACGATGATTCCCGTCGATGCCATGTCGGATTACGGCAGGTACGGCGTCCGCCACAATGGAGCGTTCGAGCTGCGTTGGCTGAATTGGATTTTTAATATAGGTCTTCCCAACGGAGCTTCTCCGGCGCGCGACCCCGCAGTGCGCGACGTTCTGGCTCAACTCGGCTTGCAGGTGCGAGACTACGCAAGGCAACTCCCCTTACGCCCGGGCATGACGCCGCTCCGCCTGGCGCCTGATTATGAGACGTGGCTGGTTAACGCCATGAGCCATGGCGATTACGATGACTTTTGGAAGAACAACGGCGCCGATGTGGTGACACACATCGCCGAATACAAGGACCTGCCGGTTTACCTGGTTGGGGGCTGGTACGACTCCTGGGGCGGGCAGACCGCCAATCTCAATTTCGTTGCCCTCTCGAAAACCAAGAAGGGGCCCATCCGGCTCATTATGGGACCCTGGACCCATGGTGGCCAGACCCACAGTTACGCGGGTGAAGCAGAGTTCGGTGCAGAGGCGGCACTGGATTTTCAGGCATTTCACCTGCGGTGGTTCGACCACTGGTTGAAGGGCATGGAAAACCGTGTGGACCGCGAGGCTCCCGTGCGGCTCTTCGTCATGGGTGATGGCGACGCTCATAAGACGCCCGAAGGCCGCATTTTTGTGGGTGGACACTGGCGAGACGAGCAGGAGTGGCCATTAGCCAGAGCTGTGAGCACGCCATACTATCTAAATGCGGACGGCAGTCTCTCCATCTCATCCCCGAGCATCGGTGCGGATTTGCACTACCTCTTTGATCCACGCCATCCCGTGCCGACGTTGGGTGGCAATATTTCATCAGAAGGCGTCTTGATGTTTCAAGGCGCTGCGGACCAGCGATGCCGCAAAAACTTCTGGATGTGTGAGGACGAACGTCCACTGTCAGCACGGAATGACGTGCTGGTATTTCGGACGCCTCCGCTGGAGCGGGACACGGAAGTAACAGGGCGGCTTGTGGTCGAGCTGTGGGTTTCATCGAGCGCACCGGATACGGACTTCACAGCCAAATTAGTGGATGTCTACCCACCTAACCACGATTTCCCGGCGGGCGTTGACCTGAATGTCGCCGACAGCATAGTAAGAATGCGATATCGCGATTCTCTCGAGCGCCCTGCACTTATGAAGCCCGGAGAGGTGTCCCACGCGGTCATAGAAATGTATCCTACCTCGCTGATCTTCAAGCGTGATCACCGCATCCGCCTGGACATTTCGAGCAGCAATTTTCCGCGCTTTGACGTGAACCCGAATACGGGCGAACCGCTTAATGATAATCGCCGCTGGAACACCGCGGACAACGCCGTTTACATCGGCCCGAAGCATCCCTCACATATCCTTCTTCCCATCATCCCGGAAGACGGGACGCATAGCCGGCATCCTTGAAGCCCCGCTCGCTTGGCTGCGGTTTCTCACCACGGGCCTGGAAGGGCGGCGCTTCAGCCCCGCCCTTCCGACGGCCCCCCTAAGACCGTCCAAACGTGGCGGGTGGAGCATACGTCCCGACGTTCTCTGTCTTGATGTATGCGACGAACTCGTCGCAGGGTCGTCACATTGAGCTTGCGTGAGTGACTATCCTTATAGGGCGAGGGTCCAGGCCAGTGAGGGCATCTCATCCCATGTTCGGCCTTCGAGTTTTCTCCCTGCCTTCTTCTTCCTCGTCCCGCCCCACTGTTTGAAGAAGAATGGGACGTGATTGCGCACGCATTGGTCGCGGATTTCTGACACCCACGCTGGGTCCACCGGTCGGGCGCCGGGGCCGGACTCTCCGCGCAGGGCAGGTTGTGCTCCGCCTTGATACTGACGTTCCGTCTTGCGCTTTTGGCGAGTTCCACATCAACGCCGACAATCTCGATGGGAAGCTGGGCGATCTTTTGCGGCTTGGCAGTGGCCGCTTCTTCCCCGCGTGGACGGCTTCGCGGGTCAGTGTTATGATTTCACGTATGGGAACTGCTGTAGTCGGAACGAGTGGCCGGAGAGAAGCGGTCTTGCTGGATATGAACCAGTACCGCCGTATGCTGCGGAAACTTGAGGATCTCGAGCACGCGCTGGCTCTCGATTGCGCTGAAAGAACTTCCAAGAGGCTGGTGCCGTATGAAGACGTGCGCCGACGGCTGAAGCAGGCCGGCAAAGTCACTCGCGACCAAAGTTGCCTTCCTGGCACGCGCGAGGGCGTCGGCAACCGAAATCCACTGATCGCGGGCCGTCGCGAATGGAGTACGCCCCGGCAACCACGGTGAGACCAGGAGCCCACCCGCCATTAGCATTGCCAAATGCTCCCGCCGATTCACCGCCCAGCGCTGGTTTGAAGCCACCCTCGAAGGGTCTGTCCATCCAGTAATTGAGTGGGAGCATACCGGATCCAGTTGCCGCCCACGGCCCCGGTCACCTGGCGGAATCGCGCTACGAGAGCTTCGGAGCCCGGCACCCCCACATCCCGCGCCTGGCAGAAGAGCACCTGACGCGGAGCCACGAGAGCCACCAGATCCGGCACATCCACGGTCTGCAACACGGACGGTATCACCGACCCGAAATCAATTTCGTACTCCGGCGTTTTTAGTATCCCCTTGAGTTGAGCATCGTTCCAGGTTGTCCCCTGGTCGTTCCTGGCGGGCGCCATGGGCCGCATTTGTGAAATGAAACTGTGCAGGTACCCCGACATCACCACGGACTGAATGCGAGAATCCGCCGCGGCGGCGAGGAGTGCCGGGAGAGCGTCATCGCCGAGCCCGACTACCACCAACCCCTCGCACGTCAGTTCCGGGCGTGTGCTCACGTAGTCCACGATACGCAGCAGGTCGAACCCGCGCCTGCCCGGGAGCGGCTGGCCGAATTCGATCTGGTTGGCGACCAGGCGAAAGTTGGTGTCCCACTCCGGGCGCATGTGCCCGAGCGTCTCGCCTCTACCCCGCAGGTCGACGGCGAGCACCGCCATGCCACTGTAGAGAAGGGGTTGCACTAGATCCGACCGCGCCACCGCCTGCTTTCCCCTGGAATCCGCGATGATGACCGTGCGGGCAGGCGCCGTGCGGTGCAACGGCAACCAGAGCAGGCCCAATATCGGCTCTCCGATTTCACTCACGAAGGAGATCTTCTCCAGCATCCCTCCCGGGACCGGCGTCGCGTTTCGGGCGCGCAGGGCAAGAAAATCAGGTGGGATGTCCGGCGCAGCGGTAAGCTCTCGTGTCCACTGCTCATTGGTTGTACGCCTGTTTTCCGAAATCCGTTCGGGCATCTTGGCGAGGGCGTCCATCGCTTCCTGGCGCGCCAGTTGGATCACCGAGAGCGAATGCGGCACTATTGCACCTTCCGGATCGCAAAGGAGCCGGGCATCTTTTTCGTCGAGGGGGTGAACGTCCTCTTCCGGGATCGGCTCGCCGGTCCCCTGACCGAGCAGATGCGCCGCCATCCATCCGTACATCGCTTCCCGATAAGGGCGCGAGTAGGCGTGCGGCTGCCCGGCCAACTCGGTGAAACGCGCCTCGTCGGCATGTCCGGTCAGAGCGTAGATCGCCTCGGTGTTGTGCCCTGCGCGCCGCGCGCCGCTGATAGGAAAAATGCCGTCGTGTTCGCCTTGCAACATCATCAACGCCCTCGGTGCTATCAGGCCGCCGATCTCAAACCACTCCATGCCACGGAACCATCCCGCCAGGTGGGTGCAGGTGCAATGCGAGCCGCCATACTTGAGCCAGTTGTTGAACTCAAACACAAAGCCGACCACGACCGCGGCGCGAACACGGTGATCCAGCGCCGCCGTGAACAGCGTGTTCAGGCCTCCGCCGGAGTTGCCGGTGACGCCGATGCGCTCCGGGTTCACGTCGGGTTGCGTGAGCAGGTAATCGATGGCGCGCATGCTGTCCCAGACCATCCAGCCGGCGATGGTCTGGCCCAAAGGCAGCAGCGCATAACCTGCTTCGTGGTGGATGTTGCCCGAGATGTTCCGTTCCCCCTGCCCAATGGGGTCGTAGGTGAGCACCACAAAACCCATGCGCGCCAGCTTGATGCACCGGGACTGCACGTCGGCCGCTCGCTTTCCCTCCCGCAGATAGTGTCCGACGGGGCAAAGAATTGCGGCCCGTTTGCCTGGGGCGGCGGCCTTCGGGCGGTACAGATTGGCGGTCACCGGGAATCCCGGACGGCTCTCGAAAATGACGTCTTCGATGGTGTAGTCGCCCATGTCGAGCCGTGCCGTGGTCCGCGCCTGAAGCGGCGAACGTTCCGGCAGCGATTCCAAGCCGATGGCCTTGCGAAAGGCGCGCTCCACTTCCGGCCGGCGCCGCTGCCATGCCACAGCGTCCGCAGGCAGCCTCCAGCGCAACACGTACTCGGCTGCATCGCCCAACGATTTGATCAGCGCCGGCGAATTGGGCACGACGCTATCCAGGTCCCATACTTGCCCGCCCGGCATCACTGACCACGCGTCATCCTGGGTGGGCGTCTGGGCGGACAACGCCAACGCCACGCAGGGTAGCGCGAACACCAATCTCAAGAGCTTGCGCATAAGACCTCCAAAATCACCTGTCACCCGTGGCCGCCCCTTTTTCCACACAGTTATTTGCATTAAGAACATATATAAATACCGTACCATGGAGTGTCAATTTTTAACTTCCCTCATTGCCCGGAGGGGCGCATGAATGGCGTGTCGTACGATCAATGCGGGGCTAGTGTTCACGTGCCGGCGGGCCTGAGCAAAAAATGTTCCACGATTGCCAGCGTTGTGGGAACATAGGGATATGGTTCACCAACAGCAGTTTTCACTTCGCACCGCAGGGCAAGGCGACATGCACGACATCACTTCTCAGGTCGCTGCTGCCGTCGCTGCGTCAAGCATCAAGATTGGGACCGTCAATGTTTTCAATATCGGCAGCACGGCGGCAATTGGCACTATCGAGTTCGAGGCCGGGCTACAGCGTGACCTACCGGCTATCCTCAACAAGCTCATCCCCCCTAGTCGCAACTACGGCCACGAGCAGGCTTGGCACGACGGCAACGGGCATTCGCATTTGCAGGCAACCCTGCTCGGCCCCTCACTGACCGTACCCATTGTTCAAGGCGAACTGCTGCTCGGAACATGGCAGCAAATCTTCCATCTCGAGTGCGATGTGCGCGGACGTCAACGCACGGTGATGGTCACCGTGATGGGCGAAACGTAGGTATCCGGTACGGCGAACGATTACCGGCCTGCGGGTTTTCCCAGCTTGAGAGCACTCCTTCGATTTTCTCTCGTACTGCCCACAGGGCCTCACTCCGCTCCAACCCCGCATCAACAGCTTGTCGTAATCGGTATGCTTGTGCCGGATGGAGGCGGTGGCGGCCAAGCGAAAAGCGGCCACGTCGTTTCTGTCTACGGGTGCGTCAATCCCGTCCGCAAGAATTCCTGATATCGTCTCTTGTATTCCGCCTTGAAATCATTTACTGAGCGCTCGAAACTCAGCGGCGCGACTCCCGGCTTGATTCTGCCCTTTACCTTTACCTCGTGTGTGTTAGCGGGAAGTATCAATTTGCCGCCTTTGACCTGGACCTGCTGCCCGTCCGCCTCCGTTTGTTGGGCGTCGTAAAACCATGGGATGCGGATTACCACATGCGCGGGCGCCTGCCGAAACTGATTGGAGATCTCCACATTCCAGCCGTCGGAGTTAGTTCGCAGGATGGCGGTCACGGGGCCAAACACCGTGGGCTCGTTAACCGCTTCGAGGGTTTTCCCGGGCTGCATCCAAGCCGGCGAGACGGCCGAAAATAGGTACAGGTCATTCTTATATTCGCGCACCAGCATGTTGCGCAACAGTTCGATGTCCGCCCCCGTGGTGCTGCCATCCGGCAGTAGGTTCTGCTCCCAGTAATCCCGTGTACTCCAAGCGTATGCACCCCATTCCTGGGTGGCATGCGTGGAGCTCGTGTGCAAGAGCAGCGCGTAGAGATCCTTAACCGTCAGCTCCTGATCTTCTGGGTCGCCCCTTACCAACTGGTTTTCCGAATTGTCGGGAGTGTGAAAGTAGTGGAGGCGCGTCCGGGTATCAAAAGCATATCCTTCCGCTGTCTTGGCGATAGCGTCGGGCCACACGTAAGCTGAAATACCTTCCGCGTAGGCCGCCCTCGTATGGCGAAGGCTGGCGGTCACGCGGGGGTCAAACGGGTCGAAAAGTGACTCCGGGTAGAGCGTGTGCATGTTGTCCCAATTGTTGCCCGAGAGAGTCTTATCGAGCGAGGAAGGGATGTAACCCCCGCTCTTAGCTGTCTGCATGGATAGTTGCTTTTCAAAGGCGCTCCAAAAGCGCTGGTACTCCGCCTGGAAGCGCTCCGCATCCTTACTCCTTCCCATAGCTTGTGCCATAGTAATGGCGTTCTTCAAACCGACAAGTGTCCAAAGGTCCTGTCCCGATTGATGGCAATCTTTGAGGACGGCGTCGTCATGGATGGAGGCAGCCGGTATCAGACCTAGGGGGTCGCTCTGTGTCACTTTCAGCTCCCAATCCATCGCCTTCAGCACACCTGGATAGACCTGCTGGAGGAAGGCCATATCGCGCGTCAAAAGATAGTGCCGGCCCCAAATCCAGAGCACATGACCAAAGGCTTCATACAACTGCGACGTGTCCTGGCCAGTCTGGAAAAAACCGTTTGGCTGTTGGACCCGCAAGTTGTAAACCATACATTTGCGGGCGATCTTCTCCATTCCTACGTCATCCAGCGCCGCATCCTGGAGGGCCGAGTCAGTGACTTCGTACATGTGGTACTGGAACTTGTTTACGCCCATGATGTAGTCGTCGCCCACCTTGTCAATCGCCAGCAGATTGGTGATGGTGTTCGCCAACAAAGCGTTCTGCACTTTGGCTTCAGGGAAGCGAAGCGGAGGCGATTTGGCGACGAACCCCTCCCAGAAGGAAACCGTCTCCTGAAGCGTCTTAGCATAGTCCGCGGCTCTCACTTGCTCAACCTCCGGTGCACCGTCCGGAAGCGGCACAATCGGCATCTTGAAAATGAGGGACTGGCTTTGCTTCGGCTTGAGGGGAAGGCGATAGGTTACCAGACCCATCGGGGTATAAGGGTCCAATATGTACTTGGGATTCGGATCCCCGTCAATTTCCCCCGACAGAAATCGCCACATGCCCAATCCGCGATCCCCGAGACTTAAAGAAACCTGGTCGTATCCGGGATCCGTGGGAAATGAGTAGAGCATTCTCCCATCGCGCAATAGAGCCTCGCTCGAGAGGGAATAATGCCAGTCGGGGTTGAACTTGATTTGGCCTTCGGTGTAAGCGTTCGGGATGAGGTCAAAACGTTGTCGGAAGCGGTATTGGGGAAGCCCCCCCAACTTGTTGTTCGGCGCGCTAAAACGCCAGGCGGAACTCACGAAAGCCGTACGCTCTTCGCGGGAATCATTCCGCGCCTGCACTTTCACAAAGTTGACGGGCAAACCCTTCAGCCCTCCGTCCAGGTCCGCCGCAAAAAGCGTAAAATTGTAGGTTACGCCCTCGCGCTGGAGGTGATACTGGACGATGGGAAGGTAATCCTTATACAGGGTCTTAATGCGCTGATCGACAGGCTCCGGCGGGTTGCCAACATAAAACATCAATTCGCCGAAGCCCGTAAACAAGTACCCTTCCGGCGTCACCTCGGTGGCCACCGGGTCGTAGAGGGCGCCCACAACATCCGTGGGGTGCCAGAAATAGGAGAAGGGCTCTCCAGGGACGTCCATATTCGGATTGAGCATGCCGCCAAGCATTTGCCCTGGTAGCGGGGCTGACCCTCCCCAAAGAAGGAACCATAGGACTGCCACGACCAACATCCATCGCTTGTGAGCCCCAAACATCTTCTCCACCTCCGCCCAAGAGTTCATCGCTCCCAGCATCAGCGATGAGCCACTGCTTGGTCTCCGCACCCCGTGCGGCCTGGTTGTGGTACCTGCCGGTGCGGCGCCTGCGGTTTCAGGTTGGTTTGGCACTTCAGGCTGCTTCATGGTCTCACCCTAAGCCGACCCTATCATAAAAGGGCTTTTCATCTCGAGACACAGCGCGGCATAGCCGCAACCAAAAGCAGATTCTTCGCTACGCTGCGCTCCGTTCAGAATGACGCGTCATCCTGGGCGAAGAAGATGAAGACCGGTACCATAGGGTGCGGCTGACGACTACTGCTCGGTGGTCAGTTCGACGATGGTGTCCAGTGGGTCGCGCTGGTTGGCGGGCACGGCGATTTCGAGCTCGCCGTCGGTTTGCTTCCACTGAACCTCACCGCCGTTCAAACGACGCGCCGACTTGTAGGTGTGTTTCACGCAGGGTAGCCGCAGCGTCTCACCCGGCCAACCGAGGACGTGCACGTATACTTTGTTGCCACGCTGCGTGCTGGCGCCCCACAGGCCAGGCTCAAACGGACCACCTCACGTCCCATAGATGCTCTCCGCGTTGGTCTTCAGCCAAGCACCGATCTTCAATAAGGTATCCTTCTGCCGCTGCTCGAACCGGCCGTCCAGCATGGGGGTGACGTTCAGATTGAAGTTGCCGCCGCCACCGGCTGCCTCAACCAGATAGCGGATGCAATCCTCCGGCGACTTGTTTTTGTCGTTGGGTTTCCAGGCCCATTGGTCACCCAGTGTAATCCAGGTTTCCCAGGGGTAGGGGGCAGGCCCGCCAATGTATACCTCTCTCTCCAGGTAATCTCCCGCGTACTTCGCTTGATTCCATGGCTTCGAATAAAACACCCAAAGTGCGCTATCGTAGCCAAGCATCCTTGCCTCTTCGGAGCCCTCCTTGGAGTCGACGCGATTGCTAATCAGGAGGCTGCTATTGAGGCCGTGAAGGTAACGGTACAAGTCACTCCCCCGGTCATGCGTCCAACTCGGATCCCAGTTGCCATCGAAGATGAGGATTTCGATGCCGTAATTCTGGATCAGTTCCTTGAGCTCGGCCTTCATGTAGCTGACGTAGCGCTCAAAATCCGGCTTGCGCTCCAGCTTGAATCCCGGACCGCCCCGGTTCGGCGTAACGGTGCCCGTGCCCCCCATGTAGTCGTATTGATAGAAGTCCAGAATTGAGTAGTAAACCCCAAACATAATTCCTTGCTTCCGGCATTCGCCCGAGATTTCTTTCAACCAGTCCCGGTGGAAGGCGCTATTCATGATGTTGTGGTCGGTTTGTTTGGTGTCCCACATCACGAAACCGTCATGGTGTTTACTCACCAATGTGACATAACGAACTCCTGAATCCTTGAGCAACCGGACCCAGTCCTTGGCGTCGAAGAGGACGGGATTAAACTCCTTGTAGAGCGAGTCATAATCCGGTTGCGCCACCTGCTCACTCCGCGACCATCCAATCTCCGTTCCTCGTAACGCGACGGGTCCCCAGTGAACCGTCAAGCCAATCCGCGCCTCTTGCCATTTGGCGATGGCCTTGGCGTCCGTCTCCAGGTTGGGATTCTGGTCACCACCGCCCACCTGAGAGGCGCTGACCGTCAAACCCGACAAGGAAAACGTTATGATGTTAAAAGCTATGACTAGCCGTAATGCATATCTACTCATAAGACCCCCATATTTCCGATTCGTTCAATCCGCCCGGGCCCGCTGTTGAGCGAGAACTTCCTTCCGACCCCCCTGCAAATAGGGAACACAGAGACCCCGACTCCTGATGGTATCTGTGTCATCTGCGGAATCTGCGGATTATATTACTTGCTGACCCGCCGCGGCGCTCCTGCCCTACAAACCCCTTTCGCCGATTTGGAAAGCTTTGAGGATGGCTTTGGCTTTATTGAGGCATTCCTGGTGCTCGCGGGCGGGAACAGAGTCCGCCACGATGCCGGCCCCGGCTTGCAGGTAGGCGCGTTGGCCCTTGATGAGCACGGTGCGGATGACGATGCAGGAGTTGAGGTTGCCGGAAAAGTCGAGGTAGAGCACGGCGCCGCCGTAGAGGCCGCGGCGGGTGGGTTCGAGCTCGTCGATGATTTCCATGGCGCGCACCTTGGGCGCGCCGGTGAGCGTGCCGGCAGGAAAACAAGCCGCCAGCGCGGCGTAACTGTCCGCATCCGGGCGGAGCCGGCCGCGAATGGATGAGACCAGGTGCATCACGTGGGAATAGCGCTCGACGAACATGACTTCCTTCGGTCGTACGGTCGAGAACTCACACACGCGCCCGATGTCGTTGCGGCCCAGGTCCACGAGCATGATGTGCTCGGCACGCTCCTTTTCATCGCCGCGCAGTTCTTCCTCCAGCCTCTTGTCTTCATCCTCCGTTTTACCTCTGGGGCGCGTTCCGGCGATGGGCCGGTATTCCACTTCGCGTCCCGAAACATTCACGAGCATTTCCGGGGATGAGCCGAGGATAGTGGAATCGCCCATGCGCAGGTAGTACATGTAGGGCGAAGGGTTCACGACCCGCAGGGCGCGGTAAATCTCAAAGGGTGGGACGCGCACGGGCACCTCCAAGCGTTGCGAGGCCACAACTTGGAAGATGTCGCCGGCGCGGATGTATTCCTTCGAGCGCTCCACCATGGATTCGTAACGCCGGCGGGTCATGTTGTGCCGCACGCGCAACGGGCCGCTGGGCGGACGGCGGCGCGGCAGGACGAGCGGGCGGCGCAACAGGCTCTCCATACGCGCGAGTTGGCGGACCGCGGCGTCGTACTTGGCGCGCAGGGCGCCACTGCCTTCTTCCGTCAGAACATTCGCAATCAGAAACAGGCGGTGCTGGACGTGATCGAAGGCGACGAGGTTGGCAAAGTACATGAAGGCGGCGTCGTCCACGTCAACGTCCATCTCGACGCGGGCCGGAAGGCGCTCCAGCCTGCGGACCGCTTCGTAGGCAAGAAAGCCCACGGCGCCGGCTGTGAACGGCGGCAGGCCGGGCAGGGTCACGGAGCGGTAACGCGCGCCCATCTGACGCAGGCATTCGAAGATGTCACCGGATTCTTCCGTCCGGCGCGAGCCCCGTGTGATAGTAATTCGATCGCCGCGAGAGGAAATCACCTCAAACGGGTCAACGCCGAAAAAAGTGTAGCGCCCGACTCGCTCCCCGCCTTCCACGCTCTCCAGCAAAAAGCTGTAATGATGCGCCTTGCCGGCGGGGCCATGATGGCTCGCCCCGGCAAAGGTCTCGGGGGAAAGTCTTAAGTAAGCAGAAACCGGGCTCAGCAGGTCGGCAACAATCGTCCGGTAAACAGGTACAACGTTTCCGCGGCGGGCCAGGCGCTGGAATTCGGTGAAAGTGGGTTCGATGTCGGGCATAGGAATAGGATTCAGGAATCAGGATTTAGTTAGTGGCACGTGGGGATCATACCCTACCCTCTGCCTACCGCTCCCCTCTTACCACATATCACCTACCACCTACTGATTGGTGGCGTGATCCAGGATTTGGCGGATGGACTGCTCCATCAGGGCTCGTGGGGCAGAGAGGCCAGTCCAGATCTCGAATTGACGAGCGCCTTGTGCCACCAGCATTTCAAGGCCGGCAATGGTGATCAAGCCACGCCCCCGGGCCTCCGTGATGAAGCACGTGGCGAGCGGGTAATACACCATATCGAAAACCACGGACGCTCGCAAACGCGCCAAGTCGAGGGGCGAAGAATCCACGTAGGGGTACATGCCCACCGGAGTAGCATTAATTACCGCATCTACTTCCAGCCCCTCGGCGCCCTCCCAGGAGACCGCTTCACCATTGACCGCGCGCGCCAGTCGCCGCCCCGTCTCCTCGCGGCGCGCTGCGACGATGACTCTTGCGCCCTCGGCGCGCAAAGCGTAAGCGGCGGCGCGGGCGGCTCCTCCGGCGCCCAAAATCAACATGCGGCTGCCGGACAATCTCAACCGCTTGGTGAGCACTTCGACCACCGCCGCCGCGTCGGTATTCCAGCCCATCCACTTGCCGCCCTGGACGGCAACGGTATTGCACGCGCCAATGCGAGTGGCGAGAGGGTCGGCCCAATCGAGCGAACGCAGGATACCGCGCTTGTAGGGCATGGTCACAGCGAAGCCCATCAAGCCCGCCTGACGCGCGAAGACGAGGAAGTCCGAAAGCTGATCGGTCTCGCAAGGCAAGAAAACGGCGTTCACATGCTTGGCCTGGAAAGCCGCGTTTTGCATGGCGGGCGAAAGGGAAATCGAAGCGCGCGACCCCACGACGCCATAAAGCTGGGTGCGCGTGTCAAGCCGGTCCACCCGATATATGGACCGCATGAGTTCTGCGGCAACCTGGCCGGGCACCACCGCATGGTTTCCGGGGGAAGCATAAGTGATGGCCGAACCCCAAAGCAGCGCCAACAATCGCGAGGGAATGCCCGAGGCGCCCATCGCCACCGCCACCAGCTTCGGACTCTGACGGTGATGGGTCTTGAGGAGTTGTCGGATTTGAAGGTTGTTGCGCAAATGCCCGGCGTGCGTGGCCACCTTGACCATGTTGACCGGTAGGCGAGCGAGTTGGCGATAGAGGGGGCCGAGCGCGGGGGTCCTACGAAAGTTGTGATGGGACGCGATAATCCTGGCCGGATGAAATTGCCGCAGCAGCGAGGCGCCTGCCTCCTTAATGGACTCGAACTCGATATCCACCCACTGGCAACCCGCGCGCACGGCGGCCGCAAGGACCCCTACTTGCTGCTCCACGCTTCCCTTGAAGGCTCCGCCGGCCTCTTCCCTTCGACACGTGGCGATGGTCTGTGGAACATGCAAGCGCGCGAGCATCTGATGCAGCGAGACCTCGAACTGGGTAAAGTCCTGCAGGTGGTCCAATCGCAGCTCGTAGCCCACGCGAGCACCGATCGAGTGGCTGGCCTGAGCTTCCATTGTCGCGAGGTTAGGACCCGCTAAGGTGATGAAGATACGAGGTGTGGTGGACTTAGCCAGCGGACAATCCCCAATCGTTTGTTCTCGCGGGTTTCAACTAGTTGACTATAAAGGTTTTGACCGAAAAAACGCAAGAATTTTGCGGAGCTGGGGAACTTAACTTGCCTACGGCGAGGCATCTGATATAGTAACCAGTCTCATTGATGCGATTTCGGGACCTTACAGATTGGTCACTGAAATTATGGGTGATTTCCAAAACAGATCTGCCCCATGCGCAGCGCCGGGGAAACTTCAGCCGCTCCGCGTCCTGCTGGTTCTGAGCGCGCTCTCGTTTTGCGCCTTCGCTGAAACCCAGCTTGATGACCACCTCAAGGCGATTGTCTGGCCACCGTACCAGGACGAGACTGTGCAGTTAATGCGCGAGTACTTGCGCATTGACACTTCGAACCCGCCTGGGAATGAACCGGCGGCGGCAGAATTCTTCCACCGGCTTTTCGATCAGGCTGGGATTCAAAACACCATCTATCCTTACGCCCCCGGGCGAGCCAATATCTTCGCGGTCATCAAAGGAGATGGAACGCTTAGGCCGTTGGTCATGTTAAACCACATGGATGTGGTCCAAGCAGACGCCAGGAACTGGCGGCTTCCACCTTTTTCCGGTGAAATATTGAACGGGGAAATGTACGGACGCGGCGCGCAGGATATGAAGGACGAGGGGATGCTCCAGGCCATGGTTATGCTGATTGCGGCCCGGGAACACCTGCCCCTGAAGCGTGACTTGATTTTCCTGGCCACCTCGGACGAGGAAGTCGGCGGCACGGGCAGCGTCTGGATGGTCGAAAACCATCCGGAACTGGTGCGCAATGCGGAATTCCTCATTACGGAGGGTGGCTCGAACCTGATTACCCGGGGGCAGGGGACAATTTACGGGGTGGGCGTGGGGGAGAAGGCCCCCTTCTGGCTTCGCCTCACGGCATCGGGCAGAGGCGGTCACGGCTCTATCCCCATTCCTGACTCAGCGCCGGACCGGCTGGTAAAGGCCCTGTCCCGAGTGGTGGATTGGCAGCCACCCATCCGCTTGCTACCCTCCGTGGAACGGTATTTCGCCGCGATCGCAAGACTCCAACCGGAACCGCGAGCTTCACAATTCCGCAACATCCGAAAGGCCCTTCAGGACCCCGCTTTCGCCCGAAGCGTCAGCCGGGACGAAGATTGCAATTACCTCCTTCGGGACACCATTTCACTCACCGTCCTCAAGGGCAGTTCTCAGACCAATGTGATTCCTGCCACCGCCTACGCCGAGCTTGATGTGCGGCTGCTTCCGGGTGAAGACCCCGAAGTGTTTCTGGCCCAGCTTCGAACCGTGCTGGCGGATGATTCCATCCGGATTACTTCTGCCAGCCGTTTCAAGCCTCCAAACTCATCCTCCACGGACACGAGCCTCTACCGGCTGATAGAGCAAGTGGTGCGCCAATACAATCCGCAGGCAATTGTTGCGCCGGGGCTGGGTAGCGGGTACACTGAGAGCCAGTTGTACCGCCAGCTTGGAATTACTTGTTACGGGTTCAACCCCCTCGAAGTAACACCGGAAGTGAACGCCACCCAGCACGCGGCCAATGAGCGCGTGCCCGTCGAGCAGCTCCGCCGGGGGGTGAAGATGTTTTATGAAGTCGTGGCACGTGCGGCGAATCAATAGCAGCCACAACCGCCGGCATTAAGAGCGACGACCCCCGGTGGCGAGACGAGTGACGAGCGAAAAGATGAAACGAGAATATCCAGATCGTCCCATCGTGGGCGTGGGCGGAGTGGTTGTTCATCGCCACCATGCCCTCCTCATTCGCCGCGGCTGCGAGCCGCTCAAGGGTGAGTGGTCCATTCCGGGTGGAATGCTCGAACTCGGTGAGGAATTGGCCGAGGGGGTGCGGCGCGAATTGAAGGAAGAAACCGGCCTGGACACCGAGCCACTGCAAATTATTGCAGCGTTTGACCGCATCACACGGGACGGGAAACGCGTCAAGTACCATTACGTTATCGTGGATTATGTTTGCCGGCTGAAGCGCGGGCGGCTTAAACCCGCCTCCGACGTCGTGGACGCCCGCTGGGTGCGCCGGGAAGAGATGCCACAGTATCACCTCACCGAGATGGCTACTAAGGTCATCCTGAAAGCCTTTGAGGTGATGAGAAGGCGGCGCTGAAGGCTCGCATCAAAACAAAAAGCCCCTGGCCGTGCGCTGACCGCATGACCAGGGGCCCGGGATACTGATTGGGTTTGGCTCTTCTCCGGTCATCCCGAAGAACGGCGCCAGCAGCGCCCTGCCACTGACCCTCTCGCTAGCGAAGGGTTCCCTCGAATGGGTACCTGCTTGACGCCTTAAGCCTCAGCACCCTCGCTAAGGTAACTTTCTATCGACATGGATCACCTCCTTTCTAGCTAAGCCGATAATAAAATCCGGGTGAGTTCGAGTCAAGAAAAATCGCACCGGACGGCAGGAATTTACATCAGCCGCCTTTCCTTTTCGGGCCAGCCGGCTTTCCCGACCAGCGGCACAAACTGGCAGGGGTCGAGCCTGCGCGTTTTGACTTGTCCATCCTGCTTGAAGTTGAGCAGGAGATCTTGGCGCCGGAGGTCCCCCACAGGAATCACCAAGCGGCCTTCTTCTGCAAGTTGGTCGAACAAGGCAGGGGAAATAAACGGTGCGGCGGCGGTGACGAGAATGATCGCATAAGGCGCCGCGGGTGGATAGCCTTCGCTACCGTCGCCCACGATGACTTCCACTCCGTCGAACCCGAGGCGCGCCAGCCGCTCGCCCGCCGATTTCGCCAGCGTGGCATTGCGTTCAATGGTGTAAACTCTTGCGCCCAGAAAGGATAGGATGGCTGCCTGATACCCACTCCCTGTTCCCACTTCCAGCGCCTTGTCTCCCGGCTGCACGTTGGCTGCTTCAGTCATGGCCGCAACGATATAGGGTTGGGAGATGGTCTCCGCTTCGCCTAGCGGCAAGGGCCGATCATGGTAAGCAGCCGACACTAGAGGTGACGGGACAAACTCGTGGCGCGGCACCTGAAACATGGCGTCCAGAACCCTCTCATCGCGGATGCCGCGACGCCGCAGTTGAGTTTCCACCATCAATCGGCGTTCTTCTTCAAATGGCAATGGCTCGGTCATTTTGCAAAACACTCGGCAGGTGGTCGGGCCCGGACGGCGAACCCGGGCAGGATACCTTGCCGCTGCGCATTCCGCTTGCCTTAATCATCGCTCTACGGCTTGCGCCCGTCCAGATTTTTTTGTCGCGCCAGGACAGCCAATCCTGTGCGGAGTTGTAATATGTTAAGAAACCTGCCCTGCGAATGCTAGCCTTCAGATTACACACTTATATAAGGACGAAAGCTTAAGGGCCTCCTGCTGGTTTTCTCGGCGTACCTTTACGATAAGCGACTTAGGCCAGACGAAACTTTGACTTTTTCTTTACAGACGCCTGACAACTGCTCGCTCCGCTCGCATTACCTTCGAAAGTGGGTCTGGGGAAAATCCCAGCTTGAAGAAGACCATGGGAATGGCTGCCTCAGAAAAGGAGGCGGACAACTTCATCCCTGATTCTCTCAGCGGGTCGCAGACCAAGGAGGATACGATGACCAAGACATTTCTGGCTCGATTGACTTTGGCGATTTGCCTTTGCATGTTTGCTATCGTTCCCGCGATTGCTCAGTACGGCGGTGGCGGAAGTCCGGGAAGCGGTAGCGGCGGTGTCTACACCGCGCCGAAGGGAGGCTATGGTTCCGGTGCGGCTATTGGCGCCGGAGTCGCGGCCGCGGCGGCGGGAGTGGGAATCGCCTATTTCGTCCTTCACAACCATGGTTCCCTCGTCGGGTGCGTTGAGCAATCCAGCGAGGGGATCAAATTGAAAACCGAGAAAAACAAGAATACTTACGCTCTGGAGGGTGAGACCGCTGGGCTGAAGCCTGACGAGCGAGTTCACCTGAAGGGCAAGAAAAGCAAAGACTCGTCGGGAAATCCCACTTTCGAGGTGGAGAAGGTGGCCAAAGATTTCGGTCCCTGCAAGACTGAGGCGGCGCTCTTGGGGCACTCTTCTGGGCAGGGGTCGGCGCAGTAACGGGGTACGGCCGCCAAGCTCCGTTGCCCCCCTCGAAAACGCAGAGCAAGGGACAGCTTGGACATGGTAAAGGCTGCTGGTTCTCCTGCCGTTGGGGGCGCGGCAGGCAGCAAGCTGACTTCTGAAGGCTGCCTTTGCCGGCGATTGCGGCTTGTCCTGACCCCGAACAAAAAGCCTCGCGCTGAAGAAAGCAGGTCGGCGCTTATATCTTGTATTTACCCGCTCCTTGCACTGGGCGCCATCATTCACCCCACCACGTTCAGCGAGAACAGGCTGGCGATGCGCTCCGGCTTGGCCACCCTCGAGGTGCTTGAGCGGGAACACCTGGGCGGGCGTGCCGCGGCCGCCGGCGCAGAGTTGCGCGGGCGCTTGCGGCAAGGGCCGGTCGTGGTAAGCAACCCCCACTGGAGGTGACGGGACAAACTCGTGGCGCGGTACCTGAAACATGGCATCCAGAATCCTCAATCCTGTGCGGAGTTGTAATATGTTGAGAAACCTGCCCTGCGAATGCTAGTCTTCAGACTACACTCTTATACAAGGACGAAGGCCTGAGGGCCTCACGCCAACGGCTCGGGTTGAAATAATGATGAACCGCGAAAAATACTCCCGTCAGATTCTTTTTCCTCCGATCGGCGCGGAGGGGCAGGAGAAGCTTCTCGAATCGAAGGCGCTGATATTGGGGTGCGGGGCGCTGGGAACTGCCCAGGCCAATGCCCTGGTGCGCGCGGGCGTGGGAACGCTGCGCATCGTGGACCGCGACTTTGTCGAGGAATCGAACCTCCAGCGCCAGATCCTCTTCGACGAGGCGGATGCACGGGAGCGAATGCCGAAAGCCATGGCCGCGGCGCGCAAGCTGAACCAGATTAATTCCGAGGTCAAAGTCGAGGGCGTGGTTGAAGACGTGGACAACCGCAACATCGAAAAACTCGTCAGTGGTTTCCAGGTGGTCCTGGACGCCACGGACAACTTCGAGGCGCGCTACCTGTTGAACGATGTGTCGGTGAAGCTCGCCCTCCCTTGGATTTACGGCGCCGTGGTGGCCAGCTACGCCACGACCATGACTATCCTTCCCGGCAGCACGGCTTGCTTGGCCTGCGTTTTCCCCAGCCCGCCCGAGGGCACGTATGACACGTGTGACACGGTGGGCGTGATCAGCCCGGCGGTTTCGTGGGTGGCGGCCATCCAGGTGACGGAGGCGCTGAAGATCCTTCTGGGCTGCCGCGAGGAACTGCACGGAGCCATGCTCGCTTATGACATCTGGAAGAACCAGTTCCAAGAGGTCCGGCCTCGCATAGACCCTCTGTGCCGAGTTTGCGGCGCAAAAGAGTTTGCCTATCTCAACCGGACGGGACCGGTGCATACCAACCTTTGCGGGCGCGATTCGGTGCAGATTCACGCGGCCGCGCCCCGCCAATTGGACCTAGCGGCGTTGAAGACTCGCCTGGAGCAGTTTGGCCGCGTGCGCGCCAACGAGTTCCTGTTGGTTTTCTCGGTGGACCTTTTCGAATTGACGGTTTTTCCCGACGGCCGGGCAATCGTGAAAGGCACGCGCGACCCGGCGGCGGCGCGAAGCGTCTATGCGAAATACATCGGGGCCTAGTCCTTGGCGTACGAACCCCAGAGGCTCGAACGGATTCGCTCCGGGCCTGGGGAATGCGGGGGGAGGGGGCACACGAAAGCGGCTCCATTTCTCCCCTACTGCAATCCCCCAATCCCCTACTGCAATCCCCTACTGCAATATGGCGCGTCACCGCCGGATGAGTTATACTCCCGACCATGCGCACACTAAAACCACTTCTCATTGTTGCCTTGCTGGCCTTCGCCGCGGCGTCTGCATTGGCCATCGAGCGGCCCAACGTTGTCTATAAGGTTTTTCAGTTTCCCGCCGACGAGATCCCGCGGATTGACGGCAAAACGGAAGATTGGGATATCGTGCCGGAAGACTACGTAATCGGCACGGACCAGCTTTCCGACACCGTTAATGGCCACGGCACGAACATCGACCCCAAGGATCTGGACGTGCGCGTGCGCGTGGGATGGGTGAAGGGTTTGAACCGGCTCTATTTCCTTTATGAAGCCTACGACAATTATTGGGACTTCGCGCGCAACGACTTGCACAATGACATCTTCGAATTGGTAGTGGACGGAGACCTTTCCGGCGGCGCCAACATCATCGATATGCACCCTCACAGGTCGTTGCTGGACTACTGGCAGGGCTATTTCCGCTTCCAAAACGTGTTTGCGCAGAACTACCACATTCTCACCCCGCCCGGGGACAAGGATTGGGCCTTTGTGTGGGGATGCCAGTCCTGGCTCAAGCGGCTGCCTTGGGCCAACGCCGCTTACTCCTACAACTTCAAGCCTGGTGAAAGCGGCAAGCTGGTGCTGGAGTTTTGGATCACCCCCTTCGATTACGCCAGTTGCGACGGGCCACAACGCTCCATGGAGTCCTCGCTCGAGGAGAACAAGCTGATCGGCATGTCGTGGGCCGTCCTGGATTACGACGACGTGAACGCCAAGACCTACAGAGGCTTCTACAATCTCTCCCACAAAACCACGATGTACGGCGACGCGAGTGACTTGGTGCAGTTCAAGCTGATGCCCCTGGAAGCCAAATATCACAAGCCCATCGAGGCGCATTGGGACTTCAAGATCGCCGATATGGGCCGGCGCCTGGTAGCTTTCCACGATGAATCCTATGGCAAGATCACCTCGTGGAAATGGGATTTCGGAGATGACAGGAGTTCCACCGAGCAGCATCCCACGCACGTTTACCAAAAGGCCGGCGCCTACAATGTGACGCTCTCTGTCGAAGGTCCGGCGGGCTCGGCCAAGTTCACCAGACTTGGCGACGTCACCGTTCGTTGACCACCTCACGCCCTGGGGGAAGACCCTTCGCATCAGGGAGCGTGTGCTCCGCATCAGGAGGATGACGATGTGGCGATTCGTCCGCTCGTTGGTTGGCGTTAGTTTCGCATTTCTTCCATGCTTGTTTACCGTGCATGCCCAATCAACTCCCGCCGGGCAAGCCCCGAGTACACTTCCAGATGTCATCTCTCGCGTGACAAGGGTGAAGGGGTTGAGGCTTGTTTCCACCTCTTCACTCCTGCCTCCCACAGACGCCGAATGCCGCATTAATACAGGGAATCCGTGCTATAGCCCCCAGGAGATTCAAAATGCCTACGACTTGACGCCTCTGTTAAACGCTGGCTATACCGGCGCCGGTCAGACGATAATCATCATTGACTCGTTTGGCAGCCCCACGATCGCGAACGATCTGTCAACCTTTGACGCGGGTTATGGCCTGCCTGCCCCGCCTTCGTTTACTGTGCTTGCGCCTCTGGGTACTGTGCCCTTCGACCCTAGCGACAGCGACCAGGTGGGTTGGGCATCCGAGACAACTCTGGACGTTGAGTGGGCGCATGCCCTGGCGCCCGGCGCCGGCATCGTGTTGTTAACCAGCCCCGTAAGCGAAACCGAGGGTGTGCAGGGGCTACCGGAGTTTCTGCAACTGGAGCAGTATGCCTTGGACCACCACCTGGGCAAAATCATTTCTCAAAGCTGGGGGGCGACCGAGAACACCCTGTTCGATCCGGCAGGCCTGCGCGTGATGGCGGACTTTGAGCGCTTCTACCTACGAGCCGCCCTGGAAAATGTCACTATATTGTCAAGCACGGGAGACTCCGGCAGCGCTAATATTAATATCAGCGGTAACTATTACCCCTTTCCTACCGTAGAGTTCCCGGCGTCATCGCCCTTGGTCACGGCGGTCGGCGGCACCAGTCTCTCCGCTGACACGAACGGGAACTACCAGTCTGAAACTGTCTGGAACGATGCTCATGGCGCGTCTGGGGGTGGCGTTAGCCAGCATTTCGGGGAACCCCTCTATCAATACCTGCTTCCCGCATCCGTTCAAAAGGAACTCCATCATCATCGCGGCATCCCTGATGTAGCGTACAACGCTGACCCAGGCACGCCGATTTTGGTTTATAAGAGTTTTGCGGGGACTCCGGGTTACTATACCATCGGCGGCACCAGCGAGGGCGTCCCACAATGGGCAGGCATCATCGCTGACGGCAATCAGTTAGCCGGCCACCCACTTGGGTTACTGAATCTGAGACTCTACTTGCTACGCGGGATGGGTTTCCATGATGTGACGGCCGGCAACAACAACCTCCACGGAGTGCCAGGGTACAACGCAGCCACTGGATGGGATCTCGCTACGGGCTGGGGTTCGCCCGATGTGAGCGTCCTCCTTCCCAGACTGGTCAAGTTGCAGTAAGTCAGCATGCCTCACAGAACCTCGAAGGTTCGGACCTTCCAAGGCTGAAGCTCGAAGTTTAGACTGCCGGCGCTCGAAGAGACCTCCGCCACCTTTTTACCCAAAAAGTTGGTTTCCGACGCTCCGGCCATCGGCACGGCCAACTCGACGGAAGCACTCCCTTTTTTGCCTTCAATCTCCACCAATCGAAGCTCGAACCCCTGGCGCTCCTTGGTGCGCAAAACCATCAGATGGGCGCTTTCCGGCCTCACGGTGAGGAAGGCCTTCCGCTGTGGCAGGCTTCCGCTTTGCGGCTTGCTCACCACCGTGATGAGTTTCTGGCCGAATCCCTCCGCCGCCCGCACTCGCTCGGCATTTGTGATGTTTGCCCCGTGGGGCAGCAGCGCGTAGCGCGGGCGTCCCGATAATGCAAGACGCGTCCCGTTTGGTTTTTTCTCTTGCGGCTTTTTTCTCCTCTCAAATCTGAAATCTGCAATCTGGAATCAGCCCCAGGCGGCGCCTGGCACGGGCGTCTCGCCGACGTGCTTCCCGCCTCGCCCTTGCCTGTTTTTGGCTCTCTCAAATCTGAAATCTGCAATCTGGAATTACCGCCAGCCTCCACCCGGCTGGTTCTCTGGGGAATTGGGAACACTATGCGGCGACGTTGACAACTTGTCCCCGTGCACTATCCGGATCTTCTAGTAGCGAGCTTAACCCTTTGTCTTTTCAATGACATTCCCGTTATGAAAAGCTAAGCGCTGTGTTTTCATACACATTCTGGCTTCGTGGCTAAGTTTTCAACGCCGGTTCTTTGTTTTCAATGACATTCCCGCGTCGTTCGTTCACTTTTTAAAGTTACTACGCTTGCTCCATGGCCGGGTTCCCGGACGGAATGTCGGTCCTTAGGGTCTTGTCGGTGTTCTCCAAGTGCGGGTCTTCGCCCAGGGCTATCTTGCAAAGGCGGAGATCTGCGGAGCGGTGATTTTCGAGCATGGCGTATCGCCCGTGCTTCACGGCATTCAATCTCGAGTTTTGCTTTCCTGCCGGGGTGCGCGGTCCGGTGGAATGCTGCGCATTCTTGCGTGCGGCGGCGAGGAGCGCGGGGGTAAGCCGGGGTGATTTGCGTAAGGACATAGTTCCTCCTGAGGTGGCGTGTCAGGTTACCGAGGAAAGGACTTCCTCCGGAATTCCGCTTCTCACATAACTAGGCTACTCTTTTGTCGGAGTGTTGTCAAGAGGCATTGACTGCGCATCCTTGCCAGTCGGATATCGGGCATGAGAATAGCTCAGAAAAGCACTGACCATGCCCGCTACCCGCTTCGAAACCCTCCCCGAGAACAAATGGGACATTTTAGCGCTGGAGATCATGTATCAAGAAAATGTTGTTTCAGGGCATATTGTCCCTTGACAAACTGATAATCTGTTGATTACTCCTGTGCTGTCTTCCACTCAGGAGATAACGCTGTGTGGATGTTGACCTGTCAGAAAGGCTCGCTTGGCTTTCATCCCGCAATCCCCCTCCAGGAGGTAGCCCCATGTCCCGGCTTACCGATCGACCCACCATCCTGCGCGTGGTCCGTCAAGTATTCCTTTTCGGGCTTGCCGCTGCGCTGATGTTTTGCTCGCTCGGCACGAGGCAAGCAACGGCGCAGCAAGCCGCCGTGCGCGACCCCAAGGCTCTTACTTTAATTGCGTCCTCACTTAACGCTCTCTCCGGGTCGGTGAGCGTGAATGACGCAACCCTGCAAGCCACCGCGTCTTACGTGGCCGGTTCCGATCAGGAAAGCGGCGGGGCCATTCTGATCGGACACGTCAATCAGGAGAGCATCGTCCAGTTCAGTTTGAGCGGCGGCACGCGCCAGGAGATTCGCAACGGGATTGCCGGAACGTGGAGCGGGCCGGACGCCACGGTCCACTCCATGCCCATCCACAACTGCTGGACCGACGCGAGCTGGTTCTTCCCGACACTGACGCTCGAAGCCATTTACGCCGATCCCCAAGTCGCAGTTTCCTACCTCGGCCCGGACACCAGCAAGGGCGCGACCATGCTTCATTTGCAGGCGGCGCGTCTCCTGCCCGGCCAATCCGCCAGCGCCACCACGCTGATTCAGACCCTCAGCAGCATGGATATTTACTTTGATCCGCAGTCGTTCCTACCTCTCGTCCTTGATTTCAACACTCACCCTGACACGGACGCGAACACCAACCTCCCGGTCGAGATCCAGTACGGGAATTTCCAAAACACCAACGGAGCGCTGGTTCCTTTCCACATCCAAAAGTTCGTGCAGCGCACCCTGCTGCTTGATTTAACCGTGAGCAATGTGCTCGTAAATTCCGGCGTGCCGGCCAGCGAATTCAACCTGCCGCCGTCCACAGGAGGCGCCCAATGACAAGAGCCGAAAATGGAAACTGGAAGTTGGAAACTGGAAACTGCAAAATCGAAACTCGCGAACTCCCCTCCTTGTTAAGGAGGGGACACAGGGGTGGTCCACTTCGGCTCGCTTTCCTCTTCCTGCTCACTGTGCTCATAACCCACCCTGCCTCCGCCCAGGTGGCCACGGGCCTCCCGCCCTACGGCACCTATGGCGGCGGCAGCTTCGACACAGTGAACCTGGCCAACCTCAACGTGCACTTCTCCCTCCCGGTGATCAGCAAGCAGGGCCGCGGCATGCCCTTCAATTACGCGATCACCTACGACAGTTCCATCTGGACGCCGGTAGGCCAGAGCGCCACCAGCAACACCACCTGGGGCTGGGGTGGAACCTCAGAGTCCATGACGGGTTACGTGACCTACCGGATAACCCAGGAACAGTGTTCCTACGACGCCAGACCCTACGACTACAACGTTTACTCCTCCTGGGTTTACTACGACGGTACGAACACCCCTCACCCGTTTCCCGGCCTGAGCGTGTCCACGGGCAACTCGACCCCCTGCACCAGCCAGTATCCGCCCTATTCGAACTGGGGGGGCGCCACGGACGGCTCCGGCTGGCAAATCGAGGTGACGGCCTCGCCCAGCGCCACCGTCTATTCGGTGGCGGGAGTGGCCTACAACGCGCCGTTCTGGACCGGCAACCCCACCTCGGGCACCTTCACCATCACGGACATGAATTCCAACGTGATCAGTTACAATGCCGGCTCGGGCGTTTATACGGACACCCTGGGCACCACGGCTTTGACGGTGACGCCGGGCAGCCTGTCAACCTACACTTGGTCGCCCCCCAACGGCGGCACCGGAAAAATCACCTTCAAATACACCGCCCAAACCGTGCGCACCAACTTCGGCTGTAGCGGGATCAGCGAATACGGCGCCACGCAGCAGTACTTGGTGAGCGAGATCGACCTCCCTGACAACAGCCCCAGCACGCCCGACAAGTACACGTTCCTTTACGAGGCCACGCCCAGCTACCCGTCCGACACCACAGGTCGCCTGGCCTCCATCACCCTGCCCACGGGTGGGACCATCAAATATACGTACGCGGGGGGCAGCAACGGCATCACCTGCAACGACGGCAGTGGGGCTATTCTGTACCGTCACACGCCGGACACAGGGTCCAACAACTCGTGGGAGTATATCCATGGGGAAAGCGGCTCGGCCTGGACGACGACGGTGCTCGACCCGATGTCGAACGAAACGGTTTATAATTTTCAGGGAATTTACCAGACTGAAAAGGTCGTCTACCAGGGTGAGGGTACTACGGTGCTCGAGACGGTCAACACCTGCTACAACAGCACCTCGACCAGTTGCAATAGCGTCGCCGTAACCCTGCCCATTACCGAGCGCACGGTGACGACCACGCTCAATGGCAGCTCGAATAACGAGGTCGCGCAGACCGTCGCCTCCTACAACAGCTATACCGGTCTGCCCACCTTTTTGGAAGAATACAACTATGGTAATGGCGGCGTAGGCAGCTTGGCCCGGGAGACGATGACCTGCTACTTCGATTCCGGTGGGAACGATCAGGACCTGCCCTCCTACGTGCTGGTGTACAGCAGCGCGCAGTCGTCCTATTGCCCCAGCACGATCAACACCACCAACCTGGTGTCCGAGAAGGCCTTCACCTACGACGGCTCGGGCAATCTCAAGAGCGAAACGGATTCCTACGGAACGGCCAGCAACGCCGCCCTGAGCCGGAGCTTTGTTTTTGGGCCCTATAATGGGAATGGCGCAGGCTATGGCGCGTTGAGCGCCGCCACCGACTACAACGGCAACACGACCACCTACAGTTACACGGGCAGCACCTCCTGCAACGGTTCCTTCCCCACCACCATCACGCTGCCCAACACCTCCCTCAGCTACGCGCTCACCTGGAATTGCAGCGGGGGTGTGCTCACCTCGATCCAGGACCCGAATGGCAAAACCACCAATTACGATTACACCGACCCGAACTTCTGGCGCCTCAAGGAAACTGACTATCCCGACGGAGGCAAAACCACCATCAATTACACGGATGCAGCAACCGGTTTCAATATTGCCACCACACGCCTTTTAAACAACATCCCTACTTCTCACACGGTGACGCAGTACCTTGACGGTTTAGGTCGCGTCAACGAGACCTTGGACGCGCAAGCCTGTAGCGAGGTAGACACGAAGTACGACAGCCTGGGCCGCGTCTACAGCGTGTCGAACCCGTACTGCCACAATACTGATTCAACCTACGGCCTCACCACCTATGGATACGATGCCCTCAACCGCACGACGTCCGTGACCTACCCGGACACAGCCGCCACAGGCATAAGTTACACTCCTTCTTCGACCCTCGGCTACTGTACGACTGCCACCGATCCGGCAGGCAAAGCACGGACGATCTGCTCGGACGCCTTAGGGCGCGTCACTTCCGTAATCGAGGACCCCGGCAGTTCGCCGCATTTGAATTACCAGACCACCTATACCTACAACCTCCTGGACGACCTCACGAACGTGACCCAGGGCAGCCAGACGCGGACCTACGTTTACGACATGCTGGGCCGCCTGACGAGCGCCCAAACCCCTGAGGCGGGCACCACGACATACACCTACCCCGTTTCAGGCAGTTTGTGCAGCGGCAACCCAAGCGCCCCGTGCACCCGCACCGACGCTCGTAGTATCACCACCACGTACACCTACGACACCATGAACCGCCTCACCACGAAGACGTATAACGATGGCGCCACGCCCACAGCCAATTTCTTTTACGACCAGGCGCCCAGCACCATGCCCGCCTGGACCGGTGTCAGCTTTGCCAACGCCAAAGGCAGGACGGTGCTGACCTGCACGAATACGGCCTCCGGAACCTGCACCAGTCCTTCGACCGCCACCGCTTACAGCTACGACGCCATGGGCCGCACGGCGAACTTCTGGCAATGCAACCCCTCCAATTGCGGCACCTCGAGCATTTGGAATACGCAGTATACTTACGATTGGGCGGGGGACGTGACGCAGTGGGTGCACCCGGCGGGATTTACATTGACCAACACCGTGAACGCGGCGCAGCAGGTTACGGCGGTGCAAAGCTCCTTGTCGGACTCGGCCCATCCGCCGACTTTGGCGGAAAATGTCACCTACACGGCTTGGGGAGCGGTCAGTTCGCTCGAAAATGGTTGCGCGGGCAGCGGCTGCACCAACACCCTCGAAACCTACACCTACAACAATCGGCTCCAGCCCTGGATGATCCAGCTTGGTGCGAACGGTGGCAACTCCTACGCGAACTACTGCCTGGTGTACAATTACTTCTCGAGCTGGACGGCGCCTAGGAGCTGCCCCAGCCCCAGCAGCGTGCCTACCAGCGGCACGGGCAATAACGGCAACGTGATGGGCTACTGGTACCAGGACAACCTGAACTCCTCTTTCAGCCACACCGCGAGCTACTCCTATGACAACGTGAACCGGCTGAGCGCTGCCGTGGCCACGCCCTCCGGATCGGGCACGGTCAGCTACAGTCTGACGTATAACACCCAAACGGCGGGGTATGATCGATACGGGAACATGACCTGCGTTCAGGGCTCGAACGGGGCCCCCTGCCCTCAGTGGATGTACAACTCTTCCAATCAGATCATCAATTCCGGCTACACCTACGATGCGGCGGGGAACCTGACCAAGGACTCGAGCAACGCGACCGCGCACACTTACCAATGGGACGCGGAGGGACGAGTCTCAAAGGTGGACAGCGGCTCCACCTGGGGGTTCACTTACGACGGCGTGGGAGACCGGGCGCAGTGGGCGAATTCGAGCGGGGACGCCCAGCACCTTTTCGACCCGGCAGGGAACTGGCTCGGGGTTGCGGGGAGCTACAGCCTGGTTTGGCTGGGCGGCCGGCAGATGGTGGTGTACCTAAGCGGCGGGACCTGGTTCAACCACGTCAACAACCTCAACTCGACCACCATGTATACGAGCCAGAACGGGGCGGCGGTGGGAGACCAGGTGTTCTACCCTTGGGGAGATGCATGGCTGTACTGGGGCAGCGGCGGCTACAACTTCGCGGATCTGGACTACTATGACACGAGCACCACCACCGCCCTAACCCCCTTTCGCGTGTTTTCGCCTAACATCGGGCGCTGGCACAGTCCCGACCCGCTGGGCGGGGACGTCACTAATCCTCAGTCACTGAACAGGTACGCATATGTGCTCAATAATCCGACGAGCCTCATCGACCCGACGGGGCTCGGCTCAGAGGAGTGCTCACAGTCGAACGATGACAACAACTGCTGCAACGACCCGAATTACGTTGGGGCCGAATGCGGCGGCCCCGGATGGCCGCCAGGGTTCTGGCCCCCCGACTGGGGTGGAGGGGGAGGCGGTGGTGGTGGCGCTGGTCGCGGCGCGGGGGCGGGCACCACGGCGGGCAGCGCTGGCAACGCGGCCTTCGGCGGCCTTCTTACGTGCACACAGGTGACGGTCACCGTAGGGGGGGTACAATACCCGACAGGCACTGTGCAGTGTTTCCCCACCCCATTGGCTGTTCTCACTCCCTGGGCGGCGGCGTTTCTCGGCGACCTGTTTTCGTCCGCTACCCTGACAACGACATGGAACAGCCTCACAAGCCGCAACGGCTGCATCAACCAATTCTTGACGAATTTCGGGAGCAGCCTGAACCCCATTCCGACGCTACCCTCGGCAGGTGACCTTGTGCAACCTGTGGCCAGCGCCTGGAGCGCATACAGGCTCAATTCCGCACTCGCCTACGCTGCGTCGAGGACGAACTACTTGGGGGGGCGAGGACTTTTGTACCCGTTCAAATCCACCGTGTTCAGTAACCTCATGTCCTCATCCCAGTCCGTCCTGGAGGCGACGCCCATGATCCAGGTCGATGCAGCCCTGCTCCAAAGCGTTATTCAAGAAGGGATATCTGCAATGAAGGGGGAATGCCATTGAGTAGGCGATCGGCGAAGAGTCGGCTCGTAGACTTCGCGCTGTACGTCATCATCGGGATGGCTGTTGTGGCGTTTGCAGCAGTTTACGCAATCTACGCTGTCAGGGTCGGCGGGAAGGGGGAGTTACCGCTCAAGTGGATCGGTCTGGTCGGCGAAACCGCAGTCTTGTTTGGCTACGGCGTACGGGCCATGCGTCCCTACTGGAGGAATGGCCGTTTCTGGGCTGGATTTTTGGGGTTCCTCACGGCGCATTTAGTGGTTTATACCCTTGTTCTGCTGAGGGTCGAGCAGTTCCCGTTGTTATGGTTCGTTTTTATCGGCTACCTCGAGTGGGTGGCCTTGGCGTACGTGTTGGACGTGCTGTTGCGGCAGCGGGTCCCGGACAATCGGGGTCGGTGCCACAAAGCCTCGTGAGGCGGCTGTGATCGCCGGCTGGCGCAGAGCGCAGCTCTGGATAGCGCCGGGATAAACCGGCTTGGAGTCGCGAATGAAAGAGTCGTACAGGGAAGGCATAGCGAGCCACCCTGGCCCCCAGCCATGCGAGGGCGGTCGTGAGGTCGCACTCGAAGCGTTGGAGAGGGGCATCCGTAGGCAGGGCATGGAGCTCCGAAATCAGCTGATTCCGGGTGCCGACGCTGTCAGAGCGGTGGGAAGGCAACACGAGGGCGGACGCCAGCGCGAGCCCGCGCTCCTTTACACCGGACGGTAGACGCGCCAAAGAACAGCATGTCTGCGCCACTCACGTGGACGGCTACTGGTACCAGGACAACCTGAACTCCTCTTTCAGCCACACCGCGAGCTACACCTATGACAACGTGAACCGGCTGAGCGGCGCCGCAGCCACGGGCAATTCGACGTATAATCTATCCTTCATTTACACTGCGGATGGCTCGAACGGCCAGTACGGTAACATGACTTGCACTGCGGGGTCTTGCAAGGACTTGACTTTCAGCGCCAGCACCAATCAGATTACAGCGTCCGGCTACACCTACGATGCGGCAGGTGACCTGACCGAGGACTCGAGCAACGCGACCGCGCACACTTACCAATGGGACGCGGAGGGACGAGTCTCAAAGGTGGACAGCGGCTCCACTTGGACGTTCACCTACAACGCCATGGGAGACCGGGCGCAGTGGGCGAATTCGAGCGGGGACTCCCAGCACCTTTTCGACCCGGCAGGGAACTGGCTCGGGGTTGCGGGGAGCTACAGCCTGGTTTGGCTGGGCGGCCGGCAGATGGTGGTGTACCTAAGCGGCGGGACCTGGTTCAACCACGTCAACAACCTCAACTCGACTACCATGTATACGAGCCAGAACGGGGCGGCGGTGGGAGACCAAGTGTTCTACCCTTGGGGAGATGCATGGCTGTACTGGGGCAGCGGCGGCTACAACTTCGCGGATCTGGACTACTATGACACGAGCACCACCACCGCCCTCACTCCCTTTCGCGTGTTTTCGCCTAACATCGGGCGCTGGCACAGTCCCGACCCGCTGGGCGGGGACGTCACTAATCCTCAGTCACTGAACCGGTATGCGTACGTACTCAATAATCCAACTACCCTTACGGACCCGATGGGGCTGCAAAATCCTTGTGCCAATGGTCCCTCGTCAACTTGCACCCCAGAGCAGAACGCCCAGTCGAACCAAGGTGGAGGAGGCGGAGGTGGCGACATCTCCTGGACATTAGACGACTCGCCGATAACTTCCTGGGAAGCGTCGGGCTTACTTGGCAGCGGAGCGGCATGTATTGGGAGTTGCTCGCAACCTGTCCTCACTTTA
>CAWHWE010000041.1:0-10034 GCA_963832915.1 uncultured Acidobacteriota bacterium
GAGTCGTTCCCGGTTCTCCCGCAGGTAGGTGAAATCCGGAACCACGATGTCCACGCCCAGCAGTTCGGCGTCCGGAAACATGATGCCGCAGTCAACGACGATTAAATGGCCGTCGTATTCGTACGCGGTCATGTTCATTCCGAACTCGCCTAAACCGCCGAGCGGAATGGCTCTTAACTTGGTATTTAGGGATGGAATGCTAGTCCTCCTGACCTGTTCTGATGCTATAACCGCTTAGCTTCGCCGCTGATTCAAGCCTCTACTGGCCCAATGGTTTCAGGGGTTGATGGTGCGCTGCGGAGAATCTTGCTCCCACTTGTCAAGTGGGGTGAAAAGGGGCTCGTCATTTTGCCGGCTCGGTCCAGAAAAACGCCTGAAAAGGGCTCGAAATTTCGCTTTGTTTGGCGTTTTCGAGGTTGCAAAGGCAAGCAACTGGCGCGAAAGAACCTCCGCCCGACCGGAAGTCTTAAAACCTAGCCTAGCATGGCTGGGAGGAATGTCAAGCCCTTTTTCCCGGGACCTGTTGAAATAGCGGGGTAGCGCAGCGTCTCGTACTGCAGAGACTCTGCGGTTCGTGCACATGGGAATGCGCGTATAATTCTCCTCCATGTCCCGCTTGCGCCGCTTGGTAGTGTCCGACAGGTTCTTATTCATCAGTTGCCGGTTGCTTCCCCATCGGGGGAGGCTCGAGGAATCCGAATTCGAGTGCCTGGCCCGCGTGGGGCGCGCGCGGCGAGAGAAACATCACTTTCTCCTTACGGCCTGAGTCTTCTTGCCGGATCATTGGCACGCCATTTTCTTTCCCCGCTTTCCGGTCACCATCTCAAGGGTAATGGAATCGATCAAGGTCGCTTCGACTCTGCGCATCAATGCCGGAAGAAAAGAGACGGGCCTTCTCTGGCAGCCCCGGCTTTTCGACCGGGCCGTGCGGACGGTTAAAGAATACTACGAGGAGGTAGAATATATTCACCTCAACCCGGTGACAGCGGGGCTTGCCCAGCGCGCCGAGGACTGGCCGTGGTCGAGTGTGCATGATTACTCCGGCAGCCTGAGCGCCGCGCCCAACCCCAATCGCACTCTGACCATTGACCGCATTCTCTTGCCAGCGGATGAACAGACGCGCATTTAAGCGAAGAGCCGCAGAGTCTCTGGAGAACGAGACTCTGCGCTACCCCGCTTTGGGCAGGGGCGGCGCTGTTAGACATTTTCCGGGATGGTGAATGGTTCGCGGTACCCACGGTCATCACCACGCAGCAGGCGGTTGGCCTCTTCGTCGGCTATGACCCGTTCTGTCACAGGATCAAAATGCAATGTACGTCCCAGGCGGTAGGACACGTTCGCCAAGTGAACCAGCGCGGCGGAGAGGTGTCCTTCCTCGATGGGCGCCAACAGGTCTTCCTTCTTGCGGCTCCGAACGCATTGAATGAAATTGGTCCATGGGTTTCCACCACGCGTGGCGCTGGGGCCGGGTTCCTGTTCTTCACCAAGCCAGGTGCGGTACGATTCGTATCCCGTCATGGCCATAAATCCCTTCGAGCCGTAGAAGAGGTTTCCGCACATTGCCTTAGGTTGCTTGAACGAAGAAGGGGCACGACCCGCCGCCAGGGGAAGGGCGCCTGCACCGGCGCCAAATCCGGGCATCCCGATCTCCGCCTCAGTGTTGGTGACCCAATGGCGGACCTCGAACTCCAGCATGCGTTTCTTCCCGTCCGGCAAGTGGAACTCGAAGGCGCAGTTCAATGTGTTGGGTGTCTCTTGATCGTCTTCGAACATGAAGTGGCCACCGAGGGCGGAAACTTTATTGGGGAGCTTGACGCCCAGTCCCCACCTCGCCAGATCGACTTCATGAACACCTTGGTTGCCGAGGTCGCCATTGCCGGTATCCCAGATCCAGTGCCAGTTGTAGTGAAAGCGGTTGCGCGTAAAGGGCTTCATAGGGGCAGGACCAGTCCACAAGTCGTAATCGACGCCCGCCGGGACCGGCGCGACCGGAGCTTTGCCGATTGTATCGCGCCACTTGAAGCAAAGGCCGCGCGACAAATAAACCTCTCCTATCACCCCTTCGCGCAGCTTCCGGACTCCCTCGATATAGCCCCCCGCAGATCGGCCTTGCGTCCCGTGCATTGCCATGCGGTCGTACTTGCGGGCGGCTTCGACCAACTGGTGACCTTCCCACCAGGTGTGTGAACAAGGCTTCTCCACATAGATATCCTTGCCTGCCTGGCACCCCCAAATGCCCATGAGAGAATGCCAGTGGTTGGGAGTGGCAATGGAGACCGCGTCGAGGGATTTGTCTTCGAGCAGCTTACGATAATCGATGTAGACCTTGGGTTTCGGCAGATTTCGTTTTTCCATGTCCGCCAGCCGTTGGCGAATTACGTTTTCATCAACGTCACAAATCGCGGCGACCTCAGTGTTGGGGACGCCGGAAAACCCTTCAATGTGGCTGAAGCCCCGCCCCCGGATGCCCACTACGGCAACCCTGACACGGTCGTTAGCGCCGCTTACCCTCCGAGGCTGCGTGAAAAAACTGATGCCACTTAAGGCGGAAAGACCCGCACCGTTCTTCAAACTTGTCTCGAGAAATTCCCGTCGGCCGACTTTCGAATCATTCGCCATAAGGCCTCCCTTATCCTTTTACCCTGGTTCCCCGCCTGAAGGGTCAAACGCTAATCCAGAGTTCCCACTTCATCCTGCCGGGGGAATAGTATATACATCATTGCGCGACCTAACCTAAGAACCATTCCAATTCAATTAGTGCTGTCCTAATTTGACCCGACGCTCAAAAGGGAACACCATCTTCCAGTTCGTTGAAAGTAGACTTCGATTCATGCTTTGCATCAACACAGAATTAGGACGCCACCGGAATTTTGCGCCTCGCCGCGTAAACAGATTGACGCTTTGTCATAAGGCCCTCGCACGCTTGGTCAAATGACCCACGTCCACTCGGCAGTATGTTAATAGAAGGAAAACAAGAACAATCCACCACTCACTTCCCTAAACATGATATGCTCTCGTGGAACGAAAACGCTACTGCCCTATTGCCTCCCTGGGGATAGTGTTAAGTGACTGATTTTATTGGAGGTGTCTTGGATCACCATAGGCGAGGTAACTGGCAAAACAACTTCAGCCAGTCCTCGACTTTGCCGTAACGGCGGGGGAGCAGGTCGAGCCAGCAGAATGGACTATGACGTGCTCAGCCTACCGCGAGGTATGGTGTAAGAACCCTGGTAGTAGGCTTGAAAGTGACAAGAATTACAGCACAGTTAAGTCTATCTTTTTCCAAGAATAGAGATTGAGATCTCTTGGAAATTCGGGAGGGCGGATTTGATAGGCTCAGAAGTAGTGCCCGCATCGACGAAACCCGAGCATGGTATGCCGCTCGATTTATTCTCGGAAGTGGCCGTGCGCTGGAATGACTGCGACGCGAAGTTTGTCCCTCTTCTGAAAGAGGGTGGTATCGCGACGGTCCTGGTGCCGAATCGAAACGAGGCTTTTGAGACAGCCTGCCGGGAGGCTGGACTCAAGGTTCAGGCTCTGGAAAAGATCCAGTTCTTTCCGCTTGAGTCAATCAATAATGCGCCGCCGAAAGCTTCGGTGGCACTCACCAACGGCTTGTGGCCCGGGGTGAGCCGCGGCCCTTCGGAAGGCCAGGATGCATTCACGACGGGCGCGACAGGGCGGCCGTGGGTCGATGCAAACGGCTATTGGTATGGTCTTTTGCGCACCCTCTACCCCACTCGCCCCGCCCTGGTCGGATACCTTGCGGACGAAAAGGCTGGAGTGAAGCCCGAAGCCCTCTTACCGTACGACTCGTTGGAGTTGGCCCTGGTTGAGGCTTGGGTCAACGGAGGGAATTACCTCCTTTCGCTGGAACCGCGATATCACGCGAAGCTGCTCAGCGGCGAAGCGAAAGCCTTGGACGCTTGGCGCCAACTAGGCCGCACGGCGCATTGGCTGAACGAGCACGTCAGCTTTTTTCGTCAGGCTACCTTCCCGACCATCACCGTTCTTGTGGAACAGGACGCGGGCTCGGCCGAAATCGTTAACCTGTTTTATCGTAACAACGCCTCGCCGGCACTGGCAACAGCGGCTAATCCTCCCGCACCGGACCCCCTGCGCCGGCTCGCTTTGGTGGCGGTGGGCATTCATCCGCCCAGCGCTGGGATTCGAAAGCGCATTCTGAGCCACGCCGAGGCAGGGACTTCACTCCTCGTGGACGCGCCGGGTGAGAACGCTTGGTGGCGTGACCCACGACTCAAGCGGGTGCGCAGCCAGGAGGACCGTGACTTTTACTCACTGGGCCGCGGTCAAGTGGTCGCCTACCGAGAAGCGATCTCGGATCCCGGAGAATTCTCTTTCGATGTGATCGATGTCGTGACACAGAAGCGCCGAGCCGCGCGTCTCTGGAATGCCCCAACCGTGATTGCCCTCGCCACTTCCTGCCCTCCTGGAGCGAATCGCGGTCGGGCCTTGCTGCATCTAATAAATTATGGCTCTCGACTTAGCAGCGAAATTCTGGCTGGCATTCAGGGTTGGTACCCGCGAGCCAGTCTGCTACGGCCCGAGGCCCCACCGTTGTCGCTTCCTACCGCAAAGCGGGGCACGACCACCGAGGTTTCGATCCCCGAGTTAGGACGCGTCGGCGTTGTGGTTTTGGGGTAGACTGGAAAGGTCGGAAGGAGCGCAGATGCTTACTCGGAGAGATTTCCTCCGCACCAGCGCGCTGGCGGCCGCCGGCGCGATCCCTGGGGTCAGGTTAGCTGAGGCTTCATTTGTTCAGCCCCAAGCCTACTTCGGGCCCCACCCTTTCATCGAAAGTAATCCCAAAGCTGTCTTTGTCCGGCGCACGCACGTAGCGAACGTAAAGGACGGAGACGCCAAGCGGCGCGAGGGCCTCACGCTGGCCAGGGAGATCTTCGTGCCTTTGGACCGGCCCGGGATTCCCATTACTCACCGCATCATCCTGAAACCGAACTACGCAGGAACGGACGCACAGTTCTACGAGGGCGTGGTCATAGGCCTGAAGGAACTTGGCCCAAGAAAGCTTCACTTTATTGAAGCCAATGGTTACCCCGATTGGGCTCGTCGAGGGTTTTTGGATGTCAACGAACGCCTCGGAGTGCAGATGAATGAGCCCGAGCGCCGCGTCCGGCACTTCAGGGAAGACTGGGAGATGAACTGGAGCACGGTGCCTGACGGCGTCGTTTACAAGCGCATTCCTCACTTCACACCCGTCAATGAGCCGGACACCTGGATGCTCAACATCGCCAAGATGAGGTCACACGGGATGTGTCTGACCTTATCCGTTAAGAACGAGCAGGGATTGGTGGTGGTCCCTTACACTCGCTTCTGTCCAGGCTGGAGAATGGTGACGGGAGTGCCCGACTTCATGAAGCCGGACATTCAACCCAACGTCGAAGCTGTAATCCGGAAGCTCTTCGAGAGCCACGTGAAGATGCGCTACGACCGTTACGACAGCCAGGCGGAGTTGAGCCCCATGCACCAAGAGATCTGGGCGCACAAGACCTGCGATAACATGAGCACGCTGAAAACGGGCTTCGCCATGATCGAAGACATCTACGGGCTGGATGGCGACGGTTCGCAGGTCCTCACGAATCTGGTGATGTTCAGCAAGGATAAGTTCCGCTTGGACGTGATTGGCACGTATCTGGGCGGGCACGAACCTGGCGACGTCCATACATTCCGCATCGCCAAGGAACGCGGCCTGACAGACACTTTCAACCCGTGGGAGATCCCGGTTTACGAATGGGTGGACGGCGCAGCCATTCCTCGAAAACTGACCGACTTTTCGCGCACGCCACTCAAGACCTATTACCTGCAGAAACCAGGCGAGCCGCTCTACCACCTGGTCAACGAGCCCTTTGATTACGACCGCTACAAGGTTTAGTGCTGTAGTCTCAAGAACTCCAGCTCTCGACTGGGCAGCGAAGTGCTGGCTGGCAAGTAGGGTTGCTACTCGCGAGCCGGTCTGCTGCGGCCCGAGGCCGCTCGTTTGTTGATTCCTACCGCAAGGCGGGGCACGACCACCGAGGTTGTCATTCCTTGAGTCAGGACGCGTGGGCGTTGTGACATTGGGGTAGAGTGGGAAGGATTCGGAAGGAGCGTAGATGCTTACACGAAGAGACTTTCTCCGCACGAGTGCGTTGGCAGCCGCCGGCATGATCCCTGGGGTCAGGTTAGCTGGGGCTTCCTTTGCTGTCCCCCAGGCATACTTCGGACTCCACTCTTTCATCGAGAGTAATCCCAAGGCCGTCTTTATCCGGCGCACCCACGTGCCGCATAAAATGGACGAAGAAGCCAAGCGGCGAGAGGGGCTGACGCTGGCCAGAGAGATCTTCGTGCCTATGGAACGGCCAGGGATTCCCGTAACTCACCGCATCGTTCTCAAACCGAACTTCATAGGCGTGCACTCCAAGGATCGTCCGGACGTAGAGAACTGGGGCACGGGAACGGACCCGCAGTTCTACGAGGGCATGGTGATGGGCCTGAGGGAAGTTGGCTTAAGAGAGTTTTACTTTATTGAAGCCAACCTCTATCCCTGGTGGAACCGTCGAGGGTTTGTGGACATCAACGAACGCCTCGGAGTGCAGATGAATGAGCCTGACCGCCGCCCCCGGCACTTCCGGGAAAACTGGGAGATGACTTGGAGCACGGTACCCGACGCGGTGGTCTACAAGCGCATTCCTCACTATGCACCCGTCAATGAGCCGGGCACCTGGTTGCTTAACATCGCCAAGTGGAAATCTCACGGTATGTGCATGAGCCTGTCCGTCAAGAACGAGCAAGGATTGGTGGTGCTTCCATACGTTCAATTCTGTTCGGGCTGGAGCATGGTGACGGGCGTGCCCGATTTCATGAAGCCGGATATTCATCCCAACGCGGAGCCTGTGGTCCGAAAATTCTTCGAGCGCCACGTCAATCTGCATTATGACCGTTACGACAGCCCGGCTGAGTTGAGCCCCATACACCAGGAGATCTGGGCGCACAAGGCCTGCGACAACATGAGCGTGATGAAGACGGGCCTGGCCATGATCGAAGGCATCTACGGGCGGGATGGCGACGGCTTCGGCGTGGGCCAGGACTATCTTACCAACCTGGTGATGTTCAGCAAGGACAAGTTCCGTTTAGACGTGATCGGCATGTACCTGGGAGGCCATGAACCCGGCGACGTGCATCTCTTCCGCATCGCCAAGGAACGCGGCCTGACAGACACTTTCAACCCGTGGGAGATCCCGATCTACGAATGGGTGAACGGCGCAGCCATTCCTCGAAAACTCACCGACTTTTCGCGCACGCCGCTGAAGACCTATTACCTGCAGAAGGCTGGCGAGCCGCTCTACCACTTGGTCAACGAACCCTTCGATTACGACCGCTACAAGGTTTAGGGCTGTAGTCTCCCGGGGGAGATTGCCATTGTACGGCGATTCCGGGCATGACCGTTTTCCCCGCGCCAGGATTGTCGCCTAGCCCCAACCGCATCCCGAGCAGTTTGAAAGAGTTGCCGTGCTTCGCTGCGACTGCGCCAGCCACAATCTACCCTCAAGGTGTGAACCCCGGCCGGGCCTTGCTGCATCTAATACCGGTGGGGCTCTTGACTTAGCAGCGAAGTGTCGGCATTTAGGGTTGCTACTTCCGAGCCAGTCTGCTGCGGCCCGAGGCCGCGCGTTTTTTGATTCCTACCGCAAGGCGGGGCACGACCACCGAGGTTGTCATTCCTTGAGTCAGGACGCGTGGGCGTTGTGACATTGGGGTAGAGTGGGAAGGATTCGGAAGGAGCGTAGATGCTTACACGAAGAGACTTTCTCCGCACGAGTGCGTTGGCAGCCGCCGGCATGATCCCTGGGGTCAGGTTAGCTGGAGTTCCATTTGCTCTCCCCCAAGCATACTTCGGACTCCACTCATTCATCGAGAGTAATCCCAAGGCCGTCTTTATCCGGCGCACCCACGTGGCGCACAAAATGGACGAAGAAGCCAAGCGGCGAGAGGGGCTGACGCTGGCCAGAGAGATCTTCGTGCCCATGGAACGGCCCGGGATCCCCGTAACCCACCGCGTCGTTCTTAAACCGAACTTCACAAGCACGCACGCCAAGGACCGTCCGGACGAAGAGAACTGGGGCACGGGAACGGACCCGCAGTTCTACGAGGGCATGGTGATGGGCCTGAAGGAAGTTGGCCTAAAAGAGTTTTACTTTGTTGAAGCCAACGGCTACCCCATGTGGAACCGTCGGGGGTTTGTGGACATCAACCAACGCCTCGGAGTGCGGATGAATGAGCCCGACCGCCGCCCCCGGCACTTCCGGGAAAACTGGGAAATGACTTGGAGCACGGTACCCGACGCGGTGGTCTACAAGCGCATTCCTCACTATGCACCCGTCAATGAGCCAGGCACCTGGTTGCTCAACATCGCCAAGTGGAAGTCTCACGGTATGTGTATGAGCCTGTCCGTTAAAAACGAGCAAGGTCTGGTGGTGGTTCCTTTCGTTCGCTTCTGTTCCGGCTGGAGAATGGTGATGGGCGCGCCCGATTTCATGAAGCCGGACATTCATCCCAACGCGGAGCCTGTAGTCCGAAAATTCTTCGAGCGCCACGTCAATCTGCAATATGACCGTTACGACAGCCTGGCCATTTTGAGCCCGATGCACCAGGAGATCTGGGCGCACAAGGCCTGTGACCACATGAGCGTGATGAAGACGGGCTTGGCCATGATCGAAGGCATCTACGGGCGGGATGGCAACGGCTTCGGCTTCGGCCAGGACTACCTCACCAACCTGGTGATGTTCAGCAAGGACAAGTTCCGTTTGGACGTGATCGGCATGTACCTGGGAGGCCACGAACCCGGCAACATCAATCTCTTCCGCATCGCCAAGGAACGCGGCCTGACAGACACTTTCAACCCGTGGGAGATCCCGATCTACGAATGGGTGAATGGCGCAGCCATACCTCGAAAACTCACCGACTTTGTGCGCACGCCACTGAAGACCTATTACCTGCAAGAACCTGGTGAGCCGCTCTACCACCTGGTCAACAAGCCCTTTGATTACGACCGCTACAAAGTTTAGTCCTTCCCTTGGGGGATCCGCCTTAACTCTACATTTTGAGTTATACTAGCGACCACCGAAGGGACGGGGGCGCCCCGAATATTTTTTTGCTGCCAGAGCACGGGATTGCTCCGTACTGGTAGGCAGGACGAGTTTGAGTGCGAATGAGGAGGAGCAACATGCCCACCCGGAAACGCGCAGGTTCACGCCCGACGCAGTCTTCGGCCAAATCCACCAACCGTGCTATGCGTGCTCAAAGGGCCACTGCCCACGCCAAAGCCTTCGACGACTCATCGCTGCGCGAACATCTCCTGTACTTGCTGCGCGGCGGCGGTGCGCACCTCGATTTCGAGAAGGCGATTGCCGGCCTCCCGGACGAACTGCGGGGCGCCAAGCCCTCCGGGTTGCCCTTCAGCGCCTGGAGTCTGCTCGAGCACATGCGAATTGCGCAATGGGACATTCTCGAATTCAGCCGCGACGCAAAGCACACCTCGCCCTCGTGGCCGGAAGGCTATTGGCCGATGAGCGACGCTCCGCCGAGCCCCGAGGCTTGGGACCGAGGCGTCGCAGCCTTCCGCGCAGACCGGAAAGCGATGGAGCAGCTCGTGGCCAACCCCAAGACTGACCTAAATGCCAAAATCCCGCACGGAGAGGGTCAGACGATTCTGCGCGAGGCGCTGCTCGTGGCAGACCATAACGCCTATCATCTGGGCCAGCTCGTGATGTTGCGCAGATTGCTGGGGGCGTGGCCGGAGTAAGGTTACCGACTATTGGCAAGTTGTCCCACCAGATGTGCTGGGTGAGTACCGTTTACAGCTTTGTGCCGGCGATTATCCATGTGGACGTAACCGACGATTAAGTGCCCGGATGACGCACTCGGAAACCATGCTGAGTGGGGACTTCGCCGGATTGGGAATGAACGCCGTTCCACGCCGGAATCCAGCCGGCCACAATGACTGCCCCAGTTGACGG
>CAWHWE010000042.1:0-72586 GCA_963832915.1 uncultured Acidobacteriota bacterium
GTTCTCGCCGGGCACAAACATGAGCGTAATCAAGCCCACAGCCGGCGTAAACAGGATGAAGCTCAGAATGTGGTCATGAAAAAAAGCCATCGTTGACCTCGGAAAAGCAGTTGAAAGTCAAATGTCGTCCGATGTAGGAGCAGGCCTTGCGCCTGCCCTGCGGCAATGGGCGCCCACAAGGGGCGCCCCTACATCCCTAAAAATGCACCAGGTAATACACCATGAAAATCAGCACGCCCAGAGTAATCATCCAGGCATAATTCTGCACCAGACCGGTCTGAATGACCCGCACCGGGTAACTCATGGCCTTGACCAGAAACGCCCCCACGTTCACCAGCCCATCAATGACCCAGGTATCCCACAAGCGCGAGAGTTCCCCGGACATCCGCGTAACCCAGCCCACACCATTCACTCCTCCATCCACCACTGCCATATCGAAGGCGGCGAGGCCGTTGCCGAGGTTCTTCGTGGGGTTCACAAAAAGCGCATCGTAGAGTTCGTCGATGTAATACTTGTTGAGCACCAACCGGTAAATCGGACCAGCCTTGGCCGCCGCGCGGCCGGGGGCTTCCGGATACTTAACGTACCAGAAATACGCCACCATGAAGCCTGCTACGGCCACGGCCACCGAAAGCAGCATCAGGCTGAATTCACCGCGTGCGACCGTGGACATCGCCGAAGGGGCCTCAAAAACCGGTTCCAGGAAATGCTCGAAACGGTTCGAGCCGCCAAGCGCCTTCGGCCAGCCGATGTACCCGGCGGCCAACGCCCCCACGGCGAGGCAAACGAGGGGAAGGGTCATGGCCGTTGGCGATTCGTGGATATGATGCTCAACCTCGTGCGCCACGCGGGACTTACCCGCGAAAGTCATAAAGAATAGCCGGAACATGTAAAAGGCCGTGAGGCCTGCCGTGACGAAGCCCACGAACCAAAGCAATGTGCCGCCGTAAGGACTCGAGAAAGCTTTCCAAAGGATTTCGTCCTTGCTAAAGAATCCCGAGAAAAGAGGCGCACCGCTGATGGCCAGCGTAGCGATGAGCATGGTCTTCGCGGTGGTGGGGATTCGGTTCCAAAGGCCTCCCATCTTGCGCATATCCTGCTCGCCACTCAAAGCGTGAATCACGCTCCCCGCCCCCAGGAAGAGCAGAGCCTTGAAGAAGGCGTGCGTCATCAGATGGAAGATACCTGCGCCGAACGCCCCCACCCCGCAGGCCAGAAACATGTATCCGAGCTGGCTGATCGTCGAGTAGGCCAGCACGCGCTTGATGTCGTTTTGGACCAGTCCGATACTTGCCGCCCAAATGGCGGTCGCTGCGCCAATCCCAGCCACCAGCGCCATCGCCGTGGGCGCCAGGATGAAGAGCGCGTTGGAACGCGCCACCATGTAAACACCCGCCGTCACCATGGTGGCCGCATGAATCAGGGCGCTCACCGGCGTGGGGCCCTCCATAGCGTCAGGCAGCCAGGTATAGAGAGGAATCTGAGCGGACTTCCCCGTGGCGCCAATGAAAAGCAGGATGCAGATTGCCACGATCACGCTGCTCCCCACTGGAAAGCGGCCGCTAAGCGCCACTGCGGTGACTCGTTGGAAATCCAGGCTGCCAAAGGTGACCGCCATCAGCATGACTCCCAGCAGAAATCCCGCGTCCCCGATGCGATTTACAACAAATGCTTTCTTGCCGGCGTCCGAAGCACTCTTGCGCTGGAGGTAGAACCCGATCAGCAGGTAAGAACAGAGGCCCACTCCCTCCCAGCCGACGAACATCATCAGGTAGTTGTCCGCCAGCACCAGGACAAGCATGGAAAACATGAACAGATTCATATATCCAAAAAACCGGTAGTAGCCCCCTTCATGCGCCATATAACCGATGGAATAAACGTGGATAAGAAAGCCGATACCTGTCACCACCAGCATCATGACGGTGGAAAGCGGGTCAACCTGGAATCCCACATGAACGTTCAAATTGCCCAGCGAGCCGTCCGCTAACCGGAACACTCCGGCCGGCAACCATGAATAGATAACTTTATTGAAGACATGGACATCTCCCGGCAGTTTAAGAAATTCCAGGAAACATCCCAGCGCCCAGAGAAACGACAATCCCGGCAACCCGACGGATACCACGGAGACAGCCTTGTTCGATAGTCTGCGCCCCATGAGAAGCTGAATCACCGCTCCAAGCGCGGGCAATAACGGTATGAGCCAGATGTACTTAAGCATGTCGTCTAAAGGTTAAAGTCTAAAGGGTAAAGGCTAAAAGCTAAAGGCTAAGAGTTAAAGGCTAAACGGTAGATTCTCGCAGCGTGTATTCGTACGACCGTCTCCAGAATCTGTGCTCATTCTTCTTCAGCCTTTAGCCTTTGACCTTTAAGCTACACAGTCCAAGATCACTGCTCATGACTTCTTTAGCCTTTACCCTTTACCCTTCAAACCTCTCCTCTTCGCGCTGAGGATGATCCCGGTTATGACAGCAAACAATTCCTCAGTCTGTTTCATCAACGGCTTCAATCTTGGCAATGAAATGATACCCGATTCAGCTAACAGCTTGAGCCAGTAAAGGCTTTCTCTTGCTTCCTTCTGGGCGATTCCGTATTTGTGGACAAAATCCGGACGGCTCTCGGCGGACTGCGCATCTTCCACAATCGCTCCGACCGACGTTGCGGCACGCAGGTATTGTTTGCCCAGCACCCAACCCGCTCCGTCCTTCCGCTGCTGCAAGGCTTGATAAAGCTTAATTGCTCGCAACGAGTATCCAAATGAGCGCTCCCGAATGTCCGGCTGATCTTTGCCCATCCGCCTTCAGTCTTTACCGTATTTTGATCTGATCGGCCGAATACTCTATAGCACCCTTAATCCAACCCGCATCTCGAACTTGGTTTCGAATTTACCCTTTACACTTTATCCTTTACCCTTCACCCTTCGCTCACCATTTCAGCAGATCAATCTCGTCCGCGTTCACCGTCTCCTTATTGCGGAAGAGCGCGATAATCAAACCCAAGCCAACCGCCGCTTCCGCAGCCGCATCCGTGATCACGAAAATGGCGAACACTTGCCCGTCCACGGTGCGGAAATACTGCGAGAGGGCCACCAGATTGATGTTGACGGCGTTCAAGATCAGTTCGATGGACATGAGGATGATGAGCACGTTGCGCCGCGTCAACACGCCAATCACCCCAATAGTGAAAAGGCCGCTGCCCAGCAAGATGTAATATGCAGTCGGGATCATTCGAACTTCCTTTTGGCCATGATCACTGCACCTACCATGGCCACCAGTAGCAGGAGCGAAGCAATTTCGACTGGTAACATGTAGGTTTGGTAAAGGGCCTGACCTATTGCCTGGGTATTGTGCGCCGGCTCCGGACCAGGAGGCTGGGCCGGCAAGCTCAAACCAGCCCCTATCTTGTAAATCACGTAAACAAGCTGTGCAAAGACCAAGACGGCGGTGAATAGTCCAAGCTGCCACTGACGGCTGAACTGGGCCTGCTTCAAAGCTACGTCAATGTTGACCAGCATGACGACAAACAGGAACAGCACCATGATGCCGCCCACGTAGAGAATGATCTGCACCGCAAAAAGAAACTCTGCGTGCTGGAGCAGGAAGATTCCCCCCACCGCGAACAGCGTCACGATGAGCCAAATAACGCTATGGATGGCATTCCGGCGGGTTATTACCATGACGCCGGAGGCCAAAGCAACCGCCGATAAGATCCCAAATGCAATCAAAGGAAGCATGGTCTCAAGGAACCAGGATTCAGGATTCAGGATTCAGGGTTCGGGAGTCAGGGTCAGTGCGTGATTCAATTAAAATCGTCCGCATTATCCGCTCTCCCGGCCACTGGCCTTGCGCTTTCTGGTTTCCAGTTTCTGCTTTCTAATTTCTAGTTTCTGCCTTCTACTTTCTGCTTTCCTACCTCGTGTACCTCACGGGCTGCGGTCCCTCTTCCAGGGCCTGCCGGTCCCAGATCATTCCTTCCCGCGAATAGTGGGCTATCTCGAAGTCCTGGGTCAGTTCCAGCGCGTCCACGGGGCAAGCGTCCTCGCATAAGCCGCAGAACATGCAGCGCGAAAGGTCATAAGTGAAAGTCGTCAATCGCTTCTTGCGGTCCTCGGTCCGCGCCCATCCCACCACAATCAGGTTCTCCGGACATGCTATCGAGCAGAGGTTGCAGGCGATGCAGAGTGTCTCGCCGGTTTCCGGATGGTTGTTCAGGCGAGGGGCGCCCCGGTAGCGTTCCGCGACCACCGGGCGCTCCAGCGGATACTGCTCAGTGCACGTGGCGCTGGGACGCTGATAGGAAAACGTCAGCCTCAGGCCCTTAAGGAGGTCAACCAGGAATACGCGACGAACAAGATCAGTCAATCTCATCGGCGTTATCCGCCCAACCCAGCGGCCGGCGTGCTCGGCGAATGTGAACTCACAAAGTATCGAACCATCGCAGTCACAATGACGTTCCCCAAGCCTATCGGAATCATCCAATGCCAGCCAACATTCATGAGCTGGTCATAGCGGAATCGCGGGAAGGTGGCGCGATACCAGATGAACGCATAAAGAAGACCCAGGACCTTTATCGAAAACCAAAAAATCCCCTGAAGAGCATTCAACGCCACAGGTATGGCCACCATGCCGGCCAGCACGACACAAACTGCGGCCAGAACGACGAAGAAATATCGCTCCCCCTGGACCCGGCTCTTCAGCCCCAGCCAGAGGATAAACGCCGCCGCGCCAAGCAATGCCACCACAGGCGCAAACCTCAAGAAATTCAGTGCCTGAATGTTCGCAAACGGTCTTAGCCATCCACCCAGGAACATGGTAACGGCGATGCAGGAGACCACCACCATATTGGTGTACTCGGCGAGGAAGTAAAGCGCGAAGCGGAAACCACTATACTCCGTGTGGAAGCCTGCGGTGAGTTCCGACTCCGCCTCCGGCAGATCGAAGGGGTTGCGATTCGTTTCAGCCACGGAAGCAATCAAATAAATGAAAAATGCCACCGGCTGGAGAAAGATGTTCCACACGCCCATCTGGTACTGGCGATTCACAATCTCTACCATGCTTAGAGAATTCGAAATCAGCAGCACGCCCACCAGAGCCATGCTCGCAGCCACTTCGTAGCTCACCAATTGTGCTCCGGACCGCAGCGCACCGAGGAGCGGGTAATGGCTGTTCGATGACCAACCACCCAGGATAATGCCAAAAATCCCCAAGGAGGACACACCCAGGATGAAGAGAAGGCCAATGTTGATGTCACTGATGAAAAAGTTTCCGGCAAACGGAATGACGGAGAAGACGGCGAAGGCAGCCGTCACGCTTATCGCCGGCGCCAGCAAGAAGACGAACTTATCCGCTCCGGCAGGAATAATGTCTTCCTTGAGCAGGAGCTTAATGCCATCGGCAACGGGCTGGAGCAGGCCCCAAGGCCCCACCCGCATGGGGCCCAGCCTCGCTTGCATGAAAGAAAGGACTTTGCGCTCCACGTAGACGAGGTAAGCCACAATCCCGGCCAGCACGGCAAACACAATCAGGATCTTGATGACCGCCAAGATGAGCGGATGGACTAGCAAAAAGTCAATTGCGTTTTGGGCCATAGCTTTAAGGCAGTGGCGAGTGACAAGTGACGAGTGACGAGCACGAAGTCTTGCTTGTCACTTGTCACTCGTCACTTGTCACTAGGACTACCGGTCTACCTCGCCGAGCACGATGTCCAACGTTCCAATCACCGCCACCACGTCCGCGACGAGGTGGCCGCGGATCATGATGTCAAGAGCCTCCAAGTTCACAAAGGACGGCGGCCGAACCCGCACACGGTAGGGGTTCGTACTTCCATCACTCACCACGAAGTATCCGAGTTCGCCCTTCGGCGCTTCGATGGAATGGTACACCTCGCCGACCGGGGGTTTGATCACCTTGCCGACTTTCCCGAATATGGGCCCGGGAGCAAGACGTTCTACGCACTGGCGGACAATGCGCACACTCTGATGCATTTCCTGGATTCGGACTATGTACCGATCATAGGTATCGCCGTGCGTGCCGGTGGGCACTTCGAATTCCACTTTGTCGTAAGCCTCATAAGGCTGCGCCTTGCGAATGTCCCACTTCACCCCCGATCCCCGGAGTACCGGACCGGTCACTCCGTAGGCAACGGCATCTTCGGCGCTCAGGACACCCACGCCCCTGGTTCTGTCTATCCAGATGCGATTCTTGGTGAGCAACTGCTCATATTCACCGATCTTGGGAGGCAAGTAATCGCAAAACTTCAGGCAATCCTGTTCGAAACCATCGTACAGGTCGTACTGCAATCCGCCAATCCGAAAAGCGTGCGTAGTCAGCCGAGCCCCGCAGTATTTCTCGAAGATTTTCAGGATTTCTTCCCGCTCCCGGAAGGTGTAGAAGACAGGCGTCATGGCGCCCAGGTCGAGTGCGTGCGTGCCCAGCCAGAGCAAGTGACTGGCAAGGCGTTGCAATTCGGCCAGGATCATCCGCGTGTACTGGGCGCGCGGGGGAATCTCCACACCCAGCAACTTCTCGACGGCTTCCACATAGCCCATGCCATTAGTGACCGCAGCCACGTAATCCATGCGGTCCGTGTAGGGTGCGAATTGCGCGTAGGTCCTGTTCTCGGCAATTTTCTCCACGCCCCGGTGCAGATAACCGATGACGCATTCCGAGCCCAACACCCTTTCACCGTCCAGCTTCAGTTTGACACGCAAAACTCCATGCGTGGCCGGGTGCTGCGGCCCCATGTTGATGAGCAGTTCGCTAGCGTCCAGAAAAGTAGTTTCGGGCATCGGTTACTGTCCGCTCTCGATTCCCAGGTTCGACTTTACCCATGCGTCATCCTGGCGCAGGATGTCGTAATCCTTGCGCAGAGGGTGGCCGGTCCACCCGTCGGGAAGAAGGATGCGCTTCAAGTCCGGATGGCCGTCGTAAACCACTCCGAACATGTCGTAGACTTCGCGCTCCAGCCAGTTTGCCGTGGGCCAAATGCTTACCACTGAGGGAACCGTTTCGCCCTCGCCCACAACAACCTTCAGGCGCAACCGGTCATTAGCTTTGAATGAATAAATGTGGTAGATGATCTCGAAACGCTTCTCCCGTTTGGGATAATCCACCGCCGTCTGGTCTGTGAGCAGGGTGTAAGCGCCACCCTCTTCGCTCCTCAGAAAATGACACATCGACAGCAGGAATTCCCTGGCCACGGTGATGGAAGGCATCTTCCGGAAAGTGACCGCCTCGCGGATGGCGTCAGGAAACTTCTTCTGAAGCGTGTCAAGAAGTGGGCTTGACCAAGGGTCAGGTTTTACGGGAGGTTTAGCTGCTGCGGGAGGCTTGGCTGGTGCAGTGGCTGCGGGTTTGGGCGGAGTGGGAGTTCCCGGGCTTCCCGAGGGGGGACTACCCGCCGATGACGGAGGCGATTTGGGAGCGGTGGCGTCCTCGGCCCGGACCGGGAGAGTTACCCCACTAGGTCCCGGTGTGGGTTTTTGCGCCTCGCCTTCATTGGCCGCCTTGGGCGGCGCCTTTTCGTCGTCAGCCATTTCCGTTGATGCTTACAGGAGAGCCCCTTTCCACGGCCGGCAAAACTAGAATTTTTGCACATGGCCGATAGACATGTCAACCGCGAGAACGCAGGATTTCGTAATCGGTCAGTTTCGGGCCGCAGGGGGAGGCCTCGTGCCTGCCCACCACAGGGCGCCCACAAGGGGCGCCCCTACCGGGCTTAGACCCCCTTCGCCCTCCTTGAGGCCGGGACCAACCGATTGCAAATGGCCGGCAACTGTTCCAAATCCTTCCTGCCTCTCTCCTATTATTCATCACCTGCCATCTATTAACCACCTTTATTTTCAACAACATTCCCGTTATTAGCGACTAAGTACTTTTATTTTCATACACATTCCCGCTTTGCCAGTAAGTTTTCCACAACGGTTCTTTGTTTTCATAGACATTCCCGCGTCGTTGCTTCATTTTTGAAGAATTCTCTTCGTGCTTTGCCCCTGGCGACAGACTTTTTGTCTGGAGCGCGGCAAGACCATTGGCGGGCCTTTCGAGTCTGTGTGAAAACTCGTGGATTCCCGCTTTCGCGGGAATGACAGGTCGCAATACAGCCCCTAAATCAAGCGCTGTCACCCCCGCGGAAGCGGGGGTCCAACCTGGCCAATGCCCGGCACGAGTTTTCACATAGACCCTTTCGTCCCCCTTGGCGCATTCACAGCAGCGGGTTGGGGCGGGCAGTAGCATTGCAGCTTCGTGTTCCCGGCAGGCCGTGACCTCCTGCCCGGCTTTAACTTACAACTCTAGCCTACTTTGTTCCGCAAGTCAAGAGATCGAATTCTTGGGGGACTTTAGAGTCCGTGTGAAAACTCGTGGATTCCCGCTTTCGCGGCAATCACAGGTCGGAATACAACCCCTAAATCCAGCGTTGTCACCCCCGCGGAAGCGGGGGTCCAGCCTGGCCAATGCCAGACACGAGTTTTCACACAGACTCTTTACGCCAAGGCTTTGTTCAATTCTTGCCGCAATTCGCCAAGTTTGGGCGGGAGGTCCTCCATGGGCCCCATCCATTGGAGTTGGCGTTGGATGTCTTGATGCAGACGGTAATTCCGCTTGACGGAAGCGATGGGCGCGCCGAGGACATCGATCTTGGCGAGATCGTACTGCCCCAACCCCACTTGCCCGCCGTAGATAAGGTACCCGACCCATTGAGGGTTTATTCCCATGGCCTCCAGAGCCACGCGGTCGGCGGCGATGTAATCCGTCGAGGCAATGGCGATCCGCGAAGCAACGGGAGTGCCGGCGCCTGGCCCATCCCCTTCCATACCTTCAAAGCCGTCGACGAGGGCTGCGCCCCAGTTGGCATGCAGCTTCTGCGCGGTCAGCAGCATGTTGTAGTTAGTCTGGCGGACGCCGGCATGGTATTTGCGCTTGTCGCTCCAGAAGGGAGTTTCACCTGGAGCACTGTGCAAGGGCGCGCCGAGCACCATGTTTTTCACGGACAGGGTTGCCACCACCGTGTTGTGCGTCTTCATCACCGCTGCGCAAATCACGAAGGCATCGGGATCGAGAAGCCTCGCCGCCAGGCGTACGGGCGTTACGTGCAAATCAAAGTCGATGAGTGGGAGGGTTTCAAACCTCGCTTCCCGGTTCAGGTCTACCAAGCTCAATTTCGCCTTGCCATACTCCGACAACAAGCGGTTGTATTGGCAGCTTTCATAAGCTTCCAGGGTATCCTCCGCGGAGGATTCGGCAATGACCACCGGTCCTTTGAATCGCGGCGCCAGATAATCAAGGACGCCGCGTAAGGCGTCAGCGCTGGTGCAAGAGAACGGGCTATGTGCGGCGACACCATTAGGTTTGATTATTACGTACTTCTTACGCTGCAACTTTGGTCTAACCTGGCCATCGATCGCCACCAAGGCGTCGTGTACATTCTTGCGGCGGTCCTCCCCGTGGATGAGCGCCACTTTGGAGCGACCCGGAAAGGGCGCGACGGGCTCCGGCGGCGGCATGGCAGGCGCCTGCGCCTGTTGTGCCTCTAGAAGTTGCGAGTGGCCGAGCAACAACCCGGTCCCCACCATACCGAGAAAATGCCTGCGTGAGCCAAACATAAGTATGAGTCCCCCTTGCAACCTCAAAAACGATCTTCCCTGGTGATTGTAGTCTGAGTCCGGCGCATTGTGAACCTGAAAGTGGGACCTTAACAGGGTCGCGTCAAAGTCGCGTCGGCGCGCCGGCCCCAAAGGGGCCGAAGGTCATTAGCCGTGGGTGAAACCCACGGCAAGCGTTGCCCGTGGATCTTCGACCCCTACGGGGTCGAACATATTTCCGCTCCTCCTCCGTAGGTTTCATCTACGGCTAATGATCTTGTTCCCCTTCGGGGAACTTAGCGGACTTTGACGCAATCCTGGAACCTTACTAGTGTTGCGTAACACAAATAAGTTGACTTATATAAGCCATTGACTTATAGTGCTCGATTATGTCACGTCGAGCACCCCAGATTGAGCTAACTGTCGAAGAGCGAACGACTTTGGAAAGCATTACGCGTTCTCCTTCTGCCGCCCAGCGAGATGTCCTGCGCGCCCGCATCGTGTTGCTGGCGGGCGAGGGCCAACGGAACGAGCAGATCCAGGAGCGGCTGGGAGTCTCCAAGCCCGTGGTCATTAAATGGCGGCGACGGTACGCTGCCGACCGCTTGGCGGGCTTGGTAGACGAGCCCGGTCGAGGACGAAGACGAAAATATGATGCCGACATTCGCCATCGCATCGCCGCTACCGCCTGCCGCACGCCTCCCGAGTCGGTGGGGACCCATTGGAGCGTTCGCACTTTGGCCCGGCATCTCGGGGTGGGTGTGGCGGTGGTGCGGTCGGTCCTGTCGGCAGAATCGATCCAGCCCCACCGCTTCCGTTACTGGAAAGATTCCCCCGATCCGGAATTTGAACCGAAGATGCTGGCGGTGGTCGGATTGTACCTGCGTCCGCCTCAGAACGCGGTGGTGCTCTCGGTCGATGAGAAAACCTCCATCCAGGCCCTGGATCGAACTCAGCCCCGCTTGCCCATGAAACCCCATCGTATCGAAAGACTTAGCCACGAATACAAGCGCCACGGGACGGCGTCCCTGCTGGCGTCCTTGGAGGTCCATAGCGGACAGGTGCGCGCCGAGTCGATTCTGCGCAACGACAGCACGACGTTCATTCGTTTCCTCCGCAGACTCCTCCAAGCCTATCCGGAGAAGGAGCTTTACCTCATCGCCGACAATGGCTCTTCTCACCGGAGTAAGAAAACCCTGGCGTGGGTCGCTAAACACAAGCGGCTTCATCTCACCTTCACTCCCACCCATGCCAGTTGGCTCAACCAAATCGAGATTTGGTTCGGTATCCTGACCCGCAAGGTTGTCCGCCGTGGCATCTTCAAATCTCGAGACGAACTCGTGCAGCGACTGATGAATTTCATCAAAGCCTATAACGAGGAGGCCCGGCCCTTTGAATGGAATTATACGGGCAACCCACTGGCTGCTTGATTAAGTCAACGTAATTTGATAACGCAACACTAGTGTCCTGAGTCAGAAGTTCGTTTGCAAAACCTTGCGACGGCCTCCAGGATTTGGTCAGCGGTTTTGGTCCATACGAAAGGCCGGGGGTCTTGGTTATAGGTTTCCACATAATGGTGCAGAGCCGCCTCCAGTTCTTGGGTGCTGCGATGAGCGCTACGGCGCAGTTGGCGCTCCGTCAGGGTGGCGAACCAACGCTCGACCAGATTGATCCAGGACGAACCGGTGGGAGTGAAGTGCAAATGATAGCGAGGATGGCGCACCAGCCAACGCTGAATCATCGCAGTCTTGTGCGTGCCGTAGTTATCCAGAATCAAATGCACGTCCAGGTCCGCGGGAGTGGCGGTATGGACCGTCTCCAGAAACCGGCGGAACTCGAGGGCGCGATGCCGACGATGACACTCGCCAATGACTTTGCCGCTGGCCATCTCCAGAGCTGCAAACAGCGACGTCGTGCCGTGACGTTCGTAATCGTGAGTTCGCCGCTCGATTTGTCCGGGGCGCATCGGCAGCAGCGGTTGGGTTCGGTCCAAGGCTTGGATCTGGGCCTTTTCATCCACGCACAGCACCAAGGCTTGGTCGGGCGGGTTCAGGTAGAGTCCCACGATGTCCCGGACTTTCTCGATAAACAGTGGGTCGCGCGACAACTTGAAGGTTTCGCTGCGATGCGGCTGCAAGGCGAACGCCCGCCAGATGCGGCTGATGGCCGTCTGGCTCATGCCGCAACGGCGTGCCAGCAGTCGCGTGCTCCAGTGCGTCGCATTGCACGGCATTGATTCCAGGGTCAGGGTCAACACCCGTTCCACCTCCGCATCGCCGATGCGGCGCGGCGCTCCGGGGCGTGGTTCGTCCAGCAACCCCTCCAGACGCTGGACGACGAATCGTCCTCGCCACTTGCCCACGGTGGGTTTACACACGTGCAGGGCAGCGCTCACCGCCGTGTTGTTTTTTCCCTCTGCGCAGGCCAGCACGATGCGGGCGCGCAACGCCAGGGCTTGAGCGGTTTTGCGCCGCTGCGCCCAGCCCTGCAAGGTTTCTCGCTCTTCAGCACTCAAGGTCAATTCCGGTGTAGGGCGTCCTCGTCGCATTGGTGTCCTCCTTCTTATAAACCCAATGCACGAGAACTTCCATTTATTAAACGAACTTCTGACTCAGGACACTAGATGGTGGCAGTGCCTCCGCGTCCTCCATGGTCAGAAGGGGTTAAACACAGAGTCCACAGCGCGGCCCGGTGGCCGCCACCAAAGCGGGTTTTTCCGTGTTCTCCGGCCCATCAAAGCATCAACATAGAAAGCACGGAGGCGTTACTGGTTCGAGAAGAAATCCGTCGCGCGCCGACAAGAAGTTTGGGAATAGCAGTACAGAGATCCTCCGTGCTCCCTGTCGCCCGGGCAGACACGGGACGGCGGGTCACTGCGGCGAAGAAACCGATGCTGAAGGCATGACGCCCACCGTGATTCCCGATGCCAGCTTCGCCGACCGGTACACCCTTTGGGTAGCCTTCTGAAAATCGGAGGGCCGAGCCTCATCAATTTTCATAAATTTCTGCGGGTTGCGGTCCACCAGCGGGAACCACGAGCTTTGCACTTGCACCATGATGCGGTGGCCGCGACGGAAGCTATGAAAAACGCCCGGAAGTTGAAATTCCACCTTGTCCGGCTTGCCGGGCTCGAAAGGCACGGGCTTCTCAAAACTCTTTCGGAATTTCCCGCGAAAGGGCTCTCCGCGAACAAGCTGCTGGTATCCGCCCATGCGCACGCCTTTGGGGTTCGGGTCAGGGTCCGGGTAATTCCCGGGATAAACATCGATCAGCTTGACCACCCAGTCGGAGTCCGTGCCGCTGGTGGAGACGTACAGCGAGGCGGTTAAAGGCCCGGCAACGGTTACCTCTTCTTCGAGCGGCTCAGTCTGGTAAACCAGCACATCGGTGCGGGATGCGGCGAAGCGCTGGTCGCCCGTCATGTATTCGTAGGTCATGGCTGTGCTGGTCCAGGAGATGTGCGGAACCGGTTTGGCCGGGTCGCTGATGTACTCGTCGAACTGATCGCCGGAAACCGAGGGGTGCTGGAAGGAGAGCTTGCCCGCATCCTGGAAATACAAGGTCTTCTTCACAACGTTCTGGGGCGGCCAAATATCGAGCTGGTGCCACTGGTTACGCCCGGTTTCAAAAACGTAGGCGCCCGCAAGCTTCTCCTCTCCTTTATCTTTCAGGAAGTGCTGGAAAAACGGAAACTCGATGTGCTCGCGGAAAAAGTTGCCCGTCTTCTGGCCGAAGCGCACATCGCCGAGATACTCGCCGGAGTCGCCACCCCACTGCCCGTGCGACCAGGGGCCTTCAACGAGAATGTTTACCGTGCCGGGACTCTGGTTCCGAATGGCTTCATAGGTGTGGGGCGGCCCATAAACATCTTCAGCGTCGAACCAGCCGCCCACTGTCATGACGGCAGGCTTGATGTTCTTCAAGTAGGGGAGCGGGTCGCGCGCCTTCCAAAAGTCCGTGTAGGTGTCGTGCGATACGATATCCCGCCACCACTCGACGTGGCCCTTGAAAAACTTCTGGTCGGCATCACCCAGCGGCCCCATGCGCAAGAAGAAATCGTAGCCGTCCGGGGTGGCGAAATCGAAGCGGGGCCCAGCCACTTCGTTTTCTCCCGGCTGCGGGAGCCCAAAGCGAGAAAAGAAACCAAAGGCGTGCGCCAGAAAGAACGTGCCGTTGTGCCGGAAATCGTCCCCGATGAACCACTCGGTGACCGGGGCCTGCGGCGAAACCGCCTTCAGCGCCGGATGCCCGCACAGCGCCGCCATGGTGGCGTAGAAGCCGGGATAGGAGATGCCGGAGAAGCCCACCCGGCCGTTGTGGTTGGGGATGGTTTTCAACAGGAACTCGATCGTATCGTAGGTGTCGCTGGCTTCATCAACTTGGTTCTTTTCAGTCTTGTCGGGAATGTACGGCCGCACATGCACGAAAGTGCCTTCGGATTTGCCGCGTCCGCGCACATCGCAGTAGGCGAAGATGTAACCGTCGCGCGCGAAAAACACCGAAGGGCCGAGCGAACCACGATAGTTATCCACGCCGTACGGGGCCACCGAATAGGGGGTGCGCATCATCCAGATGGGGTATGTTTTCGAAGTGTCCTTCGGCGCGTAAACGGAGACAAAGAGACGCGCGCCATCGCGCATCGGCGCCATGTATTCGTATTTGGTGTAATTCGCTTTAACGTAATCCCGGAGTCCCTCAGCCAGCCGGCACTCCTGGTCATCCGGTGGGCACTTTTGGGCAGCGAGTGGAACAGCAGACAAACTGATAAGGAGTATTGCGGCGACGCCAAGCAGCCTGCGCATTTTAATCATCTCCTATATTCGGTAACGTGGAATCGTTTTGCAGAGCCTTGCATCTGTGGATGCCGTAGCAACGGCATCCTACGCGAAAGCTCGCAACGAAGTCAACCCGGGCTCCACCGCGCCAGCAATTCCGCATCCGGTCCCACAAGTGGCCGAGAGACGGTTGTTTTCGTCTGTTTCGGGCTGACGAGCAGATTCGCGTCTGGTCGCAGCCGGTGCTGGGGACCTGGGGAGGCAGTGAGGGAGGCCGCGGGCTGCAAAATGACGACACCATAGCCTGATCGCTTGGCGGCGATGGCAGGTCGGTGGGGAGACGTGATCAAACACTCCGGGGCGATGCGTGCGATTCGCGGTTCAGGGGCCTCGCGGCAAGACTCCCGGGTCGCCATAAAGTTCTGCCGCCATGCGCCGCGCCCAGAAGACCTGGGTCTTGCCGCGTTGCAGGGAAGGCTTGAGGTTGCGCGTTAACCAGCCATGGAAGAGGTTGTAAGCCAGAAAGATGGTGAGCAGAAAAGCTTCGATGGCGTGCGGCTCATGCCTATAGACGTGATCGGCGTACCAGCCGTTGACCAGTTCGTTGAAGCCCTGGTTTTCGATATCCCATCGCGCGTGCCCCCAATGCACCACCGAGGCGGTAGGCACGACCGCTGCCGGCAAGGTGGTCGCCCAGATCCAATCGCTAGTTGGGGTCTCCCTTTCTCCATCATCCTGGCGGTGCACGACCTCGGTTTCTTGTGAGCGGACCACCCGCAAGGAGGCCTGAACCTGAGGCCAGGAGCGGAGGTCCGTCACATCCCACCAGCGACAGTCGCGGCGGCGATAGCGACCGTTTTGGGGCGGGGTCAGCGCGAAGAGGCCTTGCGCATCGCGGTAGAGGTCACGCCGCTCGTCCTTCAGAACCACGATGGCGTGTTTCCCATGGGCGAGCAAGAAATTCAGGAAGGGAGCCTGAGCGTAGAGACTGTCGGCCAACACGATCTGGAAGGCGCGCGGATAGGCGGCCAGCACGCGCTCCAGCAAGCGCAAGGCCGTCGTCACTTCATCCTCGCCAGGACGCTGGGGCTCCAAGTCCACCAGCAGGTGGAACTTTTCGCTCACCAGCATGAGAGTGACCTGCCGATGGTAGAACTGCACCCGGTCCCCGCTCTCCAGGTGCACCGTTCGCCGCAGGCATCCCGAACAGTGACGGCGGTAGCTGGCATGGCTTTCATGTCCGTCCAACACCGCCACGTCCCAGCCACGCATCCCCGGCAGAGCCTTGTTGCGTTTCAAGCGCGTATAGACGCGATGCAGTCCCTCTCTCAATTCCGCCACCCTGAGGCCGACGTAGACACGTCCGAGGGTATCGACGCTACTCATCTCCCGCCCCAGCCACTGTTTCCAAAAGCGCGCCTTCTTCACCGTCTCCAGGGCGTGCAAGCTGCCCAGGCGAGTCCAGAAGAGAATCAAGGCCGATTGCACCAGTACCGGGGTGCGAATCCGGGGTTGGAGGCGGCCGTCGGTGAGGGGAGACAAAATCTTCCCCGACAGCTCAAATACCTTTTCCGAGTATCGGATGAGGCGTCGGAGAACCGCCCTACTCCTTTCTCTCTCGCAAGCGCTGCCACTCGCGCTCGGAGAGTTCTTCGATCAGCGTCTGCATCTGCTGGTGGCTCTGAACCGCCTGGCGGATGCGTTCTTCCCAAGCCTTGGGGACACAAATCTGGCGGAGTTTTCCCTGGTGGCTCTGGACCAGATATAAGGACGTGTGCAACTCCCCACGGGCGCAATGGCAATTGGGCTTGCCGCAGCGGCCGTGACGAGTAGAGAGGGTGCCGCGCAAGAAGCGCTGGGTATGAGCTATTTGAGCCAAGCGGGAGCGGCGCCGGCGTTCGGAATCGGAAAAGCTGGAACGGGTCAAAGGGCACCTCCTGTCTTATATGATACTAATATATAAGACAGAAGGGCTTGTCAAGAGGAAAATACGAATGCGAATCTGCTTGGGGACCACCAGAGTAAGGGAAAGCGAGCTACAGAAAGAGGTTGCTCAATTCAAAAGCTGGGGATGCGGAATTGCTGCCACCGCGCCGCTTCCGCCTGGCTCTTGCGCACCACGAAATGGCACCCCTTCAATATAGATAGGTTTCGCTTTACACCAGTAGCTCTTGCCGCTATGCTGTGGTCGCTCTAAAAAGGAGATTTCATTATGAAAAGGTATTTTGCTTTATTGCCGCTATTCCTCGGCCTTGCCGTTTGTCTTCCGGCTCAGCAAGCGACGATCCAGGAAGAAAAGCAGGTCATTAAAACTTATCCTTTTTCCGATCCCGAGCCTGTGGCTGTGGATCCCATCCGGCGAGGAGCGGGACAAGAAATCTACCCGTACTTCTCCTTTGAAGACGAGAGTTTAACCGGAGTCGATCAGACCTGGAACGTGGTGCGAATGGAAAACCCGTACATCCAGGTGTTCATCCTCCCTGGAGAGGGCGGGAAGCTGATCGGAGCCGTTGAAAAAAGCACGCAAAAGCAATTCGCCTATTACAACCACGTTCGCAAGTACCGGGACCTTTCATTCCGGGGCCCCTGGACTTCGGGGGGAATCGAACTGAACTTCGGCCTCATCGGCCACGCCCCAACCACGGCTACCCCGGTTGATTACCTGGTTCGAAAGAACCCCGACGGAAGCGTGAGCTGTATCGTAGGCACCATGGATCTCCCCTCCCGCACCGAGTGGAGGGTCGAATTCATCATACGGCCCGATAAGGCCTATCTGGAAACCCGCTCGCTCTGGTACAACCCGCAACCGCTGGACCAGTCTTACTACGTGTGGGCGAATAGCGCGCAGCATCTTTCCCCGGATGTGGAATTTATTTTTCCGGGAAATAAGTGGATCGGGCATGACTACTCGGTCCCCAGCGAGCCCTGGCCGATCGCCAAGGACGGGCGCAATCTCGCCCTTTATAAGAATCATACGGAGGGGGGCAGCTTCTTCGTGCATGGCGCGCTGCAGGATTTCTTCGGCGTGTACTGGCGCGATTCGGATTTCGGTTACGGCCACTGGGCGCTGCATGGCGATGTGCCCGGCCAGAAGCTCTTTTTGTGGGCGCCTTCGCGCGCCGGCGCCATCTGGGAACACCTGCTGACGGACAACGATGGCCCCTATTTCGAACCGCAAACGGGACGTTTGTTGGACCAGAGCGACATGGGCCGGTTCGCGCCCTATTCTGCGGACCACTGGCATGAGATGTACTTCCCTTACAAGCAAATCGGCCCCATGACAAAAGCCACGCCCTATGGGGTATTGAATGTGCAAAACACCGGCGATGGCTTGACGGTGGGCTTCTGCGCGTTGCAGAAGATCGATGAAAAACTGCTGATTCGCTCGGGTGGCAAGGAGATATTTACGGACCGGATTGTTCTCCAGCCGATGGAGGTTTACGCGAAGAAGATTCCGGCGTCCGTCCAGAAAGGCGAATTGCAGGTGGATGTCGGCGACAAGCTCTCCTACACGGACGATCCGAATTCCGGAATCCTTAAACGCCCGCAGACCTTCCGCAATTACGAAACCAACAGCCTGGAGGGCCTCTATCAATCCGCGCGGCGCGACGTGATGAGCCGGCAATATAATTCGGCGCTGCGGAAATATCTGTCATACTTGGAGAAAGAACCCTCGCACGTCCCCTCTTTGACACAGATTGCCGACATCTATTGCCGCAGGGGCGAATACCCGAAGGCCCTCGGCTATGTGGCGAAGGCGCTGGATTTCGCGATGTACGATCCGGAGGCCAACTATATCTACGGCATCATTTCCCGTCAGATGGGGGACCTGGCGGACGCTAAGGAGACACTCGGATGGGCGGCGCGATCGCCCATGTACCGATCCAGCGCCAATAGTGCGCTGGGCGGGATCTCCGTGATGGAGGGCAACTGGGAGTTGGCGGAAGAGTATCTGCACCGCTCGCTCGATTATGACGCCTATAACGTCCGGACTTATCAACTTCTCGCCACCACCTATCGTCTGGCGAAGCAGCCGGAAAAGGCGCGCGAGACTTTGCGCAAGATCCTGGAAATCGATCCCCTGAACCACTTGGCCCGGTTCGAACAGTATTTACTGGATCCCGGACCGGCCACGCTGGATGAATTTAAGTCCATGATTCGGAATGAATTCCCGCATGAGACCTATCTGGAAATCGCCGCCTATTATGCCGATCTGCGGTTGGATGGCGATGCGTTGCGGGTATTGGAAGCGGCTCCGGACCAAGCCACCATCCGGTACTGGCAGGCTTATTTGCTGCGGGAGAAATCGCCGGGGCAAAGCCGCGAAGCGCTGGAGAAGGCCGCCGCCCTTTCGCCGTATCTGGTCTTTCCCTTCCGCGTGGAGACCATTCCGGTGTATCAATGGGCGGCCACAGCACTACCGCGAAGTTGGAAAGCCACTTACTATCTGGGCTTGATCTACTGGGGAATGGGACGGCAGGAAGAAGCTCTGAAGATGTTCGAGGCCTGTGGAGAACGCCCGGATTACGCGCCGGTTTACGTCTCCCGCGCCTTCCTCGAAAAAGACGCCAATCCCCAAAAAGCGCTGGTGGACTACGAGAAAGCGCTCTCGGTGGGCAAGGACGATTGGAAGAACTGGTTCCGCTTAGCCAATTATTACAGCGCTCGGGGAATGCAGGAGAAGGTGATCGAGACCGCTTCCGGAGCCGCCCGACAATTCCCCGAGGTTGACACCGTGAAGGTGCTGCTGGCTCGTGCGGACCTGGACAGCGGCCACTACGAGGAGTGCAATTCGGTGCTGGCAAGGACCAACGTCATCCCCTACGAAGGCCAGCGGGACATTCACGATCTATTCATGAACTGCCAGGTGGGCCAGGCGCTGCACGATATGAAGCAGCATCAATACGATCAAGCCGTCGCGCACCTGGAAACCTCACGCGAATTTCCGGAGCGCCTGGGCACGGGCAAACCCGACAATCCCGATTACCGAATTCAGGATTACCTGGAAATGTTCTCCTACCAGGAATTGGGGCAATCCGGCAAAGCCACCGAAGCTCGGGCAAGAATCGATGCTGCTGCATCCCACAATGCTAGCGGAAATCTGGATAGCCAGAAAGCGCAGGTGGAAAACTGGTATCGAGTGACTCTTCCCAACGAACCAGAACCAAAATCGCTGGACGAGTTGAACTCGATCTTCAGAGGGCGACGGCGGCACCGGCACTAAAAGGCTACTCAGCCTAGTGTAACGTAACATTTAATAATTGACCATATAGGGTCAATAATGTATGCTGGGTGGATGTTGAGCCCAAGCACGGTTATCACCCTCAACGGCGAGGTTAAGACTACTTTGGAAACCCTGGCGCGGGCCGGAAGTACGACCCAACGAGTGGCGCGCCGCTGCCGAGTGATTCTGCTGGCGGCGCAGGGAACCCCCAACCGGGTGATTGCCCGGCAAGTGGGTGTTTCTCGGCCCACCGTGTCGTCCGTCCGTAGCGCCTTTGCCCAGGGCGGAGTGGACGCCCTTCGACATGACCCCGAACGCCAGCGCTCGCGCCGCAAGCTGAGGCCCGCCCTGGAGAAGCAGTTGATCGAGACGACGCTGCACACCCCTCCGCCCCATGCCACCCACTGGAGCACCCGCACCTTGGCTCGGCAACTGGGAGTGTCCCACATGTCCGTTCACCGGGCTTGGCAACGCTACGATCTGCAACCCCATCGGGTGGAAAAATTCAAACTCTCCAACGACCCTCAGTTTGAGACCAAGGTGCGCGACGTGGTGGGACTGTACATGAATCCCCCGGATCGCGCCCTGGTGCTCTGCGTTGATGAAAAGAGCCAAATTCAGGCCCTGGACCGAACGGCGCCGATCCTGCCCCTGCGGCCCGGCTTGCCTGAGCGCCAGACACACGACTATATCCGGCACGGCACCACCACGTTGTTTGCTGCCTTTAACATCCTCACCGGCAAAGTCATCGGTCAGTGCCTGCCTCGGCATCGAGGCCGCGAGTTTGTGCTCTTCCTCCGCCAGTTGGAACAAGCGGTACCTCCGGACTTGGAGGTCCACCTGATCTTGGATAACTACAGCACGCATAAGTGCCCACCCGTTCAACGCTGGCTGAAGCCCCAGAAGCGGCAGCGGTTCCATTTCCACTTCACCCCCACCAGCAGTTCTTGGCTCAATCAGGTGGAACGTTGGTTTGGCGAAATCACCCGCCAACAGATCCGACGGGGAAGTTTCCACAGTGTTAAAGAACTCGAAACAACCATCTACGAGTACTTGGCGGCGTGGAACCAGACTCCCAGACCGTTCGTTTGGATAGCCACGGCGGACATCATTCTCGACAAGGTCCGACGCTGTAAAGAATTAAATGTTACAGAACACTAGCTAGTGTCATGTAACTGAAGGTCGTTGCATAAATGCCGTAATCTGGGAACGGCTATACAGCCCCGATAGGGGCGGTAGAACTTAGCCCACGGCGTGAGCCGTGGGTAGGCGAGCCGTCCCTCACCCCCACCCCTCTCCCGCCCGGGCGGGAGAGGGGTGCCGAAGGCGGGGAGTGGGTCGTCTTTCCCAGGGCTTGCGCCCTGGGCTACAATCTTCCGCCCCTGACGGGGCTGGCATTGGCCAAGCTGAACCCCGCTTCCGCGGGGGTGACAGCGCTCGATTTATGGGCTGTATTCCGACCCGTCATTCCCGCGAAAGTGGGAATCCACGAGTTTTCACACAGACTTGCAAGCCCTGGGGTTGAGTGCCCTCTCCCCGTCCCGCGTCTGCGAGACACCCCTCTGTCGCCGAGGCGACCGGGAGAGGGGATAAGGGTGAGGGAGATTTCGCTGACCATCCCGCCCTGCGGGACCGCGGGCTACGTTCTTTCGCCCCGACAAGTCGGGGCTGACTTCATCAGCGAACTTCTAACTCAGCACACTAAAAGCTATTTCAAAACCCTACGCGGGCTGGCGCAGAGCGAGCCCCGCTCTGCGGTCTAGTGCGGATCAAGGGGGTGGCGCGGGGTTGGCCGCACTGAGCACTACTTCGCGCCCTTGTTGCCGGCCAATTGTTCGATCCGCCGCGCCATCTTTTCGCGCACGGCGAACAGTTCTTCCGGATTTCGGGAGAAGGCCCCGACATTCACCACCATGCTTTTGACGGCGTCATCGGCAAAGGGTGCGTCTCCGAGCGACTTCAACAGCCACAAATACTCGTAGTCTTCAATCCCTTCGCGAAGCAACTCGAAACGAATCGAGGAAACCGGCCCATCCACGTTGGCTTGCCCGGTGTACTGCCTGGTTTCGCTCCCGGGGTATATCAGGGAACCCTCGCCGTTCAGCACGCCGCGATCGCTACAGAAATAACCGCTCCTGTAGGTGAGCGGGTCGCTCCAGGGACTCTTTACTTCCGACCAGTGTTTCATGTCCCAGTAAAGGATGCCCTGCATGCCGTAGCGCCAGGTAATCCATGGCACCATGACCGGATCCATGGCCGGGGCGTCGATGAAGTAGTTGGGTTGCGGGTAAGCCTGGTCGCAAGAAATGTACCAACTCATTTCGCCGCCTCTGGCCTGCTCCTCGCGGAGGGCGTTCCTGATTGCGGTCCCATTCAGGTCATTACCATGAATGGAAAAGCTATCCACGAATCCGCGCAGAGTGCCCCATTCGGCATGCTGCGGCACGGGTGTTTTGGTCGCCAGAAACGGAACCCCCGGCGCGGCTTCATGCACCAGTGAGGCCCACTTACGGGTTTCCTCGAACTCTTCCGCGGTGTTTGGCTCATCGATGGGACTGTTGAAGACGAGGCGGTCGAGCCAGCCGTTCTTGCGATAGTAATCGCGCACCTGCATCAGGTAAGACTTGACAAGCTGAGCGGTCTCCGGGGATATCTCCGCCGACCCCGACCTGCGGATCAACCTGCCGGGCGCCGCCTCCAGAATCACGCGCTTGGTTTTCCACTGCTTCATGTACAGGTCGTACGCTTCGGGGTCGAAGCTGAGCGTGACGGCGCCGCCGGATTCTTTGATTTGCGGCTGTAGCGGCTCGTTGAACCAAGGCTCCATGCGGCTGGCATAGAGAAAGGCATGGTACTTCCGAAGCAGCGCTTTGACTTCCGGCGAAGCAGGTGCGAGGTGATGGAACGCGGCGAGGCCCTCGCTGTCGACTCCCATGTAAGTGATGAGATGGGTCTCCGAGGGAAGTGCGAAATTATAGACCTTCAACCGGAGGTTGAGGCGATCGACGTCCTGGCCGCTCAGCGTGACGCGGAGTGTTCCTGCATAGTCGCCGGCGGGGAGGTCGGGAGGGGTGATGACATCAACCCATATCCCGCGGTTCCGAACGGCCGCGCGGAAGGGCGCCTCCATGCTGAACGGATCCGTCAGTGGGGCCAGCGCGTCCGGCCAGAATCCGCCCTCTCCGATGGGGCTGGACTTGCCGGGACAAAGGATGACGGACTCGAAATAGAGCTTCACCTGGTCCCGCGCCAAGCGGCCGGCGCCGGAGACCAAGTCGCTGGCTTCCACAAAGAAGCCGGAAGCGGGGGGGTGATTGCGGTCCAGGGGCGGAGGAACGGTGATCACGATCTGAAAAGGAACGTGTTGGTTCTTTGCCCCGGCGATGGAAATGGTCTTGGCGCTCTTATCCCAGACCAGGTTGCGAGCTTGCACACGGTCGTCGGGCCGAACCTTTACGGCGCTAGGGACAGCCCAAACCTCCACGGAAGGCGTCTGCGCCAGGGCAGCGACGCAACTCATCATAAAGGCGATAACGAAAACTGGTTTCATCTGGAGCCTCACATGCCGGTCGGCCAATCTAATTGAAGGTTTGGCAGAGCTACACACTGTGCTGTAATTGGCGGAGAGGCAGGGATTTGAACCCTGGGTACAGCTTTTGACCGTACAACGGTTTAGCAAACCGCCGCCTTAAGCCGCTCGGCCACCTCTCCGCGACAGTTGTGTGAATAACTTATCCCTACTGGCTGTCCCCTGTCAACCTTTACACGATGATCTCCTGGCTCACGTGCAGGAGGGCAAACCGGGTGTACAATCTCTGCCGCGATCGAGGTCCAATTAATCCGGTGGAGCCGGCTGAGTCGCCAACGCTCTCCACCGGGTGCAAAGTGGGCAAGCACAGAATTCAGGGAATCTCTGATGAGTTCATTCCTGCGATCGTCAACTTGGCGGAATTAGACGAAGTGATCGCAGTCTCCGACGGTGATTCAATGCTGATGGCACAAAAGCTGGCGAAGTGCCTGGCGCTGGGCGTGGGTATCTCTTCCGGGTGCAACCTTCTGGCTGCCTTGCAAGTGCAGGAGTCCTTGGGTGGGGATGCAGTCGTCGTAACCGTGTTCGCCGATGACAACAAGAAGTACCTCACTACAGACCTCCTTCAGGAGGAGCCGGTTCGGCGAGAATACCTAAGCTCGGAAGTCGAACTCACCAGCCTGGTTCCCCTCCTGCCCTCCTGCGCATTTTGTGGCGGGGCGCGGAGCGTCAAGCCGCCGCTTCAATGATTTCGTGTAAGGTTCGGAAAATTTCACACGGGAGGGAGGGCGCCGATGAGGAAACGGACAGCTGTTCTGTTCGTCATGGCATGCTTGGTGTGGGGGTTGGTGAGTTGCTCCCGAGAGCGTGCGGGTGGCGCTTCGGGATTCAACTTCATCTCTCAAGGCGGCGGTTTCCGTGTTGAGTCGCCCCCGTTGGCCCTGGAATGCGGGCGCGATCTTGGCCTGCGCATGTTCCTTAGAAAGAACGGGAAGTGGATCACGGTTTCATCTCGGAGTAAGTTGCCGGCAGTGACGTCACTGCGAGCCGGAGGGAAAGACTATGCCCGGTTCACGCTTCTGGCCTCCGCCGCTGGCGCGCAGAACGTTTCCACGCCCTTTGGGGAGGCGCGCGAGGTTCGCGCCACAGCTCAGGATCTGTCCCACGACTTTGATTTAACTCTGCAAATGAACTTTCCCACACGATACCCGGACGTGGTGGTCATCACATCGCAGGTCAAGAACTCGGGTCCCCAGCCGGTTACCATCGAGGAGATCAACCAAGGATCGATCGATCTGTCCGCGCCGTCTGCGCCGAAAGCTGCGGACGAGGCCCTGTTCTGGTCGCTCCAGGGGGGTGGCTATAAATGGGGTGCTGACTTTATTCTCCCGGTTCGTGCCGGCTTCACTCAGGACAACTACACCGGCCCCAAAGGCGACGCCAATGGAGGAGGCTTTCCTTTTGTAGATCTCTGGAGGCCTGAAATGGGGGTGGCGGTGGCCTTGCTGGAACCCAAGCCTCCGCTGGCCTGGGTGCCGGTGACCATTACACCCCAAGGGCAAGCGCAAGTACGGGTCACGACGCGGCCCTCCGTGGAGATTCCCTCCGCTGGAACCTACGCTCCCTCGCCCGTGATGGTGACCGTCCACGCAGGGGATTTCTACGACCCGGTCGTCCGCTATCGCGCGCTTATGGGCGATCTCGGCGTACCGACCGTCAATCATTTCGAGCCCAATGACTACGCCGCCGCCTGGTGCACTTGGGGATATCAAAGAACGTTCACCGTCGAGGATATCCTCCAAAAGATGAGCCAGATGAAAGCGATGGGGATGAAGGAATTGATTCTCGACGATGGGTGGTTTGATCGCTTTGGGGACTGGAATCCGACGCGGAAGAAGTTCCCCCGCGGAGACTCGGATATGAAGGCCCTGATCGATAAAGCACATACCGAGGGATTGACTTTCCGGTTGTGGTGGTCGCCGGGATCGGCGGACCCGGGGTCCGCGATCGACAGGCGACATCCCGACTGGTTCATTTTGGCCAAGGACGGGCACCGGGCGAAGGCTAGTTGGAATTCCTATTACCTCTGCCCGGCTTATCGGCCCGTGTCAGAGGCCATGCGGGCGCTGGTGGAACGCTTCGTCAGACGGTGGGGGGTGGACAGTTTCAAACTGGACGGGACGGACCTGAATCATGCTCCGCTTTGTTACAATCCCGCCCACCACCACACCCGACCCGAAGAGTCGTTCGAGCAGTGGCCCGAGCTGTTCCGGCAGATTCGCGCCACGGCCATGGCGATCCGGCCGGATTTTCGCATCGAATTGTGCCCCTGTGGGATCACGCCGACTTTCCAACTCGGCACCGCTTTCGAGCAACCGGTGACTTCCGACCCTTTCGATACCCAGGTGACGCAACGCGTCAAGTTTCTGAAGGCATGGTTCGGACCCCATGCACCGGTACTGGAAGAATACGTGGGTCTGCTAGGGCAGAAGGAACCGGATGGAAAACCCTACACTTTTCGCGCGGAGCTGTACCCGCGCGCCCTCGGGACCGGCTCGGTGATTTCCACTTTCAGCCCCGTGCTGAACAACACGCATGCGCAGTGGACAGCCATTTACAATCAGCGCCAACTCGCCGGGGGCGAGTACTTGAATCTTTACGATATCGGCTGGGATAACCCGGAGGGCCACGTGGTGCGGAAAGGTCAAGCCCTGTACTACGGCTTTTTCACGCGCCTGCCGGAGGGAGAGTTCAACGGCAAGGTCACTCTGCGCGGGCTTCCCTCCGGACGCTTCCGCGTGACGGATTATGTGCAGAACCGCGTGGTCGGCGAGGTTACGGCGGCGGACGCTACTTTAGCCGTCAGCTTCCACGACAGCCTTCTGCTGCTTGCCGAGCCGGTTTCGACTTCACGAATGTAGCGGAAATCAGCACGGCGAATTGAGTTGATCGCGGCTGGTGAAAAGAGTAAAGTGCGGTTGGCATCTATCAGTCCTGCCGAGCCCCCGCCCCATGGAAACAAAACGCATGGATTCGAAAGATTTCGTCACATCAGGCTTGACAATCGAAAGTATGTACAGCAAAATGGAACCCAATCCCCAGCTTTTTGCAGAAACAGAAGCAGGGACAAGCATTTAAATTAAGACCCACTATGCTGAATGAAGAGCGACGCCGAGCTATCCAGGAAATAATCGGCAATGAAGGCAGGGGTTTAGTGAAGGACCTTGCTGCGCGCTTTCATACGTCGCAAGTAACGATCCGGAAGGACCTCGAAACCCTCCACAATCAGGGACTGGCGCAGCGGACGCATGGCGGCGCTTTGCCCGTGCAAGCCGGAGCGTTGCTTGATCCCAGCTTGCGAGAAAAGGAAAAACAACATCGGAAGGAAAAACAGCGAATCGGCAAGGCTGCGGCGGACCTGGTCAAGGAAGGTGAGTCCGTGCTTTTGGATTCAGGGACCACGACCACGGCAGTTGCGAGGGCCTTGCGGGACCGTGGCCGGCTGACCGTCATTACCAACGCCGTGAACATTTCTGCAGAACTCTCCGGTACCCACATTGAAGTGATCCTTACGGGTGGGACCTTGCGCGAGAACTCTTTTTCGCTCGTGGGTCCTTTGGCGGAGGGAACGCTGCACAGGCTTAGCGCCGACATTCTGTTCCTGGGGGTGGACGGGCTTGATGTGCACTTTGGCGCAACCACCCCGAACCTTCTGGAAGCCAGCGTGAATCGAGTCATGGTGGAGATCGCCAGGCGAACTGTTTTGGTGTGCGATTCCAGCAAATTCGGGCGTCGCAGCCTTTCCCTTATTGCGCCGGTCTCCGGCTTCCATGAGGTCATAACAGACAACAAGATTCCGAAGGCTGACCTCAGGGCGCTCACGAAGGCGGGCATCAAGGTCACGATTGTTTAAGAATTCATGGATAAAAGGAGAAACACTTCATGAGTGTCGAAGTCGAAGGTCCGGGAAGAAATACGCAAGCTGAGATTCTCTCTCAACCGCGCTGCTGGAGAGAATGCTTCAGAGTGTTAGATGAAAGCGGCCAACTGGAAAAGGTCAAGGACCTGTTCAGCAACGATGCGGAGTGTCTCTTTATCGGCTGTGGGTCCAGCTATTACGTTTCACAAGCGGCGGCAGCAAGCTGGCAGATGATCACGGGAATTCGGGCTCGTGCCATACCTGCTTCCGAACTTCTTCTTTTCCCGGAGCTTGTCTTGACCGACACAGCAAAGTGCCGGCCCATCCTGGTGTCACGATCCGGCCACTCTTCGGAAGTGGTCCGCGCCGCACAGTATCTGGAAAAGGAAAGGGACATCCGGACATTAGCCATCAGTTGCACCACGCACCAACCGCTCGAGGAGATCTCTGCGGCTACCGTCTACCTTCTGCCCGCGGACGAGAAAAGCATGGTGATGACTCGTTCCTTCACCTCGATGTTGCTCGGGTTGCAATCCCTGGCCGCGCGCGTGGCCAACCGGAACGAAGTTACCCTCGGACTACGAAGGCTTCCCGACGGCGTGCAGAATGTTCTTGGTTCCGTGGACCTGAGAATCCCGGAGTTCGTGCAGGCCAGGAACTTTGCAGACTATGTCTTCTTGGGCCAGGGACCGTTATTCGGCATCGCCTCCGAAGGCCAACTCAAGATCAAGGAGATGTCTTGTTCCTACGCGCAGGTCTTCCACACTCTGGAGTTCCGCCACGGCCCGAAGGCGATTGTGAGTCCGGAGACCCTCATCACCTTTCTTCTCTCGGAAACTGCCTACGAAGAAGAGCGTAAAATGTTGGAGGAAGTTAAAGGCCTCGGCGCAACGACCCTCGTCATCACGAATAAAGCGGACGCCGCCACCCGCGAAAACGCTGATTTCCTGGTGGAACTCAACCTGGACGCCCCCGAATCTGTGCGGGCCGCCGGATACCTCGTGAGTTGCCAGTTGCTGGGATTTTACACCGGGCTGAAGAAGGGGTACGACGTTGACAGCCCGCGAAACCTGTCCAGGGCCGTCATTCTCAGCAGCCACTGATAGGAGATTGCCATCCATGCCACGTTTTGACGTTACCGTCGTCGGCGAGTTGAACCTGGATTTGATTCTCTACGGGTTGCCGGAGGAACTTACGCCCGAACGCGAGTTGATCGCCCGAGGCATGACACTCACCTTGGGAAGTTCCTCAGCCATATTTGCCCATAATCTTGCGGCGATCGGAAGCAAGGTAGGATTCATCTCCCGCATCGGGGATGACCCGCTTGGTCAAGTTGCTATTGACCGTCTGACCGCAGGCGGGGTGGATGTTTCGAAAGTGCGCAAAGTGAGTGGCCCCACCACCACCGGGCTTACCGTAATCTTGCCTCGCACTCGCGACCGTAACATTCTGACTTACCCAGGCACCATGAACGATATGTGCCAGGGTGACCTGGACCTTGATTACCTGGCGGATTCGAAACACTTTCACCTTTCGTCGTTCTTCCTGCACCGGGCCCTGCGGGCGGACATCCCGAAGTTGTTCAGAGTGATGAAAGAGCGAGGCCTTACAACTTCGCTTGATACTAATGACGATCCCGACGACCGCTGGGATAGCGACCTGTTGGAAGCCTTGAATTACGTCGATGTTTTTCTTCCCAACGATCGCGAAGCGAAAAAGATCACGCGAGCGGAAGACTTGGCGACGGCCATATCCGTTCTCTCGCAGCGCGTGCCGGTCCTGGCAGTCAAGTTGGGAGCGGAAGGGGCGATCGCGGTGAACTCGTCCGGCCAGGTACGATGTCCAGCATTGCGAGCCGAGGTCGTCGATCCTGTCGGGGCCGGCGACAGCTTTGACGCGGGTTTTATCCACCAATATGTGCGCGGAGGGGACCTGATGGACTGCCTCGCTCAAGGCAACCTGCTCGGCGCGTTTTCCACTACGCGTCCAGGCGGCACGGAGGCGTTCCTGGACCGTGCCCATCTCGAGCGTTTCTTTAACCAGCATGCGCGGGGGGGGAATAGCCATGATTGATTTCCATACTCACCCTGTTCTTATCCAGGAATTTGCGGTCAAATACCCTGAGTACACGCGCATGGCGCGGGACGTTTTTCAGATCGGAAACAACCTTCAGCCGTTGGAGACCTTTTTCCTGCAAATGGATGTGGCGGGGATCGAGAAAGCAGTCCTCCTCCCCATCGCCTGCGAGCGCGCCCGTCCCTACGCGGTATGCAGCAATCAACAAATTGCTGAACTTTGCGGGATGTCCAAGCGCTTCATTGGCTTCGCCAGTGTGGACCCGTTGAAGCCCGGAGCACCGAAGGAATTGGAATTTGCGGTCAAGAGCCTGGGGCTAAGAGGCTTAAAGCTGGATGCCGCGCTTCAGGATTTTGATCTGAACGATCCACGGGTGTTCGAGGTTTACGAAGCGGCATCCTCGCTCGAAATCCCGGTGTTGGTTCATACGGGAATGAGTTGGGCCCCGGGGACTGCGCTGACACAGGGACAACCGCTCTTGCTGGAGAAAGCCATTCGCAGATTCCCCCGGCTGAAATTTGTGCTTGCCCACTGGGGATGGCCATGGATCTGGGAGGCCAGCGCACTTGCCCTGAAGTATCCCAATGTATTCCTGGACACCTCTTGCCTTTACTACGACAGCCCGACGGAGTTTTTCCAGTTCGTTTTCAGTAAACAACTCCCCACCACGCTGATCGAAAGGAGCCTGCGCAACCAAGTTGTCTTCGGGTCCAACTATCCGCGGGTTGAGATCAAGAACATGGTGAAAGCGCTGAAGTCTCTGGCTCTCACCGAAGGGTGCCTGGAAAAGATCTTGTACAAGAATGCGGAAAAGTTGCTTGGAATTCAGAGTCGTCCTCCGCGTTAGTTTCGCCAAGCGTGCCGTGAGGTCATGTCGTCGTTGTGCGACGACGCTGAAAAGTAAAGGACAGAGCCCATGATTATCAAGCTCGAAAGAGTGAAGGTTCAAACCCGTAAAGCTGAGGAAGCCATCGACATCACTCCGCAGGTCGAAGAGTTGGTGGAAAAGAGCGCCGTGAAGAACGGCTTGGTCAACGTCATGACCTGCCATACTTCCTCGGGATTGCTCGTCACGGAGGGGATCCCCTGCCTCGAAGAAGACATCTTCACGCATTTTGCGCGTCTGTTGCCGGAAGAGGAAGATTATCACCACCGCCGCTACCTCGACTTCGATGGCCGCATGGGCTTTAACGCTGAAACCCACCTGAAGAGCATCATCGGTGGAATCCAATGCAGTTTCCCTATTGAAAATGGCAAGATGGTGCGCGGTTCCCGCCAGACGATCTACTTTATGGAATACGATGGTCCTTTGGAGAGAACGTACTTGGTACAGTTATTGGGGGAATGAGTCTCAGAAGGGCGGGGCGATTCCTTTCCGGCCAGGCCGGCGAAGCTGTGAAAGAATCGCATTTTACCGTCGTCTCGTAGGGGTCCCGCAGGCGCGGCATGGTTGCCCTCGGGCGGCCACAAGGGCCGCCCCTACAATTCGATTTTTTCACGGCTCCAGCACCTGCCCTTTGGCAGGATCTGACTCTTCTCGGCAGTCCGGTTTATTGCGTAAGAGCGAGCCTTAACTATGTCTGTAAAGGGTACACTAAAGACGAAATGGTTCTGGTATTCCGCCCTTTGCATCGTCTGTTGGGGAGGGTGGACCATTTTTGGAAAAATCGCTTCGAATGAGATCCCGGCTTCAACCATGCAATTTCTTTTTCCCTTTGGGTGTTTGCCGGTAGTAGTGCCGCTCCTGGTCTCTCGTCGCTTCCGCCTCGAACGTAATGCCATGGGAATCTCTTATGGGATTGGTAATGGGGTCCTCGCTGGAATCGGCGGCTTCGCCCTCTTTGCGGCCTATCGAACCGGCGGAAATACCGCGGTCATAACCACGGCAACGGCGATGTATCCCTTGATCACGGTCGTCTTGGCCGTATTGCTATTGCGCGAACGTCTGACGCTGCTTCAGGTTCTAGGTTTGGCGTTCGCTGTAGCCGCCTTCGCCATCTTTTCGATGTGAGGGGAAACACCGCATGCACATGGCCTCTTGGCTTCTGCCCGCCGCAGTTGTCCTTTTAACCTGGGGAATTGTGGGGCTTTTACAGAAACTCTCCACAAATTACCTCTCGGCGGAAACCGCACTCATCTGGCTCGTGGTCGGGTACTTCCTCCTTCTGCCCTGGTTGTACCCCGCAAAATCTGTCTTCGCATACTCCACCCGCAATCTCTTGTTGACCATGCTGAGCGCGGGTCTGAACACGCTGGGCGCCTGGGCATTACTCGCTGCTATGAAGAACGGCGGCAAGGCCTCAATTGTCGTACCACTGACGGCACTTTATCCCATCGTTGTAGTGTTATTAGGCCCCCTGGTCCTTAAGGAAACCATCACTCGCTTGCAGGGAGTGGGGGTCCTCTGCGCGCTAGTCTCGGTGTTTTTACTTTCCTCGTAGGAGTTACTGCCTGCCGGGCGACCCCCAAAGGAACCCTGTGAGGCATTGGACAAGCCGTTCGGCTGCTTGTTTATGCCCGCGTACGTCAGCCCGCCTAGACTCTGCTGACACGAGCGTCGGCGCCAAATACGCATCGTCACCTCAGACTTTACATCAGAATTCCTTGACTCTCCCTTCGACCGGCGCTTTGACTACCCCATTGTTCTTGAAGTAGCGTTCTTGGGCTTCAACCTCATTTATCCCGACGCAGTGGATCGTAGGCAGCCAGCCCAGGTACCCCTCACCGGCGTTGCCGAGGAGAGCCTGAGTGAGAACATGCTCCGTCGTAGCCACTCGGTAGGTTCTTTGCGGGTCCAGGCCTCGCAGGATTATTCGCTCCCCAAACTGACGACTTCTCAAGAAACCATAGGTAAACCCCGCCACCGCCAGCGGCCTTCGCATGACCGGGAACCAATCCGAGGCGAGGCCGGTCTCCCCGATCGCGCGTTGTAACGAATGCTCCAGAGCGAACTTGATTTGGGCGCCCGTTGCGCTAAACGTGTAGATGGGGCTTCGATTGTTCGCCAACGTCAACTGTTGATGAGTGATCTCTCCCTCAGGCAATTCGATGGGATATACATGGTCATCCACCTCCAGCAGCGCGACATCTGCGCCCGTGACCTCACGCAGCACGTCGGCACGAAAGTCGCCCCAACTGCACTCCGCGCCTTGACGGGAAAGAGGAGAGGCCAGCTTTCCGACCACCGGTCCCGGCTCCTCCAATTGCCACTCATGATTGAAACTGAGGGTGGCGAGAAGCCGTGGATACTGGCCGAAGGTGCGCCCGTCAGTTACCACAGCGTCCGGCTCTGCCACTCCGCGGTTCCACCCGAAGTTCTGAAGCGGCAGGGTGCCCAAGCCTTCCAAGCCTTTGTACGTGACCCCGGCACAAACCACGACATACTTTTTGGGATTCAGTGGGTTCGGGTAGATCACGCGCAAGCCAACGTCGTCCCCGGCAAAGCGCTGGTGGCCAAACACCACGGCGCCGTTTTCGATCCGAATAGGCAGCCGCGGGTTGATTCTTCCGACCAATGAGTTGGAGGTTGGCGCACCGACCAGAATGAGATGGTAAGCCTCAATGTCCCGGTCGGTGACTTCGCGATCGCTCCTGACCTGAATACCGTAAAAGCGCACGCCGCGCGAGCCTCTCAGGCGGATGGCTTCAGCTTGGCGGTGATTGGCCGCAGTCTCCTCCGGATCCCGGCTCTGGCTTCCATAGACGATCAGGAATGGTTCGTAGTAGATGTCGCCTAAAGGTCCGGACAGCCCGTGCGCTTTGCGCGGCCCGTCCGATCTTGACCCGGCGCCCTCTAACTCCAGGTGCAATTCTCCGGCGGGTCTCCCCTGAAAAATCCGGCTCCCCTCACGCATGACTTCAAGGGCCTGGTTCATATCCACCAGTTCACGAGATAAAAACAAGGTGAACTGACTGACGTTGTGAGACGTGACCTGAACCTTGTTGCCGTCAATCTGCGCGGTTAGCTTCGCGGGCTCCCAATAGTGCTCAAAGGAATCAACTCTCACCCAGTAGGCTCGGTTGTGGCGCAGCTCGGGGGCAACCAGGGTCACGCTCGGGGGGAAGGCCACCCGCCGGTACTGGCTCAAGATCTTCTCTATTTCTGTAAAAGATCCGGTCATCCGGTAGCCCACCCAGTGGTCCGTGTCGGGTGCGAAGACGAAAGGCCGGTCGCGCAAGCCGTTGTAATACGTCAATCCCAGCCGCTGGTAAGCGCTTTCGTTCACCTTCAGAAAACCGGGATTCACCTCCGTATCACCGAGTCCATGGAAGTACCAGCATGGGATGTGACGGGCATTTTCGAGGAGCAAGGTATCGGCGGACCCCGCAATCGGCATGATGGCCGCGAAACGGTCTGGAAACCGCGACGCCAGACCCCACGAACCGGCTCCGCCCATCGACCAGCCCGTGAGGTACACGCGATCCGCATCGATTCGGTAGTCCCGCTGAACCTCATCCAGCATCTGCAGGATGTCGATTTCGGCTAGATGTTGGTAGCCGGAGGGGCCGCGAGCCAGGGGCGCGCAGAGGATGAAGTTGGACTCGACCGGCTCGCGCTCCAAGGCGCCGCGAAAGACCGAGCGCCCATCCAGGTTTGCCGCCGCCTGCGGAATCTCCCACTGGTCCCCGCCCGAGCCATGCAGCAGCACCAGAAGCGGCAGAGCTGTGCGCCCGTCGTATTTTTGTGGAATGTACACCGTGTAAGGTTGCAAGCTGCCATCGACGCTCGAGTAGAAGGCTTTTTGAAACAGCCCGCGAAGCTGAGGGAACGGGTCCCGACCCACCTCCAGGCTTTCGATCCAGCCCTCGGCTTCGGCCAGGACACGCAGCACGTAATCGACATCGCCCGGTCCGGCCCCCGGGTTCAGGTTCAACGGCATTGCATTGACGTCTGTGGCGTGCGCTGTGTTTCCCCACTCCTCGAAGGCTGGCCCCATGATAAACTTGCGGCGGACGTCTTCGGCCCGCATGGCGCAACTGGCCGCAGCCGCAATCTGCAATGCATTGCCCGCGCGCCTGGCCGCCGCAGCCAGTTCGTTGGCCTTGTTTTGAGCCTGTTCAATGCGGCGCTTGAGGATCTGCTCGTCGATTACTGCAAACTCGGTCTCGAGCGCGTATTCACGGCCTCCCGCTTCCGCCCTGAGCCTGAGCTTGTGGCGTCCCGGCGCGAGAGCAGCGGTTGCCAAATGCAGGGAGCGTGACTGCATTGTGTCACGAGGAAGCGTGGTCCACGCGATTTCGGAAGGCGCGAGGTGATCATCTACCCACAGACGCATCCGCAGCCCGGTGGGCGGCATTTCGGCGGCGCGTGGTGAGCCTGTCTGGACTTTGGCAATGACGTCGAGCGTATCCGGTTGCTTGATCACCCGGCGGGGGACCGAAAAGCTGACGACACCCCACGGAGGAGTCACGAGGTGTTCGCCCACGTCGAGGAACGACGGAGCCTGGAGTAGCCCGGTCAACGCCTCCACCATTCGGGACTGCTCGGGTTCGGCCAGCCAGGACCAATCGCCGCCAGCATTCGCCAGTTTGTCTGCATCCTTCAACAGGCGGAGGTCCCAACGCAGTTTGAGCGACTCGCCTGGCTGGGCCAAGTGCCGGCGCGTGTGAAACTCCAGATCGACATGCCCGCCTCCAAACGTAATTACGCGCTCGGCCAACAGAGGATCGGGTTCGAAGGTCACGAGCAACGACTCGTGGCTGGAGGCATCATGGACCATCCACCAGCAGGGAGTCACATCGGTGGGGCCCTCCGGTTGCGGTGAGCCGAAAGCTCTCTTGACCAGACCCTGCCCTTCCGGATAAATGACGTAATCCTCAGAACCGCCCTTGTTCGCCACCGCAAATCGCAATAGGTGGCTGATCAGATAGCGCATGCCCACCGCGCCGATGTTTTCGTAAGTAGCCTCCAGAGTCAGGCGACTCGATCCGGCCCTCAACGCGAAACGCTTTGTTACGCGCAGGTTACCCAGGTCTGCCCGGAACGTAAGCTGCAGCTCGCCACGGGATTCATTAACCGAATAGGCAAAGGCGTGATCGCATAGGTTTGTTGTGGGCCAGACGCCTTCCTTGTCCCAGAGCCCCCCGGCATCCTCCGGCCTCAGGCCGTTGTTTTGAAAAAGATGATCGGTTCCAGTCCCTTTATCGATGTAGCTCACCACTCTGCCGCCGGCGCCTGGCAAGAAGGCAATCCTCACCAAATCGTTCTCGAGGAACACCTGCTTCTGCTCCTGCATGGCCCCTCTGGCGACGACGACCTCGGACCAGTGCAGGCCGGCCTGTTCCGCCCGCGAGCCGGGAACAACGGCGCAGGGAGCGATAGTGACTACAGAAACAAGAAGCAGCACTGCGTAACCGAGCCTCCCGCAATTGTTCATAACAGCCTCGCCATTGTGAAAATAATTGCCTAATATATTTTCGCCAAACCAACTAAGACCATATGATCAAGTGCGATATGTAACTGCGTTTACGATCCCTAAGGTTTGTGTTGTTTGTCGTTCGTTTTAACTTGTTTTCACTTTTATTTCTAGGCCCGATTCAGGGACATGCCTCAAATGTCGCCTGTACGATATGTAACTACGGATATTATTGTCAAGCTCTGTTCTTTCCTTTTGTTTGTTTTTGTTGTTTTTGTTTAGGTTCGATCCAGGACGCCCGCCTAATAAGACGTTGCAGGTGACCCTCCCTGCCAGGGGGCTTTTCATGGGGAAAAAAGTGGAGTACCTTGTGTTGCCGCTAATTTGGCAAGTTTGCTCAAAAGGAAGGGGAGATACATTTATGCGTTCACGTTTATTTGCAGCACTTCTGATGTTGGCGTTCATTGCGCCGGCATGGCCGGTCAGCGCATCCGCGAGCCCGGCAGGTGAGGATGCCTACCTGGGTAGATGGGATATCACCGCGACGGGTTCCCAATCAGGGCGGCCGAGGAACTGCTGGCTGGAGTTGAGGCGGGACGACGGAGTGCTCAAAGGCCGCTTCAATGCCGGCGGCGGCGCTGTTTTCGATTTGCCTCAGGTGACGATCGAAAGTGGCGAGCTCAAGTTCCAGTACCCGCAAGGAAATCCCCCAAAGGAAACCCAGCAAGTATGGCAAGCCATCGCCAAGGGCGCGCGCCTGGTGGGAACGGCGCACCTCAATGGGGAGACACTTTCGTGGAGCGGCGTGCGCGGGCCGGTGTGGCCTGCGACTCCGCCGCGGAGAAAGCCCGGAAAGCCCGTCGACCTCTTCAATGGCAAGGATGTGTCCGGTTGGCTTTGCCAGGACCCCCGCCGCCCCATGGGCTGGTCTGTCAAGGACGGCATTCTGATGAATGAGGGCAGAGGGGCCAACAACATTTATACCCAGCAAAAGTTCAACGACTTCAACCTACAAGTCGAGTTCAACGTAGACCCGCAAAGCAACAGCGGGGTCTATCTCCGTGGCCGGTATGAGATCCAGGTACTGGACGGCTACGGCCGCCCGCTGGATGTCCATAGCCAAGGGGCTCTTTATGGGTTCATCATCCCTTCCGTCAATGCTGACAAGCCCGCGGGGGAGTGGCAGACCTATGACATAACCCTGATTGCCAACCACGTGACGGTAATCCTGAACGGAACGAAGATCATCGACAACGGCGAGGTGCCAGGGATAACAGGGGGGGCACTCGACGCCAATGAAAAAGGGCCTGGCCCGATTCTGCTCCAGGGGGATCACGGCAGGGTGCAGTTTCGGAAAGTGCGCCTTACCCCGCTGATCTGAGGCTGGCGACATCCGTGTCCGCCGTGCCTTGAAGGTTTCAACACCAAGCTATGGCAGCATGCCGAGCCGCCTGGCCTTACTCGATGCTGACGCAGTTGCACCACTTACCTGTTTCGTCATAATGAGGCCAAGGACCGCCCGTGCGGAACCCGGAAACGATGGGGTCGTCAAACATCGGCGTGGGCTCAAAGTATCCGGGCCGTCGCAGGTGCTCTTTCACCACCGCATCGTTAAGTTCTAGCCCGAGCCCGGGCTTCTCCGGAACCGTCACGTAACCCTTTTCGATGATCGGCTTGGGAACACCGGTCACGAGGTCCTGCCACCACGGCATATCCAGGGCGTGGTTCTCCATAGCCAGGAAGTTGTTGCCGAACGTGGCGGCACAATGGTATCCCGCGAAGCCGCCAATCGGTGATCCGGCATGGTGCATGGCCACCCGGATGCCCGCCAGCTCGGCAAAGTCAGCGATTTTTTTGGTTTCCAGCAGCCCGCCGGAAGTTTCAATGTCGGGATGAATCACGGCCACCGCGTGGTTTTCGATCAGCGGCCGGAAACCCTCTTCGAGTCCGAAGATGTCTTCACCGGTGTTGATGGGCGTGGTGGTGGATTCAGAGATCTCCTTGTATCCGCGCCAGTTCTGCCAGAAGTACTGATGGCCTTCCTGCGCCTGGAGGATATCCTCGGCCCAGGCAAGCTGGTATCGTTCGAATGCCCTGGCGTAGCGGATGGAATCCTGCACATTGAGCGGCCCGAAATGGTCGGCGGCCAGCGGGACCGACCAGCCGATCACATCACGGATGGCGGCAATGAATTCGCACAGGTACTCCAGCCCCTTGTCGGTGGCCACCCCGCGGTCATTGACGGCGTTGGGCCGGCCCGCCACCAGCTCCGTTTCCAAATCCATCTTGAAGAAGGTGAGACCCATCTCCTTGCGCTTCCGCATGCGTTCCGCGTACACCTTGACATCGTGGTGGGCCGTGGTGTCTGCGTAAATGCGAATGCGGTCGTGCCGCTTCTCACCGATCAGCCGGTACGCCGGAACGCCGTACACCTTCCCGGCAATATCGTGCAGGGCCATATCCACCGCGCTATACCCTCCGCCCATGCGCCCGTGCCCGGCAAAGGGGCGAACCGTTGCCAGGTTGCCCTCAATGTCCAGAGGATTCTTCCCCAGCAGGTGCGCTTTAAGCACCAGAGCAATACCTTCCACCCCGGCGTCGCGCACTTCGCCCAACCCGTAAACATCCTGGTTGGTGTAGAGTTTGATGAGCGGATAGTCGTAATTCGTGGCCACCCGGCAGGCTCGCATGTCCGTGATCCTCAGCCCGCTCGGGGCGGAGTTGCGATTCACGCTTTCCCGCGCGCTCACCGATCCCTCGGTCGCCTTGAACAAGGGACCAAACATGGCCGCAGCAGCGGCACTGCGCAGCATGGCCCGGCGTGTCAGCCCTGCCTTCTGTCGGTTGCTAATCATAGTCTCCTCGCTTTCATGCGGTCTTGCTTCTATCCAGGTCTTCCGTTTTGAGATCTCGACCGAGCGTGGTATCACATCTGGGCCTATTGAGGCAAGCGGGTAGATTCTCTGAAATCCCGCACCACATTCCCATTTCTTGGGCGTCGTTGCGCTACCAGGTCAGCGGAGCAGCCGGAAAGATTTCGCTTGACTCGGTTAACAGTATGGAGTATGCATACAGTAGACAGAGAGGTTTCTATGTTTCTGACCGTCGATACCAACGATAAACGCCCGCTCTACCAGCAAATTGTTGACGGCGTGAAAGCGCTGATCGCACGGGGCGACCTCCGCGAGGGAGCAACTCTTCCCTCGGTTCGGCAGGTGGCCGGGGATCTCGGCGTCAACCTCAACACGATCGCCGTCGCTTATCGCCGCCTTCAGGAGGAGGGTTTCCTCGCCATTCGCCATGGCACCGGCACTATCGTATTGTCCCTGCGGGCCCGTGCCGTGGAGGAAGACGAGCTTCGCCAACCGCTGCGCACCGCGCTGACTCAGTTGATCCTGGCCGGGCGAAGCGACCGGGAGATCATTACTGCCGTCCAGCAAGAACTTGAGTTAATAAATCAGAAAGGAGATTCCCGATGAGTGGCCACAGTTCGGAAGAGTGGTTGCTGCTTTTTGTAACCGCCCTGATCGTTATCGTCTTCGTCTTTTATTTCGTGAGGAGGCTCTGGAATTATCCGCTGGCTCACGGGCCCGGGTTCTTCCTCGACGCCGAGGTCGCGCCCGGCTTCTACAACGGCGAGGGAGTAAGGTGGTTGAAACGCTACCGCACAATCTTGCTTGCGCTGCACTTGGTCATGGCGCTCGCACTGGCGGTCATCCTCGTCTCGGGCCGATGGAGTCTGCTGCCGTTGTGGGCGGGCGGCGTCGGGGTGTTTGCCCCGGCCGTTTTCCTCGGCTTCGCAGCGTATACCCGCGCCACACTTGGAGCGAATCCGCCCGCCCGAACGAGCGCGGTCGTCTCACTCGAAACGAGACGGCTCGGCGATTATATCTCATGGCCTTCAGAGGGATTGATGGCCGTGATCATCGCCTTATGTTGGGCCCTGCTTCTCATCAACGGGAATGCGCAGGTGCAATGGAACGGTCCGGTGGTGATGACGTACATTATCGTCGGCCTGCTTCCTTTCAAGATCGGCGTCGTCCGCAATAGTTCCCCGCTCCCCTCAGAACGGGCCGAGGAACACTACCGGTGGGCGGATGCGCAACGCCGGTATTGGCTGCGGCTAACGGATTGCTTTTTTCGCTGGTTCCTTCTCGTCCTCCTTGCCGGGTATGCCCTCCAACATGGCTGGCCCGCGGCGAACCATATTGTCTGGTTTCACTGGCTGGTCATCGGTATTGCGATAGCCGTTTGGCTGGTGGCGGTGGGCATACTTGTCCACGGAAGCGGACGCCTGGCCGCGATGGGCCGTGACCTGCGCCCCGCCGGCAGTTGGTCCGGACCTTTTCGCCGAGGCACGCTGATCATGCCTGGCATCTCACCTTGGTTGTTCGGCGCCTGGTTCGGCGGCTTGGTTCTGCTAATCGTGTTCTTCCGGCGGTAATCGCCACAGGAGGATTTACACCCATGCGTATGAGCATTCCGCTCGCTAGTGTTCTCTTCTTAGTTCCGCTATCTTCAGCGCTAGCCGCGGATCAGTCATCATCCAGCTTCGCCGAACTCCAAAAACCTTATTTCGCGCTGTTGAAAGTGGAGGAAGCGTGGAAAATAACCCGCGGCGGCACAGATTGCAAGGTCGGAGTCATCGACACGGGTTTCGACTTCTTCCACCCGGCCCTCGAGGCCAATCTCAAACCAGGCTGGTTTGCTCCAGGGGTTTATCACACCGACTTCTTTTCCATGGATGGTCATGGGACGGAGGTGTCCAGCCTGATCGCCGCTCGCCGGAAGGATGGCGAAGACGGGATGTGGGGGATGGCGCCGGATTGCGCGATGGTGACTGCCTCCATGGGAATGCCGATGCACAAGCTCATCCAGCTTCAGCAGCAGTTCTTCGCCAGGAATCCCAAGGCCACCATGGCCGACTTGCAAAAAGAGATGGCCGCGCACACGGCCGAGTTGCAAACCTTCGGTAACGCCTGGCTGGATTGGATCTCGGAAACGATGGATGCGTCGATCCGTTACCTAGCCGATCAGGGGGTCCGTGTAATCAACTTTAGTGGCGGCGTTGCCACGGGGGGAAAATCGAAACCCGAATTCAAAACGCGCATGGAAACTGCCTTCGACTACGCAAAACAGAAAGACGTGCTCATTGTTCTCGGCGCCGGGAACAACAACCAGAGGGTAACGGATTACCCTGGCGATCGCACCTTCGTGTTGATCGCCGGCGCGTCCACACTCGCTGACCAGCGATGGACGATGACCGTGAAGATGAAAGAGATGGAGATCAAGCAAGGTTCCGACTACGGACCACGGTTGAGCGTCGTCGCACCCATTGAGAATATCGTTGTCGCAGCGCCGCATGAAGAAGCGTACTACAACTGGAAAGACACGCCAATGGGCGAGCAGAAGGCCGAGTTTGAAGGGCTATACTCAGTACGCCCATGGGGCGCAACCTCTTGCGCCGCTCCACAGGTCGCCGCACTCGCTGCGCTAGTCCGCACGATTCGCCCAGACCTCAAGGCCGCCGAAGTAATTCGACTGATCGAGCAGGGTGCCGACGCCATCGGGTCGCCAGGCTTCCACGAAGAAACTGGCTACGGCCGGATCAACTATCTGCGGACGCTTGAACTTGCACGGGACGTCTTTTAGTATGCCGCGTGCCCGTCAGCGGTAGGCTTCCCTGCGATGGCGAACGGAGAGGATGCGCAGTGTGTCGCCGGATTGGGAGATGATCAGACGGTAATCGCCGGAGCGCAAGCGGAGCTTTCCGGCAAGTCTTCCCTTCAACTGCCTGATGTCCCCTTCCCCGGTGCGTGCAAAACGAAGCAGGGTGTCAAACACACGTCGCGCAGCAGGCTTATCGAGGCAGCGGACGTCAGCCCTGGCCCCTTCAGACCACTCAATGGTGAGGACCATCTTTACGCGCCATATCCTCCATCGTCAGGCCGAAGTCAGCCAGGGCTTCTTCCATGGGGATGCCTTTGCCTCCTCGTTCTTCAAACCAGGCTTCCGAACGGGCCACCGCTTGGTGCTCTTCTTCGGTGACCGGTTCATCGTCAATGGGGGCGTTGGCGAAGGCACGGGCGACGGGATCGAGCATGACTTGGAGCAGACCGACAACGGCGGCAACCTGACTCGGCGCCAGACGCTCGATCAATTCATGCGCTTGGTGCTTTTCGCTGCCTGAATCGTGCGCCATTGCAGGTACCCTTCCAGTCACTGCCCTCACGAAGAGCAACAGTAGAGGGCACGCTACCGAACATCATATCATGAGTGGGCCTCTTCAAGATCTCTCAAGCGGCATTACGACGGAGCAGAATTACGAGCTGATCCGCCGCCGAACCGCCGTGCGCAGCCGGACCGGCCCCACCAGCCCGGACACCAAGAGCGGCGAGTCTTTACTAAAATGCTTCCAGGTCGCGAAGGTGGAGCGTCCCCCCGAAGGCTTGGGCTTGCCGTGGAGGTACCACTCCGGTATGACTTTGATGGCCCCGCCGGGCCCGTACTCATTCTCGGGCGGCAATAGTTCATCGCCGATCAGGCGATTGACCCATTGGTTGGTGACGAGGACCTCCAGCTTGTTCTCGCCGTGCCGGACAGCGCTGGTGATGTCCAGCCGGAAAGGTGGCTTCCACAACAAGCCGAGGTCCTTGCCATTCACGCGAACCTGCGCCACCACGTGCACCCAGCCCAAGTCCAGGTACAGCCGCCGGTCGCCCGACGCAGCGCCGGGGGAAATGCTGATCTGCTTGCTATAGGTCGCCGTGCCGGAAAAGTATTTCACGCCCGGGTCGGAGTGCTGGTGCAGCGAAATCAATTCGGGCAGCGTCACCTCCGGCGGCGCGCCGAAGTTGGGCGGGAAGCTGACCTGCCACGGTCCCGAAATCTCCACAGGCTTGCCAATCCCCGAAACCTTCAGGATTGAATTGCCCGCGGCGCCCTGCAAGGTGTAACTGCCATCTTGCCAAACGAGCAGGTCGGAGGCTGTCGCCGCCGGCCCATTCAACTTCCGGAGGCTCGATGGGGCTGGGGATGGCGGCCGCAGCCAACTGCTGGATGCGATCCTCAGCTCAGCGCTTCTTTGATGAGTTCCGGATCGCTCATATCTCCGTCGAAGTATTCCGCCCCATCGCGCTCGCGGGCATCGCTCACGCCGGGATGGACGACGGCGCCGGAGGCCTCAGCCTGGCCGGCCAGCTTGCCATTAACATACAACAACGGAGCGCCCGCGCTGTAAACCAGCGCCACGTGCGCCCAGCCCGAGATCGGCATCGGCGTCGAAATCAGGGTGTGCCAATTGGAGCGCGCGCGCTCGAGAACCGCCACTCCGTTGCGGCCTGCCATCAGCCCGCAGGACACATGCCCCGAGCCATACACTGTGTCGCCCTCCGGCGGAGAGATCACGAGGCTTCGCACGGGCACGTCGTGGCTGCTATCGCCTTTTCGCGGCAGGTATAGATCCAGATCCGGCTTGATCCAAACACTGAGGGTGAAATCATTCGTCACGTTGCGTTGACGCCCGGCTTGAAACGCAGGGAAGGGATCAGTTCCCGCGATCGTCTTGCTGTCCTTGGCGATGGAGCGGAGATGCCGCGCCGGGGCGGGGGAACGAAATACCACAAACACGGATTCAGCCGGGTTGAGTTGCAGCGGCACACGAACTCCCGCATCGACCTTGTCGTAGATGTTGAGAGGCGTGATCTCGCCGGTCTCAGGGTTCCAGAGTTCCGGCTGCTTGTCTTTGACCCGGAAGGTGCAGACCATGTCTTCCGCACGCCGGCGGCGATTCGCCACGAAGTACACCTCGGCATTACCCGCGCGGCGATGGATGAAGTTAATGGCAGCGTCGCCCGAGCGCGAAGTGATGTCGCAATCGGGTTTGATGTTCAGCTTGTCGAGAACCGTCGCCATAGGCAGTCCCCAAAACACGCGGCCCTTGCCGTAGCTCCGTTCGGTAACGGTGGAGCCGTTGAGATCGCCCCAAACCTCATCGGCGATCTGGCGCAATTCCGAATCGCTGTTGGGGTATTCCGTAAGCCCCGGATTCACCTCGGGTTTCGGGCCAACCAGCGCCACGCCTTCCTTGACCATGTCGCGCACCTTGCGCAGCACATCCAGATTGAGGCGTTTGTCATCGGGAAGAACCAGGACGCGATAGCTCAGGCCGTCGGGAAGGACGATGCGAGCCGTCCCGGCCTTTCATGCGGGTCAGGATGGCCTCCTCGTTGGCGACATCGTAGTAATAGCCCTCCGGAGGCGTAGGCTTCAACTGCTCCGGATAGACCGGCGTATCCACGGGAACATCCACGCCCACGTAGTAGATCAGGTCAGCGACCAGCGTTCCCTGGCGCAACATATTCTGGCTGCGGGCCGCATACTCGAGCCAGCCGGCCAGCCCATCGTGAATAGTGTTCGTCCGATCGCACTCCCATCCCCACGGCCCCATCGTCATGCCCGGGAGGGCGGTGGGGTGGGGCTGCATGGCGTTGCGATGGAAGATGTACTGATTCAGTCCCTGCGTGTACATCAAATCGCCTTGCCCCTTCATCTGGTAGGGGTAATTCTGCCACTTGGCAAAGGTTTGGTCTCCGGTGAAGGATTCGCAACCCACCACGGGTTGCCCGAACACGTGCCCGATGGAACCGGCGAGCTTCACGCTGTAATTGTTATTTCCCTGCCCCACCCAAAACTCGCCCATCGGCACGTCGAGGCGCGCGCCGCATTGGAGTTCTTCGAATGGCCCACCGCTGTAAGGTTCGGCGTAGGCTTTCACCTTATGCTGGCGGCAGCGCTCCGCGAAGCGGCCATAGTAGTGGTCGGCCATCAGGTCGGCGCAGGTGCGGCGAATGTCCCACAGGAAGCGCTCGGAAACTTCACTGCTCTCCACCACGCGGCCGGTCATCGCGGGTAAGTACTTGCGCAGATCGTAGCCGCGACGCTTGGAAAACTCCGGCGGGAATTCACGGGTCCAGTTCTGCATCCCCGTTTCGTAGCTGTCAATGACTCCGCCAGCCAATCCCCGGGCCGCCAGCGGGCCCAGCGCCTCCAACAAATCCCCGAAGAAATGGTCGAAATGGAAGTCGTAGGCCTCGCGGCTATACTTGTCACATTCAAGTCCCCACCCACCATCCGGAGCGGGATGGTTCTGGACGCCCGTGGTCGTTTGTCCGATGCGCAGGACCGTCCATGTTCCCTCCGGCGCGTCCCAGCTCAATCGGCTGTCGGTGTCCATGTACTGGGTGATGTCGATAACTTTGGAAGGGTCAATGATCGACCCCTGGGGCACTTCTACGGTTTCCGCGCCGAACCCAGTCGAGCGGGTGAAGTTGGCCTTGCGCGCCCAATGGGGGATGCGCGCCGCGCCGCTCATCCGAAAGTCGGTGATGCGCCGCGCATGCCAGGTCAAGATGCGGTAGAACTTCGCCCGCACCGCCGGGAAACTTGCCGTAGCGGGAAACTCCACCGATTCCTCGCCGCTGTCACCCCAGTCAACGTCACAAACCTTCCGGAATTGAACCCCATCATCAGAAACTTCCAGCCAAATGGGAGTTCCCGCGTGCTCGGGGGAAGGGCGCGACGCGTCAGGCAGAGGAACACAGTAAGCCGCCAGGGAGCGCGCCTCAAAAGGTTCGGAGAATTCAAGTTGGAGGAACGCCGGCTGCTCCTGAGTGGGTGGGAGGAGTTCGACGCCAATCCGCGGATCGGCGTAGATCAGTACCCCTCTGTCAACGGCGCCCGTATTGGTGCTGGCTCTCCGGAGCGTTTCGTACCACGGCCGGCTTTCACCTTCCAGCGCCGGAAACGCCAGCACAAACGCATCGCGATAGTAACCCAGCTTGGTTAACGGTTGCTTCAGTGTGGCAACGACTCGTTGCCCTCCGCCTCGCACCAGCGTTTCGCTCCAGGTGAATTGCTTCATCGAGAATTCGGGAGTAATCCACGGACCGCCGCTCGAAGACCATCCGGGGCAGTTCATGATGTCGAATTCCATGTCCAACCGGTCGGCCTCCTTGGCTGCGTGCTGAAGCAGTCGCGTGTGTTCCGCGCTGCTGTAGTCCACCGGGCCTTTGGGAATGCCTGTGCCCACCTGGAAAATCTGGAAGCCGCGAATGCCGGCGCGCTTCATGGCCTCGATGTCAAGGGTGATTCCCTCGGCGGTGATGTTGCCGTTCATCCAATGCCACCACGTTTTGGCATAGGCGCCTGGGGGCGGTTGGCGAAATGCCGTCTCCAGCGTGCCTGCGGTCTCCGCGCCAAGATTGATCCGCGGCTTGAAACCGACCAGAGTGACCGCGCCTGCGGCGAAGCTTTGAATGAATGTCCGTCGTTTCATTTGAATCCTCCTCTTTTCATCTTGATTTGTGCCATGGCTGTTCCCAATCCGCCAGAAATGACCAGAATCGCGCCGCCGAAAGATTACTCCCCGTACGCGAGAAAACAAAGCGGAATTTCCGGTTTCAACTTTATCGCTAGTGTCCTGTATCTAAACTCTCTTTATATTTCTTGAGCTTTCTCAGGATCGATTTAGCGGTTGTTGTCCAAACGAAAGGCTTAGGAGTTCGGTTGTTCTCGTGGATGTAAGCTTGGATCGCGCGGGTAAGTTCCTTGACGCTGAGGAAGGTGCCGCGGCGAATGCGCTTGGCGGTGATTTCCGCAAACCAGCGCTCGATCTGATTCAACCAGGATGATCCTGTGGGCGTGAAGTGTACGTGATAGCGGGGATGTGCGGCGAACCAAGTCTTCACTTGGGGGTGTTTGTGAGTTCCGTAGTTGTCCATGACGATGTGTACGTCTTGACCACGGTCGTTGACGGAGGCTGCCAGGCGATCAAGAAAACCGAGGAACTCTTGATGTCGGTGCCGGGGTTGGCAGTGTCCAATGACCGTTCCGTCTAATACGTTCAGTGCCGCAAACAGAGTGGTTGTCCCGTGTCGCTCGTAGTCATGGGTCTGTCGTTCCGGCAACCCTGGGCGTAAGGGCAAGAGCGGTTGGGTGCGGTCCAAAGCCTGGATCTGGCTCTTTTCGTCCACACTGAAGACCAGCGCTTTGTCAGGCGGGTTCAGGTACAAGCCAACAATATCGCGTACCTTGCGGACAAACTCGGGATCGGTGCTGAACTTGAAGTGCTCGACGCGGTGCGGTTGGAGGTGATAGGCGCTCCAGATACGCTGCACGGTAGCCGAACTGACCCCTTGATGCCGGGCCATGCTGCGGACACTCCAATGAGTAGCGTTTTTGGGTTTGGTGTTCCGGGTGGCTTCGATGATGGCCGCCTCTTTCTCCGGGGTAACGGAGCGGGGGCGTCCGGAACGAGCCTTGTCCTGCAAAACGCCGAGCAATCCTTGCTGCCGAAAACGACGCCGCCAGAGCAGCACGGTCGGCAAACTGGTGGACAGCTGGCGCGCCAACTCGTTATTCGCGGTCCCCTCGGCTGCCCCCAGCACTACTCGACAACGGAGCACGATCGATTGCGGCGTACCGGGGTAGCGAGTGACTTGGACAAGTTCGTTGCGCTGAGAGAGTGTCAGACGAAGAGCGGGTGCGGCAGGCAACGGCATAGTGAATCCAGTATGCAGCAACCCTGTCGATTAGTAAAGACATTTATGATACAGGACACTAGGCAAGAAGACGAGGAGGTGGAGCTTGCCGTGGTGGTGGAGATTTCCGGTAGATGGGATTAATCTAGCGCCGACTTCATACCAAGCCGAGCTGTTCTCATCAAGCGCTCGGAAGGCCGGGCGGCGACTGTCCCGATGCCACTCATTGGGAGCCCCGTCACTGCGGCTATCCATGTTCCGTGCAATAATTGATGCTGCAGGGCTGAAGAGTCGCTTTTTCCCTTAAGGGTGATCCGGGCTAACTTGTATAACCCACCGTTTTGAAAAGAGGAGTGTATGGACAGGACGTTTTATATTTGGACTCGCGATTTGCATATTTACATTGGCCTGGCGCTCAGTCCGTTGGTGCTGCTGTTCGCAATCAGCGTGATCTTGCTGGATCACCCTTCGATCCCCTTGGGTGGCGCGAGGGGCATCCGGAAAACCAGCGTGACCGTGCAGATTCCGGAGAACCTGGAGCATGTGGAAGGAATGGCGCGTGCGCAGGAATTTCAACAGATCATGCGCCAGATGGGCGTGGCGGGTGAAATTGGTTACATCAATTACAATCCGAGCCAGCACCGCATGGTGGCCCCCGTTTTCAAACCCGGCAGCGAGGTTACCCTGGACGTCAATCTGAGCACGCACATCGCGAGCTTGGAAGAACGAAAGACGGGGATTTTGGCCGCCTTGATTTATTTACACAAATCCCCCGGCCCGCACAATGCGAACATTCGTAGAAATTGGTTTTACACGCGTGCCTGGCGGTGGCTGGCGGACGCCTCGGCATATCTCATTTTGTTTACTTCAGCGAGTGGGATTTATCTCTGGTGGGCCATCAAAACCGAACGAAAGATCGGCCTCGTCCTTCTCGGGGCCGGCGCTCTTTCATTCATGGGAGTTATCTATGTCATCGCCCTTTGAGGCCGAGCGCTCCCCGGCATTAGGGGCGGGGGGCGTCAAGGCGCGCCGTCGCGGTTGGGGAGAAACATTCGAAATTTGGAATGAGAAACTCCACTACTACAGCGGGCTTTACCTTTTGCTTTTCATCTGGCTGTTTTCTTTCACCGGCCTGGTTCTAAACCACCAGTGGGAGATCACTAATTTTTGGGCAAAACGCCAGGAATCAACCTTCACGCAAAAAGTGCACCCGCCCCAGGGAAATTCGGATGCGGCACAAGCGGAAGAATTGGTGCGGCAACTGCGCCTGCGAGGTGAGGTCACGTTGTCCGCCTCCCCTGCGCTGCCGGGACAATTCGATTTCAGAGTGTATAAGCCGGCGTTATTGACGGACGTCCGGGTGGACCTCCAGAAGAATGAGGCGTCCGTGCACCAGATTCGGGTGAACAAGTGGGGATTCATGGAAATGCTCCACACCTTTGACGTGGAAAAAAGAGGGAGTTCGGGAGCTCCACGCAACTGGCTGCTCAGTAAGATTTGGTGCTTTGCCATGGACGCCGTCGCCGTGGGTCTTATCTTTATGGTGCTTAGCAGCTACTACATGTGGTTCCGCCTTAAGAAGATCCATCTTTGGGGGTGGCTTTCGCTGTCGTTCGGATTTGCGATTTGCGGGTTCTTCGTCGCCGGCTTGAATTGGCTGTACCGGTTGGGTTGAAAGATAAGGTCTCACGCGACACTAGCGGGGGTCGAGTCCCAATGGAGCGTTCTCCACTCTAGTCCTGGGGAAAAAACGATCAAAGAGGCTATTATTGCCGACTTGCAACACAAACAGCAGAATAACGCCTGCTATCGCCACGCCGGCTAATCTCAGCAGCGAGTAACGCAGCGGGGAACGCAAGCGGGTGCTCCAGATGATAATTCCCGCGAGCGAAAGGCACAGGAAAAACACGTCTATCCCATGACCGGTAGGCGCGAGGCCCAGTGCAGTCTGAGCTGCTTGCCATTCCAAATCATCATGCCCTCGTCCAACATTTAGAAACCGAATCGTGTAAAAGCCAGGAGGGATGAGTGCCCCGAGCAGCACGGCCTCCGCTAAAGGGCGCCGCGCTCGCAGAAAGTAGAGCATTGCTCCCACAACCGCCAGCGTCGTTCCCGCAACTCCGCCCAGAGCTATCCAAATTTCCTGATTCCAGTACACCTGAGATCGGAGAATGTACTCTTTTGCCGGCATAGGTACAACGGCGATTCCCTGCATCCATCCTGCCACAGCGTGTCCGATTTCATGTAGGTAGACTCCGGCAATCGTGCTCCCGGTAAAGACTAACGCATAACGGACACTGGGTTTCATGGCTGAGCCTCATTTCTCGCCGACATCTTGCCTCGGCAGCGGGTCAGTTTGATGTCGAGGCGGCGGGACCTGTCCCGATCTTATCGGGACGCCGCCACGTGGCGGTCCCGCAGAGGCGGGATCGCCGCTACAATCCTTGCCTCTGGTCACTGTACGAATAGTCAGCGATACAGTCAAGTGAAGCAGGTAGCCAAAAAGAGGTTGACATTCTACAGGCATGGATATAGATTGCCTACACCATGAAACCAAAAACGCCACGCTATCAAAATCGTATTGAGTTGTTGCAAGGCACGCTCGACATGCTCATTCTGCAAACGCTGCAGTGGGGACCGCAGCACGGGTACGGGATCAGCCAATCCATTCGCGGGCGCTCGGGCGAAGTCTTGCAGGTTGAGACCGGCTCGCTCTACCCCGCGCTCCATCGCCTCGAAAAACAGGGGTGGGTAACGTCGCAGTGGAAGCAGACGGAGAGCAATCAGCGCGCCAAGTTCTATCGCCTGACTGCGGCCGGCAAGAAGCAGTTGCTCTCCGAGCAGGCCCGCTGGGCGCAAATCGTCAACGCCATTGCGGGAATTATGACTCCCGCTCCCGAGGGAGGATAGATTCTGGCCCGAGGTCAGATTCCACCCGAGATTAGATTCTGCTTGGGATTAGACCTTGCCCTCTCCCCAGGAGTCTGTGTGACAACCTCTGATTTCGCGTTTTCGCCAACGGAGAATCAGTCACTTGCATTGTGGAAAAGGGCGAAAAATCGAGTTATCACACAGACTCCCCAGGGGAGAGGGTGGCCCGCGACGGCGCTTTCACCAGCCGGCGCGGGACGGGTGAGGGGTCGCTTGCACGAATTTCAACTATCAGGAGGTTAGCCATGAGTCTCTGGGATTGGTTGTTTCGCCGACGGCAAAGTGAAAAGGACCTGGACGAGGAAGTCCAGGCGCATCTGCGCATGGCCGCGCAGGAGCACATGGAGCAAGGCGAGACCGCCGAGCAAGCGCGCACCTCAGCCCACCGCGAATTCGGTAACGTCACCTTGGTGAAAGAGGTAACGCGCGACATGTGGGGATTTCGTTGGCTTGAAACCTTGCTGCAAGACCTCCGCTACAGCCTGCGTCAACTGCGTCGCAATGCTACCTACACGGCCATTGCCGTTCTCACTCTCGCTCTCGGAATTGGCGCGAACACCGCCATGTTTAGCATCGTGAACTCCGTCCTGCTGCGTCCGTTGCCGTTCAGGGATTCCGGTCGTCTTGTGGTCGTGGGATCTCCTTACGCAAACCGTTTCGTCCCCGCGCCAAGACCGCACTTCGAATGGGCGGATTGGGCGAATGAAACTAAGACCCTGGCCGATTTTTCCATTTACGAGAATGGGATGATCAATCTGGCTGGAGAGGGAGAACCAGACCGCGTCGCCGCGGCCGAGGTCTCGGAGCATTTCTTTAGCCTCCTAGGTGTCAATCCGATTCGCGGTCGAAGCTTCCTAGCAGCCGAAGGATCGGCCGAGCATCCTTTCGTGGCCATCATCAGTTACAAACTGTGGCAGTCCCGTTATGGCTCGGACCCCGGCTTGGTTGGGAAGACGGTCCATCTCAACGGCAAGCCCTTCACGGTCGTCGGCATCCTGCCTTCCGGATTCGAATTCCTTGGCCAGCCACAAATTTGGGTGACCTACCCCCGCAATCTTGACGACGGGATGTTCGGGGGAAACACCTTTGGAGGAACGCAGTTTGCCCGGCTGCGGCACGGAGCTACTCTTGACCAAGTGCGGGCCGAGTTGGGTGTCATCGCTGAACGAGAAATGCCGGCAGGCGCCAGGGCTGGAAATCCTGTTTCGGTGACTTCGTTGCGCGAATTTGTGGTGGGGGACGTCCGCCCAGCCCTGCTCATGCTGTTGGGAGCAGTTGCCTTTGTATTGCTGATCGCTTGTGCGAACGTGGCCAATCTTTCGTTGGCTCGCGGCTCAGGACGATTCCGGGAAGTGGCGCTTCGCGCTGCCCTCGGCGCCAGCCGCGCCCGCCTGGTTCGGCAACTTCTGACCGAAAGCGTGTTACTAGCGCTTATGGGGGGCGCGCTGGGTCTGCTGACCGGAGTGTGGGCTGTGCAGGTGGCCAAGAAGCTCATTCCGGCTCAGGACATCCTGACAAGGGGCATCAAAGTCGATGGGTGGGTGCTCGCATTCACGTTCGTCGTGGCGGTGGTCACAGGCATCATCTCCGGACTTGCCCCGGCTCTTCAGTCCTCGAAGCTTGACCTGACAGAGTCCCTCAAAGAGCGCGCGGGCTCCCCAACCGCGCCAACCTTGGGTCCTCATTATCGTTTGCGCGGCCTCATGGGTGTCTTCGAAACCGCGGCAGCACTCGTCTTGCTGATTGGCGCCGGCTTACTGATCCGCAGCTTCGGAAAGCTTCTCGATGTCAACCCGGGGTTTCGGACCAGGGACCTGCTGGCCGCCAGGGTCAGCCTGCTTGGGCCGAGTTACAGCGCACCCGGAGCCCGCATAACCTTCTTTCAGGACGTCTTGTCCCGTGTCAAGGCACTGCCAGGCGTCCGGGCTGGGGCCTTCGTTAATGCTCTGCCTTTGGGACGAGCGACAAGTATCCGAGTCGGCCTGGATATTGAAGGTGGCCCGAAGTTCCAACCAGAAACCGGCCCCAGCGCTGGTTACCTCGTAGTAAGCCCGGGCTACTTCCAAACAATGGGCATTCCGCTTCTTCGCGGCCGGTATTTCACAGAAAGAGACACAGAAGGCTCGACCATTGTCGCGATCATCAGCCAAAGCTTGGCGCGACGCGCCTGGCCAGAGCAGAATCCGCTTGGCAAACACTTCACCACTGCGGGAAACCCACGGCTACCGTTCGAAGTGGTGGGTGTCGTTGACGACGTGCGGGCTTTCGGTTTGGCCGAGCAGCCTTGGCCAACGGCGTATTTGCCGATTCTTCAGGCACCTCAAGATGCCGCGTTTCTGGTAGTTCATACCGCCCAGAATCCCAGCGTCATCAGCGCAGCCTTACACGGGGTGATTCGCTCCGTGGACAAGAACGAACCCATCTCTTCCGTCAGCACTATGGAGCAACTTGTCTCGCAATCCGTTGCCGCGCCGCGGTTCCGAACCCTGTTGCTGGGGATTTTTGGGGGCTTGGCGCTCCTCCTGGCGGTGGTCGGGATCTACGGCATCATCTCCTATTCCGTCAGCCAACGGACTCATGAGTTCGGGGTCCGCATGGCCCTCGGAGCGGAGCAGCGTGATGTCCTGTGGCTCGTGGTTGGGCAAGGCATGAGGCAAACGCTTATCGGAGTGGCCGTCGGGCTCTTGGCCGCCCTGGGCTTGACTCGTCTGCTTGCGAGTTACCTGTACTCTGTCCGCCCCACAGACCCCGTGACATTCCTGGTTGTCCCCGCGGTGATGTTCGCTGTGGCGTTGCTTGCCTCATACATTCCCGCCCGCCGGGCCACCAAGGTCGATCCCATGGTGGCGCTGAGATACGAATAAGGAGTGACAGCCATGAGTCTGTGGAACTGGTTGTTTCGGCGACGCGAGCGTGAAGAGGAGCTGGACGAGGAGGTCCGGAGTCATCTGCGCATGGCCGTGCAGGAACATGTCGAGCAAGGCGAAACCGCAAAGCAGGCGCGCGACTCAGCCGTCCGCGAGTTCGGCAACGTCACGTTGGTCAAGGAGGTGACGCGGGACATGTGGGGCCTTCGTTGGCTTGAAACCCTGCTGCAAGACCTCCGCTACGCCGCACGCCAGTTGCGCCGCAATCCCGGCTTCGCGATGGTAGCTGTATTGACACTCGCCCTCGGGATAGGAGCCAACACAGCCATGTTCAGCGTCATGAATGTCATGCTGCTCAAGGCGCTGCCGGTGAGGAGTCCGCGAGAACTCGTGGAGTTCGTCAGGTTGGCCCCGGACGGGACCATGATGAGCAACCTCGAATACGAGGAGTTCGAACATCTGCGCAAGAACAACTCTGCGCTCTCCGGCATCTTTGCTTTTTGGTCGGACATCCGCGTCTTGCGTTCCAGTGCAGGGTCGGAACGTGTCTTGGTTCATGAGGTGTCCGGCTCGTTTTTCCCCACGCTCGGTGTGAAAGCGCTATTAGGGCGCACGATCGATCCCGCTGACGACCGTCCTGACGCCGATCACCACGTGGTGGTGCTGAGCTACCCCTTCTGGAGCAGGCACTTCGGGCGCGACCCGTCGGTGGTTGGCGCGACCGTGCGCATGAACGCCGCGCCATGTACCGTAATCGGGGTGATGCCTGCGGATTTCTTTGGCGTGGACCGGAGCCAAAACCCAGTCATGTGGGTTCCTCTCGCCTCAGATCCAAGCCCAGGTTATGTCTGGGTGCTGGGGCGTCTAAAGCCCGGAGTTTCAATTCCGCAGGCGCGTGCACAGCTCGAGCCGTTATTCAAACAAGCGCTGGATTCATTCAGAGATAGCATGAAGGATTGGACGGAGCACGAACGAGAAGAATTCTTAGGGGAGAAACTGCTGGTGAACCGCGCCACGACAGGCACCTCCGGCCTGCGTTGGGATTACTGGGAATACTCCAACACCCTGAAGATCCTCATCTGGATGACTGGACTGGTGCTGCTGATCACGTGCGTGAACGTTACGAACGTACTTATGGCCCGGTCCGCCGCCCGCTCGCGGGAGATTGGCATCCGATTGGCCCTCGGAGCGGGCCCGCTGCGTATCTTTCGCCAATTGCTCACTGAGAATCTATTCTTGGCACTGCTGGGGGGTGTGGGTGGCCTAATGCTGGCGAACTGGGGACACCGGGTCCTGGTCACCTTGTTGGCTGGCAGCCCGCAAGGTGCGTCGCTCGACTTCCGACTGGACGGGCGGGTGCTCGGCTTCAGCCTCGCCATATCAATCCTGACTGGACTCGTTTCCGGTGTGTTACCGGCGCTGCGCGCCGGGTATTGGGGTCGCGTTCCTGCCACCAGTTACGCCCTACGGGTCAGGGGCGCGACCCGCTTGCCATTCGCCAGAAGGCTGCTCACGATACAAGTTGGCGTATCGTTAACGCTGCTCATCAACGCCGGACTGTTCGTGCGCACTCTGAGGAACCTGGCCAGCACGGATCTGGGATTGAGGCGCGAAAATCTAGTCTTAATGAGTGTGGACCCGTCTCTGAGCAAATCGATCCAGGATCGGCGAAGATTCTGGAAGCTGTTGACCGAGCGCCTTGCCCCTCTGCCCGGGGTGGTCTCTGCAAGCCTCGCGGGGGACGCCGTCTTCGGCAACGGCGGATGGAACGCAGCGATCTGGGTCCGGCAGCCTGATGGAACGGAGCGCGCTACTCGAGTACCGTTCAACGTGGTTGGACCGGGCTTCTTTTGTACCGTAGGGATTCCTCTCTTCGCAGGTCGCGAATTCGGAGAAATGGACCAAGCGAACTCTCCGCCCGTCGCCGTGGTGAACCGGACTCTTGCACGGGAACTCTTTGGCGAGGAGAACCCGGTCGGCAAACGCTTCGGTAATGCGGGCGCAGGTTCAAGCAGCCAAATCGAAATCGTCGGCGTCATCGGGGATGCTAAATACGGCGGTCTTCGCCAACAACCGACGCCCATGTTCTACATGCCCCTTTTTCAGCACTTCGAAGAGCGTCCGTACTATGCTCATGTTCGGATGGCAGGGAACCCATCGGCTGCGATCGCGGCAATGCGTCGCCAAATCCAGGCCATAGATCAGGACATTTCTGTTTATGATGTCCGAACGATCAACGAAGTCATTGACCGCTTGCTTCAGCCCGATCGCATGTTCGCAGTCCTGGCGAGCGTGTTTGGGCTACTGGCACTGTTGCTGACCTCGATCGGGATTTATGGCGTGGTGGCGTACCAGATTACGCGCCGCACAGGTGAAGTGGGCATTCGGATGGCGCTCGGTGCACAGCGCGGCGACGTGCTCTGGATGTTCATGCGCGAAACCCTGCTGGTGTTGGCAGTGGGGGCAGCCATCGGTCTACCTGCCGCGGTCGCCGCCGCGCATATCTTAAGAAGCCTCCTGTTCGGCCTGGAGCCATCCGACCCAGTGACGATGATCTCGGCGATGGTAGCTTTAGGGGGGGCAGGCGCACTAGCTGGCTTCCTGCCTGCCCGCCGCGCCTCTCGAATGGAGCCAATGGTGGCACTCCGCCTCGAATGAAGGTTACTCATGGGTGTTTGGGAACGGTTGTTTAGGCGACGCGAGCGTGAAGAGGAACTAGACGAAGAGGTCCAGGGTCACCTGCGGATGGCCGCGCAGGAGCGCATGGAGCAGGGCGTAACCGCCGAACAAGCCCGCGCCTCCGCCGTCCGCGAATTCGGTAACGTCACTTTGGTTAAGGAGGTGACGCGGGATATGTGGGGCTTTCGTTGGCTTGAAACCTCGCTGCAAGACCTCCGCTACGGCGCGCGCATGTTGCGTAAAAACCCGGGCTTTGCCGTGGTGGCGGTACTGACGCTGGCACTTGGCATCGGCGCCAACGTGGCCATCTTCAGTGTCGTCAACGCGACCCTGCTCCAACCCTTGCCCTTCCGTGACTCCGATCGCATCGTGTGGATTCGGGAGAAGAATCACGGGTCCGTTGCGCCCGCAAATTTCCTCGATTGGAGGCGGCAGAGTAACGCTTTTTCGGATACCTCCGCCTATTTCAGTTGGGGCGCCAACTTGGTGGCGCAAGGCCAGCCCAGGCGGACCACCCGCACAACCTGCTCCGCGGACTTGCTGCGGCTCCTGGGCGTGAGTCCTCGACTGGGCCGCGATTTTCTGCCTTCTGACGAGAGCGCCGGTCACGTTTCCGTCGTCATCCTGAGTCACAGTCTATGGCAAGAGAGCTTCGGTGGCGACCCGAGAGCGGTCGGGGATACGGTCACAATCGACGGCCGGCGCTTCACGATCGTCGGCATCATGCCCGCCGGCTTCCGCTACCCCGGTGACAGCGACCTATGGACCACGCCCGAGCGCGAAGTTCCCGAACCCCCCATCGACATCGGCGACGTTACAAAAAACCGCGGCATCCACTACCTTACCGTCATCGGTCGCCTTGCGCCGGGCGTGACACTCGACCGTGCCGCAGTGGAAATGGATACCGTTGCGGACCGCCTGGCTACCCAATACCACGCAGGCCCCCGCGAACGCGGTGTCATCGTGCAGCCGCTTAAGAGGATTCTGGTGGGCGATGTCCGACCGTTACTGCTCATTTTGCTGGCTGCCGTTGGATTGGTTCTGCTTATTGCCTGCGCCAACGTCGCTAATCTGATGCTGGCCCGCGCCCGTGTGCGCCGCGCAGAAATAGCCGTACGTTCGGCTCTGGGTGCAAGCCGTCTGCGCTTGGCGCGGCAGATGCTCACTGAAAGCCTCCTGGTCGCCTTGGCCGGAGGCGCCCTTGGACTTCTGCTTTCGACCGCGGCCACACGTCTGCTGCTGCGGATCGGCTCAGAGATCATTCCCCACCTCCGGGCGGTGGGCATTGACGCAACCGTGCTCGGCTTTACGCTGGCAGCTTCGATGCTCACAGGAATTCTTTTTGGCCTTGCTCCGGCGCTGGGGATGACGCGCGTGAACTTGAGCGAGCCGCTGAAGCAGGGAACACGCCAGGCCTCCGCTGGACGGGAGCTTCTGCGGGGCTCTCTAGTAGTTTCGGAAATTGCGCTCGCATTGGTGCTCTTGACGGGAGCGGGTTTGCTGCTGAGGAGTTTTCTAGGTCTCTCCGGACAGGCTCGACTGGGATTCAACCCCCGGGGCGTTCTCACCTTCTCCGTGGCTCCCCAAGGCGTGACCTATCGCTCCGCGACTGAGCAAGCTCTCTTCTACCGGCAGGCCCTGGAGCGCCTGCGCGCGCTGCCGGGAGTGCGCGAGGCAGGCGTCGTCGATTGCCTTCCACCCTATTCGCAATCGAACGGTTCCATCACCATTGCCGAACACGGTTCGCATGGGGATGAGCAGCTTCCCGGCGGGGTATTTTCAGTTGGCAGCCCGGGCTACTTCCAAGCTTTGCAGATCCCCCTGCTTCGCGGCCGCACCTTTTCCGCCGGCGACAACGCCGAGGCCACCAAGGTTGCGGTCATCAACCAGACGCTGGCGCGCGTCTTCTTCCCTCACCAGGATCCCATTGGCAAACACGTCGCGTGGTTCACTGCCGACGAACACGGCAGGCACGTGTGGCTTGAGATCGTGGGCGTGGTCGGCGACGTGAAGAACTTCCAGCCTGGCGCAGACCCGATGCCCCAAGTTTATGCGACCTACGAGCAGGAGAACTGGAATGCCGGCATGGCCTTCGCCGTACGCACCGCATCCAATCTGGCAAATGTTTCTCCTGGGGTGCGCGCGGCCATTCATTCTGCTGACCCGAACGTTCCCGTGTTCGCAATCCAACCATTCCCTGAGGCCCTGGGACAAGCGCTTTCCCAGCAGCGTTTCAACCTGCTTCTGTTTGGTCTATTTTCTACGCTAGCGGTGGTCCTTGCGGCCATCGGCATCTACGGTGTGGTGAGCTATATGGTGACCCAGCGGACGCACGAAATCGGCGTTCGGATAGCGCTGGGCGCGAGTCGCGCCGATATTTTGAGGATGGTAGTGGTAAAAGGAATCAAGCTGTCGCTGGCGGGCGTGGGAATCGGTTTGGTGTGCGCTGGGGCTCTTACGAGGTTCATGGCCGGTCTCCTATACGGGGTACAGCCCTTCGATCCCGCGACATTTGGCGCTGTCAGTATTGTGCTGACTGCTGTCACCCTGCTGGCAAGTCACTTCCCCGCCCGGCGAGCCACCAAGTTGGACCCTATGGTAGCGTTGCGATACGAGTGATTGTCAATTGACGATTGTCGATTGAGGATTGAAAAATCGCACTTCCCCGACTCCGGGTCTCGAATCGAGATTCGGCCCGCCGCGGCGGGAAGATCGGCAATTCGCTCGAAGTGGCCTGCTGGGCACAGATCGTCAACGCCGTCGCGGGAATTATCATTCTCGCGCCTGATGGAGGTTAGATTCGTGGCCGAGGTTAGATTCTTTCCCGAGGTTAGATTCTGCCCTCTCCCCAGGGGAGAGGGTGTCCCGCTTCCGGCGCTTTCACCAGCCGGAGCGGGACGGGTGAGGGGTCACTTGCGCTGCCTAAATTTCAGATATCTGGTGGTTAGCCATGAGTCTCTGGGACTGGTTGTTTCACCGTCGTAAGCGTGAAGAGGAGCTGGACGAGGAAGTTCAGAGTCACTTGCGCATGGCCGTGCAGGAGCGCATGGAGCAAGGCGAAACTGCAGAGCAGGCTCGCGACTCAGCCGTCCGCGAATTCGGTAACGTCACCTTGGTTAAGGAGGTGACGCGTGATGTGTGGGGCCTTCGTTGGCTTGAAACCTTGCTGCAAGACCTCCGGTACGGCGCACGCCAACTCAGGCGGAACCCCGGCTTCACCGCCGTGGCCGTGCTCACCCTCGCGCTGGGCATCGGCGCCAATACTACGATCTTCAGCGTCACCAATGCGCTCTTGTTCCGAGCGCCGGCTGGGATTGAGCGCCCGGATCGGCTTGTGCTGCTGTTCCGCCGGTTCGCTCGCAACCGAGTGGAGATGAATGTCTCCTATCCAAACTTCAGAGATTGGCGCGATCAGAACCGAGCCTTTTCCGGGCTCGCCGCCCACAAAACCATTTGGCTGGGGCTAAGTGCCGAGGGGGAAAGCGGGCGCGTCCAAGGAGCAATGGTCTCCGGGAATTACTTTGACGTTCTCGGCGTCAGGCCCGCTCTGGGCCGCACCTTCTTGCCGGAAGAAGACCGGATTCCCGGTGCTTACCCCGTAGCCGTCGTGAGTTACGGGCTCTGGAATCGCCGCTTCGGGTCAGACCCCGGATTGGTAGGAAGAAAGATTCGTATAAGCGGGCACGCCTTCACTGTGATAGGCGTCGCACCTAGAGGCTTCAAGGGCACAGTCGTAGGAGAGTCGCCCGAAATCTGGGTGCCCATGATGATGGCAGCGCAAGTGGCTCCGCCAAATTGGCAAGGATGGATGGGTAAACGAAACTGGAGCATGGTTCAGGTTATCGGCCGCGTCAAACCCGGTGTCAGTCTGGAGCAAGCTCAGGCCAACATGGACACCGTGGCGCGCCAGCTCGAGCAGGCCTACCCCAGGGAAAACAGGGGCCTAGGGATAGTCCTGCTTCCCAAAATCACCCTTTACCCGTGGGAGCGGGCGAAGGTCGTTGAGTTTGGCGCGCTGCTTACCGCTGTCGTCGGCTTGGTCTTGCTAATCGCCTGCGCCAACGTGGCCAATCTGCTGCTGGCGCGAGCCGCGACGCGGCAAAAGGAGATGGCCGTCCGTCTAACCATCGGCGCCAGCCGCGCCCGCCTTATCTTCCAACTTCTTACGGAGAGCATGCTGCTGGCTCTGATGGGAGGCACCCTCGGACGGCTGCTCGCCAACTGGGGCGCGGATATTCTTTCAAAAGTAGCCGTCCGCTCGACCTTTCTCCCTGGGGGCGATTTCAGCCCTGACGGGCGCGTGCTCAGTTTCACAGTACTCTTGTCTATCCTGACGGGGCTCGCGTTTGGCTCAGCACCGGCATGGCAGGCGTGTTCTGTCAACCCCTCGCCCGCGCTCAAGGAGGCAGCCCGCACCCTGGGGTCTCCAAGATCCCGTCTCCAGGGCGTGCTTGTAATCGCTCAGATTGCCGCGTCATTGGTCCTACTAACCGGCGCGGGGCTGCTTCTGAGAACCTTGAAAAACTATCTGGCTGTAAATCCCGGATTTGAAATGAAGAATATTCTCGACGTGTCGCTCGACCTGGACTTGGCGGGTTACAGCGAGACACAAGGGAGATCGTTCTGCCAGCGCCTCGTGGGCGGCGTGCGCGCTCTACCCGGAGTCGAGTCGGCAAGCTTGGCGGATGGTGCGCCCATTGCGGGCGGGACTAATGAAACGACAGTTTTGGATTACGGGCAGGGGCGTATCCTCGGTGAGTCTGACCTGCGCGTTAAGCTGGTAGCTGTGACGCCCGGGTATTTCCGCACATTGGGTATTCGCCTGGTCGCGGGACGTGACTTTGCGGAGGAGGACACCGCACAAGCCCCCCGGGTCGCCGTCATCAATGAAACCATGGCTCAACGCCTCTGGCCCGGCGAGAATGCGTTCGGGAAGCGGTTCGCAACCTCTCAATCGGGAGGGCCCTATTTCCAGGTTGTGGGGGTGGCTAAAGACATGCGCGTCGAAGCTCTCGGGGAGGCTCCCGGACTCGCCATGTTCGTGCCTTTCGCTCAGGAATACCAAGCGGGCATGACCTTGCTGGTCCGCACAGCCACGGACCCGATGGCTCTGCTGCCCGCCATTCGGCGCGAGGTACAATCTCAGGATAAGAACCTGCCCGTCTTTGACGTCACGACGTTGCGCGAGGCCGTGGGAACAACCCTCAACCAGCAGAAGCTCTACGCAACGCTAATCGGCAGCTTCGCCTTGGTGGCCCTGGTGCTCGCTGCGATTGGGATTTATGGCGTGATTTCGTATTCGGTCGCCCGACGCACGCATGAAATTGGGGTTCGCATGGCGCTCGGGGCGGAGCGGAGCGACGTGCTGAGATTGGTGGTTGGGCACGGAATGGTTCTCACATTAGTTGGCATGGCAATTGGGTTAGCCGGTGCGTTTGGAGCGACCCGAGTTCTTTCTACCCTACTTTTTGGCGTCAGGTTAACCGATCTCGTGACGTTCGCGGGCGTATCAACACTGCTGGCGGCTGTGGCGTTGCTGGCCATCTGCATCCCTGCCCGCCGGGCGACGAAGGTCGATCCCATGGTGGCGCTGCGGTACGAGTAGATGTCAGGTTTCAGGTGTGAGGTGACAGCGGTAGGGTGATGGGTTTGTAATTCCTTGTTCCCGCCTCGAACCTTCGATCGCTCGACAACTGACCACTGACTGCTGACAACCGGGAGGGGCGAAGCACGGACCCGCGTTCTTCAGCTCCGCGCTTCTTCCCAAGCAAGGCGACAAACCTCACATTCGGCTGTCGGTGCTACCCCGTCCATCACACTGGAGTGCGAGGCAAAGGTCAACTCCAACCTACCCATAGGTAATCTTCCCAAGTTCCCTTCTCTAGCATCTTGCTGGCATCTTGTCATATTGAAAACATATAGCTGCTGTGCATTTTCTTCTTGTAGAAGATGATCTATTGGAGTATAAGGGCGGAATGCCAAAGAAAGGATCACCTCCACTGGAAGGCGAGCTGCTCCAGGGCACGCTCGACCTGCTGATTCTACAGACGCTGGTGCTGGGTCCCGCCCACGGGCACACCATCGCCTACGCCATCGAACACCGCTCCGAAGATGTCCTGCAAGTCGAGCACGGCTCGCTCTATCCCGCCCTGCACCGGCTGGAGGACCGCGGCTGGATCGCCTCGTTCTGGGGCACTTCGGAGAATAACCGCCGGGCGCGTTACTACCGGCTGACGCTGCCGGGGCGCAAGCAATTGGCCCAGCAGACCAGCCGCTGGGATGAACTGGTGCGCGCCATCAACCGCGTGCTGAGACCGGCCGAGGAGTAAGAAAATGCAGTTATCAGTCGTCAGGCATCAGTTTTCAGTTCTTCTCAAGCAAAGCCGCAGACCTCAAACGCGGAGGTCTGCGCTACGCGTGCTGATAACCGACAACTGAGAACTGATGGCTGAAACCTGAGAGCTAACTATGATTTGGACTCGATTCTTCCGCCGCCGCTACTGGGATGAGGAGCGAGCGCGCGAACTGGAAGCCTATCTCGAGATCGAGACAGTCGAAAACATCTCGCGAGGCATGTCGCCGGAAGAAGCCCGCTACGCCGCGCACAGAAAGCTCGGCAACACTACGCTGATTCGGGAGGAGATCTATCACATGAACAGCCTCGGCTGGCTGGAAACACTTTGGCAGGATGTGCGTTTCGCCTTCCGTATGTTTGTTAAGAGTCCCGGCGCGGCTGCAATAGCAGTGATTTCCCTAGCCATTGCCATCGGCCCCAACTGCGCGCTGTTCAGCGTGGTGGACAGTCTGATACTGAAACCTCTTTCGGTCCAGGGCGCCACACAGATGTTCTATCTCTACACCTGCACCGACAATCATGATCAATTCAAAGGTCTCTCATATCCCGAGTTCCTGGATTACCAGGCGCAGGCGGCTGAGATAGGTTCGTTCGTCGCCTACGAGAGGGACTCCGCGCTCTTGACGGACCCGTCTGGCCATCGGGAATTAGTGCCCGCGCGTTCAGTGACCGGAAATTACTTTTCGGTTCTGGGAGCGCGGGCGGCGGTTGGGCGGACTCTGAGCGAAAATGACGCGCATCTCGAAGGTCCACCGCCGGCGGTGATCAGCTATTCCTTGTGGCAGCGTCATTTCGGAGGAGCCGCCGACGCTGTAGGAAAAACTCTTTTCACGTCCAGCCGCGCCTTCTCCATCGTAGGTATCTTACCCCGTGGGTTTCGCGAGCCCGGCCTGGAGGTCCTCCCACCAGACGTGTGGACTCCTTTCAGCGCTTATACCTCCAGCCAACGTAGCTACCTCATGCGACGTGACGCGCAGTATCTCAATGCCTTAGTACGTTTGCGAGATGGCGTGGACCCCGCGCGGGCGGAAGCCGTGCTGACAACGGTGGCGAAGCGGCTTGCCACTCAGTATCCGGATACAAACAAAGGAAGGACGATCGTCCTCGACAACCCCGGCAGGGGCGTGCTAGGGGTGATCGTCCTTTCTCTGGCAGGACTGGTGTTGCTCATCGCGTGCGCCAACATCGCGGGCATTCTGATGGCGCAGGGGGAATCGCGGCGGCGGGAGTTCACCGTGCGCGCGGCTATGGGCGCCTCGCGAACGCGTCTGGTGCGGCAGTTGATTGTGGAAAGCCTGCTGCTGTCGTTGATGGCTGCCGCCGCGGGCCTATTGGTAGCGCTTTGGCTGATTCGCCTCATACCGGCCCTTAATCCCATCACAATGGTCGCGGTCAACTTTGACTTTCGCTTGGATAGCAGGGTCGTGACATACACGCTGGCGGTAGCCCTCGTTACGGCGCTAGCAGCCGGACTAGTCCCCTCGTTGCGGGCTTCCCGGCCCGATCTGGTCCCCACGCTGAAGGGCGACGCCCCCAGAGTGAGAGGGCGTTTCCGGCTTCGCGGAGCCCTGGTTATTGCGCAAGTTGCAATCTCCCAGTTCCTGCTGGTAGGCACAGGTCTCTTGGTCCGAAGCTACCTGGAAGTCCAGCGGATGCGGCCCGGATTCGATCCCGGAAGAAAGGTGCTGGCAGCTTTCCTGGGAGCTGCCCACGGAAGTTAAGGAGGTTGACTTCGCTCGGTTGGCTGACAAGCTGCGCGAGCTCCCTGGGGTCACGCGAGTAGGTTTTACGGATGATCTTCTTCTCAGCGGATCGGGAGAAGCGAGACACCGAGTCATGATCCCGGGGGTGACCTCCGAGCCTGTGGGAGTCGGGAAAAGGGTCGCAGGCGCCGAATATTTTTCCATCATGGGCACGCGGCTTCTCCGCGGGCGCGACTTCGACCGAAGTGACTCGAGGGGTGCTGTTGTGGTGAACGAAACCATGGCACGCCAGATCTGGGGTAGCCCCGATGCGGCGATGGGGCGGGTTTTCCCGATGGACGGGGTGGATCGCCGGGTGGTGGGTGTCGCGGAGAACGGCAAGTACTTCGCGCTGAACGAAGACCCTATCCCCTTCGTGTTTGGAGCGGCGCCGCTTGGTAAGGGCGGCGGAGGCACGCTCCTGATCGAGACCGCCGGGCCACCTTTGGCACTGGCGGGAACGATTCGCAAGGCGATTCATGATTCGGAACCCGATGCCCTTAGCATGAGCCTAACCAGCTTGCGCCAGAGTATGCGGTTGTCGCTCTTCCCATACCGTGTAGGGGCGGGCCTGGTAGGGACCATCGCCATGTTGGGGATATTTCTGGCAGGAGTGGGGCTCTATGGGCTTGTTTCATATAGCGTCAGTCGGCGCACCCACGAAATCGGAATTCGGGTGGCGATGGGGGCGCGGCCGGCGGACGTGTTAGCGCTCGTGTTCCGGGAGACGCTGCTGCGACTCGCCATTGGAGCGGCGATCGGCCTCGCTGCGGGGCTGGCAGGGGCACGTATCATCAGGTCGGCGCTCTACGGGGTGAGCCCGGCTGACCCGTTTGGGCTCGCCGTCGCTGTGGCCGTGGTGGCTGCGGTCGGCCTGGTCGCCGCGTACGCTCCCGCGCGGCGGGCCCTTCGTGTAGATCCGATGACCGCCTTGCGAGAAGAGTAGGAAAGGGTGAGTTGCGTTTCCATAACGATGCCATAGAACCGCCAGATAGCAACGGCAACGGTAACAAAGGTGACCGGCGCCGGTTGGGCGACATATGACTTGTATCTCGCTCAATCGCCCTATGTCTCAATCGCAACCACGGCGGCGCGTCAACATGTTGCGGCTCGGCACATTTGCGGTTCTGGGCTTGATCCTCGCATTGGAGTCAGTCTACAGCGTGGTGGCCTATTCGGTAAGCCAGCGGGCGCATGAAATAGGCGTCCGCATGGCGCTGAGGTATGAATAAGGCAGTGACGAGTGATGAGTGGCGAGTGACGAGCGGGAGGACCAAGGAACATTTTTTGGTGGTTAGCTCTCAGTTTTCAGACAAAGCGTGGACCTTCGTTCTTCAGGTCCGCGGATCTTCTCAAGCAAAGCCGCAGACCTCAAATACGGAGGTCTGCGCTACCCGGGCCCAGGGGGGAGCCAATCATGAGTTGGACTCGATTCTTTCGCCGCCGCTATTGGGATTAGGAACGCGCGCGCGAGCTCGAAGCATATCTACAGATCGAGACCGACGAGAACATTGCCCGAGGCATGTCGCCGGAGGAGGCGCGGTACGCCGCGCACCGCAAGCTCGGCAACACCACGCTGATTCGAGAGCAGATCTATCACATGAACAGCCTCGGCTGGCTGGAAACGCTTTGGCAAGACCTCCGCTACGGCCTGCGTCAACTCAAGCGAAATCTCGGCTTCACCGCCGTGGCTGTGGTCACGCTCGCCCTCGGCATCGGCGCCAACACAGCCATTTTCAGTGTGGTCCGTGCAGTCCTATTTCGCCCTCTGCCGTTTCGGGACCCGAGACGGCTGGCGCTGGTGATGGACCAGAACCTGTCGGCAGGCTTTCCGCAGTTTCCAAGCTCCCTGGCGAACGTTCTCGACTGGAGGGCGCAAAGCCGCTCGTTCGAAGGCTTGGCGGTCTTCGCGACCGGGAGCTTCAACCTCTCTGGCAAAGACGAGCCGGAGCGGCTTTCGGGGTTGCGGGTGTCTTCTAATGTGCTGCCGCTGCTGGGGGTGCGCCCGGTGATGGGGCGCGGGTTTCTGCCGGAGGAAGACCAGCCCGGCGGTGGGCATGTTGTGCTAATCAGTTACGGACTCTGGCAGCGGCGCTTTGGATCGGACCCCTCGATTGTGGGGCAGTCCGTCCAGTTGGACGGCCGTAGCGCGACCGTCATCGGGGTGTTGCCGGGCGGGATCGGAATGGAAACAGCGCTGGACTGTTTTGCTTCAGGTTCTTCACAGAAGCTGGATCTGATGGCGCCCTTGGCGGCCGACCTGGTGCGGCCGGACCGAGGAAACCGCTTCCTGACTACGGTGGGACGGCTGAAGCAGGGGGTGACGCTTCGAGAGGCGCAGGCTGACATGGATGTAATCACCTCCCGATTGGAGAAAGGGTACCCGCGCTACAACGCCGGCTGGGGCGCCACGGTATTGCCGTTGCATGAAGCAATCGTGGGAGATCTGCGGCAGCCGTTGCTGGTGCTGCTGGGCGCCGTGGGATTGGTGCTGCTGATCGCCTGCGCCAACGTCACCAGCCTGTTGCTGGCGCGAGCAGCCTCAAGGCGGAAGGAGGTGGCCATCCGCACCGCAATCGGGGCCGGCCGGCTGCGACTGTTCCGGCAGTTGATGACGGAGAGCCTGGTGCTGGCTGGTATGGGCGGACTGCTGGGCTTGTGCATTGCCGAAGGCGCCACCAAACTCCTGGCCGGCCTGCAAGACCTGGAGTTACCGAGGCAAGCTGCGATCGCGGTGGACTATCAGGTGCTCACCTTTACCGTGGCGATATCCCTTTTGATCGGTTTCCTATTCGGGCTGGCGCCGGCGCTCCTGTGTTCAGAGGGGAGCCGAGTGGGGATTCTGAGCGAAGCGTTGAAAGAGGGCGGACGCGGCGCCAGCCAGTCGCGGCAAGGCAACCGGTTCCGGGGAGCGCTGGTGGTTTCGGAAATCGCACTGGCCCTGAGTCTGCTCATTGGCGTGGGGCTTCTGCTGCGCAGTTACTGGGGGCTGCTGCACGTGAATCCGGGATTTCGGCCGGAGGGCGTAGCCACCGTTGAAATCCAGCTATTAGGGGCACACTATGCGAAAGACACGGCACAACTCGGGTTCGTCGAGGAACTGCTGCGAAAAGTAGCCGCGCTGCCGGGCGTGAAATCCGCCGCGGTGAGCGATGGACTTCCACTGGAAGGCGGAGGGCAGTGGTTGTTTACCGCTGTGGGCCAGACTTACGCTCCGGGTAGGGAGCCGCTCGCCGGCTATCGCATCGTAAGCGCCGGATATCTTGCCACCCTGGGCATCCCAGTGCTCGAGGGGCGCGGGTTCACGGATCGGGATGCGCGGGAAAGCCCGCGTGTGCTGATGTTAAACCAAACCCTGGCGCGCCGGCTCTGGCCCGGACCAGATGGGACCACCCGGGCGATAGGGCAGCAGATCCAGCTTTTCGGCAGGGATGCCCCGTTCCGCATCGTCGGTGTGGTGGCGGACGTAAAACGCAGCGCGCTTGACCAGGACGCCGGGCGCGAGATGTACTTCCTTTACGATCAGATGCCACAAGGGTGGATAACTCTGGCAGTACGATCGGCCATGGAACCGAAGGCGTTGGCCTCCGCTATTCGAAGTACCGTGCGCGCTGTGGACCGGGAACTGCCGGTGACCCACCTTCGAACGTTGAAAGAGGTGGTGGACGCCTCTGTTGCCTCGCAGCGGTTCCAGTTGCTGATGCTGGCAATCTTCGGAGGTTTGGCGCTGGTGCTCGCGGCCGTGGGCATTTACGGCGTGATCGCCTATTCCGTGACGCAGCGGGCACACGAAATCGGGATTCGCATGGCGCTGGGAGCGAGCCCGGGTGACATGTGGCGCATGGTGGTACGACAGGCACTGAAGCTGGCGGGAGTTGGAGTGATCATCGGAGCGGTTGCGACTTTGGCTCTGGGCCGGGTGCTCTCGGGGCTTCTTTTCGGAGTAAAACCTACCGACCCACTGACCTTCGGCTCGGCAGCGCTGCTTCTGGTTGCCATCGCTATTTTGGCTGCTTATTTTCCTGCCCGCCGCGCCACCAAGATCGACCCCATTGAGGCCCTCCGCTATGAATGAACTTTGGCGGCTGCGCCGGCAGGGCGCCATCCACTGCCTTCTTCTGCAATCAAGGTGGCGCAGCGCGGCGGGGCGGCAACCGAGCGTCTCTTGTGGGTCAGAGTTCGATGCGGGCGCCCTAGATTCAGGCGAAGCCGGTCTTGAAGTGCGGTAGCAGCAGCTACCGCCTTTCTGGCTCTAGCACTGGCGCGATTGCAGGATGAATCAATGGCGGAAGGCGGTGGGTGCTGCTACCGTACTCCAAGACGCTTCGCGCCAGCTCAGGCCATGGCTTGTCCTAAATGGCCGGGAGATGTCGCCCTACTCAAGTCGAAAAATGTTTGCTAAAGAAACAAGAAATTACGACGTTGCATTGCAGACCTGCGCCCTGCCTTGGCGGGAAGTCCGCGCTACCTCCTCAGGCTCGCTTTGACTTTTGCGCTTTGCATTTTGACTTTCTTTCTCCCCATTCCAATGCCTTATTTCCCACAACGCCGTGGTGCGCGGTCATCGTGGCTCCCTGGCGTGTAACATTTGGGTTGACATCTTACCCAAAGTGTGGATACTTGGGTTATATGTCTACCCAAAAAGAGAAAGACCGGCTGGAACTTTTGCAAGGCACGCTGGACCTGCTGATCCTGCGCACGCTGATCTTCGGCCCGCAGCACGGGCAAGGCATCGCGCGCGCCATTCAGCAGACGTCCGAAGACGAACTACTGGTCGAGCACGGGGCGCTTTATCCCGCGCTCCAGCGCTTGGAAGAGCGGGGTTGGATCGCGGCCGACTGGGGGACCTCCGTGAACAACCGCAAGGCGCGCTTTTACACGCTCACGCGAGCGGGCCGCAAACAGCTCGTGAAAGAGACGACCAAGTGGCGGCGGCTTGCAGCGGCTATCGGGCGGGTCCTGGGACCCGAGGCCGGGGAGGGTTAAGGCGATGTTCTGGAGAAAGCGCAAACAGAATGACTTCAGCGCGGAAATCGAAGCGCATCTCGAACTCGAGACGGAGCGATTGAGAGAGCAGGGCTTGATTGAAGAAGAGGCTCGCACGGCGGCGCATCGTGCCTTCGGCAACCTCACCCGGGCGCAGGAGCGCTTCTACGAATCCGGCCGCTGGCTCTGGTGGGACCACTTCATGCAAGACCTCCGCTTCGGCCTGCGCATGCTGCGCAAAAGCCCTGGCTTCACCGCCATCGCCGTCATCACGCTCGCGCTCGGCATCGGGGCAAACACCGCGATTTTCAGCCTGCTGAACGCCATTATGCTCCGGGAGTTGCCGGTCCGGAGGCCCCAACAACTCGTGCTGTTTGGAACGGGAAGTGCAGCCGGGAACACTGACTTGTTCGCCTCCACGGAACTCTATTCGTATCCCTTTTATCGCCAAATGCGACAGAAGAACCAAGTCTTCTCTGAGCGCTGCCACAACGCATAGTCCGCGTACTGAATGGGAAGTTCTTCGAGTGCGGCGGGCCGGCCCTCCACCGCAGCCGTGTAAAGTTCTTGCAGTTCCCGCAGCCCCACGGCGATTTCCCAGCCATCGTGCACCAAATGGTGCTCGACTTGAAGCAGAATATGGTCATCGTCATGGAGGCTGTAGAGCCTCCACTTCACCAGAGGCAACGTCGATAAGGCGAAGACATGCCCCAGCGCTTCGCCGATATCCTGCTCCACGGCTTCCTCCTGGGCCGCGCCCGCCAGGTGCGACAGGTCCACGGTGTCGACATGCGCCCGGGTGTGGGCATGGACCATCTGTACCGGCCCGGAGGCAGTGTCGTGGAAGGTGGTTCGAAAAATCTCGTGCCGCCGAACTTAAACCGTCCAGGCTCTTCACCAGCGCTTCAGGGACCAACTTGCCTCGCAGGCGAACCGAGATTTGCGCGTTGTACGCCCGGTTTTCGGGAGCCAGCTTCATGAGGAACCACATCTGTTCCTGCTGCCACGTCAGGGGAATACGATCTCCGCGAAAGACTCGCGGGATATGCTCCTCACTGTCTCCGCGGCCGGACAGCCCCGCTAGTTCCGCCGCCAGCGCGCGAACCGTCCGCTTCTCGAATATGTCCTTGATCCCGGCGCGGGCGCCGAACCGCTTCCGCATCTCCACCGCCAGGCGAACCGCCAGAAGCGAGTGCATGCCGAGATCGAAGAGGTCTTCCTCGAGCCCAGAATCGGAAGATTCAACAACCTGCCGGCGATGGCGGCCAACTCCTCCTCTGCCGGCGAACGTGGCGCCTGGTTCCCGGTCAACTCCCCGGCCGCCGGCCGGTTGTCCAGGCGCGGTTCAGGCAGGGCGTCGCGATCCACCTTGCCATTCGCGTTCAGCGGCAGGGCGTCCAGCGCCACGAAACGCCCCGGCACCATATAGTCGGGCAGCCTCTGCCGCAGCAGATCACGGACCTGGCTTGCCGTAGCTCCGGCCTACAACGTAAGCCACCAGCAACTTATCCCCGGAGGCGTCCTCCAGCGCCAGCACCGCCGCCTGCCGCACCGGGACACTCCGCCAGCCCAGCCTCGATCTCTCCCAGTTCGATCCGGTACCCGCGGACCTTCACTTGCCGATCGATGCGGCCGAGGTATTCGATGTCTCCGTTGTGCATAACGGGCCAGATCGCCTGACCGGTACAGCCGCTCGTCTGCCCTTCCGCTGAAGGGATTCGCAACGAACTTAAGCTCCGTCAGGTCTGGTTGGTTCAAATAGCCTCGCGCTAAGCCGGCGCCCCCTACGCAAATCTCGCCGGCGACGCCGAAGGGCACCGGTTTAAAATGCTTGTCCAGAATGTAGAGCCGCAGATCCGGAATCGGCACCCCGATCAGGCTACCTCCCGCCACGTCGGTTGTCAGCGGACGATAGGTCACGTGTACGGTCGTTTCTGTAATGCCGTACATGTTGACCAGTCGTGGGGCGCTCATCCCCGTGCCGCTCGAACCAAGGGGCCAGGCTGCTCAACCTCAGGGCTTCTCCGCCGAAGATGACCAGCCGCAGAGCCAGTTCTGTTGATGCCGCGGTATCGATTTCGAAGTTCATCAACTGCAGAAAGGCCGAGGGCGTCTGGTTCAGAACCGTCACACGCTCACGGCTCAGGAGTTCGTAAAAGGCTTCGGGCGACCGGCTGACCATGTACGGCACAACCACCAGCCGGCCGCCGTGGAGCAAAATGGTGCCCCAGATTTCCCAGACCGAGAAATCGAAGGCGAAAGAATGAAAGAGCGTCCACACATCTTGTCCGTCAAACTGGAACCATGGCTCGGTGGAGTGGAACAGGCGCACAACGTTGTGGTGCGTGATCGCGACTCCCTTGGGCCTGCCAGCCGAACCCGACGTGTAGATCGCGTAGGCCAGATTGTTCGGCGCCGCTTCGGTGCGCGGGTTTTCCGTGCTTTGCCGTTCAATTTCCGGCCCATTGGCATCCAAACAAACGATTCGCGTCGGGTGAGCGGAAACGTTGTTAAGCAACGGCTGCATAGTCAGGAGCACCCGCACCCGGGAGTCCTCCAACATGAAGGCCAACCGCTCCGGCGGGTAGTCCGGATCTAGCGGCACATATGCGCCACCCGCCTTCAGGATGCCAAGCAGCGCCACCACCATTTCCACGGAGCGGTGGAGGCAGATCCCGACCAGGATCTCCGGTCCTACACCCAGCGACATGAGATGGTGCGCAATCTGGTTCGACCGCCGGTTCAACTCGCGGTAACTAACCCGTTCGGCTTGTACACGAACGCTATGGCGTCCGGCGTCCGCGACGCCTGCTCCTCAAATAGCTCGTGAATGCATGCCCGCGGATACTCCCGCTCCGTGCGATTCCATCCCTCCACCAACCCGCGCCGCTCCGCCTCTCCCAGCATCGGCAGCCGTGAAATGCATTCCCCTGCGCCGTTGCACGCCGCTTCCAGCAGATGCTTGTAGTGTCCGATCATCCGCCGTACCGTAGCCGGCTCGAACAGCCCCCGGTCGTACTCGACCCAACCGGCGATCTCATCCCCGCGCTCCTCCATCCAGAGCGTCAGTTCGGCCTTCTCCGCCCCGGCGTGGGTTCCCCCCACCGGGGCCCAGAAGCCCGGTGGTTCCACACTCCCCGGCAGCGTGGCTGGCATCGCGAACATCACCCGCGCGAGGGGCCGGAGAGCCTCCGCCAGCCTTTCAGATGGCGATTCCCTGCTCTCCCGCGCTTGCTGCGCCGTCGCCCGCGCCCGCCCTCACCAGTTCCCGGAAATCGGGATCTCCGGACAGGTCCACACGCAACATCAGGGTGTCCAGAAGCTCGCCCCGCGGCTTCTTCCGGATTCCCATTGGCAGGCACTGCCAGGGGCGTCCCGACGCACACGTCCGTCTGCCCTGTGTAGCGGTAGAGTAGCGTTTGGAAGCCGGCCAGCAGGACCATGAACACGCTGGCGCCTTCCGCCTGCGCAAACCGCTTCACCGCCGGACTCAACGCGCTCCCCAGTGCTACCTCTTCGATAGATCCCTCAAAGCAGTGCCCAGCTCCCCGCAGCCGGTCGGTCAGTCACCGCCGGCTCCGGCGCCTGCCGCTTCTTCCACCACACCACCTCGCGGGACATCCATTCTCCTTCAGGCCATTGGGTTTACTGCAAAATTCGAGGGTAACAGAAAACTCCTCCCGTGCAGACTCGCCGCCATCCGGACGTCGGACTATCGAAGACCTGCCGCGCCCGTTGCGCGGATGGATTTGCGCTACTATTAGGGGTACCAAGCACCGAGGGCGTCGAGGGGCTGCTGGTTGAGCGCCCAAGGTGGCATTGAGTTCTTCCCGGCTCTTCGAGCGACTGCGGAGCTTCCCTCTTCAGCGCCCGTGAGGAGAGAGAACGTGTCGTTTTCATGAAGATACTTCTGTATTTGCCCGGACAACGGCGTGACCCGAAATTTTATGCCGCACCTGTGGATGTTTCTGCTCGAAGCTCTCACCCCGCCCGAGCACGAGGTCTTGCTGATCGACGGAAGCACGTATCT
>CAWHWE010000043.1:0-187871 GCA_963832915.1 uncultured Acidobacteriota bacterium
GGTAGTGTCTGAAATGTGCGTTGATGAAAGGCAAAGAAGACTTGCTTTCCGTGTCCGCTTAGCCTTAGCCTGAAGATATGAAAAACGAAGCCATCCGCGCCAGCATTGAAGCTCTCAAGAATCTTATCTCGGAAACAGACCTGATTCTATCTACCACGGAACCGTTGCCGGAGAACCGCACGCCACGATGCCGAGAATTGCTTAGCGCCGCGCTTGCCCTTGCCGATGATTTGGTCAAGCAGGAGCCTGAAGCTGCCGCCGTTTCCCTTGGGCATAAAGGGGGCAGCACAACTTCCCGAAGGCACGGGGCAGAACACTACCGCATGATGGCCGCTTCCCGCAAGACCCATGGCGGTGGAAGGCCCCGCAAGGAAGCTAAGTAAACTCCCCCGATTCCTGCTAAAATCTTGTTGCCGCCTAGCCAGGCCAGGCGAACGCGGGAACCCTACCCGCTGGCGGCTACTCTCCTTTAGGGCATCGCAAAGGGAGCGATGTGGAAAAATCCTGAGCAACTCCGTCCTCTCAAAGCACTATTGAAACAAGATACCAAAGCGATAGAACGGGAAGTCTTTTTCTGCCCTCAAAATGATGAAGCGAGAAGAGTCTTGTGGGCCATGTGGGTTCGCAATAAGTACATAGAAAAATGGAAATGGGGAGCCGGGCCGGAATTCCTCTACCGCAAATTGATTCGGGGATTGGGATTGCACTGGCTTGAGGATTCACTGATTAAGCTCGACAAGGCAAAACCGGGCAGAAGAAAGGAATTCCTTTTGGCAGCACGGATTTGGGGAATGAAGGCAGAGGGCAAGACCGTCCCACAGATGAAAGCCATTTTTGAAGCTGAGAGGCAGTACTTCACCGAAGACAAAATCAAATCCTATCTAAAATCCCGCCGCAAGAAACCCACCATATGATTGTGGTTTGAAGAGGTGGAAAACTGATAACGCATTTTCCACCGGTGGAAATTAGGATTTTCATTTTCCACGTGTGGAAATTAGATGACCTATTTTCCACGTGTGTAAAACTCGCCAAGCGATTACCACCTTTACATCAACTGATTGTAAGTAAATGATTGTTCTGTAAGATGAAAACGCCCGGTGAGGTGACGCTCACCGGGCGCTAAATCTTGAGTGACAGGCATCCTGTCGAGAGGAGCCCGACGTGTTTCTTATACACTGTCGAAGCCCACCAGTCAAGTAGTATTTTGTCAACGCAGTTTGACTACAGGCTAGTTGTTTCGGCAATTAGCATGTAAGTCACTACAAACAAGCTAAATATAGTTGCACTTCTAATGCATTTTTCTCTTGACAAACAACTAACGATAGCAGTATTATAAAGCCATGATGAGCCAAACAAAAGACGCCCCGACAATGAGTTGCCCGGATTGCAAAGTCACCTGCCAGAAGTTTGGGACACACCGGAATGGTCTTCGGCGCTTTCGCTGCCCCAAGTGCAAGCGGACCTTCACAGAAGCCCACACCCACACGCTGGATTCAATGTACATACCTTGGGAAAAGGCTCTGCTTGCCGTCCAACTCCTGCTTGAGGGAAACTCGATTCGCAGCACCGAGCGAATCAGCGGACTCGACAGAAACACGATCATGCGAGTGCTTGTGCTGGCTGGTGCGAAGTGCGAACAGGTATCCGGCGAGATCATCCGTAACGTTCCTGTGAGCGAAGTTCAGGCTGACGAAATCTGGTCCTTCATCGGCAAAAAGGAAAAGCAAGTGAAGTCCGATGATGACCCCACCTTTGGGGATGCCTACACATTCGTTGGAATTGAACGCACCAGCAAGTTAGTTTTAGCTTGGCACCTTGGACGCCGCACCGCTCGCGACACCGAAGCATTCACCGAAAAGATCAACGAAGCCACGGCAGGAAACTTTCAGATCACCACAGACGGATTCAAGACTTACGTTGATGCGGTTCACATGAGCTTGGGAACCCGCGTTGACTTCGCACAACTCATCAAAATGTACGCAGCCTCACCCGAAGGCGAACATCGCTACTCTCCCTCGGAAGTGGTTGCAACGGAGGTTGTCCCAGTCATCGGCAATCCCGACCCCAACAAGATTTGCACCAGTCATGTCGAGCGCCAAAACTTGACCATGAGGATGCAGATTCGCCGCTTCACCCGCCTGACCAACGCGTTCAGCAAGAAATGGGAGAACCACTACGCCGCCCTCGCGCTGTACTTCGCCTACTACAATTTCGTGAGAATCCATAGTGCCATCCGCGTTACCCCTGCTATGGAAGCTGGACTCACCGATCATGTCTGGACATTGAAGGAATTGCTGAGTAAGATTGGGCAGTAAATCAGACGCCTTAGCTTCGCTCTGTGCTACACTTTCGCGATTATGAGAAGCTTCTTCTTGGCGCTCGCTGTCATAGCATGGCTCGTACCAATCCCAGCAGCCAAGAACCATAGCGAAGAAACCCCAAACGGCCAAGAACTCCAACGTAACGAAACAGGCAAAAGCAACCCATTCCCGCCATCCGTCATAATTCAGAACATATCTAACAGCCAACCAAGCGAACCAAAAGGCGACCATCAAACAAATAATGGCCACAACCGCGCGCACGACTGGATTGATATACTCAACGCTTCCTCCACGGCTGTAATTGCTGTTTTCACTATCCTTCTGTTCTGCGGTATTATCATTCAAATCAGAAATTCTCGAAACAGCGAGCGGGCATGGGTGCTCGTGGAAAAGGTCGGTAACCCTGCTGAGAATTGGCGGTCTACCGCTAATCCATCCTACATTCCGGGAATTATCTTCGAATTTAAAGTTTACGGAAACACTCTCGCCAGGATAATTGATGGAAGATTTGATTTGAATTGGTTTCCTCAGAAAAGGGGACAGCCAAGGCCAACCCCCGATCTTCCTGAGATTCCCGATTACAGTAAGGCACTTAAACTGCCAAACGTTTCCGAGGAGGGAATCCCTTGGGCTCCGGGCGGGACATATGAAGTTCATCGAATTTGTAGCCTTGACCAAAATAAAAAAGAAATGCTTGCCAATGGCGACATTGTTTTCTGTGGTTATGGGTATCTTCAGTACATCGATGTCTTTGGTAAGAAAAGAGAGACGCGGACCTGCTATATCTACTATATCCAACATGGCGGCGTCATGAAAGGCCCAGATGGAATAGTTTTGAACCCAGACGGATTTTATATGGGAGGTCCACCCGCTTACAATAGAGCAACATAATAGAATCAACTCTAAGGGGATTAAATATACAGACCCCAAATTTATCATCTTTTGTCTATCAACGCACATTTCAGACACTACCCATTTCTATCGGGGCTTGACAAATAGAATTAATCATGGTTGACACTCCGACGTTGAGCGCCTAAAATGCGAACAGTCTATGCAAGAAAAACTCCAACGCGCCGTGGCTCTGTGTTGTCACCCGACAACCATGCCGGCGTGTGGAGTCACGGTCCTGCCGTAAAACCACAAAATTAATCCGCATTGAATTCACCCACCGCCGGCCATTGCGCCGGCGGTATTTGTTTCTGGAGGAAACAAATGTTGAGAACACGATTGACGTCCCATCTATTCCCTGTCCGCCCTCTGGTCACGAAACAGCCGTCGTCCATATCAGGGGGAGCGAACCGCGTGACAGAACCCAAGCAGCCAGACTCCCCCACTTTCCCTCTGGCCGGCGCGCGCGTTTCAGGAGGCAAACTTCTCCTAGCGCTGGCCATGCTGCTCGTCTTGCGCATCACTCCGGCTTTTGGACAACTCAACTGGGAGGGCCAGACGGGCGGCTTCATTACTCCCTTCGCTTACACCAGCGCCTCACCCACTACGGGCTTCGGAAAGCCGCAAGTGGCCTTTCACTATCTCAATGCAGGCCCCGTAATCGGCAACCTCTACCAGGTTTCCGTCACGGAAGGCGTCCTCAAGCGCGTGGAATTCGGCTTCACACGCGCCTTGTCGAGCGAGGGCAGCACGCCCTCATTGAGCCCCCTGTTCGCCGGCGGCTTCAACATTTTCCATGCCAAGGTGAACATCCTGGAGGAGAATGCTCTTCACACCAAGTATCTGCCCGCTATTTCCGCGGGTTTCATGGCCAGGACCGAGGTTGAGCGTGTGGGCGGAGTCCTGAACTCGAAGAGCACCCAAAACGGTGATTTCTACGTGGTGGCCACCAAGACCATCACACAACTCAAAGTCCTGCCCATCGTGCTCAACGCCGGTTTCAAGGAGACCAATGCCTCAGTGTTCGGTATTGCCGGAAATTCCCCGGCGTGGGTGGGCAGATTCTTCGGAACGGGTGCGTTCGTAATCAAAGGCCCCAAACACAGCGCATTCATTTTGGGATCAGAAGTTGTGCAGCAGCCACGTTATATCCAGGGGCTCCCGGGTCCCACCATTCCTACCTCGGTTACGTACATTTTCAGACTGCTCCCGGGATTTAAGAAGACCTAGCTGAATTTCGATTTCGGAGTGGCTCAAGCAGTAGGAGTAATTACGCCGGGCGTTGACATCAAGGCGCGCCATCAGGTGGCAACCGGCATCACTTACCAGTTCTAACCGGCGTATACCGCGGTGTGGAACCCAACCGGCGGCAGCGCCTGGGGAATTCCAGGCGCCTTGCCGCCGCGCCGTGCCACCGGCAATGGAAGGTCGGTGAAAAATGCCCTCGCGGCTTCTGACCGGGTTGATGACGTGTTGTAGCGCCGACCCCGCAAGGCGGGGTCAGCGCGACTCGGTGACTTCGAGTTCTTCTGGATGAAAGGTTCCCCGGTCTTCGGCCAGAACCCAACAGGTAAAATCCTTCGCCATGCCCCCAACCACGGATACTATAATGTAAGATAACCAGGGCCAAGCATGTTCGCAGTCGTAATTCGACGGCCGCGCCGGATGATCCGGGTGAGAATGGTAGTAACCCAAGACCTCCAAACCCCTCGCCCGCGCGTCTTTCTCCACCCGCAACTGGTCGAGCGGATCGATCAGAAAGCGGTTACGCTCCGTTTCCCTTCCAGGGTCGCCCACAGGCAGCAATTCCTGCGCTCTTGCAGGATCGTTTCGGAGGTTCTTCAAGGGCACAATCTCACCTACCTCTTTGCAGATGCCATCGGATTTCCCCAGCATCACACCACAGCACTCGCCAGGGTAATCCCGTGCACCATGCCGGCGAATGGCCTCCAACTGCGCTTCTTTGATCCTCAGTACCATGTTGCGAGCCTTGCTGGTGCGGCCCCGCCAGTGGCCGACCGCGAGTAGCCGCAGATTTCAACCTGTGGATAGCATCACCAGGATTAATTCAACCCCAGCGGGGTTGACCCGTAGGTGTTAAAGCGAGCTGTTGTCCGGCCCATTCAGGGTCGTGGGCCTCTTCGCGGGCCCCTCTCCGTAGGCTTCATCTACGGCTACTCTCAGGGCTCCCCTTCGGGGAGCGCTGACCCCTCAAACCTCGTCGGGCCCACTGGTCAAAACAGTTCCTTGCTCAAACGCCAGTCAGTGGATTTCGCCTTCGGCTTCATCCCAGAAATGCTCGCTCAAATACTTGGTCCCACCGTCACAGAAGATGGTGACGATGACGCCTTCCCGGATTTTCGCCGCCACCTTCAGCGAGGCAGCCATGGCCGCGCCGGAAGAGATTCCCACCAATATGCCTTCTTCCCGGGCCAGGCGCACCGTCATGGCATATGCCTCTTCCGTGGAGATCCCCAGGTCCTCGTCGGCAACCGTGGGATCATAGATCTTCGGCACAATTGCGGTTGCCATATGCTTCATCCCTTCCAGCCCGTGGAAGGCCGAGTCCGGTTGAAAGGAGATGCAGCGGATGTCAGGGTTCAACTCCTTCAAGCGGCGCGACGTGCCGATGAAGGTCCCGCTTGTTCCAAGACCCGCTACGAAGTGAGTTACACGTCCATCCGTCTGCGCGAAGATCTCCGGCCCCGTGGAGTTGTAATGGGCACGCCAATTGGCGTCATTATCATACTGGTTCGCGTAATAGTACAGATCCGGATTTTGTCTCGCCAGATCTCGTACCCTCCGGATTGCCCCGTCCGACCCTTCCATGGGATCCGTATAGATGATTTCCGCCCCGTAGGCCTTGAGGATGCGCTTGCGCTCCACGCTCACGTTGGATGGCATGCAGAGCTTCACCCGATATCCGCGGGCCGCGCAGATCATTGCATAAGCAATGCCGGTATTGCCCGAAGTCGAGTCAACAAGGATCTTGTCCCTGGACATCAAACCCGCGCGCTCGGCTTCCAAAATGATGTTCAGCGCCGGGCGGTCTTTGATCGATCCGCCAGGGTTTTCCCACTCCGCCTTGGCATAGAGCTCCACCTCTGCAAACTCCGCGCCTATGCGGCCGAGCCGGAGCAGCCGAGTATCCCCAATCAAGCCCACGACGTTTTGCGGACCCTCAACTATTTTATGCATTTTTGAAGGCGCAGCCCTTGCGCTTTTTGCCATCAATAGATTAGATTCACATTCTAGGGTCTGGATTTCAAGATTTTTCACGTTTGTGGAGTCGAATGGGATGGGAAAGAAGCATCTAGTGACGGCCGACATTCGGAAACAATTTACCGCCGCCGGTTTTGAGATTGTGGAGGCTGGCGCATCCCCTGGCTCAATCGGCGTAAAGAAATACAACTTCCTGCAATACTTGGAACTGAATGCAGAGCAAGTCTGGCTTCCTCTTGGTCCGCCTTATTTCATCATCCGTGGTTTGAACTGTGAACTTGAGGACCGCGGATACCAGAAGTTCTGGCGCCACCAAGGCACGCGTTTCCCCATTCGAAAAGCCGACCTCCAGACACTCCACCGCTTCGATGAGGAAGTTCGCGAGATCCTGCGCTTGCGTTCCCTTTACAACGAGTCCTTAGGTTCAACCTGCGCCCGAACCGTGTATGACCGCCTGGACGGACGAACGGACCGCTAATCGGAATTTCTCAGGACGAATAGGGAAGGGCGGGGTCTTAACCCCGCCCTTCCTAGCAACGGCTTTCTTCACGGTTCAGGCGTAGGCTTGGCGCCCGGTGTCGTGGGGCTTGTGCTCTGTGCGGACGGCGAAGGTGGCTCGGCTGGCGCAGGAGGTCCAGCAATATTAGGGGCTTGCCGGAGCCCTGTCAGAGGTGCAGAAGCCGCCGGGGGGGGTGCACTCACAGGCCGGACTTCAGGCTTGGCTTGTCCGTGCGATGGGGCCGGGGGATGCGCGGGCGAAGACGCCTTCTCCTCACGGGGAGCAGGCCTTCTTCCGGTTCCCTGCTGCCAGGGGCGAGGAGTATGCCGGGCCTCCCCTTGCGGACGCCAGCCCGGTGTCCCGGGAGGCTGCGGAATGGGGCGAAAGATAATCTCAATTTGGGCTTTGTCCAGGTCCTGGTCGCCAATTTCGATGATCTGGTCAAATCCTTCCTGCCGGATGTCCGCCTTGGTCTGATTAAAAGCCAGGTAATGACGCTCGATAACGGATCTCCCTACCGTTCTCTCCCGCGATTGGTCGCGCTCGACGCATTTCTCGAGCGGAACATCAAAAAGGAACACCACGCAGGGAACCCGAAATCTCTTTGCCAATTCAAGGTATTCCCTCCGATGGGCCGGGGTGAGCGCCGTCGAATCCACCACACAGAGCCGGTTCGAGCCCAGTCGCAATTCCGTGAGGTAATGCACGAGAGCGAACGCCTGGGTCTGAAATCGCTGATCGCGCTCGTCGTCGCACACTCGAGCCCGCGCCCAGTCGGAAGAGATAATTTGCGTGGGACGGAAGTGGCGCTGCGCAAAAGTGGACTTTCCGCAGGCCGCGGGTCCGCAAAGCAAAACGATCGAGGGGCGAACCAACCTCAGTCTCTTCTCTTGGCTTTCACTTGCCGTTTGTTCTTGGACCATAGTGGTAATGACGATTCACTTCAAGATTTGGCTGCGTATCCGTACTGACCCCAGAGCGAAAAGGAACGAGGGTTTGGAAACTCCCCTGAGGGTCATTTGAGCCCAGAGAATATGATACTCCCTTTTTGTGAAGGGTTGCTCCGCAAAATGCCGAAAACTGTCCGAAGAAGGACTGCCTCGAACCCTGATTAACAGTCATTCCAGCCTACGATGACATATATCATCTTTGGATAATAACAATACTTAAACAGATTGCATGGGGCGCGCCGCCCAGGTGGGCGGAAGACTGGAGCAATTATGAATGAGGAGTGCTGAATTCAATACCGTTCACTTAAGGGTGTTCAGGAAACTGCCCCCCAATTCGTTCCGGGGGGACCCCCTCACCCCTGCCCCTCTGCCCCAAGGGGGCGAGGGCAGTAAATTCAAGTTAAAGCGCCCCTCTCCACTTCCCTCCGCTCGCCTGACTATTTCCCCAAGCCGATCGAACATTCGTGCCGCTCACGGGACACGCGTTCCTGATCGAGGTAGGCGCGCGTGCGGCGAGTCAACTCATCGAAGTCCACCTGGTGCGCGTCGAACTCCGGCCCATCAACACAGGCGAAACGGACCTTCCCGCCCACCGTGACCCTGCATCCTCCGCACATTCCGGTGCCATCCACCATAATGGGATTCAGGCTGGCATAGGTCAAGACCCCCCATTCTCGGGTGACCCCGGCCGCCGCGCGCATCATAGGAATGGGGCCGATAACATGGGCCGCCCCCAGCGTGCATGGGTTGGCCGCCCGCCATGCGCGCATTAGATCCACCACCGTGCCGTGCAGACCTGCCGAGCCATCATCGGTTGCCCAAAGGACTTCGTCGGCCGCCGAGCGCAACTCCGCATCAAGAATGATTTGGACCGATGAACGAGCCCCGCACAGTGCGGTGACGTGGTTCCCCGCCTCTTTGAACGCACGTGCCACGGGCAGTAACTCGGCGACCCCTACTCCCCCGGCGACGCACAGGACGTTTCCGACTTTCTCGATGCTGGCCGCCAGCCCCAGCGGTCCCAAAAGGTCTGCCAACAGGTCCCCGACCTCGAGCCCAACCGTGGCGCGACTTGTCTTTCCGACCGCCTGGACAACCAGAGTTATGCTCCCCGTCGCTTCGTCTCCACCGACAATCGTCAGCGGGATGCGCTCGCTTTTCGCGGTGGGCCGGATGATGACGAACTGACCCGGCTTCCAATGTTTTGCAACTTCCGGGGCTTCCACTTGTAACCAAGCAACCTCGGGCGTGAGCAGCCGCTTCTCCAGAATTTGATTGTCCAAGCTCCCGCTGACCCGATGTTCTCCTGCCGGTTTCTTCGTCGCCGCAGGGGCGCCGGAGGTCTCTTGCGCCTGCTGCTCGAGGGCGCGGTGAATCGCAGCCGCAGCAGCGCGGCCGTCGCGCATCGCCAGGATGACCGTGGAACCGCCGCGGACTACGTCTCCACCTGCAAACACATTGGGAATATTGGTTTGCCCGTTGGCATCGATCAAAACCTTGCCCCGTTTGGTCATAAGCTGTGGGGTGGCGCGCTGCACTGTTGGGTTGGGGCTTTGACCGATGGCCATCACCACCGTATCCACCGGCATTCGGAATTCTGAGCCCGGGATGGGAACCGGTGACGGCCGGCCTGATTCGTCAGGCTCTCCCAACTGCATACGGATACACTCTATCTCGTGCAGCACCCCCTTTTCGTCACCGAAAAGGCGGACCGGCGCAGCCAGGAAATCGAAGCGCACTCCCTCTTCCTCGGCGTGCTCGATTTCCTCCAGCCGGGCGCGCAATTCGGCGCGCCCGCGCCGGAACATGATCGTCGTTTCGCTGCCCATTCGCCGCGACCACCGGGCCGCATCCATGGCGGAGTTGCCTCCGCCCACCACAACCACCCGGGCGCCGATCCGCACCGGTGTGTCAGACTCCGGGAAGCGAAAGGCCTCCATCAAATTCAGTCGCGTCAGGTATTCATTGGCGGTGTAAACGCCGATCAAGTTCTCTCCGGGAATGTTCATCAAATGTGGAAGGCCGGCGCCGGTACCCAGGAAGATGGCCTGAAATCCCTCCGCGAACAATTCCTCTACTCCACACGTCTTGCCCACGATGAAATCCGTGCGGAATTCGACGCCCATGCTTCGCAGGCGGTCCACCTCGTCCCGAATAATGTCGCGCGGCAAGCGAAAATTGGGAATGCCATAAGCCAACACTCCCCCCAGGCCGTGGAGCGCTTCGAATATGCTCACGCGGTAGCCGTTTCGCACCAAATCGTAGGCCGCAATGAGGGACGCGGGGCCGCTCCCCACCAGCGCCACGCGGGCCCCGTCGAGTGCCATGGGTGGCGGCGGATTGGAGGCTGACTGACGATGATAATCGGCTGCGAACCGCTCCAGGGACCCGATCGCCACCGGTTGGAGTTTCTTCCCCATCAGGCAGGCGCGCTCGCAGAAAAGCTCATGCTGGCACACACGACCGCAGATACCAGGAAAAGGACTTTCCTCGCTGATCTTATCAAAAGCCCCGGCAAAATCGCCTTGCGCCATCAAGCCTATGAACTCTTTGACATTAATGTGCAACGGGCATGCTTCAACGCAAGTCGGATTCTTGCACTGCAAGCATCGGAGCGCCTCAACCTTGACCTGCTCGAGCGAAAACCCCAGTGCCACCTCCTCGGGCCCACGCAAGCGAACTTCGGGGGTAAGGAGTGGCAGGGGTTGACGAGGCGCTTTGGGGTTCGGCTTCACCCTGGGCTTGTTTCTGGCCGCCTGAGTCGCTGCTTGCTTCGTGTTCTCTGTGTTCATCCACAGCCTCCTTCGAACGGCGTCAGATATCACTCTTGAATCCCTGATGCCCGGAGTTCAGAGCAGCATAGCAAATTTTGCGCTTGCTCAAACCCCCTGATGTTAAGGCCAGCAATTCTTGTGCCAGCCGATAGTTAACGAGGGATTAGTTTGTGTTGCATTTCGCAACTTAAGACCTCTGCCATTTTCAGGCTCAGGGGGCAAATTCCCAAAACACCTGCGGCCAGCCTAGCGTGCTGCAACATCCAATTCTTGACAATGGTCGCGGGGCACTGCCTGGTTGTAGGGGTACGCCTTGCCGTACCCTCGTGGCTCGGTCGCGCGATAAAAATGAAGAGGGTACGGCAAGGCGTACCCCTACAACCAGGGCGGTAGCGCCGTTGGCCAATTGTCAAAAGTTAAGTGTTACGCGACACTAGACGATGTGGCATTTGCAACACTTCCAAGTCAGGGGAGTGCGAAATTGTGCCCAATCGTCACCCAGTTCAGGGTTCATTGCAGCCTTTCGCACCAAAGAGGATCTCCGCAGTCCCTAGCCCTTCCCTACGTGCCACGTACTAACTACCTGTTTTTTCAACAACATTCCCGTTCTATAGGGCTAAGTAACTTGTTTTCATACACATTCCGGCTTCGCCCTCGAGTTTTCCACAGCGGTCCTTTGTTTTCATAGACATTCCCGCGTCATTCTTTCATTTTTGGGTTCCTCCGTGGAATTTGTGGGTGACCCGGGAGAGAGAAAAGGAGTAGCGCATCCTGCTCCGAACCTGTTAAGGGATATGTGGACCAACACAGATCCCGGCGCAGGGGGGAGACAGGATGCGCGTCAAGAGTATTCTGAATCAAGTGGAGAAGTACAAGGATTTTGTGTATGAGCGGGTACGGTGGAAGGAGGAGGGGGGAGAACAGGTGCTGGCGGTGGAGGTGCGGCCACGAGCGCATTGTCCGGGTCGGTGTTCGGGGTGTGGGGAGCCGGGGCCGGGATATGACCGCTTGCCGGCGCGCGCCTTCGAATACGTGCCGCTGTGGGGGATGCGGGTGTACTTCGTCTATGCGCTGCGCCGGGTGCAGTGCGCGCGTTGCGGGGTGAAGGTAGAGATGGTGCCCTGGGGGCAGGGGAAGCAGACTCTGACGCGCAGCTATCTGCAATTTTTGGCCACCTGGGCGGGCCGGGTTTCCTGGCAGGAGGTGGCGAGATTTTTTCACACTTCCTGGGAGAAGGTTTTCCATGCCGTGAGCTGGCAGGTGGAGTGGGGGTTGGCGCATCGGGATCTGTCGGGCATCCAGGTTCTGGGCATCGATGAGACGGCCTGGCAACGTGGGCATCGCTATCTGACGGTGGTTTATCAATTGGACGGCCAGGCCCGGCGCCTGCTCTGGGTGGGGGAGCAGCGCAGCGCCCAGACGCTGTTGAACTTCTTCCACTTTTTCGGCCCCGAGCGCACCCGGCAGTTGCGTTTCATCTGCAGTGACCTGTGGCGGCCTTATCTGGAAGTGGTCGCCCAGAAGGCTGGGCAAGCGCTGCATGTCTTGGATCGGTTCCACGTGGCGATGAACCTGAACCAAGCCATAGACCAGGTACGCATCGAAGAGAGCCAAGAGTTGCGGCGGCAGGGGTTCCGCCCGCTCCTGAGCCGCAGCCGCTGGTGCCTGCTGAAGCGGCCTGAGCATCTCACCTCGCAGCAGGAAATCAAGCTGGCGCACTTGCTGCGCGCTAACCTGCGCACGGTGCGTGCCTATCTGCTCAAGGAAGACCTGGGGTTCTTTTGGACCTGTCAGGGGGTGCTGTGGGCGCGACGCTTCCTGAAGGGATGGTATCACCGGGTGCTGCGCTCTCGCATCGAACCCCTCAAGAAGGTGGCGCGCATGCTGCGGGCGCACGAACCTTTGCTGTTGAACTGGTTTCGGGCGCGTAAGCTGATCTCCAGTGGCCCTACCGAGGGCCTCAATAACCGTTTCCAATTGACGCTGCGAAAAGCCTATGGCTTTCGCACCTTTCGCGCCGCCGAAATCGCTCTCTACCATACTCTTGGTGCTCTGCCGGAACCGGAGGCCACCCACAAATTCTGCTGAAGAACCTTTTTTTAACGTTTCTACGGTTACATGTTATGGGTCGGCAAAGACATACTGTCAGTTTGGAAACAAGCATGGAAGACCCCACAGCAAGTTCTATACGGTCATGGCAGAACAGCCAAGCCTCGATTTCTAGGCTATTTCATTAAGCTTAGCGTGTCAAGCGCCTTTTTCGCGGCCAAGAGGCAGGAGTCAGGATTCGGGATTCAGGAAAGGTTGACCGGGGTTATATTCCTTTCTCCTGTGATACCATGATCGGGTGATCGGGAGAACAGCCCCGTTGTTCATCCGATCTCCCGATGATCCGATCTCCCGATTATCGAGGCCGCTGCTCGCGGAGGGCGCCGTCAATGATTCTGGCCGTAGTAGACGACCTCCTTTTCCTGTCCAAAATCCAGCAGACCGCCCAGCACGTCGGCGTTGCGGTGAAAACCGCTCGACCCGCGGACCTGCCCGACTTGGCCATCCAGGATGTTCCGAACGCCCTCATCATCGATCTAAACCATCGGTCAGGCAAGGCCTTGGAAGTCTTACGCACGCTGAAGGCTGACCTGAAGACCAAAGACATCGCAGTCATCGGTTTTGTTTCTCACGTTCAAAACGACCTGATTGCTGCGGCGCGTGACGCCGGATGCGATCTCGTGCTGGCGCGCTCCGCCTTTGTCAACCAATTGCCGAGTCTCCTGCAACGGTTTTCGGGAACTGGCACGACGCGATGCTCTGCGGAATAAGTCTGCCACGCCGGTGAAGTTCGGGAATCTTGCCGGTAGGAAGGCAGGTCTCCGCATTGCATCTCCATTACCATGGTAATATATAAGCATGGCATTGGCTCATTCAAAGGTCACTTCGCAGGGGGACACTCAATGATGAAGAAACTGCTGCTTCTTTCCGGGATCTTCTGTCTCTTCGTATGTCCATTCTCGGTACAAGCTGCAAAAAAGGCAAAGGCAGCCCTGCTTAACGCTAAAGGCGCGCCCGTTGGTACAGCAACATTCAGCGAGAAACCCAATGGTGTCCAATTGGACCTCAAGGTCTCTAATCTTTCACCCGGGCTTCACGGCTTCCACATTCATTCGGTGGGAAGGTGTGAAGCGCCCGATTTCAAGTCCGCCGGCCCCCACTTCAACCCAGAGGGCAAGCAGCATGGTTGGGACAATCCTCAAGGCCATCACCTGGGCGATCTGCAAAACCTGGACGTGGGCTCGAACGGGAAAGCCACCGTCCGAATTGTGGTTCCCGGCGTAACACTTGGAGAAGGGCCGAATTCGCTCTTTCACGAGGGCGGCGCCTCCCTTGTTATCCACGAGAAACCGGACAATGGGAAAACTGACCCTGCCGGCAATGCCGGGGCCCGGATTGCCTGCGGCGTAATCATGCGGTAGGCCGGTTCACCACCAGCTTCCCCGCAGAGAAGGCAAGGGCAAGCAGTGTCTTCTGCTCCAGTTCGTGCGCTTTGGCGGAGCCGGTTGCAGGGCTGGGGCTGGCCGAGCGCTTCACGGAGCGCACGGGCCGGTTTCTGAAAATTCGCCGAAAGCGCGGCATCACGTAGAAAAGCGCCCCCATATTAGCCGGCTCCTCCTGCACCCAGACGATTTCGCGCGCCGCGCTATGCCGGTTGATTTCCGCCACCAGTTCGCTCTCGGGAAAGGGATAAAGCTGCTCGAGGGAGACGACTGCGGTTCGGGTGTCGTTCAGCTTTTTACGTTCGGCCCGCAGCTCGTGCACGATCTTGCCTGTGGCCACCAGGACGCGCTCAGCCCGGATGGTCTCCTGGTCCGGCACAACGGGCACAAACTGGCGGGAAATCAAGGTCTCGAGACTTGATGACGCGCCGGGAGACCGCAGCAGACTTTTGGGGGTGAACACCACCAATGGCTTGCGCCAAGCGCGCAGTGCCTGGCGGCGCAAGAGGTGAAAATACTGTCCTGCGATCGAAGGCTGGCAAACCTGGATGTTGTCCCGCGCGGCGAGTTGAAGGAACCGCTCGATGCGGGCGCTGGAGTGTTCCGGCCCCTGCCCCTCAAAGCCGTGAGGCAATAGTAAAACCAGTCCGGATAGCAGCCCCCACTTGTCCTCGCCGGCCGCAATGAACTGGTCAATCATCACCTGCGCGCCATTGGCGAAGTCTCCGAATTGTGCTTCCCAGAGGACTAGAGCTTCGGGGTAGTCGCGACTAAATCCGTACTCGAAGCCCAGGACGGCGGCTTCTGACAGGATCGAGTCATAGACCTCGAAGCGAGCCTGCCCGGCCAGAAGGTGACACAGAGGCGTGTATTCCGCCTCGGTTTCCGTGTCGAATAACACGGCATGACGTTGGTTGAAAGTGCCTCGGCGGCTGTCCTGCCCACTCAGGCGGACTGGAATTCCCTCGCGCAAGAGCGAGGCAAAAGCCAGCGCTTCCGCCATTCCGAAATCCACGGGACGATCGCCACGAGCCATCTGCAAGCGCTGCTCGAGGAGGCGTTTTATCCTCGGGTGAATATTGAAACCTTCCGGATGGCGCGCCAGTGCTTCGCCGATTTCGCGAAGTTCTTCTGCGACAACTCGCGTATCCACCTCAATCGCGGCATCGTAAGCGCCACCCCGGTAAGCGTCCCAATAAGCCGGCAGCTCACGCAACATCGGAATTTTGCGAATCGCCCGAGCCTTTCTCAAATCCCCTTCGTGTTGCGCGCGGATCTTCTGAATGGCGCCGGCCGGGTCCACTCCAATCTTTCGCGCATAGGACTCCCCCAGCGGTGGTATCTCAGCAATTCTGCGATAGCGCACAGGTTGCGTCACGGTGGGGTCATCCACTTCGCTGTGCCCGTAGCGGCGGAAACCAATGAGGTCCACGACCACATCCGTCGAGAAAGCATAGCGGTATTCCACCGCCAGCCGCGCCACGCGCACCACGGCCTCGGGGTCTTCCGCGTTCACATGGAAGATAGGAACGGGAAGGCGTTTCGCCACATCGGAGGCAAAGCGCGAGGCGTAGAGGTCTTCGGGGTTTGCCGTGAACCCAATGAGATTGTTAACAACCACATGTACGGTGCCCCCCACGGAAAAGCCACGCAGGGTGGCCAGATTCAAGGTTTCCGCCGCAGTTCCCTGCCCCGCAAAGGCCGCATCGCCATGCAGCAGGACGGGCAGGACTCGCCGCGGACCTTCTTCGCCCAGGCGTGTTTGCTTGGCGCGGGCGCGGCCCAGGGCTACCGGATCCACGGCCTCGAGGTGGCTGGGGTTTGACACCAGGTGAAGGCGCAGCGTGCGGCCGTGGGCGGTCTGGTAATCGCCCGTTGCGCCCAAGTGATACTTGACGTCCCCGCCGCCCAGCACGCGGCGCGGATCGATGTCTTCGAAACGCGCGAAAATATCCATCGGCGACTTTCCAACCACGAGCACCATGACGTTCAATCGCCCGCGGTGGCTCATCCCCAGGACAATCTGCTCAGCGCCTGACTGCCCCGCCGTGTCCAAGGCTTCATCCAGCAAAGGCAGCAGCGCAATGGCGCCTTCGAGGGAGAAGCGTTTGGTGCCGGGGTAACGGGACTGGAGCACTTGCTCGAATATTCCCGTTTCAATGAGGCGCATCATGATGTGCGACCGGTCTGGCGCTATCACGTCCGCCTCAAGCCGCTCCGCGACCCAGCGGCGCTTTTCGGGCTCCGGGATGTGCATGAACTCGGCGCCGATCTTGCCGCAATAAATGCGCCGCGCGTAATCAGCAATTTCCCCGGCAAGCTCAAGCTCGGGATGCGGCTCGGGCTGGAGGAACCCAACGGGGTCAAGGTCCGCCTGGAGGTAGCCCCAACGGCGGAAGGCATCAAGCACTGAATCCCTTTCTTCGCTTCGTCTATCCATAAGGTTTAGTATACAAGAGCTGTCAGGCCTCGGTAGATGGTAGGGCGGAGGGCGGTAGTGGGTATAGGCGTTAAAACTAAGGATGCTTGGCCTGATTCGGCCGAGAACAAGGGCAGGCGAATGAAACGCAAGGCGCGTCAGCTTGGATTCTTCGCCTCCCCGAAAGGGAGGGATAAAGTAGCCGGGGGCAACGCCCCCGGAAAACGGTCCTTACCTGGACCGACACTGTAAGGGTCGCAGAGGGGCGGCGTCTGAGTCAAGCCAGACCCATCGCCGCCTTGAATGAAAACCCCAATCCGTTGGATTCGGGTTAAGGTGGACCGCGCAGGGCGTTCCCTCATGCCAGCGGACTACGGGACACGGCTCATCTTTACCATGTAAGATGATCTTGTCAGTTACACTGTGCGTTACGGGCGTCGCACGGAATCGCAGGTTGGCGATCACCCAAGGCGGGCGCCCCGCAGAAAACCCGCCCCGCCGGATCGTCACCGCGCAGGGCTAAGAATTGAGGTTGGAGACCTACGCCATGATCAAACGACTTTTGATTGTTCTGCTCAGCTTCGGGCCCATAGCGTGGGCCGCACAGGGTCACGCGCTGCGGAAGTTCGAACTGCGCGCAGAATCCCCGCAATTCTGGAAGTTGGTGGACCGCGAGGCTAAGTTGACCCGTGTGGGAACAGGGTTTGGGTTTACGGAAGGCCCCGTTTGGGACCCTCACGGATTCCTTTACGTGAGCGATGAAAGCCTCAACAAAATCTTCCGCCTTTATCCGGATGGCCATCGAGAGGAAGTGATCTCTCTCGGCGATCCGGACGGTAACACCTTTGACCGGCAGCTCCGCCTGCTTGATTGCGCCAGCGTGCTGCGCGCCGTGATTGGCATCGAGCCGAACGGACGTTATACAATTCTCGCCGACCGATATCAAAACAAGAGATTCAATAGCCCGAATGACTTGGTGATTGGGCCGGACGCCGCGATTTACTTCACTGATCCCACCCTGGATCTACCAAAGGGGCAGCCACAAGAGATCCCCTATCAGGGTGTTTATCGCCTGGACACGAAGGGTGAGGTTCGCCTCCTCACACGCGACCTTGCCCAACCCAATGGCTTGGCCTTCTCGCCCGACGGTAAGCATCTCTACGTGGACGATAGCGAACGGCTTGATATCCGCGTTTACGATTTCCTGCCGGGAGGGACGCTGGCAAATGGGCGCCGGTTCGGTGAAGAGCCGGGCGCGGCAAACGAGGGAGTGCCGGACGGCATGCGTGTGGATAAGGAGGGTAATCTCTTCGTGGTTGGGCCTCTGGGCATCTGGGTTTGGGATCCTGCGGGCCACCATCTTGGTACAATCGTGTTACCAGAGCAGCCGGCCAATCTGACCTGGGGTGAGCCGGACTATGGCACGCTGTTTATTACCGCCACCACTTCCGTGTATCGATTACGTACCCGCGTTCAGGGGTTCGTTCCATATCTATCGCAAAAACCCGGAGGCAACCGGCGGCGCATGCACAAGCCTGCGGCAGGCCGCTAAGTCGTCGTCATTTCTTATAAGTAAAATAGGCGGCGCCTCGAGGACTCAAGGGAAGCGCCTGGCGTGGAGCCAATTGGCTGCCAGATGACCATTACGCTTTGTTCAGGACAAGGTCGTGCACCTCGTTGTAGTCATTGTAGCGCAGGCGGAACTTATAGCTGCCTGAAGTGTATTTTGCCGTGTTCCATGCCGCCATGTGGTACCCGGCTTCACAGATGGCATTGGAGATCACTTCCAGGTTGTTGCCGCTCTGATCGAGGATCTCGACGAGCGCCCAACCCCTCTCTGGAACACTGAACTCGATGGCCAACTGCGGATTGTTCGCGTTGGGATAGTGCTGGTTGAGCACACGCGTCGTCGGCTTTGCGGGAATGCTGAGTTTCTTCTCGCTCACCTTGGTGTAGTCGAATGGCTGGTCGACGAGATGCCACAGCGGCTCTTTCGTGTGGCGCTGGTGGAGGTAGAATGACCTCAACGGCGTGCGTGTGAAGCTGGTCAGCGGACGGCGGACTGCGACGCCATCCTGCCACTCATACACAGGAATATTCATGGGATTCATCACGTCGAGCTTGCCACGCTCCATGGCAATGTGGAACAAGCCGAAATTCCCGGGCTCATGACCGCCGAGCCAATGGCCCACGATATCGACGAGGTAGGGGCTTTTGCCGAAGATAACGACGTTCGTCATGTAATCCCAGGCTCTCCCCTCGTAGTTGTTCTCGTTGCCCAAGGGATTGGGCCCTTGGTTGAAGTCGCCGTCACGGCCGTAAATACCCTCCACGATATGAAGCCCCACGGGGGACGCTGCATGATTGTCGATGGTCCGGTGCGCCCACAATTCCATACACAGGGCAGTGTAATAATACGCCTCATTGTAGTCGGGATCGTTCCGCGGCACATCCGGCGTATTCCATCGGGGAATAGTGCCGGTGTGCCGCTTGAAGTTCGCTTCTAGGACTTCGTGAACTTTGGGGTTAATACATTCCTTATTAATTAGCTCCTCGACTTTTTGCATCGCATCGATACCGTGCCACTTTTGGCAGTATCCCTGAAAGGGCGCAGCATGGGTACCCTGCCAGTTCTTAGAGGTGAGGGTCAAACCCATTTCGTGAGCCTTGAATTTCGCCACATTCAGATTCCATGAATCCGGCGCATTGAAGGGCCATAGGTAAGGGAGCTGTATACCCACCACACCGCCGGGGACCTCTTTCCAGACAAATGCCCTATCATCATTCGCATCGTCCTCTGATTTAATGGCATTTTTCGCCGCGCGAACCGTGGCGCCCACCCTCCGGCCCATAGCGAGGTACCCGCGGGCGTCCAGCACGCCGCCACCATTGGTATCGCGCGTATGCATCCTGCTGCCCGCCACACCCAGTTCTTTCAAGGATTCGAACAGACCCTCGACGAAGAACACGTCGGTGGTAATGCCCATCGTGTCCTCGAGCGTTAATCCTCTCTTTTCGTCGATTGTGTCATGAGCGGTAAGATTCGGCTTGGCAGCAATGTTGTGTGTTACGGGAACACCGGTATTGTCCATGGGAACGAATACCGACCGTCCTAGACCGAGTCCCACCCGCTTGCAGGCGGCAGAATTCGTCTTGTGATCCACATCCGTCCGCAGGATGAAGACTGCCTCCGGGTGCTGTTCCACAAACGGATGCACGCCAAAATATCGGGAGGGTGTCGACTCGGCGGCAAACACCGAAGACCGGCCTAATAAACCTATGCCTCCGACCAGCACTGACGAAGACTTTAGAAAATTCCTTCGATTAATCATGTAGACCTTCACTTTCCAATGTCACCCCACCCCTCTGTTTTCCATTTCAGAAATCCGGGATGATTGTCAACGATTCTATATCGAGGGTCAACACAATATCATAGGTTTGGACCCTGAACCTCGAGCGCGCAATAGAGAGAGAGTGGGGGAAGTCTGAAATCCATCCCCGGGGCCGCAGCGACGCCCTGGAGAGCCAGAGTGCCCTTTGTTCCAGGCTTCCAGAGTCGTGCCGACCCGACCTGATCATTCACCCAGAGTGTGACGGAATCCGCCGGCTTCACAGAGTAGTTCAAGAGTTGAACGAGTCGCCCTCTGTGGACGGGATCAATACTGGAATGGCAGTTCACCGAGGCTGGGTTATAAAGACGGACGACATCGTTCCGGCGACTCAGCAGCAGATGAGTGTCCACCGCCACCTGGTCGGGAGCCTGGAACCCTTCTTCTGCCACTGCAATCTGCCCCGTGCCGAGATTATACATGTCATAGTGAAGCGAGGATCCTTTGGTTGGCTTCACCTCCGGCGGACCCCAGTAGGCTGCGGCAATCAGCAATCCCCCTTGTCGGACAAAGGCGAGCAACGGGAAATGTTGTTCGGCGCTGGGCTCTTCTTTATCGAGCCAGAGTAGTGCCTTCAAGCCTTGGGCGGGCGCCGGAAGCGACCTCGATCTCTCAAGTATCTGGAACTGAACTTGGCGGCGGTTGAGCAGGTTCAACACTTCTCCGCTGAAGTAGGCATTATCCCCACGAAAGTCAGAAATGACCCCCAGAATGCCTTCCGATTTGAATGCTCCCCATTCCCTATGGCTTTCAAAGAATACGACCATTTCGCACAGTTTTTCCCAAACGCCTTTGGCTTGGACATCTCCTCTGGGGAGCGCGGCGCGAAGTTTATCATCCAAAGAGATAATCCACTGGCTTCCGTAGGCTCGGCTGTCGGCGATGGCCAAGCCATAGTTGGCAGGGTGAACGACGCTCGAAGAATCGGGAGGATCAAAGTCGAGCCACAGGGTTTTTCCAGGCGCCAACGCGGCAGCCAGCAACGAAAACCACGCGTTCGAATTCACCCACGGGTTAGCCGTTGCGCCCGCGCGGGCGTTGTCTCCTTCCATGGTCTCGAGATTCACTCCAGGCCAAACATTTTCGCTGGTGCTGAAGATGCTTGAAGCGGTTTCCCCACCCACCTTCTCGGGTGGCAATTGTAAAATAGCCGGTAGGTCAAACGATTGGGCCGAGGCATATCGGAGCATAACCGCCGAAAGGCCGGCCTCGCGCGCAGCGGCAACGGCAGCCGCTGTGCCCTCCTTCAAGGCAATCTTTCCCACAAAGCTGACCCCAAGCCGGCGACCTGCTGCGAGGAGAGGCTTCAAGGCCTGCTGCTGAGCTGAATCCTCGGGCTTTCCATTAGCCCAGTCCACCACAAGGCAGTTGATAGGTGTTCCCTTGAGCAATTCCAAGGTAGAGGGCTGCTCCCAAGCCTCAAGCATATCCTTCAGGTCAGCATTGAAACTCCTTGACTTGCTTCGGCGCGCGATTTCGAGCGGCCCGCACGGCCACTTCATCGGCACCCACTTCATGTCCAGATTCATGTGCGTCCTCCCACAACGAGCCCTGCACCCACAGCCTTGCTGTGATTGGCCGTGAAGCTCGTTGAAACGCTTCGGTATTTCAATGTGTCCAATCGTCCTCCGCTTTCCCCGCCTGCGCCGACGTGGATGTCGCGACGGACTGGGGCGGCCGGCTTTCGGTTGGCGAATGACGGCAGTGTCGAGTAGAATTCATGCATTAAGCAAGAAACCACAACAAGGCATTTCAGAAATGGTGACATATATGACGGACACAGACAATAGACAGCACCGCTCGATCCTGCAAAGAATTGCCCATCAGGCGATGCTCGAAAGAGGGCTCGTTCCGGATTTTCCGCCCCCGGCGCTCGCCGAGCTCGACGGAATCCACGGGCCGGCGACCGCAACGGATGGCTCGACGCGTGATCTTCGGGAGTTGCTTTGGTGCTCCATCGACAACGATGATTCGCGTGATCTGGACCAGCTTACCGCCGCCGAAGCTTTACCCAACGGGGCCGCGAAGATCCAGGTGGCCATAGCCGATGTTGACGCGGTCGTCAAAAGGCGTTCAGCGCTGGACGATCATGCGCGGCGAAACACCACCTCGGTCTACACGGTTGCCGCGACGTTTCCGATGCTGCCGGAGAAACTCTCCACGGATCTTACATCTCTCAACTACGAATCAGACCGCCTGGCTATCATCATCGAAGTGGTTCTCGCCGGGGACGGAACGCTTCAGAATTCGGACATTTATCAAGCGACGGTGCGTAATCGGGCCAAGTTGGCTTACAACAGCGTGGCCGGCTGGCTGGAGGGTAGCGGGCCGATGCCACCAGAAATCAGCGCGGTCAGCGGCCTGGACGAGAACCTTCGGCTCCAGGACCGCGTGGCCCAGAAGCTGAGGGCGCTCCGGCACCTGCACGGTGCGCTTGATCTGGAAACCATCGAAGCGCGTCCGGTCTTTGACGGAGAAGAGCTCAAAGACCTGGCAGCCGATAAAAGTAACCGGGCCAAAGACATTATCGAGGACTTCATGATCGCCGCCAACGGGGTTGCTGCACGATACCTCGCGTCCAAAGACTTTCCGTCGCTGCGACGCGTGGTTCGCGTACCCAAACGCTGGGACCGGATCATCGAGCTTGCCGGAGAGCGGGGCTCAAAGCTGCCCAGCGCACCCGACGCCAAGGCGCTGGAGCAATTCCTGGTGTCGGCGAAAGCCGCTGATCCTCTGCGCTTTCCCGATCTCTCCCTTAGCGTCGTTAAACTCCTGGGTCCGGGTGAATACGTCGTCCAACTTCCTGGAGGCAGTGTCACCGGGCACTTCGGCCTTGCCGTCAAGGACTATGCTCACTCCACCGCCCCGAACCGCAGATACCCCGATCTGGTTACCCAGCGGTTGCTGAAAGCGGCAATGGGGGGAAGTGCCCAACCCTACGAAAATGACGAATTGGCAGCCCTCGCCCAGCACTGCACCGAAGAGGAAGACGTTGCGAAAAAAGTCGAACGGCAGGTCACTAAATCCGCGGCAGCAATTATGCTGGAATCAAGAATCGGTGAGCAGTTCGATGCCGTTGTCACCGGCGCATCGGTCAAAGGAACATGGGTCCGCCTTCTGCATCTGCCCATTGAAGGAAGACTGGAGAGCGGTTTTGAGGGCATGGACGTTGGTCGCCAGCTCCGCACGCAACTGATCCGCACGGATGTGGAGCGCGGATATATCGACTTTAAGAGAGTGGCGTGAGGAATTCAGTGGGATGTTAGCCCGGATTTCTCACCACGTTAGGGAAGGGCGGGGCTTTACAGGCTGCGGAAAAACTCTCCAGGGTTGTCATCCTGATCCCGCCCTGCGGGAGAAGGATCTCGCTCTGCGTATCTTCTTAAAAAATGCACAGGGCCAGATTCTTCGCTGCGCTCAGAATGACAGTTTCAAGGCGTTCTTCCGCAGCCTGTTTAGCCCCGCCGTTTCAGGACCTTCCCAAGTGTCCTTCTGACGCCCCGCCCTTCCTGTGGGCCGATGAAGAAAGCTCGCGTGGTGAGAGATCCGCGCTAGGGGCGCGCGGCCAGCCCTTGGCGCGACAATTCCTGAAGCTCATAGAGTGATTTCGTGTCGTGAGGAAAACGCGGAATCGGGAACGAGCTCAATCCGAACCGCGCCACGGTGAGTTCCTGCCCGCGCACCAGCCGGGCGTGGACCTCCTGAGCTTCCGTTCGCGCCTTCAGGTGAATCGGGAAAGCGTCGGCGGCGTGGTAGGACATAATCAAAGTGGTCCGGGGCATGGGAGATAGGTTCGGGGCGGAAGAGTGCGGCGTCAAACAATGCATCAAGATTATGCTTCCGGCCTTTGCTTCGAGAAATACGGCTTTCGAGGTATCAACCCTTTCGGTGACGCGCCCTTGGAAAAATCCCTTCGAGGTGTGGTCCAAGACCTTTTCATGAGCGCGGGGAATAACCTGTAAACAGCCGTTGGACGCGTCCGCGTCATCCAAATAAAAGAGCACTGTAACCGAATCGGTGTTGGTCAGGGGATAGTAAGTCAGGTCCTGATGCCAATCCACTACCGAGCCCAGCACAGCGGGCTTCATGTTGACCTTGCTCAGATGAAAAACCAGGTTCGGCCCCAGCAACTGCTCGATGACGTCCAGGAGGTCCTTCGATTCGGAAAGGGACCGGAACCTGGCGTAGTGAGTGCATGGCTCATAAATCCGCCTCACCTTCTTCCCCTCGGACTTCTGGTTCGGCTCCATTTCCAGGCGGCTGGAATCGTGATGGGCGACTGTGGCCGTGGCCGTCAGGTCTTCGATATCGGAAAGGATCGCGTCGACCGATGCACGGCTGAGGAACTCCTGAACAACCGTGTATCCCTCGTCGTGGTACTGGACAATTTGTTCGGGGGTAAGCATTTTCTTCTGCTCCCGGCGCAAGCACAGGCAAGGCTCTCCCATCCCCTGTGTAGACCAACCCTTAAATTTTGGCGTCCATTCCCTGGCTCTCGTTATGAGGATAGCCGCGCTTCCCGGCAGTGTCAACGGATCGTGCCGGAGGGGTCAGCGAGAGGGCGACGGCAATTTCCCCGGCGCGGCGGGGCTGCTGCTCACCGCAGGTAGTGTTCGAGGACAGCATCCCACTTGCCCTGGGCGGAGAGAATCAGCTCGATAACCTCGCGCACTGCTCCCCTGCCCCCCGGCTCGTGGGTCATATAGTGAACGTGGCGGCGCAAAACCTCGTGGCTGTTGGCCACACCGACCGCCAACCCAACTCGAGTGAGCAGAGGCAGGTCCACGATATCGTCGCCCATGTAGCACACTTCCTCATTTTTCAGGTGTGCCTCCCGGAGGATCTCCTGGTAAGGCTCAAGCTTTTCCCGGGCATTCTGCTTCAGGAAATGAACACCCAATTCCTTTACCCGGTATTCGAGAGCGGGTGAGCTGCGGCCCGTGATGAAGCCCGTCTTGAGCCCTGCTTTGTGGGCGATGCGAAATCCCAGCCCGTCGCGCGAATGGAACGCCTTGGTTTCGACCAGCCCGCCGCCGGGGCGCGGAACGAAAAAAAACAGTCCATCAGTCAAAACGCCGTCCACGTCCATGAGCAAGAGCTTGATCTCGCGAGCGCGCGCCAGAAGTTGTTTGGATGTCATCGGTATGCACGTCCTCAAAACATTTGTGTGGTCCAGAGGTCGTGGATATGGACCGCGCCCTCCAGCTTGCCATCTGCGTCGACGACAAGGAGGGAGGTAATTTTCCGACTCTCCATGAAATTCAGGGCTTTTGTCGCCAACTCTTCCCGGCCAATAGTCACTGGATTTCGTGTCATGGCGTCCGTGGCCTTCAAATCCAGAGCTCGATTCCCTTCCCGCTGAAACAATCGTCGCAGGTCGCCATCCGAGATGATCCCCAACAAGCGGTCAGATTCGCCGGTGACCGCTGTGTGCCCCAGACCCTTCTTGCTCATTTCATAGATCACGTCCGGTATGGAGGTGTGGGGGCCCACTCGGGGAAGTTGATCTCCCGTGTGCATAACGCTCTCGACGCGGCGCAGCTTAACCCCGAGGTCACCGCCCGGGTGGAGTGCGGCGTAGTCCGCTGCATCGAAACCCCGTTTCTCGAGCAGCGCCATGGCCAGCGCATCGCCCATGGCCAGCATGGCGGTAGTCGAGGCCGTGGGCGCCAGCCCCAGGGGGCACGCTTCCTGCCCAATTCCCACGTCGATCACCGCGTCACTGGCCTGCGCGAGTGTGGAATTCAGATTGCCGGTCAGGGAGATTAGCGGGATAGCCAGACGTTTTACGGTGTCGAGCAACTGCAGCAGTTCCACGGTTTCACCACTGTAGGACAACGCCAACAGGACGTCCTGGCGGACAAAGCGTCCAAGGTCACCGTGTAAGGCTTCCGCCGGGTGCAACGAGAAAGACGGCGTGCCGGTGCTCGAAAGCGTGGCGGAGATCTTCTGGCCAATCAAGCCGGACTTCCCCATGCCGGTGACGACAACCCTACCCCGACAGGCATAGAGGATTTCAACCGCACGCACAAAGCTCTGATCGAGGCGGTGCACGAGTTCGCTCAAGGTCTTCGCCTCGATTTCCAGAACCCTACGCGCTATATCCAGACTCATCGCCGATTCACTCAAGCCGTGGATAGTAACACAGACGGTACGACCATCACCACCAAGGCACAAAGACACCAAGAAAAGCACAGAGGGCAAAATACAGAATGGCTTTTCTTGGTGTCTTTGTGCCTTGGTGGTGATGCGCTCACAGTCGCGCTTCGATCTGGTTGACGACGGTTTTCAGCGCCTTGACGCGCGCCCACCACTTCCAGTTTCCCTCGATGATGGTCCAGGGAGCGCAGTCCGTGTCCGTCTTAGCGAACATATCTTCCAGCGCTTCAATGTACTGGTCCCACTTTTCGCGGTTGCGCCAATCATCTTCGGTCAGCTTATAATTCTTCCAGGGATCTTTTTCGCGCTTCTTGAAGCGCTCGAGTTGTTCCTTCTTGGAAATGTGAATCCAGAACTTAACCACCACCATGCCGTCATCCACCAGGGTCCGCTCAAATTCATTGATCTCCCGGTAAGCGCGCTGCCATTCGTCCTTCTGGGCAAATTTCTCGACGCGCTCCACCAGAACCCGGCCATACCAAGTGCGATCGAAAATCCCGATGCGGCCGCGGGGCGGGAGCCGGAGCCAAAAGCGACGCAGCCAGTGGTAGGCCTTGTCCTCCTCGGAGGGTGGGCCGATCGGGTAAACCTCGTAGCCGCGGGGGTCCAGGGCCTCGGTCAAGCGCTTGATATTTCCTCCCTTCCCTGCGGCGTCTTCTCCTTCGTAAGCAACGCAAACGGGAATTCCCTTTTCAATAACCTTGCGTTGCAGTTTCAAAAGCCTCAACTGATACTCTTCCAGGAGTTCCGCGTACTCCTGCTTGGACTCCAGCTTCTTGTCGAGATCAAGTTTGTCCAGATAACCCATGGTGCCCCTCCGGGAATCCCTGCTCCGCCTTTCATTGCCGATGGGTGATTGCCGATTAAGAAAAGGCGATCAGCTATCAGCATGCAGGTCGTGCCCGCCCGATTTTCTATTTACCCCCCTCGCCCCCTTGGGGGAGAGGGGGCAGGGGGTGAGGGGGTTCTAGGTTCGCACAGTGAACTGCCTCCCCCAAAAAGCCTAATTGAACAGTATTGCCCCTAGCCGCGTCTTTCAACTGACTACGGACCACGGACAACAAGAGGCTTATTTCTTTTCCTGAGGCTCGTGTGGAGCGATCTGGTCAGGCTTCGCGCCGGCCTTGGCTTTCTGCTCGCGCAGGACCGCCTTGCGGCTCAGTCTGATCTTGTTGCCCTCGATGGCGATCACTTTTACCAACAACTGGTCCCCTTCCTTGAGTTCGTCCCGAATGTCCCGGATACGGTGCTCAGCGACTTCGCTGATATGCAGCAAACCGTCCGTGCCGGGGAAAATCTCCACGAAAGCGCCAAAATCCGCCAGCCGTACCACCTTCCCGAGGTAGGTCTTGCCCAACTCGGCTTCGGCCAGAAGGTCTTTGATCATCTTGAGGGCCTTGCTGGCCGCAGTTTCGTCGGTGGCTGCCACATTGACCTTGCCGTCATCCTCCACATCGATCTTCACGCCGGTCTGCTCAATAATGCCGCGAATCACCTTGCCCCCCGGCCCGATAAGTTCACCGATCTTCGCCCGGTTGATTTGCAGGGTGTAGATACGGGGAGCAAATTCGGAAATCTGCTTTCGGGGCTCGGCGAGCGTCTCCAGCATTTTTCCCAGCACGTGCAGGCGGGCCGCCTTCGCTTGGCCAAGCGCCTCCGCCATGATCTGCGCGGTGATCCCTGAAATCTTGATGTCCATTTGCAGGGCGGTAATGCCGGCTTTGCTACCCGCCACCTTGAAGTCCATGTCGCCGTAATGGTCTTCGCTTCCGGCGATGTCCGTCAGGATGGCATATTTATCGCCTTCCTTGACCAATCCCATGGCAATTCCCGCCAACGGCGCCTTGATGGGCACGCCCGCATCCATCAGCGCGAGGGTCCCGCCGCACACCGTCGCCATCGAGGAAGACCCGTTGGATTCAAGGATGTCCGAAACCACGCGAATCGTGTAGGGGAATTCCTTCTCTTCCGGGACGACGCCAATTAGTGCCCGCTCCGCCAGCGCCCCGTGGCCGATTTCACGCCTGCCAGGGCCGCGCAGGAACGCCACCTCTCCCACACTGAAAGGTGGGAAGTTGTAATGGAGCATGAAACGTTTGAAAGCCTCGCCTTCGAGCACATCGAGCCTCTGCACATCCTCGGCAGTCCCCAGCGTTGCGGTCACCAGCGCCTGTGTCTCACCCCTGGTAAAGAGGGCGGAGCCGTGAGTGCGCGGCAGAATGCTCACTTCGCTCGAGATCTCCCTCACCTGGTCGAAAGCCCGGCGGTCAGGCCGCTGGTGTTTCTCCAGGATGTTCCGTGCGGAAGAGGCGTTCTTCCAGGCGCGAGAAGTAGTGAGCGGCCTTGCGGCGCTTCTCTTTGTCATCTTCCGGGTAGCTTTCCAATAGCTCCTTGCGGATTTCGACGATTCGACGCTGGCTCTCCTGCTTGGCGTATTTCAAGGTATCCATGGCCTCGTGAAGCTTTTCCTCGACCTTGCTCACCACCTCGGCGTAAAACACCTCATCCACCACTGGCGCCACAAATTCGCGCTTCTTGACGCCCAAGCTCGCGAAGAGGTCTTTCTGGAGGGCTACGATCTTGCGGATTTCGCCGTGCCCGTACTGAAGAGCGTCCAGGATCATCTCTTCAGAAACTTCCTTGGCGCCCGCTTCCACCATTACGATGGCGTCTTCCGTGCCTACCACAACCAAATTTAGCAGGCTGGACTTGGTCTCCGCGTAGGTGGGATTCGTCACCAGCTTGCCATCCACCAGGCCTACCCGCACTGCTCCGATGGGGGCATAATACGGAATATCCGAAAGGTAGAGGGCGGCTCCCCCGGCCACTATCCCAATGACGTCCGGGTTGTTGTCCGAATCCGCCGACAAGACCATGGCTATCACTTGAGTCTCGTCATTGAAGCCTTCCGGGAAAAGGGGGCGGACCGGCCGGTCAATCATGCGACTGGTAAGGATTTCCTTTTCCGTAGGTCTTCCTTCCCGCTTGAAAAAGCCGCCGGGGATCTTCCCCGCGGCGTAGTTATACTCGCGATAGTCAACCGTTAAAGGGAAAAAATCGATGCCCTCACGGGGTACGGTTGAACATGCGGTCGCTAAAACTACTGTGTCACCAAACCGGACCATGGCGGAACCGTTCGCCTGCTTGGCCACTTTGCCACATTCAATACTCAGGGTGTTTGATCCCAGAGCAATTTCCACTTTTTGCATCTCAATGTCCTCCGACAAAACAAGAAAGCGACCTACACCCGTTCGGCGGGGGGTCGTTGCGCGCAGGTAATTTGTCGCTTTGGGAATTCCTGAACTGTCCGCTCAAGACCGGCTACTTGCGGATGCCCAACCTCTCGATGACCCGCTTATAACGATCCGCATCCTGGCGCTTTAGATACTCCAACAGGCGCCTTCTTTTACCCACCATAATGAGCAGACCACGGCGTGAGGCGTGGTCCTTGCGATGAACGCCGAAATGTTCATTCAGATAGTTGATTCGTTCGCTCAGCAGGGCTACTTGAACTTCCGGCGAGCCTGTATCGCTCCCGTGAACTCGGTAACGCTCAATCAGGTCGCCTTTGGATTCGCGCGTCAGCGGCATCCGCCATTCTCCTCGCTTTTCATCTCTATTTTCAACCCATTCACGTTAACACGAAGCCGGAGTTTTGGCAAAAGAAAATCGAAGAGAGAGTAATGCCTCAATCTCGGGCGCTGTAGGGGCAGGCCTCGTGCCTGCCCATCGCAGGGCGCCCACCAGGGGCGCCCCTACATCATTCGGTCTCCCCCACACTCCCTTGCGAAGGCATGAGCAGGATTTCTTCCAGCGTGGTTCGTGGGGGCTGGGCCAGCGCCCCAAAGACGGCCTCCGCGACGTCCGCCGGCTGGATGAGGTCGATGCGGCAGACGGGGAAGCCAAATTGGTTGGTGAGGCGGGTGTTCGTGGAGCCCGGCAGTATGCCTGTGACGCGAATCTTCAACGGCCGAAGCTCCTCGCGGAGCACCCGCGTCAGGCCAAGCGCCCCGAATTTGGAAGCGGTATAGGCCGAACAATTGGCAAAAGGCTGCAGGCTGGATACCGAAAGAATATTCACCAGGTGGGCCGCCCGGCTCCGGCGAAGAAGAGGCAGCGCGCTGTGAGTGCACAAGAACAGAGAGGTCAGATTTGTATCCAGGTTCCTTCGCCAGTCGTCGAGGGAGGTCGAAACAAAGGGCTTATAAGTGAAAACGCCGGCGTTGTTGATCAGGATGTCAAGGCGGCCCAGCTCGCGCCCCACAACCTTGAACAGCCGCTGGACCTGCTTGACTTGCGTCACATCCGCCCTGACCACCAGCGCGCCACCCGGAACCTCCTCCGCCGCCTTGCGCAGAGCCGCTTCCTTCCGGGCGACAAGTACGAGTCTTGCACCCTCGTTTCCCAAACGCTGGGCAATGGCCAAACCGATTCCTCGGCTGCCCCCGGTCACCAGGACGACTTTGCCGTCGAGTTTACCCATAAATTCAGTGACGAGTGACAAGTGACGAGTGACAAGCAAAAGCACAGGTGCCAGGTGTCAGGTGTCAGGTGTCGCGTGTTAGTGAAGAGCAGACGGGTGGTTCGTAAAAAAAGAGTCCCGAATTCTGAATTATGCTTCCGCTTTTGCGCTCGTAACTTGTCACTCGTCACTTTCCTTCCCGCCTTAGCCCCTAATAATCCCTGTTTTGCCGGGCCAACGGAACCTGCCACCTTGAACCTGCCCTTCTTGCTCGTCACTTGTCACTCGTCACTCGTCACTTGTCACTTTCCTTCAGGTCCCTACCCTCTCTCCCGCACCAGTCTCAGAAATTCCGCCCGTGTCAAGTCACAGTCCCGGAAGACCCCCGTCATGTGCGAGGTGATGGCCACCGAGTTCTGCTTCTCAACCCCACGCATGATCATGCAGAGGTGCTTTGCCTCAATGATGACACCCACTCCCTGGGGTTTAATCCGTTCCATTAGCGCTTCGGCAATTTGAGTGGTGAGCCGCTCCTGGATCTGAAGGCGCTTGGCGAAGACATCGACCACCCGGGGTATCTTGCTCAGGCCGATGACCTTCTGGTTCGGAATGTAGGCCACGTGGCACTTTCCAAAAAAGGGCAACAGATGATGCTCGCACATGCTGAATATCTCGATGTCCTTCACAATGACCATTTCATCGTAGGCCACCGGAAAGAGTGCGCCGTTCAAGATCTTGTCCAACTCCTGATGGTAGCCGCTGGTAAGGAAACGCAGCGACCTTGCCACGCGGGCCGGAGTTCGAATCAAACCCTCGCGGCGGGGGTCTTCACCAACCTCACGAAGCAGGGTATGAATCGCTTCCTCGAGCGGGCCGGATTCCCCCTCTTTTTCGGATTCGTTCAATGCCGCCACTTGATCTTCAATCATTCTTGCCCTCTCAGTTGTAGCGCGGGTGTCTCACCGTCCCGCGCCTGCGGGACGGGCATCCTGCCCGCGCGCGGGAGCGGGACGCTTCCGCCAAAGCGGGCGAGACGCCCGCACTACTCGCCCTCATATTCGAAGAAATTGGAGCTGGTCTCCTCCAACCGTACGCGCGCCAGTTGGGCGGCGTGAAGAGGTCCGGCGCTGCCAACCTTATCCTCGAGCAGATTGAAAATCTCCACGCACACGTTTTCTGTCGTCGGCACTCGGGATTGAAAATTCTCCACGTCCAGGTTGAGGTTGGTATGGTCGAAGCGCTCCAGCACTTCTTTCTCGACGAGGCCGTCAAGCGCCACGAGGTCAAAGACCATGCCTGTTTCCTGGTCAATCGGCCCCTCCACCGTCACTTCCAGCACATAGTTGTGGCCGTGGCCGAAAGGGCTGTCGCATTTGCCGAAGATGCGCAGATTGGCGTCATCCGACAGCGCCTTGTTATGCAGCCGATGAGAAGCACAAAACCGGTAACGCCGGGTGAGGTAAACCATCACTCTCCGTAATAATCAACATATAGGTCGGGAGTTTCGTACAACCTTATTCGATGCAACTTCCCAAAGGTAAGTTTCGGGGCGAGGAGACCCCAGATCTCCACGGCAATGTTCTCGGTAGTAGGAATCTTGGCCGCAAAAGCCGGGACTTCCTGGTTGAGGAATTTGTGGTCCATCAACTGCAACACTTCCCGCTCCAAAATCGTCTTCAGCTCTTTCAGGTCCACAACCATGCCCGTGGTGGGGTTGAGCAAACCGGCTACGGTGACTTCCAGTGTGTAGTTGTGCCCGTGGCCATGAGGGTTATTGCACTTCCCGAAGATGCGCCGGTTCTCTTCCGGCGAAAGCTTCGGGTTGTGATAGAAATGTGAAGCGGAGAACTCCGCCCGGCGCGTGACGTGGATCATCCTCTACCCCCTTAGGTAACGCGGGCGTCTCGCCCGCTGCGGTCCGAGCGCGCCTTCTAATACGTCCGCGCCCAGGCGGGCGAGACGCCCGCGCTATCAGGTTGAATAACGGCGTCCTTTCCAATCGACGTGGCGTGAAACCCGATGAGCTATAACCGAGTTGATTAAAAGCGCGCTTAAGATAACCGCGCCTTCGAGCCTCCACGGCGCAACACGAGAGTCAAATCCCAGACGAGTGACAGCCCGCAAGTAGCCGGCGTGCCGCACCACGACGATCAGTAAACATCCTGCGACCCCACAAAAGACGATGACATTTCCCCGGCCGGATAATAACCACACTAAAAGTACTAGCAAGAAAAACTGCGGCAGTAAATCCACCGCGCAAAGTTCGGCCAATGTCTTGCAAATCTTCGCCAGGCTTCCCCCATAAATAAGGAAGAGATTCTTGGTCCATCCGCGCCACATTTCACCAAAGGTGCGGTACATTCGCGTCCGAACCCAGGCTACTCCAGGCAGGAAAAGCAGCTTCCCGCCCGCCGCCTTGACTCGCTTCGCCAGCTCCACGTCCTCGAGGATCTCGTTGCGAATTGCCTCGTGCCCGCCCACGCGCGCGTACATTTCACGCCGGATTAGAAGATACTGGCCATTCGCTGCGGCCGCCGCCGATCGAGGGTCGGAGACTTCTTCGAATTTGTAAAGGCGCGCCAAGTTCACGTAAACGAGCGGTATGACAGCCTTCTCCCACCAAGTCGGGGTTAGCTGGCCGGGCGAGAGCGATAGCAAATCAGCGCCTTCCCGCTCCGCCAGCTCCAGCACGGCCGAGAGGCTGCCGGGCAGGTGCTCGGTGTCGGCATCCGTGAAGAGCAACCACTCACCTTCCGCCTCTCGAGCCGCGACGGTTACAGCGTACGTCTTGCCGAGCCAGCCTTCCGGCAGCGAGTCGATATGCAGAACGCGCAGAAGCGGGACCTCCGCCTTCAGGGCCTCCAAAATCTCCAAAGTCCTGTCTTCCGATTGGTCATCTACGATGAGGATTTCCCGCACGCCCCGCTGGCCCGCAAGGGAACGCACCAATCGCTCGATATTGGCTTCCTCGTTACGGGCGGGTACGATTATAGAAACCAGACCGGGATAGCTTTGACTCATCTGGAAGTCGGCGATGCCCTCTGGAGTGCGTCAGCTTGCTGCCGCTTTTCCCGCTCGGCGGGACCAGCTTGCTGGCCGTAGCATCACTGCGTCATATACTGGGGCCGAAAAGCTCGCGAGCAAGCTCGCTGCCTTAAAGCGGCGGCCCGCCGCGGCGGGCCGCACTCCAGAGCAACATTCAGGCCCAAGTCCAAAATACTATTATAATGGAGGGGAGGACGATGAGCAAAACGAATGCGGTTAAGATCCTCGTACTTTTGCTGATTTTGGGTGGCGCGGCGATCCTCGCCTTGCGCCTGCGACAGCCGCGCCCCGTGGAAATTGGAGAAAGAGCGCCCGACTTTACGCTTCCTGCTCTCACCCAGGGTTCGCTTTCGCTTCACGATTTCGGGCGCCAGGTAGTGGTGCTGAACTTCTGGGCCACCTGGTGCCCGCCCTGCGTGGAGGAGACTCCCGGCCTGGTGAAGTTCGCCGAACAAATGCACGCCCAGGGTGTCACCGTGATTGGCGTCAGCGTGGACCAGGATGCGGAAGCCCTACAAACTTTTGCTGCGCAGCAGCACCTTTCGTTTCTTATTGGTCGGGACCCCGATCAATCCGTCGCCAACCGTTACGGAACATTCAAATTCCCGGAAACTTATATTATCGACCAGGACGGCAGGGTGGCGGAAAAACTGATTGGCGCGGTGGATTGGCAGGACCCCCGTATCATTACATTCGTCCAGGAACTCGCCCACAAGACGGGCGGCCAGGGGACGTGAGAAGCAGGCAGTAGGCAGTCCTTGACATGCGCCCCACATGCAACTATGTTATGCACATGCCGACAATGATTCAAATTCGTCATGTACCTGACCCCCTGACCGCAAGCTGAAGGCGCGGGCAGCCCAGGAGGGTAAGTCTCTTTCTGACTATTTGCTCCGCGAAATTCAACGTATCGCCGAACGGCCCACGATGGAGGAAATAATGGAGCGTTTGGCCCCCCTCTCGCCCGTCGATCCTCGTGTGCCTCCTGCCCAGATTATTCGCGAGGAGAGGGACAGCCGGTGATATTGGCGGAAGCTCTCGACGCTCCGCTCTTCACCTGCGACCGCGACCTGGCCTCAGCCCCGGGGCATCGCGCCGTTGTGGAGCTAGTGTCCTGAGTCAGAAGTTCGTTTGCAAAACCTTGCGACGGCCTCCAGGATTTGGTCAGCGGTTTTGGTCCATACGAAAGGCCGGGGGTCTTGGTTATAGGTTTCCACATAATGGTGCAGAGCCGCCTCCAGTTCTTGGGTGCTGCGATGAGCGCTACGGCGCAGTTGGCGCTCCGTCAGGGTGGCGAACCAACGCTCGACCAGATTGATCCAGGACGAACCGGTGGGAGTGAAGTGCAAATGATAGCGAGGATGGCGCACCAGCCAACGCTGAATCATCGCAGTCTTGTGCGTGCCGTAGTTATCCAGAATCAAATGCACGTCCAGGTCCGCGGGAGTGGCGGTATGGACCGTCTCCAGAAACCGGCGGAACTCGAGGGCGCGATGCCGACGATGACACTCGCCAATGACTTTGCCGCTGGCCATCTCCAGAGCTGCAAACAGCAACGTCGTGCCGTGACGTTCGTAATCGTGAGTTCGCCGCTCGATTTGTCCGGGGCGCATCGGCAGCAGCGGTTGGGTTCGGTCCAAGGCTTGGATCTGGGCCTTTTCATCCACGCACAGCACCAAGGCTTGGTCGGGCGGGTTCAGGTAGAGTCCCACGATGTCCCGGACTTTCTCGATAAACAGTGGGTCGCGCGACAACTTGAAGGTTTCGCTGCGATGCGGCTGCAAGGCGAACGCCCGCCAGATGCGGCTGATGGCCGTCTGGCTCATGCCGCAACGGCGTGCCAGCAGTCGCGTGCTCCAGTGCGTCGCATTGCACGGCATTGATTCCAGGGTCAGGGTTAACACCCGTTCCACCTCCGCATCGCCGATGCGGCGCGGCGCTCCGGGGCGTGGTTCGTCCAGCAACCCCTCCAGACGCTGGACGACGAATCGTCCTCGCCACTTGCCCACGGTGGGTTTACACACGTGCAGGGCAGCGCTCACCGCCGTGTTGTTTTTTCCCTCTGCGCAGGCCAGCACGATGCGGGCGCGCAACGCCAGGGCTTGAGCGGTTTTGCGCCGCTGCGCCCAGCCCTGCAAGGTTTCTCGCTCTTCAGCACTCAAGGTCAATTCCGGTGTAGGGCGTCCTCGTCGCATTGGTGTCCTCCTTCTTATAAACCCAATGCACGAGAACTTCCATTTATTAAACGAACTTCTGACTCAGGACACTAGTTGAAAGCTAATTAGAGGGTGACTCTGGTTTCGCTACCGGCTGAAGCTCCTGGACTGTGTAGTCCGCGGGCACCTGGAAGAGCTCGGCGGGTGGTTCGTCAAGCACGAGGTTGGCGAGACGTGTCACAGTCTCACCGTACCGCGGATCGTTTGTCACGCTTAACAGCACTAGGCGCGGCTTTGTCGAAATCCAGCGTTCAAAGGTGGTCTGCATGGGCTGATCGTTACCCTCGGCGCCTGCCGGGATGTTTGTTGTGATGCGCTCGCCCTTCGCTTCGAGACCCTCGATCATTTGCGTGCCGAGATCTTCGTACGTGCGTTGCGGCGAGACCGGTCGCGCTGGGGTGAGATTAGACGATGCACCGGTCGTCTTAGAAAGGGGCGGAGGCATGGGTCTGCGTACATCTCTTCTTTGAGCCGTGCGATCGCGAGGATTTAGAAAGTAGCGGGCGCCAGCCACGGGGTCAAAGATGGACACCGGCTGGGGTGAATCATCCTGCCCCACAGATTCCACTCCATTCCCAAAGTACTCACTGCGACTGCGCCCCTGACTGTCCTGGTAGAGCTTGCTCAGTCGCTGGTGCGTAATCTTAGTACCGTCCGCCAGGGTTTGAGTAGTTACAGTGACTTCATCCGCCGAGTAGGGAACGCTAGTCACAGCTCTGATTCTCTGGGCGTTTGTTGAGGTCGCGGTGATACTCTGCGATGAGGGCTGAAGTGGTTGAGTCGCTTGCTGCGCGAACAAAGGGCGGCCGCTCATGCCCAATGTCACGAGACACATAACCGTTAGTAACCGATCAAAATAGCTGTTCATGGGTTCACCTCCGGCTCTTGTGGCATTTGACGCTCGCAATGGGCCACCGGTTGCCCGGGGGTCTGAAGTGGGCAGCACGGATCTCGGTTGTGGGGTGCGCGGCTTTTGCTCGGGCCGAGGACGTGCCGCGGACCCCAATACTGAGGGTCCACGGCTACTCAGAATCGCGTGCGGACCCTAATTCAGTTACTCCGGCACTTTGAACAGACTCCCGGGATTATCCTTGAGCACCACACCTTCGCCGTGGCCGCCCTGATCTACAATGAGTTGCCGCAAGGCGCCTTCATGCAGCACGTTGTTCGCGATGACGCAGTTCTGGAGGTTCTTGCACACGATGCCGTAGGCGGGGCTCCACACCCCTGTGCCACCGTCGTCGCGCCCGGCCTGGAGGTTGTTGCCCACACAAGTGACACCCTCTGCTCCCTCCATCAGGATATGAGATGAATCGTGGCTGGTGGGGTCCGCCCGCTTGCCGCTGCGCTTGAAGAAATTTCCGGTTATGGTGATCTGAAAGCAGCTCCGGCGGCCGTTGCGCAGAGCGAGTGCGCAGGTCCCCGCGCGGTCAAAAAAATTCCCGGTAATCTGGTAGCCGTCGCTGCCGGTGATCAGCATATTTTCCTGCCCATTCCATTCCACGCGATTGCCGGTAAAGGTCACGGAAGCATTTTCGTCGCGCGCCGCAAAGCCCGCCCGCTGGTTTCCGGAAAACCAGTTGTCGCTGAGGAACCCATCCCAACCCCGCAAGCTCAAACCGTCGCCGCGATTATAGGCCAGCATCGAGTGCCGCACGGAGAAGCACCAGGCGCGCGTAAGGTTCACTCCGTCGCCCGTGAAGCGCGCCACCTGGCAGCGCTCGATGCGGAAGGCGTCCTCGTGCTTTCCATAGTCCGGCTTGTCGAGAAAGATTCCGTGAACGCCCATGCCCAAGCCGGCGCCATCGAGCGCCAGCCCATCAATGGTGGCGCCCGTAGCCGTGGCGATATTGAGGAGGCACTTGGCAGCGCCACTCGAGAGCCGCAGGACCGTTCCGCCGGGTGCGCGATAATTCCACGTAGGTACGCCCACCAAGGCGGTGTTCGGCGGCATCTGGAGTTCCGCGCAGAGGTACACGCCGGGCGGCACAAAGACTGCTCCCCGCACTTCCCCCGCCGCATCCAGGGCGCGCTGAATTGCCTTCGTGTCGTCCGTCTTGCCGTCGCCGGTGGCGCCGAACTCGCGCACGCTGATGCGTTCCTGGCTGGCAGCCGGCCCTTCCGCCCGCGCGGGGGTCTGCGCGCCCAAGAGAAATGAAGCGCCACCGAGCAAAGCGCTCTTGGCCATCTCGCGACGGCCGAGAAAGGTCAAATCGCTATCCGTCATGTTCATACTCCTTGAATTTGGGTTCGCGAGGGATGCTGTACAACGCTCGCTTTTCAGCCCGGCGCTACAGCAATTTACCAAATCCATGGTTCCGAACGTGTAGCGGTCATAAAGGAACCGGCGCCGCAACCTGGACATGTGATCAACCTACGCGACATGCCGCGTGGACGCAACAGTGAACCGAACCTGCGAGCGCTGGGCGGCGACATGCCACGGACCGTGCTCAAACAAGTGGTTCGGGCTACTTACTCCTCCGTCATTTACGGGTTGCATCCAAAAACTCATCCACGGTCAATCCCGCTCTCGCGATCAGGGCTCGCAGCGTTCCGCGCGCAACTTCAGAGTGATTGGGAATAGAAAGCGTGGCGATGTGGCCAGTCTTGGTGAGAATGATATGGCTGCCTCGTTGGCGGGCTACTTCCCAGCCTAGCTTTTGGAAAGCCCCTATGACGTCCCAAGGTCGAAGCAACGGAACGGGCGGCATCAGCTTACAACTTCCACTTCACGCGTGGTGACCGTCAGGGGCAGGCCGTTCTCGGCCCGAACCTCGAGGCATTCCTTGATGGCATCGCGGATGTTTCCCTCTGCTTCCTCTTCCGTTTTCCCCTGACTTACGCAGCCGGGAATGGAGGGGCATTCAGCAATGAAAACGCCGTCTTCGTCCGGGTAAATCGTGATCAGCAATTTCATCCCAACTCCTGGCTCCAATTATCGCACAATTTATTCCAAAAGGGGGGCACATGCCGCCCGCGCTTGACATGTGGTAGATTAGGGGCTGTGGGCAAGTATCTCGATGATGGAAATCCCGGGCAGGAGGTCAACACCGTTGTGAAGGCTACGATAGGCATTTTTGCGGGCTCACTGGCAAGCTGCGCAGTGATATTTCTTCTCCTGTCTCCGGCATGGGCGGCGCAGAATCCGAATTTCCACAATGCGCCGGCATCGGCCAAGGCCATGAAGAATCCGAACCAAGGCCACCAGCTCGCCTCCGCCCAGTCGGCCTATCATCTCCGTTGCGCGAGCTGTCACGGAGACAACGGGCAAGGCATGGGAAACGTACCTGCCTTGGCCAGTGGCCCGGCGCAGTCCGCCAGTGACGGCGAACTCTTTTGGTACATCACCAAGGGCGATGTGAAGAACGGCATGCCGTCCTGGGAGACTCTGCCGCCACAACAGAGATGGCAGATCGTCAGCTATCTCCGCGTCCTCCGCAGTTCGAAATTTCGTTCTCCCCCCCTGCGCACTCCACCCTACGAACCTGCCGCGGCTGGCCTGAACGCACCCCCGCCCAAGGCCCCCTTCACTGACTACCGTTTTGAGAAGCCCGGCAACATTCGCAAGATCACGTTACAGGACCTGCCTGCTCCCTTCGCCACGACGTCGGCAGGCAATGGTCCTCAAATCGTGCTGCGGCCAGAGCACGCGTGGCCGCAAGTTCTTCCCGGCTTCAAAGTGGAGCAATACGCCACCGGACTCGATGAGCCACGGTTGATCCGCACTGCGCCCAATGGCGATTGTTTCGTCGCCGAAAGCCACCCGGGCCGCATTCACGTCTTCCGCGGGATCATCGCGGGAGGCAAGCCAGAGCAGGCGGAGATTTTCGCCACCGGCCTGAACCGGCCTTTCGGCATCAACTTCTATCCTCCGGGGCCGAATCCGCAGTGGATCTACGTTGGAAACACGGACTCAGTGGTGCGCTTCCCTTATCAGAACGGGGATTTGAAAGCGCGCGGCCCGGCGGAACGTATTGCCGACTTACCTTCCGGCCGCGGCCATTGGACGCGAGACATCCAATTCACGCCCGATGGCAAGAAAATGTTCGTCTCCGTGGGTCTCTGCCTCGAATGTGGACGATGCCGATACGTCGCCTGCGGAGAAAAATCGTGCGGACGTTCTCGAGTTCAATCCGGACGGTTCCGCAATGCGAGTTTACGCCTACGGTATCCGCAACTGTGTCGGGATGGCGATCAATTCGATGACGGGCGAGTTGTGGTGTTCGGTGAATGAACGCGACGCCCTGGGGGACAATCTGGTTCCGGACTACATCACCCATGTACAGGAGGGCGGCTTTTACGGCTGGCCGTGGTGGTATATGGGTGGCCACCAAGACCCGCGACACGAGGGCAAGCATCCCGAGTTGAAAGACAAAGTCATCACACCCGACGTGATCCTTCATCCGCACAATGCGTCACTGGAGATGACTTTCTACCAAGGCAGACAATTCCCGGCGGAATATCGAGGCGATATTTTTGCCGCCGAACATGGATCCTGGAATCGATCGGTGCGCGTGGGTTATGAGCTGATTCGGGTGCCGCTGCATCATACGGGCCACGCCAGCGGTGAATATGAGGACTTCATGACGGGATTTGTGGTGGACAATGGACACGTTTGGGGGCGCCCGGTTGGCGTTACCGTCGCTCCCGATGGCTCGCTTCTGGTGACCGACGACGGCTCGAATTCCATCTGGCGGATTAGCTACGTGGGAAAGTGAACCCGGCGTGCCGTTCTAAGAGCCGACTGAGGTGAGCCGTCGTAGCGCGGACCTGTTCGGTAGATCCGCGGCTTGTTGTTGCCGGTCGAGGACTCCCACAAGTCCGTTCGGCAAATCGCGGAGCCCAAAGAGCAGGGGTCTGCGCCAGGCGGCGGCTCGATTTGCGTTGCTCAGCCTGACATCGCTGTGCCCGCCTGCCATGCTGTCATTCTGAGTCCTTAGCTGTCATTGTGAGCATCCATGGCCAATAACGGCTATCCGTGATGACAGAAATGGGTGTCGCGGGGTTAAGGCCCAAGGGCAGGTTCTTCGTGCCCTGCATGGGCAAAAGAGAGTAGCCGGGGCAACGCCCCCGGAATGCGCGACGTTAGTTCCCCGACCCTGAAGGGGTCGCATTTTCTTGAGCCGCCCGACGCAAGCCCGCCGTGGCGCCAACCGGATTCGACCCTTTCAGGGTCGGACCTTGTTGGGAGCGCGTTTTCCGGGGGCGTTGCCCCCGGCTACTCTCTCGATCCCCTCCGGGGATCAGGAGTCACAGTGCTGAGGACGTTCTGGGGGGCAAAAAGCGGCTAAAACGCCTTCCAGTCCGCCCGGCCTAAATTGCTCGACTGAAACGAGTAATTCATCGAGCTTCTGGAGAGCGCAACGAAGAATCTCGCTCTGGACTTTTCTGCCGAGAAACAGCAGCGCGAGCAGCTCCCGCATGAGAGTGGCGGTCTCCGGGCGTATGTATTGAAATACTTAGGTCTTATCCTTAGGTTTCCCGGTTTCCTGGGCGGCTTTGTCCTTAGCCATAGCCACCAGGAGGTTCTTGATCTCACTTAGTTCTTTTGCGATTTGGGTGAGAGCTTCGACAGTCTGAGCGGCGAAAGCGTCCTGCATAAATAGCCCCCTATTTCTTGGGAGATGTAGCCTTTTTCGGTCCGGGCTTCACCTTGCAGAACGGGCAGCATCAGCTTACAACTTCTACTTCACGCGTGGTGACCGTCAGAGGCAGGCCGTTCTCGGCCCGAACCTCGAGGCATTCCTTGATGGCGTCGCGGATGTTTTCCTCCGCTTCCTCTTCCGTTTTCCCCTGACTTACACAGCCGGGAATGGATGGACACTCAGCAACGAAAACCCCGCCCTCGTCCGGGTAAATGGTGATCAGCAGTTTCACCCCCACTCCAGGCTCCAATTATCGCACAATTTGTTCCCAGAGGTTCTCTGCATTCCCCTCAATCGTGGGGTGGTGCGGACGGTCGCCTTAGGGCAGTAGGCAGAAAGTGGGAAGCCGACAGCTTTTCGTAGCGGCCAGCCTCGCACCAGCACCTTACACTGATACCTGGCACCTGGCACCTGACACACGCCAGCGCGTGGCTTTGGCCAGCTTGCGCGGACCTGTCTTAAAGTGCATTCCATCCCCGCCTGGTTTATACTCGATTCATGCAGGTCACCCTCACACCGCAGGCTGAACACCGGAAGCATGGGGCTTGACCTACGCCATCATTCAGGCCCTCACGACCGCCGTGAACATCGGCACGGTCAATTCCGTGCGTGACGACGCCGCCGAACTGTGGTAAAAAGCTACTATGGAAAGGAGGATAAGACCATGGCAGTTCTCGATTGGTCGCAATGCCCTGCCGTGGAGAGCATCCCCGGTAAGCGCAGCGGCGCATGGGTTTTTAAGGGTACCCGGATGCCTATAGCCACTGTGTTCGAAAATCTCCAGGATATGGGTGTTGACGAGTTGGTAGAAGAATTCGGCGTGACGCGGGAGCAGGTTCAGGCCGTTCTGGAATTCGCGGCGCAGAGCACGGAAACGCCAGGTCCCCGTCCGTAAATGCTCATTTTGTTTGACAACGGTACGCCTCGCACTCTTTCCCGCTATTTGATCGACCACCATGCAGTTACGGAAGCCCGCGCCCGTGGGTGGGAAGTCTTGGATAACGGCGAATTGCTGACCGAGGCCGAGGCCGCAGGCTTTGAAGTGTTGGTGACCACCGACAAAAACCTGCGTTATCAGCAGAACCTTGCGGACCGCAAGATCGCCATTGTCGTAATAGGAAAAGGACGTTGGAGCCTCATCAAGCCGCATGTGGCCAAGATAGTCGCAGCGGTAAACGCCGCCACACCCGGCAGTTACACCGAAGTCGATATTCCCTCAACGTAAACTGATTTTGCACCGTAGGCCGGAATGCCTGCGTGACGTATGAATGCCATGACGCGCCAAATCAAAGAGTCTGATTGGAAACTTCTGCGCCAGTTACACTCGGTGGCACTCGAGCGTTTCTGTAAGCAAATCCTCATGGAGGTCGAACGCGTCAACTCTGACGCCGCGAAGAGCTTTCATCAAAAATATTTGGATATTTACGCGCTCCTCCACCGGCGTGACAAAGAGATAGCTCAGACCTTTGATGACCTTCGCCGATCGACTGCATTCATTCACCTCGCTTCAATGAAGGGTCGTGGCTTGTTGACCGAAGATGAGTTCGTGCGCTTCAGTCAAGAGACCCAGGATGTTGTTCATCACCTGCTCGGAAGCTGACCTACAAAACATTCGTGCCTTCGTGAAGCGGGTAGCCACTGTTCCTACTTACAATGTAATGAGGCGCCAACTCCCACTTGCGACGCTGGGTATAATCGCCCACTCCCATTCATAGACTGAGCTGGGCGGGAGTCGCTGCAAGGAAATGTAGCGCAAGGCTCGCTCTCCAGACCGTCAGCCGACGGACGGCTTTTCAACCGCGCCGTGATTGTGACGGCCGGGCAGGTTGGCGCAGACGGTCGTATTAGGGCAGTAGGCAGTAGGCAGAAAGCGGGAGGCGGGCAGCTTTTCGTAGCTGCCGGCCCCCGCGCCAGCACCTGGCCCCTGACACCTGGCACCTGCCAGCGTGCCATTCGACAAGCCGACTGATTTTGCCTGTTTCTCGTCACTGGTCACTCGTCCCGCCGCGGCGGGTCACTGCCTTTTGGGTCCCTTCGCGAAATCGCAGACCCCAAAGAACAGAGGTCCGCGCTACGCTTGCCAGAGTGGAGGAAGCCCCAAGGCTCGAAGCCGGAGGTCTAACAGCCGCTGGTCGATATAACTGTGCGCCAGAAGTTGCCGAAAGGCAGCGCGAAGGTCGGTCAAGTGGCCTCCCAGGTAAAACGTTTCGAGGAGACCCACACTGCCACGAACAGGGAAGCCTTCCGCCCTTGCCAGTTCGCGAGCATTGTAATCATCGAGCAGCAGGGCATCCGCCCGGATTTCTTTCCCAAGGAGAATTGTGCTGAGTTCTCCGACACCCAAAGCATACTTTTCTCGCGCCGCCAACAAGTCCGCTTGATTCTGAAGTTGCTTTACTTCGATCCATTCCGCCTTCGCAACTTCCGATGCCCCTGGCAGGCCCGCACCCGAGACCACCACTTCGTGGTGAACTTCCATGGAGATGTAAAGGCGTGGAAAGAGCCTATTGAGGAGGTCGAAGCAGCCAAGCTTGGCCAGAATAACCAGCGGGGATGAATCGGCTACGACGGTCACGCTTCGGGACGGTCGGTGGACCGGCGTTCCTCTTCCAGATCCTCGGAACTGTACCGCAGCGGTGGGACACCGTGCTTGGCGGCGAAATCCATGAAAGCCGCGAGCGGCGTCTGGCACAGCTCAGCGGCGCGTCCGAGTGAGACCTTATCTTCTCGATAAAGTTCGAGCGCCAGCAACCGAGCGGCTTGCTGGGAAAGGTTCCTCTCCTCCAAATTTGCTGCCTTCAGAAGCGCTGAGGGCAACTCTACGGTTACGGTTTCCATGCCTCAAAATTACCGCATTTGTGACCGTTTGTCATGTGATTTCACTGGCCCATGGTTGGAGGCACAAAACCATCCCGCTCTGGAAGGTTCTTGGGCAGGCTAGCGCAGGCGGTCGCATTAGGGCAGTAGGCAGTAGGCAGAAAGCGGGAGGCGGACAGCTTTTCGTAGCGACCGGCCCCCGCACCAGTACCTGGCACCTGATACCTGAACCAGCAAGGAAGCCGGATTCGCGGGGGCCCGACTATCAAAAACACTGGGCCCGAACGGACGGCGGGCTGGCGAAGAGCGAGGTCCCTGCGCGCAAGAGCAGCAAAGACTCAGAGTCCGCCTCGCACGTCAAAGACACCCGCGATTGACAATTGCCCACCCGGAACGATCTGGGAAGGGGTGGGGGACGGATCGCAAGTGACGCGCAAAGGTCTCGCCCCTGGGCTGCCAGGGTCTAGCCGCGGTCAGTGTCGTCCTAACCGTGGCCTTTTCTCATGCCCGATGCCCACTTCCAACCGCAGGTCGTCAATCTGGATGGGGCGCGACGGTGAAAATAAGTCTTCAATTGTCAGTTTTCAGTCATCAGCAGCAACGGGTGGCAAGGCGAAAGCTGACAGCTAGTCCCGGGCCGCGAATGCAGAGTCCCCGACCCCTAATCCCCCTCCCTTCCGCACGGGATTCAACTATTCCAGTTGTCGAACTCCGAGGGGGCGATCCAGCCCAGCCTAGGCCAGCGAAGGTGTGCAAGAATTACGGAACAAACTTTTCACCACAGAGACACGGAGGCACAGAGAACTGAAAAGAAAGGGGCATTTCTCTGTGCCTCTGTGGTTAATGCAATCGATTTTTTCACAACTTCGTTGTCCCGGGCTGGGATGGATCGCCCCGTTGGGGCACATGATCGTCCTGCGTGCGTCGTACTGGCTCCAGATTCCTGCACCCTGACTGCGCCTTGTTTCTCTTGACAGGCTCAGCAAGATAGGCTAGGATGGCTGGAGGATTGTGCAGGAGTCAGGATTCAGGAGTCGAGAGTCAGGAAAAAACTTCGACAACGGATTAGCCGAGGCAAGCATGGCAAAACTCCTTTACTCTCTTTGGACAAGATGTCGCTCACAATCGGGAAAGGAAAAATGCAGTAACCTTGGAAAATGAACGAACGACGCGGGAATGTTATTGAAAACAAAGGAAGAGTGTGGAAAGCTGGGCAGTAAAGCGGGAATGTATATGAAAACAAAGGAGATGCGAGTATAAAACTGGAATGTTATTGAAAAGACAGGGTGTTAGCCGGGATTCCCCACCACGCTTCGACACTTTTGAGGGGAGTCGGAAGGGGCGGCGCCGGAGGGCGGCACCGCCGAAATCCTGGGTCCTGCCCGCAGCTCGTCCCGCGCCCAGCGGTGGTGCCGGCGGCGCGTCGCAAGTTGCGCGGGGCGCGAGCCACGGGAATAATCACAAGCAAGCGCCGCGCGGACGCAATAGTGAATCGAACCGACGACCGCTGGGCGGCGACGAGCGGACCTCCTATGACAGGTCTGCGGTACCCTTGCTGTGGGTCGGCGGAAAAGTCCAGAGTGAGATTCTTCGCTCCGCTCCGCTGCGCTCAGAATGACAACTCAATGACCTTCTTTAGGGGCCGCTGGGTTATGATAGAGGAAGGCGATGAAAGGGCAAACTGATAATCAAAAAAGCGTCCGCGAGGGTACCGCTCATCCGGCATCCGCGAGCGGGACTGTCATCGACCCGGTTTGCGGAATGGAGATAAGCCGCGAGGATGCGGTCAGCAGTTACGTACACGATGGGCAAGAGTACTTTTTCTGCAATCCTTATTGCCTGGAAGACTTTCGCGCCAATCCAAGCCAATATCTGAGCCCCGCTCGAGCTGAGGCAACTCCTCCGGCGGGAGCCTTCAGTAATGGGGCAGCGGAAGTGCGCAATGAACTGCAGAGATCCTTCGTCGTCCCAAAGAGCGGGACTCCTCAGGATGACGGGCTAACGGCCGGGAGCGAATGCACGATTTATACCTGCCCCATGGATCCTGAGGTCCGGAAACAAGGTCCGGGCGCATGTCCGAAATGCGGGATGGCGCTCGAGCCGCTCATGACCCCGGCCGCGGCTACCCGTACTGAGTATGTGTGCCCCATGCACCCTGAAGTCGTCCGCAGCGAGCCGGGGGTTTGCCCCATCTGTGGCATGGCTCTGGAGCCTCGGTCGGTGACTGTGGTGGAAGCAGCCAATCCCGAGTTGAATTTGATGACCCGCCGCTTCTGGGTTTGCCTGGCTTTAACCCTTCCGGTTTTCTTCCTTGCGATGTCGGAGATGATTCCCGGCCAGCCTGTGCAGCACGCCTTCCCCTCGCGCCTGCTCAGTTTGGTGCAGTTTGGTCTGGCCACTCCCGTGGTGCTTTGGGGAGGATGGCCATTCTCCGAGCGAGGCTGGGCCTCACTGGTCAATCGCCACTTGAACATGTTTACGCTGATCGCCATCGGAACCGGGACTGCCTATGTTTATAGCGTCGTAGCAGTTCTCCGGCCCGGCATCTTTCCCCAATCGTTTCGCGGGCCTGGCGGCGAAGTCCCGGTCTACTTTGAGGCGTCGGCAGTTATCACCACATTGGTGCTCCTGGGGCAGGTGCTGGAGCTTCGCGCGCGCGCACACACCAGCAGCGCCATCAAGGGATTGCTGGGCCTTGCGCCAAAGACGGCGCGGGTTGTCCGGGATGAAGGCGCCGAGGAAGACGTGCCACTCGACCGCGTTCAGAGGGGCGACCGGCTGCGCGTGCGTCCCGGCGAAAAGGTGGCGACAGACGGAGTCGTCCTTGAAGGCTCGAGCTCGATTGATGAATCCATGGTAACGGGGGAGCCGATCCCCGTGGAAAAGAAGGCTGGAGACCGCGTGACGGGTGGGACGGTGAACGGCTCCGGCGGTTTTCTGATGCGCGCTGAACGCGTGGGCAGCGATACGCTCCTGGCGCACATCGTGCAACTTGTTTCAGAGGCCCAGCGGAGCCGCGCGCCCATCCAACGCCTGGCGGACGTTGTTTCCTCTTACTTCGTTCCCGCAGTCGTTTTCATTTCTCTGCTCACGTTTGCGGTCTGGGCTGCCGTAGGCCCCCAGCCGCGGCTTGCCTATGCGCTGGTAAACGCCGTGGCAGTCCTGATCATTGCCTGCCCTTGCGCGCTGGGGCTTGCCACGCCGATGTCCATCATGGTGGGGACGGGACGTGGCGCCCTGGCGGGCGTGTTGATAAAGAACGCCGAAGCGCTGGAAGTTTTCGAAAAAGTGGACACGCTAATTGTGGACAAGACCGGTACCCTTACGGAGGGAAAGCCTCGTCTTGCTTCGGTTCATGCCCTGCAAGGATGGAATGAGTCGGAAGTGCTCCGCCTGGCCGCAACCCTCGAGCGCGGGAGCGAGCATCCTCTCGCTGCCTCCATCGTGGCCGGGGCGCAAGAGGGGGGACTTCAACTCGGCGAGGCTCGAGAGTTTCGTTCGCTCACTGGTGAAGGCGTGATGGGCAAGGTGGATAGCAAAAGCGTCGCACTCGGAAACCGCAAGCTTTTCGAGGAACTGAAAATCGAACTGAAGACGCTGGACGCGAAGGCCGCCGAACTCCAACGCGAGGGCCGAATCGTAGTCTTCATCGCTGTTGACGGACTTGCCTGCGGCTTGCTGGCAGTGACCGACCCCATTAAACAGTCCACCCCTGACGCCATCCGAATATTGCAGAAGGATGGGATACGCATAGTCATGCTTACCGGCGACGCCCGCACCACCGCAGAAGCCGTGGCACGAAGACTGGGCATAGACGAAGTCGAGGCGGAGGTCCTGCCTGAGCAAAAAGGCAAGGTCATCGAGCGGCTTCAGGCGCAAGGGCGCGTGGTGGCCATGGCGGGTGATGGCATCAACGACGCTCCGGCGCTCGCTCAGGCCAATGTCGGCATCGCCATGGGGACGGGAACCGATGTGGCCATGGAAAGCGCCGGCGTCACTTTGGTCAAGGGGGATTTGCGCGGCATTGTGCGGGCTCGCAGGTTGAGCAAAGGCACCATGCGCAATATCCGACAGAACCTCTTTTTCGCGCTGGTTTACAATACTATCGGTGTGCCGCTGGCGGCGGGCGTCCTTTACCCGGTGCTAGGGCTGTTGCTGAGCCCGATGCTCGCGGCGGCGGCTATGACGTTCAGCTCAGTGTCCGTGATCAGCAACGCGCTCAGGCTGCGCAGGATGGAACTTTAGAGGGCAGGTGTCGGGTGCCAGGTGTCAGGGGAGAGCGAGCTGAGGATTCGCCGCAACTGAAAACGGACAACTGACTAAGGGCTGTCCGTTGTCCGTGGTCCGTCGTCCGTTGCAATAAACACTCAGAGTTGGGGCGATGTTCCTCAACGGACAACGGACAACCGACCAATTGCTGATCTTCGAGGTTCAAGACATGACGTTCCTAACCACCCGTTTTTACCTGAAACAGAACTTGACTCCGAAGGACTTTGAACGGCTGCACAGACTCTCCACAGTTTATGGCATCCGCGGACTTTCGATGGAAGGCCTGCTTCTGGACGTCGAATATGACGCCTCGCGGATTCACGAGGCTGAGGTCTTGGCGCAGGTCCGCGGGGTTGGGATTGCCGTAGAACCCGAGAAGCCCATTGCTCCCGGCGGCTTCGATTATACCGGCGAGTTCAGAGATTTCGCTTGGCCTACGGAAGGGCTAAGCCCTGCCAACCAGAAGGGGTAGCGTTTCCTCTTTGCTTGACGAATGTCGAACGGCGCGCTAACTTTATTTTACGATCATGAAAAACGGGCACATTCCACTCGCAAGTTTTTATCTTCTCGAACGGACAGAGCCGAGCCTGCCGAAACTCGATGATTTGGCCGGCTCGATCCTGGAGGCTCTGGGGGGACTGGGCATAGCCGCCGCAAAGCTGCGCGGCAAGCGCATCGCCGTGGCCGTGGGCAGCCGTGGTATTGCCAGCCTGAAGGAGATCGTGCAAGCGGTCTGCGGCTGGTTGAAAGCACAAGGGGCTCAGCCTTTTATCTTCCCTGCCATGGGGAGCCACGGAGGAGGAACGGCGCAGGGCCAGTGCAAAATCCTGGAGGATTACGGCGTTACGGAAACTGCCATGGGAGTAGAGATTCGCTCTTCCATGGAGACCGTACCCCTCGGCACAACCCCGGAAGGGTTTCCAGTTTTTATGGATCGGAACGCCTGGGAGTCCGACGGCGTGGTGGTCCTAAACCGCATCAAGCCCCACACCGATTTTTCGGGGAAGATTGAAAGCGGTTTGTTGAAAATGATGACCATCGGCATGGGCAAACTGGATGGGGCCACCGGGGGCCATCGCCAGAGCCGGAAATACGGGTTTGAGACTACCATTCGCGCCGTTTCGGGAAAAGTGCTGGCCAGCGGGAAAATTCTCTGCGGGGTGGCGGTAGTGGAGAATGAACTGCACCAAATTGCCGCCGTGCGCGCCGCGTTGCCGGAAGGCATCGTGGCACAGGAGGAATCGACGCTTCAACTGGCCCGCACCCTGGTGCCCCGCATTCCTTTCCCGGCATTCCACCTGCTGGTGGTGGACGAAATGGGCAAGAATCTAAGCGGAACGGGAATGGATACGAAAGTGATTGGGCGGGGGGTGGAACTGCCGCCCGGAGAAGCGCCCGGCATTTCCATGATTTACGTTCGGGACCTCACTCCCGAAAGCGGTGGCAACGCGGTAGGCATGGGCTCTGCGGATGTTATCCACGACCGTCTTTACCGGAAGATCGACTTCGAAAAAACGTATCTTAATGCGCTTACGGCCCTGAGTCCTGCCGGGGGCCGGCTACCTATTCATTTGCCTTCGGACCGCGAAGCTTTGGATCTCACCCTCGGCCATTTAGGAAGTCCGCAGCCGGCGGAGCAGCGGATCGTTTGGATTCGTAACACAATCAGCCTTGACCGGATTGCCATCTCAACTCCTTTGGCGCGCGAGACAACAACGCTTAAGCGCTGGCGATTGTCGGAAGGGGTTCATTCCGCAGATTTTGACTCGGAAGGGAATCTCAAACCGCTGTTCGGTGGATAGTGGACAGTAGGTGATAGAGGGAAGGTAATATGTGGGGAAGAACGTAAAGGACGGTGCCATCCGTGGCCAGAAAAGCCCTAAAATTTGTGCCCAGCGGCCGTTGCGCCACGCTGTGTATTCTTGTGACCGCATTAAGCCTCAGCAGCGCTCATAACCTTTACGCCTGGCCCCACCCCGAGACTTCTGCAAAGATCGAGTGCTCATCCGTCTCCAGCACGCTTTTAGGGCGTTCGGTGGGCTTTTGTGTTGTTTTCCCCCCTGGCTACGAAGCATCTTCCAACAGGCGTTATCCAACCCTTTACTTCCTCCATGGCCTTTTTGAAGACGAGCACAGTTGGATTGACAGGGGAGGCGAACAAATGTGGGAAAGTCTCACCGCGCAGGGCGACCTCACGAACTTCATTGTGGTCTTGCCTGCCGGGGGACGTACCTTTTACGTAAATTCGCAGGATGGCCGCGAACGGTACGAGGACTTTTTCATTCAAGAGCTGGTGCCCGAAATCGACCGCCGATATCGCACCATGGCCGTCGCGGGCGAGCGAGGCATCAGCGGGACATCCATGGGCGGTTATGGCGCTCTTCATCTTGCCATGCGCCATCCCGAGGTGTTCGGTTCAGCGAGCGCCCATAGCGCAGCAATGCTGCCGAAGTTCCCTAACCCTCTCCCCACCGAGGGCCGCTGGGGTTTTTACGCGCGGGTGCTGCAGGAGCCTTTCGGGTCGCCGCTCAATGAAAGCTATTGGGAAGCCAACAGCCCTCTCACCTTAGCCGAGCATCCGGAGCGTTTCTCCCAACTTGCACTTTACTTCGATTGCGGTGACCACGACCGCTACGGTTTCGAGGAAGGGGCTGAACTTCTCGATCACATTCTCTCCCAGAAGGGTTTCCCGCACGAATATGCCCTCCGCCCCGGGGGTCATGGTTGGGACTACTTGCACCAATACATGCCGTTCTCCCTTCGATTCCACTCCAAGCTATTTGTGCAGGCTCAGAAGGCGAGTTTGACATCCCACGCCAAGGGAGAAACACGGTGAGATTGCCAACCCGCAGAGTGGCGCCAGTCGTTTGGTTATTTCTCCTGTTATCTGCAACTCTAGCGTTGTCCCGGCCCGATGCTGAGACGCGTATCTTACAGTACATTCGGGAGCACCTTCGCCCTGGCCAACCCCTCGTGGTGACGGATCTCTATAACAACGTCTTTACCAAACCTGATGAACGTCAAGCCCTGGACAAGCTCTATAACGCCTTTTTTCGGATTCCACTTTTCGTGGCTCAGTACCAGGAGAAATTCGGTTCGCCGCCGAGTCTGAAAATAATCTCCGAACAGTTTGATTTGCGGGCCCCCGACGCTGCCGATGTGCTGCTTCGAGTGATGGAATCTGACCCGCGGGTTCCACATTTCCTTGCCCGCGATCCCAAAACGGGGGAGATCACTCAGGTCAACGTTGACGAGATTCGAAATGATGCTCGGTTCGGCCAGGTTCTACAACGGCAGTTGGCAGGCTGGGAGGGCAAAACGGCGCCGGAGCTTGAGCTTCGCGGCATTAAGGGTGACACCGTCAGCCTGGGCCAACTGAAGGGAAAAGTGGTGCTACTCTACGTCTGGTTCACAGGCTGTCCTCCCTGTATGCAAGAGACGCCGGATTTGGTTTCGCTTTATCACCAACTCTCGGCGCGCGGGTTTGACATCGTGGGAGCCAATGCCGACCGCTTCCTGGGTCTCAACTACGATGACCAAGTGCGCCTGCGTTACATTCGAGAACGGAAGATTGAATTCCCCATAGTTCAGTGGACGAGTGAAAGCGATAAAGCCTATGGCGGGATTTCAATCTATCCCGCCTTATTCCTCATTGACAGAAAGGGAGTGGTTTCTCACCACTGGATCGGATACGTTCCAGCCAGCGAATTGCGCCTTGCTATTGAGGCAGGGCTGGATGAATAGTGACGACACCTGCAAACGCTTGTGCAGCGGCAAAACGTTCATTAACGGAGGGAATTGTATGACGAAGATTTGGCGAACTTTGATCGGGCTGGCAGGCGCCGCTCTTATAGTAATGAGTAGCGCAAGTCTGGTTCAGGGGGCCGATCGGGGGAGTGTAAAGGCAACAATCGGCGGCGCTCGCATCTCCATCAACTACGGCCGCCCCGCACTGAAGGGCCGCGACATGCTCAAGCAAATCCAACCAGGCAACGTCTGGCGGCTCGGCTCCGGTGATCCGACGACCCTCGAATCGGACAAAGACCTGAATTTCGGCGGAACAATTGTTCCCAAGGGCAAGCATATCCTGCTGGCGTGTTTGGTTGAGCCTGGGAAATGGACGCTCGTATTTTCCAGCAAGTCTGTCTTCCAGTACGAGCCGAGTGCAAAGCTCGCGGAAGTCCCGCTGACGCTCGAAGAAGCAAGCGACTCGGCCGAACAGGTAACCATACAAGTCACCGACAAAGATGGGACAGGCGTTATCGAGATCGCCTGGGGTAAGATGCGCCTTACCACATCCTTCAAGCCTGCATAGGCGTCGTCGCGTAATAACCGGCCCATTCTTGAACCGGAACCTCCTCCCCACCCCCTCTCCCGCATGGGGGCATAGGCGAAAGGACAAGCGCACTGGGCAAAGTCTGAGCCACGTTAGTGGCGATCCCGCAGGGCGGGATGGCCCACGGCGAGCCAGTCGTGGGAAAGGACTTGGCAAAAGGAGTCCTGCTCTGCGGGTGAACCGGGACAGGTCGCATAGGGCAGCCGGGCAAATTAGATTCAATGGTCTGCCCCGGCTAGCCGGGGCCACCAGGAGGGACCCGCTTGCTTCCGGAGTAATCGCGCCTAGACACGGACTTTGTCCTCCTGGGCGGTCGGAGGGAAGTATAATAGGTGGGCAGAACATGGAATTCCGGGAATTTCGAGATGCATTGAAAGAGTCTGGTCGGACCCAGACCACGAGAATGTGAGCTTGCCAGCCGACCCTCCCACTTCGCTTGCCCACGCTCGGCGATGCCTGAGGGCTTTGATAGTCGAGGGCACAGTTTTTTGCATTGCCCTTTGGCTTGCCCTTCCAAGGTCCACGCTGGCGCAGGTCGTCGCGCCCGGGGCTGAACTTTGGGGAAAGCCTGTCCTGGACATCCGGCTAAGTTGTAACGCGCGACTGGACATAACTGACTTCCCCGGTGTCGTCTCGCAGGAGGTCGGCCAACCTCTCGAGGCCTCGAAAATTGCCGCGAGTCTGAAAAAGCTATATGCCACCGGCCGCTTTACCGAGCTGCGCGCCGAGGCTGAGCCCAGGCAGGGGGGCGTTCACTTGCTCTTCGTTGGGCGTGCTCAATACTTTATCGGCGTTGTTCAAGTGGAGGGGTCTCCCAATCCCATAGAACCCAGAGTCCTGGTCACCTCCACTCGCCTCCGGTTGGGACATCCCGTTTCGGACGATGATCTTGCCGCGGCCCAAAGGCATATCTCCGAGACGCTCGCTGCGAACGGCTACTACCGGCCAATCCTCAAATACCGTCTCCTTCCTGACCCGGCCACACAGGAGGCCGAGGTGTTGTTCTCTGTCTTCCCCGGAAAGCCCGCACGCCTAAGCAGCCTGGAATTCCGGGGTCACGGCGGATTTCCTACGGTGAAGCTCACAAAAGTGGCCGGCTGGCGCCCCGGAATCCAACTGACCTCGGCGCATGTACAACGGGGCTTGGTCAAGCTCCGCCAGTTCTTTGCGTCGCGCGATCATCTCCAGGCAACCGTTAGCGTTCTGAAGCGCGAATATGACAATAAACTTAACACTGAAAAGTTGCTGGTAGGAATAGAATCCGGCCCCCTATTCCGGGTGCGCGTTGAGGGCGCCAAGATTTCACGCTCTAAACTCAAAGAGCTTCTCCCCGTTTATCGAGACGGCGTAGTGGATGGGCCCAGTCTTGTACATACCGACGAGATTCTGGAAAACCATTTCCAGCAACACGGCTTCTTTTCAGCTACAGTGAAGGCGGAACAGGCATTTCACGCCGAGTCACAGACCCTGGACCTTACTATCCGCGTGAATCGGGGCAAGCCGGGGAAATTCATGGGATATGGCTTTGAGGGCAATCGGGCCATTCCACCCACGGAACTCATGGCGGTGATTTCCCCTCCCGTACAGGGAATTATCAACCCTCCCCCTCTGTACAGCCGCACCCTTTTGGAGAACAAGGTAAACGCTCTGACGGCATTCTATCAATCAAGAGGCTTCGTGGATGTTCGGATCTCGCATCGAGTGGACGATCATTTCCGAAACGATCCTGATCACTGGTTCGTCACCTTCCAAGTCGAAGAGGGGCGCCAGACAACCGTCCACCAATTGACATTGAAGGGCATCTCCGGTGACATGCAGAAAGCCCTTTGGCCTTCTCTGCTGACCAAGCCATCCCAGCCTTATTCACCGGACCGTGCCGTAGCTGATCGCGACACCCTCTCCAACTACCTTGCCGACCACGGGTATTCTCAGGCCAGGGTGAGTTGGAACGCCTCACCTGTCAACGAACAACACCAGGTTGACCTGGAATTCCTGATTGAGCCGGGAAAGCAAGAACGAACCCAACGCATCGTCGTCCTGGGAAATGAACACACCCGCGTGGGGGTCATCCGCCGCGAACTCCTGATTCGCCCGGGCCAGCCTTTGAACCAGGACACCGTCGCTGACTCGCAACGCCGGCTCTACGGGTTAGGAATGTTCAACCAGGTTCAAATTGCTCCCCAGGATCAGGCAAGTTCCGAGACGGAGAAAACCGTCTTGGTGGCGGTCGAGGAAAGCCGGCGGTGGACTTTCGGCTACGGCGGGGGACTCGAGGTCCAGAGGCTGGGGAGTAATGAACCGCAGGGCACGTTCAAAGCGAGCCCGCGTCTCTCCCTCAACCTCAACCGCCTCGACGTCGGAGGACACGAACAGACCTTTACACTTTGGGGCCGCCTGTCGGACATCGAAACGGGCGCCGGCGCAAGCTACGTGATACCCTACCTGGCGAATCGACGGGACCTGAGCCTGCGCATCAATGGTCTGGTAGACTTCAGCAACGACGTGCTCACCTTTACGGATGACCGGAAAGTGGCGTCGATCGCCATCGAAAAGCGTTTCAGTCCCTCGAGGGTCATTTCGGGCCGCTATAGCTTCTCGCGAGTTCAGGCTCTTGACCTTTCCAATAGCTTTTCCGCGGCGGAGAAACAACTGTTGGGCCAGGCGGCGCGTGTGGGAGCGTTCGGCGCCAGCTTTGTCGACGACCATCGCGACGATCCCGTGGACGCCACCCGCGGCTTCTATGCACTTGCCGACGCGTCAATTGCCTATAAAGACTTCGGCTCTCAAGCAAATTTCCTTCGCTTCACGGGTGAACTTGCAACCTACTATCGATTGGGCGAGCACCTGATTTTTGCCCGCAACACGCGATTAGGATTCGAGTCTCCCTATGGCAGCCTGGAGAAGCTTCTGGTCCAAACCCCCGGCGAGCCCAATCAATACATCTTTACCGACAGCCTCCCTCTGCCGGAACGGTTCTTTATGGGGGGCAGCGAATCAAATCGTGGTTTCTCCATCAACCAAGCGGGACCGCGCGACCCCGAAACGGGCTACCCCATCGGGGGTAATGCTATGTTCTTTAATTCGTTCGAGCTTCGTGTGCCCCTGGCACAACGGAGGCTTGGCTTCGTGGTATTCAACGATTCAGGGAATGTATTCACAACCATCCGGCACATGCGTCTACTGAAATTCAGACAAAGCAGTCCGACAGATACAGATTATGACTCAGACGCCGTGGGGCTGGGTATCCGATACAAGACGCCGGTCGGGCCCATACGCTTCGACGTGGGCTATAATTTAAATCCCACGCGGTACCAAGTGGGAGCGGAGGTGCGACAATTATCCCGGTTCAACTATTTCCTGAGCATCGGTCAGAGCTTCTAGCAGAAGGGGAGAGGCCCGGAGGGCTGGAAGATCTTAGCCCAGGGCGCCAGCCCTGGGGTCAAGAGAGCCTCGATCTCCACCAAGCCCCAGCGGGGCGAAAGAAAGTATGCCGCTCGAGGCTGGCCGTAGGGGCACGTCATGGCGTGCCCCTACTCCTGGTGCTGACCTTGGGCGCGTCATTTTCTCGTGCTGAGATTCTCGATCGTGTGGTTGCATCGATCGGGGATGTCGCTATCACGCAAAGTGACCTCGAGCGCGAATACCGATTGGAACGCCTCCTCGACGGGCAATGGCCGGCTCCTCCCCCCGACAGTGAGACACTGGAGCAGCTTCGTGAGCGGCTGACTGACCAGAAGCTCTTACTCGATGAAGAAGCCCAGGACCTTTCCCACGACGCCGCGCTGGAAAAGACCGCAGCCGAAGAACTGGATGCTATTCGGAAAGGGTTCTCATCTGAGCCGGACTACCAATCTGCTCTCCACGCGCTGCATATGGACGAACAACAGATTCTGACAACGCTCGTCCAACAACAGAGGATCTTGAGGATTATCGAACAGCGGTTGCGGCCGGGGGCGGCCCCTGGGACAACCGATGTTGAATCTTACTACCGGGACGTGTTCACGCCCCAATATACGCAGACGCACCGCTCCGCCGTTCCCCCTTTGACCGAAGTCCAAGGGCAGATCCAGGAAATCCTGGTGCAGAAAAGAATCGATCAGCTTCTTGCCAGTTGGTTGGAGGAACTGAAGCCAGGCCGCCGCGTGCGTCTTCACTCTTTCTGACTTTGGCCCGTCGACTCCGCCGTAACCCCGGCATCTTGCCGGTCCCACGTGGCGGGACCGCCGGGACGGCGGCGCTGCGCAGTAAGAAGATCTGAATGTCGAAACACTTTTGGATCACGCTCGCTCTAATCGGGACGCTGGTGGCGCTGGCCACAGCCGCGATTGGTGTCATGAGCACCCCCTGGTTCCGCCACGCTCTGGAACGCCGCCTCATCCTGGGGCTGGAGGACACGACTGGCGGACGAGTCGAAGTACAGGATTTTCACTTTCACCCCTTAGTCCTTCAGGTGATTTTCCACGGAGTTGTGATTCACGGAAGCGAACCGCCCCAAGCACCCCCTCTCTTCTCTGCCCACACCGTAGTGCTCCGTCTCAGCCCGGCCAATTTGCTGCATCGCGAGATCCGACTCATGAGCGTTGACTGGGATGGAGCAGAAGTGCATCTCAAGACAAATGCCGATGGTTCGACGAACCTGCCAGGCCCCGCAACCCGCCGTTCCGCCGGGCAAGTCATGGAACAGTTGATGGACCTTCGCATTGGAAGGGTGACGCTGGCGCACTCCACTTTCTTTTGGAACGACCAGCCAATAAACCTGGATCTCAGTGCCCGAGAAGTGGCGCTCCTTTTGCGCCTCCGGCGCGGTTCCCACTATGAGGGCAGCCTTGCGGCCTCGGCTGTAACGACCCATATACCAAGACACTCGGCGCCGCCTCTTACCTTTTCAATCCGCTTCATGTTGTCGCAAAATGAGCTTGCCGTTACCTCGTTCGCCTGGCAGTCCCGCGGAATAACTGGACAAAGTTCCTTCACCATTCACCCTGCCCCTGAACCCGACGCATATTTCTCCTTCCAGACCAGCTTTGATGTGGCGACCCTGATTCCACTCCTGCATCTTCCCGGTTTGCAGAATGGGAACCTCCGCCTCGAGGGTCAGGGGATCTACCGCCATGGGGAGATTTCCGTGCAGGGGCGACTGCAAGCCCGGCAAATGCTGGTCCGTGATTCTCAGTTCGACTCAGGCCCGCTCGAGGCCTCAGCCGACTACTCACTGGATCGATCGCGAGTGGCAATTTCCAATTTGAAGGTGCTTGGATGGGGAGGCAGTGCGCTGGGCGATGGCCAGGTTGGTCTTACAGGGGCAACTCCCGAGTTCCACGTCCGAGCCCGGCTTCGTGACATGAATCTGGTCGCGCTCCTTCATAGTTCCAAACGCCAACCTCTGTTAATCACCCAGCTTCACCCTGCCTCTCTCCTCGACGGCGCGGTGGATCTAACCTGGGCAGGTGGGTTCGAAAAGGTCAAGTCGGAGTTCGATCTGCATTTATCGGCCCCCGCCGCACCTCCTCCGGGCTTCCTTCCTGTCAGCGGCGGCCTGCGGGGATCATTGGAAGCGAATCAGGGCTTGCTCATAACCCTGGAGGACTCAAATCTCCACACTCCCAATTCCTCGCTCAGAGCAAATGGGACGCTGGTTGAGTCAGCGGCGCGCGACAAATCCCCCAGCCGCCTGCAAATCCAATTGGAAACGACGCAAATCGAGGAATGGCGTTCCGTGTTCGAAGCCCTGGTCGAATCAGCCCCACACTTGCCACTCTCACTCAAGTCGCCGGCGCGTCTGGTTGGAGAAGTCACTGGTTCGATCAGGGATCCCGAAATACACGGCTCGTTGCGGGTGGGCAAGTTCGAGTATCGTGGCTGGACCTGGGACGGCCTTGAGGCAAACGTGGTCGCCCGACCGAACTATTACCAGGTTTCTTCCGGACGACTTTCACTGGGGACGAGCGTGTTTAGTCTTGAGGCTTCAGCCCAGCCTGAGGATTGGGGGATTACGAAGACGTTGTCGATTCGGTTTTCCGCCCGCGCTCAACGCACACCCTTGGAGGGCATCAAAGCGGCGTTGGGAATTAATTACCCCGTCAACGGTCAGGTCAGCGGGCAGATCAGCCTGGCGGGGGCAGCTTCGAACCTTGAGGGGACAGGCGATATCAAGGTGGAAGACGGTGCCATCGCCGGAGAGACATTCGATTCCTTCTCGACCAGTTTTCGAGTCAGCGAGTCCACTTGGGACCTTGATACGATCGAGATGGTGAAAGGTCACGGCAGGATAACTGGAAAGGCACAGATAGAAACTTCCAAGCGCTCCCTAACCTGCCGACTTCAAGGCGCGGGCTTTTCTCTCGCTGACTTCAAGAGACTGGAACTTTCTTTTCCGAATTCCCCCCTTCCCCAACAATTAGAAGGCCAGGCGAGCTTTGACCTTCAGGGAAGCGGCACTCCTGAGCATCTTCTCTTTCACTCCACTGGCCTCCTGCAAGGCATGAGTATCGGCGGAACTCAGCTGGGGGACTTCCATGTCCAACTGGATGGCGAAGGCCAAAACGTTCAAATTCGGGGCATAAGTTCCGGACCCGGAGGGATGTTCAGCTTCAGCGGAGACGCCAAGACTGCCGGTGATTGGCCGCTCCGGCTCCAAGGGCAATACGTGTCTTTTCGCTTGGATCCATGGGCCCGCCAGTTCATTAATAACCACCTTAACGCCCAAGTGACTGCAAGTGGCTCCTTCGAGGCGGATGGTCCCCTGCGTGATTCATCGAAAATTCAGATGCAGAGTCAGATCGAGATTCTGGAGGTCAGTTTCCCCTCTTTGAAATGGAGGAACGAACATCCCGTGGAATTGCGGCTTGCTTCCAACCGGCTCTCCGCTAAACCATTTCGCATGCAAGGTCCCTCCACGAACCTGACCATCGATGGCTCTCTTCATCTTTCCGGACCAGCTTCTCTTTCTGTCGCAGTCCAAGGAATAGCTGATGCCACAGTACTGAGTTTGCTTGACCCCAAGCTGCAAGCAACCGGGCACTCCCGAATCAAGCTGAGCATGTCGGGTTCACCCGCGCGACCCCAATTGAATGGTGTGGTAGAGATTCATGACGTCAGTCTTGACTACCAGGGCCTTCCCTTCCGCTTGAGCAGCCTGAATGGCGAAATCCAGCTCGAGGGGGAGAGAGCTACGGTGAAATCATTACGGGGAGTCAGCGGTGGCGGCACGCTGTCCTTGGATGGTTTCGTGACCCTGGCATTGCCGCTCCGTTTTGAGCTGCGAGCCGAACTCGATCAGGCGAGGGTGCGTTATCCCTTTGATTTCACCTCCGTCCTCAGCGGGACTTTGCGCTTGGTGGGAACATCGGATCGTGCTCAATTACAAGGCGACTTGGCCCTCAGCCAAGTGCTTGCAAACCAGAACAAGAATTGGCTTGCACAGATAATGGAGTCCGGCAGTCCCTATGAGGAATCAAGACCTGGTACACCTTCCCCACTTGCCGATGCCATTCGGTTGAACATTCGGGTGGGGTCGGCGATGCCGGTGGGGCTGGAAGTACAGGATATGCACGTGACCGCCGACGTTGATGTGCGCCTGCAAGGAAGCCTTGCAAACCCCGTGGAATTGGGAACCGTGCGCTTTCTGAGCGGCGAAGCCATCTTCCGTGGAAATCGCTTCACCCTCAACCGCGGTGATCTCAGCCTGACGAATCCCATTCGCACTCAGGCAACACTCGATTTGGAAGCTCATACCGTCGTACAACAGTACGACCTGACAGTTGATGTTTCAGGCCCGGTCGGGCGCCTGAAGATGGCTTATCGTTCCGACCCTCCGCTTTCCACTGAGGATGTGATTTCGCTGTTGGCGCTGGGGTACGCACGCCAACAACAGGAGATGTCCACACCAGGATTAGTCAGCTCATTCACTGGGGGTAACCCCACACAAAGCGTGGGCGAAAGCGCACTGCTCTCTCAAGCCTTGTCCAGCCAGGTGACTGGACGCATCCAGCGGCTCTTTGGAGTGAGTCGAATCAAGATCGACCCGAATGTGGGACTGCCGGGGTTCAGTTCCGGCGCGCGGGTGACCGTCGAAGAGCAAGTAACCAGGGCCTTGACCCTAACCTACATCACCAATACCGCTTCATCACAATACAAGATCATTCAGTTTGAATGGGCGGCCGGAGAAAACTTTTCGTTGGTCGGCATTCGTGACCAGAACGGAATCTTTGGTGTGGAGTTGAGGCGCCGCCAGCGCTTCAAATGAAACCGCCACGGCAGGGAATAGGGAATGGGGAGCCGGATCCGCTGGCGCTTTAGGTGAAACCGCCACAGCGCGACCACCTCTCGTGCTTTCCTTATCCTGCCTTGCGCCTGCCGCCCACTGCCTACTGCCGACTTGTGGATCGGACGCAGGACTTGACTCATTTGCGCCAAATTCCAAGTCTCTAGACCTCTAGCAATTCTCGAGGAGGTCGAAATATTGTTCGCGGCTCATTCCTGCGGTTCGAGGGATACGAATTCCGGCGGTCGCCGCGCATCGCCTGTCCGCTGGTAGCCGGCCTCTTCGAGAATTTCCGCCAGTGTCCCCATTTCGGTGCTGGTTTCCAGGAACGCCCGGACGGCGTCTCGGATATTCCTGCGCGCCTCCTCGTCGGTCGCCCCGCAGCTTGATAGGTCCAGTTCGGGCACGTAGGCAACGTACGTCTTCCCTTCCTTAAACGTATGGACGGTGAAAGAAATGTCCTGCATCTGGCGCGCCTCCTCGAAATGCTTCGTCATGGTCCTTGATTGATAGTAGCAGGCATGGTGCGCCCGTCAAGAGGTTCCCCACCCTTTCCGCATTCTGCAGCCTGCTTACTGCCGACTGCCTACTGGCTTGTGGCTAGTTCCAAGGTGGAATGTTATACTAGTTCCAATTCGGCCAGCAGTTTGAAGATCGCAGATGCGCCGCACCCTGACGTAATTTTGCGATTCACGGCCACGGAGAGGTGTCCGAGTGGCTGAAGGAGCACGCTTGGAAAGCGTGTTCACGAGTAATCGTGACGTGGGTTCGAATCCCACCCTCTCCGCCAGAAAACCAGTTAGCAGTTCACAGTCAACAGTTGACAGTCAAAGACCCGGCGCAACGCCGAATTGCGTCTTCGTGTCGCCACGAGAGAGGATTTGGCGGGCCCGCGCCTTTGCCATTCTTAGAATGCGCTCTAAGTCCATGAAGTGGTCAAGTTCCGCTTTCTCTTCCATTGATAGGCTGCCCTCCTTCTCGCGCTCGATCAAGGCAGCCAGCCTCTGTTGAGCTTCTGGCGAAGGCAGGAAGTCAACCACAGCCTCGGGGGTGGTTCCGGCGGCGATGAACTCGATGATGTCAACATAGACCGGGCTCGTAACGCTCATCCTGCCCTCATTATATACCAATTGTGTCTGGAAGCCGGGTGGTCAACGCGGGGCCCGATGGGCTCGTGGGTTCAAATCCCACCCTCTCAAACACACTCCACTTCTGCGCTTTCGCCACGCCACTTGCTGCTCTATTTGCGCGTGCAATCAGGCTTCACGTGGGCAAAAGGGAAATCCGTCCCCATCAATCCCCAATCGCCAATCGAAGATCGACAATCTATAATGAGTAGGCCTTGACCGTCCTTGGGGATGTTCAGACTGAGGGGAGACCGTGGGAAGGCTGCGCAAGATTCTCTTCGTACATCAGAACTGGCAACCACCCGGCGGTGCAAACACCGTAGCCTCCTGGATTGTCGAAGCCCTCAAGAGTCACTACGCCCTCACCCTGCTCACCTGGAAGCGGGTGAATACCGCGGAAATCAACCTCTTTTACGGAACCTCTTTACAGCCATCGGACTTCACCGTGATCTATGCCAACCGGCTGCTGCGCACGTTATTCAAACTCGATCCGGACCCCACAAGCCTTCAACCCACTGCGTACCTGATGCGCGCCTGTCACAGAATTCGCCGCCACTACGACCTTGTGATTGGCGCGGCCGTAGAAGAGATGGACTTGGGCGGGCCCGGTCTGCTTTATGTCCACTATCCTGAACTCGGCCGATTCTGGCGAAAGTATCGAGATTGCGCCGGCAAGCCGCTGGGATCGAAGCTTCTCTATCTGCTGAAGGGTGAGACGCGGCCCTGGATGATTCTCTCGGACTACTCCGTCGAGCGGATGAAGGAGAACGCTGTTCTCACCAATTCGGACTGGACAGGTTCGCTGTTTGAAAGGATTTATGGAGTGAAGACACGGACTCTCTACCCGCCCGTGCCGGTTTCGGTTGCGGAACGTGCCTGGAGCCAGCGCAGCAACGGGTGGCCACCAACGCTCTCCTTCCAGGCTTGTACCTGGGCATGTATGGCGAAGGGCTAGGTGAAAGAAAGCGAATGTTCCTGGCGGGAATCCTCAGTGGGCTCGCCATGTCACTGCGAATCCAGCTTGCTCCGGCGGTGGGCTTCGCCGCTCTTTATTTTTGCTACCCCAACTGGCGCAAGCGGATGCTCCCTCTCGCCGCAGGGCTTCTCTTGCCGGTGGTTGCTTTCGGCATGGTGGATGCGGTCACTTGGTCACATCCCTTCCAATCATCTCTCGTCTATTTCCGCGTGCACGCTAAGGAGTTCTCAATTCAATCGCTCCCCAGCACCGATGCTGCGGAGGGAGCGCCCAATGTCGCGACTTGGTATTGGTATCTGAGGATGTTGTGTGCGCACCTGGGCCCGGTGGCTTTTCTCGTTCTCGTGGGAATTCGCCGCAGTCCGTTCCTGGGCTGGGTAGCGCTGATCCATCTTATCTTTCATTCCTTATTCAGCTTCAGGGCCGTGCGCTATCTTTATCCACTTGTGCCTCTTGAAATCACCCTCGTCGCGATTTGCCTTTTGGAACTCGCACCGGCCTTCAACAGCCGGCGGAGGTCACCGCTTGCGCCAAGAACGATGGTTGGCGGCGGCTTGGCGTTCCTGGCGCTCAGTTCCTGCCTGCTCGTCTCACAATTCAATTGGTCCCAAAGGTCCGGCTGCTTGATCGCTTTCGATCAACTCAGTCGCGACTCGACGCTTTGCGGGGTTGGAGTCTTCAAAATTCCGTGGTGGAGTCTTGGAGGGTATGCGCATTTGCATCAAAATGTTCCGATCGTTCTGCTTAGAGAAGCACCCGAACTCGGAGAGCGGTTGACGAGTTTTAACGCTGTGCTGGTCCCCGGAACTCTCACCGACCCCAGCCACACTTTGGCATTAGCGGGATGCTGGAACGGCGTATGCCTGTATCGTAGGCCGGGTCCCTGCGCGCCTCCTCGGGCTGACAATGAGATTAACTCGGTGCTCCGGCGGAATGGCTGGTGAGAAATCCGGACTAGTGCTTGTCGGCGACTATGCTTTGGGTTGGTTTGTGTGCGCCGATCCGGCGCGGCTCCGCGTATGAGGGGCGCGGCAGATCGGCACCATCCGCCACTCTCTTCTCTTCCTGGTAGTCGGGTTCGGTGTTGATCGCCCACAGGTCGTCATGAGCGCCCAAGATGTTGCGCGCCGCTCCCAACGCGGTCATCATGGAGTGGTCTTGATTGTTGTATTTGTGCATGCCGTTGCGGCCCACCAACTGTAGATTGGTGAGGTTTTGCTCGACGTAGCGCCGGATCACATTCACCTGCTCGACATAGTCTTCGTCATAGATGGGATAGGCCTTCGGCATTCGGACCACCGTGCCATCTTCGATTTCCTCCGGCCGCACCAGACCTAGTTGCGCAATTTCCCGGCGAGCCAGATCGATCAGCTTGTCATCCCTGCTTGACCAGAGCTCATCGTCCTGGAAAACGAAATACTCCATCCCCAAACACGTCTTGTTCGGGTCGGGGACCATGGCAGGGGACCAGTTCTTGAAGTTCTGAATGCGCCCAACCTTTACGCTCGGGTCATGCACGTAGATCCAATTGTCAGGAACCACTTCCTTGCGATTGATGATGAGGCTGACAATCAAGAAGTCACGGTAGCGAAGACGATTGGCGGCGCGGCGAACTTCTTCGGGCACCGGCCCATCGAGGGCGCTGACCAACTCCCGCATGGGCATTGAACTTATGAAGTCGGTCCCGCCAAAATATTTCTCGCCCCCAGGCCCGGCGGTTACCAACCCTGTTACCTTCCCGCCCCGGTGATGAATTCTGACTACGGGATGGTCAGTCAAGACCGGATAGTTCCGCGCTTGTAGCCGTTCTGCAAGGCTTTCCCACATCTGCCCGGGTCCGCGTTCGGGATAATGAAATTCATTAATGAGGGTCTTTGCCCCCGGCGTTTTTCCCCGGAACACCGCGTTGTGCAGAGCAGTGGCCAGAGAGAGCCCGCGAATGCGCCGGGCTGCCCATTCCGCGTGGATTTCCGTGCAGGGGGTACCCCAAACCTTCTCCGTGTAGGTTTTGAAAAAATTCTCGTACAGCCGCCTGCCAAAGCGGTTGCAAACCCACTGTTCCAGGTTTTCTTCTTTGGGGGACGGGAGGACCCGCGCGCGCAGATAACTCGCTATGATGCGGATGGCTTCGACGGGTCCAAGGCCGAACAGCGCGTTTTTCGCCATCAGGGGATAGAGAAAGAATTTCTTGCGATAGTAGATCCGCGAAAGCCGCGGGCGCAGAAGGAAATTGTCTCCCAGGACTTCCTCCCATAATTTCTGCACTTCGTCCCATTTCGTGTAGAAACGGTGGCCGCCGATGTCAAACAAGTACCCTTTGTAGTTCACCGTGCGTGCAATCCCCCCCACCACCGAGTCCGCTTCCAGGATTACGGCCGGCACCGAATGCTTGGAAAGCTCATAGGCAGCCGTCAAACCCGCAGGACCGCCCCCGATGATGATAACGCGCCTGTCATCGCGGTTCGGAGCCTTCGGTTCGAACCCATTTTGATCTATCATCGCCACAGCAGTTCCACGCCGCCGGTTGCCGCAGAATTTCTGAAGCTATGAAGGCAACCCCCATCCCATAATCTCACATTAAAGCTCGAACACGGGAGCAAGAAAAAAGGCGTTACGCGACACTAGATCCAAGGTGGCGCACAGTGGGTGGGAAAAGCGAGGGAACGGCAACGTCTGCGGCGGGACAGCGCATCCGGGGACTCCGTCGTCACTTGATGTTGGAGACGCTATGTATGGAGCTGTTTCGGACGGCAATCAACAAGTCGATCTTAAGCTACTATTCGTTTCAAAGGTGAAGTGGACGCGGCTTGGGCCGTGCTGGAGCAGCGCTTCTTCAGTATGCGGATCTGCCGCACTGCCCCATCCGCTGAAAAGCATCGCACTCTGTCGCGCAAGTCGAAGGCGAAAAGGAAGTTGCGGGCCGGCTGTCACGCCAGCGCCAGATTCACATTCTCAATGGCCTCGTCGATCTCTGCCGTACTCTTGAAGCCCAATGTCACGCAATCGACGCCCGCGCTCTTAAAGGCGTACCTCAACGACGCTTGGCGGTCCTCACGGGTGGTGAACGCACCCTCCCCTACGAGTTTCATGCTGATCACACCCATCCCCTCTTTGCGGACCTGTCTCACATGCGTGACGACCTCGCTCACATTTCCCAATCCGGCCGTGTTGTAGTCCTCCGCGTCCATCCTCGTGCCCTTATGATTCATCCGTATCATCGCGATCTGGAGCCATTTGTTCCCCGGAAACTGGCGCAACGCCGGGAGGCCGTGCACCGACGCACCGTATCCCACTAGAGCATGTTTCGCCTGGGCTTCCAAAATGCCGTCTTGCCAGCGGATGCTGTCTGCCGGCCATGTTGCAACGTGCTGCCAGTGCAGCAGCATCACGTCGAAGTATTCGGTATTAGAGAGTTTGCGCAAATCGTCGATCTTCTGCAACGGATCCACCCCTTCATGCGTGGTCACCTTCGTCATCAGCCGATAGCTATCCCGCGGAATGCCGTTCAGCGCTACGCCGAGCATCCTGTGCATATCGCCGTAGGACTCAGCGGTCTCAAAGAAGCGAATGCCGCGGTCGTAGGCGTAGCGGACCTGCTTTGTAAATTCGTCTTGCCCCAATTCGCGCTGCACTCGCCCGCCAAAGGTGCCGGTGCCAAAGGCGAGCCGCGTCACCTTTACACCGGATCTCCCGAGCGTTACCCAATCCGTGGCTGTTTCGCGCGCCGCTCTCAGCGGAAAGCTTCCGGCGCCAGCGAGCGCCGCTGCGGCAAGTCCACTCTTCAGGAAATCGCGCCGGGAGTAATGAGCCATTTGTTTTCCTCCAGTAGGTCGCGTCTTGCCACGAGTCAACAATCAGAACGCTTGACCACCGACCCCTCGGCACCCTCGCGACACAGATGACTAAATTAGACAGCCGCCAAACCTGGTCTGTCAAGGACAAAAAGTCGCTCCATGTGCCCGCTGTTTCCCTCTCCTTGGGTGCTGGCGAATCCCACCTGTCACCAAAATGCCGGCTAGAACACACCGAAGGGATGATCGACCCTCGCGGCTCCGGCTAAACGGCGCGTCAACCCGGGATCACCCGCCTTAAGGAGACTAGGCGGAGGCTATTTTGTCGAACACCGTTTCGGGGGATCTGAACGCGATGGGCCATTTGCCGGTTTTGGCCAGAGGTTTGGTAAAAGCCCACGGACTACCCGCTTCTGTGGGCTGGCGCGGAGAGCAGCTTCGGGCTTTGGGATTCTCCGGAGGGGTAAGATTGACCCCTTCCGTGGTTCGTGGAAGCACGCAGCACTGAAAACTCGACAAAGCCTTGAATTCTGAAGCGCTCGGGTGTATCCTGCGGGCCGAGTGAAAACTGAAAACGGAAATTCTGGTGCAAATATGTCCACACATAACGTAGACGCGAGAAGAAGAAAGCTGACACTTGGATTCAACGTGCCGGTTCGGGTTATTCTTGCTGTTTTTTCCCTTTGCGCAATTTGCTTCGGACAAAGTCCTCCGACTTTTGTTATGGACGGGCATGTTCACATCATTAACCGCCAGCTCTACCTGGGCGGAGACATCAGCGATCACTACAAGGATGGGCAAGTCGATCTGCCGCGCATACGCAAAGGTGGGGTTAACGCCATTTTCTTCAGCATATTTACGTCTGATAGCTATTACCCTAACCGATTTGAATTGAAGCAGACGATGATCTTAATGGATTTGGCTCTGCGACAGATCCGGAAGAATCAAGACCAAATTGAGATAGCCCGAAACGCTTCCGATATCGAGCGGATCTATAAGAGCGGTAAAATCGCGGCCTTTTTGCATCTGGAGGGAAGTTTCGATTTGGATGGCGATCTCGGCCTGCTCCGCGACCTTTACCGTCTGGGGTTACGATCGGCGATGTTCGTAGCACACAATACCGACACTAATTTTGCCGATTCATGCTGCTCTCCCCCAAAGTGGAATGGTATTACTGCGCACGGGATTGAAGTCGTCCACGAGATGAACAGGCTAGGAATGGTGATCGATGTGGCGCACGCCTCCGATGCAACCATGCGCCAGGTCGCCGCTGCCAGTAGCGATCCCATAATCTATACACACGGCGGATCGATGTCTATCGTCAAGGTGCCGCGCAACATAACCGATGAGGCCGCGAAAATAATCGCGGCCAAAGGGGGCTTGATTGGCATTCAATTCGGCAACGGCTTCAATAACCCGAAGTATCACGATTGGCTTGAAAGTCACAGGGAGTCACGTCCCGCCCCTCTTTTTACCTCGTCCGCTCCTCTCTTAGCCAGCCTCCAAGCGGTCAATGATCAAGAGGCCAAGCTATATCCGCCTGTGCCTGAGAATGTGCCGGAAGAGTTGCGCATGCCAGTTGACCAGTTGGTTGTCGTGCTGGATCACTGGATTGAAGTGGTTGGAGAGGATCACGTCTCGTTGGGCTCGGACTTCGACGGCTGGGTGCCATTGCCCAAAGGTATGCACGATATCGGTGATTACCAACTACTCATCACGGCCATGCGCAGGCATGGATACTCGGACGAACGAGTCCGCAAGATCGCGGGATTGAATCTCCTACGCTTGATCCGCCAAGTCACGCAGAAACAGCAACCAGTCCGATGACTACTTACGCGGGTGGCGTGGTCTTTTGTGTATGCCCCCCACTGCTCATTGATCTGCGGAGATTGAAGTTCCCCCCGCGCGGCGAAGGATCTTGCACGATTTGGATGGATTCGGAAGCTCACCGCGCCACATGACCCGGCGACAATCCTTGTGCATCAGCCTCAAAGATGATGATTCTAAAGCTCTGGGTCCCGCCAGCGGTTCGGCTGGGGTGGCGAAAGGGCGCCTATATATAAAAATCAATGTATGCGCCACCCGCGTTGGAATCCACACCGCACCCGCTGAAGCTCGGTTGAATGGAAATCGCTTGTCAACGGAAAAAGAACCCACGGTCACAAAGGCAGTGACCGAGGCTACACGAATTCTGGGAGGCATCCACCCGGGTGTAAAACGGCCAAAGCGCACCTCGGATTCGGTCAGGAAGAGGAGTTCGGATTTTGGGGAGGGGGTTGGCGGACGGGTGAGATTGTTCTTGACGACGAGGGAACTCACGCTAGAATTGTGTACCGCGCGCCGGGGATTTCTTCTCCCGGCCAGCGAAAAGGCAACGACACGTTTCGGAGGGCCTACACAGCCATGAACTTTTCCATTCAAACCTCGACTACCCGCCGTAAATTCATCGAAACCGCCGGCAAATTGGCTGCGGTTTCGGCTTTGGCCAATGTGGCCATTCCCGCCGTCCACGCTGCCGGCAGCGACCTGATTCAGGTAGCCCTGATCGGCTGCGGCGGACGCGGCGGCGGCGCAGCGGCGAACGCGCTATCCGTCAAGCGCGGTCCTATCAAGCTGGTCGCCATGGCGGACATTTTCCCGGAGCGCCTCGATAAGACCCGGGACAATTTGCAGCAGCGGTTCGCCAGCCAGATGGAGGCGCCGCCGGATCGACAGTTCCTCGGCTTCGACGCCTATAAGAAAGCGATGGATTGTTTAAAGCCGGGTGATATCGCCATCTTCGCCACGCCACCGGCGTTCCGCTGGGTGCATTTCACCTACGCCATCGAAAAGGGCCTCAATGTCTTCATGGAGAAGCCGGTCACGGTCAACGGCCCAACCAGCAAACGCATGCTCAGCCTCGCGCAAGACGCCTCCGCCAAGAACCTCAAGGTAGGGGTGGGATTGATGTCGCGTCACAGCCGGGCGCTCCAGGAACTGGCCAAACGTGTCCACGACGGCAAGATCGGCCAGATCATCCTCCAAAGGGGCTACCGGATGCATGGGCCCGGCGGATACTTCTCCTCGCTTCCCAAACCTGACGGGATCAGCGATCTACTCTACCAGGTGCAGCGCTTCCACAGCTTCATCTGGGCCAGCGGCGGCTGCTTCAACGACTTTTATATCCACATCATCGATCATCTCGGGTGGATGAAGAACGCGTGGCCGGTCAAGGCACAGGCGCTGGGCGGCCGCCATTACCGCCAGAGTCCCGAAGGAGTCACATACGTGGATCAGAATTTCGATACGTATTCGGTGGAATACACGTATGCCGATGGCACGAAGTTTTATTTCGACGGGCGGACCATAGCGGGATGCGAGCAGATCTACGAGAGCTACCTGCACGGCAACAAGGGAATGGGGATCGCTTCCAAGCACGGTGATTGTGGACAACCCTCCAGCCTATTTAAGGGTCAGATGACGACCGCACACATGATTTGGGAATCCGCGGTGCCCAAGGAGGAGCAGGATCCCTATCAAAACGAATGGAACGACTTGGTGGATGCCATTCGAGACGACAAGCCATACAACGAGACTGCACGCGGGGCCGAAGCGAGCCTCGTGTCAAACATGGGCCGCATGGCTGCCCACACCGGCCGGGAAATCACGTATGACGCGATGCTGCAATGCGAGCACGAAATGGCGCCGGGCGTGGACAAGTTTACAATGGATTCCCCGGCTCCACTTCTTGCTGATGCCAACGGAAGATATCCTGTGCCGCAGCCGGGCATAGTGACCACGCGCGAATACTGAGCGGCCGGCCTGTTGTTCCGCTGCTCTACCGCCGGCAACGGCGCATTACAGATCAGGCCGGCGGTCCTGTGCCGCCGGCGTCATGCGTCGTCGTTGCGCGCTCAGCATGCAGCTTCAAACTGCGGGGACGCCTCGCTCCGCTTAGGATGACAGGATTGTAGGCGTATTTCGCGGCATGTAGAGCCGATCTCAACAAAAAGCAAGAGGAGTCCGCGCTAGACCCGCAGACCAGGCTCCACGACTTGCTCGAAATGACGACGGTACCCACGGCTCAGGCTGAGGCGGGTGCCATCTCGCAAGACCACCAAATAATCTCCTTCAAAAGAAGAGAGTAATTCCTTGATGCGGTCGATTCGAACGATGGTGCAACGATGAATGCGGACGAACTTATCCGGATCGAGCCGTTTTTCCAGGGTGCCCATGGTCCCGCGCAGCAGGTGGCTCTCTTTGCCAATGTGCAACTGCACATAGTTGGCGCAGGCTTCGAACCAATCCACGTCATCAACATGCAGGAATGAAACCCGGCCGGCGGACCGGATCACGATCCGCCCCAGGTATTTGCCCGAGCCTCGGACTTGCTTGATCAAGGACGCGAGCCTTTCGTCAACTTCATCCCGCTGCTTGCGCGCGATCTGGACTCGAACCCGCTGCATCACCTTCTGGAAGCGGGCCCGATTGAATGGCTTCAGGAGATAGTCGAGCGCCTGAGCCTCAAACGCGCGCAGCGCATACTGGTCGTAGGCGGTTACAAAAACCACCACCGGCCTCTGCTCTTCCTCCAGGGCTTCGAGCACGCTGAAGCCGTCCTGCCCGGGCATCTGAATGTCGAGCAGCAAAAGATCCGGCTTCTCCCGCACGATGGCCTGGTTGGCGGTGGCGGCGTCTCCGCATTCGGCAACTAATTCAATGTCCGCTTCCGACTTCAGAAGCGCGCTGATCCGCTTCCGGCCCAACTCCTCGTCGTCCACAACAATGGTTCTAATCGGCATGCCGCCTCTCATTTCGCGTTTCGTCACCTTGCCGCCGGAAGGGGATATCGAGCCTCACCTGCGTACCGCCACCCGGAGGCGTGTTCAGGCTGAAATGGTGAGTTTCACCGTATAACTGTCGAAGCCGCGCGCGCGTATTGGCAAGGCCCACGCCCTTGGTGGGTTGGCCGGCACGGTTCGGACTTAATCCCGGGCCGTCGTCGGAGATCTCGAGACGAAGAACCTCTCCATAGTCTTCCGCCCGGATATCGAGGTTGCCGGGTGTAGTGCGCGAGGCGATTCCATATTTCACGGCATTCTCGACGAGCGGTTGCAGGATCATGTTGGGAACCAGAGCTTCGAGTGTACGGGGATCCACATGCAGGCGGACATGCAAACGATCCCGCAGGCGGGTCTTTTGAATATCCAAATAACCTTCCAGGAACTCCATCTCCCGCCTCAGCGTCACCTCCTGTTCGTTGCCATTTTCCAAGCTCAGGCGCAGGAGATCGCTCAGGCGGTTGACCGTCTTGTCGGCGGCGTCGGCGTCTTCGTGCATCAAGCTGGAAATCGAGTGAAGCGTGTTAAAAAGAAAATGGGGATCCAACTGCATCTTCAAAGCTGTCAACTGGGCATGCGCAAGCTGGGTTTCGAGTTTGGCCGCCCGGGTCGCGCGCTCCCGGTATTTACGCTGGTAGTGCAGGAGCTCACTGACCGCGACGATCGTGCCGTATAGCCAGTAAGCGTCGTGGGCATTGTCAATCAACAACAATCGAAACAGAGACCAAGTTCGCGCCGAGACGTATCCCGTGAGCAAATCTTCCACTGGATAAAGGGCCACCTTCAGCGCCGACCAGAGGACAAGAAAGGTGACGGCCGCAACGACATGGATCCCCACCAGGCGGGCCCATTTCTCCCGCCGGAAGCGAAAGCGCGAGTTAAACCAAAGCACCGCAGGGGTGAGAGCCGCATATAACCATACATCCGGCAGAACCCTCAGGATAGCGTCGTGCAAAGGTAGCCGCTGATGGGCATGGACCTTGAACAAATGGATTTCCCAGCCGTAGAAAATACCCATGGCCGTCCAGAAACCCAGGATGACTCCGAATTGTTTGGCCCGTTGCCTGAACACTAGCTCTCCTCGAATAACGGTTCAACCGCGGGCTGATCCCCAGGCCATCTCATCTTCATGATCAAGGGGATTTCCAGCGTCAACCGGGAACCGCCGCCGGCTTCCAGCCCCAAGGCGAAATAGTGGGATGCTCCGTAAAGATGCTGGAGTCTGGCTTTCGCGTTGGCGAGTCCAAGGTCATAATCGAGAAGCCCTTTTCCCCCCTCCCGCCTCGGAGGCAGATCATCATCAATTTCGATGCGGAGCTTCCCGTCTTGAACTTGTGAGCGAATTTCCACTCGCCCCACTCTGTTGATCTCCTCCATACCACGGCAGAGGGAATTCTCGACCAATGCGGGCAGAATCATGTTGGGCACCAAAGCGTCGAGTGACTTGGGGTCGACCGTCACCCGGAAAGCCAGCCGGTTGCGGAAACGAATCTGCTGAACCTCCAGGTACGCGTTCAGGTAGTCAATCTCACGTTTGAGGATGACCTCTTGTTCGTCCGCTTCGTCCAGGCTGATCCGCAGCAGCTCACTCAGGCTCGCCACCAGGTCGTCGGCAGCTTCAACGTCCTGATGGATCAGAGTTGATACGGAACGGAGTGCGGCGAGAAGGAAATTGGGGTCCATTTGCATTTTCAAGACCTTCAACTCTGTCTGCGCTAACTCCGCCTCCAGCCGGGAGGCGCGCACCTCGCGCTCTCGGTACTTGCGATAGTATCCCCACAGTTGGCTGACCGCCACGATCGTGCCGTACATCCAGCAGGCATAGTAGGCATCCTCCAGGATCATTTCCTGATACAGCCGCCACGAGGGGCCGAGCTTCACCCCGGTCGTCGGGTCGGTGAACGGATAAAGCGGCAGCCGAATGCTCACCCAGACGATCAGAAATCCGAGTGCCCCGAGCACGTGTAATCCGATGCCCCTCAGCCGGCGCCCCCGCTCGAATGGGATACGTGCTGACAGCCACAAAACTCCCGGAGTGAGAAGGGCAAAAATCCAACGAGTGAGGAGCGCGGGAATCAAGCCTTGGCGCCAGGTCGGGGGGTGAGGGCTTCGCCGCGCGAGGATGTACTCTTGGGTGGCTACGATCAGCCCATTGACGGTCCAAAGGACGAAGATGACGCTGAACTGTCGCGCCCACTTTCGCGCCGTGAGCACGTTCTTTGACTTCGTGAACTCGGTCCAATTCATATTGCCCCAAACTCCCTATATCCAGAATACACATGATTTACAGCCTTTCAAAGGCATGACATACCTCGCAGATGGTTATCGGTCCCTGAAATCAGACCATCCGTCCCCGGCCGGTATGGAATTCATATCCGTCGAGAGTGATGAAAGCGCCATCGCGTCGCGCCCAAGCTTTGTGCTCGACCCAGCCGGGGGACAGGTTCGTCACTCGTACCTGACGTTCCACCCCAGCAGACTCCACTCCTGTCACATCATCATTGTGGGCTCTTACCTATGACTGCTCTAATCTGCGCATCCGGCAGACGCGCCGTTGCGGTGGCTGGATGTTACCGTTGATTTTGGTTGGCGAAAAAGCAAGATCCGGGTTGCTCGACTTTTGCGATCCGTTCAAGATGAAACAGAATTAAGACCTCGATCAGGGCAAAAGGAAATCACGATAAGGCGGAGTTCTGGAGTGGGGAACTCCCTGTTGGGCCTTCGGGAAAGCCAAACAGTACCCGGAAGACCGCTCTGCGGGCGCTTCCCTGAGAAGCCGGCCGAAGCGGGAATGTGGAAGGCGAACCTCCTCCCTTGAGGAGGCTTTCCTCACGCCGAGCGATAGCAGGGTGAAATCCTCGGTTCTTGGCTTGCGAGGCAACGAGAGGCGCCTTTCCCCCAGACCCTTTCTAAAAATCTTCGTTGGGAGGATGCGCAGATGGACAGCATGAAGTTTCTGGGGCTAACCGCCGCGGCACTCGGAGTAGTCCTGGCGGCGAACACGGAGGTGCGGGCCGCAGATGTGCACTACCTGAAACTGACCCGTACTATGGTCATTGCGGGCGTTGACTTGCGGGCTGCGGTTTACACTGTGCAGTGGGATTTTCAGGGCGCTCGCGCTACGGTGACATTCTCCCGAAAGGGGCGTGTAGTGGCCACCGTCCAAGGCGAGCGTGCCACATTTGACCGAAGCGTTCCCAGCGATACTCTTTACTTCAGCAGAGATCCCGATGGTTTCCTGGCGATCAAAGGGCTGGCTTTCGCCAGCACCAGTAAGGGTATTGTTTTTCCCGTGGTTCGATCCCATCCCCATCCTTCCGGAGGCGCTGCCGTGGATAACCCGTTGGTGAATGAGAGTTGGCGCAACGCTCCGCCACCCGTCCCTCGGGTTTTCAGATGAGGGATACTGCTGTTGCATGACATATTTGTGAAAACTCGGAGCGGCAGCAGGGTGGTCCGGGGAGCCGGCCTTGCGGGCGATAGAACTTAGCCCAGGGCGCGAGAAGCTGTTAAAAAATAAATTTCTGCCACAAATGAACGCAGATCAACGCAGATAAGAGACTCACTTTCATCAACGTTTATCTGCGTCAATCAGAGGTTTGCAGTTCTTTCACAGCTTCTGGCGCCATGGGCTATCCCGCAGGGCGGGATCGGCCCTGCGGGCCTTTGGACTTGCGTATCAGTGCGTTCAGAAGCGTGCAACAAATCAAGAAGAATGCCCTGCCCTCCCCCTTGTCGCGCACCGGTGTTTTACCGGGCGATTGCATCGCTGAGAGAACCAGCATAATATCTCCCCGCCCGCGGAGGTGGAGTTTTGGATATCTCGGCGTGTTGACTACCAGTTTTCATCCCCTTGCCGCGCCGCGAAGATTCCTCCATGTGCTCCTTGGTAAGAAGGGGCCGTTAGTCGGCGAACCGCTGACAGGCTCCGCCCTTTACCCCGTCAGCCGAGGAATGCGGGGCTTCGTGCCCTCTGTGTTGAGGCCCGAGAGGCACGGAGGACACGGAGAGCGTCGTTTCGGTTGCGGCCAATGGCCGGGGCGTGCAAGTCAGGGCGCCGGAGAGCTGACCATGAATATTCTTAGCATCGGTGAAGTATTATGGGACGTATTCGGAGACACAGAACACCTGGGTGGAGCTGCTCTTAATTTTGCCGCACACGCCAGGATATTGGGGCACTCGGTATCCTTCATCAGCGCTGTTGGCGAAGACGAAAGGGGGCAACGCGTCCTGGAAAAGATGGAGGCTATGGGCCTGTCTACGCGTTTCGTCCGCCAAGTGAACGATCGCCCCACCGGGATAGTCACCGTTAACCTCGACGCCTCGGGCCAGCCGCGCTTCACCATCCATCGGCCCGCTGCTTATGATTTCCCTGCTCTCTCGGATGGAGACCTCAAAGAACTCTCTTCTCACCGGCCTGACTGGATATACTTCGGAACGCTGTTTCAGATGAGCGCCAAAGCAAAGGCGCTAACCCTGAAACTTATTCAATCCAACCCGGAAGCCCGACGCTTCTACGATGTGAACCTGCGTGAATATTGCTATGAGGCCTCGCTCGTCTATGAATTGATGTCGCGCGCCACGGCCGTGAAGCTCAATGACCAGGAAACCGATATGATTCAGTCCATGTTGGGCTGGTCCTATCGTTCGCTGGAGGAGTTTTGTCAAGGCGCCGCCCGGCGATTTGGATGGGAGGCAGTCTGTGTTACTCGGGGAGAAGCAGGGTGCGTGCTGTTGGTGGGTGACCATTATGTCGAAGCGGACGGTTACGAGGTCCGGGTCGCGGATACGGTCGGAGCAGGCGACGCCTTCGCCGCTGCCTTTCTCCATGGCATGGGAAGGGAATGGCCTGCTCAGGAAGTGGCGGACTTCGCCAATCGCGTCGGGGCCTTGGTCGCCAGCCGTCCCGGCGGGACTCCCTCTTGGACTATCGAAGAAGCAGCGGCGCTCAGCAGTCGGTAGGTCGTATGTGGTAGGTGGTAGGTGGGGGGAGAACGCCTGGAATGGGCGGGGTGGGGTATCACCTCCAAAGCTCAAGTGCGGCTGCTTCTCACTGATTTCATGAGTCCGTTCAACATGCGTCCGACGCGCTGTGCATCATTGCTTAAGGTGTTAAATTGAAGTTTGTAACCCAAGTCGCGGCAAAGGATGAAGTAATAGCGCAATTCCTCCAAGGAACCCTGGGCGATGTTGTAGAACCGGACCTTTTCCGCGCCACTGTGGCGTTTGAACCCCTCTGCGATGTTAGCAGGAACGGACACAGCCGCACGTTGCATCTGGGATGTGAGGCCTTACTTTTGACTCGGCGGCAATTCGTCAGTGATACGGTAGACTTCGAGCACAAGGCGATGCGCCACCTGCCAAACTTCGAGTTCTTCAAAACTCGAGATTGCCATGTCTTTGACCTTCCCAATTGAGTTCTATTCGCCGCCGCTTGTCTGCCTCTTGGCCTCTATTCCCCCCTCCTCCCCTACCTACGACCTACCATCTACGACCTACCGGCCCCCCGCCTACCACATACGAAATACTACCGGCCTGCTGCCCCACCTACGACCTACCACATACCGTATACCGATTTACTCCTCGAGCGTTGACAGGTCGCCTGTGGGCAAGCCCAGTTCCCAGGCCTTCAGAACTCGCCGCATAATTTTCCCGCTTCGGGTTTTGGGAAGCTTTTGCTTGAACTCGATTTCACGGGGCGCCGCGTGTGCCGCCAACTTCTGGCGAACGAATTTCTGGATCTCATCTTTCAATTCGTCGCTGGGCTCGTATCCTTCGCGGAGCGAAATGAACGCCTTGATGATGTGACCGCGCAAAGCGTCAGGCTTTCCGATCACGCCGGCCTCTGCCACCGCCGGGTGCTCGACGAGGCAACTCTCCACCTCGAACGGTCCCACATTCTCACCCGCCGTGATGATGAGGTCATCCACACGCCCCTGGAACCAGAAATACCCATCTGCATCGCGATAGGCGCTATCGCCGGTGGCGTACCACCCCGGAATGCGAAAATAGGACCGGTAACGCTCCGGTTGTTTCCAGATGGTCGGCATCATGCCCGGCCAGCCAGGCTTGATCACCAGATCCCCCAACGTATTGGGCGGCAACTCCTTACCATCGTCATCGACGATGCCTGCAATAACTCCCGGAACAGGCTTTCCCATTGAACCGGGTCGGATGCTCATTGACGCGTAGTTTGAAACCAGAATATGGCCGGTTTCAGTCATCCACCAGTTATCGTGGATCCTGCGTCCGTAAGTTTTCCAACCCCACCATACCACTTCCGGATTCAAGGGTTCACCCACGCTCAGGACGTGCCTGAGGGAGGAAAGATCGAACCGCTTCGCCACCTCCTCGCCGGACGCCATCAACATGCGAAATGCGGTGGGAGCGCTATACCAGATATTTACCTTGAACTTCTCAATCGTGCTGTACCACTCACCTGCGTTAAAGCGGCCACCGCGAATCAAGTTCGTCGTTCCATTCAACCAGGGCGCAAAAATTCCGTAAGAAGTGCCCGTTACCCATCCGGGGTCCGCCGTACACCAAAAAACATCATCTTCCTGAAGGTCGAGCACCCACTTGCCGGTCATCATATGGCCGAGCATGGCGCGCTGCACGTGGAGCACACCTTTGGGCCTGCCGGTAGAGCCAGAGGTATAGTGGATGATCAGGGGATCATCCAACGTCAGCCATTCGATTTCCGTCTTGTCCTCCGCCTTATCCATGAGCGCTTCAAAGCTATAATGCCCCTGGGGCAATCCATCGGAACCCGAGCCGACCAGGATCACGTGCCTGAGGGTCGGCAGTTCCCATTGCGGGACTCGGTCCACGAGTGAGGGAGAGGTCACCAGGGCCACGGCTTCAGCGTTCGCCATCCGATCGCGAACCGCGTCTTCCATGAACGCTTCGAAAAGCGGGCTTGGGATGGCCCCGATCTTCAAGATTCCAAGAATGGCGATATAGAGCTCCGGCCGCCGCCCCAGGAACACAAAGACGCGATCCCCTTTCACAACTCCGAGCTTTCTCAGGACGTTGGCAAACCGATTCGATTGAAGCGAGAGGTCCTCGAATGTAAGCCTCACCGTGCAATCGCGGTCGGTATAGATCAGAGCGAGCTTATTCCGCCGGCCTCGGGTCAGGTGCTTGTCGATGGCCTCATGGGCCATGTTCACCTTGCCGGTGTGGCCCCAATCAAATTCCTTATGAGCGTCCTCCCACCTGAAGTTCTTGTAAGCGGCCTCGTAATCCTGCAAGTGATGCTTCCCAGGAGCATCCGTCGGATCCAATACGTTGCTCACATGCACCGGCGTCTTCGTAGCCATTATCACGACCTCTCCATTAGAGTTTTCATACCGCTATAAGCAGGCAGCGGGCGGTATTAGCACCCCCCGCGGCGGGTTCTGTAGGTCTGCACACTTTCTGGCCATTCTTGATTTAGCTCGCTAAGCCCCGATAAGCTTCGTCCAGGATTTCTACGACGTGGAGCACCCGCCGTTCGCCTCCAGCGCGCGAAACACCCGCACGCAACTGGAGCAGGCAGCCGGGATTGGCCGTCAGGATAAGGTCGGCTTTCGTCTCATCAATCCGGCGCATTTTACTCTGGAGAAGTTTTTCCGCCATGTCGTTGTGGACCACGTTGTAAAGCCCGGCGCTTCCACAACAGATCTCCGATTCCTTCAATTCTACAAGCTCCAGCCCCGGCACTGCCTCCAGCAACTTCCTCGGCGCCGACCGAATTTTCTGCGCGTGACCCAGGTGGCAGGAGTCCTGATAAGTCGCCCGTACTTTAGTTACCGCGAATTCCTTATTAAAGTCAATACCCGCCAGGAATTCCGTGACGTCTCGAAGTTTCCCGGAAAAGGCCTTTGCCGGCTCGAGAAAGTCCCGGTCTTCTTCTTCAAAGAGAAGCGGATATTCCTTCAAAACCGAGCCACAACCCGCCGCGTTCGTAATCACCGCGTCAAACCCATCAGCCATGAAGGTGCGGATATTCTGTTTGGCAAGCTCGCGCGCCATGTCGCGCATACCCGCGTGGACATGCAGCGCGCCGCAGCATCCCTGCTCCCCGGGGATGACCACCTCACATCCGTTCTTGGCGAGCACGCGCAGCGTCGCATCATTCAGACGCGCAAATGAGAGATTGGCGATGCAACCGGCAAAGAACGCCACCCTGTAGCGGCGAGTCCCCACGGCAGGAATCACTGTGCCCAGGCGCTCGGTAAAGAACGGTTTTTCCATGCGTGGCGCGAGTGCTGCAACGCGGTGCAAGTTCCACGGCATGAGCTTCAGAAGGCGAGACGCAAGCACCAGCCTCTCCAAACCCGACCTTTGATAGAAACGCAGAATCTTCCCTGCCACTTCCAGCCTTCGGCGGTAAGGAAGGAGTTGGTAGAAGAAGAGCTTCCTCATGAGGGCGGCAAGCGGGGGCCGCTTGTAATACTTATCGATTTGCCCTCGCGCCACCTCCACCAGCTTTCCGTACTCGACGCCCGATGGGCACGCAGTTTCGCAAGCGCGACAATCCAGGCAGAGGTCGATGTGCCGCACGAAGCTCTCGCCTAGAGGCAACCGGCCCTGTTCCACCTGAATTATTTGATAAATCCGCCCGCGAGGTGAATCCATTTCCAGGCCAAGTTCACGATAAGTCGGGCAGGCATTCAGACAAAGACCGCATCGAATACACCTCGAGTAGTCCGCCCAACGAGGGGCTTCACCTGGACCGTACCCGTTGCGATTCCCTTCGACTCCTGCCGGCGCTGCGGTGGATTCCGCCTTGCTCAAAATGGTTCCCCTCTTAGCTGTCAGCTATCAGCTAACAGCTTTCAACTCATGGGTTCCCTTCTGCCTTCTGCTTTTTTGGGAGGCTGAAAGCTGACGGCTGATAACTGCTTTTCCGCTTAGAGCCCTCCCACAAACCTGCCGGGCGAAAGCACACCTTTGGGATCCCACTCCGCCTTCAGTCTTCGCATGGCTTCCCAGTGGTCGCCCCTCGGGCCCCACACGTCTGGTTCCGCATTAAAGCCGTTTGGATATTGCTCCACGACCAGCGCTCCCCCCAGGCCTGCAGCAGCTTTACGAGTATTCGTCACAAGGCGGCTAGCGGCGGCGCCGAGCTTCACGCCCCATAAGCCCAGATGCACGATGCCAAGGCCCACCTGGGCAAAGCTGGCAATCTTCACCTCTTCACCCTCAGCCACTTGCTGCGCAAAACTGAGAAATTCCTCGGAGCCCGCAATCGGCAGCGTAGCCCTCAGAACCATGACGTTGGGGAAAGAGCCAGCAAACAATTGCTCATAGTTTCCTAACCGAAGCCGGAAACTTTCCGCCGCTTGCTCATTCAACTGGCGGCTGGGGACACCCATGGATCGTCCCATTTCGGCGAGGTCGCTGGCGTGCCTCTCCAGGATTTTCGGCGAGCCACCAACTTCTATCCAGAGTTCCAGCCCCCGCACTTCTCCCGAATGCGGCCCGTTGCGGAGAAGGATCGAGGCTTCAGCATTAAGGAGGAACATGCACAGGGGTTCCAGAGGCGAGTTCAGGATTCGCCTGCGCAAGTCGCGAGCCAGGCCGAGCGTCCCCGGTTCGAGCACCCAGATGGCGCGCGTAGCCGGCCGCGGAAACAGTTTGAAGCTGGCTTCCACGATCACTCCCAACGTCCCGTAGGAGCCCACGAGGAGCTTGCAAAGATCGTACCCCGCCACGTTCTTCACCACCCGGCCGCCGCTCTTGATCAACTTCCCTTCTGTGGTGGCGACCTTTATTCCCAGAACCATGTCACGTGGTGAGCCAAAACGAAGGCGTAACGGTCCCGCCGAATTCGTGGCCAGGATTCCCCCTATGCTTGCTTTTGCCCCGCCGAGTGGGTCCAAGGGGAGCCAAAGCCCATCGCCACTCAGAAAGTCCTGGAAGTCCCCTAGCTTCATCCCAGCTTCAACGCTGGTTGTCAGGTCCGCCGGTTCATAATGCCGGACATGGTTCAGTTCTTTGAGTGACAAAGCAAGGTCGTAACGGCGGGGCGGGCTGCCTATGGAGAGTTTGGTGCCGCTACCGCAAGGGATCACAGCGAGGTCACAGTCAGCGGCGAACTTCAGGACCGCGGCAACGGTCTCCGCTGTAGGCGGGGCGACTACGTATTGGGGAACACTCCCTCCAACCGCCATCGCCGCGCAGGTTGTGGGTTCTGAATCAACATGCGACTCACCTACCATCGCGGCTAACGATGTACGGAAGGATTCCACAGCCGTGGTCAAAGAATGCCTCCTACGCCCGCCTCGATACGCAATTCGCCGCACATCTTGCTTGTAGGAAAGACCTTCCCGGGGTTGAAGAGCCCCTCCGGGTTAAAAACCCCTTTGATCTTCCGCATCATGTCCAGGTCATCCGCCGAGAAAAGGAGGGGCATCAAGTTGATCTTCTCCATGCCTACACCATGTTCGCCGGTGATCGAACCGCCCATGTCGATACACTTGGCAAGGATTTCCTGTGCGGCCTCAAGAACCCGTCGGGATTCATCCGCATCGCGACGATCGAACAGGATGATCGGATGAAGATTCCCATCACCCGCATGAAATATATTGCCGATTTTCACTCCGTACTTAATCCCGACCTGCCCAATAAACTCCAGCATTTCGGGCAGACGTGTACGGGGAATCACTCCATCTTGCACATAATAGCTTGGACTTATTCGTCCCAGAGCTCCGAATGCGTTCTTTCTCCCTTTCCAGAGAAGATCCCGCTCTTCTGCCGACTTTGCCCGGCGAATCTGCCTCGCCCGGTTCTCCTGGCACACGGCCTCGACTTGCAAAGCGTTTTCTTCCACGGCTTCTCTGAGGCCTTCAACCTCAATCAGCAGAACGGCACCTGAATCCATCGGGTAGCCGGCGTGCGTAGCTTCCTCGATGGCGCGCAGTGTGAAACCGTCGATCATTTCCAGGGCAGCGGGCGTGATGCCGCGCGCGGTAATTGCCGCCACCGTACGTGTGGCGTCGATCACGTGGTCATAAACCGCCAGCATGGTCGCCACGGTCTCCGCCTTGCGCGTTAACCTGACGGTTATCTCCGTCACGATACCGAGAGTCCCCTCGGACCCGACGAACAAACCGGTAAGATCGTAACCAGGGGCGTCCCAGACCTTGCCGCCGGTATGAATCACTTCTCCACTGGGTAATACCACTTCCAGTCCTAAGACGTGATTGGTCGTCACTCCATACAAAAGGGTATGAGGTCCCCCGGCGTTCTCGGCGACGTTTCCACCCAAAGTGCAGGCCTTCTGGCTGGAAGGGTCTGGTGCGAAGTAATAACCGTCATCTGAGACTGCCAGGGATAGATCGAGATTCACTACGCCGGGTTGTACTCTGGCACGCTGGTTCTCGATGTCGATTTCAAGGATGGCCTTCATCCTGGAGAAGACAATGAGTATCCCACCCTGGCAAGGAAGCGACCCCCCACTCAAACCTGTTCCCGCACCACGGGGGACGACCAAGAGCTTGTGCTTTGCCGCAAACTTCACAACCTGAACTACGTGTTCCGTGGTTCGTGGGAAAACCACGACATCGGGTGGACGAAGAGAGGAAAGGCCATCATACTCGTAAAGCATTAGGTCCTCAGGCCGCCATAGAACAGCCTCCCGACCCAAAATACTCACGAGTTCGCGAACCAAAGTGGTGAGCTTCATGAAGCGCCACGCGGCAGACCTGCGCTCATTGCATGGGCGCGCAGAAGGGGATAACCAATTCGTGCCACAACAAACAATCTACTGGCCCTGCAACCTGAGTATATCGACGTTTCCGCACATCGTCAACGCGCCTTTGTCACGCCGTTGTTGCGCCGTTGCCGCCGGGTTGAGTGACATATTTTAGCAGCAGCGAAGCCGGGAGGTGGGGACCTTGCCTGGTGCCTGGTTGCATTGCCATAATTATTCATGACTCGCGGAAGGGCAAGGCTTTAGAGTCTGTGTGAAAACTCGTGTCTGGCATAGGCCAGGCTGGCCCCCCGCTTCCGCGGGGGTGACAGCGCAGGATTTAGGGGCTGCATTCCGACCTGTCATTCCCGCGAAAGCGGGAATCCACGAGTTTTCACACAGACACTTTAAGCCCACCGCGCCGGGCCCGGCACGAGATTTCGAGCGCGCTCCCCAGGTCGCGACCGTATTTCCCGAAGCATAATGGCTTGCAAAAGCATGTGAGTGATCCCTGCTAGGCAGAGACAAACTACAAACTTCCGCATCCCAATTGCTGTTTGGGAATCTCTCGTTCGTATGGAACTTTTGCTAAGGCCCATGCGTACTAGCTGCTGAGTCAGGGCTTTCACAACTGAAATGCAAGGAGTGTGCAAACAGGGGTTGAGACGCGGTCTCGTCAGCCGACGGGCCGCTCGTATAAACGAAGACCAACCGGCAACGAAGGGGGATCCAATGGAAATCAGAAAGTATCTCGGCACGTCAATTCTATCATTGACTCTGCTTTTGGCATCCGGCATTCCAGGCTTAGCCAAAAACTCGCGGACTGTGACTTTTTCTCATGACCTCGTTCTGAGCGGGTCAAGTCTTCCGGCAGGTCAATATACTGTGCGGTGGGAAGCACACAGCCCTCAAGCCACCGTGGAATTCGCGCGGGGCCACAAAGTTGTTCTCTCAACGGAAGGTAAAATCGAGGAACGTGGCAAGAAGTACGACTCCAATTCGGTTGTTTACCACACCGCTTCGAATGGGACCATCACCATCGGCGAGATTCGCTTCGCTGGCTCGAGCCAGGTCCTCGTTTTCAATCCGTGACAACTCAGTCTGGGAGCCGCTGCGGAAGAATTGGAAGCTAACTTGGCGGGCCGAATTCCACGGCCCGCCAACCACTTTTGCCGCGCCGAGGACGATACAACTGTTCTTGGCAAGCAGCTCACAACAGGCCTAAGGCGGTAAACCCACGCGGCGCACGAGTTCTTGAAAACGAGGTTCCAAGCGAAGCCAATCCAGCCTTGGCTCCGCCTTGAGGCTCATGAGCATTGAGAAGGAGCGTTCTTCGCAGGCTCTTTCCAGCCACTGGAACGCCTGGTCCGCATCACCCAGACCGACGTAAATAATTGCAAAGTCGTACGCCGAGACAAACCTCCGCTCCGACAGCTTGTGCAATTCCCTGAGCGCCTTTCGCGCCAGGTCTTTTCTCTTAAACACGGCATGGGCATGGCCGAGTGCCCCTAGCATGTCGGGGCTGCTTGGGGAAACTATCAGCGCTCTTTCAAGATGCGTGACTGTTTCCCGGTACATTCCCTTTTGCTCATAAGACCAAGCCAGCAAGTCGTGCGCCGCAGCGAAGCCCGCTTCCATCTCGAGCGTCTGCTTGAACTGTTCGATGGCCTCATCGTACCGGCGCCCCCGATACAACATCAGCCCTAAGTGGGTTCGGATAATGAGCGATAGGGGATTAAGCTCCTGGGCTCGCCGCACCTCGGCGAGAGCCTCATCCACGCGCCCCAGCATCCCTAAATAGAACCCATGCCAATGACGGGCAGTCGCGAAGTTCGGGTTAAGCTCGATGGCGCGCTGGTAGGCTCGCTCAGCCCCGGCCCAGTCCCAGTCGAATGAATGCTTGGCGAAGGCCAAGGCGTTGTGGGCTTCGGGAAGCGAATCGTTAAGCTCCAGAGCCTTAATCGCTGCCGCCTTGGCTTTGGGGAAAGCCTGCCTCCCGGGAAAGACGCGGAAATGGTCAGCCAAGTCCAAGGCGACCGCTGACCCCGCATGGGCCACGGCATAGCTGGAGTCTCTTGAGGTAGCCTCCTCAAAGCACTCGATCGCATCCTTCACCCCTTCGGCAGTTCCTTTGTTCAAGCCGTAGCGGCCTCTTAGAAAGGCTCTGTGGGCTTCCGGAATTGCGGTCGAGGACCCGAGCATGGCCGCCCGCCTGGCGGGAAGCAATTCAACCTGTAAGGAGCGAGCGATGTGGCCCGCAACCTCGCTTTGAAACGCCGGCACATTCGCCCCATCTCCCTCAAAGCGATCGGCCCAGAGATGAGTCCGGTCCTTGACCTGTATGAGTTCTGCGGTGATGTGTATCCCGTCGCCCGTGCGGCGTACGCTGCCTTTGAGGATATAGTCCGCTCCCAGCTCTCGCCCGATTTGGTCAATGTCCTTGTCGCTGTTTTTGTATCGAATCGCAGATGCCCTGGCGATGACACCCAGGCGTTGCGGGTACAAGCGTCCCAGCCGCGCAATCATCTCCTCGGTCATCCCGTCGCTGAAGTACTCCTGCCCGGGATCACTTGTCAGGTTCTCGAACGGCAGCACCGCCAGAATCGCCTTGCCCGCTCGAGACGTTGCTTCTAAGGTTGCGATGAACCGGTAGCCTCGCCGGGGCAACGTTTCAATGAATTGGGGATGAACGGCGGAATCACCCAAGGCCCGGCGGAGCTTCTTGACCGCCGTGGCCAGGCTGTGCTCGAAGTCTACAAAGGTCTGGCCGGACCAAAGTCTCTTCCGGAGTTCCTCTCGCGTCACCAGTTCGCCGGGCCGCTCGAGCAACACCGACAGCATTTGAAAGGGTTGTTCCTGGAGCTTTACCTTCACTCCGAGCTTCCGCAGTTCACCGGCTCGAAGATCAACTGTGAACGCCGCGAAGCGAACCTCGTGGGGGTGACTCGGTGCTTTTTCCATGGAAACTAAATACATTACCACGTTCACCAGAGGATGGGAAGCCTCTCCAGAGACCTGGTCCGCAGATCGAATTCGCCCATTCTTCTCTGTAGGTTACGTGTTCATCCGTAGTTCACCAATACTTCACCTCCGGAGCATTGACGCCGCCACGGGTGTTGAGGGAAAGTACTTACATATAAAAGGGTTCAAGATTGGCATAGCGATTGTCACTGAAATGTAGGGGACGGTCGAAAAAAGTGGAGAGCTGCCAGCCGGAGGGCCGCTCGGATTAACAAACACCGGCTAGAGAACAAGGGAAATCGAATCTAAAAGGAGAATCGAATGAAGCGGAATATCAGGAAGTGTTTCGGAACACTGGTTCTGTCATTGGGGGTACTTCTGGCCGCGAGCATTCCCGCCTTGGCCAAGAACTCGCGGACCGTGACCCTTCACCATGATGTGGTCCTAAGCGGAGCAACTCTTTCAGCCGGTCAATACACCATCCAATGGGAAACCCACAACCCTGCGGCAACCGTACGATTCGTGCAGGGCCACAAAGTTGTCCTCTCCACAGAAGGCAAAGTCGAACAGCGCGACAAAAGCTACGACCGCGATGCGGTTGTCATCAACTCCGTTCCGAATGGGTCCATGTCCGTAACTGAGATCCGCTTCGCAGGATCGAAGCAGGTCCTGGTTTTCAATCAATAACACCCCGCGCTGGGGACCGGCTCCGAAAGCCTGCAAACCGCAGTGGCGGGCGCTATCTCCGGCCCGCCAATTACTTTGTTAATGAAAAAACTTTTGCCCGCTGCTGTGTTTCCCGCAGCTACCAGGCCCTTCCCCATGTAAAATGGAGGGGTTATGGTACCTCTTCCCCTCACCGACCACATCCGGCGGCGCAGCTTCTGGTTCATTACTCTCGCCCTCCTCACCGCCAATGTGTGGGTCTTTTTCTTTGAACTTGCGCAGGGCCGCAACATCAACCGGCTGGTTTTCTTGTTTGGAATCGTCCCGGCACGATATATCACCCGCTACGGATTCGCGAATCTGACCGTTGCAGGCTTTCTTGTTCCCATCTTCGCTTCCATGTTTCTGCACGGGGGATGGTTACACCTCCTCGGGAACATGCTCTTCCTCTTCGTATTCGGGCGGAGTGTGGAAGACCGCTTTGGGCATATCAAGTTTCTGTGTCTCTACTTACTTTCGGGTTTGGCGGGCGCAATTCTGTACATCGTCCTCACCCCGGGCTCCCGCATGCCGACCATCGGAGCGAGCGGAGCTATCGCAGGAGTGCTTGGCGCCTACTTCGTCAGCTTTCCCCGAGCCCGCATTACGACGCTTATTCCCTTGATCTTCTTCTTTTGGACGATCGAGCTACCCGCCATCCTGGTGCTTGGCTACTGGTTCGTGATCCAGTTCGTCATGGGCTACCAAATGCTATCGATTCAATCCGCGACCGGTGGCGGCGTGGCCTGGTGGGCCCACGTCGGAGGATTCGTAATGGGACTCGTGCTTGCGGTGGCATTCCGGCCTGCCAGAAGAGGCCCGGTGGCGGAAAGTTAGTCGTAGAGTCGAGAAGTCGAAGAGTTCACCTTCTCGGCTCCTCAACTTCTCGACCCTCGAGTGCTCGACTTCGCGACTAAATGAAACTTGGCGCTCCGTCCGGAGTAAACGAGAATCCCCTGTGCCATGTCTTCCCTGGCAGGCGCTTGAATACCTCTTCGTTCATTTCATAGCCCCAACCCGGTTTGTCGGGAATCTCCAGGTATCCGTCCTTCGCCACAATGGCTTCACCCATCACCAAGTCCTTGCGCGGAGATTCGTCATCCGGGTGATATTCCAGGATGAGGAAGTTAGGCGTGGACGCGGCGAAGTGGATGTTGACGATCGTGGCGAGCGGACTGAGCGGGTTGTGTGGCGCCACCTGGACGTAATGAGACTCGGCAATCGCGGCAATCTTCTTATGCTCCAGCATTCCACCCGCCAGACATACGTCCGGCTGAATGATATCGGCCCCGCCCAAGCTCAGCAGTTGTTGAAACTGGTACTTGGTGTAGAGTTCCTCTCCCGTGGCGATCGGGATTTGAACTTTCCTCCGCAACTCCGCCATGGAGGCCATATTCTCAGGCCGTAGCGCCTCCTCCAGGAACAGAGGACGCACCGGCTTCAAAATCTCGGCCAGCTCGTAGGCTAGGTACGGGGCCCACACTTTGGCGTGGGCATCGAAGCAGAGGTTGACGCTCGGTCCGAGCGCCTTGCGCAGGGCCTCGGCTTGCGCCCCAAAGGAGTCAAGTGCAGCATTCTGCGGTACGGTATCGGGAAAGCCAAAACTAGCCTTGATCGCGGTATAGCCGTATTTCTCGATCAACTTCTCGGCTACCTCGGGAGTGTTGGCTGCCTGGTAGGTGCGGACTTTGTTGCGACATTTCCCGCCCAGGAGCATGTGGACCGGCAGGCCCGCGGCTTTGCCCGCGATATCCCACAATGCCAGCTCGATGCCGCTGATGGCGGCGTTCACCACTAGTCCGCCTGGGAACCGGCTGAAATTGTACATAGTGGCCCACAGGTACTCGATGTTGCGGGGATCCTTCCCCACGAGCCAATCCTTAAAGTCGAGTACGTTCGCCATAACCGCCGCGTCGGGCCCCCCAGGATAGGCCTCGCCCCAGCCGTGGATGCCCTGATCGGTCGACACCTTCACATAAACGTAGTTATGCCCCACGTTCACCAAAAAGGCCTGGATATCAGTGATCTTTAGCTCCGGTTTCCCGGTGTACTGGGGCGCAGGCACCTGCATGGCCGCAGCCTGGAGCGGAATGCCAACCGCTGTCCCTCGAAGAAAGTCTCGTCGGTCCATATTTCCTCCCTGTAAAGTCTTTTCGATTGTTCGTCAATTCCTCATGTCTCAGCAAGATGCGACTCTCGGGCTTACGCGTAAGCTTATCATCCCCATCTCAACTAACCATACTCTCGCTTTCCTCCCCGCGTTCGCGCTCGGCCAAGTACACTCCCAAAAGAATGAGGGCGCCGCCAGTCACCACCCTCGGCGTGATCCTCTCCCCGAGCAGCCATGCCCCCAGAAGCGCCGCAACCACCGGCTGGAGGTAGGCGAATGCTGCCACGCGTGACGCGGAAAGTTCAGTAAGAGCGAAGGCGTAGAAAAGGTAGGCCACTACGGTACCCAAGACGACCATAAATGCCAAGCTACCCCAGGCGGCGAGCGTCACGTTGGCCCAGCGGATCTTGAGAACCGAGCGAGCGGCAAACGGGATCATCAGCAAAGAACCGATCGCAAAAGTCATGGTGTTAAGGCTAAGCGCGTCGTACTGATTTGCTATTCCCTTAAGTTGAATCGTGTAGTAAGCGAATGAGACGGTGCCCGCTAACACAATAAGGTCGCCCTGCCAGTGGGCTGCGCTCCCCTTTTCCCCTCCGCCGAGCGTCAAAATTGCTACTCCCCCGAAGGAAATCAGCATGCCGGTGAACTTGGGCAGGGTTAATGACTCCAACCGCAGCAGGCAAGAAAACGCCAGCACCATGACTGGGCCCAGCGCCACGATGAGTCCAGTGTGCGCCACGGAGGTCCGAGCCAAGCCGTTAATGAAGCAAATCTGGTTGAGTGTCATCCCGTTGGATGCGACGGCGATGAGGGCAAGCCATTGACGCCCGCTCAAACGCAACTCCGGCCGTCCCCGCCATGACAGGAACAGCGTTACGAAAAAGAGGGCGCCGCCGGCAAGGCGTAACTGCGCCAGCCCCATGGCGCCAAAACCGCTCACTGCCTCTTTTCCTGCCACAATATTGGAGGCCCAAAATACTGTCCCCCAGAGCAGGAGAATATGCATCAAGGCGTGGCTGTGGCCATGGGCCTTTGCGGGGGCGTGTTGAACCTCTTCGACCCGCGTGCTACCCAAACCGTTCCTTTCTTACTGTCACTCTTTCGATTCGGTCGAGATTGGGCTCATACCCCAGACCGGGCGACTGGGGGACGTGAATGGTTCCTTGCACGGTCACGATCACCTCCGGGTCGATGATATCCTCCGTCCAGTATCGCTTGCTGGCAGAAACGTCTCCCGGAAGGGTGAACCCGGGCAGCGAGGACATGGCAATATTGTGAGCCCGCCCGATCCCTGACTCGAGCATCCCGCCGCACCAAACCGGAATGTTCTTTGCCCGGCACACATCCTGAACTTGTTTGGCCGACGTTAAGCCCCCCACACGGCCGAGCTTCACGTTAATGATCTTGCAAGCGCCGGTTTCGATGGCCTTGCGCGCGTCGTCGGCGCTGTGGATCGATTCATGCAGGCAAATCGGCGTGGAGATTTCCCTTTGCAGCTTGGCGTGATCGATGATGTCGTCCCAGCCCAGCGGCTGCTCAATCATCATCAGATAGAACCGATCAAATTGCTTCAGGTGAGCCAAGTCGGAGAGCGTGTAAGCGGAATTCGCATCGGCCATCAGGGCAATTCGAGGAAACTCTGTGCGGATGCGCTCCAGGACATTGATATCCCAGCCCGGCTTAACCTTTATCTTGATCCGTTGATATCCTGCTGAAACTTCACGGGCGATTTTTTCCAACAGTTCCTCGACGCTGTTCTGAATTCCGATGGAGACACCGCACGGAATCTCTTCCAGCGTACCGCCAATCGCTTTCGCCAGAGGGATGGCTTTTTGTTGCGCCTCGATCACCCAAAGCGCGTTCTCCAAGGCCGCTTTGGCCATGTTGTGACCACGGATGGGACGGAACCGTCCGGCAACTTCAGAAGGTGATGCCCACTGCTTGCCCAGGACCCAAGGTATCAAAAAATCCCGCAAGATATGCCAGCCAGTCTCGGGTGTTTCATGACTGTAGAACGGCTCTTCCCCGGCGGTGACTTCGCCCCAGCCCGTGAGGCCCTCCGCATCAACCCGCACCAGGACGATTCTGCGCGTCGTAGTTTTGCCGAAACTCGTCTGGAAAAAATGGACGAGTGGCATTTGAATTTCCCGGAGTTCCACACCATCAATCTTCATGTGACTTCAATTCGCTCCAAACGGATTCCATTTCCTCCAGGGAACACTCCCGCAGATTTCTTCCCCGCCTCGCCATTTCCTTTTCGAGTGCCTGGAACCGGCGCTTGAATTTTTGATTCGCTCTGCGCAGGCAACTCTCCGGGTCGGAGCGCAGGAATCGGGCCAAATTCGCGGCGGCTAATAGCAAGTCGCCAACCTCTTCCTCGAGCCGGAATGGCCTCTCGCCTGCCTCTCGATTCAGTTCGTGGCGTAATTCCTGAATCTCCTCTTCAATCTTCTCTAGCACGTCCTCGGCTTTTTTCCAATCGAAACCGATTTCGGACGCCCGTAATCCCAGTTCATGGGCTTCGAGGATCGCAGGCAGGGCTGGAGCAATCCCATCCAGGATGGATTTCTCATCGTTTCTTCCTGGCGCCGCTGAGGCTCGCTCCTGCTCTTTTACCTTCAGCCAACTCTTGAGGGCTTCGTCCGCATTACTGGCGTAGACCTCGCCAAAAACGTGAGGGTGCCGCCGAATGAGTTTTGCGTGCACGCGCTCGATAACACCGTCGATGTCGAAGCGCCCTTCTTCCTCTGCCAGGCAGGAATAGAACACCACCTGGAAGAGCAGGTCGCCCAGTTCATCTTCCAGTCCGTCGAAATCGCGCGTGTTAATCGCGTCCACGACTTCGTAGGCCTCTTCGAGCAGCAATCCCTTGAGGGTATCGTAGTCCTGCTCGCGGTCCCAAGGGCAGCCGTCGGCTCCTCGGAGATGCGCCATCAGATCAACAAGCTTGGGTAGTTTTTCGCCAGCCAGAGTCACTCCTATCCCGGGCAGTCGGAAGCCCGCGCCGTCTGCCATCGCTGAATTCTGCTAATCTATCAAGACGACAGGATAAACTGCAACATAAGTTCTGCGACGGGAGTGTGGCAATTTGATGCTGTAGCGGCGATCCCGCAAGGCGGGATCGCCAAATGGCGGCGTCCCGATAAGATCGGGACAGGTTCCGCCGCCTCTACATCAATTTGACCCATTACCAGAAAGTTCCTCACCTTGTTGGTTCATGGAATTGTTGGTAAACTTGAAACCGGGTAGATAGAGGCAAGAATCGGCCAAGGTCTATTGGGCCGCGATGTTGGCAAAGGGAGGCGTTCAATGGCCGAGGAGGAGAGCGGTTCATCTGGATTCAAGGTGGTTGACCGCCGGCCATTTGCCGCCGACGGCTCAAGAAATGAAGAGATCCCTGTTGAGGAAAAGAATGTGGAGGTTGCGCCGGCGCGAGATCGAAGCACGCTGGGCGAGCCGCAAAGCGAGCCCCGCGACCCATACGAAGATGATTCTCCCGGGTTTGAATCGCTGGTTTCTTATCTGAGCACCACGGCAATGTTCCAGCTTGGATTAATTCCCGGGCCATCAGGAGAACATATCCCTGCGGACATGCCCAACGCCCAGCGCACGGTCGGCCTGCTCGAAGTCTTACAGGAAAAGACGAAAGGCAATCTCTCCGCCAGCGAATCCCGACTGCTTGAAGATGTCCTCTACGAGCTGCGCATGACCTTCGTCGAGTTGCAGAAGCGCCAGGCACGAAAGAGCAAATGAGAGTGACTTTTTTGGGGACGGGGACCTCCACCGGGGTTCCCACCCTCGCCTGCCATTGCAGGGTTTGCACCTCTACCGATCCGCGCGATAAGCGGACGCGGCCTTCGCTCCTGGTTCGCTTCGACGACCACGCCATAGTCATCGATACTACGCCGGATTTCCGGGCGCAAGCTCTGCGTGAGGGTATGGACCGCCTGGACGCCGTCCTCTTTACGCACGCCCACGCCGACCACATCCTAGGTCTTGATGACGTGCGTGTCTTTTACTTCCGGCAGCAGAAGCCGATTCCGATTTATGCTGAGGCCCAATGCATGGCGGACATCCAGCGGACCTTTAAGTACATCTTTGACGGTGACTATCCCTACGGCGGGATTGCCCGGCTCGACCCCCACCTCATTGATGGACCCTTCGAAGTGAAAGGTCTGAAAATCATTCCCGTCCCCTTGCTGCATGGTAAGCTGCCCATTCTCGGATTCCGTATCAACGGAGTGGCCTACCTGACCGACGTGAGCGAGATTCCTGAATCGAGTTATCCGTTGCTGCAAGGTCTCGAGGTCTTAATCCTTGATACCTTACGGCCCCTGCCCCACCCCACCCACCTGACCGTTGAGCAAGCGCTCAGCGTGATGGAGCGGTTGGGGGTTCGAAGAGGCTTCGGCACGCACATCGCTCACGATTTGGGACACGAGGAAACCAACGCCCTGCTTCCGCCGCAGGTGCGACTGGCTTACGACGGGCTGCAACTGGAGTTTTAGGCAGCGCAGACTTGCTTTTCAAGGTCTGCGGCTTTTCCCCGGGGTTAAACGAAGAACCGTAGACCTAAAGAACAGGTCTGCGCTACGACTTTCGACTCTCGACTTTTCAACTGGCTATGCGTGTCATTCAAAATCTTCACGAATTGCGCCCATCGCCCTCCGGCTGCGTGCTAACCATCGGCAACTTCGATGGAGTCCATCTGGCGCACCGTAAGCTCCTTGACAGGGTGGTGGAAGTCGCCCGACCCACGGGCGCGGTAGCTACAGCCATCACGTTTGAGCCTCATCCCATCAAATTTCTTTCCCCTACCCGCGCTCCAAAACTCCTGACACCATTTTCCAGAAAAGCCGGGCTCATCGCCACCAGCGGTATTGACCTGCTGGTGGTTCTTCCCTTCACCCGTGAACTGGCCCACCTTTCCCCCCTGGAGTTCGTGCGGAATATTCTGGTCCGGCCATTGCACACCGCGGCCGTCCACGTGGGACCGAACTTTCGCTTTGGATATCGGCAAGCCGGCGATGTGGAAATACTCGAAGAGCTCGGCCGGCAAGAGGGCTTCAAAGTGGAGGTGCTGCCCCTGCTCGAAGTGCGCGGCCAGAGGGTTTCCAGCACGCGCATCCGAGAATTGCTGGTGGAAGGCCGCGTCCATCTTGCCAATCGGCTGCTGGGAAGATCCTTCTCCGCCTACGGGCCGATTGTGGCAGGCATGGGGGTGGGACGCAAACACACCGTCCCCACGCTCAATCTCGCTCCCGTCGAGGAACAACTGCCCAAGACCGGTGTGTACGTCACTCGCACCAGGGTTGGCGATAGGTCCTATGACTCCGTCACCAACGTCGGGCATAAACCCACGTTTGGTGATGATCAGAAACTGACGGTCGAGACCTTTCTCCTCAACTTTCCGGGAGGTGAAATTCACGACCCTGATATGGAAATCGAGTTCCTCTACCGGCTGCGGGACGAAATCAAGTTCCAGAACCCCGCCATTCTCAAAGTGCAGATCCAGGAGGATGCCCGCCGCTCCCTGAAGTTTTTCCGATTGTTAAGAGCCTATGCACGACCGCAAATCAGCAAGGCCAGCCCTGAACGCTTAACCGCTGGGTAGTGACTGGGGTACTGGTGCCATTTGCGAGACACGAGCCCTCCCAAGTGCAGTCATTCCCGTCCCGCCAGAGCGGGACGGGAATGACGCCTGTTTCGAAATGAATCCCATTCCAAATGACACCAGCACTGCGACCGAGGTTCGCTTGACTTGCCCCGGGGGAGGTAGGATACTTCCAGGCAGGAGGGACAATGCTTCACCCCGGTATAACGATGCACAAGATTCCCGTTAAGGGGTCAATGGGGCTTGTCTTCACACTCGGAGTGCTCGCCATGATTCTGCTTGCGCTTCCAGAGGCCCGATGGTTCCTGGCCCTGAGCCTGCCCGCCGGCGTGGCCATCGGAATTATTCTGCGTTTGACCCGCCGAGACTGACCCCAGAGATGTGCCCAGAACGTTAGTATCGACCGCGATCATGCCGATCCCTCACACCTTGAGCCATGGCCCTCTTCATCTGGCGGAGAGTCTTCGGCCGCCCCGCGCACTTCAGGCAACCGAATACCTCGGCGAAGCTGGTGGAGCAGAAGGGCCGCAAAGGGCGCAGCAAAATACGCTCCGATACTTCTTCCACCGCGAATTCGGTTCCTGGCCCCCAACTCCGGGCATCTTGCACCAATTTGGGCAAGACCACCTGGCCCTTTGACGAGAGTTTGGTCCTTTCCATGCCTAGCCTCGCACCCATCCCAAGTAAGATTCAAGTAAGATATTGTTACCCTCGACGAATTGTGATTGCAACACGCGTGCCGTTGCAGCAGCTGTTGTGCCCCGATGATAATGTCCCCTTCTGTCACCGATAGAAATGTCCCCTAAACTCATGGCCTCTGAGGAGGCCACAGTGAAGAGGACGAGGATGGATGAGCGGGAGTTGAGGCGAGGGGCGGTGTTGTCACAGGTGGCGGGGAAGGGTTGGACTTTGGTGCAAGCTGCCGAGCGCATGGGAGTGAGCTATCGGCAGGCGAGGCGATTGTGGAAGCGTTATCGAGTGAAGGGGACAAGGGGGCTGATGCATGGCAACGTGGGGCGGGCGTCGAACCATGCCAAGCCGAAGAGTTTGCAGCGACGGGTCTTGGGGCTGATAGGGAAGAAGTACGGTGGAGAGCCCGGCGAGCGTTTCGGTCCCACGCTGGCGGCGGAGCACTTGGAGCAAGACGATCATGTCGCAATCGGGGTGGAGACGTTGCGGCAGTGGATGCTGGAGGCAGGATTATGGAGCCGGGAGCGGAGAGGGCGAGCGCATCGGCGAAGGCGGGAGCGGAAAGCGCATTTTGGGGAGTTGGTGCAGTTGGATGGAAGTTTCCATGATTGGCTAGAAGGGCGAGGTCCGCGGGGTTGTCTGATGAACATGGTGGATGACGCGACGGGTACGACGCTGTGCCGGATGGGCAAGGAAGAGACGATCTGGGCGGCGGTGGGAGTGTTGGAGGCGTGGATGGAGTGCTACGGAGTGCCGCAGGCGTTGTACACGGACTGGAAGAACGTGTACGTGCGAGAGCCCAGCGCGCAGGAGCGGATGCGAGGAGAAGAGCCTGTGACGCAGTTCGGACGCATGTGCCGTCAATTGGGGATTGAGATCATCGCGGCCAGTTCGCCGCAGGCCAAGGGGCGGGTGGAGAGGAACCACGGGACGCATCAGGACCGCCTGGTAAAGAAGCTTCGCGTACGAAACATAACGAGCCTAGAGGATGCCAATCGATACTTACAGGAGAAATACTGTGAGGAGCACAACACGCGTTTCGCGGTACGGCCGGCAGCCCCGCAGGACTTTCACTTGCCCAGCCCTGGGGTGCGGAAACTGGACAGCATTTTCCGGCTGGAGAGGGAGAGAGCGCTGAGCAACGATTGGGTGGTACGCGATGAGAACCGCTTCTATCAGGTGGAGCGGCAGCGCCTGCATCACGCGCCAGCAAAGAGCAAGGTGAGGTTATGCGAGTGGGAGGATGGGAGGATCGAGATTCACTACCGAGGGCAGAAGCTCAGCTGGCAAGAGATCCCAGCACGCCCGCTCCCGAGAAAGCAAGAGGACGAACTTCCAGTGGCCATGGAGGCGACGAAGAAGAAGTGGAAACCAGGGCCGCACCATCCCTGGCGGATGGGCCCGTGGACTGACCGCACGCCGTTGGTCTCGGCCTCCGCTTCGCCCTAGACGCTCCGCCCTTCGGGCTCCGCAGGGCTTCGCTCCGGCCGAGACCAACGGCGTAACTCACCACTCCAGCAGAAACAAAGGGAGAGACAAAGTACGTGAAAGACAAAACCGAAAAAGAGGACATTTCTATTGGGTTAAGGATGGGGACATTTCTATCGGGGCTTGACAGTGCCGTTGCAGCAGCTTGACGCACCAACAAAGCGAAAGTAGAATTTGAGGGTTAGGAGAAATACTCGAGGCAGGGCTTTTCACAAATTCAGATTTCCGAACAGAGGCGGGAATTTTGAAGCCACCCCTACGCAAGGAGGAACTCCTTGTCCAAAAGGATGCACGCGAACTGGCTCGTCTCGGGTATGCGCAGGAACTTTTGCGCGGCATGGGAGGGTTTTCCAACTTCGCCATCTCCTTTTCCATCATTTCAATTTTGACGGGCGCTATCACTCTATTCGATTACGGCTTAACTATGGGAGGCCCTCTGGAAATGACCCTGGGCTGGCCACTGGCCACGGCCGGAACGCTCCTGGTTGCCCTTAGCATGGCGGAATTATGCTCGGCGCTTCCCACCTCGGGCGGCATGTACCACTGGTCGGCGGAATTGGGTGGGCCGACCTGGGCATGGTTCACGGCCTGGCTTAACATCGTCGGCTTGATCGCTGCGATCGCAGGGATCGATTACGGATGTGCGGAGTTTTTGGTGCCCTTGCTGGGACTAGATTCGGGGAGCTCCACGCTCCTGCTTGTGTATGGCTTACTGTTGTTGACGCATGGCGCCATCAATCATTACGGGATCCGCTGGGTCGCATATCTCAACGACCTCAGCGTCGCGGTGCATATCCTCGGGGTGGCCGTGTTGATCGGCGCCTTGTGGTTTCTTGCTCCCAAGCAACCGCTGGGTTTTCTGCTCAAAGCGTCTTCCACCAGTACTGTTCATGCGCCCTATGCTTGGCTCTTCTTGTTGGGACTTCTTCAGGCGCAATGGACCTATACAGGTTTTGACGCTTCGGCGCACGTGGCCGAGGAGACGGTTGACCCGCGACGCCGCGCGCCGTGGGGGATGGTAATGTCCGTGGTTGTGTCGGGGTTCTTTGGTTACCTTCTGATCGTTTCCTTGACTTGGGTGATTCCCAACATCGACTCCGCGCTCCATGCCCGGGACTCGAGTGGCCACCCGCTTCCGGCTGTTCTCGCCATCGTTGTGGCGGCCCTCGGCGAGCGGGCGGGCAAGGCTGTGCTGTTACTTCTGGTTCTGGCCATGTGGTTCTGCGGCTTGTCCGCGGTGACTTCGATTTCGCGCACTATCTACGCCTTTGCCCGTGACCAAGGAGTGCCACTGTCCAAAGTCTGGAGCAGCATCAGCCCTCGCCACCAAACGCCCGTTGCAGCCATCTGGCTCTCGGTCGGCTTGGCCTTCATCGCGCTGGTCTACAGCGGAACGTACTCGGTGGTGGCTTCGATTAGTGTGGTGGGTTTCTATTTATCTTACATTATCCCGGTGTTTCTTGGCTGGCGGCGGAAAAGCCAATGGGCGGGGAAGCGCGGCGCCTTTCACCTGGGGTCACACAGCAACCTGATTAACGCGATTGCGGTGGCCTGGACGGTCTTTGTTTGTATCTTGATGGTGATGCCTCCGAATGTGCGGGCAGGTTTGGCCATCCTCGGTATGATGGCGGCTCTGTTCGTGCTCCACTTTTTCACCGGGCCGCATGAAATCCGCAAGCCCCTGTGGGACTTTACCGCAGAGAATTCTGTTAACTCCAACAAAGATTCCTAGAGAGAGAGCTATGAACTCGACCGTCAACACGCGCGCATCGGGACCTTACAGGTTGTTAATCGACGGCCAGTGGGAAGAGGCTGTTTCGGGAAAGAGCATTCCCGTCATAAATCCCGCCACGGGCGAACAACTTGCCATCGTACCGGACGCCGGCGCCGAAGATGTGGACCGCGCAGTGAAAGCCGCCCGGCGGACGTTTGAGGATGGCGAATGGCGGCGGATGGACGTTTCAAAGCGGGAAAAGATCATCTGGCGCATTGGAGAATTGATCGAGAAATACAAAGAGGAACTGGCGATGCTCGAATCTCTGAACAACGGCAAGACTTACCGCGAGGCCCTGAGCGGTGACATCCCGCCGGCGTACGACGTCTTTTATTACTACGCTGGGTGGGCCCGGAAGATTTGCGGGGAAACTATCCCGGTAGATGGGAACTACCTGAACTATACGTTGCGGGAGCCCGTAGGGGTGGTAGGGATGATTACGCCCTGGAACTATCCCCTGCTTCTCGCCGCCTGGAAGGTGGCGCCCGCGCTCGCCACGGGCTGCTCAATGGTCGTTAAGCCGTCTGAGATGACTCCGATCACCACCTTCAAACTGGGTGAATACTGTTTGGAGGCAGGTGTGCCTCCCGGAGTCGTCAATGTCCTGAGCGGATACGGAAACACAGCAGGCGAAGCCCTGGCGAAGCACATGGATGTGGACAAGATCGCGTTTACGGGCAGCGTCCGCACGGCGCGGGCTTTGCTGAAGGCTTCAGCAGAAAGCAATTTGAAAAGGTTGTCGCTCGAGCTGGGGGAAAATCTCCCAACATCGTCTTTCCAGACGCCCCCCTCGATCAGGCTATGAAGGCGGCATTCTGGGGAATCTACGCGAACAAGGGGGAAGTTTGCAGCGCCGGTTCGCGGTTGCTTGTCCATGAAGATATCTACGACGAGTTTGTGAACAAGCTGGCCGAACGGGCTCGAGCCTTGAGAGTTGGCAATCCGCTCCACCCGGAAACCGAAATGGGTTCGCAAATCAGCCAAGTACAGCTCGACCGGATTCTGAGCTACATCGAGGAGGGCCGCCAGGAAGGGGCGCGCATCCTCTGTGGCGGCGAGCGAGATACGGAAGGCGAGAAGGCCAAAGGTTTCTTTGTGAAGCCTACGATTTTTGCCGACGTCAAACCGCAGATGAAAATTGCGCAGGAGGAAATCTTCGGGCCGGTGCTGGCAGCCCTGAAGTTTCGTGATGCCGAAGAGGCTGCGGAGATTGCGAACTGCACGATCTATGGGCTGGTCTCTGCCGTCTGGACACGGGACATCACTATGGCTCATCGAATGGCGCAGCGGATTAAAGCCGGCTCCGTCTGGATCAACGCTTATAACTGCTTTGACAGTGCTTCGCCCTTTGGCGGCTACAAGCAAAGCGGGTTCGGCCGCGAAATGGGCCCCCATGCGCTTGAGTCCTATACGCAGGTGAAATCCGTTTGGGTATCGCTTGATTAGTGCTTGGTTGAAAAAGTTAGCGACCTTATTTGTTGCGGGATGGAAGGGCGGGGCTTCAGCCCCGCCGTAAAGCTTAGACGGGATTTGGGGACTTTAGCCCCTGAAGCGACGCGGTTTCAGGGCCTAAAGGCCCCCTTAACTCCCCGCCCCGAACCGGCGGGCTAATGCCCCGCCCTTCGAGGGCACTGAATAGGGTTTTTCCGCATCCTGCAAGAAGCCGCGCCGGTGAGGATACAGCCATGAATCTCCAGCAGGTGAAGCGGACTTTTGAAAGACTCCGGATCGGGCAAGTCAAGCTGGGAGGATTCGACATTGACGGGGTACTCCGGGGAAAGTACATCTCACTCGACAAATTCTTCTCCGCTGCCGACTCGGGTTTGGGTTTCTGTGATGTCATTTTCGGCTGGGACAGCTCGGACGCGCTCTACGACAACGTCACGCTCACCGGCTGGCAAACGGGTTATCCCGACGCTCTGGCCCGGATTGACCTCTCCACCTTCGCCGTCCTCCCCTGGGAAGAAAACACGGCATTTTTCCTGGTCGATTTCTTCCGGAAAGACGGCACGCCGCTCGCTGTCTCCCCTCGCCAGGTGCTCCGGAATGCGATCGAAGGCGCGGGCAGAAGGGGCTACACAGTAAAGGCCGCATTCGAATACGAGTACTTCTTCTTCCAAGAAGACCCGCTTTCCGCGCGCCAAAAGCATTTTCGCGACATGACCCCACTTTCGCCAGGCATGTTTGGATACAGTTTTTTACGCGCTTCATTGCACTCGGACCTGGCGCACAGCATCCTGGACGCCACGCGTGCGATGAATATTGAGCTCGAGGGTTTTCACACCGAGACCGGCCCGGGAGTTTATGAGACCGCAATTCGTTGCGACGACGCCTTGCGCGCCGCGGACAAGGCTGCACTTTTCAAGACCGTGGTCAAGATCGTAGCGCGCAAGCACGGACTGCTCGCCACCTTCATGGCCAAATGGAATGCCAACCTCCCAGGTTGCAGCGGGCATATCCACCAGAGTCTTTCCGACCGGCAGGGAAAGCGTAACCTTTTCTACGATCGGAATTCGGACTCGCATTATTCCGGCTTGATGCAGCATTACATGGCCGGCCAACTGGCGCTCATGCGGGAGTTCACGGTGATGTTCTGCCCCACCGTAAACTCCTACAAACGAACCGTGCCCGGCACCTGGGCGCCGACCAACGTAACCTGGGGCATAGACAACCGCACCACTGCCCTGCGGGCAATTGCTGCGGGGCCCAAAGGCACGCGCGTCGAGTGCCGCCTCTCCGGATCTGACGCCAACCCCTACCTGTCGCTTGCCGCGAGCCTTTCCTCGGGGCTTTACGGGATCGAGAACAAGGTGGAACTCTCCGCGCCAACCGACAACGCCTACGCATCCCAAGCGCCGGCGCTGCCGCGGAGTCTTGAGGAGGGCACCGAGCTTTTCCAGTCCAGCAAAACGGCACGGCAGATTTTTGGTGACGAGTTCGTGGATCACTACTCCGCCACTCGCGATTGGGAAGCACGCCAGTTCCGGCGGGCTGTGACGGACTGGGAATTGGAACGCTACTTCGAGATCATCTGATTGAAGGTGGAAGCATGAGCAGAGAGAGCGGCATTTCGTTCTTTGCCTTTCCGACGCGAATTGTCTTTGGCGCCGGCGCCATAGGTGAACTGGGAGGCGAAGCGAAGCGACTGGGAATCGAGCGACCCTTGCTCGTGACCGACCGCGGCATAGTTCAGTGCGGAATTGCGAATCGAATTGTCGAGGAAGGGAAACGGTCAGGACTCTCCCTGACGCTTTATGACGGCGTAAATCCCAATCCCGTCGAGCAGAACGTTCTCCAGGGCCTGGAAATCTATCGTGCAGGAAAGTGCGATGGAATAATCGGATTGGGAGGCGGGAGCCCGTTAGACGCGGCCAAGGCCATTCGCTTGTGTGTGACGCATCCCCTGCCACTCGAACAATACGATGACCAGCTCAATGGCGGCGCAAAAATAAGCCCTGACGTTCCCCCCATGATCGCCATTGCCACAACTTCCGGAACGGGGAGTGAAGTCGGAAGGAGCGCGGTCATCGTCCTCAAAGCTACCAACAGAAAGACGGTAATTTTCAGCCCGCACTTGATTGCCGGCGTGGCGCTGGCCGACCCGGAATTAACCCTCGGAATGCCGCCTGGAATCACCGCCGGCACAGGTCTTGATGCGTTGGCCCACAACGTGGAGGCCTACCTCGCCAAGGGCTATCACCCCATGTGCGATGCCATTGCTCTCCAAGGGACACGCCTGGTGGTTCGCCACTTGGCAAAGGGCGTCCACAACGGGAAGGATCTCGACGCCCGGACGCACATGATGATGGCCGCAATCATGGGCGCTGTCGCTTTTCAAAAGGGCCTGGGCGCCGTGCACTCCCTTGCCCATCCACTCTCCACCATGGCGGGGCTTCATCATGGCACGGTCAATGGAATCCTGATGCCGCCGGTTCTGGAGTTCAACCGGTCGCAATCCGAAGAGCGCTTGCGGGATCTCGCCGTTGCCATGGATCTCGACGTCTCCCGCCTCCGCCCTGATGAAGCCGCCTCAGCAGCGATCGAACGAATACGCCAACTGCTCAAAGAAGTCGATATGCCTGATCGGCTAAGCCTGTTAGGCATCCGGCGAGAAATGATACCCGCCTTGGCCAAGCAGGCGATGGAAGATGCCTGTCACCTGCTCAATCCTCGTCCCTGCACCGAAGCTGATATGATGGCTCTTTATGAGCGCTCGCTTTGAGGCCCCACCCACTGCCCTTCCCGCGGCAGCTTCCCGGCAAAGCCGCAGGAGACAGGGGTGCCTCCTTCGATGAATCAAACGCGGGTGGCGCATATCATAACAAGAAAGAACGACCGCTTAGAGACGCTAACATTTCAACTTGAGCCTATTACCAATTTAAGGTAGTGGGTCAGTTTGATGTAGAGGCGGCTTTACGCCGCCATTTGGCGAGGTAAACTCGCCGCTACAACACCAAACTGACCCACCCCCAATTTGATCGTGTTTCGCGGCGAATCCCCAGACGGCATCGTCGAGTCATTTCCAGCGCTCAGGTTGGAGCAAGCGTACGGCGCTGTCGCGTTTTACCTGGCACACCTGCAAACGATTGATGCGTATCTTCAGAAAGGGCGGGCGGACTTCGCGCGGATGCGCGAAGAGGCTCGCCGCAAGTATCCGGCCCTGTATGCAAAGCTGGAAGCAGCGCGCCGTTCAATGCCGAGTCCCCGCACATGAAACCGCGCTTCTTGGCCGACGCGGACTTCAACCAAAAGATTGTTCTTGGCCTTCTCGGGCGGGAACCCACTATCGATTTTCAAACCGCGTCTCAAGGCGACTTAATCGGCCGGCCTGACTAAGAGGTTCTCGCGATCGCCGCCCGTGAAAACCGAATTTTGATATCACATGACCGCGGAACTATGCCGGCACACTTCACCCTATTCACTGAAACACAATCAAGCCCCGGACTGATTCTCGTTTCGCAGGAGACCAAGATTGGAACGGCAATCGAAGATCTGCTGCTAATTTGGGCAGCGTTGACTCTTGAGGAGTGGCGAGACAAAATCGGCTTTGTCCCAATATAAGGGCCGGGAGATGACTTGCCTTTCCCCGTGGCTGCAAAGCCTCGCGCTCAATCAGAAATTCCCAGATGACCTGTTCACAGCCCGCCTGTCAAAGGTATTAAACCCGAATTCGGAACTTGCTTCATTTCATGAAGCCGCACGCAAATCTGGGGTACAATGTTGTTGCATCGACCTCAGGGCATTTAACGACTTCAAACCCAACTTCTGATCTCAGGGGACGTGTCATGATTTCTCAAGCCAATATCCTGCCAGTTACTCCAATGGGGGCAAATCTCATAAACAGTGGAGGAGCGACGTTTCGTGCCTGGGCGCCTCGCGCGACTGCTGTCTACGTCAATGGCGCCTTTGGAGGCGCGCCAATGACCGGCCAGACCGACGATTTGCTTATGGCGAAGGATCCGAATGGATACTGGACGGGCTTCATTCCTGACGCCGAGGACGGCGACCCTTATCATTTTTGGGTCGTCGGCGCAGGATCGAGCGGTTACAAACGTGATCCGTATGCCAGAGAATTGGCGACGGACTCTCCCTTCCCGACCTGCAGTTGCCTAATCCGTCCCGGGACAGCCTATGCATGGCACGATTCGGCTTTTGTGACGCCAGACTTTTCCAACATGATCGTGTATCAGTTGCATGTGGGAACCTACGCACCCAGCGCACCTGGCTTGGCATCGACTTTTCTCGATGTAATCGGAAAGATTGAGTACCTGGTGGCGCTCGGGGTCAACGTGCTTCAGCCGCTGCCTGTCGATGAAATGGAAACCGATCCCTCGATGGGTTACAACGGCGCGGACTATTTCTCGCCAGACTTCCCCTACGTTGTGTCCGGGCAGGCTGCCCTGTCCGGATACCTGACTACGATCAATCGCCTGCTCGCCATGAAGGGCATTTCACCGCTAGGAATCCAAGACATCACTCCGGGGCCCGCGCAACTGAAGGCGATGGTGGACCTGTGTCATCTCTACGGTATCGCGGTGACCTTTGACGTCGTGTACAACCACGCGGGCGGATTCATGGGCGACGATCAAAGCCTCTACTTTTGGGATCGGGCTGCCGATACCAGCGATAACAATCAAAGTCTCTACTTCACCAACCAGGGGCTCGCTGGCGGTCTCTCTTTCGCACTTTGGAACAACGATGTTCGCCAGTTCATCATCAATAGCGCCCGCTATTACATCGAGGAATTCCACGTTCAACGGGTTTCGGTACGACGAAATCAGTGCGCTCTTGCCCATGAATGAAGATTCCGGCTGGGATTTTTGCTGCGACCTCACCAGCACGCTTCGCTACCTCAGGCCACGGCTGCTCCAAAATGCCGAATATTGGCCCTACGAGTTCCAAAACTATCCGCAGCCAGCCCCCTTGATCGTGACGCCAACCGCGAGCGGCGGCACGGGCTTTGACGTTCTGCAACACGATGGATTACGGAGCGCCGTCCGCACCGCGGTCCAGCAAGCGTCATATGGCCAGAGCGCCACGGTTGATTTCGACGCCCTCGCCGGCAATCTCTATCCCCAGGGCTTTGCGCATGGGTGGCAGGCAGTCACTTGTGTTGAGAACCACGATCTCGTGGCGGTGGGACGGAACCCGCGCATTCCCGCTCTCGCCGACGGCTCGAATGCGCGCTCCTGGTATGCTCGCAGCCGTTCGCGATTCGCCACCGGACTCCTGTTGACTGCGCCAGGGATACCCCAGATCTTTATGGGACAGGAGTTTCTGGAAGACCAGCAGTGGAGCTGCGATCCCGCGGCGTCGGGCAATCTCATAAGGTGGGGCGGCCTCAATGCGGGCACTGATCCGGCAATGATGAACCATCTGCGTTTCACTCAGGATCTTATCCGGTTAAGGTGGAATCAGCCGGCTTTGCGCGGCGACAATGTCAACGCATTTCATGTCCACGACCAGAACCGCGTCATTGCATTTCACCGATGGCTTGAGGGCACAGGCAATGATGTAATTGTAGTTGCAACTCTCGCCGAGACAACCTGGTATAACTACGCGATTGGATTCCCGTTTTCAGGGCCGTGGGTTGAAGTCTTCAACAGTGACGTCTATGACAACTGGGTTAATCCCATGGTGGCGGGCAATGGAGGAGGGATTTCGGCATCTGGAGGTCCGCTGCACGGCTTTGGCGCCTCCGCGAATATAGTGATTCCAGCTAATGGGATGGTAGTGTTCGCCCGCGACACGGGAGATTGACTCCGCACTTCCCTTTGCGCTCGGCATTCCCATCGAGCGTGGATGCGGAGCTTTGGAGTGCGGCAGCTTGCTGCCGCTTTGGTGCCAGCCAGCTTGCTGGCTGGGAATTGTGCTCTCGGGTGAAATTCCCGCGAGCAAGCTCGCGGCGAGGAAAGCGGCAGCAAGCTGCCGCACTCCAAAGCTCCGCACGCCTGTAGTAGCGTTGAGCTTTAACTTAGCGGGCAGAGCCGCAGAGTGTGAACTGCACAAACTCTGCGCTCTGGGCAAGAGTAAGCACCAGTCGCACCCCCAGAATTGCGATGGACGCCGGTAGGAGAATGTGCAACCAGAGTTTGCTTCTTCGACTCATACATCACCCCCTAATAAGGTATCTCCACGGTACGGCTCAATCCGGATAATTGGCCGGCCTCCGAGTCGCGGACGATCTGGCGCACCATGTACGTCCCGGGCTTCAAGTCGAACTCCGTCTTCATGGTTATTCCGGTTTGTGTGAACCTCGCAAGAGTGGCATCACGAAGTCGAAACTTCACCAGCTTCTGTCTTGCCGTAACGTACTTTCCATCCATGTCGAAGAGGACGGTTAGAAAGGTCACGTCGTCGCGATTGCGATCCGCCTCCTTGCGGAAGCGGACGGCGTTCAGGTCAAGATGGGTAAGAACGGCCAGCCACGCCTCGGATTCGTTGACTTTGTAATACTGCGTATGCACATCAATCGGTAGTTCCTTCAATTCGTCTTGAGAGTACATTGCTTGTTCGATCTCTTCCTTGGCCTTGGTAGCCGCATCTTCCGCAGCTCTCGGCGCGAAATAGCCGTGCCGCGCCTGAACCGTGAGCCGGGCCGGATTCACCAGGTTGACCTTAAGCGTGTGGAAGCGGCCGTCGAGCTTGAGGTTGCGGGGAGAAAAGGCCAGCACGTAATAAACATCCGCCAGCGTCCCCACTCGGCGGAGGCCCTTCTCCAGATCATTGTCGTTGTGGAAGACTTGGCCGCCGGTGATGGCGGCGAAATCGTAAAGAACATCTTCGACGCGGGCGTAAGCGGACACCTCGGCCATCCCTTCCAACCCCGGCGAAGTAAACTTCGTCGGCTTCTCGGCGGGTGCGGTGCCCTGGCTGGCATCGCCACCGGGAATGATCGCGTAGAGGCCGCGCAGGTTGAGGGCGTTGACCACTACACCCGCGCCGAGGGCGCGCTCGGCAATCTCATAGGTACGGGTCTCAAGTCTGTAATCACGCAAACCGGGACAGAGCATAATAACGCTACGCTGCCCAGGGAGCAGCGCGGTGCGGCGAACGACTTGCTCGAGGCCGCGTAGCTCCGCCTCGGACGTCAGCATGCTCTCCTCTCTCAAACGGCTCGCTATCGCCCCCGCCATCGCCGGCGCCGTTCCCTGCTTAGTATTCCCGACGCACTGTTTAATCCGATCTGCGAGGCCGACGATACCGATGAGCATTTCATATGGGCCGATATCAATACAGGGAGCTGACTCCACAAAGAGGGGCCTGGGCCGGAGCTCGAGGAGGGCCTCGTGGAGCGGCTCGCGATCCGCCGTGAAATCCAGAACTCCCTTCCCTGAGGCGGTGAAGATACCAACCCGGTCGGCGGGCGTCAGCGTGGCCGCCAGATACCTCTCCGCCGCATCGCGGGCGCGATTGAGGTCCGGTAACTCCGATTGAATGTCGTCGAAGTAGAGCGCCTGGTAGTTCTGCGGGGCCACAATCGCCGATGCCGGCGCCGATCCTGGGGCTGGCTTCTCCTCGGATGGCTTGCCGGGCGCCGGAGGCGCGGCGGCCGGAGTGACCCGCGGCGATTCCACGGAAAACTGATCGATCGCCTGCTCCTTGCCGTTGTCGAACAAACGGAAGTCCTCTTTTCGCAGCTTGGGAACAGGACGGCCATTGGCGTCTCGGACGATGACGCGCACCACCACCACGTTGCGCTGCACGCGCAAGGTGAGTGGGGGTTGAACATCCTGAGTGGCAATTTCCTTTTCGGGCGAGGTTTGAACGGTCGCGGCGGGCGCCGCGCCAGGAAGTGGAGGCTCTTGGACTTGCTGGGGCGGCGAAGCGAACGTGACCACGGATAGGAGCGCAACGCCCCCTAGAATCAACAATCGAACAGGCTGCGGAAAAACGCCTCTCAACCGTGTCATTCCGAGCGAAGCGAGGAATCTCGCCCTGAAAGTAAAGGACTTGCGAGATTCCTCGTCGCCTACAGTTCCTCGGAATGACAAGCCGAAGGGGTTTTTCCGCAACCTGTTAAGGCGCCAGGACTCGAATGAACCGTTTCGCATGTGATCCCTCCCGACTTGCAACAAATCTCTGTCGCTTACCTTCTGCGATGGCTGCAACGCAGACTCTCGTTTTGCAGAGAGTCTGTGGCTCAACCTTTTCAGGCCACCGCCGTCATTCCGAGTGCTCATGGGTCTGCGGCCTACCCATCGGAATGAAAGTCAAGCCTTCGTTACCCCCACGCAAGCGGGGGTCCACGTCACCAGAACGAGCTGGATTCCTCCCGCCATGGCGGGACGGGAATGACGTGACTTTCGACGGAGCGAAGTGAGGAATCTCGCCCTGCTTTCTCGGAGGAGAGCCAGAGCGAGATTCCTTGCTTCGCTCGGAATGACAGGTGGCACGGTTGACGATCTCATATACGAGCCTGACATCAATGTTGCTGAGCCGCCGGAAAGTCCGTCCTGATGACGGACTTGACCTGGAAGAGCCGATAATCCGAGTACCTGTGACGATTCGAGAACACGTAGTTCGTCAACTCCACCTTGACATCCACTTCTTTCGGGGAGCCATAAGGCTGTGGGGCTACCCTCAAACCGGATTTCTGCGAACTGCACAAGCGTGGTCACCCGATTCAGTAGCGGGAGGGGCGCAAGGAGGTCCGTGCGCATCTGGAGAATCTGGTAATCGGCGGCACGAATCCAAGCCACGCCCTGGACAAGCAGCGGTACAGACATTTCGCCAACGACGAAGTGGCCCATAACCGCTGCGGGATCAATGCGCTCGGCGAAGGCCACAACGTCAGTACCAGTGCCGCCGATCGTTTGCTGGCCCAGGTAACGAAAGTCAGACCAAGGCTGTTGCAGCGGCCCGAAGAAAAGGGGCATCGCGGCAAAGCCTGTGGTCTTGATGAAGCCCCCAGTTTGTATCTGAGGATGTTCCTCCCGCCCATGCAGATCAGTGCGGTACTCGACAAGGCTGAAAGCGCTGCCCTCCCGCCGAGCCAGCATCAAATAGCGAAACTTCTGCTTGGTGCTGTTTGTCATCATTCTGTTCCCGGGCACCGAGTAGTCGTTCCTCATGGCGGACTCTTCGCCTTCGTCGACAATTTCCAGGGCAGCGGTATCGACGAAGTTCACGACGAATTTCTGGAGATTCGCACTGACGCGGCGCAAAATCTCGGGAAGCTGAGACTGGTCTGTGGCGGGTTTGAGTCCCTTGAGTTCCGGGATCTGATGCAGCGTCTTTTTCAGTTGCCATTTGGTAATGGGGTCGCTGCGACGGTAGGCCTCGAAGAACGGTTTATCCGCAGAAGCAACAAGTTGCGCCGCCAGTGGCGGGGCAGTCTGCGAGGGAGCCTCCACTGCCTTGCTCGAGGCTGCCATCTCCCCGCTTTGCCCCACCGCGGGCCCCGAAGGGACAACCTGCTGCGCCGCCGGCGGGGCGGTCTGGGAGGGAACCTCTACTGCCTTGCTCGAGGCTGCCATCTTCCCGCCTTGCGAGTCCCGCACCACCACCCGCAAGGTATAGGCTCCAGTTTTTGCTGAGACATGTGTCTTAAGGCTGAGCCCGCGCTTCTCCATTTCCGCCAGCGTGGTGTCCTTCAGAGACAGGGCGTAAGTCTGCTGACTGCCCGTAACGTACTTGCCGTCATGGTCGAACAGGCCCACGGCGAACACCTCATTGTCGAGATTGAGATCACCCTGTTTCTGAAACGGCAGGTTGCGGACGTCCAGTTGCGCCTGCACCGCAATCTCCGCGCTCTGTCCTTCGGCCTTACGGACTTCTGTCTCGAAGGTGAGGGGCAGGTCCTGAAGCGCGTAGGAGCTGTAAACAGCCTCACGGATCTCGTTTTTGGCGAGTTCTTCGAGAGCGGCCTGTCCTTTGGGCGCGAAATAGCCTCGGCGCGCCTGAATGCTGAGGCCGCGGCTGTTCGTCAAGGTAACCTTCAGAGTGTGGAACGCGCCGTCCTGTTTCAGGTTCTCCGGCGAGAACGTGAGCACATACATGACTTCCGGCGGCAGCAGAACTTTGCGCATGCCGCCTAACAGGTCGTTGGTTTCGCCGACGAACTGCCCTCCTGTGCCTTGGGCGACTTCCGCCAGCGTTCCCGTGGCAGCAACTTCCCGTGCTGTGTTATAGGTGTGTATCACAGTACTCAACTCGGGCGGGGGCATGTTGGACCGGGTCGTATCCATCTCGACCATGTTCACGGTCAGTCCTGCGCCAACGAGTGCGCTGATCGTGACTCGCGCGCGCAAGGCGTGGTCCACTACACTCTCCACGCGATTATTCATTTCCAAATCCATGAACCCGTCTGAAACGAGCATCACCTGCCGCTCTCCCGGCATTGCAGCGATGCGCTCGATGACACTTTCAAGATTCTTGAGCACAGCGCGCGACTGGAACCGATGAGCCTCGTAAACCTGCAAGACCAGCGGGCGAAGAAGCTCTTTGTTACCTGCCATGAGGGGGGGCCAGTGGCAATCGTTCAAGGCTTCGTCCGCAATGATGGCCCAGGCCTCATCCTTATCGCCATATTCATGAGCTCGGTAGGCGAGATAATCGTTGATCTCCGGACAGCGCCCCTTGGGATTGACGCGCGAATTGGCGCGCAGCTTCATTAGCGCTTCGTGGAGTTTCTGCCGGTCGTCTGTGAAGTCGAGAGACTGGATTCCCGATGAGGTGAAGATCGCCACCCGCTCGGTCGGGGGCAAACCGGCGATGAATTGCTCCGCTGCCTGGCCGGCACGATATAAGCTGTCCTGAGCCGAATACAGATCGTCAAAATAGAAGGCCAAGTAACTGACTGGCGCCGAGGGAGCGGCAGCGGCTTCTTGCCCCGCCTTAGCCGCGGGAGCGGCGGCCGAGGGTTGCGCCGGCGCGGTCGCAGCCACGGAAGTTTCCACTGCGAAGCTGCTTATCGTCTGCGGCTTCTTGTTATCCGTAATCGTGAAATCCTCCTTCTTTAGCCCTCCCACCGCGTGGCCCTTCGAGTCGCGCACCACCACCCGAACCACAACCACGTTCTTTTCTACGCGCAGTTTGTACTCTGGTTCGCTGGCTTGGGCGGCGGGCGACGCAGCGGGAAGTGGAGGCTCTTGGACTTGCTGGGGCGGCGAAGCGAGCATGACCACCGAAAGGAGCGCAACGCCCCCAAGAATCAACAATCTAAAATGCCACGACTTGAAAGAACCGTTTCGCATGTGATCCCTCCCGACTTACAGCAAATCGGCCTTGCTTGCCTACTGAAATAACGGGCTGCGTCTCTTTAGCGTCATCGGCGTTGTCAAAAGCAATTTGTGCGGTGGCACAGTTGGCGATCTCATATCTGCACAATTCGTCGCCCCGGGCCTGGGCCATGAGGATCAAAGGAGTGAGTGTTTCAGGAGGGCTTGCAGCGTGCTGCATCAGCGTGCCTCCTTGTATACATTGACTATGATATTATCTAAAAGGTTTCATCAGCGCGAGCGTATTTCAATCTCACCCAACATTTATCTTCGGACTTTCTGGCACCTGGCACCTATTCGTACCGCAGCGCCACCAAGGGATCGACCTTCGTTGCGCGGCGGGCAGGAATGTAGCAGGCAAGCCACGCTACTACGAGCAGCAGCAGCGAGACGGCAACGAACGTCACGGCGTCAGTGGGCTTCACGCCAAAGAGCATGGTTTGTAAGAACCGCGTGAGTCCGATCGACGCCGCCACGCCGATTCCCGTGCCGATCAACACCGAGCGAAGTCCTTGCCTGACCACGATCTTCAGCACATCACGGCGTTCCGCGCCCAAGGCCATGCGGACGCCAATTTCGTGCCTACGCTGGATTACCGAATAAGACACCACGCCATAGATTCCTACCGTGGCAAGGATTAGGCCCAAGCCTGCGAACGTACCGACCAGAAGCATGTTGACCCGCCGCGGCGTCCGGGATTGCGCCTGCAGGTCTTCCAATGTCATCAGGTCGTGTGAGGGTTGATTTTTGTCAACGCTGGCAACCTGGCTGCGCACAGCCGAAGCCCAGAACTTGGGGTTTCCGGCGGTGCGCACGAGCACGGTCATGTAAGGTTCGCTTGCCTGGGAGAAAGGAAGGTAGACCTTCGGGTGCGGCTCCGCCTCTGCCGAGTCCCGAGCATCGGCCACGACCCCCATAATGGTCAGCCGCTCGCTATGGCGAACCCAACTCACGATCCTCCCACCAAGACATTTCCCGCCGGGGCAATAACGGCGCGCGAAGGATTCATCGACAATCGCCACGTTGGGTGAGGTCTCATGGTCAGCTTCCGTAAAATAGCGCCCTCGCATGAGCGGAATTCCCATGGCTCGGAAATAATCCGGACTCACCGCCGTGGTTCTTGCATCCGGTACTTCTACAGACTGCCCTCCTACATTCAGAGCCGTCGTCACCGAAGTCTCGCGATTTCCCAAGGGAGGACAACTGCTGCCCCCCACCGCTTGTACGCCTTCGAGGCCCCTAATCCTCTCCATCAGTTGCTGGAAGAACGCCGCTTGGACATTTGGCGTGGTGTATTCGGAGGGCGTCAAATCTATCGTCATGCTCAGGATGTTCTCTGACATGAATCCCATATCGATTCTGCGCACGCGCAGAAAGCTTCTGAACAGCAAGCCGGCGCCTACCAGAAGAACCATGGCTAGCGCGGTCTCACACACAATGAGCAGGTTGCGGAAGAGCAGGCCGGATCGAGACTCGGAGGCGCTGTGGCTCGCTTCTTTGAGTACCGCACTAAGCGGGACCTTGGAGGCCTGAAGCGCAGGAACCATCCCGAAGGCCAAACCGGTGACCACAGCCAATGCCAGACTGAAACCCAGGACACGGTAGTCGAGGACAATGGGTTCTAGAGCCGGAAGGTTCGGCGAAATAAATACCATCAACAGGTCTTTTCCCCAGCGTGCCAAGACCAAGCCAAGCAGTCCGCCCACTAGAGCCAACAACGCGCTTTCCGTGAGAAGCTGTCGGACAATACGAGTTCTGGCCGCCCCCACGGTCAGCCGAACGGAAATCTCTTTCTGACGTGTAGCACCTCGGGAGAGCAGAAGGTTAGCTACATTGGCGCAGGCGATGAGGAGGACAAAGCCCACCGCTCCCAGGAAGAGCAACAGGGAAAGCCGGGAATTCTCGGTGATTTGCTCTTGCCAAGGTGAGAGCACGATTTTCTTTTTGAAGCTGCTACTCCACCGATGCCTCGCGATCGCATCTTGCAACTGAGCCTGCGCGATCGCATCCAAATCTGCACGAGCTGCCTCCAGGCCCACTCCGGGCTTCAGCCGGCCGATGATTCGTACCGTCCGAATGGGTCCGGTCCCGGGTTCGCCTTCGGCGAGTGGCACCCACAGGGCATACTCGGTCCTCATGTGGTCGGGTATGACGAACGTAGCAGGAAGTACCCCCACCACAGTGTAAAGCTTGTCATCCAGCGTGATCCCCCTGCCGACGATGGATGAATCCGCTTTGTAGCGGCTCCGCCATAGAGCCTCGCTCAATAGAACTACCGGCGGCCCGCCGGGACGGTCTTCTTCAGGAAGGAATAGTCTTCCGAGCATCGGTCGAACACCCAGGAGTGAGAAGAAGGAATTGCTTGCCATTCCGCTGCTGACTCGCTGAGCCTCGCCACTGCCCGTCAGATTAAACCAGGAGAGCATGTAAGCGCCCACTTGGCTGAGCGTTTGGCTGCGATCCCTCCAGGCCGCGAAATCATTGCTGTAGGCAGAAGGAGAAACGGGGTAATTGTTCAGGATCACCTGCACACAAACCAGTTCCTCGGGGTGCGTGTAGGGCAAGGGACGAAGAAGTACAGCATTCACGACTGTAAAGATGGCCGTAGTAGCGCCGATGCCAAGAGCGAGCGTTATGACCGCCACCGCTGTGAAGCCGGGAGTCTTGGCGAGCATGCGCACGCCGTAGCGGAGGTCCTGTACGAGTTCGGTGATAAGCCCTATACCCCAACTGTCCCGGCACTCTTCTTTGACTTGGTCGATGCCGCCGAATTCGCGTCGCGCTGCATAACGGGCTTCTTCGGGCGAGAGGCCCCGGGCGATGTAGTCGGCCGTTTTTCGCTCCAGGTGGTCGCGGATTTCGTCGTCCAAATCCTGATCCGCCTGGGGGCGATGGAAGAGCGAACGCAGGCGCAGCGGGAGCGTGTAAATCCAATGTTCTGGGCCCATGATGTTCTTCTCCCGGGCATTCGCCGTGCTCAGGCTTCCTCCAGCTTCACCACGTTCGAAATCGCCACCGACAGCCGAAGCCAGTTACTGGCCTCTTTCTCCAATTGCTTCCGGCCGAGCCGGGTCAGCGCGTAATACTTCGCGCGGCGGTTGTTTTCGCTGGGTCTCCACTCGGCTGCGATCCAGCCTTCCTGCTCGAGCTTGTGCAATGCGGGGTAAAGCGAGCCGTCGCTGACGCGCAGGACGTCACCCGATACTTGTTTCAGCCGCTGGCTGACGGAGTAGCCGTTGAGCGGCTCCAGCGCCAGCACCTTCAGAATAAGTAAGTCCAGCGTGCCCTGGACCAAATCAGATGGTTTGCTCATTTTCCTCCTCGGTTACCGAGTGTAAAAATACAACAGCTCCCCTCGGTAAGCAAGGAAAATGTGGAAGCGAAGAATTGAGGTAATTGGAGACCCATATCCCCTTGGCCCCGATCCGCGTCGCACCGCGAGCGGCCTGCTTCGCGTGGTCCTGCGCCAGAAAGCGGACCAGAACGTGACTAGCCCCCATCTCTCACCACGGGTCTGGAAGGGCGCAGCAAAATCCCCTTCGATACGTCGTATCCGCCAGGTGAACCCATCTCTGCGGATAGCAAGCCCCGCCGCTGGACTTGGGATTTGACTCCCTCTATGATGTTCCCGGATGTGAGAAGAGTGTTTTTCGATGGACTCGCCTAGGTTGCGAATCAAGGGTGGCCGGAATGGTTGCGCAAATGCGAACACTCTAGTGACTTTCGTTCAGGATTATTGTGGAATACTCGATGACGCAACTTCGCCGGTGGGGAGGGAACCATGAGTGACAGCAAGAAGATCGTCAACCGCAGGACCTTCCTGCGGCAAACCACAAATGTTGTTGTGGGCGCCATGGGGCTGGGGACAACCGCGCGATCCTATGCACGTATTCTGGGCGCCAATGACCGCATCTCGCTCGGTCACGTGGGGATGGGGAATCGTGGGCGAGGGCTGGAGTTGATTCTGGCGCACTTGAAAGACCCGCTGAACGTCGAGACCTCGGCAATCTGCGACCTTTGGAAGGTGCATCGCGAGCGCGCCGCGGCGGTGGCCGGGAAAACCTACGGCCGCGCGCCCCGCGCCTTCATGTACCTGGAGGATATGCTGTCGCTCAAGGACATCGATGCGGTGATCATTTCCACGCCCGAGCATCAGCACTCCCCGATGCTGAAGATGGCGGCCGAGGCAGGCAAGCACGTCTATGTTGAGAAGCCCATGGGCAACGTATTGGAGGAAGCCAAGGCGGCGCGCGATGCCGTGCTGGCGCGCAACCTGATTGTGCAGGTCGGCACACAACGCCGCAGCGAGCCTTACCAAGTGGCGGCGCGGGAGTGGTACCGGCAGGGCGTCACGGGCGAAGTGAGCAAATTCGAAATCGTCTGGAATTACCACGGCCCGCGCTGGCGCGGCCGGCCGGAAGTGAAGCAAATCCGCGAGCAGGATACGGACTGGCGCAAGTGGCTGATGACGAAACCCTATCGCCCTTTCGACCCCCAGCTCTATTTCGAATACCGGCTCTACAAGGACTTTTCCAGTGGTATCGCCGACCAGTGGATGAGCCATGGAATTGATCTGGCCCATTGGTTTATGGATGAGCACTTCCCGAGATCGGTGGTCGCGCACGGAGGAGTCTTCGCCTGGCACGACGGGCGGGAGAACCCGGATACCTTCCAGGCGCTGCTGGAATATCCCAAGGGCTTCCTGGTGAGCTATGCGACGAGCTTTGGGAATGATTGCGATAGCTTCATTCGCATCATGGGAAAGAAGGGTACGCTCATCAACCACGGGACCGAGGGCACGCCGCGCTGGAAGTGGGTGGAAGAGAAAGGGAATTTCGAGGAGACGCCCGATATCAAGCGCGCGGAGCAGTGGCTCTCACTGCCGGGCGACGGCGGCCGAGGCCCGGTGTGGACTCCGGATGAAGACCTCTCCCACATGACGAACTGGCTCGAAGCTCTGCGCGCCGGCAAGCAACCCTCCGCCCCGGTTCAGGCCGGCTACGCGCACTCCGTGGCTTGCATTATGGCCGCGCGCTCGTACTGGCAAGGCAAGAAGCTATACTGGGATGCGAAAGCGGAAGCAATTCTGGACCATCCGCCCACAGCTTGAAACCGGGCAAAGTTGATAGGAACCACTTCATGAAAACATCTTTGATGGAACCCATCCGCTATCTCCGCCGTTCCGAGATGGACGCGATTCATCAGTGCGCGTTGCGGATTCTGGAACGAACGGGGATGTGGGTGGACCATGTCCAGGCGCTCGAATATCTCCGCGCAGCGGGTTGCCGTGTTGACATGGATCGCCGGACTGCCAAGTTCCCGCCCGAGGTCGTGGAAGCGGCCGTGGCGCGTATGCGGCGCAACTTTCAACAGGCCGACCGCTGGCCAAAACGCATGTCGGTGCGCTATTCCCAGGTCCGATTCGACGCGCAGCCGTTTCGCATTCACGACGATTTCTCCGTCAGCGCAGGCGGCTTCTGCTGTTTCCTTTGGGACCTGGAGGGCCGTCGCCGCCATGCCACGTTGCAGGACGTGCGCCATGCACTGAAGCTCGTCGACGGGCTCGACCAGATCGACTATACGGGGCTGCCGTGCTCCGCTCAAGAGGTGCCCGTGGAGGTGCGACCCGTGGTGATGGCGGCGGAGCTTGCCAAGGCCACGCGCAAGTTGGGCGGGATCGAGACTTTTGAACGCCGGCAGGTTGGCTACGTGGCGCGCATTGGGGAAGTCGTGATGGGTGGCCGTGAGGCGCACCGGCGCAACCCGATTCTGGTCGGCTATGCCGAGGCGCGCACGCCCCTGTGCCTTGACGCCGTGATGGCGGACCTGCTGCTCGCACACCTCGAACTCGGCCTGCCGCAAAGCCTCGATACGATGCCGAACGGCGGCGCCACCGCACCGATGACCGCGGCGGGCATCCTGGCCCTCGGCGTTGCCGAAACACTGGGTGGGTTGGTGCTGGGGTTTGCGGTTGACCCCAGCGCCACCATGACGGTTGATCTGACGCCCGGTTACTGCGACATGCGCTCGATGTTGTTCGGGTATGCCGGCGCGGAACGAATGCCGTTACTGTCCGCCCGGGTGCAACTCATTTCCGAATACTACGGCTGCCCGTCGGGCATTCACGGCGGCAAGACCGATGCGTGCGTACCGGGCATCCAGGTAGGCGTGGAGAAAGCGATCTCGATGTATGGCGCGGTTTTGGCAGGGGCGATCGGGTTTGGCACGGTCGGCCATCTGGAGAATGCGTTGACGTTCTCGCCCCTACAGCTCGTAATCGATAATGAGATCGCGCGCTTCGTGCGCCGCGCCCTGCGAGGGTTCGAGGTCAACGACGAAACGCTCGCTCTGGATGTGATCGAAGAGACGGGCATCAATGGCCACACCTACGATCACGAGCACACCACCACACACTTTCGGAACGAGGAACTGCTTTCGCCCTTCTTTGACTGCCTGCCGTGGGGCACAGGCGACAACCTGGTTCGAGAACGCTTCGAGAAGCGCGCTGCTACCAAAGCGCGTGAGTTGCTCGCACAAGATAGGCCGCCGGTGTTGACGCCCGAACAGGAGGCGGCGATTGACGAGATCGTGAAAGAGGCTACGATGGACCTCCAGAAATGAACCTTACGCCGACCCCCTGACAAAAGAAGTCGTGAACAACAGCGAGCGCAAACCTGTCCTGGAGGTCTGCGGTTCCTCCCCAATTGACAACGAAAAGCCGCGGACCTGGAGGCCAGGTCCGCGCTATGCTTGCTGTTATTTCAGGATCGGCAAGGACGAATCAGTGGTGGGAAAAGGCTGAGCCGTAATCTCGGTGGGCGTCGTATCAATTCCGGCAGTTTTATCTGCCACGAATCGCTCGATCTCTTCCAACAAGGCAGGGACGATTTCCTCCTCGCTGACCCGCCGGATGGCCTTGCCTTCCCGGTAGATCATGCCGTTGCCGCGCCCCGCCGCCACACCCAAGTCCGCTTCGCGCGCTTCGCCCGGACCGTTCACAGCACAGCCCATCACGGCCAAGCTTATAGGCATCTTGATGTGCGCGGTCGCCTTCTCAATTTCGCCCGCGATCTTGAACAGGTCCACTTCCAGGCGCCCGCACGTGGGACAGGCAATCACCACCGGCCCTCGGCTACGCAACTCCAGTGCCTTGAGCATCTCGTAGGCCACGCGAACTTCTTCGACGGGGTCGGTAGCCAGCGAGACGCGAATGGTGTCGCCGATACCTTCGGCAAGCAGCATTCCCATGCCCACACAAGACTTGACGGTCCCCGTGAATTGGGTACCGGCCTCCGTTATGCCGAGGTGGAAGGGATAATCAACCTGCTTGGCGAGCAAGCGATAGGCTGAAACACAGAGCTTCACATTGGAAGCTTTCAAGGAAATTACGGTGTCCGTGAATCCCAATTCTTCGAGAATCCGGACGTGATAGAGGGCGCTCTCCGCCATGGCCTCGGGCGTCGGATAACCATACTTCTCCAACAGTCGGCGCTCGAGCGACCCCGCATTCACCCCAATGCGAATAGGAACCTTCTGCTGCTGCGCGCGGCGCACCACCAAGCGAACTTTCTCGGCATCGCCGATATTTCCGGGATTGATGCGGAGCTTGTCTATCCCGGCATCCAGGGCCATCAGGGCAAACTTGTACTGAAAGTGAATATCCGAGACAAGGATCGACTCGGGGCAGCGCTTACGAATCTCGGGCAGGGCCTTTGCCGCTTCAACGTCGGGGACAGCCAAGCGCACAATTTCGCAGCCCGCTGCCTCCATCTGCTGGATTTGCTCGACCGTCTTCCCAACCTCGCGAGTGTCAGTCTTGGTCATCGACTGCACAATAATCGCGGCGTCGCCCCCAATCGTGAGCCGGCCGACCTGGACGGCGCGCGTCTTGCGGCGCGGAGGAAAATACTCGGTATCGCTGAAATTCACAATGGCCTCTCAAAATTGGTCCGTTGCCAATTGTCCGTCGCTAGCTGTCAGCCTTCAGCGCTCAGCTATCAGGTTCCAGCGTCAATTGACAATTCACTGCCCACAGAATCCTAGGGCTTCTCCTCACTTACTGCCTATCTCAACGACAGGCACAGGACGATTCACTATTCACCATTCATAATTCTGAATTGCCCCAGCCCCTTCAAGACGGCCTGAACGTCTTCACGATGTCGTTGCACATAAGGAAAACTACCAACAACAACAAGAAGAGGAAACCGGCCTGCAAAAACCTCTCTTTTAACTGCACGCTCAAGTCGCGGCGAATCAGACCCTCAATGAGCAGCAGCAGGATAACTCCCCCGTCCAAAACCGGAATGGGCAACAGATTGAAGAGCCCCAAATTGAGACTGATGAAACAGACCAGCATAACGAGCTCAGACAGTCCCGCCCGGTATGCTTCGCCTGAAGCCTGTGCGATCCCGATAGGCCCGGCGAGAGAGCGCGTGGAGAGGCGGCGGGTCAAAATCTTCCCCAGCACGTCAAACCATGCAAGGCAGCTCCGCAAGTTGTCCTCGACCGAAGCCCCAATTGCAGCGCCCCAGGGCAGCCTCTTTACCACCATGTCGTTGTGAAAAGAGACTCCGATCCGCCAGCGTTTTTCTCCCATCGCGTCCGTAAGAACCGGCGTCATTGTGACTTGGAATTCCTGCCCGCCACGAAGAACTGACAGTTGAACCGGTTTCCCCTTGCCGGATTGCAGCAGATAGAAGACCCGAGGGTAATAGAGAATCTTATGCCCATCAATGCCGACAATCTGGTCACCGGCCAGGAGTCCGGCATGACTCGCAGGAAGGCCCGACTCGACCTTGTCGATGACTCCGGGCGCGTAAGGGTACAAGCCGGCATACCCGACTCGATTCGGCCCTTCCGCGCGGGGGGTAAGGTTCATACTTAGAATCTTGCCGTCACGTTCGACCTCCAGCGGCATACCCTCGCCCACCGTGGTCAAGATTTTGATATCCACGTCTTGCCACTTGGGATTCTGAAGACTGTCAAGGCGAACCACAGAATCGCCAGGCATCAGGCCGATCTGGCTGGCCGGTGAGTCGGCTTCCACATCGCCCACCCGGGCTGGCTGTTCTTCGTAGGCGGGCTTCTGATAATGAAACTTGTACAGACATGTGAGGAGGAAGAGGGCCAGTAGAATGTTCATGACCGGTCCCATCACAACTATCACGAACCTCTGCCAACGAGGCTTTGCCAGAAATTCTCCGGGATCACCCTGACGATCAGCGGAGGGGTCGTCCCCGGCCATCTTCACGTATCCACCAAAAGGAAGGGCGCTGATCCGATAATCGGTATCCCCTCTGGTAAAATGCAGCAGTCGTTTTCCGAAGCCCAATGAAAAAACCAACACTCGAACCCCAAAGAACTTAGCAGCCATAAAGTGGCCAAGCTCATGAATAAAGATCATGAGCCCAAGGACCAGGACTACCACCACCGCATCCGTAATGAAGCTACCGGCCATAATGCCGCTGAGTCTCCCTAGTGCGCAGGCGTTGTCACAAGCTCCAGAGCGCGAATTCGCGCTTCCTGGTCACAAGCGAAAACGTCGTCCAGGGAGCTTAATGACTGTGCGTGAGTCGTTTGTTCCAAAACTCTCTCGATCACTCGAGGAATATCCGAAAAGCCCAGTCGATGGGCTAGAAAGGCCTCGACGGCTACCTCGTCGGCAGCATTCAAGGCGCAGGGCAATGAACCACCCTGGCGCAAAGCTTCTCGAGCCAAATCCAGGCACGGGAAACGCCGAGTGTCAGGCGCCGAAAAACGCAATTTGCTCAGTGCAATCAGATCCAAGCCCTGTGAATCACCATTCATGACCAGTCGGTCCGGGTAGGTCAGCGCATACTGGATCGGCAGACGCATATCCGGGACCGACATCTGGGCCATCACCGATCCGTCATTAAATTCTACCATGGAATGAATAACTGATTGGGGATGAATGAGGACGTCGATCTTCTCCGACGGGAAACCAAACAGCCAACGGGCCTCGATGATCTCTAAGCCTTTATTCATCAAGGTGGCAGAGTCAATGGTGACGCGCCCGCCCATCTTCCAAATGGGATGCTGCAAGGCCTCTTCGGGGGTTATGCGATCAAGATGCTTGCGAGGGGTCTTCAGAAACGGGCCGCCGGAAGCGGTCAGGATGAGACGGCGGACTTCCGAATGGACCCCCGACCGAAGACATTGATGGATGGCGCAATGTTCGCTATCCACGGGCAGGATTTCGGCTCCCCGCTCTCGCGCCGCTCGTGTGACCAGTTCACCTGCCGCGACCAGAACCTCCTTGTTCGCCAGCCCGATTCGTTTTCCAGCCTGGATCGCTTTGTAGGTCGCAACCAGCCCCGTGGTGCCATGGGAAGCAGACAGGACGGTATCAACCTCAGCATGCGTCGCAGCCTCGGTTTGCCCGCTCACCCCGCAGGCAACCTGAACGGTTGGGGAAGCTCCGAGAATTCGAAGCCGCTCGCGCAGGGGCTCAATACACTCCGAATTCCCGACCACCACGAGCTTTGGAGCGAAATCGCGGACTTGCTGGGCCAGCAAGTCCAAGTTCTTTCCGGCGCAGAGGGCGACAACATGAAATCGGTCCGATGCATTTTTGACGACATAGAGACATTGCCGCCCAATCGAACCTGTCGAGCCCAAAATACACAAACCCTTGGTCATCGCCAAAAATCCCAGATCGCCAGAGTGAGCCACAAAACTGGTGCGCCAAACAGCAGGCTATCCACTCGGTCGAGCAAACCACCATGGCCCGGCAGCACCGACCCCGAGTCTTTCAAGTTGGCGCCGCGCTTCATTGCGGATTCCGCCAGGTCCCCGATCTGCCCAAACAGCGCTACTAAGCCTGCTAACAGGATAACTGTTTTTAAGCTGGCTGTCTGCCAGAATAAGCGGGCGAATACCCAAGCAACCAGAAGGCTCCCCACTAGTCCTGCCACCGATCCCTCCAGGGTCTTCTTGGGAGAGATCGAGGGAAAAAGCAATTTCCGTCCAAACGTGCGACCCACCAGATATGCAAAAGTATCATCGGCCCAAATCACGAGGAACAAAAGGAGCATCAAATTCCGCCCCTGTATTGCGCCTGCCGTTCGGGCGAGGCCAAGGCTGCCAGCACCCAGGCTCGAAAACCTCAGGGGGAGCAAGCAAGAGAGCGTCAGTCCAATATAAACCACACCGAAAATGGTTGTCGCAGTAGCGCCCAGGTACGTCTTCAGGTCACAGGTCAATGGCAGAGCGACGGTGAGTGTTATAAGAACCAACGCTACGAGCAGGACGAGCGCATACAATTCTGCTCTGCTCGTTTCCATAGCTCGCACCGCGCAAAGCGCCGCGCCCCCCAAATACGCCAGCAGCGGAAACGTCTTGAAACCCGCCTTCTGACAGATGTGGAAGAATTCGTAAAGGCACAGCTCCACACTCGCAATCACGGCTGTAAGCAAGAGCCATTTCGGCGACCAGCCGATGAGATAGATTACCAGGGGAATCAACAACAGCGCGGTGAGAAATCGGAGTTTCATTAAGAAAAGCACGTGCCGCGGACCTGTTCTCCAGGTCCGCGCCTTCGACTGCGCAGCAGTCAGTCTACGGCCAAGATTCCTACCCCAGCCCTATGCCTCCGTAGCGGCGTTCCCTCTTCTGATAATCGATGATCGCCTGGAACAAGTCCGCCTGGGTAAAGTCCGGCCACAGGGTTTCCGTCACCCAGAGCTCCGAGTATGCCACCTGCCAGAGGAGGAAGTTACTCAAGCGCAATTCTCCACTCGTCCGAATGAGCAAGTCCGGATCGGGTAAATCACGGGTGTATAGGTGGCTGCTTAGGGTGGCTTCGTCAATGGTTACGTCCCCATTCTGTTTTGCCTTGGACACGAGCTCGCGGACCGCATCCACCAATTCGGCGCGCGCGCCATAGTTGAGCGCCAGGGTCAGGCGCAGTCCGGTATTCTGTCTTGTGCTCTCGAGCGCGATCTCCAGGTCGCGCTGCACGGGTTTCGACAGTTCGTGAATTCTGCCCAGGACCGAAAGACGAATATTCTGCCGGTTGAGCTCCGAAATCTCTTTCTTCAGATACTCTCGCAGCAATCTCATCAGAAGCGTGGTCTCAGAATGCGGGCGTTTCCAATTCTCTACGGAAAAGGCGTACAAGGTCAGGTAGGGCACGCCCAGACGCGCGCACGCCTCGACCGATTGCCGGACCGCCCGGATCCCCGCTCGGTGCCCGGCAATCCGAGGCAGGCGGCGTTTCTTCGCCCACCGGCCGTTCCCGTCCATGATGATGGCAATGTGGCCGGGCAGTCGGTCGAGATCGATCTGTGCCAGAAAACGGGATTCAGCAGATTCTTTCTTCACGGGGGCCTGGAAGCGTGAGTGCACGCATCAAACCCAGAAAACGTAGCACAGCAAAGGGATTACTGCAAGTCTGAGGGCAGGTGTCGGGTGATAGGTTTCGGGTGTCAGGGAGACGTGGGACGCCGACGCGAGTGGCGCAAGAGGTGACCCCCAGTGGCGCGGCCCTCCCACCCGTGAATGTGGACCGCCAAGAGACCAGGCACGCGACCGAGCTTCACGTCGCCTGCCTCGACGTGTCAACGACTGGCTTGGGGGCTGCTCTTTTTTCTTCTGAGTTTTGGCTCCTGACTCCTGTTTTTCAGACCTGTCCTTTCGGTCTGCAGGTTTTCGAGATGTAATGCCTGGGAGCTTGTTGAAAGCCGTGTGGTACCGAATTACCAGAAAGCGTCAGCGCAATCTTGATGGCTACGCCATGGCTGCTGGATGCTCATCGTGCTTGAAAGTGCAAACTGAAACTCGCTTCGGTCGGGTTTGGACGGCCGTTACACAAGCCCGGCGTGAATATCCATTGCTGAATGAGGCCCAGTGCTTCCGAGTTCACGTCGGGCCGCTCTGAACTTTGCACCACCGCGTCGTGAACCTTACCGTCCCCGCCTATGATTCCTCGTACCACCACGTCGAAATCCTCGCCGCCATTGCCTGGCTTCGGCTGTGGCATGGATTCTCCTAGCGGACGCCGAAACGTCGTGCAGAAATGGCGAATCTGTGCGTCGGGAGGAGCTGCAAGAACATTCGGGGTTGCGTCTGTCAACTCGGTCATTGTCTGCGATATTTCAAGCTTCGCAACACCCGAGTACGAGTAGCTGATTTTCCCAGGTATCAGCGCTCCAGCGAACGGAAAGAAGTCACTGTTCTCGATGAGTTCTGCGCCCAGCTTCTCTGATACCAAGCTTCCGTTTCTCGCGTCCACACAGAGTTCATTGTTTTCGATCTTTTGCCCGGCTATGGTGTCGAACTCGATGCAGCGAAGCGGACCGCCGACCATCCGTCTCTCGCTGATGGCTTGGATCACATCTTCGTGATCGAAGCGGCCCAAATAAATGGGAGTCAGCCGCATGACATTAACTACATCAGGCGGAACCAGCTCTCTTGTCCGCGTGGTGGCGAGCTGGCCCCTGGTCCAGACATTAATGATGTGATAGCTGCCAAGCGTAATTTCATCGCGGCGCCCGGTCCCTTGAACGACTACGCGCGTGAAGGTTCCTTCCTGATCGGCGGAGTCGAGATTCAACACCCGAAAGGTGACAGTGCGCTCGAGATTGGGGAGGTTTGAAACGAGGCTAACAGCATTGGCTTTCTCGAGCAAGCGAACAGCTTCCTGTCGCAACTGTAAATCCTCGGCGAAGAAAGGATAGGATGCCAAAAGAAAGGCGAGGACAGTCAGAGCCCGTTTCATCTCTCACACTCACAACGCGGGATTTCCGTTTTGGAACTCTGGTCGTTATTAGTATACACCCGACCGCCTCGTCTTGGAGCATTCCACCCCTGCGGGTCCAACGAGCGGGCCTTGCGCTACGAGTGACCCAATGAATCGACGACTCAGTGCTCCAATGATTCAATTCCTAAGAGGGGCAAGTCTCCCGCCGCGCGGGATGGAACCTGCGGTGCAATTGCTCCAATGAATCAATGACTCACTGAATCAATGATTCAATTCGCAAGAGCCTACGATTGGTCCAATGAATCAATGGTTCAATTCCCCGTGCTTCAGCATGGCGCTGGCGTGCTTCAGCACGGCGTCGGTGATCTGGCTGCCGGAGAGCATGCGCGCCAATTCCCGCACTCGTTCTTTCTCGGTGGCGAGGTGGGTCACGGCGGTCAGGGTGCGGCCGGCGCGCTCGAACTTCTCCACGAAGTAGTGCTGATCGGCGAAGCAGGCGATTTGCGCCAGGTGCGTGACGCACAGCACTTGTCCTTCACGGGCCAGGCGCTTCAGCCGCTGCCCCACCGATTCCGCCACCCGCCCGCCGATCCCGGAATCGACTTCATCAAAGATAAAGGTGCGCGCTACCCGCCCGGCGCTTCCTGCTCCGGGCCGATTCATTCCCACCACGGTCTTGAGCGCCAGCATCAGGCGCGAGATTTCGCCCCCCGAGGCAATCTTCTCGAGGGGTCGCAATTCCTCCCCCGGGTTGGGAGAAATTTGGAACTCCACCTCGTCAATGCCTCGCGGCCCGCTGCTCCCTTCCAGCAAGCTCTCGAAGTGAACTTCGAGCCGAGTTTTTTCCATGCCCAGTTGGGCCAATTCCTCGCGCACCAGCCGGGTGAGTTTGTGCGCCGCCTCTCGCCGTTGGGTGGAAAGCGCCTCCGCCGCTTTGCGAAAATCCCCCGCCACCTTTTTGTGCTCCCGCTGGAGGATTTCGCGGCGTTCGTCGGCATGCTCAATCTTCGCCAATTCCTGCCGCGATTTCACAGCGTAGGCGAGAATATCTTCCAACGTCTGCCCGTATTTGCGCTTCAGCCGGTCAAGCAAGGCCAGCCGATCTTCGATCTCCTCCAAGCGCTGCGGGTTGGCTTCCAGCTTTCCCAGGTAATCGCGCAGGAAATTGGCTGCATCTTCAAGCGTAGCCCGGGCCCCGGCCAGCGGCTCGAGGTAAGGTTCAATGGCTGTGTCGTAGCGCCGCAGGTCCTCGAGTTGCCGCACGGCTGCCGCCAAACGCGCGCACGCGGCGCCTTCTTCCTCGTAGAGTTCGGCGAAGGCCCCCGCCGCGGCCGCTCGGATGCGCTCCAGGTTCGCCAGGATGCGTTTCTCTTCCTCCAGGTGCGTGTCCTCACCGGGCTGGACCCCGGCGCGCTCCAGTTCCTGCACCTGAAAGCTCAGCAAGTCAATCGTCCGCAGCCGCTCCTGCTCGTTCTGGCTCAGGCTCTCGAGCTCGGACTCCAGGTCCCTGCGCCGCGTATAGAGTTCGCGCACACGCTCCAGCTCCTCCTCCACTCCTGCGAATTGGTCCAGGAGGTCGAGTTGGGCCTCGCGGGCAAACAGCGCCACGTGTTCGTTCTGACCATGCATCTCCACCAGCAACCTGGCCAGCGACTTCACTGCCGCCAAAGTAACGGGTTGGTCGTTCACCAGCATGCGGCTCTTTCCACCCGCCTGGATTTCTCGCCGCAGAATGACTTCCCCTTCCTCCTCCCGCGCCAAGCCATATTCCTCCAACCACTCTAACCAGGGCGGCCGTCCCTCGCTGCGGAATACTGCCGTGACCAGCGCCCGTTCCTGGCCGGTCCGGATCACCTCCGGCGAAGCTCTTCCCCCCAGCGCCAGGCCCAGAGCGTCCACCAGGATGGATTTTCCGGATCCCGTTTCACCCGAGAGCAAGTTCAGCCCCGGAGAGAATTCGACCGTGAGAGTGTCAATCACCGCGTAGTTCTGGATGTGCATTTCGTGAAGCATAGTCAGTAGTCATTCCCGCGTTGTGCGCAACACCGGGTTCGCACTTCTGCGATTATACGCCACGTTATGTTGCCTACGGACAAACGCGTGGAACAATTAATCATTTGTGCGTTCCGAACTTTTCCAACATCTGGCCACTGACCACGGTTGACTGACTTTTAGCAAATGGACAACGCGACTGCATACTGTTGCTCCTTTCGGATAGCAGACGTATAATCTCGCCTGACCTGAAGCTTGCCTCATCCGCAGCGAAGGCCAATTCGCCCGTGATGCTCAGTTTGAGAGGTGGAAAACATGCAGAATCCATTTTGGAGTACAGCCGCAAAGCCGTTGTCCGGTCACAGCCGCCGGGAATTTTTCCGGCGGGGAGCGCTGGCCACCGCCACTCTGGCATTGGGCGGACGCATCCGGCGGGCCGTGGCGGCCCCGCTCGAATACGGCGCCAATCTGTACCGCTCCATCGGCGTAAAAACGCTGATCAATGCCAAAGGCACTTACACCATCATCTCCGGCTCGCAGACGCTGCCCGAAGTCAAACGCGCCATGGACGACGCTTCGCGCTCCTACGTCCAGATGGATGAGTTGATGGATGGCGTCGGGCGGCGTTTAGCCGAGTTGACCGGGGCCGAGTGGGGCATCGTGACAGCCGGTTGCTGCGCCGCGCTGACGCACTGCACGGCAGCGTGCATTGCGGGCTCCAATCCCGAGCGCATGCAGCGTCTGCCCAACCTCGAAGGGTTGAAGAGCGAGGTGGTGATCCCGGCCTATTCTCGCAACGTCTACGACCACGCTATCCGCATGTTGGGCGTGAAGATCGTCACCGTCCGCGACGCTTCCGAGCTTGAATCCGCGTTTAACGAGCGCACCGCTATGGCCTACATCCTGGGTGGGCCGCAGGACGACGGCCCGCTCGGAACCAGGGTCGTCGCGGAAGCCGCCAAGCGCTACAACGTGCCCGTCATCGTGGACGCGGCGGCCGAGGTCCTCACCATCCCCAACGTTCACCTCCAGCGCGGCGCCACGGCCGTTGCCTACAGCGGCGGCAAGTGCATCCGCGGCCCTCAGGCGGCGGGCCTCCTGCTTGGCGAAAGAAACCTGCTCCAGGCGGCGTGGGCCAACAGCGCGCCGCACCATGCCTTCGGCCGCTCCCTGAAAGTCGGCAAGGAGGAAATCATGGGCATGCTGGCGGCTGTCGAGATGTGGGTGAAGCGCGACCACCCGGCCGAAACGGAAGCTGTGGGAGAGTTGGCTGGAGACCATCTCGGCCAGCCTGAAGCAAATCGACGGCGTGACCACGCGCATCAACCAGGCGTCGACAGAGCTGTCGAACCAAACGCCGACGCTTTCCATCCAGTGGGACGGCGCGCGCTTGGGCATCACGGGGCAGGAATTGAGCAGACTGCTGCTCGATACCGAACCCCGCGTGGTGCTGGCCTCGGCTGGCGGCAGCAGGCCAGGCAACATGTCCAGTTCTGCCTCCATCGTTCCCTACATGCTGATTCCCGGCGACGAAAAAGTGATTGGAGAGCGCCTTTACGCCGCGCTCTCCACCCCCCCGAAATTCGAGAACCCCGCCCCGCCGCCGGAAGGCCAACCGGCGGCCGTCGCCGGGCAGTGGGAACTCAAGCTGGAGTTCGATCGCGGTTCGGCGACCCATTCCCTCTTCCTGGAGCAGCAGGGGACCAGGCTTTTCGGCACGCACCGTGGCGAATTCTACAGCGGCGACCTCAACGGGACTGTGGCCGCCAACACGGTCCACTTCCAGAGTTCGCATCAAGCCGAAGGTACCCGTCTCTCGTATAACTTCACGGGCACGGCGGATGGCGACACGATGGCGGGCAAGGTCAACATGGACGAGTATGGCGAGGCGCTCTGGAGGGCGCAGAGGCATCAGTATCGTGCCGGTGGACGCCGCAGCAGGTAAAGTGGGGCTGGCCATCGTTTTCTGTGGTCTGAAGCCGGGACATCAGCCCTCTCCCCTTGGGGAGAGGGCAAAGACGTAGTTCTAATGTGAAGCCAAAGGAGGCTTATACGAAAAACACGAATCGACGACGATTTTTGCAGGTTGGTGCCGTGGCAGGAGCCGCGGCGGCCGCGGCGGTGCCTGCCGCCGCGCAGGAGAAGTCAGTCAAGAAGGTACTCAGCGGCAGCGCTGCGGGCGGCCGTACGCCCATGTTCAACAGCGTGGTTGCGTACGGCAACCTGGTCTTCATTGCCGGCGTGGGATACCACGAAGCTGGGGACATTAAGGTGCACACCAAGGGCGTTCTCGACCAGATCCAGCAGGAACTCGAGAAAGTCGGCTCCTCTATGGAAAAGGTCCTCAAGTGCAACGTCTATCTCGCCGACGGCAAGGACTTCGCAGGGATGAATGAGGTCTTTCTGGGACGTTGGGGGTCCGAGCCTCCGGTGCGCACGACCATCGCCGCCGCCTGGATTCCGGGCAAATCGCTGATTGAGATTGACGTGATTGCGTACCTTTGATGGGGCGCTGAGGGGGCGGACGAAACTCACTCACGGCTTAGAGGGGAGAAATGCGCACTATGCGAACTCCCGGCTCGCCTGGGTTTCTCACCACCCCCTGCCGTCTGAGTGGGGGGAGCGGAAGGGCGGGGGTAAAGGCCGGCCCTTCCGGCCTTGGTGAGAACTCCCGGCCAAGTTCTCCCCGAGCTATTTGGCCGGGGGCTGGGCTTTTGTCCTTCTTGCCGGGCTCACCGCGTCCCAGCGTGAGTCGCCCGTCTCCTTGTAGTTCTTGGGGAGAGTGTCCCAATCCGGACGCGTGATGCCGTTCAGGTCGTAGACCACTTTGCCGTTGCGCAACGTCAGCTCGCACACGAGCTTTTTGGCGCCCCGCAACCGCGCGCCGTACATGTCGGTGAAGCCGAAATCCCCGTTTTCCAGCCGCAGCACCGCTACGTCGGCGGGCGCGCCCACGGAAAGATTCCCCAACTCGTCGCGCTGGATCTCGTGAGCGGGATTCCAGGTGGAGCGCAGGATCACGTCGTCCAGCGAGAGACCCATCGCCAGGAACTTACTCATAACGTTCAACATGTCCTTCATGCCTGCGTTCATGCTGCGGATGTGCAGGTCCGTCGAGATCGAATCCGGAAGGAAACCCTCTTTGACCGCCTCGACGGCGACGCGCCACGCGAAGCTGCCTTGGCCGTGCCCCACGTCGAAGATGACCCCCCGCTTGCGTCCCTCCACCATGGCGGGATTCACCTGCCCGGATTCGTCCAGTTCGTTCCGCAGCCCGGAAAAGCAGTGGGTGTAGATATCGCCGGGCCGCAATTTCTTGGTCCAGAGTTCACTGGTGGGGCGCTCCGGGCGGGCCACCCCGAAATCGACCATCACCGGAATCCCGGCCTTGACGCCGACCTCCACCGAGCGTTCCACCGGAGTCCACTCCGGCCCGCCGTAGTGCGCGGTCTTGATCCCCACGATCAGATCCTTGTGGCGCAACGCCATCTCGGCGGCTGGCTCAACTTCCATATCGGCGAGGTTGTTCTCGAACTTTTCCCCGCGCATGCCGGCGCCGACGATGTTCAAAAACGCCAGTACGCGTGTCTGCGAGCGGGTGATTACGCGGTCCCTGAAATCTTCGAAATTGCGCCAGCCCGCGCAGCCCGCGTCCGCTACCGTGGTCACACCCACCCGGAAAGTGAAGCCGTCCGGATATACGCTATTGTCCCCGGCGTACGAATTGCGCTCGCCCGTACCCGTGAAAACGTGCACGTGAATATCCACCAGCCCCGGCGTGACGTACAATCCCGAAACATCGACCGTCTTCAACGCGGCGGCCGCATCAAGGTGTTCGGCGACGGCAGCAATGCGGCCATTCAGGATCGCCACGTCCCGAACGGCGCTGATGTTGTTCTTGGGGTCGATCACGCGCCCGCCCTGAAGCAGCAGATCGTATTGTGTCTGGCCGAACCCGGGCAGCGTGACGAACATGAATATAAGCAGCGAGGCTAAACCGCAAAGAGAAATATGTTTTTTCACCGGGGAGTAGTCTACCCCCCCGTCTCCACCTGCGTCAAGCACAACGAAGGCTGGCGCAACGAGGGCTGGGCGTGTGCGACACAGGAGTGACGCTTCGGCAATTGCGTCTTCTGGTAAAGTGTATCCAAACGTATTACGTACGCCAGGAAAAGGCAACGAGGCCAAGCCACATTGAATAAGAACGCATCTGTTTGACGCACTGGACCAGCATGGCCCAAAGGCGACTCGTTCTCTGTTAAGAGACTCCGACACCAGAGCCACCCGAGGCCGAACTCTATGCGCCTCCACTCGGCATTTCTGACGCTTGCGTCGGAGCGGGGGAGACCTCATCACGATTCCCCAAAAAGAGTCAACGCGTTCATTGACTGGCCTGGATTGCTGTGTTAGGTTGAGTGGAATAGGTGGGAGGGAGTTCATTGTTTATAAAGGAGGCTAATTGCCCGCTGTAGTGTTGTTATTGTTTCAGAACTTTTACCAAGGCGAAGTCTGGCAATTGCTTGCGAACACGGGGCTGGTGGCCAGGATTGTTTTGCTTTTGCTCGCGGGCTTTTCAGTCTTATCCTGGGCAATTATTATTCAAAAACATAAGAACTTCAGGGCGGCCCGCCGGGAGTCCCAGGAGTTTTTGAAAGTATTCCGGCAAAGCAAGCGGCTTTCAGAAATCCGCACCTTCAGCCGGAGTCTGAAGTTCAGCCCGCTGTCAGAGATTTTCCAGGCCGGCTATCGTGAAATCGAAAGCCAGGCAGCGGTGAACGAAAACCCTGGCAAGCCCCAGATCCGAAGTCTCGAGGGTGTCCAAAGGGCCTTGCAAATTGCCTCATCCACCGAGCTTACGCGGATGGAGCAGTGGCTCACCTGGCTCGCCACTACCGGAGCCGTCACACCTTTCGTGGGGCTTTTCGGAACGGTCTGGGGGATCATCGATGCGTTTCACGGCATGGGCACGGCGGGCACAGCATCTCTGCGTAGCGTCGCGCCCGGGATTTCGGAAGCCCTGATCACGACGGCTGCCGGCCTCTTTGCGGCTATACCGGCAGTCATCGCGTATAACCAATACGTCCAACGCATCAAAGAATTTGGTTCGATGATGGACGATTTCGGGCTCGAATTCCTCAATCTGACGGAGCGGTACTTTAAGTAGCAACAGCATCTCTCTGGCTGCCGCGTGGAAGACCTGTCACTTGTCCGTAGTTCGTGATCCGTGGTCGCTGACGACGGCTCCGCCGTGGGGAGACCGCGGACAATCTGAGGTAATCCATGGCATTTACTACCCTCAAAGGTCGGACGCATACTTCCCTGGCCGAGATCAATATCACGCCTTTCGTGGACGTGGTCCTGGTGCTCCTCATTATTTTCATGCTGACGGCCCCAATTCTTGAGTCAGGGATTGAAGTGGACCTGCCGAAGACCCACACGGTCAAAGCTATTTCAGATGAAAAAGTGGTGATCACCATCGATAAACACCAAAACCTTTATGTCGGCAACGATCCGGTGAATATTCACAGGTTGGGCTCCTATGTTCTGGACCATCTGAGAGGCGCGGGGGAGACGCCGGTATTCATTCGCTGCAGCCAGACGGCCCCCTTCGGTACTTTTGCCACCGTGGTGGACGCTTTGAAGCAGGCCAATCTCACCAACATAAACGTGGTGACGGAGCCGCTGGAAACCAAATAGCCAACGGCTGCAAATGCATCGAACTGACGTGGAAGTATTCGCAGGGTTGGGATGAACACTCAGGCCATCTCTATTGTCGTGGACGCCCGGCGCGAAAGTCTGGGCGGCACGCTCGCAGCCTCCGCTGGGATGCACGTTCTGCTTTTTCTGCTCTTGGTCGGGTACACAACTTTGGGCTCGTCCTTCGGGAGCGGTTGGGGAAAGAACTGGGGAAGCGGCGGGTCCGCGCGCATTGGGGCGGTAGCATCCCTCCCTGGCGTGCCGCTCCCCTCCCCCATGCTTACCACGCATACTACTTTGGCCACCGACAACCCCGGACTGCATCAGACGGAACCTCAGCCGAAGGCCGAGCCGGAGCCCAAGGCTGTCCAGATTCCCAAGTTTAAAGAGTCCGTGAAAACGGAGAAAGCCAGGGGCATCAATACCCATATCCAAAAGGAAAGACCTGTTTATGCGGAGAATGCCGTGCCCTATGGATTGGGTGGCCAGCCATCCATGAGCTACTCCCCGATGGTCGGCAGGGCGGGCGAAGGCGGCCTCAGCTTCGGCGAAGGCGGGGATTTCGGCGAACGCTATGGGTGGTACGTCGCTTCCGTTCGCAACCGCATCAGCAGCAACTGGCTCCTCTCGACGGTCAGCCCGAGCATCGTCACGGCGCCCCGCCTCTACATGGCTTTTACTATTCTGCGCGACGGCTCGGTCACCGATGTTGAAGTCACGCAGCCCAGCGGTTTACCGGAAGTGGACCGCTCTGCTCTGCGGGCCGTTCTGGCTTCGAACCCGCTACCCGCGCTTCCTCCCGACTATGCAGGAAACAAGGTCAAGGTGAAGCTCTTTTTTGATTTTCGCCGCTAACAAGGGCTGCGGGGGCATCGTCGAGGGACGGCCCTCGCCACAGGATGATGCGGTCAGGAATTGCAAACTTAGACATGCATTGATATACTCCCCTGCGTAGCCCGGCACGAAATATATCACACCGCGAGACATCTGTGCGGCAGCCAGCGCGCATCTAAAAATTACTGGAGTTGATGCACCCCATGTACTTTGTCTTCAAGCGAATTCGACTTTACCTACTGCTCTTGGTGGCCACTCTGCCGCTGCTTTTGATAAGCTTGCACACCAGCCGGTCTCAGGACTGGTTCAGCATCGGAATTAATCTTGGCGCGCCCAAAATCAAGATGGCAGTGTCGGACTTTCCTCCCGGTTCCGTGGATCAGAACCTCGTCAAGCTCACCCAGGAGTTTAATCAGGTCTTGTGGTACGATCTCGAGCAGTCCGGCATCTTCGATCTGGTGAGCAAGAGTTACTACCCCGTTACGCCTCCCCGTGAACCCCAAGAGGTGGACTTCAAGGCGTGGAGCTCGGCCCCGGCCTCTGCCCAGATGCTTGCTTTCGGGAAGACCGAAGTCATTAATTCCAGTTTGGTCATTACGGGGCGCCTGTTTGACCTCGGCAACCCTGCGAATCCCAGTGTTATTGCCAAGCGATACGTCGCAACCTTGAATGAGATCGCGACGCGCGAAGCTGCGCACCGGTTTGCCAACGAGATTCTTCAGGCCCTTGGGGGTGGAGTCCCGGGCATTTATCTCAGCAAAATTGCATTTGTGAGCCGGCGCACCGGGCACGACGAGATCTGGCTGATGGATTACGATGGTTTTAACCAGCACCCCATCACCAGTTACGGTTCCCTTTCCACGACGCCGCGCTGGTCGCGTGATAACACAAAGCTCGCGTTCACGAGCTACGCCTCCGGCAACCCGGAGATTTACATGTTTTCATTGGAGACCAACCGGCGTGTCTCCTTCCCCAGTTACAAGGGGTTGAACACCACGCCGGCCTGGTCACCCGATGGAAAGAAGATAGCCTTTTGTTCCAGTATGAGTGGGGACCCGGAAATTTATCTCTCGGACGTCAATGGCTTCAACCTCCAGCGGCTCACATTTTCTCGGGGGGTGGATATTTCTCCGGTGTGGAATCCCAAAACGGGCAGTGATATCGCCTTTGTTTCTGACCGCAGCGGCACGCCCCAGATTTACATCATGTCAGTGGACGGGACCAACCTGCGACGGGTCACCACCGCGAAAGGCGGCGGCGATGCCAGCGGTCCCTCCTGGTCTCCCAACGGTTTGTTCCTCGCTTTTCATTGGAGGCTTTCTGAAACCGGGACCTACGATATCTACGTTATGGAAATCGCCACGGGAAATATCATCCAGTTGACCCACGACGTGGGAGGCAACGAGCATCCCACTTGGTCACCCGATGGGCGCCACTTGGCATTCGAGTCCACCCGCTACGGCACGCGCCAAATCTGGACGATGCTTGCCAACGGCAGTAACCCCAAACCTCTCACCGAGAAAGGGCTGAACTGGAACCCGAATTGGTCGAACTAGTTTTTTGGGAAGTGAGACAAGGTGTCGTTTTACAGGGGATAATCACCTCAACCTTGTTGATTCCGGAAAGAGACCGGCATCCCAACAAAAAGACCAAAACACTCCCTTTCCGTAATTAACCGGTTGTGTTTTTTTTTGACTTGATGTTAGTATCTACGCTCTACAAAGGTATTACCCCGTCTGTGGCGGAGCAAGCCGCTTGCGTCGGACCCTGCCGCAAGAGGGGCAATCCATGTAGTTCAATTCGTCCACATGAACACGAGAATTCTTTTTATCGTTCAAGGAGGATTTAGCATGTCACAGAAGAAACGTAGTCTTGCGCTTCTCGTCGGCCTATTGGGAGTTGTTCTTCTAGCGGGCGCGTGCCACAAGAAAAAGGTCACTGCACCACCTGCGCCACCACCCCCCCCACCGCCGGCGCCAACCCTTAGCTTAACGGCCGAACCTAGCACGGTTGAAAAAGGCCAGTCCGTCACGCTGAGTTGGACTTCCCAAAACGCCACTGACCTGACCCTCGATCCAGGCGTGGGAAAAGTTCAAGCGCAGGGGTCAACGTCAGTTACCCCAGAGGACTCCACCACCTACACATTAACAGGTACCGGCCCGGGTGGCTCACAATCCGCTACGGCAAGGGTTACCGTGACGGTTCCACCACCGCCACCGCCGCCGCCACCGCAAGTCGAAGTCAACGTTGAGGACCTTTTCACACAAAATGTGAAGGATGCCTACTTCGATTTCAACAAGTCCGACATCCGTCCTGACGCGCAGCAGGTCTTGACATCCGATTCAGACTTCTTGAAGGGGCACTCGGATTTCAAGTTCACGATTGAAGGCCAATGCGACGAGCGTGGGAGCGAAGAGTACAACCTCGGTCTGGGTGATCGACGCGCCACCTCCGCCAAGAGTTTCCTGGTCAATCTGGGAGTCAGCGCCGACCGCATCAACACGATCTCTTACGGCAAGGATCGGCCGGTTTGCACTGACCACGACGAGGATTGCTGGCAGAAGAATCGTCGGGCCCACTTGCACTACGGTACTGAGACAAAGTAAGACGACCCGGCCGGGAGCTATCCGAACTCCCGGCCTGCTTCTCCACGCACATGTTCACGTGCCCCACTGACACGGGCAGGCGGTGCAGGGAAAGGTGGAGTTGTGTCTGCACCCATTCGACGCGACACACCATCGTTAGCCTTTTCCGGCCTGCGCCCGCCGGTCAGTTGACCCAGACGCCATCGGGAGAGTACACTGGCGTGAGTTCACTTTAAACAGCGAGGGTGACGCTCCTTGAAAAAGTATGTCCGAGTGACTCTGCTCATCACCAGCCTTCTGCTTGCTGGAGCGCGGCTCGGCTTTGCGGTCAGCAAAGAGACGCTCCAAATGATGCAGCAACTGGACGCCCTGCAACAGGCTGTGCAAAACCTCCAAAAGACCGTCGACACCCAGACCGCGGTGTTGAAGACTTTGATCGAGCAGGCCAGCGACAACGTCAACAAGATAAAGTCCAACATGGACGATCTGCGAGACTCCACGCAGAAAAACCTGGCTGCTTCCAACGCCCATCTCGATTCCATGACCACTCAAATTCAGGGCCTCAGCGAGAGCCTCGAAGAAGCCAAATCGCGTATCGGCAAGCTGGGCGAACAATTGGCGCAGACGCAGAACATTATCCAGACTTTGAGCGCCCCCAGCCAACCTGCGGCGGCTCCGCCGGGTTCGGGTGCCCCCGGGCCAGGCAGCGAACCGAAACCCCAAGCAACGGTCCCCGATCCGAATAGCCTGTACGGCCAAGGCTTGAGTTACTACGAAGGCGGGCAGTACGACCTCGCCATTCAGGCGTTTCAGGATTATCTCCACTATTACAGTGAAACGGACAGGGCTTCAAACGCCCAGTTCTATATCGGGGACAGTTATTACTGCCAGAAGAATTACGAGAATGCGATCAAGGAATACGACAAGTGCATCGAAAGGTACCCTCAGGGCAACAAAGCTGCGGCAGCGCAGCTAAAAAAGGGATTTGCACTGGTCGAGCTTAAAGAAAAGAGTGCCGGGAAGCGGGAACTGAGTTCCTTGATTGAGCAGTATCCTAACTCCCACGAGGCCGATTTGGCGCGCCAAAAACTCAAGCAGATGGGCTATACCGTGCCAAGGCGGCGCTCAAACTGACTGCGAGCCGGCGCATGATCTGAACTGCCCGGCCAAGACAACCCCTGCGCGTATAGCTTAAACGCGGGCGCTAGAGGGAGGTTCCCATGTCTGGCTCCGTTAATAAGGTGATCCTGATTGGCCGCCTCGGGAAGGACCCGGAAGTGAAATACACACCCAGCGGCGCACCCGTAGCCAAATTCAGTCTGGCCACGGACGAAGTTTTCAAAGACCGAAGCGGTGAGCAGCAGAAGCGCACCGAATGGCATAACATCGTCGCCTGGAACAAGCTGGCCGAGATCTGTGGGCAGTACCTTACCAAGGGCAAGCTGGTCTACATCGAGGGAAGTATCCGAAGCCGGCAATGGGAAGACCAGGCGGGAAACAAACGAACGGGCTACGATATCGTCGCGCGTACAATGCAGATGCTGGGCTCCAAGGCGGACAGCGATCGTGCCGCATCGACCTCAGCAGCGGCCCCGATGGAGCGCGCGCCCGTGGAAAGGCCGGCTGCCGCAGAGCCACCCGCCGAACCCGAAATCACGGACGAAGATGTCCCCTTTTGAGTGAAAGACGTCTGTTAACGTGACGTTAGCCCTCGGCCCTTCGCCAACGTGCCTTTACTTCAGCGAGCGGCCTGCCTCCGCCTCTCATCCAAGCGGCGAACGAACTCATCGAATTTCTGGGTTTGCTGTGGCGACAGGATTTGCCGAATATTGTTCCGCGTCTCCTCGCGGATGGCATTGAACTGGGCATCCGATTGTTGCTGAGCGCTTCTGACTTTCTTGGTCGAACCCTCCAAAATTTGCTCCAGTTGTGGCACTTGCGTGTCGGAAAGGTTGAGTTCACCCTTGAGGCGCCTGACGAAGCCTTGTCGATCGAAGGGACGATGCCAGTGGCCCATGCTCCAGGCATAATAATAGACGCTGATCCCCCCCACGATCGCACCCAGCAGAAATGTCAATGCAAAATAGAGGTAGGCTCTTCGGCTCATTGGTCTCCTTGGCCGACTTTAGTCGGGCAACCTGCCCGTATACATTTCGTGTGAATCACCGATGTCACCACCGATCACGTCGGGCTGCGACGATTGACTATCGGCTTGCAAACCAAGAAAATCCGCGCTCCCAACTCCCCGGACCGGGCCCGAGGTCGGCAGCACCATACTAAGAAGCAAGGCCAGAGTCAAGGCCAGCGTGGCATAGATGAAGCGCCGGCCTACGGCCTCGAAAAATTCCCCGCGCGCCCCCTTCTCTTCCCACCCTTGCAGTCGCCGAACCACTCGGGAGGCAAACCCGAGCGAGGCTTCCGGCGCCGCCTCCTCCGCTAAGGCGCGAAAGCCGGCACGCACCAGACGCGCGTCACGCAAGTACACCTCGCAACCCGCGCACTTGCTCACGTGCTCTTGCGCCTCCGCAGACAACTCACCGCCCCACAGCTCACTGACAAGACCCCGAATCTGTTTGCAGTCCATAGCCTATTATCCCTCTTGCCGCCAACGCTCCAAGTCTCCCAGCATCCTCTTCCTGGCACGGTGGAGGCGCACCTTGACGGTGCTTGACTTCAATTTCAGCAACTCCGCAATTTCCTCCACGGAGAAGTCCTCCAGCTCCTTTAGGGTCAGAATCACGCGGTCATCCTCCGGCGCACGCGCCAGGAGTCTGCTCACGAAATCCCTAAGGGTTACCTTCTCTCCGTGATCCAAACCTCCTGCCTGAGGGCTTTCCAGCTTGCGCTCCAGTTCTCGCGAGCTTTCTTCCGTCATCTCCGAATAGTAGCTGAGCCGCGAGGCGCGAACTTTGCGTAAATAGTCGTAGCAATGGTTCACCGCAATTCGGGACAGCCATGTGGCAAAGGAAGACTGAAAGTTGTAACTTCGAATGGCGCGAAAAGCCTTGAAAAATATCTCTTGGGCAAGGTCTTCAACTTCGTCACGGCGGCGAACCAGATGAAAAACGATTGAAAAGATACGCTGTTGATACCTTTCCACGAGGAGGCCGAATGCTTCACCATCCCCCTGTTGAACGCGCTGAATGCACTCGATTTCGCGGGTGACCTCAGACTCCGAAATTGCCATTCCGGTTCCATGTCTGGACCTCCCTCAATAGCAGGGACAAGGGAGGTCGCCAAATGGTTACAGACCGCGGTCCAAGCCAAGCCTTACTCTGCCAATACAAAAAGATTGACGGAGTTGATACTTTGTGGAACAATGAGGCTATGGTCATTGGAACACGTCTTAAAAAGTTAAGAGAAGATCGATCACTATCCCAAGGCGATATTGAGAAGCGCACCGGGCTCTTACGTTGTTATATCTCCCGGGTGGAGAACGGCCATACGGTGCCGTCTCTCGAAACCCTGGAGCGACTTGCGGCGGCACTGGAAATCCCCCTCTATCAGCTTTTCTTCGAAGGGGACGCAGAACCAGCCCTGCCGAATCTGAGCAAGCGTCATACCACGGAAGAGTTGGTTCTCGACATCGAGCAGGAAAAGGAATTGCGCTTCTTTGAGAAGGTAAAACGGCTTCTCACCAAGATCGATGAGAAGGACCGGCAACTCCTGCTCTACATGGCTCAGAAATTGGCAAGTCGATAGCCATTCGCCCTTGACCTTAGCGGGATAGTCCCATGTGATGCCCTCACGGCGGTTTGGGTGATTTATTCCCATTCGATGGTCCCCGGCGGCTTTGAGGTAATATCAAAGACCACGCGGTTTACTCCCTTCACTTCATTGACAATCCGGGTGGCCATCCTCTGCAAGAGCGCCGGCGGAAGCTTCGCCCAGTCGGCCGTCATGCCGTCTTCGGATTCAACAGCTCGGACAGCGATAGTGGAGGCATAGGTCCGGGCATCACCCATGACACCGACGCTTGAGACAGGCAGTAGAACCGCGAACGCCTGCCACAAGCGCGTGGCAAGCCCGGCGGTTTCAACCTCTTCCCTCACAATCGCGTCCGCATTCCGAACCATTTCTAGTCGCTCTTCAGTAACCACACCCACAATCCGCACGGCCAACCCTGGGCCAGGGAATGGCTGCCGGTTCACCAGCCGTTCATCCAAACCCAATTCCCTGCCCACCACACGGACCTCGTCCTTGAATAGTTCGCGCAGCGGTTCGATGAGCCGAAATTTCAAGTCCTGTGGTAAACCTCCCACATTGTGGTGGCTCTTGATGGTGGCGGCAGGACCCTTAACGGACACCGATTCAATCACATCCGGATAGAGTGTCCCCTGCACAAGGAAGGGTATGTCCCCAAGCCGGCGAGCTTCATCTTCGAACACGCGGATGAATTCTTCCCCGATGATCTTGCGCTTCTGCTCCGGGTCCGTAACCCCTGCGAGCCGGGTCAGGAAGCGGGATGAAGCATCCACCGTGCAGACGGTCAAGTGGGCTTGCTCGCGAAGGATCGCGGCCACCTGCTCGAACTCATTCTTACGAAGCAGGCCATTATCGACGAACAAGCAGCTTAGGCGGTCGCCGATGGCCTGTCCCACCAGCGTGGCGGCGACGGCGGAATCCACTCCCCCCGAAAGCGCGCACAAAGCGCGTTCTCCGTTCACTTCCCGGCGGACCCGGTCCACCATCTCCTCGATGAAAGACCGGGGGAACCAGTTCGCCTGAATCCCGCAGACATCTCGCACGAATCGTTGCAGGATTTCCGTGCCATGCTGGGTGTGGCGAACCTCGGGATGAAATTCCAGCGCGTAAATTCGCCCCTCCGGGTTCTCAATCACCGAAATGGCGTTCTCTGTCCTCCCGGTGATGGTGAACCCGGGCGGGACTTCCGCGACATGGTCACCGTGGCTATTCCAAACGCGCAGCGGCGACTCCAAGCCTTTCAGGAGTTTCGTGGATGGGGAAATTTCGAGTTGGGCAAACCCGTACTCCCGTCGCCGGGCGGGTTCAACCCGTCCGCCAAGCTTCCGGGAAATCCACTGCAACCCATAACAAACACCGAGCACAGGGATGTTCAACCTCAAGACCCGCTCGTCACACACCGGTGCGGCAGGATCGTAGACCGACGACGGGCCACCGGAAAGCACCAAAGCCTGCGGCTTCATCCCTACAAGCTCGTCGAAAGGGATATGGCAGGGAACGATGAGCGCATAGACCTGCATCTCGCGGATGCGGCGCGCGATCAATTGCGTGTACTGAGAACCGAAATCGAGAACGACAACCGGACGGGGATGTTCCATATTTCTATCTTGCCACAATATTGATCAGCTTTTTCGGCACGAACACGACTTTAACAATCTCCTTGCCAGCCAGATGCTGGACTACTTTTTCTTCCGCCTGCGCCCCGGCGAGAATTTCTTCCTCGCCGGCACTGACCGCGACCCGAATTCGCGCCCGCAGTCTTCCATTCACCTGGACGGGAATCTCCAGTTCATCCTCGGCAGCAAGATCACGGTCAAAGGCAGGCCAGGGTACTCGAAGCAAGGGCTCAGCGTGACCCAGTGCTTCCCAGAGCTCGTCAGCGATGTGCGGCGCAAAGAGCGAAAGCATCATCACGAGAAATTCCAGAACGGTCTTATGCGCTTCCGGGCGGACCTTACCTGCCTCCACCGGGCCTTGCAGCTCCGTAATCTCGTTCACCAATTCCATGCACAGAGCAACGTCCGTGTTGAAATGCCAGCGCCCTTCCATGTCTTCGGTGACGTGCCGCAGAGTCTGGTGCGCTTTGCGAAGCATACTCCGCTCCTCGGCTGTAAAGTGACCCTGCGCGCTGCCGTCACTGGAAAGCGCCTGCACGCCCCGGAGATTCTCCGCATGCTTCGAAACCAGCCGGAAGACCTTGGCCAAGAAGCGCGCGGCGCCTTCAATTCCGGCATCGCTCCACTCCAGGTCTTTCTCCGGAGGCGCAGCGAAAAGCATGTACAGCCGCACCGTGTCCGCACCGTACTTGGCGCACATTTCCGTGGGGTCCACGACGTTGCCCTTCGACTTGGACATCTTCGCCCCGTCTTTAATCACCATGCCTTGCGTGAAGAGGCGCGCCACCGGCTCCGAGAACTCCACCAAGCCGATGTCCCGCATCACCTTGGTGAAAAAGCGCATGTAGATCAGGTGCAGGATGGCATGTTCGATTCCGCCGATGTATTGGTCCACGGGGAACCAGTATTTGACCACTTCTTTATCCACCGGGGCCGTCGAGAAATGGGGTGAGGTGTAACGGTAAAAGTACCAGGAGGAGTCCACAAACGTATCCATGGTATCCGTCTCGCGACGCGCGCCTCCCGAACACTTTGGGCACGTCGTGTTGACGAAATCGGGAACTTGGGCAAGTGGCGAGTGTCCTCGGCCGGTTAATTTGACATTCGACGGCAGCACCACCGGCAAGCTTTCCTCCGCCACAGGGACCACTCCGCACTTGTCGCAATAAATAACGGGAATGGGCGTGCCCCAATAGCGTTGGCGCGAGATTCCCCAGTCTTTCAGCCGGTACTGGACGGTGAGTCTTCCAAAGCCCCTTTCCTCCGCGTCCTGGCTCATCCGCAGGATGGCCTGTGTCGAGGAGAAGTGGCTGTAATCGCCTGAATTCACCAGTTTCCCGTACTCGATGTAGGCCTCTCTGGGCGTGGATGTGGGCGCCTGCACGCTCGTGCTTTCCGGAACGATGACCGTCCGAATCGGGAGCCCAAACGTGGAGCAAAACTCGAAATCCCGCTGATCGTGGGCCGGCACCGCCATGACCGCCCCCGTGCCGTATTCCATCAGGACGAAGTTGGCAATCCAGATGGGAACTGTCTCCCCGCTGAAAGGGTTGCGCGCCCTGAATCCGGTATCAACCCCAACTTTTTCCAGATTCACTTCCACGCGCGCCCGCACCGCGGAGGCTTTAATCCGCTCCACGTCCTGCCGCAGCTTCTCCGGCGAGTTCGAGCCGGCGTAGAGTTTCTCCACCAGGGGATGCTCAGCGGCCAGGAAAACCGCCGTGCAGCCGAAAATCGTATCCACCCGCGTTGTGAAGACGGGCAGAGGCTCTCCCAATTCAACAACGGCAAAGTCCACTTCCGTCCCCACGGATTTGCCAATCCAGTTCTGCTGCATGGCCAGCACCCGTTCGGGCCAGCGCACAAGCTCTTTCATGTCATCGAGGAGTTGCTCGGCGTAGGCGGTTATTTTCCAGAACCACTGCTCGAGCTCGCGCTCCACCACGGGTGTGTCCTCATGCCGCCAGCAACAGCCGTTCACCACTTGCTCGTTCGCCAGCACCGTTTCGCACCGTGGACACCAGTTTACCCGGCTCTTCTTGCGATACGCCAAGCCTCGCTCATACATCTTGAGGAAGAACCACTGGTTCCAGCGGTAGTACTCGGGCACGCAAGTGGCAATCTCGCGCCGCCAATCGTAACTGACGCCCAACCGTTTCAATTGGCCCCGCATACGGTCGATATAACTGAAAGTGAATTCCGAGGGATGGCGCTGCTGATTGATGGCAGCGTTTTCGGCAGGCAGTCCAAAGGCGTCCCAGCCGATGGGATGGAGAACATTGTATCCCTTCATCCACATGTAACGGGCCAGCGCATCGCCAATGGAATAGTTGCGCACGTGCCCCATGTGGATGTCGCCTGAGGGGTAAGGCAGCATCTCGAGCACGTAATACTTCTTTCGTTCGGGAGCTGCCTCAGCGTCAAAGACCTTTGCCTCGGCCCAGCGTTTTTGCCACTTAGCTTCGATCTGTTGAGGGTCGTAATTGGAGTCCATAAGAACAGTCTAGAGTTAAAAGTCGAGAGTCGAAAGTCTAAAGTCTAAAGGTTAAAGTCCAAAGTCGTCGCTCTAAGGCATCCGCCTGGCGCGGAACTCGTCTTCGAGCTTCCAGGTTCTTCCATCGGACTGTAGCGCTTCGCCCGTCCAGCGAAAGGTATCCGGCGCGATCTCGGAGAAGATCCAACGGATCGGCGCGCCGTCATCACTCGTCCCTATCTGTACAATGTCATGGCCGCTCCAGCGGCCGATCAGGTCGTTGCGGCGGCCGGTTACCGGGTTGATCCAGGTTACACGCCAGGCTTGAATTGACGAATCCCACACGCGCAGCGTGGTTCCGTACCGGTTGTGGCGCTGGCCCAAGTTTCCCATACGCTTCGCGCGCTGGGGCATAATCCGAACGTCCTGCACGGCGCGACCTTCGAGCACCCAGCCAAAATGGACCTCTCCCTTACCGCGTTGGGCATTACCATAAGCGTCATAATCAAAAACATCCAGTTCCCAGCTTCCAATCAGCCAACCGTAGACATCGGCCGACTCCGGGATTTCCGGAGAACGGCCACCTGCCGCCAGTGCAGAAACGAAGCTCGCTGTTTCTTTGCCTTCGACTCCCGTCATTACCAAACCTCCGCTGAAAGCAGCGTCGCCTTTTTAGGCCGCCGCGAGGAATGTTGCTCTGGTCAACTTTCGGTAGTGTCTGAAATGTGCGTTGACAGGTTTACGGGGCCGCTTTCGGCTCCGCTGCGGCGATTTCCTCTGGCAGCGGCTCGGATGGCTCTCCAAACGCGTCCTCCCAGCCTTCGTCTTTGTGATCGAATTTCGTTTCGCGCGAAAACGAGTAGAATGTCCCTCCGGGCTTAACGTCCTTCCAAACGTTCGCAGCGACAACCCGACTTGGAACGACTAGGAATTTCGGACGCTGGTTACCCTGCAATCCAACAAAGACGTAAATGTGGCTATCGCTGATGAGCGTTTCGGAACTGGCATTCAGAAGCCAGAAATTTGCAGATGTGTTCTGATTCGTCTTAACCTGCACAGACCAAGTGCGCTTGCACTGATGGTCAGTGACGAGCAGATCGGCACCAAACGCATTCCGCGCAGTCAGCGAAACGATGAAATCGCGGTGCGTCAATTCGGCTGCCGTCAGGAATACGCCTTGCATTCCGCTCTTGTATGGGGATCGCATTTCGGTCTCCTTTTAACCCTCAGCAAGCACTGACCGCTGATGGCTGACAGCTTTAATTCCCGCCAGCGTTCTCATCATGCGGAGGTTCCGCCTGTCGTCTCCGGGCTTGTCAACGGGCGTCTCACAAATGAAGGGAATCGCCCTGAGCTGCGGATGACAAACAATACGGCGGAAACCCTCCTTGCCGATCTGTCCTTTCCCGATATGCTCATGCCGGTCGGCATGGGAGCCAAAGGCCGTCTTCGAGTCATTGGCGTGAATCACCCGCAGGTTCGCGAGTCCAACCGTCGAGTCAAGGGATTTCACCGCTTGGGCCAGGCCGGCCTGAGTATGAACAGCATAGCCCGCCTCGAAACAGTGCGCCGTATCGATGCAAACGCCCATCGGTAAGCCCTTTTCGGCCCCCGCCACGATCTCCGCCACCTCTTCAAACGTGCGCCCGATCGCCGAGCCTTGCCCGGCAGTGTTCTCAATCAGAATCCGCAGCCCGTCGAGCTTCAGCCCTTCCGCTGCTTGACGCACGGATTCAATGCACGCTTTGATTCCTTGCGCCGGCGTGCTGTCTTTGGCGCTTCCGGGATGTGTCACCAGATAATCCGCGGCTAGCGCAACCGCCCGCTCCAGCTCTTTGCGGAAGGCCGCAATCGACCTTTCCCGGATGAAGGAGTCCGCCGACGCCAGGTTGATTAGGTAATTGTCATGAATCACCAGCGGCGACAGGCCGTAAGCTGCGCGCGTTTCTCGGAATCGCTCGCACTCCTCCGGCGTGGGTTCATGCGCTCTCCAACCACGCGGGTTGGCGGAGAACATCTGAAACGTGTCACAACCGATCTTCTTGGCGTGATGCGCCGCGTTCTCCAGCGCCCCGGCAATCGAAGTGTGAACCCCCACTCTCACGCAAATATCTCCAATGGTTTAATCTCTCATGTTAACAGAGCCGTTCCAAGGGGGTCAAATTTCACGAGCGGGCAAAGGCAAATCCGAGTTGTGAATGGTGAAGGGTGAATTCTGAATTCGTCCATCCTCTGCCGTTTGCCTGCTTGTCATAGCTCTTCCCGTCCCTAGCAGATGCTGGAGAGCGTTATTCCCCTCCTTAGTTAAGGAGGGGGTAGGGGGTGGTTGGCCTGCGCGCTGGGTTCCGCACCCACCACCTCCTTGCCCCTTCCTCCGCGCCGAGGAGGGAGCTATTTTCATGGGAGCGAAGGGGAGGAATCTCGCTCTGGAAGACGGTGTTGGTCCCGCGCGGGTTGATCCACCTCCAAGTCCCCCCTCCCTGGCAGCAAGTCCATTTCTTTTCAACTACATTCCCGATTTCTACGCGTAACTACCTTTGTTTTCTATAACATTCCCGCTTTTTTGCCCGGTGTTCCAGAGCCGTCCTTTGTTTTCAGTAACATTCCCGCGTCGTTCTTTCACTTTATGGTTCCTCCGTGGAATTTGTGGGTGACCCGGGAGAGAGAAAAGGAGTAGCGCATCCTGCTCCGAACCTGTTAAGGGATATGTGGACCAACACAGATCCCGGCGCAGGGGGGAGACAGGATGCGCGTCAAGAGTATTCTGAATCAAGTGGAGAAGTACAAGGATTTTGTGTATGAGCGGGTACGGTGGAAGGAGGAGGGGGGAGAACAGGTGCTGGCGGTGGAGGTGCGGCCACGAGCGCATCGTCCGGGTCGGTGTTCGGGGTGTGGGGAGCCGGGGCCGGGATATGACCGCTTGCCGGCGCGCGCCTTCGAATACGTGCCGCTGTGGGGGATGCGGGTGTACTTCGTCTATGCGCTGCGCCGGGTGCAGTGCGCGCGTTGCGGGGTGAAGGTAGAGATGGTGCCCTGGGGGCAGGGGAAGCAGACTCTGACGCGCAGCTATCTGCAATTTTTGGCCACCTGGGCGGGCCGGGTTTCCTGGCAGGAGGTGGCGAGATTTTTTCACACTTCCTGGGAGAAGGTTTTCCATGCCGTGAGCTGGCAGGTGGAGTGGGGGTTGGCGCATCGGGATCTGTCGGGCATCCAGGTTCTGGGCATCGATGAGACGGCCTGGCAACGTGGGCATCGCTATCTGACGGTGGTTTATCAATTGGACGGCCAGGCCCGGCGCCTGCTCTGGGTGGGGGAGCAGCGCAGCGCCCAGACGCTGTTGAACTTCTTCCACTTTTTCGGCCCCGAGCGCACCCGGCAGTTGCGTTTCATCTGCAGTGACCTGTGGCGGCCTTATCTGGAAGTGGTCGCCCAGAAGGCTGGGCAAGCGCTGCATGTCTTGGATCGGTTCCACGTGGCGATGAACCTGAACCAAGCCATAGACCAGGTACGCATCGAAGAGAGCCAAGAGTTGCGGCGGCAGGGGTTCCGCCCGCTCCTGAGCCGCAGCCGCTGGTGCCTGCTGAAGCGGCCTGAGCATCTCACCTCGCAGCAGGAAATCAAGCTGGCGCACTTGCTGCGCGCTAACCTGCGCACGGTGCGTGCCTATCTGCTCAAGGAAGACCTGGGGTTCTTTTGGACCTGTCAGGGGGTGCTGTGGGCGCGACGCTTCCTGAAGGGATGGTATCACCGGGTGCTGCGCTCTCGCATCGAACCCCTCAAGAAGGTGGCGCGCATGCTGCGGGCGCACGAACCTTTGCTGTTGAACTGGTTTCGGGCGCGTAAGCTGATCTCCAGTGGCCCTACCGAGGGCCTCAATAACCGTTTGCAATTGACGCTGCGAAAAGCCTATGGCTTTCGCACCTTTCGCGCCGCCGAAATCGCTCTCTACCATACTCTTGGTGCTCTGCCGGAACCGGAGGCCACCCACAAATTCTGCTGAAGAACCCACTTTATAAAGTCACAAGTTCCTTATTTCCCTGTCGGCGGTGACATATTGTCCAGAACTGTCATGCCTGCCAAAGGCCCTGTCCATCCCGCCACGCTCAAACGCAGTAGGCGGAAAGCAGGCGTAGCGCAGGTCCCGTTCCCCGGCGCGCCGGGGGACCTGCAGCGCTTCAAAGGGAGCAGGCAGAAGGTAAACAGCAGATGTTCTTCATTTTCACTCCTGACTCCTGATTCCTGGTTTAGCTCCTGATACCCGGAACCTGCTCTACCCCGCCCACCACCTACGACATACCATCTGCCGCATTCACATTTCCGATTCGAATCCCCTCGCGCCCTCTGTTGCGGCGCCCTCACTAGGTCAACAATAGTAGCCTATTATAGCACGAACCTTGCGTCAAGGGCAAAAACGCAGGATCAAGAATCCGTGATTCAGGGGAGATTGGGGGTAGTCTTCGTTGTCTTACCACCCAGCCCCGGCTTTCTTCGCGACCTGTAGGATAGGCTGGATACTGTTGACTGATAACTGTTCTTGCTACTCGAAGAGGTCCTTGAGAGGCAGGCTGAACCCAGGGAAAAGAGGCGAGGTCAGGGAATCTGTGGCTTCCAGCGTCTTGACAGGCTCGAATCCCCTCTCTTGTCGCCGATAGATCTCGGCGGAAGGGCCGTAGGGATCGATGATCCAGTATTCCTGAACGCCGTAGCGAGCATAAAGCTTCAACTTGGTTGTCCTGTCTGTTTGGGCTGTCGAGGGAGAAAGGACTTCCACAACCAAGTCGGGTGCGCCCTGCACGTTTTTTTCAGTCAGCACCGAGAGCCGGTCTTTTGAAACGTAGAGCAAGTCGGGCTCAACGACATCAAAGCGGGAGAATACTACGTCGAAGGGAGCAACGAAGACCTCCCCCAGGTCATTCTCCTCGACAACTGTGGAGAGGTGACGTGTGAGCCGAGTCACGGCTCGCTGGTGCGGGCGGAAGGGTGAAGGAGTCACAAACAGTTCTCCGTCGATAATCTCGTACCGCTTCCCGTCATTCGGCAGGCAGCAGAAATCTTCGTAGGTTAGACGAATATCGACTGGCATGACCCTGATTATACCACTCGCCGTTACCAAATCTGGCATCGTTCATTCGCCGGCCTGACCATGGCATCGCCGGCCTTGCAATGGAAGGCCTGGGCAAACGCCGGCAGGTTCGAGAGTGGCCCATTCACCCGGAAGCGCGGTATGGGGTGGGGGTTGGTATTGGCGAGCAGCCGGGCGTACTCGGGGCGCATGTTGTTAGCCCAAATCTGAGCATAGCCAAGGAAGAAACGCTGCTGGGGGGGAAAGCCGCCGATATCCGCCGGGCGCGGCTTGCCCTCGAGTGATTTTTCGAAGGCCCGATAAGCAATGGCCAATCCGCCGAGGTCTCCAATGCACTCGCCCACCACCAGTTTCCCGTTCTCGTGCAGATTCTTTTCCACGAAATAGCCATCAAACTGGTTAACCACGCATCCCGCCCGGCCATTGAAATCCTTCGCATCGGCTGGGGACCACCAGTCTTTCAGGTTACCCTGCGCGTCAAACTGCCGTCCTTGGTCGTCGAACCCATGCGACATTTCGTGGCCGACAACCACTCCCATCCCTCCATAGTTGATTGCATCATCAGCCATGGGGTTGAAGAAGGGTGGTTGAAGGATTCCTGCCGGGAAGACGATTTCGTTCAACTGCGCGTTGTAATAAGCGTTTACGGTGGGCGGCGTCATATCCCATTCGTCGCGGTCCACGGACTTGCCGATCTTTGCCAGATCACGGTTGAACTCGAAGCGGTTAGCCCGAAACAGGTTCTCCACATAAGGGCCGCGCTCAATCTTCAGCGCCGAGTAATCCCGCCATTTATCGGGGTAGCCGATTTTGTTTCGGATCGCTGCGAGCTTGGTCAAAGCCTGCTTGCGGGTTTCCGGGCTCATCCAGCTCAAAGTGGAAATGTCGTCGCGCAGAGCCGACTCGAGGTTGTGCACCATCTCGAGCGCGTGGGCCTTGGCCTCCGGCGGAAAGGCCTTCTCCACATACGCCTGGCCAAGCGCCTCGCCCAACCCCTTGTCTGTGGCGCGCACGCAGCGCTTCCAACGCTCGAGGTTTTCCTTCGTGCCCGTCAGCACGGTGCCCTTGAAGTGGAAATCCTCGTCCACAAACTTGGAAGAAAGAGCGGGAGCAGCCCCATTGATCAAATGCCAGCGCAAGTAAGTCTTCCAATCCGGGATGGGAACGGACGTCAGCAGCTTTTCCATCTCTCTGAAGAAATCGGGCGCCGTAACGTTAAGATCGCCCTTGCCTGCCAGCGCGTTCGCGGCAAAATAATCGTCCCAGGAGAAATCGGGGGCCAGCGTCTCAATGGCCCCCGGGCTCATCGGGTGATAAACCGCCTGGGGGTCGCGTCGCTGGACGTTAGTCTGCGAGGCCTGGGCAAGCTGCGATTCAATGCTCATCACCGTCTTGGCCTCGGCGGCAGATTGCGCGGGGTCGTCGCCCATCAGCTCAAACATCCGTGCCACATGCTTGACGTACTCCGCCCTTACCTGCTTGGATTTGTCATCCTCACGAGTGTAATAGTCGCGGTCCGGCAGTCCAAGCCCGCCCTGATCGATTTCGCCAATCACCAGGCTGCTGTTCTTGAAATCCTGGGTGGAGTCCACTTCAAACAAGGCACTGACGCCGTAGCCATGCAGTCGCGAGACCTCGCCCTCAAGGTCCTTCTGGCCGTCAATCTTGTCGATGCGGTCGAGCTCCGGCTGAAGCGGGGTCAACCCTGCTGCCTCGATCCCTTTTTCATCCATACAGCTTCCATAGAAGTCGCCGAACTTTTGTTCGTTGCTGCCCTGCGGCGCGTCGGCATGCTTCGCGGCACGCTCGAGAATCTGGTGCAGGACTTCTCGATTTTTCTCCTGAAGTTGGTTGAAAGTTCCCCAGGTCGGATAAGCGGCAGGGATGGGGTTCTTGGCCATCCAGCCTCCGTCGGCGTACTGGTAGAAGTCCGTGCAGGCCGCCACGCTATGATCCAGGTTTCCGAGGTCGAAACCGTTGTCGGCGCTTGAACCAGCAGGCGTTGCCGCACCTAACGAAATAGCCAAAAGCAGTGCCGTTGAAAAGCAGAATTTGACGAAATTCATAGCCAACTCCTCCCAGGAGTCCAATGAAACACAAGACGTTCCGAAGTTGCAACTGCTCTCGAATATATGAGTTATGCTAACACAGACTACCGCACCCCGTCCAAGCACGACCGCCTAGGTAGTGGGTCAGTTTGATGTGGAGGCGATGGAACCTGTACGGATCTGATCGGGACGCCGCCATATGGCGATGTAAAATCGGGTAGTGGAGTCTTTTAGCTTGAAGGCAGCGGTAAGGGTCAACAGCGATCCAATAATGTGAGGAACGCCTCGCGGTCGATCCCAGCGGTTCGGATTAGATTGTGAATGATATCGATTCCGACTTCGTTGTACCGAGGAACGATTAAGGGACGGGCCGTTCCAGGCTTCTCAAGCTTGATGTGGCTTCCTTTTTGCCCGGCGACGCGGTAACCGAGCTTTCCAAATACACAAACGATCTTCTCCCAACTTAGGGGGGTCAGGCGCGACACGGCAGGCTCTTTTCGAAGCCGAATGGAATGGGAATCGAAATCGGAAATGCATTTGCAATGTTTTCAGGTTTAGCCTTGAGGGGTATAAATCCCAGCTCTTTCAGGGCTTGATCCAGCGTTCCCCGTTCGAGGCAGCTAAGAATAAACAGTTCGGAAGCCTCGATCAGATTCTTCTTGGCTGCCGCCAACGTTTTGCCCTGGGTAGTGAGATCAAGGGGGGGGCAGTGAGCAATATACCAATCACCTTCCCGCTTCATCACACCGAAAAGCGTGAATTCAGCCTTAACCATTACCCTCATGTCCGGCCCCTCCTGCTGCCATTGCAGGTGTCACTCTGAGTGTACTATGAACGCGGACGAAATTGTAGCGCGCGCAATGTGCAGCAAGCTAAAAGACCCCAATACCTAAAATCGCCGCTACAACTTCATTCGGACTCAGTCTGCTATAATTGCAGGCTTAGCAAGATGCCGGAAAAATTGGAGTCAGGAGTCAGAATTCAGGAGACAGAAGGCAATAGGCGGCAATGACTCAATGAATCAATCACCCAATCTCTTCCGCCTCTAGCCCATGCTCTTCTGCCTACTGCCCTCCGCCATCTGCCACCTTGCAGCTTCGTTGGGAGGTCATTCTTGTACCTGGACATCCAGCAGAGGATTCAGCAGCGATTTGTGACCCTGGTTCGCGAGGTTTTTAACCTGGATTTGGATCCTCCCGCACTCGATTCCCCGCCCTCGTTTGAGATGGGTGATCTCTCCCTGGCCGCCTGCTTCGAGCTGGCCAAGCGCTTACGGCAGCCACCGCGAAAGATCGCGCAGACACTTGCGGAACGGTTCCTACCCCTAAAAGGAGTGGAGCGCGTCAGCATCGCCGGCGCAGGTTATCTGAACTTCCATCTGGACCGCGCCCAAGCCGCTGCCGCATTATTCACACGGCGCACTTCCGGCCAGCCTCCGCTGCCCTCCCTCCAGGGCAAGGTCTTGGTGGAGCACACCAGCATCAACCCGAACAAAGCTGCCCACATCGGGCATCTGCGTAATTCGATTCTGGGCGATACCTTTGTCCGCCTGCTCAAGTTCCGTGGAAATCAGGTGGAAGTGCAGAACTACATCGACAACACGGGGGTGCAGGTCGCGGACGTGGTGGTGGGCTTTATCCACCTCGAGAAGAAAACGCTCCAGGATGTGGAACGATTCGTCCGGGATCCCAGCCGGCGCTTTGACTATTTATGTTGGGACCTCTACGCCAGAGTTTTTCAGTTCTACCAGGCTAACCCAAACGCGCTCGACCTCCGTTCGATAGCCATGCAGGATATCGAAGAAGGCCACGGGGAGCCGGCTGCCATGGCCGACCTTATCTCCACTGCCATTGTGCGCCAACACCTGGATACCATGCTGCGCATCAACGTGCAATACGATCTGCTGGTGCAGGAGAGCGAGATTCTGCGTCTCGATTTTTGGAAGTCCGCCTTCGAGCTGCTGAAAAAGAACGGTGCTGTTCGCTACCAAGATACTGGCAAGAATGCCGGCTGCTGGGTCATGAGCCTGGCGGAATCAACTCCCGACGTGAGCGAAGAAGAGGCGGGCGAAGAAGACGTTAAAATCATCGTGAGGTCCAATGGCACGGTGACCTACGTAGGTAAGGACATCGCTTACCACCTTTGGAAATTCGCGCTGCTGGGAAAAGATTTCGGCTACGAGCTTTTTCATCGCTACCCGGACGGCCACCCGGTGTGGCGAACCAGCTTGCAAGGTGACCCCGAAGCCCCCTCGTGCGGCCACGCTCACAGTGCCTATGCGGTGATCGACACGCGCCAGTCGTACCTCCAGAACCTGGTGAACGCTGCGCTTCACGCTCTCGGTTACCACGAGCAAGCCAACAACTTGCACCACTTCGCCTACGAAGTAGTGGGACTTTCCCTGCGCTGCGCCGAGGAATTGGGAGTGGAACTGAGCCAGGATGACCGGCAACGCCCCTATGTGGAAGTCTCAGGCCGAAAAGGACTGGGGGTGAAGGCGGATGATTTAATCGACACGCTGATTGCCAAGGCGCTCGAGGAAGTGCGCTCTCGCCAAATGACCCAGGATGTTGAGGAGCAGCAAATCTACGCCCGCATGATTGCCGTTGCCGCCTTGCGTTATTTCCTGCTCAAATTCTCGCGCCGCATCATCATTGCATTCGACTTCAAGGAGGCACTCGCCTTCGAGGGCGAGACCGGGCCCTACCTGCAGTACAGTGTTGTCAGGGCCAGGAACATCTTCAACAAGTTCCGGGAAGCTCATGCGGGCTTCAAACCCGAGAGCCTCGACCAGGTGGTCGGGGCTGAGGTGCTCCGGAAATATTTCTCCGGCGACGACGGACTTGCCTATTGGGAGCTGACTCTTCTGATGGCCCAATTGGAGATGATTGTCGATCAGGCTATTGCCAGCCAGGAACCCGCAGGACTTGCCAAATACGCCTTCCGGCTCGCACAAACGTTCAACAATTTCTATCACCGCTTCCATATTTTGAGTGAGCCCGATGCCGACCAACAGAGGTTTCTCTTGTATCTGGTTCATCTCGCGAATCAGACGTTGACCTCGGCTTTGGAACTTATGGGAATTGAAGTGCCGGAACGGATGTAGCCTCGATAGGAATGGTGAATAGTGAATGGTAAATAGTGAATGGTGAATAGTAAATTATGAATTATGAATTGTAATTCGGAAGTATGTACTTTACGCAGGAGGGCATCTTTTCACCATAGGATAGCACAATCCATACCTAGCTATTTTAGTGCCTTGTTGCGTTTATTTCTTGGTTTTGGGCTGGCAAGGACTATCGGCGGATTGATCTCTGCTTTCCAGTCCTTCTTCCAGCAAACCAAGTATTGCTTGCCATCGTCATTCTCTTGGACATGGAATAGATTGGCATCACAGTTTGGACATCTCATGTTCATAAGAATTCTCCGTCTGCTTCGGCCATCCCTCGGGCGGTCGGGCGGCTTCTTCTTGTCCAATTATAATTTACTATTTATAATTCATAATTTACTATTCACTATTCATAATTCACTATTCAGGATGAGAGGTTGGTTAATAGCTGCACCAACGTCCGAACGCCGTGGCCGGTTGGCCCTTTCGCCATGAAGGGCTTCTCCTCATTCGACCACCGGGTTCCCGCGATATCCAGGTGCACCCAAGGTGTGTCACCGGCGAACTCTCCTACGAACATCGCTCCAGTAATGGCGCCACCGTACCTTCCGCCGATGTTCGCCAAGTCCGCGATGGAACTCTTGTAAGAATCCCGGTAGTCTTCGTCCACCGGAAGCGCCCACATCTTCTCCCCGGCCGTGGCTGCCGCTGCCAGCACTCGCTCCACCCATTCTTTGTTCCAGCCAAAAACGCCCGTGGTGATATTCCCCAAAGCGATGGTGACGGCCCCGGTAAGCGTGGCAGCATCGATCAGCACCGTGCAGCCGAGATCCTTTGCATAGGTGAGTGCGTCGGCAAGAAGCAGGCGCCCTTCTGCGTCAGTATTCAAAATTTCGATGGTCTTGCCGGACATAGAGGTGATGACGTCACCAGGCTTGAAGGCTTTGCCGCTGGGCATGTTCTCCGTGGCCGGGATGACCGCCGTCACACGGAGCTTGGGCTTCAGTTGCGCAACGGCCTGCATGACGCCGAGCATGGTGGCGCCACCCGCCATGTCGGTTTTCTGCTCGTGCATGTTCTCACTGGGCTTGATGGAGATGCCGCCCGTGTCAAACGTGACCCCTTTGCCCACCAGGCCGATCACCGGCGTCTGGGGCGCGTCCGGCGGGGCGTAGCGCACCACGATGAGCTGCGGTGGCTCTTCGCTGCCCTGCGCCACCGCCCAAAACGCTCCCATCTTCAGAGCCCGAATCTCATCCGGCCCCATAACCTGGCACTCGAGGCCGAAACGCTTCGCCATTTCCTGCGCTTGCCGAGCAAGGAGTGTCGGGGTCATTTGGTTGGAAGGCTCGTTGACCAGATCACGCGTAAAGTTCTGGGCTTCGGCGAGAATCCGGCCTCGTTCCCGCGCCGCCTCTGCCTCCTCACTGGGTGGGCCGGAGAGCGCCAAGTCAAGCCGGTCGATCCCACGTTGGCCGTTGCGCTCGGTCTTGTACTGGTCCGCATCGTAATCCCCAAGTAGGGCGCCTTCCACCACGGTCTGAATGCCCTCCAGCTCCGACTCCGCCCCGTACACGACCCAGGCCATGTCACGAACCCCGCGGCTCCGCAGGTAGCGCACCGCTGCGCCAGCCAGACGGCGCCGCTGCGCGCTGTTGAACTTGTCCTGCTTCCCTGCCCCCACGACCAATAACTTCGCTGCAACCAATCCTGGCGGGTGGTGAATCAGCGTGCACTCGTAAGCCTTCCCCGAAAGCTCACCCGCAGATTGAAGCTCGTGCAAGAGGCTTTGGGATTCGGAGGGTAACCGCTCCACACTCCCGCTGGACGCCGGGGACCCTTCAAAAGAAAAAGTCACCAGAGCAGAACTGGGGATTTGCGCGAGAGGCTCGAGCCGAAATTCGATCTTCACAGCGACTCCTTCAAGGGGCTGGGGGATAGTGCTTAGTTGGATTAATAACCGATATCGTTTATGAGCTTCGGAAGGGCGGGGCTTCAGCCCCGCCGCCTCGGGCCGGGAAGTTGTATGGGCCTTTAGGCCCTGAAGCCGCGTCGCCTCAGGGGCTAAAGCCCCCAAATCCCGCCTGAGGTTTACGGCAGGGCTAAAGCCCCGCCCTTCCATCAACCGACAAATGAAGTCGCTAACTTCTGCAACTAAGCACTAGGGACTGGGATCTAGCGATTTGGAATTTGGCACCTAGAACTTGCGGATTCCGGATCCGTCATTCGAGTTAGGGGCTGGGCTGTTCTTCTGACCCCAGCCCCGAGTCCCCAGGCCTTAGTCCCAAGCTTACACCTGAAACCTGGCACGTGTTCTTCTGGCTTGTCACTTGTCACTCGTCACTTCACCTGTGCCGCCTTCGATGTTCACGGATGTCCTGCTGGACTTCTCTTTCGATGGTCCGCCGTCGGGAAGTCTCCCGGTGGTCGAAAACATTCTTGCCTTTGGCCAGCGCTATCTCGCACTTGATCATGTTGTTTTTCAGGTAAACGCGCGTAGGGATGAGCGTAAAGCCCCTCAACTGCGTGCGCCCAGCAAGCTTGTCGATTTCCTGGCGGTGCAAAAGCAGGCGCCGGTCCCGTAACGGGTCATGGTTAAAACGGCTGCCCGCGGCATAAGGGCTGATGTGGCAATCAATCATCCACACCTCCTGGTTCTTGACCACCGCGTAACTGTCCTTCAGGTTGACCTTGCCCTCTCGAACCGACTTCACTTCCGTCCCCGTCAATTCAATTCCGCTCTCGAACTTCTCCAGTAAATGATAGAGATGCGGCGCCTGGCGGTTGACCGCAAAGTTCTTCGGGGCTGGGTCCGATTGCTTACCCACAACACGCTCCACTGTAAATTCCGACGTATCCCAAGAACCAAAATGTTAGCACATGCCAAGCGACCGCGCACACGAAGCGTCGCTCGGTTGTGGTATCATTTGAAAAATCGTCCCTTACGAAACTCCAGTCATTCCCTCCCTCCAAGTCACTGCCGTATTCGTAAGATGAGCGGTTTCATTGTTTCGAGTGATGTTCTCAGGTGAATACTTCGGTCCGTCAGCTCGAAGCCCAGTTCCTGCCAAGCGCCATCGTCATCCAAGCGCAGGACGCGCTTAGGCGCCAATTCATTCCAACGGAGATTCACGCTGCCTCCTGCAAGGTCAGAATTCAGATTGAATAGCGCGGAGACATACTCCTGGTCAGTATGATTCCGGCCGAAAAGAGTGTAGGTGTCAGCCGCTGTCTCCGTGACCGCCGGTAGCGGGCCACCTTCCAACCATTCCAACACAGTGATGATCTGTTGCTTGCGGATGCGATTCAAGAACACCATGGCGAGCGTCGCGTTCAAGTCATAAGCGTAGACCGCCACCCTGCCGCCAAGCTGGTTCGCATAGACCGTGAGTGCCGGAGCGATCTGTCTGAAATCCGGGTCGTGATACCAGCGGTTGCGCACCAGCCAACTGAGCACAAGCGTCTTTTCAGTTCGTGGAGACAGGCGCATCACATCAGAAGGGCCGCCAACCATACTCGACACATGCATTCCGGCGGCCTTCCCGTTCGTCGCATCCCCGGTGATGATCTCTTCCGTAACCTCCAGACTTACCGCCGGTTTGTGAATATCGACCCCGAGAAATTCGCCAAATCCGCGCTGGCAAAGCTCCCAAGCAGCCACGCCATCCAACAGCACACCACCTCTCAGGTATCGACGAACCTCCTCGGCCGTCAGATCGTAAACAGACATCCCGTTGAGCATGACCGTCCGGGCCTCCAGATCATTTACCGTGAAGGGAATCCCCATGCGCCCGCAGATCTGCCCGCCCCAGGCGATGTCAGTGAGGGTTTCGGCAGGCGGCATATGAAGCGGGTCAGGAACGAAGTTGTGGACCCTCAAGCAAACAGCGGTGGGTCCCATCCAGCGTACTCTCTTGCCGAGGTCAGACAAGGCCTGGAAAAAACTCGCACTTCGCCCCAAAGTATCCGCGTAGGCTTCCCACTCCGGACGCACCCATTCCGTTGGGCTCGGAATCCAGGTGTACGGAACATCCACTTTCGCAGCTAGAATCGATCCGGCTACGTACCCCCGGAGGGTCTTGCAGGACGTGCTATATAAAGTTTGGGGAAACGAGTCTGCCTCGCAGAGATATTCGATGTCATCGGCCATCAGATTCCGCTGCATTGCCAAACCCGCCATCACCTGGGGGAAATCGTTGTATCCACAATGGAGGTACATGGCGCCCGCCAAGCGGACCATCGGTCTCGTTTTGCCGGCCAATTCGCGCGCGAAAGGTCCCGACAGAAGTAGATGGCGCCCGCCCGAAAGACATTTGCCACAGCGCAAATTGGGATCAGCCTGGTCGATTGCCTGGCGAATGACTTTGGCCAAGGCCACCAGGCTCCGGTCCCCGGAGTCGAACCAGGCGTCGCGTACCGCTTGCGCCTTGTCATCTTCACCCCGCATGGCTTGAAAGATGGATTCACGGCTCATGTCACGGTGGGCCAATCGATTGAAATAGGCAACGTGCAAGGGACAAGCGCAGCACCAGCGCGCCGGCAGGTGATTGTTCAAACGAACGTCGTCATCAACAAGTAGGAAGGCCGGTCCGGCGGCCGCCATCAATTGGACCACTCGCTGCGTATGGGTCAGGAACCCTGGGTCGAGTGGACAAAAGCATGATCTGTTTTCTTCACCATCCCATCCCAAAATACGCTGATAGGGCAAAGGCGAACGGGGTTCTCCGCGCTCGCCGTGTCCAAGCAGGCTCTGAATAAGGATACCCGCCCGGATGCCGTGCGGCTCAAGGATCCCCTTGATGTGCGTGAACTGATTCAGCCCCTGGATTGTACCTTCAAAACTCTTATCCGCTTGAGGAATACCCATCATCATAACCGCCACATCGGTGGTGGCACTGCGCTGGCACATTTCCAGCAAGTCGGCGAAGATAGCCGGCTCCCGCCACGGCGGCAGTGAAACGGTTGTGATCATCCTGATCTTTGATGACTTGCTTACGCTGTTCTGGGGAATTGCCTTAGGCCTGCTGCCGGCTGGCTCAGCAAATAGTATCTTCCCATCGATTCGGCCCAAAGCTAGTTGCATACCCAACGCCCCCACTGCCCCTGTGGCCTTGCGACAAAAACCCCGACGCGAAATTGCGCTGGGGGAATCGACATCCGGGCACTGCGCCGAATTTATCAGCTTGCTGGTGGACTTCACTGCCATAACTCCTCCAAATTGACGATGGGTCGTCTGATCGGCGCCGGGAAGAGTGGCAGCATCAATCAACACCGTGCAGCCGAGTTGCTTCGCGAATGTTATAGCACATGCCCAAGCTTCCGCGCACACGAAGCGTTGTTCCCGCGAGAACACTCGCGGAGATTCCCGCGAAAACTCCATTGCCAAATCACCCGGCTTTCGATATGATGTGTGTGCGGGGTGGAGCAGTCTGGTAGCTCGTTGGGCTCATAACCCAAAGGTCGCTGGTTCAAATCCAGCCCCCGCAACCAACCCCTTCATAGAGTTACGGGTCATCAGCAAGAACCTTCGAGTACAAATTGGTACAACCGGGGCCAGCAATAGCCCGCTTATGCCTTGAGAAGCGCCTTCACGACCTTGCTGGCCGCTTCCCTTTTCTGCTCTGACACAGCCTGAGTGTAAACATTTAGAGTTGTTGTGATATCGGCATGTCGCAGAAGTTCTTGTTGTACCTTCACATCCGCCCCAAGAGCCCTCAGGAGAGTTGAATAGGTGTGCCTGAAGGTGTGCCAGCCGACCTTGCCCTGAATCTTTGCCTCTTTCGCCGCTGGCTTGATGTGATCTGCCAGGATTGTTTCTTGCCAGCGGGGTTTGCCTGTATCACCAGCGAAAACATAGTCTGTCGGCTGGGCGTACGTTGTACCTAACTTGTACCTGAGAATCTCGGCCGCAAGGTCCGGGTCGAGAGGTATGGGCTTTTCTGAGGCTTCCGTTTTGGCGTCGCCTTGCCTCCCGTGGACTACGCTCCGCCGAATTCTGATTGTGAGCGCATCCCAATCGATATCCCGCCACTGAAGCCCTACAACCTCACTTGCGCGAAGTCCAAGGCATCCCGCGACGAGCACCATTGTGCGATATGGTTCCTCAAGGTGAGCAAGCAGGGCGGAAAACTCTTCCGCTGTTAGTACGCGAGGAATTTCCCGGCGTCTTGCACCCTGTCGGACGAGATCAATCGGGTTTGTATCTATAAACTCCCAACGGCGCGCGCACTGAAACAACACGTGCATGACACTTCGGATGTGCGCCTTCGTTTTTGGAGCAAGTGGCAGCGACTTGAACCACGCTTCCACTTCGATTGGGCGAACAGCATCAAGGACAAGCGTTCCCCACTGTGGAACAATGTACAGCTTGAGATATGAGAGGTAGGAAACTCGCGTCGCGTACCGCGTCGGCATTTCTTCCGATTTGTACCGTTCAGCCAACGCCTCGACCGTTACAGCATGAAACTTCTGTTGCGGATTTTGTGCATTGATCTTTATCCGCTTAGCCTCGACGGCCCTTTCCGCGTCCGCCTGCGTCGGGAGTTTTTCGACGGTTCCAATCAACACCGACTTGAGCCTTCCGTTTTCCAGCCAGCGGAATTGCCAAACGTCCGGCCCTTTCTTCCGCTTTCTTACGGTCAAATTTCCGTACTGATATCGTGCCTGCATGGCACCTCCAATCAAAATGAAGTTGCCGTGCGGCACGGTTGGCCGCCTGATTGTAGCCTTGAGTTGATCCAGGCGTCCAGCGTTGTCGCGCGATACCGCCAAAACTTCCCGACCTTCAGCGCCGGGACTTCTCCCCGCTTGGCCATCCGCTCAAGAACTTTCGGATGAATCTTTAGGACCCGTGATGCTTCTTGGCTGGTAAGAAGTGTCTCAATTCCCTCTGACATGCAGTTTATAACCCCCCTAAGCGACCCCAACTCAATGCCTTTCCTGCAAGGGCCTCTTGCTGAGCGGCGGGGCGTCACAGTTCCCCGTTGAGCGGTTTCTTGCCTCTTCCCCTCGCATCAAGCCTCCCGCCCCTCCTACCGACACAACGGGCGACCGACCCGCTCGCCCCCAAAAGGCCTAGGCAAGCACCGATTGCCAGTTCATAGCAATTGATAATTTGAACTTTTTTTCTGTCAAATGAGGGTGGCCGGACTCACCGCGTAACTCAACAGGTTGACGCCGACCAGCCTGGTTAGGGGGCCCTAATAAACGTGTTATGTGTCACTTAGCGCCATTTCAGCAAAAAAGAGTTTGGGATCTGTTTCACGCCAGGAGCCCCTAAGCGCGGGAGGGTGCCGAGGATTGCGCTTACCGAAACCGGTCGTTAAGGCAGTGCCCCAATTCCAATCGAAGCAACGTGCCGCCTTATGTCTCGCAGACGAGTTCATGGGGCGGCACCCCGAATGCGGGAATCGTAGCAAGATATTATTCACACTTGGTTCCATCCCCAGATCTCGCACCGGCGAGGCAGGAGGGTATCGAAATCCCCACTGCCGACTGCCCTTCATTTGACAGAAAAGATTCTTGACCGCAGCCTTCGCAATATGGCCCCACTCACAGAGGGCGAGACCAAGGAGGTGCCCAATGAGGAATTTCTTTCGCCGCTTGTTCCGTTTTGTTCATGACCCCCGCTACGGGCTCTGCTATTCGCCATCACCGGAAGATTGCAAGAAGGCTTGGGAGTCTGTTATCGGAGATTCCTTCACGCGCCCATTTTGTCTGGAAGCCCCGAAGCCTGAAACCGGGCCGTCTTTCATCGTGGCGTACCGCGATCTGGACCTGCAGTTGGAGTGGCCCGACTTTCTCGCCAACGGCTTGTTTGTAGTTTTCTGCATGTGGGTCCTCTACCGCGCCTTGCTGTCGCCGGAGGGCCTTTGGGTTTTATTGCTGCTCTTGGTGCTTGTAGCAGTTGGCCTGGTTTGGCCTTTTGTTGAACTTTGCCGGCTGGCTTGGCGCGCCCGCTTTTCGCGCCACAGGGGGCGCTGAGCAGCTTCGCCGGCGTGTGCGGCGCTTCGCGCCGGGTGAGATTTGACACGTCACCCCCCGCAGGGTGCTGTATGGCAACCAAGGTTGCCGTATGGGAACGTCTTGAAAATGCACGGCGTAACGACGGGTCGCTCCCCGAGAGGCTCGCGGCAGCAGTCGAAAGTTCCCTTATGGGAACCACTTGATTTTACGGGATGAATTCAATGGCGACACTTCGAACGAAATCCGTCAGCACGAAAGTCACCGAGGAGGAGTACGCCAGGTTCGAAGCCCTGGCGGGGGAGCGAACGATCAGCGAGTGGGCGCGCGATGTTTTGTCGAGAGCAGCCAACCCGAAAACCTGCGAGCAAACCATCCTCGCCGAGGTTCTGGCGTTGCGCACAGCATTGCTAAATCTGTTTTTCAAGGTGGCCAGCGCAGAGCGCATCACCGCCGACGAGATGCAGCAACTCATCGAGCGAGCGGACGCCGACAAACTGAAGAAGGCGCTTTCGAAAATCCAGGAAACCGAGAAATTGCTGATTCAAGGAGGCACGAAATGAATTCCGTGTGGGGAAGGAGAGAGAGCAGAGGATGGCCGAGCAGTACACCCGTTCATACAATTACGGCTCTGATGATTGCTTTGGCCAGCGCGATTCTCGCGGGCTACTGCCGATACTACTTCGTCTGGACGCCGCTCGAAAGGCACTATCTACGGGAGTACTTCCTCACCGGCTTAATGGCCAGATTAGGAGCCAAGACCGACCGATATGACGTACTAACCGTGATGACCCGAAAGAACTGCCGATTGGCTGTGGATGAGGACGTGGCACCCTTCAAGACGCCTTTCGGCGCAACCACGTTCACGCTTTCCGAAGAGGCCGCGAAGAGGGGCGGACTCCGTCTCACGTGGTTACGGAAGCTATACAACAACGTCCAGTTGCACGCACTTTTCGCCTCTTGGATTTACCACGGCCAAACGCTTGCGGATTTGGCAGCGCGGCCTTCGTGGGTGGGACTCGCAGTGTTCTTGGCAGGCTTGCTCTTCGCGGCCCCCCAGGATGCCGCCCGCTTGCGGGAACTGCGCTACGGGCGACGACTGAAAGGATCCGAGCTCGTCACGGGCGGAACTTTCAACACCCGGAATCGCTCATGCGGCATTGGGTTTTCAAACCAAGAGCGATCCCCCGCAGAGAAATTCTTCGGATGGAATCACCGGGTGAGCGTGCCCCACGTCCGCGAGTCGAGCCATTTCCTGATTATGGGTGACACAGGAGCGGGCAAGAGCGCCCTGATTAGGGAAATGCTCGTCCAAATCCAAGACCGGGGGGAAACCGCGATTGTCTATGATCCCGAACGGGAATACACCCCGCAGTTCTTTGACCCCTCGCGTGGCGATGTCATCCTGAACCCGCTGGACGCTCGTGCCCCTTACTGGACTCCGGCCGACGAGGCCCGCAACGAGCCGGAAGCGCTCACTCTTGCCGCGTCCCTTTTCCCCGACCGGCCCAACGAGCAGCGCTTCTTCACGCACGGCCCCAGGGAAATCTATGCCCACCTACTTACCTTCAAGCCGACTCCCCATGAGTTAGCGGAGTGGATGTCGCACGATGAAGAGATCGACCGCAGGGTACGCGGGACGGAACTGGCTTCGCTCATTGCGGAGACCGCCCCAGCGCAACGCGAGGGCGTCATGGCCGAACTTAAAATGGTCGCCAAGGCGTTGAAGCTCCTGCCCAGGGAAAACGGAACTAAGAGACACTGGAGCACCGTGCAATGGTCGAGCCAGCGCCAGGGATGGATCTTCCTAACGAGCACGAAGACGACGCGGGAACGCCTTTTGCCACTCACCAGCTTGTGGCTTGACCTACTGGTCTTACGCCTTATGGATGAAGGCACGGCTAATCACCAAGCTACCCGGCAGCCGGTTTGGTTCATTCTGGACGAACTCGCCTCATTGCAAAAGCTTCCTCAGTTGCAGGCTGCCATTACGCAAAACCGGAAGTCGAATAACCCGGTGGTTCTGGGCTTCCAGGGACGCAGCCAACTAGAGGTGCTCTACGGGCACGAGGCGGAGGCGATGCTCTCGCAGCCGGCCACCAAGATATTTCTCCGCACCAGTGAGCCCCGCGCCGCCCGGTGGATTAGTGAGGCCATCGGCGAGGTGGAGATTGAGCAGATGCGCGAGAGCCACGGCAGCGAGCAATTCCCCCGCGATCACAAATCGAAGAACCACCAGTTGGAGCGCCGCGTCGAGCCCTTGGTGATGGCTTCAGAGATCATGGGCTTGCCCGATCGATGTGGCTTCATGAAATCGGGCAATCTAGTGGTACAGCTAAGCTTTCCCTATCTCAAACTGCCCAAGATACAACCGGCCTTTGTAGAGCGAAGTATCGACTGGCAACCGAGCCTTGAACTCCCTGTACCACAAGACGAGCGGACCGGCAGCAGTGGCGGGCCCGCCGAGAAACTCACTCCGCGCGAGCACAAGCAGGGTCAGGAACAGGCTAAGCGAACGCCAAAGCGCGGCATAGGTCGTTTCTTCGAGTGAACAGCCATGATGACAATTTCCAAACCCCTAAGTGCAGGTCAAGCGCAGGCATACCATCGCGATGAGTTCGGGAACGCCCAGCAAAACTACTACACGGAAGAAGCCCGGATACGCGGCACTTGGCACGGCAAACTCGCCGAGGCATACGGACTACGCGGCGAGGTTCAGGCGGAACACTTCCAGCGCTTGAGCGAGGGTCAACACCCCATCACCGGCGAGCAGTTGGTACAGCACCAGGTCGCACGCGAGTACATGAACGAACGTGGTGATAAGGTAACCACGATGGAACACCGCGCCGCATGGGACGCCACGTTTAGCGCGCCCAAGAGCTTGTCACTGACGGCTCTGGTCGGCGGGGACGAGCGGGTGAGAGACGCGCACCGTGAGAGCGTGCAGGTTGCGCTTGAGGAGTTGGAACGGTACGTACAAGCCCGCATAGGCCGCAACCACCCTGCCGAAAACGCCGGCCAATGGGTTGCGGCCAAATTCGAGCACGACAGCGCGAGGCCGGTAGGCGGCTATGCAGCCCCCCAGCTTCACACCCACACCGTGTTCTTCAACCTCACTGAAACCGAAGACGGAAAGACCCACGCGATTCAGCCCCAGGAGCTTTACAAAAGCCAGCAGTACGCCACGGCAATTTACCGGTCCGAATTGGCCCAACGCCTTCAACAACTCGGCTACGAAATTGAGCAGGGGAAAAGTGGCCAGCCAGAAATCAAGGGCTACACTCAGGAGTACTTGAACGCCAGCAGCCCGCGCCGCCAGCAAATCAAAGAGCACCTTGAGGAGCAGGGCTTGAGCGGCGCTGGTGCGGCGCAGATTGCCGCACACCAGACACGGGAGGAGAAGCTGTCGTCACTGTCACACGAGGAGATGCGGGCCAGGCACGAAGAGCTTGCGGCAGCATACGGCTCCCAACCGCAGCGGGTAGTGCAAGAGGCCCAGGCCCAAGGCGCGCATCAGCATCACGGTAGCGAGGAGAGAGAAACGCGCGCGCGGGAGGCCGTGACCTATGCCCGCGACAAGAACATCGAACGTGAGGCTGTAGTGGGTGAGCGCCAGTTGATACGTGATGCGCTCCGCCGCTCCATGGGTGAGTCCACTTTCCGGGAAATTCGGGATAACCTTGAGCAGCGTATCCGGTCAGGGGAATTCATCGAAGTGCACCGGGACTGCACCGCAGGTGCAGACCGAACCCTCACCACCCGCGACATGCTGGACTACGAACGCGACAACGTTACCCGCATGAAAGCCGGGCAAGGAAGCCATGACCCGATGGTTTCGGAACAAGCCCGCCAGGATTTAGCCGATAAGTTCGAGCACCTATCCGAAAGCCAGCACCGGGCGGTGGAAGACATCCTCAGCAGCCGCGATCAAGTGGTAGGGTTGGAGGGTGTCGCGGGCGCGGGCAAGACCACTTCCCTTTCCGCCATCCGGGAAGCCGCCGAGCGCCAAGGATACCAAGTCGAGGCCTTAGCGCCGACATCCCGCGCCGCCCACCAGCTTGAAGAAGCAGGCATCCATTCGAGTACTTTGCAAGGCCATCTTGCCGGATCGCGGCGAGACCACGGCGAGCGGCACCTCTACATTGTGGATGAATCAAGCCTCGCGAGCACACGGCAAATCAACAAATTCGTACGCAGGCTGCAAGAACACGACCGCGTAATCTTCGTGGGTGACACGCGCCAGCACCAGGGAGTGGAGGCCGGGCGACCGTTCCAGCAGCTTCAGGAAGCGGGAATGCACACGGCGCACCTTGAGGAAATCATCCGCCAGAAAGACCCGGCATTGAAACAAGCCGTTGAGCAACTCGCCCACGGTCATGTGCACGAGGCGATTGACAATCTCAGGCAGCAGGGCCGTGTGCGTGAAATCCCGAACCGGGAGGACCGCCTGGAGGCCATCGCCAAGGCTTATGCCGAGCAGCCCGAACGAACACTGGTGGTATCGCCGGACAACCGATCACGCCAGGAGATCAACGAGCGAATCCACCGCGAGCTGCAATCCAGTGGCAGAGTGGAAGAACAGGAATACCGGTTGACCGTGCTTGCGCCGCGCCAGGAGATGACCGGAGCCGACCGGCAGTGGGCCGCGCAATATGAACCCGGTGACATCGTGCGATACACACGCGGCAGTCAGGCGGTGGGCGTCAAATCGGGAGAATACGTCCATGTCACCGGCGTTGAGCGGGAACAGAACTTGCTTACTGTCGAGCGGGAGAACGGCCAGCACCTCACCTACGACCCGCACCGGTTGCACGGAGTGAGCGTGTACCGGGAAGCCGAACGCGACTTCTCAGCCGGTGACCGCGTGCAATTCACCGCGCCTTACCGGGAGGAACACGTTGCCAACCGCCAACTCGGAACCGTCCAGCAGATCGACAGCGAAGGAAATCTCCAAGTCCGGCTGGACTCCGGCCAGGATGTGCAATTCAACATCCGGGAGCACCCGCACGTTGATTACGGCTATGCCGTCACCAGCCATAGCAGCCAGGGAGCCACTGCTGACCGGGTGCTGGTGCACGTTGACACCGAACAGGCCAACGACCAGCTTGTCAATTCACGACTGGCGTATGTGTCCGTCTCACGCGGGCGCTACGATGCCCAAATTTACACGAATGACGCTGGAAAATTGGGCGAAGAGTTGAGCCGCGACGTATCCAAACAGTCGGCATTGGAAACCGGGCATGAAGTGGGTGGCCAAGACCAAGGCCACGCGGCTGGCAGTTCCGAGCACCAAGCAGTGAGCGAGTCTCATGAACAGAGTGGAGGGTACGGCATGGGGCATTGATTATGGGCAAAGGGCGTGTCCGTAACATTTCCTCCATCTCTGAAAGCACCTCTATTGTACTAATTGGTAGTGTCCTAAAAGTGTGTTGGTCTCAATTTAATTATCGGGCTGCCAAATTAGGATTATAGGGGGCGGGGATTAATTCAAGGAGAATTGGTATGATTGCAGCCTATCAAGCTATACTATGGACAGTTCACGCACCAAACTGTCAGGATAGGCTCATTATGGCAATCAGGTTATACGGTGACGAAAGTGAAGATAAGCAAGAAAAGGTTATTGCAGTTGCGGGGTTTATTGGCCAAGCAACCGAATGGGAGCGTCTTCAAGAGGAATGGATCGCCAGATTAAAACCCACCTGCGTAAGCGCGTATCACATGACTGACTGCGAGGGGGGTTGGGGCGAGTTTAGCGATAAAAAAGGGTGGACGAAGCGAGACAGAGATCAACTAACGATTGATCTGATAGAGATGATCTGTCACCGCGATATTTTCCTCCTAGGAATGGGAGTTCTGTTGGATGATTACAAGGACATACCACCGGTTAATGATAAGGGAGAATTACTGGGGCATGATAAGTGGCATTCTGCATTTCAGTTGCTAGTATTTGAAGCTGCTAACAGGATAAACGAGCACCCTGATTTGCCTCCTGAAGAAACCATTGCATTTTTTCTTGATTGGAGAATGAAGCAGGGAGCGGCGAATGACATTTTTACCTATACACGGGACGCAATCCATCTGGAATCTTGGCGCAAGCGTCTGGGTACTCTAACTTTTGGTCATAAGGAATTTGATGTCCCTGGCAGCATACCGCTCCTTCAGTGTGCTGATATTGCCGCAGTGGAAACACGGAAGTCACTTGGAAATCCAATTACACACCCGCAGCTACCTGGACGGAAATCACTGACTAGGTTGAAAGAAGCTGGTAAGGTGTGGGCTATTAAGTACTTGGATAAGCCGGTCCTGCACGCGATGTATGAACTAAAGCGCCAAGAACTTGGGTTGCCCAATAACGCGAAGGAAGCTGAACGCCGGTTAGAAGGTTTAGACCTTAAAAGATCGCCTAATAAGCCCATTTCTTAACTACTCGCAATGCCACAGGCAAACATTGGTGGTTTTGGCCAATGTGGTTACCTAGGCTCTAACCAATTCCTCAATTTCCCAAATGCGATGAGTGACGCCCGCTTCCATGGCAGGGGTTACGCGCAATGATTGGTGCACCCGACAAAAGTTGTAATCGGACCGACACAGTTTTAGGACACTACCTTAGGACCCTCTATTGGCTCTTATCGTGTTTCGGACATTAGGAACCGTGCCTATCCGCGCACCCGCGCATGAATCAAAATGTTTGAACCTCCCGTGGTAGAATGCCCGCATATAATCGTAATCATTCCCGGTTTCGGGAGGTGCCGATGTGGCGTCAACCGGTTGTAACCATCCTAATCCTCGTCATGCCGCTGATTTTGACCCTACCTGTGCAGGCGGAGCAGAAGCCCTTTACGAAGGAGCAGGTCAGCAACATGGTTCGGGACGGATTCGGAGACGAGTCTGGCGCGAAACTGATCAAGGAGCGAGGGATTGATTTCTCGCCACCGGAGGATTTTCTCCAAAGTCTCAAGGCGGCACGGGCGAGCGAGGCATTTCTTAACGCCCTGCGGGCCGCCAAGCCGTCCGAGCCCGCGAGCCCGAAGAAGCCGATAAACCAAGTGCAGGTTTTCGCCTTGCTGGTGGGGCAGGTTCCAAGCCACCGAGTCACTATGCTGGTCCAGGAACGCGGAATCGATTTTGAGGCGACGGGTGACTATCTTCAGGAAGTCCGCTTGGCCGGCGGCGAGGACGAACTAATTAATGCGCTCAAGAGCGCTAAGGTGACTAAGCCCGCGACTGTTGACCCCGCGGCGCAGGCGCGGCAGGCTGAAGTACGACAGCATATGGCGCGTGGCGCCCAATTCTCGCTGGAGAAAAGGTATGCGGATGCCGAGGCTGAAATCAGGGCGGCGATTCGCCTAGACCCCCAAAACGCGGAGCTACACGTTGGCCTCGGCGAAACACTTGGAAGCAAGAACTCTGACTGGGATGGCGAGGTCGCGGAATACCGTGAGGCCTTACGTCTCGATCCCAACAACGAGTATGCTCACGTGGATCTCGGTGCGGCGCGTGGAAACAAGGGCGATTGGGATAGCGAGATCGACGAAGAGCGTGAGGCGCTGCGCCTGAACCCAAAGAATGCCGTGGCGCACATGGACCTCGGCGTCGCGCTCGGCCACAAAGGCGACGGGGATGGCGAGATCGCGGAATACCGCGAAGCCCTACGGTTGAACCCGAGTTATGAAGAGGCGCACTGCAACTTGGGCCTCGCTCTCAAGCAAAAGGGCGATTTGGACGGCGCGATCGCGGAATATCGTGAGGCGCTGCGCCTTAATCCCAATGATGATCGGGCGCACGTAAGCCTCGGCGTCGCGCTCGGAGACAAGGGCGACCGGGATGGCGAAATCAGCGAATACCGGGAGGCGCTGCGCCTGAACCCAAACCTTGCACAGGCACACGACAACCTCGGTGGCGCGCTCGGGGAAAAGGGCGACGTGGACGGTATGATCGCAGAAATTCGTGAGGCGCTGCGCTTGAAACCCAATGATGATGTGGCGCACGCCAACCTCGCCTTGGCGCTTGGAAACAAGGGCGACTGGGATGGAGCCATCACGGAGAACCGCGAGGCGCTGCGCCTGAACCCCAAGAATGAATTGGCGCATAGGCTCCTCGGCACTGCATTTTTCGCTAAGCATGACTGGGATGGAGCCATCGCGGAATATCGCGAAGCGCTGCGCTTAAACCCCAATGACGACTTGACGCAGAGCAGCCTGTGCCTCTCCTTCCTAAACAAGGAAGATTACTATGGAGCGATCCCGGAATGCCGCGCAGCCACGCGTTTGAACCCCAACAATGGTAACGCGCATAATCTCCTGGGCTTGGCATTGTCCAAGAAACACGACTGGGATGGAGCCATCGAAGAGTTTCGCGAAGCGCTGCGCTTGAGCCCCGATGATGACTTTGCGCACGTCAACCTCGGCCAAGCGCTCCATCACAAGGGCGACGCGGACGGCGAGATCGCGGAGTATCGTGAAGCGTTGCGCCTGAAACCGAATAATGTTTACGCGCACAGGAGCCTCGGCCTGACACTGGAAGAGAAAGGCGACCTGCGAGGTGCTCTGAAAGAATACCGCGCGGCCTACATGCTTGACCCCACGAACACGGACTATAAGCAGGATTACGAGCGCCTCTCGCACCAAGTGAAAAGATGATGGGCGGGGAGCCCGGAATGCACGTTCCTGACGGCAGCCCTCCGCGAAGATATTGTCCCTTGGGAGACCCCCCGCCTCTGCCCGGGGAGGCAGTAGAAGTTTGACAGACCCCGCAGTACGGGTGTAGGGAAACGGATCGAGTACAAGAGCCCGACCTAACCCAAATCCTTGTCATGAGGTGCACCATGCGGCTACGCTCCTTTCTTTCTTTGACGGGCCTGCTTTTGGGGCTATTAATTTTGCTGTGCCCTGCGTCTGCTATTCGGGTACAGGCGCAAGAAAAGGCGGTGGGTTTTGATGACGTGCCGTTTACGATAATCGGCTCACCATCTGACTTGAGCCTAAATCTTAATGCGCCCAACGTTGTGGACCTGAAAATTCCTGGCGGTGCGATTTTTGTTTCGGTTAGGGTAAGCGGCAAGCCCTACTGGTTTCTGTACAACCCTTCAACTTATACCTGTATCGACCCAGAGCAAATCAAGCTTCCAGTCAAAACCATCAAAAGAGAAATTCACGCAGAACCACCAAATGAAAATTCCCCCCCGCTAACATTTTCAGAGGATTTGGTCCGTGTATCTGACATCCTTATTGGCAACAGTCTAATCAACAATGTTGATATACACGTATGCAACGATGTCAGTATGCCTTTACACGGGAAGTACCCCGAGGCATTTACCGGCGGACCGGTAGGAGGCAGCCTTGGCTTCGACTACATCCATCGATGGCGCATCGTGGTCGTCGATTATTCAGCTCACAAACTAATTCTGGGCAAGTAATAACCATCCGATGTTGCGTTGACTATCATTGGACCGGTACCCATTACTAATCTATTGCAAGCAAAGTAGCTTGCCCCTTTTCAAAAAACGAACAACTATTCGGCTGGCGCTGCTCTTTGGAGTCTGCGCCAGCGCCTGGCCTTGCCGCTTCTCGATCGCCCTGACGTTTTAGCCGCTACGTCCTTGTGGAGGCTGGTCATCAACCGCAATATCTCTACGAGGAAATTCATCGAGAGTTTGCAACAACAAGTTCGGCGTCTATTCTCTGGACCTCTGATCTAAATCGGCCTGGCAAACTCTCTTGCCCCCTAAGGCGCGTCGGGCCGTTGATGCAAGAGAAGCTGAATTCCGTGCATACTTCTCTTGCGGCTTCATCAACGAACATACTTCACATTTATAACCCATCGCTGCAAGAAGGTCGCGCATAGAACCTCCACCCGTACGAGCGTGGTCATCACCGACGATTGCAATTGCCCAATCGTTGCCACCAAGAATCGACCTTTTTCTGATCGCGTCCGCGAAGATTCTGTCGCGCGGGTCGTACCGGGGACAGTCCACCTTGCTGGCACTCTCACTTAATCGCGAAAGTGCGTGTGGAGAGTCTATGCAGCATGTTCCTAGAAATCTTCTGTAATCACGGAGCCTCCACTTGGCAAACTTTTCGGTAAAATCCGATCCATAATCCTTTCGCCCTTGGTCTAACCACACGGTATCAACGTTTGGGTACACATCGAGGTGCGCGTCTCCTTCGTAGCCAAGGGACTGAACTAACGTGTTTAAGAGCTTTTCCGGGATATTTGGCCATTCCCCCTTGAGCAAGCCGCGAAGCTCTTCCCTCTTCGCCAAGACAGCGCTGAATACATTCTCATCCCATTCGACCGCAATAAAATCCGGCGTCTTATATTTGGCGAAATACTCGTTAAGCAATTCGATTAACCTGTGTCGCATCGCAGGGTCCTTGTGATTTATCCCAGCGATGCGAAGCACATATTGTTTCGCTACCACTTCGTCCTCCTCAAGACCATCGCGCGCAAGCAGTTGGCTACGGTCAGTGCAGTTTTGACAGTGGAATTTTCTCATGGCCAATGCCCCAGCGGCAACGGCGGGTCGTCAATCGGGATGGGGCACTCCGCTCCTATTGCTTCATCCAAAGCCGAATTGTCGTAACTCGACCAGCGCCAAGCTTCCGGCCTCTTCACTAACCTTTCTTTTTTTTCCCGCCAACGTCAGCGGCCTGCCCCATGATGCAGCTTCTTTCTAGCGGCTTGCTCCGACTGTCCGACTTGAGTTCTCCTCATCCCATTGTCCTTTTCTGGCACCGTTGTCTCGCGGGCACGGCGAGATGGGAAAGCTACCTGCGCGCTGGCGGCACGGCGGGCTTCTGCTTTGTCCGTCTGCCGACGGCCACCCTCCGGGTTTGCGGTTCCCCCAAGAAACAAATCGAAGAGCGAAGTTTCTTGGCTCCCCCGCAAAAAGGCAGCCCTTGGCACTTGCGAGCAGGCCCCACTCGCCCTTTTCGTGCCCCGCGAGAAACGGGCGCAGAAAAGGAAAAAAAACAAATGATCGAGCAAATCAAACAGACCAATCAAGGTCAATTTAATGTTGAGGGTTCGTTGCAGGTTCGCACAGGGGGGGCCACGACCGCCGAAGATAGAAAGCCTATGGTTTCGTGGGCAGCGCTATTAGACGAGGCCGTGAAAAAGCCCGGCTTCATTCATGAAGCCTACAGCCGGTTCCACAATTACTCGCTCGGAAATCAACTCTTGGCTTTTTTCCAGTGCATCATGCGCGGAATCCAGCCGGGGCCGCTGGCCACATTCCCGAAGTGGAAAGAGCTAGGCCGATTTGTGAAGAAGGGCCAGAAAGCGCTGACCCTATGTATGCCTCTGACCTGCAAGCGCACCAAGACGGTTAAGAAAGACGACGGCACCGACCAGGAAGAGGAATTCCCGTTCACCCATTTTACCTACAAGGCCCATTGGTTCGTTCTTGCGCAGACTGACGGCACGGAATACCAGCCGCCCGCCATCCCGGAATGGAACGAAGAAAGAGCCCTTGCCGCGCTGGACATCCAGCGTGTGCCGTTCGAAGACCTGGACGGCAACACGCAGGGATACGCCAAGCGCGGCCGGAAGATCGCAGTCAGCCCGATTGCGGCTCTCCCGGTAAAGACCCTCTTCCATGAAGCCGGTCACGTTATGCTTGGCCACATTGACGAAGGCGACCTTTCGGACACCGAGCGCACGCCACGGGACATCCGGGAGATGGAAGCCGAGGCCGTTTCCTTGCTGTGCTGCGAATCCCTTGGCCTGCCAGGAGCCGAGTACAGCCGTGGTTACATTCAATCGTGGGGCCAGGGCCAAGCGTTCACCGAGCGTTCCGCCCAACGCATCTTCCGCGCCGCCGACCAAATCCTTCGCGCAGGCTATCCGGGCAAGTGAGGTCCAAAAATAACGTCGGCTGGCCAACCTCCTGTTGGCCAGCCGCCCTTCCAGCCAACACCCAGCCAAGCTGGCAACCGTAGCCCCCTCATCGTATGGCGGTCGGTGCTGACATTTGTCGACCAGCAAAAAATACTTGGCAAGCGCCGTGCTTCAGTCCGCCCCGAATGCGCGGTGCTCACATTTGTTGACCGGTGAAAAATACTTGGCACGCGGCGTGCGGGGGTCCGCTTCGCTAGGTCCCCCCCATTTTGACAATTCGACCTCATATCACGAGATTACGTTTTTGGAGTGACCCCGCCGATGCTCGGTTGTCAAGTTTGTCGACCGGCGGAGAAAAGTTGGCAGGTAAATTGCTCGTGCCCGCTTGCAATCCCACGATCAGGTTTGGCAGGAGCTTCAATACACAGCGCGTTCCTTCCAGGAACACTTACCGTGCCCCCGCCGCGCGTAGCTCGAACTGAATACCTTCATGACGGAGCAAATAGGATACGATTTCAAAGAGGTTCTGTGCTTGGGGATTACCTTGCGGTCCCAGCATACGCATCAGGCTCTTGGGCGACCGATGCGTCACCTCCGCCAATTCGCCGAAGCCGACCGTGGCATTGATGTAGTCGCGCAGCACGGTCTTGCCGGTTTCCACGTCTCCGTTAAGCATCGTTTCCACGCCCTCGCGAAGAAGTTCCCGGCGAAAGGTGGGATCGCGTTGCACGCGCGCCTTAATGGTTTCCTTAAAATCGCGGGTCAAAGCCATTACCGATCCCCCTCTTTCTTTCTCTGCTTGTAGTCTTGCCACCTGGCAATTGCCAAGCTGATGTCTGTTTGTTGTCGCTTCTTAGTTCCGCCACCGAGAAGTATCACCAAACAGTCACCGTCCTTACCGAGATAGATTCTGTAACCGGGGCCGAAGTCAATTCTGTACTCAAATACGCCAGACCCTACGCCTTTGACTTTTGAGAAATTACCTTGCCCCAAACGAGTGACCGCCATGGTCACCTTCACGGCGGCCTCCGCATTCAGACCGTCAAACCAGATTGCGTAAGGACTGTTCCCTTTCCGGTCCAAATACTCACGCACATCGACCATAAATGATGGTAACATATGTGATACCAATGTCAATCGGGATTATTCGGTACTTGCCCCCGCAGCCGCATTGAAATTCGAATCGAACCCAAATCGGACCCAGATCGAGGCTCGCGATAATGCTACAAGGCTGCATTTGTTGGGTCGAATTCCTAACTTCATTTGGCAACAGTTTTGGGTTCGATTTGGGTTCGATAAGTTTTTCCATGCGCTCCTGACCGCTACTTACGGTGCCTCAGGCTTGCTATGCGCACCGCAGAATATTTGACTTAGCCTGAGACGCTCGATCTCATAACCCAAAGGTCGCTGGTTCAAATCCAGCCCCCGCAACCAAAAGTCTTTATATTTCTCTTACATGCAGAGGCCACTCGAAAGTGAGTGGCCTCTGCTTTTTGTGTTATTGGGGGTCTGCAGCAAGGAATCAAGATCGTCCCGTTCGCCGAAGTCTTTGCGTTATCCCTGATTACGGCTGCCTGAGGGACGGTGACCTTTGGTAATTTCGCCCAACGATCTCACCCGCTGTATTCTGGCTCGTACCTCACCAAGATCTCGCGCATGCCAAGGGACCGACGGCAGTAAATCACAATCTATGGGGCGAGGTTTGCTGGACCTGTGCCTGCCAGAAACTCCGTCTGGATCGAATTCATTGAAGTTGGACCTATGACGGTGCCGGACTTCTTAGGTTCCATTCTTGGACAATCAGAATTACTGTCTGCGTGCCATCTAACCTCCACTGAGTGTGCTTAAACCTACTGGCCGGGAGCACGCCTGGCCGAGGGCAGATGTTGTTAGGGGTGTTACTTCCTGAGCGCGCGAAGCAAGTACCGTATGGGAAACAGCGTGGGACCAAAAACAGCACTCCAGAAATCCAAATAATGACCAAGGCTATGCTCGTCGAGGCTCTGACTTTGTTCACGGAGTAGTAATCTTACGTGCCGAGATGACATTCCTTCCGCCTTAACAAGAAAGAACAACTCGCCGCGTTACCTTTTACGAAGAATTGCATTTCTAAAGACGAGGCGCGAAGAAGGGAGGAATAGTCATGGCTGAGGTCGAACTCAAGAGGATTCTCTGCCCGGTCGATTTCAGTGGCCACTCCACACAAGCTTTGCGGTTCGCCGGAAGGCTTGTGGAGGCCTGCGGTGCTGAGGTGATCGTGTTACATGTGCAACAGTTTGAGTTTCCAATTTATTTTACCGTAGCCCAGACAGAAGCCCTTAAAGCCCAGCTCCGCAAGGATGAACATGCCGCCCGCAGCTACCTTGATACATACGTCAACGAGCATCTTGCTTCATCAATCCAGCACTCCACAGTCCTGAAGGAGGGGGACCCGGTGGCGGAGATCCTTACAGCCCTGAAAAATTATCAAGCGGGACTTGTGGTGATGGGGACCCACGGACGGACTGGTCTCACCTGGGTTCGGCTGGGCTCCGTCATGGAAAGCGTGATGCGGGTCGCCGAGGCGCCAGTGCTTAGTGTGGGGCCGCACGTTACCTCTCCGCCTGCCGGTGCAAGCTTTCGCCGTTTGCTGTGTTCGACGGACCTCCGAAGTCGGGACCACCGGATATGCGACTGGGCAGCAAAGCTCGCGGAAATGACTGGGGCGGAACTGACAGTTTTGCATGTGGTTGAGAAAATAGTCGGTGACGACCCGACGGATGAGGCAATTAGACAGAGGCTCTGCGAGTGGGTTAGCCCCAGCGTTCGCGGCCGGTGCAGCGTCAAGGAGATAATTCGCCTAGGGAACGCTCCCGAACAAATCGTGCGGGAGGCCGAAAGCTCTGGTGCGGACCTTCTCGTCGTGGGTGCTTATCCCCTCAGTAGCATTGAAACAGCCCTGTTTGGATCGACCACTGAAACGCTGGTGCGGACTGCTCCATGTCCGGTTTTGACGATCACCCACAGGTGAGCCTCAACATGACGTTTACTGATGGCGCCCTGCCCGAAGCTCAATTCCTGAGCAAGGTTCTGGACGTTGCGAGTCTGGGCACTCGCGCTTAACGTCTTGTGCATGAAACTTGTGTGTCAGACACCGACCAAGGTCGTGCTAGTTGCCTTGGGAGCGCCTTCGACTGGCGCTCCCAACGTTTGATTTCTCGTTTCTTGCGATCTCCCTTGAAATTAGGTCCGTCTTCTCAGCGAGCAGTTCCCGGCTCGAAACTGGTTTCCCCCTTCATCGCTGGCCGTCACGCGTCAGGAGTGGCAGCCGCAAAATCCCTGCTTTGCGGCCGGCAGTTTGCCCTCCAGGAACAACGTCACGGCGCGCTCTGGTGAATACGTTTCGCCCAGGACGACAGGTTGTATCCCTTCGTGACTCAAAGCTTCCGCAGCCCGCCACCCCATGCTGTGGCAGAGCACAGCCTTGCAGTCGCTGAGAGCTTCCACAATGGACGCGTGGCTATTCGCGCCGTGCTCGTGAGTCTGATCACCCCGGCATTCGCCCTTGGCATGAGCTGTGAAAGTATTGGCCCGTAACTCCTTGCCGATGATCTTTCCACCTTCGATATCGAAAACAAGAAAATGTGAACTCCGGCCGAAATGCGGCGAAATATTCGTACCATCCGATGAAGCAATAGCGATTTTCATTCGTTTCCTCCCTGGCGATTCGCTTGCGGGCCATTGCCTCGCCAGCATCGCCCCTGATTCATCCCTCTTCCGAAACCGCCACCCTGTCCACCCGGCCCTCGACCCCGAACATCAGCGGCTCGATGAATGTTGCTGCTCTGGCACTGGGGACACGCAGCTGGCCTGCCTGTCCCAAACGTAACCTGCCACCTGTGTTGGCAATCACTGCATTCAAATTCTCGTTGGTTAATCATTTCAATCTCTCCACCTTTAATCTCGAGCGCCTTGGCGTGTGCCAAGGCATCGGCAATCTTCCGGTGCGCCGATTCCACAATGCGGCCGAAGGTTTGCCGGGAGACGCCCATGTGTTGGGCAGCGTCCTCCTGGTAGAGCCCCTCGAGGTCAGCAAGACGGATGGCTTCGTACTCGTCCACCGTCATTGTGACGACCTCCAATAAGGTTAGGGGAACACCTCGCGGCTTGAAAAATGTGCTGGAAGGCTGACCACTGACCCTTCGACAACAGAACGGCCTGGGCATCGGCGCATCACTCCTCGGTTCGAAATGATTATGGGCATATGCTCATAACTTGTCAAGCGTTTTTTTGCGAGAGAAAAATGTTTTCATAAGGCGAGCAGGGCGATCAATAATAGTGAATGGGGACCGCAATCTGAGCTGCCGAATTGCGTCTATGGAATGATCTTATTGAGGCTAGTTACCGGGACCGCAGGCGCCGCAGCACTTCCCGCATGAATCCGCAAGCCTGCTTGATCTCAGGAAACGTCAAGGCGCAATAGACCTGCTTTCCTTTGCGGCGGGTAACCACCGTGCCGACATTGCGCAGGATCCCCGAGTGCTGCGAGAGGTTGGCCTTCGAGACGCCTAGACTCCCCTGAAATCCACAAAGTCTGGCCACATGGAGCTATCATTCCGATAAAGATAGAGGTTCCAACCTCGGTGCGAGCGGGCGCTACTCTCAAGGTTCGAATTGTTCTGGCCGACAACAAGGGTGGCCACAGTTTCCCCACCGGGCCCTTGGACGTGGTGCGAGTCTGGATCGAGCTGGAGGTGTACGGCGAGGCGGGGAAGAAGGTGTTTCACTCGGGTAAACTCGACCGAGAAAATCATGTCGAAGCGGGCTCGTATGTTCTCAGGCCCATTGCCATCACGGAGAGTGGCCATTCCATCTTAACGCCTGACATTTGGCATCCGAAGGGACAGCAGTTTCGGCCGGCAATCAACCCCGGAGAATCAGGTTCCTTTGAGTACCGCCTCCTGGTACCGAGAACTGTTTCCGGCCAGCTATTGGTGCGTGCCCGGTTGCGCTATCGAAAGGCCAATCAGTTCTTCATGAACGAGGTCTACGCTCCAGATCACCGCGAAGCTCCCGTCACCGATCTCTCCTCAGCCTCGGAGGAAATCGCGGTGGTTGGCACGCTGCCGTAACGCCCACTTCCAGCCGGCGGCCGCTGCAAGAGCATGGCGCGTTGCTCCTGCCGCTCCCGTACCGTAACACCAGTAACAGCCAACTGAAGGTAGGCCTCGCCACGGCCTAATGTGTTTTGGCATACGTCGGAGTGAGCGTCTTTGCTTTTCACTGTGCCGGTTGCAGAGCGAAATCCAGTGCCTTGCTGGCGTGCAGCAGTGTCGTGTTGAAAAGGGGCAAATCAGAGTGTTGAGGTTGCACCAGCAACGGTATCTCGGTGCATCCGAGGATAATCCCCTCCGCGCCCCGGTTGCGCAGACGTTCGATGATGTCCAGAAACAGCCGCCGGGAGTTGGGCCGGATCTCGCCCCGGCACAATTCCCCATAAATCACGTCGTTCATCCGTTGCTGATCACCGGGCTCCGGAACTAGCACCGTGAATCCCGATTGCTCCAGCCCGTCACGGAAGAATCGCTCAGTCATTGTGAAAACCGTGCCCAGCAAGCCTACGGACCGAAGCCGCACCACCCGAATGGCTTCCGCCGTGGCTTGCACGATGCTTAGGAGGGGCATGTGTACGGCTCGTCGCACTTCCTCGAACACAATGTGCATCGTGTTGGTTGCGATGAGCCCGAAATCGGCGCCCGCCACGTGCAAGCGCTCGAGGGACTCGGCCATTTCCCGTGCCGCCTCATTCCATTGCCCATTGTGCTGCCAGTCCACAAACTTCTGAAAGTTCACGCTGTAGATCAGAATCTCAGGGTAGCCGTAGTCACCAAACCGCGCGGTGTAAGTCCTGGTGATGTGCTCATAGTAGAGCGCGGTGGATTCCGGGCTCATGCCACCAAGTATGCCTATCTTCTTCATCTCGCCTCCAGGATCAGCTCGCCAACACCGACTGCCAACTGTAACTCAACCTCCCCATTGGTTTAGTAATCTGTTATGGTCGATTTGCAAAAGCTATTTGATTCTCTCTCAGCGCGCGAGCGTGAGGGCGCGCCGGGGGTTGTCGATTATAAGTGTTCGAACGTCGCTTTCCTTAAACCCTGCCTTGCGGAGTTCTGGCAGGAACCGAACCAACAATAAATCGTAACCGCGGAAACTTCCTCCCCCTGGCTCCCCCACGTGGTACCAACCAGCGTCCTGGGAAACTAGAACGTGGTGAAGGTATCCTGCCCACTTCATCTCCACAACCCATGCAACGTTTTGGCTCAAACTCTCTCCGGTGACGCCGTCGAACTCAATCCAGGCACCCTCCTCCGCCGCTCGCCGGTGGAGACTGGTGTTCTTTTCATCCTGAGCATGCACCCAGACAAAGGCTGAAGGAGGAACCGCGTGCTTCTTGAGCAATGAGAGTTGGGCCATCGCTGCCATACCATCCCCGGTATGTGAGGCGATTACGAGCCCGGTTTGCAAATGAGTGAGAGCTGCGGCAGAAACCAGCTTGGCGTTGATTTCCGACAACGGACCAGCGTCCACACCAATCTTCATAAAGCCGGGGCGAATTCCGGTGGGTGGGATTCCATCCAGGAACTCGCGTACCCATCGCGCTGCGATCTCCTTGGCCGTCTCGGAATAGGCGAAGCGAGGAACATACTTGCCCCCTGCCGCGCCATAGAAGCCGGTGTTCGTAATGATATGCAGGCCACTGGCTTGTGAGAGTTGAGCCAGAAGGCCGGGGTCCCGGCCCAGGTAAGCGGGCGTGCACTCCACGAGGGTCTCACAGCCAACGGCCCTGACACTTTTCAAATGAGGGAGAACTATGCGAAAGACCTCTTCGGCATCGTAACGACCCGGACCAATCTCGTCGGCTCCGACGAAATCTTCGAGAACGTGTGCGTGCATTAAGACCCGACCCAAGTTCCCTGCCGAGACCGGCCTCAACACCGTATTAATCTCCGGGGCAGCATCGGCTCCAGCGAAGAGCCCCGCCTGAATGGCCCCGATTGCTGTGGCAGAAGTCCTGAAGAAAGTTCGGCGATTCATGGTCATGCCTCCTAGTGCCCTGCAAATGAGACCCAGTGGGCGGGCATCGGTGCCCGCAGTGATCTACGGAGTATGGCAGCTTGTCACTTCGCTCGGCTGACCACATAGACGTAACGCAGCACCGCATGGCCTGTGTTGACTACTTCGTGTGTGGTCTCAGGTGAACAATACAGAGCCGAGTTCGCGTGCATCGGAAGTTTCGATCCGTCGCCAAAAACCATCTCTCCACTCCCGTCGAGTACAACCGATACCTCCTCATTCTGCTGTGTGCTGTGCCTGCCGACAGAATCAACGGGTGCGAGCACGATCAATCCTGCCCGCATCCTGTAGCTTTCGGGTGCTCCAGCGAGAATTCGCAACTCCTTCCTCCCCTTCGCGTCAAGCTTGACAACCTTCTGTCGGGGCACGTCCGCTGGGGCTTTTGCGCCACTGCTAGATTTTGCTCCACGCACGCTCACCAGTAACAAAAAAAGCAGCAGAGAAGCCACAGTTAGACTTGTCGTCTTCGTCATACAGCATCCTTTCCGGGCCTGAATTCAAAAACAGTTGCCCTTCCCGACGTTTGTACTATAATTACTAGGTGCAAGTCACACTCATACTATGTGCCTTTTGGTTCTCCAGTCAAGTAGGGGCTCCTGGAAGTTGGCAACCTCTAGGTTGCAGACTGGATGCCGTCATTCTGAATCATGGTCATTACGACCACACCTTTATACGAGAGAGAGGAATAATCAATGCCACTTACACCTGAATTAATGCGGGAGAAGATCAAGGCGGTTGTCGTTGTTCAGGCGACGCCGATGAATCATGATGGCAGTCTGGATTTGGATGGGCTCAAGGCCAACACGCAGTTCCTTGTCGAGCGTTGCTCCGGCAAGCGGGTGGTCCTCGTGCCCGCCGGCAGCACCGGTGAAGCTTACGCACTCTCAGATGCAGAAAGGCTTAAGGCCATCGAAACGGTGATTGGCGTGACGGCGGGCAAGCTGCCGGTCGTGGCGGGCACGGCCTCGGCGGGAACAGAACGCACAATTGAACTCTCGAAGGCAGCGGAGAGCGCCGGGGCGGACGGCGTCCAGGTCGTTCTGCCTTACTACCACGTGCCGAGTGAGGACGGTCTGGTTCGGCACTTTCTCAAGCTGGCCGATGCGCTGAACATCGGAGTGATGATCTACAACAATCCTGTCGTCTCCAAACTCTGGATGGCGCCGCACCTGATGGCGCGTTGCGCCGAACACCCACACATCATAGCTGACAAGGAGAACACGAGCGAAGTGACGCTCTATAAGGCCATGAGGGATGCCATTGATCCAGCCAAGATGTCGGTGCTCTGTGGGTTGGGTGACCTTCAATTCGCATATACCGCTGCACTCGGCTGCCCAGGCTTTGTCACGTGGACGGCGAACCTGGCGCCGGCTCTTTCGCTCGAACTGCTGGATGCGGCCGATGCCTGCGATTTCCGCAGGGTACGGGAGATCATCGCCAAGAGCGGCCGGTTGTACGAGTTCGCCGGCGTTTGTGCGCACCGGCGTGGCCGCGATCCCTGGATTCTGCCGGGCTTTGCTTCCGGTCACATCTACGTCGGCATTCTCAAGGCTGCATTGGAAATTGTGGGGCTGGCAGGTGGGCCCGTTCGGGGACCAGGCGATGATCTCTCTGCTGACGAGCGGGCGGAACTGAAAACTCTACTTCAGGACATCAGTGTGATCTGATGGGAGAAGCAGACGCAGTTGAGAGGACCAAAATGCGACGACGGATGTGCCCGCGCCATCGCGGAGGTCAGCCTTGCACTTGCGCCATGGGCAATCTCTACCGCTTCGTCGAACCAGTCGTCCTGCTGCTCCTCAAGAAGAAGGGACGTTCCTATGGTTACGACCTGTCCGCGGATTTGCAGGAGCACGCGCTGACTGATGCTGAAATTGAGAGGGGTGCGCTGTACCGGACGCTTCGGCGGTTGGAGATGAACCGCAACGTCAAATCTGAGTGGGAAACTGACAACGGGGGGCCGGCCCGGCGGGTCTACAAACTCACGAGACGGGGCGAGCAGCATCTGGAAGAGTGGGCTACCGTGCTTGAGCACGTCTCGAAGTCGATGGCCCGTTTCGTGAAGGAGACGAGAGAATCTCTACAGCAACCTGGTTCTGGAGGGAGGTCCTAGGTGCGCGGAAGTGAGGCACACGCTGGCACTGGGCCTGTTCGCGCGCCTGAAGTAGCCGGGTCGATCTCTCTCGGCAGCCTGTTTTTGGCGTTTCTAAAGATAGGAAGCATCGGTTTCGGCGGGGGCATGGCAGTCATTGCGCTGATGGAGCAGGAGACCACCCGCAAACGGCGGCTCATCAGCGTAGATGAGTTTGCGCATGGAGTGGGCCTTGCACAAATCCTCGGTGGGTTCGCCGTAAACACCGCGATCTTCGTCGGTTATCGCCTCTTTGGGTTGATTGGTGGCTTGCTTTGCGCACTTGCCTTCCTTACGCCATCGGTCTTGCTCGTCATTGCGCTTTCTTATCTGTACTTCGAATATCATTCAATCCCCGCGTTACAGAGTTTGGTCGCAGGGTTGGGACCCATAGTGATTGCCCTCATCGTTAGCGCTGGGTGGAACATTGTGCGTTACACCGTACGGACAAAGATAGCTGTGGTCGTCGCGTCAGCCGCAACCGCCGGCGGCATCGCCAGGCTAAACACTGTCTGGATTCTCGTCGCCGCGGGGGCGGTGGGGCTGTTCTTGAATCGTGACTACCGCGCCGCTGTGAGCACTTCCGCCACACACTCAACCACAACCCTCCTTGCCGTCCCGGCAATGAGCATGCCGCCGCTGGCACTATTGTCTGGACTTGCCGGCACCTTCCTAAAAATTGGTTGCGTCTTTTTTGGAGGCGGATTCGTGCTCGTGCCGCTGCTGCACCAGCATCTCGTTGCGCACTTGCACTATCTGACGGAACGGGAATTCGTGGACGGCGTGGCCATTAGCAACTTGACACCCGGCCCCATTGCGGTGCTTGCCACCTTTGCTGGATATCACGTCGCTTCAATCGCGGGAGCTCTGGTCGCGACCGCTGCCCTCTTCGCCCCCGGCGTCGCGCTGATGCTGGTAATCAGCCACCAGTATGCGCGCTTCCGCGGGGATCGTCGCGCCAAACTCTTCCTGAGCGGGATCAACCCGGCAGTAGCGGGACTGATCTTCGCCACGGCGGTATTGCTTGCTCCTGCGGCGCTGGCCTCGTGGCGAGGTCTCCTTCTGTGTTGCCTTTCTTTCTTACTGTTGACTCGTTTTCGTTGGCATCCGGCTTGTGTTCTTGCGATCGGCGCAGCCATGGGCTATTTGGGGCTATCTCCATAATAGCCAGGCCGGAGATTGCTCCTTTCTTGGGAACGCCCGAGTAGGGGTTCGGAAACATCACCTGCGTGTCGAGTGCCGTTCTCGCTAGCGCCTCTCGAAGAACAGGAAGTACTGATAGGGCAAGACGTCCAGCCGCTTGCTCAAGGTGAAGCCCGCCTTCTGAAGCTCCGTAATGACTTCCCGGTCGGAGAGCTTCATCGACTCCGGAGGGCCGACGGGGAGAGGTTTCTTGTGGAAATCAATGACCACAACACGCCCGCCGGGCTTCAATACCTTTGCGAGTTTCCCAAAGGTATCCGTCCTGTGAACCCATCTTCCGCGGCTAAAGCTCCCGCCTGATACTTCCCAACACGTAAGCACGAGGTTATACGGAGTGCACATGCGTGAATCGAAGGCGGAGGTGTGGGATGGGCAGTCAGAAGCGCGATGTGGAGAAGGAGCGTTACTGCCAGAAGATCATTCCGGAGGCGGTGCGGAGCGGGATGTCGATTCGTGAGTTCTGCCGACAGCGCCGGCTGAAGGAGAGTCAGTTCTACTGGTGGCAGTGGCGACTGAAGGCGGGCCAGGGGCAACGAACGCAGCGCAGGGCAGCCATGCAGGGGGGCGCGGCGAGTTTTGCCCTGGTGAGTGACGAAGCGGGGGCGACCGACGCCGGGATCGAGTTGGTGTTGGGGGACGGGCGTCGACTGCGCATCCGTCGAGGCGTGGATGAAGCGACCTTGCGAGCCGTGCTGGCGGCCTTGGAGTCACCGCGATGCTGAGTTTCCCGGCGGCGATCAAGGTGTATCTGTGCACGGTGCCGTGCGACATGCGCCGCTCCTTCGATGGGCTGTCGATGCTGGCCGAGCACGTCATCCAGTGCAATCCCTTCTCGGGTCACCTGCTGGTGTACTGCAACCGGCGCAGCGACCGGGTGAAGATTCTGTATTGGGACCGGGACGGGTGGGCGATTTGGTACAAGCGGCTGGAGGTGGGGACGTTTCAGTTTCCCTTTGCCGAGACGGGGCGGAAGGAGTTAGCGGCCTGGGAACTGGCGGTGCTTTTGGAGGGCATTGATCTGAGCCAGGGGAAGAGGCGGAAGCGCTACAGCCTGCCGGCGGCGATGAATCCAGAAGAGGCCGAAAAAGCAGGCGGGGAGGCGAGCGCCGGGTGAAGGTTTTTTACTTTTTGGTAGGGAGAGCTACACTTTTTTCTTGACATGTACCGATAGCCATGTTATGACTATCGGCATGATGAATTTGGCCCAGATTCAGCGGCGCATCGCCCAACTGCAGCAGCAGCTCCTGGAACTGGGGCCACTCCATCCCGGCAGTATCAGCGAGCAGTACAACGTCTGCGGCAACCCTGGCTGCCGCTGCAAAGACGCCAAGAAGCCGCAGAAGCACGGGCCTTATTACCAGTTGAGCTACACTTGGCAGGGCAAGAGCAGCACGCGTTTCCTGCGCCCCGAACAGGTGGAGGAGATGCGTCGGAAGGTTGCCAACTATAAGCGGCTGCGAGAGCTGATGAAGGAGTGGGTGGGTCTGGCGGTGGAACGAGAGCGGGCCGAGCGGGCGGAGGAGAAACACCACCGTGGAGATTGATCGCCAGCAATTGCCGGAAGACCCCAAGGTTTTGCAGCAGATGGTGGTGGGCCTGCTGGCGGAGCGGGACAGCCAGGAGCAGCGGCTGCGGCAGGTCCAACACCTCCTGGAGCAGTTGCTGCGGGCGCGTTACGGACCGCGGCGGGAGCGGATCAGTGAGCATCAGTTATTCCTCTTTGCGGCGACGATCCTCAGCGCCCAGCCGCAGACCCCGCCTGCCTCCGAGAAGTCCAAGACTCGCTCGACCCCGCGTCCGGGCCATGGGCGGCAGCGTCTGCCAGCGACTCTGGAGCGGCGGCGGGTGGTCTACGATCTGGGTGAGCAAGAACGACAGTGTCCGCAGTGCCAGGGAGAACTCCGTCATATCGGCGAAGAGATCAGCGAACGCCTGGAGTACGTGCCCGCCTCATTACAAGTGATCGAGGAAGCTTGCCAGAAATACGCCTGCCCGCAGGGGTGCACGGTGGTCACGGCGGCGAAGCCCATGCAGCCGATCGAGAAGGGTCTCGCCGGGCCCGGGCTACTGGCGCAGGTGGCGGTGAGCAAATACAGCGACCATCTTCCCCTGCACCGGCAGGAAGCGATCTTCGAGCGGCACGGGGTGGAATTGTCACGCCAGACCCTGAGCGGCTGGATGCGGCAGTGTGCGGAACTGGTCCGGCCGTTGTGCGAGGAGATGAAACAGCGCGTATTGAGTTCCAAGGTGGTGCAAACCGACGACACTCCCGTACCCGTGCTGGACCCGGAACTGCCGCGCACACGCACGGGGCGGATCTGGACCTACATCGGCGATGCCGAGCATCCCTACATCGTTTACGACTACACGTCCAGCCGCAGCCGGGACGGGCCGGACGACTTCCTACAACCCTTTCACGGCTACCTGCAGGCCGATGCCTACTCGGGCTACGATCAGTTGTATCAGGATGCTCACCGCGAGATTGTCGAGGTGGCCTGCTGGGCCCATGCGCGACGAAAGTTCTTCGAGGCGCAGTCCTCCGACGTGGTGCGCTCCACGGTCATGCTAGCTTACCTTCGCCTGCTCTACGACGTTGAGCGGGAAGCACGCGAGCAGAAGCGGCGCGGAGAGGCGCGCCGGCTGCTGCGCCAAGCCCAGTCGAAACCCATCTTGAACGACATCCGCGCTTACCTGGAACGAGAACAGCCGCAGGTGTTGCCGAAGAGTCCGGAGGGACAAGCCATCGCCTACACGTTGTCGAACTGGAAAGCTTTGACTCGCTTCGCGGAGGACGGCGATCTGGAGATCGATAACAATGGCGCCGAGCGCAGCCTGCGAGGAATCGCGGTAGGCCGGAAGAATTGGATGTTTTATGGCAGCGACAGGGGGGGACAAACCGCCGCCGTCTTGACCAGTCTGATCGCCACCTGCAAGCGCCTCAGGCTTGATCCCTTTGCCTACCTCCGCGATCTGTTCGGTCGCATCGCTGCCCACCCCAACGCCCGCATCGCCGAACTGCTCCCCGACCAATGGAAGACCGCCTCGCAATCAGCCCCCATATCCTAACCTTCCTTAACGCCCTGCCCAGGACATCCCTGGCTGGCCTCGCCGCAATGGGTCTACAGGACGGATA
>CAWHWE010000044.1:0-160337 GCA_963832915.1 uncultured Acidobacteriota bacterium
TGCTGTCCCATTACAAGTCGAACAGGCTCAACTGGATACCTGGATCGACATCGGTAGATTGATCGTTGAAGTGGGAAAAACCCTCTAAAATCGGGGTTTTTTCGAAAATCGTGACGCTGAGAATTTCGAGAATTTGATAGAGACTCATCTCCAACCCGAGTTGCTTTTTGGCAATGGCCACCAGGACGTAGGCCGCCAGGGCGACCCACACTTGCGTCTTCACGGCGTTCTCGGAGGTACCGTAAAAAGCCTTGATGCGGAGGTGCTGTTTGATCCAGCGAAAGAACAGTTCCACCTGCCAGCGTACCCGATAGAGTTGGGCGATGAGCAAGGGAAGCAGGGAAAAGTTGTTGGTCAGGAAGGTCAGCCGCGAATCTTTTTCGGCATCGTAGAAGACGATGCGACGAAGTTGATCGGGATAGCGTTGCGCCGTGCGGATGCCGGTGAGGCGAATGATTTGGTCGCAGCGCAGGCCGCTGGAGCGATCGACCGGGCGCGAGGTGCGCAGGTAGAACTGCAAGTTCTTTTTGGCGCGCGTAACGAAAAAGGCGCAGGCTTGCGTGAACAGATGGAGACGCGCAAAGTCCACATAGCCGCGATCGAGCAAGTAAAACGCTCCCGGTTCCAGGAGGAGTTCGTCGAGGAGGTTGACATCGTGCACCTGCCCGCCGGTCACATAAACACTGGTCGGAATGCTGCCGCGCACGTCCAACAGGGTATGCAGTTTGACCGCACTTTTGTGGCGGCGGAACTTTCCCCAAGGGAAGAGCGACAGGCACAAATCGATGGTGGTCGAGTCGAAGGCATACACGGTCTCGGACAAGTCCACGGCGAAAGATTCGTGGCGGTAAAGATCGCGGGCAAGGCGAATCAACTCTTGCGCAAAGTCGCGGTAGATACGCCAGTCGCGCACCTCGTTGGCGTGCGCCAGCGTGTTGCGAGAAACCTGTCCCCGAAAACCCATATGGTAAAGTTTGGAGGGCTGGGCGCGCAGGCAGGCTTCGATATCGCGCAAACTGCGGCGATAAGTGAGTTGAGCGAACAGCAAGCAAAGGAACTGGTCCCAACAAGAGAAGTCCTTCACGTAACGATTGCCCTGGTAGCGATCGACGCAAATCTCGAATTGGTAGGTCGGGAGGAAATCCAAAAGCTGCGAGAAAACACTGCGGCCAAGATTCATCTGCTGCCTCCGGCATGGGCTGGAAAACAGCAAAATGATGCCAAAAGAGCCGCAGAAAATTGAAATCGAAAAGTAACATCCCGACCTCTTACTTCGGTTCAATCAAGCACTTACGGCGAAGTGCCCCAACTTTCTTGGGACAGCACTGATGTGAAGTATAACCTCAAAAACCGAAGTGCTGCTTAACAGGCCGCGGAAAAACGCTCCACGGTTGTCATCCTGAGCGCAGCGAAGGATCTCGCTCTGCGTATCTTCTTGAAAACGCACAGGGCCAGATTCCTCGCTTCGCTCGGAATGACAGTTTCGAGGAGTTTTTCCGCGGCCTGTTAATCCCCTTTCGCTTGACGAATTGTTAATTCGCGGCCACTATAATTCTATTCGAAGCGTGGGCCTGTAGCTCAGTTGGGAGAGCACATGGTTTGCAACCATGGGGTCGGGAGTTCGAACCTCCCCAGGTCCACCAAATCTGCTTGTGGTCGGACGCACTCTAAGGTAAGATTTTCTTACCATGGAATTGAAACTTTCCACAAAGGGCCAGATCGTACTTGCGGGCGCAATTCGCCGCCGACTAGGTCTCCAGCCCGGCGATTCGCTGGACGCGAAAGTGCAGGCTGGGCGGGTAGTGTTAACTCCGCGGAAAACGCGCTTCTCCAAAGTGACCTTCCTCGTTGACCGAATTACAGGTCTTCCGGTTCTGAGCGCCGGAGTGGGGGCTCCACATTTGAGCAGCAGGCAGGTCCGCGAAATTTTGGCTGAGTTTCCATGAAATACCTGCTTGATGTGAATGCCCTGGTCGCGCTTGGCTTCCTTGAACACGAATTCCACGAGCGCGTTGCCCGATGGGTGCGGAGGCTGGCCGCAAAGGGAACCCCAGAACTGGCAACTTGCTCGATCACCGAGCTCGGTTTCGTCCGAGTCCTCGCGCAAGCGCCACAGTACGGATTTACCGTTGGGCAAGCTTGCAACCTGTTGCAGCGGCTTAAGGCAGCACAAACGGTGACCTTTACGTTTATTCCTGACGGCCAAGATATCTCCCATCTTCCCAGTTGGGTCAAGACCGCAAAACAAACAACGGACGGCCATCTGGCGCAACTCGCCGGAGCAAACAGCGCAGTTCTTGCGACGCTGGACAGGCGGATCCCCCAAGCATTCCTGATTCCCGTGGAAAGATAACTAGCGCCCCGATCAGAGAATTGCAACCATGGGGTCGGGAGTTCGAACCTCCCCAGGTCCACCAGCTACAGTGACATTCTTGCAATTCCTATCCATATTTTAGGGATAATAGGAACAACACTTGGTCCCTGAGTTGGTTGGTCGCGAGCAGGGACAAAACGGGGTACAGTGCCCGGCACTGGAGGGCAAATGCGCATTAGAATTGACATAGGGACTCTGCGGCTCATCCTGGCGGCAGCAATTTTCACTGCCACGGCATCTGCGCAGCAATACGATCTTTTGCTGCGCGGGGGGCAGGTCATCGATCCGGGCAACGGAGTTAATGCCCGCCTGGACGTGGCAGTGGTGGGCGATCGCATTGCCGCCCTTCAGCCCAACATTCCGGCCTCGCAGGCGCGCAAGGTCGTGGATGTGTCGAACATGTACGTTGTGCCCGGGCTTGTGGATCTGCATATGCACGTGTTCGGGTATGCGGGAGCGATTCCACCTGATGAAAACGCACTGCCCGCGGGGACGACCACGATAGTGGACGCCGGCGGCAGCGGTTGGAGAACCTTCGACAGGTTCCGGCACACGGTGATCGCGAACTCGCGCACGCGAGTGCTGGCGCTGCTGAACATCGTGGGCAAGGGGATGATCGGTGAGCCCTACGAGAGCGACACGGAAGACATGGACCCGGCGAAGACCGCCGACACGATTATCCGCAACCGGGATGTCATCGTGGGGATCAAAACCGCGCACTTTGCCAAGCCCGGCTGGACGGCCGTGGACCGAGCCGTGGAGGCTGGGCGGCGGGCCCACGTGCCCGTCATGGTGGACAGTCATATCTTCAGCAACTCGGGCCGGACCTCGCGGGAGGAACTGCTGGAGCACATGCGCCCGGGGGACATCCACACGCACATGTTCAACGACCGCCAGATCGAGCTGATCGACCGCTTCACCGGTAAGGTCCAGCCCTGGATGCTCGCCGCGCGTGAGCGCGGGGTGCTGTTTGATGTCGGCCACGGCGGGGGCAGCTTTCTGTGGCCGGTGGCGACGCCGGCCGTGGCGCAAGGGTTCCTGCCCGATACGATCAGCACGGACCTGCACGCGGAGTCCATCCGCATCCAGCAGTCGGACATGCCCAACGTAATGTCGAAGCTGATGTTCCTCGGCATGAGTTTCGAAGATGTGTTGGTGCGCTCGACAGTGAACCCCGCGAAGGAGATCGGGAGATATCCGGAGCTCGGGACGCTGGGCGTGGGGCGTGTGGCCGATATCGCCGTGCTGGAGGCAGAGACCGGTGTGTTCGCGTTCAAGGATTCGTGGCCGGCGAAGCGCTTGGGTACGAAGCAGCTCGAAAACGTGTTGACGGTCCGCGCCGGTAAGATCGTCTATGAGCGGAATCCCCGCCCCCCGGCGGCACAGGACACCACCATCTACGACCTGCTGATCAAGCACGGGCGTAACGGTGATCACTCGGGGGAGGTGGACTTGGGCATTATCGGCAACCGCGTGGCGCGGATCGGGCACGGCCTCAAAGCTGCGCACGCGCGCGTGGTGGTGGAAGCCGAAGGGTTCGAGGTAACACCCGCCGCACTCGTGCAAGGTAGCGTCGCCGACATCAGGCTGGTCGAGGCGGGCCGCGTCATCATGATCGTCCGGGGCGGCAAGGTCATGACCGACGACGAGGGGCTGACCGTTCAGGATCTCAGTCGCGCCGGACCGTACAGCAATTACCGGTAACCATTACCCGCAGAATGGGGCGAAGCTTTGGAGTGCGGCAGCTTGCTGCCGCTTTCTTTCAGGACAGCTTGCTGGCCGTGCCTGCGTTTGGGTGGCGACCGCAAGCGCGCGAGCAAGCTCGCGCGATCGGAAAGCGGCAGCAAGCTGCCGCACTCCAAACTGCCAGGAGAGTGACATGCCTATCAGAAAGCTTTTCCTTACGGTGGCCGCCATCTGTTTCGCCTGCTCAGTGCTGCACGGCGAAACTCACCACATTTCTCCCGACCGCTACTATATAACCTTCTCGGCCGCGCACCCGCCGCTTGCCCACCTGCGCCCCGGGGACACGGTGATCACCAAATGCCTCGACTCGCGCGGGCGTGACGAGACGGGCAAACAGATCTTTGATGGCGATAACGTCCTCACAGGCCCTTTCTACATCGAAGGCTCGGAGCCGGGCGACACGCTCGTGGTGCGTCTCGACCGCGTGCGCCTGAACCGCGACTGGGGTTGGAACAATTCGCGGATTTCGGTTGACGCTCTGGCCCCGGAAACGATTGAGAAACTCTTTCCCGCAGACTGCTGCGATGAGTGGCTGCAACCCAGGCGCCATAACGCCATGCGCTGGAATCTGGATCGCGTGCGCGGCGTGGTGGCGCCCTCCCGCGCCGTCGGCGAGCGCGTCAAGCTTGAATTTCCGGCGCACCCGGCTTTCGGCTGCATCGGCGTGGCGCCCCCCAATAAGCAGGCCATCGATTCCGGGCCCATGGGCACATACGGCGGCAACATGGATTACAACGCCATGGACGAGGGAGCGATCGTCTACCTGCCAGTTTACGAACCAGGGGCTTACTTTATGCTCGGTGACGGACATGCGGGCTTCGGTAACGGCGAACTTCTGGGCGACGGGACGGAAACCTCCCTGGATGTGCAGTTCACCGTGGACCTGATAAAGAAACATCACATCGGCTGGCCGCGCGTGGAGCATCCTGACTCGATCGTCACGCTAGGCTGTGTGCCCGGCGGCATCGAACGCGGCTTCCGCGACGCGATCTCAGAGATGGTGGCGTGGTTGACAACCGACTATGGCCTCTCGCCGCAAGAAGCCCACGTGATAATTGGAATGGCGGCTGAATTGAGGGTGGCTTCCTGGTTTGGCACCTTCATCTGCAAGGTGCCGAAGAAGTACTTACCCCCTCGCACCGGCCCTCAGCCCTTCCTGCGATGATTTCACTTTGCGGAACCGGAAGGGCGGGGCTTTAGCTCCGCCGCAGGAGCGGCTTTTTCCCACCGGTCCCTCTCGCGGCCCGCACAGTCCCGCAGGTGCGGGACTGTGCGGGCCGCGAGACATGGAAATAATTCGAGGGCCATGAAGCGGCGGGACTAAAGCCCCGCCCTTCCGGCCCTTGTCAGAAATCCCGCTTAGGGCGACAAAGGTATACGGCTTCGTTCATGTGCGCCGTGCGGTCTGGCGCAGAATTCCGCGCAACCGGAAGCCGACAATGCGCTCCTCGCCCGGATAGAGATTATAGGAAGCGAGAGAGAGCCCGTCATCGCCGGCGTTGACCTCGATCGAGGGCTCGCCGTCGCGCAACTGCTGGGCACAGTCAGCGTATTTGAGGTTCAGACGGTTCTGGTCCCACTGCACACGGAGATAGGGAACCGGATGTCCGCCGGGGCCAGGCACGTAGACCTCGGCCGTGACCGTGGAAATGCCATGTAGATCCCTGGCAACGCTCTCCATGAAGCCTCGCCATAGGCGGATGTCAGCTTCGTGATCGCGCCGCACGTACTCCTCGACCGCCACCAGCAGGCCCATCATTTCCTCTTTGCCCACCTTGCACGGCCGGCCTATCGCATCCTCGATGGGATTGTTGTTGAGGACCGCGGCCTGGATCAAATCCTTGCGGCCGAGCAGCAAGCCCGAACTCTGCGGCCCGCGCAATCCCTTGCCACCACTAAAACCAACCAGATCGAAGCCCTCGCGGATGATGCTCGAAAGATTGGTGGCGGGCGGCAACTCGGCCGCGGCGTCGTTGTACACCGGAATTCCGGCCTGCTTGCCCGCTTCGATGAACTCCTTGCGCTTCATCTGCCCCTTGTGCTCAAAAATGTTGGTGAAGTAGAGCATGGCGGTTTGGGGGCCGATGGCGCGGTGGAGATCGTCAAGGGTCTCAACTTCAACCAGCTTGACGCCCACGTTGCGCGCAGCGTGATCGAAGCCGTTGCGATGCGCGTGGGGAATGATGACCTCGCTCTTCATGCCGTCAAGGTTGGGCACGCGGCGGATCTTCTCGGCGTCCGCGCCCGTGACGCAGGCGGCCGTGGCCAGCATGGTCGCGCCGGCGCCGCCGGAGGTAACCATCGCCGACTCGACGTTCGAGCAGTTTAGCGATGCGCGCGCCGACGGCTTTCTGCAAATCCTCCAACCGGACAAAGCTACGCGAGGCTTCTTCCATGGCGCGGCGGGCTCGCTCGGGCAGGAGCGAACCCGTGAGGATAGTGTAAGTGCCGGCGGCGTTAATCAGCGGGCGTACACCGAGCTGCTTGTAAATCTCACCATGTTGCGCAACCAGTTTCGCAGCCCGAACATAACGCGGGCGGAAACCCGCAGCCGCGATAGATGCAATGGCGCTACCCGAAAGGAACGTCCGGCGATTCATTTGGCTTCCCTCCTTCGATACTGTGCAGCATAGTAGACAGCGAAGCTCTCGTCAATAAGACGACCCCACAGGTAGCGGATCAATTTGATGCTGTAACGGCGAGTTTCCCGCCTCACTGGAAGGGCGGGGCTTCAGCCCCGCCGTTACAGGGCCTTCCTGATTATTCCCGGGTCCCGCGCCCCGCACAGTCCCGCGCCTGCGGGACTGTGCGGGGCGCGGGACCAACAAAGCGTGGGGGCCGCGATTTCGGCGGGGCTGAAACCCCGCCCTTCCGGCAGCATTTCGGGGGCGTTGCCCCCGGCTACTCTCTTGTGCCCTTGCAGAGCACGAAAAACCTACCCTTGGGTCTTACCCCACAGCACCCGTTTCTGTCATCACGGGTAGCCGTTTTCGGCTATGGATGCCCGGAATGACATCCTTGCTTTCTTCGCCTGCCGCGAACAAGTTGCCTGCAAGCGGCGCAGAGAGAGCCCATTTCCCTTTCAATTCTCTGAGCCTCGGTGTCTCTGTGGTAAAGGGTCTTAATTCCTTCACGGCTCTTTGGGGGACCAGCGGCTGCAACAAATAATGCTTGACGAGTTTCAGTGTGTAAGCTAGAATTCTAGCGTACTATGATCCGCGAGTCTCGATTGGACCGGCTACTGTCTGAAAGACCCCTCACCCGGCCCCGTCCGCTGACGGGCTGGTTAAAGCGCCGGCAGCGGGGCCTCTCCCCCATGGGAAAGGGCTAAGTATTCGGCGCAGCCATCATATTCTGACAAGGGGCTGCAAATCGAAAAGAATTCTCTTTTTTGACGGAACAACGCGGGAATATTATTGAAAACAAAGGACCACTGTAGAAAACCTGATGACGAAACGGGAATCTCTATGAAAACAAAAGCACTTAACCCTTAGATACGGGAATGTTGCTGAAAAAACAAGTAGTTAACGCTCGCGACAAGGAAAGAAAATGACGTAATATGACAATATGTCCATGTCGCCTTTGGACCCGGGCCTCCTTTGCTCTCCACCAGTGAAACGGACTACTTCAACGGGAGGTATTCCACCCGGGAAACCCACTCCTCCGGCATAGAGGCGTGAGCAATCAGCTCGAGATCGCTTACAACTTGGTTGATACTGATATCGAGTTGGGGAGCGTAAATGATCCCGATGAAATACTGGGAGGCTTCTTGGCGGCGCGCCGCTTCTCCCAGGAAATCGATATCTTGGGTCACCAGCACGCGCCCCAGTGCTGAAGCGCGGTCTAGGAGGTTTGAATCTTCCAATTCGCCGGCGCCGTCTTCCTGGGCGGTCAGTACATCAACGGCTCGAAGGCGTAGTTCCGTAGTAATTGCGAAAGGGACATGGACATCCATGTAAAAGTGAAGGCTCACTTGGACTTTTTCAGTTCGAGAAGTTTGTGCCGAAGGGTAGGATTGACCAGTCGCGGCTTCAAGGCTTCCGCTTCCTGGCTCTGACGCTCGATTTCAGCATCCAGCTCATTCTTGTTTTCATAGTAATAGGCCAGAGCAGAGTGGATTTGGGCTAGTGAGAGGTGGGGGTGCTGAAAGTGGATTTCCTCAGGGCTCCATCCATAGGCGAGCTTATCCAGCACAACCTGGATTACCTTGGTGTTTGCATCGGAAATCCAAGCCACTCCATTTTCATCGATCTCGACGTGGTTCTTTACGCCAGTTGCCACAGGTTTAACCCTTCACACTTAATGTAGCACACTGTGCTAGGAGTCTGAAACTACAACTCGCCATGGCTTTACACAAACAGGTTGACATCACCCAGCACCGCGCCGCCGTTGTCGGTCTTCCGTTCTGGGCATATAATCTAGCAGGTTTCTGAACTACGATTCGATTCATGATGTATCTGATTTACAGCTTCTTGGTCACGCTGGGCGTGCTCCTGACGGCCCCTTACTACCTCTGGAAACGGCGTGGCGAACTGGCTGGACGGCGATGGCGGGAACGGTTCGGACTGTTGCCGGAATCATTTCAGCAGGCGGAGCGCGGCGCGATTTGGATTCATGCCGTGTCCGTTGGCGAAACCCTGGCGGTGGTGAGGCTGGCAAGCGATCTACAGGCGCTGTTTCCTGACAGGAAGATCTTCCTGAGCAGTGTCACGCCGGCAGGCCGCTCGGCTGGAGAAAGCCGCCTCCCATCGGTGGCCGGCCGGTTCTACCTGCCTATGGATTGGCGCGGGGCGGTTGGGGCCGCGTTGAAACGAATTCAGCCGTCTCTGCTGGTGATCGTGGAGACCGAGTTATGGCCCAACCTTTTGCGCGCCTCGCACGAGCATGGAGCACGGATTATTCTTGTCAACGCGCGGCTTTCGCCACGCTCCTTTCGGCGTTACCTATTGGTTCGGTCTTTTATGCGCCGGTTGCTCGAACATGTGGATGTGATCTGCGCGCAGACGGAAGTGGATGCCGAGCGGTTCCAGTATTTGGGCGCTGCGCCGGAACGCGTTGTTCTCTCCGGAAACTTGAAGTTCGATGCTGAGCCGCCTCGGGCCGGCGACTTCCCTTCCCTCCTGGGGAAAACTGCGGCCATGACGGGGCGTGGCCCGATCATGATTGCGGCGAGCACGATGCCGGGTGAAGAGCCCATGGTCCTCCAGGCCTGGATTAAAGTCCGGGCACAGTATCCCAAGGCCTTGTTGATCCTCGCCCCGCGGCATCCTGCGCGATTCGACGAGGTTGCTCAGATTCTGAACGGCTCCGGTTGCAGCTACACTCGCCGCACGCATCTGGCATCCCAAGAAGCGGAGGTTTCGAGCCTGGTGGCCGCGCCCGAAGTCCTCTTACTCGACAGCATCGGAGAATTGGCAGGAATCTTCGAATTGGCTGATGTGGTTTTTGTGGGGGGGAGTCTGGTCCCCACAGGTGGCCACAATATTCTTGAGGCCGCGTACTGGGCGAAGCCCGTGGTTTTTGGCCCGCACATGGAAAACTTCCAGGACATTGCACGACTTTTCCTGAAGGCGGATGCATGTGTCCAGGTTGAGGGCGCGGAAGAATTGGCTGAAACCGTGCTGAAGTTGTTTGGAGACCGCGTAGCGGGTCAACAACTGGGCAAGCGCGGCAAGCAGGTCTTGGAAAAGCAAACGGGGGCGACGGCTCGGGTGCTGGAACAGATCCAGCGATTGCTGAATGCGCGAGTCCCCCCCGAACCGCACTGAGCGTGTTCCACATTTTTTGCTGGCCGCCTGGGGTATAGATTTTCTGGGAATCCCCGAAGGGGATTCATAAAGTAGCCGGGGGCAACGCCCCCGGCAACCGGCGACCCCACCGCGCCCGACCCTGAAGGGGTCGAACAGGTTATGATAATGCGACCGGACATGAAACGTTTACCCGCGCCTCTACGACCCCTTCAGGGTCGGGCGGTCTCCGGGTTAGTCTTCCGGGGGTGTTGCCCCCGGCTACTATATTGTGCCCTTGCAGGGCACGGCGGAGGGTTTCGACGTTGGACTCAACGGGACCGCCATGCGTAAAACCCCCGTTCATTCGGCGCAGTCGCCTCCGTGTCCGGCCAAAGATATGAACGAAGATCAACAACCAGCAAGGGGTAGAGCGCAGCGCGGCCGTTGGCTGGAATCAAAACGACACCCTCCGCGTCCTCAGTGCCTCTCGAGCTCTAACACAGAGGACACGGAGCGTCTCAGTGACCTCTGTGTTAAGACTCTATCGACCACGGAGAACACAGAGAAATTTCTGCGGTGCAATACCGTCCTAGCGACTAGTGGCGAAGAGTGAATCCGTTACTTCAATCATTATCGGCGGTCTTTCAGGCAGGAGTGGAGCTGCGCCTCGTTGCCTATCGTCGCGGGTGGCTCAAAACCGCGCGTTTGAATCGCCCGGTGGTAAGTGTGGGCAACCTGAGCGTAGGCGGAACGGGCAAGACTCCGCTGGTGATCCTGATGGCTGAGACTCTGCTCGCGGGCGGGCATCGCCCTTGCATCCTCACTCGAGGTTATGGACGGCGTGGAGGAAAAGGGCTCATCGTTCTTGAACCCGGCCCGAGCCGCATCGCCGATCCCAGGGAGGTCGGTGACGAACCTGCCGCGCTCGCCCGAGCACTGCCCAATGTGCCCATCATCGTTTCCAAAGACCGGCTCCGCGCGGGGATCATCGGCGAGCAACGATTTCAAGCCACCGTGCACCTGCTGGACGATGGATTTCAACACCTCGCACTTTATCGCGATCTTGATGTTGTTTTGCTCGACATCACGCACGCCTCGTCCAACTTCGACTTGCTTCCCGCCGGCCGCTGGCGGGAGCCATTTTCAGCAGTGCGGCGGGCTCACTGGGTCATACTTACCCGAACCGAACTGGGGGACGCGAGTGGGTTGCAAGGTCGCGTTCAAGCGTTGAATCCAGGGGCCCGAATCTTTCGCTGCTCTACGAGGTTTGCCGGGCTGGTGGAGGCGCGGAGCGGCCAGCCTGAACATGGTGAGAACCTGCCCGGCAAGAAAGTGGCGGCTTTCTGTGGAATTGGGAACCCGGCAGCGTTCTTTGCCGACTTGCGAGGTTGGGGGTTTGGAGTGGTAGCGGAAAATGTTTTTCCCGACCACCATGTGTACAGTCGCCATGAGTTGGACAACATTTTCGCGCATTCGCGGAGTGCGGGTGCGGAGGCCATTTTAACCACCCAGAAGGACGTCATGAACCTGCCGCCGGATTGGAATCCCCCGCAGCCCTTGTTTGCTTGTTGCATTCAGCCTGAAATCGAGGAGAAGATAGAATTCGAGCGGGCGTTGCTGGACCAGGTGGAAGCAGCGCGGAGGGTGAATTGACGAAACACGAAATTCGCTCCTGCAACCCGAAAAAGATCATGGTGCGGGCCACGAACTGGATTGGCGACGCCGTGATGTCCCTTCCGGCGATTGAGGCGCTGCACGCGCGCTTCCCGGACTCCGAAATCGTTCTGGTCTCGAAACCCTGGGTCAGCGAAATTTATTGGAACCATCCGGCGGTCAGCCGGCAAATCGTTTATGACGCGGAGGGCGAGCATCGAGGAGCTCGAGGGTTCTGGAAATTAGTCCGGAAACTCCGCTCGGAGCGCTTCGACGCTGCCCTGCTTCTTCAGAATGCCTTCCACGCTGCCTGGATGGCTTGGTGCGCGCGCATTCCCATCCGCATCGGCTACGCGCGGGATGGGCGGAGTTCACTGCTGAGCGAGGCTGTGGAGCTTCCGCCACCGGCAGCCTATGGGCATCAAGTTTACTACTACCTGCAATTACTCTTTCGTTGCGGGATAATTGAAAGGCCAAAAACGCTTCAGGAGGTCCGCCTCCACCTTGCGGATTCCGAACAGAAGTGGGCCGTGAAGCAGCTTCAAACTATGGGCCTGGGTGGCCGGCGGTTTTTGGTAGGGCTCAGTCCGGGCGCATCCTTTGGAGCGGCAAAGCGTTGGTTGCCGGACCGGTATGCCAACCTGGCGGACCGCCTGATTGATGGCCTGGGCGCGGATGTGCTAATCTTCGGGTCACATGCCGAGAAGCCCTTGGCTGAGGCTGTGGCGCGGGCCATGGAACATACCCCTGTGCTTGTGGCAGGGAAAACCACGCTGCGAGAGTTCATGGCGTTGCTGGCGAAGTGCCACCTGGTTATCACCAACGACTCCGGCCCCATGCACGTGGCAGCAGCGCTGGGCTTGCCGCTTCTGGCCATCTTCGGCTCCACAGATGAGCGTGCCACCGGACCGGTGGGTCTTCGGGTGCGCATCGTTAAGCATCCTGTGGAGTGCAGTCCCTGTGGCCTCCATCAGTGCCCGATTGATTTCCGATGTATGACCGGAATTTCCGTGGACGACGTATACACGGCGGCTCTGGAGTCGGTAAAAGACTGGGAAATCGCCTGACGAAGCGCAATGATGAAGATCACTGCTCAAGACCGCGCCGCTCTGCTGGAGATCATTGGGAGATTTCCCCGCCGGCGGGTCGTCATGTTGGGCGACCTAGTGGCGGACGAATACATTTATGGGGAAATCGCTCGAGTCTCCCGTGAGGCTCCGGTCCTGATTTTGAAACAGCGCGAGAAGCAAGTATCGCCTGGCGGTGGCGCTAACGCCGCCCATAACTTGGCCGACCTGGGCGCCCAGGTTACTCCGGTGGGCGTGGTGGGTGACGACGAGACGGGCGAGGCTCTGCTCCGTTATTTCCAAGAGAGGAGTGTTTCCACGCGCTACGTGGTCCGGCTTCGAGGTCACCAGACCCCAACGAAATCGCGCATCCTGGGAGGGCTTAGCCACTGGCAACGGCAACAGATCGTTCGCATCGATCGTGAACCGGCTCAATTATTGGCCAGGGATATTCGAAGACGGTTAACCCGCAGCGCCCTTTCCCTGCTGCGCACCTCTTCCGCTCTTCTGCTGTCCGACTATGGCTACGGCACGACGGACGCGCGCGAGGTGGAATTTCTCAGCCGCCAAAAAGGAAGCGCTCTACTGCCGATTACGGTTGACTCCCGCTATGGCCTGCTGACGTATAAGAACATCACCGCGGCAACGCCGAATGAGCCGGAAGTGGAGGCGGCTTTTGGAGAGACCATCGGGAACAACCTGAAACGGCTTCATGCCTTGGGGAGAAAGCTAATGCGCCGCCAGGGCTTTCAGGCGCTCCTGGTCACCAGAGGCCATGATGGCATGGTACTTTTTGAGCCGCGCCGGGAACCCCGTCATTTGCCCATCTTCGGTTCTGACCAGGCAGTGGACGTGACCGGGGCGGGAGACACGGTGATTGCCGCTTACACGCTGGCGTTAGGGGCGGGCGCAAGCTTCCTGCATGCCGCCATGATCGCCAACTGCGCCGGCGGTCTGGTGGTGATGAAGCGAGGTACGGCTACCGTCACCGGCAGTGAAATCATCGAGGCGGTTCGAAACGCATGAGCGCCCAGATCATACCGCGAGAAGGAACCACTGAACTCGGTGTTCAATTGCGCCGGGCGGGGCGCCGAGTCTCTTTCGCCAATGGGTGTTTTGATGTTTTGCACCCCGGCCACGTCCGCTATCTCCAGGCGGCGAAGCAACAGGGGGACGTCCTCGTGGTCGGGATTAACAGCGACCGCTCGGTCTCGGCTCTCAAGGGCGCGGGAAGGCCGCTGCTTCCCGCTGAGGCGCGGGCAGAACTGGTGGCCGCGCTCGAGCCGGTGGATTACGTTGTCATCTTCGATGAATTCACTGCGGAGGCCATGCTGAGCGAACTGCGCCCGGATGTGCATTGCAAGGGGTCCGACTACACCACTGAGACGGTTCCGGAGAGGGCCCTGGCGGAAAGGCTGGGGATTGCCGTGGCCATCGTCGGTGACCCCAAAGACCACTCGACCCGCAAGTTGCTGGCGGAGGTCGCCCGGCGGCACCGAAAAGATTAATAGCTCCCCTCCTCGGCTGAGGAGGGGCTGGGGGGTGGTGGGTACCAGGGTAGGCGAACTCGCTTACCACCCAGTAACCCCATCTGTAGCCAAGGGGGGGGATAAGGGCAGGAGGTCAACAGATGCGTTGGGATCGTCTCGGCCGTGACGACCATGAGGGTGTCAGTGCAACGCGTGCCAAAGTTCCCGGTGGATGGATGGTCTTCGTAATTCACCAAGGGGAACCGGCGGGGGCGTTGTTTTACCGCGACCCGAACCATCGATGGGACGGCGAGACCCTCCCGGAACCGATATGAGGGGTGCCTTGCGAGTGCTTCCCTCCCGCGATATTTTGTTGGACGTACCCTCCTCGCCGTGCAAATGACCCCTCACCCGCCTGCGGGCCGAAGCCGATGTTGTTCACGGCTCGCCACTTCCCCTTCGGCGGGCGTAGGCCCGGCCCGCACCGGCTAGGGAAAACGCCGGCGCGGTCCACCCTCTCCCCCGGGGAGAGGGCGAGAGTAACGTTCATGCGAAGTTTTCTGGTGATTCGCCTGAGTTCCATCGGGGATATCGTGCATGCCCTTCCCGCCGTGGCGGCGCTGGGTCAGTCTTTCCCACGAGCTGAAATCCATTGGCTCATCGAAAATCGTTATGCGTCACTGTTGGCGGGAAACCCTTACGTGCACCGCATAATGACGCTTGATACGCTCAGTTGGCGCGGGAGTTTTCCTCCGATTTCAATTGTCGAGGAAATGGTGAACACCTTGATGGCGCTGCGTGGGGGCGCTTACGAGGCAGCGGTGGATTTCCAAGGCCTGTGGAAGTCGGCCGTAATCGCGCTTTTATCGGGCGCGAAAGAGAGAGTGGGCTTGGCCGAGCCCTGGATGCGCGAACCGAGCGCGGCCGTTCTTTACACAAGGCGGGTTTCAGCGGCGGGGCGGCAACACGTCATCGAAGAGCGCCTTGCCCTGGTCGAATATCTGGGAGCGCGCGTCGGCCTCTGGCAGTTCCCCTTGCCGCGCACTCTCGAGGACGACCAGTATGTTGACGACCAACTCGCTCGTCTCGAGGCGCGCGACTTCATGATCGTTAATCCCGGTGGGGGCTGGAAAGCTAAGCGTTGGGCGCCTGAAAACTACGCCCTGCTGCTTCGCCATCTGGAGTCCCGGTTTAGCGGCAAGATTCTGCTCACCGGGTCGCCAGAAGAAAATGCGTTGATTTCAGGAATTCTGAAGAACGCGGGAACCCAGCGAGCCCTTTATTTTCCCTCCGGCGTGGTGCAATTCATCGCGTTGGCCCGGCGGGCAAAATTGTTCCTGGGAGGCGACACGGGACCGATGCATCTGGCGGCAGCCGTGGGAACGCCGCTGGTGGCCATTCATGGGCCCACCGACCCCGCGCGAAATGGACCATTCAATAAGGCTGACATCGTCCTTTACAATCGGGCTCCTGTTAATCACACCCGCCGGGATTCGAACGCCACTTACATCGAGGGTATTTCGGTCGAATCCGTCCAAGCGGCCATCGAGGAACGTCTGGCGAGGGTCAATGCCTAAAGACTACGCCACTTGGGCCTCGCGATGGCGCGTATCTTTGGGGTTTGCCCTTGCCATCGCCTTCTTGATCCTCTCCCAGCCTCGCGTGGCGCTGCTGCTTTCGGGTGGAGCGCTGGCGCTCGCCGGTCTCCTTTTGCGGGCATGGGCGGCAGGCCACCTCGCCAAGAACCAGCGGCTCGCTACGGGCGGCCCATACTCCTACACCCGCAATCCACTCTACCTCGGAAGTGCGCTGATGGGGCTGGGGGGCGCGCTGGCCGGCCGCTCGTGGATCATGGGCGTGGCTTTCACAGCCTTCTTCGTCTTGGTGTACTGGCCGGTGATGGGACGCGAAGCGCGGTTCCTGCGACAGGAGTTCCCTGAGGCTTATGAGCAGTTTGCGAGACAAGTCCCGCTGTTCTTCCCCAAGTTGCGCCGGATTCCCGCCGGTAGTGAGAAGTTTCAGTGGCAGCTTTACCTGAAGAACCGTGAGTACGAGGCGGCACTGGGATATGGGGCAATCATGTTTTTTCTGGCATTGAAGATGTGGTTGCGATAGATTTGAGCGGGTTACTTTTACCAGGCCATGAGCGTCCAAGTTAACAGCATGCGCTATTCTGTGCTTAAAGTCGGAGTGTTGACGCTTGTCCTTTTGGCGCTGGTGATTCCCCTTCGTCCGGCCACACCGGAAAAAGCCTTGCCTTTCGAGCCGGGAGAACGCTTGACCTATGACGTCACTTGGTCTGTCTTCGCTGCCGGGACAGTCTCCACTACTTTACGGAGTGAAGGTCAAGGATTAAAGGACGATTACACCGTCACCACTACGGCTGAGTCTCAAGGTTTTGTTTCCCTCCTCTTTACCGTGCAGAACGAATACCGCTCCTTCTTTAATCCCCAGACCTTGTGCTCCGAACGGATTTCAAAGAAGATCATCGAAGGGCGGCGGCGCAAGGAAACTGAAATCGTCTTTGATTCCAAGCGCAAGCTGGCAGTTCTTGAAGAACGCGACCTGACCAGACCCCATGATCCTCTCAAGCACGCGGAAAGCGAGATTCCGAGTTGTGTCGAAGACGTGGTAACGGCCTTCTATTACCTGCGCAGGCAGGATTTTCAAATCGGCAAGCCCCTTCACCTGCCGCTTAACGATGGCTCGAAGACCTACGATGTGACTCTGGATGTTCAGGCGCGTGAAAAAATCCAAACCCCCCTTGGGAACCGCTCTGCCATCCGCGTGGAGCCTAAAGTCTTTGGCGGGTTGTTCAAAAGGAAAGGACGGATGTTGGTCTGGTTCAGCGACGACGATCAACACCTGCCTTTGCGGATCAGATTCATGATCGCCGTCGGGAACATCACCGCCACGCTGAAGTCCGTTACCCGCGTGGCTGACAAGTCTTCCCCGGAAAAGCGGTAAAGCGTGGCGCAAATCTCGCCGTTCAGACCAATCGGTATTTTTCAACCAGTAAGCGCTTGAATTTGGGCTGGTAGATGATGTCGTAGACCTGCGCTTTGTCCGGGAAAAGGTTGAGGGCGAAGCGGCGGGTTTGGGCAACGAGTTCTGAGGCCTCTTCAATGGGAATGTCGGATTGAGCCACCAGGTTCAGGACCAGGTCCACAGCGATTTGCAGGCGCCTTACCTTTCGGTTTTCCTCGAGGATTTCTTCTTGGCTGGCCACGGCGACGGCCTCCTCTCTGTGGCGGCGATTTTATTCGTCACCTGGCGGACCCAATGGCTCTCTGTAGCGACGATTCCGCAAGGTGGGATCGCCAAACGGCGGCATCCCGATAAGATCGGCAAAGGTTCCGCCGCCTCTGCATCAAACTGATCCAACACCCGGAACTCGCCCCGCTTAGGACAATTCTAGTATAAGCTAATAGAGGCTGGCGAGTGCGGATTCCCTAGGCCGGATGTGCATGCAAGACTCCAAGCGGAGCCAATGACGACTGAGATTACGACGGAAAGAAAGACCCTCCTCCCTGAGCGCTGGTGGCAAGTGCGCGAGGTGCTTCGCGACTCGCTGGTGAACTTCTTCCGCGAGAACTCCCTCACCGTCTCCGCCTCCATTGCCTACTACAGTCTGCTCGCCCTCTTCCCTTTGCTATTCCTGCTTCTGGCGGTGAGCGGGTTGTTTATCCGCCACTATGAGCTCTCCGGCCGGCTGGCCCTGGTCTTGGGACACTACCTGCCCGTCAGGGCAGATTTCATCATGAGGGAATTGGTCGGCATTTCGCGAGCTTATGGAAGGGTCAGCATCCTGTCATTCTTACTTCTGTTTTGGAGCTCTTCCGGTGTCTTTCTTCCTATGGAGCGGGCCCTGAACCGGGCGTGGGAGGTGGAAGAGCGACGAAGTTGGTGGCGACGAAGGCTTGTCGCCCTGGAAATGGCGGTGATTTTCGGCTTCCTCACGCTAATCTCAACGCTCCTCGTGGGAACGCGCGTCTACCTCCACGCTTGGCTCAGAACCTGGGTTGCAAGCCCGGTGCTCCCTTTCGTGGAATTCTGCTATCGCGGCATCTTCGTGGCCGCGATTTTCGGCATTACGCTCTGCATCTTCTTGGTCCTGTTTGAGCGGCTGCCCAACCGCCCTATGAATTTTCGCCAGGCTTTTCCCGGGGCATTACTGACGGCTCTTTTGTGGGAAGCGGCGCGCTCGCTGTTTACTCATCTCCTTCCTTTTCTCAATTACCGCCAGCTTTATGGCTCCATCGGGGTGGCCGTGGCACTGATGTCCTGGGTCTACATTTCCTCGGCCGTCATGCTTTTTGGCGCCCAGGTGTCCCGCTCACTCTATCGAACCTGGAGAGTCCAACCGCCTACGCTCGATGCTCCCGCGTCAGACGCAGTTGAATCTGCGGGCGATGGGCCGTAGCAGCGCACCGCCAAAAAGCCGCCGCTCATTTCCAGCGTGGTCGCTCCATCGACGTCCGAACGGAAAACCCGAATCCGCCGCTCCCGCAAGCGCTCCAGAGTTTCCGGACTGGGCAGGTTTCCAAAGCCGCCTGCGCCTCCCGTGACGATGGCCACGCGCGGGTTAACCCGGGCGAGGAATTCCGTACTGGTGGATGAATTCGAACCGTGGTGGGCCACTTTCAGAACCTGACTCTGCAAGGCTTCTCCGGAAGCCAGCAGTTCCTGCTCGACTTTCGTGCTGATGTCGCCCGTCAAAAGCAGGCTCGCCCCGTGATAGGAGAGGCGGAGAACCAGCGAGTCATCATTGGAAGGAAGCCCGGACGGGCGCCACGACCGCGGGGGCCACAAGGCGCGAACGATGGCGCCACCACGCTCCAGTTCGTCTCCAGCCGCCCACACCCGCTCAGTCACGCCCTTTTGCCGTACCCTCTCCAACAAAGCCGAGTAGGCGGGAGTGGCAGAATTTGCGGCGTGCCAGAACGCGCCGATTTGGAAATTTCGGACGACCGCAAAAAGGCCTCCGAGATGGTCCTCGTGGGGATGGGAAAGCACCACGATGTCAACCTTCTTAAGCCCCCGCGACCACAAGTAAGGCGACACGATATCTTCACCCGGGTCCCAGGACCGGCCTTGAAACGCGCCTTCGCTGGTGCTGCGGTTGCGGGTTCCTGACGCATCAACCAGCACCGTGCTTTGATCAGGAAGCACCAAGAAAAGTGAATCGCCCTGGCCGCAATCCAGCGCTGTGACCTCTAAGATTCCGGCGGGAAGTCGCGGGGAGAAAGGGTGAATGATGACCAACACCGTCATCAGTCCGAGAGCCGCCATCGAAAGCCGAAAGGTCCAAGTGTGCCTGCCCAGTGCTACAGCGGCTACGAGTATGGAAAGCACAAACCCGCAGCCAACCCACAACGGAGGGTTCGGCACTCGGAACGAAAGCCAAGCCGGCAAATGTGGTAGATCCGTCAAGGAAAACAGACCTGCCATGACGACTGCCAGCGCCTTCGCAGGCCAGGCAGCCAGTGCGGGAAGCAGAGCGCCCAGTAACACGGTCGGAACCGCAAGCCCCAGGAGCAAGGTCATTAAGGGAATGGCCAGAGCATTAAGGCCGATTCCCACCAGCGCCACTCGGTGAAAAGTCGTTGCCATGGGCAGCAACAGGCCCACCTGAAGGACAGTGGAGAAGAGCAGGATGTTAGCCGTCCATAGCATGAGCCTCGTTGGCGCTGTCACGACGGCGCTTGCCAAAGCGCCGTGCTGGTCCAGCAATCGGAACCGCGTTCTTAACCCTGTGATCAGTGCGCGCAGGTCAAGCCGGAATTGCGCCTGCTGGGGAGCCAGGTGGGCGTCCAGGGTGATTTCGTCCAGGTTACTTAAAGCGAGCCGATAGGGCTCCGTTGTACGCGCGAGTATGGGCGCCACCAGACCGGCAATGAGCAGCGCCGCTGAAAAGGAAAGTTGAAATCCGGATTCGAATAGCCATGCTGGGCGAGAGAGCAGCAGGATGAGCGCCGCCAGCCCAATAGCGTTCAGCGTGGAATGACCGCGGTAAAGCAGCCGGGCCAGCAGATAAAGCGAAATCATCAAGGTGGCGCGCAACGTGGGTGCCCGCTGCTCGACTAAAACGGAATAGAACAGGAGAAGCACAAGGACGATTAAACGCCTTGAAGGTTCGCCGAGCGGGAACAAGCGTAGCAGCCAAGCTGCCAGCAACACCAGCAGGCCAACGTGAAGGCCGGCGATCACCAGCAGATGATAAAGCCCTGTCTTGCGGAAATTCTCGATGGTTTCGGAGTCCAGGGAAGACCGGTCGCCAAGCAAGACGGCCTTGAGCACCGCGCCACACCGCCCCTGCGCAGACCAGCGTGGGTAAATATTGTCTACCGATCGGAGCAACCTGTTCCGAATCTGCTCAACCAACGTCCAAATCCCGGGATGGCTCGAGCGGGGCAGTTTTTCAACCAGGAGAGAGTTCTTGATAGTGCCGACCCAATAGACGTCCTCGGTGGATTCCATCCAGCGGCGAAAATCGAAGCTGCCCGGATTCTGATAGGTGCGGGGCTTTCGCAGGCGCACCAAAACCCGGATGACGTCACCGTACTGGAGATGCAACGAATCCAGGAGCGCTGAAATTTCCGGCTGCTCGGATGCCTGAAGACGCAGCCGCACCTTTCCCGTCAAATCGTAAGAGCGTTCCCTGCTTTCGGCGCGCTCTGCTTCAAGGTCGAATTGAAGCCCGTAAGCAGTGCGGATGGGTGTGGAAATGACTTGCCCTTGCAGGCGAATAGGATCCTGAAGGTCAACCCCCTGCGCGGCCAGCTTGCTGACATGGTTGGGAGGGAATCGGTACTCGAACAAACCGCCTGCGGAAGCGCCAGCGGCAAGAAAGCCGATCAGCACCAGAAGCAGAGAAAGCCGCTCCCAACCCGCGCGCAACGTGAGCAAACCAGCCAGCAAACAAACTCCCACGCAAGCCGGAAACCCGCTGAGCGCAAAGCCGCCGGCGTGCCCGGAACCAACCAGAAATATTCCCAGCCCGAAACTGGCCGCTATAAGGAGCAGGGGACATCTCATGCGCGCTGTTGCCTTTGCCAAAACCTAATGATAGGCTAACCGACGATAACATAGTCGCGGAGTAACAGCGCTGGGAAATTGCAGGAGATGCGCCAGCGCTGAGAAAAGACTCGCCCCATGCCGCCCCGAACGGTCGGCCACTACACGATCGAGCATGAACTCGGCCATGGGCAGAACGGCGTCGTGTACCTGGCTCGCGATATGCGGCTGGATCGCCGAGTGGCCATCAAGGTGTTGAATAGGAGCGACGAGGAGGCCTGGGCGCAGACGCTTCAGGAAGCGCGGCTGGCGAGCGGCCTCGACCACCGCTATATCTGCACCATCTACGACGTCGGCGAGGTTGACGCGGAGGGGGAGAATCTCCCCTACATTGCGATGGAGTATGTTGACGGTCCATCGCTCTTCGAGAGGTTAGAGAACGGCCCGCTTGAGCCCACCCTGCTACGGCGGTTCGCCATTCAGCTCTCCGAAGCTCTAGCCTATGCCCACGAACACGGAGTAATCCACCGGGACGTCAAAGCCTCCAACGTTCTTATCAGCCCGGACGCCGAGGCCAAGTTCGTGGATTTTGGCTCGGCCGCACGATCTCCGCGCGGCCAGCTTGTCTCGCCTCAGGGTGACCTGTGGGCATTCGGAACGCTTCTTTACCAAATGGCCACGGGAGAAGACCCGCCTTCTCGAACCGTGGCGGGTTCGCAGGGCAAGCTGAAGCTGCCTCCCTCAGTTCCGGGCGGCCTCGCTACAATTATTGAACGATGTATGGATACTGACCTTGCCCGGGGCTACCATAGCGCCAGCGAGGTCTGGCGCGACCTGCGAACCGAGTCTGACCACCCGGAGGACTCCCTCCCGAGAAAGCACTCTCTCAATCGCCAGCGCCTTCTCTTCGTGGCACTCGGCCTGGTGGTCGTGGCCGCACTTCTTATCATTGGGGTAGGAATTGCCCGGCACTTGCGGCCCTCACAAGCTCCCTCGTCACCCAACGCGCAGCCTTACTCGCCACACGGGTCTGCGATGCCCGCCCCCAGGACCCAGATGTGGGAGGGAGGCAAGCCCGATGTTAAGGTTTGGGTTAACACTCGTGCGATGAAATACCATTGCCCTGATTCACCTTGGTATGGTCGCACCTTGACGGGACAATACTTGACGCAGAAAGAGGCGCAGAAAGCAGGGTATGCGCCAGCCTACGGTAGCGTGTGTCCTTGAGCCCCGCGGGCATGGCTGACTCCCACTTCCCGTGCGCCGCCCGGCAAACACGTCTACCCGAACGCAGACGCGCAGCCGCGGCGGCGGGCGTCCAATTTATTTTCCTCAGTGCCGGCTACTGCATATATTCAGACTTGACGTAATCCCTGCTCTTCCCCATTTGGTGGCAGTCGAAACACTGCTTCATATCCTTCAAGGTGGGCGTATTATCCGAGCCCTGGAAAACTTCAAAACCCCAGCCACCGGTGTTCGCATAAAGCTTGGCATTCTTCTTCATCAGATAGGTGGACTTCAGCCCTCGACCCTCGATCGCTCCCGGGGAGTTGGTGATGCCGTAGAGTTCAAGGGCGAGCATGGAACCGTCCGGGAAGAGCTTGCCGTTCTTAAACGCGGGCCAGCCGATGTCATTCACGTAAACGTTGTGGAGACCGCCAAACCTGTCAAATAATTTGTTCTCTTTGCCGAAAATCACCATGGTCTTGACTTGCCTCCAATGACGCGGGTCGTTGGGATAAGCGGGATAAGCAATGGCGGGTTTCTTCTGAGCCTGAGCGACCAAAACCCCCAGGCTCGCTACCACAGCCACGAACACTAGCGACAGAATCCTGGTGCGGGATGTCATGGAGAGATACCTCCTGATGCTAAGCTCACATAAGTTGTCAACCTCGGTAAATGACTAACCGTTACTGGCCCACATTCTACCGCAACTACTCTTCACCTCCAAGTGCTCCACGAATTAAATTTTCACCCGGACAGAAGCTCCCGAATGGAGGCAAGTTGCCGCTAACGCTTTTTCAGCAGCCTGTTAACCCGCGTTTCTCTCCACGGGTCTGGAAGAGCGGGGCTTCAGCCAATAGGCGCTAAGTTAAGAACTATTTCTATCGCTCCGGCGCCACTCCCGTCCCGCGAAGCGGGACACCGTGAGTAGCCGTAGGTGAAACCTACGGAAACATTAGCCCAGAAACCATTCCGGCCCCGGAGGGGCCGAACCATTGACCGGTCAACCCCGTTGGGGTTGCGTAATTCTGTGCGGTTCGTGACCCGCAGGTTAAAACCTGCGGCTTTTCACCGTTGGCCCCTGCCGGGGCCATTTGAACACGGCTTATCTTAGCGCTTATGGGGCTGAAGCCCCGCCCTTCCGTCAGCCCCCATGAGCGTCCAATCGTGGTGAGGAATGCCTATTAAAGCCGGGCGTGGTCGTTGCGAGTGAGCTTGGCGAGGGCCTCAATGTGGTAGGTTTGCGGGAACAAGTCAAACAGTTCCAGGGATTCCAATTGATAGGCATGGCCCGCAAGAAAGTTGAGATCGCGGGCCAGGGTGGGCGGGCTACAGGAGAGGTAGTGGATCTTGCGCGGCCGCAGTTCGGCCAGGAGCCTTAACGCGCCGGCATCGACCCCGGCGCGCGGCGGGTCCATCACCACCAGGTCAGGCTCTGCTTGGCCAAAGCGGCGCAGGAAATCGTAGGTTGTTTCGCCGGCGGCACGGAGGTTCGGAAGACCGTTTGCTTCGGTGTTGGCTTTCAAGTCTGAGGCGGAGATGTGGTTCGCTTCCGCCGCTACAACGCGATTGTAGCGCCGGGCCAACGGCAGTGAGAACAACCCAACTCCCGCGAAGAGGTCCAGAGCGAGTTCACCCCGCTCCTCGCCGGTTACCGAAGTCACGAGTTCGGGCGCAAGAAAGCGCGAGGCCTGAAAGAACGAGCCTGGGCTGACTCGATAGCTGAATCCACCTACGGAATAATGCAGCGCAGGCTTGCCCAGCAGGCGGAACCTGTTGCTGAATTCGAGCGCGACACACACCGCACCGGGAATTCTCTCCAGCAGACTGTGCCCGACTTGTTCGCCTTCAGCGCTGGCTGCTTCTCCTCGCAGCGTGATCATGACTTCCTCATCGCGCTGGTCAGCGAACAACTCAATTTCCCGGAAATCCGCGAGCCCTTCCGCCCACTCCGGCTGCCGCAATTCGGCCAGCACGGAATTGAGGCGCGGCGAAAGAATAAGGCAGCACTCGATGGGAAAGACCCGGTGCGACTGGGGCTCGAAAAAGCCCAAATCGACTCGCCCGTCGGATTGCCGGGCGATCTTGAATTGGGCCTGGTTCCGGTAGTTCCAGGCAGGGCCGGCGTGTAACGGGATCTCCCCCTTCCAGTCGATCCTCCCCAGCCTGCGCAGCGTCTCGAGCAGAATCTCCCGCTTGGTTGCGGACTGTAATTCCGGGCTTAGGTGCTGGTACTGGCAGCCGCCGCAGCGGCCGAAATAAGGACAGGGCGGGTCTATTCGCTGCGGGGCGGCTCGCAGAATCCGCAGAGGTCGAGCATGGACCACTCTTTTGGCAGTACGAACTTCCTCCACCTCCGCGCGCTCGCCCGGCAGGACGCGCGGAACCAAAACAGTGCGGCCCGCGTGGTGGCCGAGGGCCTCGCCTCCGTAAATCAGCTTGATAGGAGTGATTTCAAACGGCATAAGGGATTACCGAGTCCGTTGTCAATTGTCCGTTGCCCGTTGTCCGTGGTCAGTTGTCCGTGATCCTTCGACCTAATGCAATTGGCTTTCACCTCTAGCGACGGACTACTGACCACGGACAACGGACAGCACTATTGGCCCTTTACATGTAAAACAAACTCAATCGCGGAAGTTGGTAATGCTCCAGCAAGCGCCGCTTCAGGAACTGCCGCTGCAACGACTCGATCTGCGGTCCGGACATTTTCCGGCGGTAAGGGCCCAGCCCGCGTTCAACTTGTTCCTGGATCTCGGTCAGGACTTCAACGGAGGAGGCGCGAGTGAGAGAAGCGGTCAGCTTTTCTTCCAATGCAGTCAGTCTTATCTCCAGCTCTTCCAGGTTGGCAAGGAGTTTGGCAGGCTCCTGCGAGGCAGTTTCGCGAAGTGACGCCGCCGTGGAAGCCAAGTCGTCCGCCAGAACCTGCTGGTCTTGCTCCCCGGCCTTGCGAGAGGCGATCTCCACGCTCTCCGCGTTGCGAGTCAGGAAGCGCAGGATGTCCTCCCATGCGAAAGGAGGGGGGGAATCCTTCCGCCTGCCACCCTGAGTTTCGCCCGACTGCGCCTCCTCGGCAGCACGCAGGACCTCTTGCGTGCAATACGCCAGGCCATTGACCATCCTGTATTTTCGCTGCCGAGCCTTGAATTTCTCGAAAGCGCGCGCGATGCCCACCAGCACCGCTTGGAGCGGAATGCCGGAGTCCTTCCAGGATTCGATGAGAGCCCAATCGAGCGGCGAGAGGAGCGTCTTCGTCCCGCGGCATCGCTGATAGCATTCTTCGATTTCGGTGAAGTAGTTGAAATAGTTTTGCAATGCAGGCTACCCATTAAGTCTCTGTCAGTTGTCCGTTGTCAGTTGTCCGTTGTTCGTCGCCGGTCAACTGTTGTCAGTTGTGGGTTGTCCGCTGTATTTGCGCCGCGCTCGGAATCACACAGCGGCCCGTCGAAATGGCACGAGGTCTATCGGCAACGGGCAACGGACCACTGACAACGGACTACTTCTTACGATTCCGTTCGTAGATTATCCGCAAACCTTCCAGGGTGAGCGACGACTCGACAGGGGGCTTATATTTTGAGGCGCCGGCAACCAGCGATGCCTGTCCGCCGGTGGCAATGACCCTGGTTTTCTTGCCCAGCACGTGGCAGAGGCGATCCAGGATGCCATCCACCAGGCCGACGGCTCCGTAGAAGAGTCCGGATTGCATGCTGGCCACCGTATTGGTCCCGATGACACGCTGCGGCTCGCGTATCTCGACGCGCGGTAATTTCGCCGCGTGCTCGAAGAGCGCTTCTGCGGCGATGCCCAGACCCGGCGCGATGGCCCCACCCAAATACTCGCCTTTCTCAGAGACCACGTCGAAGGTTATCGCCGTGCCGAAGTCCACAATGATGCAAGGCCCGCCGTACTTCTCAAAGGCAGCCACGCTGTCGGCGATGCGGTCCGCGCCCACTTCTTGCGGGTTATCGTAATGGATGGCCATCCCCGTTCGCGTCCCCGGAGTGAGGAAGAGCGGCTTCAGGTGAAAGTACTTCCAAGCCATTTCCTCGAGCACGGGGTTGAGCGTCGGCACCACGCTGGCGGCCATGATGCCATCAATCTGGTCAACCTGGACGCTGTCCAGCGTGAAAAGGTTCCGGGTGAGGATGCCGTATTCATCCGCAGTCTGCAACCTGTCAGTTTTGAGCCGCCATTGAGCGCGCAACTCCAGGCCGTCGAAGACTCCCAGAACCGTGTTGGTGTTTCCTACGTCGATGACGAGTAGCATGATGAAGTTATCAGTCTTCAGTCTTCAGTTATCAGTTGTCGGTTATCAGTTGTCAGTTTGCCTGCATTAACTGAAAACTGATAACTGACAACTTTCTTCTCATTTCACTTCCACGACCTCACCGGCCACCAAGACTTCCTCGTGCTCGTCGTCATACCGCACCCGTAGCGCGCCGCTGGGATCGAGGCCGGCCGTTGTGGCGAGTGATTCCGCCTCGGTGGTCAAGATGCGGATGCGCTTGCCATTGGCATAAGTGGATGCGGCCGCCCAGCGCTCGGCGATGGCGGAATTACCTTTTTCCAAGAGCAGGAGGTAATACCTTTCCAGTTCCTTCAGCAAGGCAATGATAATCTGCACGCGCGACCAGGGCCTTTGGCTCTCGATTCGTAACGAAGTAGCGGTTTGCTTCAGCTCGGCCGGCATCTCGCTGTGATTGACGTTGATGCCGATGCCCAGCACCACGGCATGCAGCCGCCCTAGTTCCGCATTCATTTCCGTGAGGATTCCGGCAACTTTCTTCCCGTTCACCAGCAAGTCGTTGGGCCAGCGGATATCCACGCTAAGTCCCGTGGCCGTACTCAGGGCGTTTTGGGTTGCCACACCGGCCATCAGGGTGAGAATAGGCGCCGCAGTGGGAGAGAACGGTGGACGCAATATGACTGACACATAGATGCCGCTCGATTTTTCCGAGTACCAGGTCCGGCCCAAACGCCCGCGGCCCGCCGTTTGTTCCTCGGCCACCACCACCGTGCCGTGCTCTGCGCCCTTTTGGACAAGATCCAAGGCGGCGGTGTTCGTCAACTCTGTCCGGAAGTGGTGGATGATGCTGTGCCCAATCGTACACTCGCCCAATTCCGGACGGACTAAGCCGGGCACGAGAATGTCCGGAATCTTCAGGAGTTGGTAGCCGGTGCCGTGATGCCCCTTGATCTCCACGCCCAGGTCCCGCAACTTCTTAACCCACAGACCGACGGCCGAATGCGATACCCCGATTTGGGAAGCAATCTTGGGCCCCGGAACCACTACCGTAGCATTCTTCGCCAACAGGTGGATCATCCTATCGATCTTGCGTTCGGTGCTTCCGGCAGTCATGAATACGGACTCTCCCCTGTGCTCTGGAGTGCTGCCCGCCGCGGCGGGCAGCCGTTTTTCCCGCTCGGCGGGACCAGCTTGCTGGCCGTGTGCTTGGGCGCCGCAACCGGCCCAGTAAGGCGCAATCAAGCTCGCCGGGTGAAAGCGGTAGTCCGCCTCGGCGGACCGAACTCCCAATCGCCCCGCCCTATGCGGGCTCGATGCGGAAGTTGATGTCCACGGCGGGAGCCGAGTGCGTCAGTGCTCCCACGGAAATATAATCCACACCCGTCTCGGCATAAGCACGGATGTTTGTGGCGTCGATTCCTCCTGAGACTTCCAACCGCAGGTGCCTCGCCGCCCGCTCCACGCACTGCCGGACTTCTGCGGGGGTCATGTTATCAAGCAGCACTCCGTCGGCGCCGCACTCCAGCGCTTCCTCGAGTTGGGCGAGGCTGGTTACTTCCACTTCGACATGATATCCCGGCGGGCGATGGCGCTTGGCATTCTCCACCGCGGCACGAATTCCTCCCACCAGTTGCAGGTGATTATTCTTGATCAAAATTCCATCGTCCAGCCGCAGGCGGTGGTTCTGGCCGCCCCCCAGCCGGACAGCGTATTTCTGAAGGTTGCGGAGCCCCGGGGTGGTCTTCCGCGTGTCGAGGAATTCCGTTCGGGTTCCCGCCAACTCTTCTTTAAGACGCCGCGCATAGGTGGCAATCCCGCTCAAATGTTGGAGGAAGTTCAACGCCACACGCTCACCGGCGAGCAAAGCGGTGGCGGGGCCGCAGGCGCTCGCCAGCACGGTTCCGGTGGCCACATCCTTGCCATCTTCGAGCGCGGGGTCCCACTTAACGGCAGCATCGAGGACTTGAAACACCATAGCCGCCACGGGGAGCCCGGCAATCACAAGGTTCTGCTTACTGCGGAAGGTCCCGCAAGCTCTCATCCCCTCCTGCACAGTAACCGCGGTAGTCAGGTCGCCCTGGCCGAGGTCTTCTGCCAGCGCCATTTCGACAAGAGCCCGCAGCTCTCCTGAAGAGAGGTCCACGGGTCCGGAGAGATCGCCAGCGGTTGGAGGACTGAGGTATCCCAAGGTTCAGCCAAGCCTTTCCAAAGATTCGACCACTTTAGTGTAGCGGTCGCTCAAATCGGAGTGCCGGTGTTCCACTCCGCGCACCACTTCCCGCGGCGCCCGCTCGGTAAACTCCCGATTCTCGAGTTGCGCCTTTACTTGCGCAAGCGCCCGCTCCAGCTTCTCTTTCTCTCTTTTCAGACGCGACCGTTCCGCTTCGGGGTCCGCTGGCTCTTCATGGAAAATGCGGAGATCGAATATCGGGCCCCCACGCAACCCTCCCGCCGCCCCTTCCAAGCGCTCCCGAGTGAAGTTCAGAGCCTGGAAGGTGGAAAGGCGCAAGATGGTCTCCAGGTGCGACCGGAAGAGTTCCAGCCAGCGCAAGTCTTCGCACCCCACCTGCGCGCTGGGCTTCACCTTTTGCAGACCCATCTCCGCCTTGGCGTTGCGCAGAGATACAATCAAATCCTGGATCAACTCGAATTGCCTTTCCGAGATCGGGTCGGCGGCGCGCTCGCTGACCAGGTCGAAACCCATCAAAGATATGGAACTCTCGCGCCCGGCGTGCGGAAGGCGTTGCCACAGTTCTTCAGTGATGAAGGGCATGAAGGGATGGAGCAGGTGGAGCGCGGATTCAAAAACTCGCGTCAGGTTGATCCAGGCCGGCGGAACTTTCGCGCCATCGTAGCCGCGCGTAATTTCCGGCTTGACCCATTCCAGATACCAGTCGCAAATCTCGTGCCAGAAAAAGTGATAGACCTCGTAGGCCGCTTCGTGGAAGCGATAATCGGCGAGGGCTTCGTCCACTTTGCGGCTCACAGCCTGCAAACGCGAGAAGACCCAGCGGTCGGCCAGCGCCAGAGATTCCTGTGAAGTAACCGCAGTGAAGCCCAGCTCCGGAACCGGCCGCAACGCCTCCGCAAGCTGGTCGTGCCAGGGTCCCGGCAGCTTTTCAAGGTTCATCAGAATGAAGCGCCCGGCGTTCCAAATCTTGTTGGCAAAGGCGCGGTAGGACTCAATCTTGTCCGCACTGAAGGCAATGTCGGTCCCGGGCGCGGCGCTGATGGCTAAGGCAAAGCGCACCGCGTCCGTGCCGTATTTTTCTGTGACCTCGAGCGGGTCAATCACGTTGCCCTTGGTCTTGGACATCTTCTGCTTTTCCGCATCGCGAACCAGGGCATGAATGTAAAGCTCGCGGAAGGGCACGTCCTTCATGAACTTCAGGCCCATCATGATCATGCGCGCGCCCCAGAAGAACAGGATGTCGAAACCCATGATCATGAGGTCGTTGGGGTAGAAGCGCCGCAGGTCCGGAATATCCTCCGGCCAGCCGAGGGTGGCGAAAGGCCAGAGCGCGGAGCTGAACCAGGTGTCCAACACATCCATCTCGGGCCGCAGCGTCGCGGCCTGGCATTGCGGGCAGGCCGGCGGCGCCTCGTGCCCAACCATCACTTTGCCGCAAGCGTCACAGTACCAGGCCGGTATGCGGTGCCCCCACCAGAGCTGCCGCGAGATGCACCAGTCGTGGATATTGCGCATCCAGTCCAGGTAGATCTTCCGGCAGTTTTCCGGCGTGATGCGGATGCGCCCTTCTTCCACCACCCGGATGGCAGGCTCAGCCAATTCCTGCATCTTCATGAACCACTGCGCGGAGAGCAGCGGCTCGAGCACCGTCTTGCACCGCTGGCAGGCCCCGACGCTCAGGGGATAATCCTCGATCTTCTCCAGCAGGCCCTGCGCGCGCAGATCAAGGACGATCTTCTCCCGCGCCTCGTAGCGGTCCAAGCCCCTGTAAGGGCCGGCTTCTTCAGTCATCGTGGCTGAGGTATCGATCACTTCAAGGCGCGGCAAGTTGTGACGCAACGACATGTCATAGTCGTTCGGATCATGAGCCGGCGTCACCTTGACAGCCCCGGTTCCGAACTTCGGGTCCACGAAATCATCCGCAATGACGGGGATCAGGCGCTTGAGAAGCGGCAAAACTAATTTGCGGCCCACTGCGGAGCGGTACCGCTGGTCGGCGGGATTTACTGCCACTGCAGTATCGCCCAGCATGGTCTCGGGCCGAGTGGTGGCCACCGTGATGGAACCGGAGCCATCTTCAAACGGATACCGGATATACCACAAATGCCCCGAGCGCTCTTCGTGCACCACTTCCAAGTCGGAGACGGCAGTGCCGCAACGGGGACACCAATTCACGATGTACTTGCCGCGATAAATCAGCCCTTCGCGGTAAAGCCGCACGAAGACTTCCTGGACGGCGCGCGAATAAGCCGGGTCCATGGTGAAGCGGTCGCGCGTCCAGTCACAGGAAGCGCCGAGGCGCTCCATCTGGCGGCGGATGGTGCCACCGTTTTGCTCCTTCCATTTCCAACAGAGCTCCAGGAACTTCTCGCGGCCCATCTCGAGGCGGCGCCGCTGACCCTCGCGCCGCCAGGCAGCGCGGGCTGAGGAACCCGGCTCGAGGTCGGGCAAGGCCTGCCGGCCGATTTCCTGCTCGACAATCAGTTGGGTGGCGATGGAGGCGTGATCGGTGCCGGGCAACCAGAGGACGTCCTTGCCGCTCATGCGATGCCAGCGCATCAGGGTGTCAATTTCCGTATGCTCCAGCATGTGGCCCATGTGGAGCATGCCGGTGATGTTGGGCGGAGGAATCACCAGGCAGAAACCAGGGCGAGCCGCGTCGTCGGAAGGGCGGTAGAGCTTCTGCGCCACCCAGGTCCGCGCCCAGTGCGGCTCGATAGTCTCCGGGGAATAAACCTTGGGAATTTCGTTGTCCAACTCCGCTCTCTCCTAACCAGGCCCGCAAGGATTTTGAGGTCACATTACTATAACGGCTCAGCATAAGTGAGTCAAACTCGACCGCAGTAGGCAGTAGGCGGTATGCAGTAAGCAGAAGGCAGCCGGCGGAGAGCAGATGCTCTTCATTTTAACTCTTGACTCCTGACTCTTGGCTCCTGGCTCCTCTTCTCCCACCTACTAACACCATTATTTTCAATAGGATTCCCGCTTTCAACGAGTAACTCATTTGTTTTCATCAAGATTCCCGCTTTGTCGCGGGATGCTGTAAGCCGGTCCTTTGTTTTCATAGACATTCCCGCGTCATTCCTTCAGTTTTTAAAGTTACTATTTCTTTCCTTTCCCCCTTCGGCCGACATCGTGTCGTAAACTACGGATCGGGGCAAGTAGGCAGTAGGCAATCCGCGGTAAACAGCAGGCAACCGCCCGATGGCAGGTGCTCTTCATTCTTACTCCTGACTCCTGACTGCCGAGTCCAGTTTCTTCCACCGTCCCACTTGCTATCCTAGCCTATTTACCTGGTTTGTCAAGAGAGATCGAGTCCCCTTAGGCCCGCCAATCGCGGGTGTCCGTACCGCGCCCTTAGATCGCACAACCCGCTCATCGCATGAAGTATTCTTTCCGAGTGGACGATCCGGGCGGAACTGGCCCGACGGGAGGACCGACCAATTCTGTGAAGCGACATGGTGGTGAGAAAAGTGTACCTGGAACGTGTGAAGAAATTAACAACAATGCGTAGCTGTGGTAACTGGGATGAAGCAAAGTGGAAGCATGAGCGAAAACACTCAGGTTACTCGTCCACGATTGGCTGCCGTAAATCGGCGGCAACTGGTCATGCGGACCATGGATGTGGAGTTACTGATTGAGGAGGATCACCCCGCGCGGTCGATTTGGGAGTTGGTGGGGCGGCTGGATCTGAGCCGGTATTATGCCGAGATCGGCTCGGTGGAGGGCCGGGCGGGGCGAGATCACACCGACCCGCAAGTCTTGATCAGTCTCTGGCTGTATGCCTACAGCCGCGGGATCAGCTCGGCCCGCGAGGTGGCGCGGCGGTGCGAATATGAACCGTCCTTTCAATGGCTCTGCGCGCTGGAGCCGATCAGTTATCACACGCTGTCGGATTTCCGTTCCGATCAAAAGGCGGCGTTGGACAACTTATTCGTGCAGGTGCTGGGGATGCTGAGCGCGGAGGGTCTGATCACCCTGGAGCGCGTGACGCTGGACGGGACGAAGATCAAAGCCAACGCGGGCGGCAACACCTTCCGCCGCCAGGAGAAGCTGGAAGCTCACCTGCGACTGGCGCGCGAGCAAGTGCGGCTGATGGAGGAACAATCGGCCCAAGAGGAGCAGATGACGAAGCGGCAGGTGGCGGCGCGGCGGCGGGCCGCACGGCAACGCCAGAGCCGTTTGGAGGAGGCGGTACGCGAAGTGGAGAGAATGCAGAGTGAGAAAAAAGAGGATCGCGAGCGGTTTGTGGCACGCGCTTCGAGCACCGATCCGGAAGCTCACGTGATGAGAAACGGCGAGGGCGGCACGGTTCCGAGCTACAACGTGCAATTGCTGACCGACACCGCGCACGGGCTGATCGTGAATGTGGAGGCGACCACCGACGCCGTCGATCACCATCAGCTCGCACCAGCTCTAGAGCGCTGCGAGCAAACCCTGGGATGCCTCCCCCAGCAGGTGGTGGCCGATGGCGACTACACCAATCATGCCTCGGTGCAGGCCGCGGCGGACTGCGGCGTGGACTTTTATGGATCGTGGCAAGAGAGTTGGAAGCCCGGCGAACACGACGCCCAAGGCCGTAGCGCCGCGTTTCTGGCTAGCGCCTTCCCCTACGATGCCGAGCGGGATTGCTTCACTTGTCCAGCGGGAGAAACTCTGACTCACCAGGCGACGCAGAACCGCGAGCAGGGAGTTCGCATCCACGTCTATCGCGCTCCGAAGGCAGCTTGCCGGAGTTGTGCCTTGTGCCCCCCATGCGCTCCGCAGAAAGCGCGCCCCGCCTGGGTGCGGTCGATTTCGCGCCGCGAGGAACCCGCCGCAACCCTGGCCTTCAAGGCAAAGATGGGCACGGAAGAAGCCCAACAGATTTACGCTCAACGCTCGCCTATCGCGGAGTTTCCCCACGCCTGGATCAAGGAACGATGCGGCCTGCGGCAGTTCCGCTGTCGAGGCCGCCTGAAAGCAACCCTGGAAGCTACCTGGGCAGCGCTGAGCTATAACCTCACAAGGTGGTTCGCCTTGCGACGACGACCCACCCTGACTGATGCCGCTCTGGCGACGGCTTGAGGGAAGAGGGAGAGTGAAGAGAATGAAGACATAAAGGGGGAAGAACGAAAAAGATAAGGCGGAAGACGGTCGTCGAAGACAAGATCCGCCGCTGGGCGCTTACCACCCAACGAAGGTGACGTACTCTCCGACCATCGTCCCCACTCCGCGCTCCTCAAAATACATTTTTTCACACGTTCCTGACACCCTTGCGCCTCATCCTTGCGCTGACACCCTTGCACCCGACCTTTCGCCGCAAATGAATCGTGGTGGGGCAAGGAAGGAAGAGCACACAGCAAGTAGCGCGGACCGCCGATTTTGCGGTCCGCGTCTTTTCCGTAGCTACTATCGCCACCGTGCCGTGCCGTATTCTATCGCGGTGTCGAAACTCCGGCGTCCTTTGCTTTCCGATCGATATCTCTTTATCGTCGTGCGCCTGCTCAGACGGCGAGAGAAATTCACCGAGGCTGATTTCGGCCTGTTGGCACGAGCCTTCAACCGAGCGCGGGCGCTGCACCCTTATTACCTAACAGCGTGGGTCTTTCTCCCCGATCCCGCCGCGGCGGGACACTGCATTTACGCGCCGGTGTATCCGGTAACGATTTCACTGGCCATGAAGTCGGTGAAGCAGAGCTCGACGAGCGCGGTCAACCAGCACCGGGGCGCCGACGGCGAACTCTGGCAACCCAGGTTCTTCGACCGCGCCCTGCGCACCGTCAAGGTATACAACGAAAAGGTGGAATACATTCACCTCAACCCGGTGAGGGCGGGTTTGGTCAGCCGCCCCGAAGATTGGTCCCGCCCTGCGGGATCAAGTTACAACGAATACTCCGGCATGAGCGCCGACGAATCCGTCAGCCGACGGACGGTTTGATCGTCGACCACGTGAGAATGCCCTCCGATCCGAGCGCACGAAATTGATCGCTCCATCAGGGGGCCGAAAAGACGCGGACCACAATAGCGGTGGTCCGCGCTACCCGCTCTTAACCATCATCGGGCGCGAACCCGAAGGCGCCCTCCGTGTTTGCCCGGGCGTCGGCAAATCTTATCTGAATCGTTCGCCGGCAAGGTACCTGCGCCGAGCTTGGCGTTTGCGGTCGGCGCTCCATGCAAAGCGGGGGCGTTCGACAGTTACAGAGAGGGGGAAATCCTGACAGCGCCGACGGATCGTATCGTGCTCTGTGGGGGTCAAGCCCAAGCCTTCGGCAACTATGTCATCAATCTCTTCGAGTATGGATAGGACACGGTCCTGCGTTTGCCTGAGATCGCTTTCGAAATTACGAATTTTTGTAGCAATTTCGATTCGAACGCCAGAGTCGGCTGGCAGTAAAATGTTCTCAACGTCCTCCGCGTTGAATTCGTCCGCCTCCGTAGCGAGAAGGGCGACCTGTACCAAAGTCAGAACATCCAGTGATTGCGCTCGGAGAATTTGCCGCCCGACGACTAGCTGGCTTCCCTCAATTCTTGCGGCAGCCAAATCCTCGCGGTCAACGACGGCGTCAGGTTTTGCAACCTGCAACCCTAAAAACCCAGCCTTCCTAAACTCTTTGACTTGGTCCCTCGCCCCCAAATAGAACTGGACGGGCGTTCCAGGGATTGAATCAGACAGCCGCGCTGCTTCCCTTCCGAGGTTATGCAGCGCTAGCATCCTAGCTGGCGAAGGGGATGGCATCGGAAGGGTTTTTAGCGTGCGTGGGTACCAGTGCGCCCGCCTCCGCAGTAGAATGGCTGACCTCAACGTCAAAAACGAATAGTAACGCGAAATGCGAGAATTGATTATCGACGAAACCACGAATGCGCTGTATCGTTTGGGAACTAGCACAACGACGCTATTGTTGGCGACAGCACTCAGTGGATCAACGACAGCAGCAACCAAGGTTACATATACCTCCGGTACCAAGCAGCACAGGGTGTCACTAGGGGTTCCCACCGACAAGGCATGCGGCGTGTTGTAGTCGAATCTCCCCATACCGGAATCGTCCGGGTGCCCCCGATTGGCTCGGTAGAAGTCCAGATGGGACCAGATCGAAGCGTCCTCAGCGGTGTCAACCCTGTCCAAGGCGGCGAACTCGTCCACCTCCCTGCTGACCTGGAACGCAGCAATGTGCTGGCCCTTAAGAAACGGAACTTCGTTGCCACTGAGCTCTCTGCCATCGGCCGCTTGCAGAAACGATTCATGATTTCCAGCCTTAATAGCATAGCTGGCGAGCAGATTGTCTCCCAAATTTGGAAGTCTCCTGAGTTTGTCAAGGATGGGGAGATCTTCATGACTAACGTCCAGGCACCAATCACCGGACTGACTGAGTGCTGACCATTCATCGAAGGGAAGAACGGAAGATTTGCTGGCGAGAACTTCCGCGTGCTTTCCGCATTGCTCCAGTTCTTCCTGGGTAGTGAGCCCTCGAACCAACCGGATGGCGTGACCGGCGTCCCGTGCCTTCTTGCGGAGAAAAATGAGCATCGGCACTATGTCTGCACCGGGGAACACCTCTTTCGCGCACCACTCGAGAGAGACGAGTTCAAAGATTTCATAATCCTTCAGGAAGTTCCTGAGATACGCGGCCATCTGAGCGTTCGCCAGGGCGAGCGGAGCTACCATGCCGATCGTGCCGCCCTCCTTAACCAAATACTTCGCCGCCGCATAGAGAAAATAGACCGAGAGGTCAGTGTTTTTGACCGCGAGTTTTGGAAAGCGATCATTGAGCACCTCCCGGTCCTCGCTCGGCAGCCTTTCATTGCGAACGAAGGGCGGATTCCCAACAATGTACTCGAACGTCGATGGGCTCTCCCGAACGAGAACTTCGCCCGTATCGTCCACGGAGTCCCCGACATCTTGGGCTTCGGGCATACCCATCGTCAGCGAGTTGCACAGCACTACATCCATCGGCTGGATTTCGTAGTTGGGATTTGCTTTCTTTGCCTCCAGGTAGGTTGGTAGCAAAGCGAACAACAGGCTTAGGTGCGACAAAAAAGTGGAGAACGGATTGATATCCTGGCCACGCAGGCAGGTGCGCACCAGGTCAATTCTGTTTTCGGCAGAGAGCTTCGAGCCCACCTCAAGCAAGCGCGAAACGGCGCGGACGCCGAACGTAAACGAGCCACACGCCGGGTCAACAATCCGCTTCTGCATAATGTCCGGATCAGCGGTGATTCCGGTACGCGACAAGATGTAATCTACGACTCCGACCGGCGTGTAGTATTCACCCAAGCGGCGCCGCTCAATTCGTGGGCGAAAGTATTGGTACATCGACCCAAGGACGTCCCGATTCATCTCCCTAAAGCTTAACGCATTCAGTCGAAAGAGGATTCTTTCAAGGATGGCGTGAAGGACCCCGTTGATTTGTCCAAACCAGTCGAAGACCGATGACTCAAACAGGCTTGAGTAAACGTGCGAGACGTCTTTATAAGCTACGTCGAGGAGATCCTGGTATTGTCCCTTAATATTCTGGACGAATTGCCGCCAGACGGCGATTCCCGAATTGGATATCTTGCGAGTTGTAAGGCCCACGTCCTCGCAGATGCGCACGAAAATAAGGCGGCTGAGGACAACGTAGGCCGTATTTGTGCAAAAGATATCTTCGAATGCTGACTCCTCCTGAGTGCCAGCATATGTTTGGTCGTGCTTAAAGCGTTGGAAGTCCTGTTCAAAAACTTGTAAGGCAAGATGGTGTTGTGCGCGAAGAGTCAGAATCCGATATCGAAGCTTTTCTCGTTTTTTGATGGCACCAGGACCAACGTCTTCAAAACGCTTCTCAAGTTTGCCGATTTTTTCTCTGGCTTCGTCATACTCGGCTTGTAGCTCTCGAAAACGAAACAAGCAACGCTCATGAAGTTTTTCAATCGCAAAGCTAAACGCCGATTGGAGTTGCGGAAGGGTTTCAGTGGTGAGTGGGATGTGCCCGCTCTTGAGTTTGCCCTCTCGGAACGCCTCAAACTGCTTTCGTTCCAGGGACGCGCCATAGCTAATCAGGGACAGGCGATCACGAAACTCCGCATCGGTCAGTGGAAAGTGGGCGCCGCTGCGAGGATCAGTCAGTTGCTTTCCCTCAATATGTAAGGACTTCAAGACCTCGCCGTCAAGATTGCAGACGTAGAACGTGCGTGGCGCACAGAGAACGACGTAAAACGTCTCAGGGCTAATGTAACCGTGTTCCAGAATCTGCTCGCGCCAGATTCGCTCCCTTTCTTTTTGCTCCCTGATATCGTCGTCTCTCAGCTTGGCCTCTACAACTGCCCATTCGGAGCCGTCTTCCTTTGAATAGAGCCGCACGTCGGGAATACCATGTTTGCCGGATTTATTGATAATTCGCTGTTTCGGTGGGTAGCCCAGCAAAGCGCCAAACACTTGCGTCGCAAGTGGTGTATAGAAACCGATCTCGCTTGCGATCGAGTCGGGACCCGTTTCATCGATATATCTCTTGAGCGACATTTGCAGTGGCCGTAGCCATAGTAAATGCGGGGGCGGCCTAGAGCAAGATAAAACTGAAGTTTTGAAACTTGAGGTCGGACGCTGGTTCGCTGTAGAGGCCTTTCGGCCTGTCCGTAGCGTTTGATGGCGTACGGAATAGCCAGAGGTGAATTTATGCGCCACGCAACGGGTTTCTCGCGTACTCTCCCGGGCAATCTGGAGTCACTTTGACGGTAAGTCGGCAAACCGTAGATGTGGTCCGCCCTGTCACCTCGGGCGGTCACGCCCGGGTCACGTCGTACTCGGAAAGTACCTGGAGCGCCGCCGAAGGCGAGAGACCGCGTTTAGCATATGTCGCTCGGAATGCGTGCGTGAATTTCTGGAACCGTGTACTTGGGGACGGCGGCCCAAGCCGCGGCAAACCCTCCGTCGAAAATCACCACGCCGGTCATTCCCTCGAAAGCGGGAATGCAGCTTCTCCCGGACTGACGTGGACCCCCGCTTGCGCGGGGGTGACGACAGCGGTGATTTTCATCTCGATGGGTGGACCGCAGGCCCGTGATCGCTCAGAGTGATTTGCTCCTGGTTGTTTCGTGGCCACCCATTAGCTCGGATGCGTTGCGGCCTCGGGTCCGATCACGGCGAATACGGCGCCCTGGGGGTCTGACAGGATGGCCATGCGGCCCACTTTCTCGATGGCCATGGGGGCCAAAAGCGTTTTGCCGCCCAGTTCCTTGGTCTTGGCAGCGGTCTCATCACAATTCGAGACGTAAAAGTACGCCATCCAATGCGGCGGAGCGTTCGGATCGCGATACTTCGCAGGCGGAACCCCGCCGATGAAATCTTCCCCGTTGGCGATGTGCTCGTAGCCGGAGGGATCATTTTCGCTCGTGGAAATTTTCCACCCGAAAAGACCGGTGTAGAACTCCTTGGCGCGCGCCACGTCAGGTGTGATCAGTTCCCCCCAGCAGAGGGTTCCGTGCACGCCGGCGATTCCCGTCCCCATGTGGCTCTTGGCCTGCCAGAGGGCAAACACAGCCCCGGTCGGGTCTTGCACCACGGCCATTCGCCCCACATCGAAGACGTCGAAGGGCGGGGCAAGGACTTTGCCTCCAAGCGGCGTGGCGTGGCTGGCCGCGTCGTCCGCGTTGGCAACAGCAATGTAAATCATCCAGTTCGGCGGTATCCCCTGCGACTGCTGCTCCGCACGCATGGTGTGCGCAGCAGCGGTGTCCCGCCCTTCGAGTTGAAACATGGTGTAGAAGTCGTTTGGACCCATGGGAAACTCCTGGATGGCCCAACCAAACAAAGAACTGTAAAAGCTCTTGGCGGCATTCTGATCGGTGGTGGCTAGCTCGATCCAGCAAAAAGCTCCGGGCGGATGCTTGTCAATGTGCGGCATGGCGCGCAATTACCTCCTTTGTTGTGTGGATTACTGAAAGCCCGTTATTATTCTAACGCAGTTTCCCAATTCTTTCTTAGCAGAGCGGCAGGGGAGTATTGGTGTCATTTGCGAGACCTAGTCAGTCCCGTCCCGCCATGGCAGGAGGAATCTACTCCACAAACCTTTGGAAATGTGCTGTCGTCGGACTGGATTCCTCCCGCAGAGCGGGACGGGAATGAACGGCGGATCGAGTGGATCTCAATTCCAAATGACACCAGCACCATGGGGACGTTTCGTCCTCTTGACATCGGCCTTAATAGGGTGTTAAGAAATTCAACGAAAATAAGCTGGAAAATAGAAAAGGGTATGTCCAGGCTGAAGAAACCTGCTGCTGAGGCAGCGCAAAGGAGATAGAGAAAGAGGACGAGAAGAGATCCAGGCGTGCTTCCTCTGCGGTACTGTGGTCCGCGCAAAGGGGCGCCAAACAGTTCCTGCTTCGCAGATTGCAAGGCTCGACCGAGAGGACGATCTGCAAGCATCTGCCGAAAAGGAGAACACATGAAACGGCTTCTCAGGATTGGGATTGTGTCTTTGGGCGCAGCGGTCGTGCTATTCGCTGCGTTCCACTACATGCGAGCGCAAGGAGAGACGTCAAGCAGCGTGGTCGAGGCCCCTGAAGCACTTTCAGCGGATAAAAGGGCTGATTCGCCCACCCAAGCCGTGCCCCATACCCTGCTTACGACTTATTTCACTCAGGCGGGTACTATGACCACGCCTCTGACCATGGCGGAAGGGGCCGAGGACTATCTTGCGGTTGACAATCCAACTACCTTCAAATGCCAGTTTCCCAAGGGATGCACGCTTGAGATCGAGCAAAGCATGCAAGTCGGCGAAGGGCCCAACGTCAACGCCAACTATTGGGCTCCCCTCGTTTATGTGGACGGGACCATGTTGTCCTATACCCCCTGGGTAGGCGAGGTGCCTCCTCTCACGAACTATGTATTGGCCACCTCCAATCAGAGCACTGCGGTGACACCCGGGAAACACACGGTTCAGTCGTATGTCTGGTCAGATTCTGGATTGACAGTTCGCTTCTACCATATCACTTACCGAGTCTACGTCCCGTAGGCCGGCAGGATGGCGCTGAGGGCTGGCAGGCGTATCTGCCTTGCCTTGACTGCCATTTTTGCACGTTAACGCAAAGTAGATTGGTAGAGTGCAAACACTGCACCCTGGGGGTCTGCCAGGATTACCATGCGGCCCACTTTCTCGATGGCCATGGGGGCCAAAAGCGCTTTGCCGCCCAGTTCCTTGGTCTTTTCAGCCGTCTCATCACAATTCGAGACGTAAAAGTAAATCATCCAGTGCGGAGTCATCCCCTGCGAGCGCTGCTCCGCACGCATGGTGTACGCAGCAGAGGTTTGAACGTCCTTCGAGTTGAAACATGGTATAGAAGTCGTTTGGACCCATGGGAAAATCCTGGCTGGCCCAACCAAACAAAGAACTGTAAAAGCTCTTGGCGGCATTCTGATCGGTGGCGCGCAATTACCTCCTTTAGTTGCGTGGATTACTGAAAGCCCGCTATTATTCCTAACGCATTTTTCCAATTTCTTCCTCGCAGCGACCAGAGCTTTGGAGTGCGGCAGCTTGCTGCCGCTTTCCGCCCCGCGAGCTTGCTCGCCGGGATTTCAGCCCTGGGAGCAATTGCCCGCCAGCAAGCTGGCTCGATCCAAAGCGGCAGCAAGCTGCCGCACTCCAAAGCTTCGCATGCTCGCGCAAGCCGTGCAGGACGGAACCTGCGCTACGTCCTCGCGTAAATGTTTAAGAAAGTCAACGCAAGCGACCACGCCTGCCTTGCTGCGGAGGGATTGTAGTTCGACCGCGCGTCGCAAAAGAATCCGTGGTCGGCATAGGAGAACTCGACATTCACGAAAGGTCTACCCGCGGCACGAAGAGCTTCGGTCACCGCACGGGTCTGTTCCGGGCCGATGTGTTCGTCTAATCCACCCCAAAACAGGAGCTGGGAAGCGTGCAGATCGCCCGCACGGCTGAGCAGGCCAGGGCCGAAGGGGTTGGGGGCGATTCCACCGCCATAAAACGAAATGGCCGCACTCACGGGAAGAATTGCATTGGTGAGAAACGTCACGCGCCCTCCCATACAAAAACCAATGCACGCGATCTGCTGCCCTTGGGTCCCAAGGTCAGCGCGCAGCCATTCATAGGCGGAGCGGACGTCGGCTTCCAGGTTTTGCTCCGTTAAAGCCCTCACATGAGGCATGGCCTCCTGGAAATTGTTGTACGCGCCCTCGAAGCCCGCGGCGGTACGGTGAAATAATTCGGGGGCGACGGCAACGTAGCCTTCGCGCGTCAAGCGCTCGGTCACATCGCGGATGTGCCCATTGACCCCGAAGGCTTCTTGAAAAACCAGCAGTCCGGGGTGCGTGGCCGTGTCTTGAGGGCGGGCCACGTAAGCGCGCATGGTGGTCCCATCCGCAACGCTCAAAGTGATCCACTCGGTCTTGATTTCGGCCATTGAATTCTCCTCTCTGCTGCGAGGTTGTGAGGGCTGTCCGTGGTCAGTCGTCAGTTGTCAGTTGTCAGTGATCAGTTGACGCGCCTGTTGATTTGTCGCGCTCGAGCGAAACCGCCTGTCCGGTCATTTCCTCGGGCGGATCACCTCCCGCCATCGACTGGGCCAGGATAAGCTGGCGCGCTTCGCCACGCAGACCCGGCCATCTCAGTGCGAAAACCGCGCCTCCGGCCAAACTGATGATCCCTCCCAGCCGAACGGTAAGCGGCGCTCCTACATGTTGCGCAATCGCTCCTGAAAGCAACGCTCCAAATGGCGCCATGCCCATAAACATCATGGAATAGACGGCCATGACACGGCCACGCAATTCATCGGGGACCATGGTTTGGATGAGGGTGTTGGAAGAAGCCATTTGCAAAATCAGCGCGAATCCGGCCGGCAAGATCAAGAGCACGGAGAGCCAGAACCAGTGCGACATGGAAAAAAGGATCAGGGAGGCGCCGAATCCCATGGCGGCGAACATCACCCATCTTCCCAGTCCGCGCACGCCATGGCGCGCCGCGAGCGCCATAGTTCCCATAAGCGCCCCTACTCCCGCAGCACCCATGAGCAGACCCAGACCGCGCGCTCCGCTATGCAAGACTCTGGCAGCAAAAATCGGCATCAGCACCACATAAGGCATCCCTGTCAAGCTGACAAGGCCCAGCAGAAGCAGCAGGGCGAGGATCGGCCCCGTGCGTGCGACCCAGTGAAATCCTTCCACAAGGCTTTGCAAACCGGACTGCCGGTTACCCCGTGGACGCGGCGTCACGGTCATCAACAAAAGCCCCACAATCACGGCGATGTAACTCACCGCATTGGCAAAGAAGCACCAGCCTTCGCCGATCGCAGCCACCGTTATGCCGGCCACGGCAGGGCCCAGGATGCGCGCGCCGTTCACCATGGCGGAGTTGAGCGCGATGGCGTTAATCAAGTCCTGCTGGCCCACCATCTCGACCACAAATGCCTGGCGCGCGGGAATGTCGAAAGCGTTCACCAGACCCAGGCACGAGGCCACCACCATGATCTCCCACACCTTGATGTGGCCCAGCAAAGTCAGCGCAGAGAGGACAAATGCCAACAACATGGCAGAAGTCTGGGTGGCGATGATAATGCGATAGCGGCTCCTTCGGTCCGCCACCATCCCGCCAATCGACGCCAGTAGGAAGACCGGGATTTGCCCGGCGAAGCCCACCAAGCCAAGAAGCAGCGACGAGCCCGTGAGCCGGTATACCAGCCAGGACTGCGCCACGGACTGCATCCAGGTGCCGACCAGGGAGATGAGCTGGCCGCTGAAGAATAGCCGGTAATTCCTGGACCGGAGCGCCCGGAACATCGCCGGAACGCGGCTCGGCAACACGCCCGGCGCTGCCTCATTAATTTTTTGCGGCAGGGGGTTCGCGGACCGTCCCCGCGCCGGTTCAGTTGCCATGATCATGGTACCGGGCAGCCCTTCGTGAGCATTAATGCCCTCGTCACCGCCCTTATAGGGAGAGTCGGTGCCGGCAGCCACCTCATCATGATACCGAAGCACGTAGATATTCACCAAAGAGAATCTCTCTACCCATCGCCAGCGTTGCAGGCGCCGTCGCGCAGGACGCGGGGACGAGGGCAAGCTGATAGGCTGCGGCGCGCTGATGTCCAATGGTATCGAAGGGCAGGTTCTGTAAGAACTTTTTAACGAGACCGAAGCCTTTGGCCGGATGACCGTTTTCGCGCACTAAGCCTTGGAACCGATCGTAAACAACTGCAAGGCCTGGTCAATCCCTTTCACGGCAACGGGGAAAAGCGCCCGTCCCTCATCTACTCCCGATTCGCTGTATGTACGTTGGGAAATCAGGACGCGCGTGCCGAGAGATTTATTGAGTTGCTCAATGCGCGACGAGCGATTCACCGGGTCCCCGATCACGGTGTACTCCAGCCGGTCGGCAGAGCCGACGTTGCCGGCGATGACCTCACCGCTGTCGATGCCGATCCCGACATCCATGGGCGACTCGCCGCAGTCGGTCAGTTCGTGGTTGAGGATGGCCAGTTCGCATTCCATCTGAAGCGCTGCTTCCACCGCGCGCCGCGCGTGGTCGAGGTGATGGACGGGCGCGCCGAAAACCGCCAGAAATCCGTCACCGAGAAATTTGTTTATGGTGCCACCCTGGCCGCGAATGGCCTCCGTCATGCGCCCAAAGAACCGATTGAGCCGGCTCACCACCTCGCGGGGGCTGCGTGTGGCGCTGAAGCGTGTGAAATCGCGGATATCGCAAAAGAGAATGGACACCTGGAGCGCCTCGCCTTGCAAGGCCACACGCCCTTCCAGAATTGCGCGCGAAACCTCCGGGCTGAGATAAACTCCGAACAAATCGCGAATGCGCTGACGCTCACCAAGCCCCTGGATCATTTTGTTGATGCCCTCGGTGATGATGCCGAATTCGTCGGAGGTGAAGAGATCGACCCGGCCGGAGAGATCTCCTTCTTCAACCTTTTGCAGACCCGACAAAAGCACGCGCGTTTGCTGGTTTACGTCCGAGGCAAAAATGATCAGTAAGATCAGGTTGAGGATGACTACGCCGGCAACTACCTTGACCAGATCGGCGCCCAACCCCACCGGTGCGGCGCGTAGCGGATGAAGTTGCGCCGCGGCGGCAAGAAGGGCCAGGGGGGAAATCGCCAAGAGGGTGTAAAAAATGGCAAGCCGCACCGCCAAACCGACCCGCCACACACCGGCAGAATCGGTGGGCAGGGAATAGTTGGCGGCGAGCCGGGTCAGTGCTTCCCGGGCTGCCCAGCCGTTGGCGTGATATTCGAATACGGCGTGACCGATGGGAACCAGCGTGAGGTTCAGCAGCCAGTAGATCCAGTAATCACTCCTGGGCATCCCCAGTCCCCAATGCGCGTTGGCGTAGAAAACCCCAAGCTGCGCGCCGACGCAGGCCGAAAGGGCATGCGGGCCAAAGACCCGCATGAAGCTGAAGACCGGAAGATTGTGCAGGCGCGTGTAGACGCGAGCGAGCTCCGCCGCCGGGGCCGCCAGCTTCGGCAGGCGCCGGAAGGGTTCGAGGTACCACCAGTTCAACCCCAAGTCAACCGCCAAGAAAGCCATCACCGGAAGGGGTGAGAGCTTCAGCAGGGCTTTGAACTGTGTAGCCGTGTAGGAGAACGCGGCGTTATAGAAAATCATGGCCGGCAAAACGGATATGGCGCTGCCCAGGATTTCATTGCGGACCGTGCGCCGCCAGAGACGGCGGAAATCCTCGGTGTGGCCGGCCGGTCTCTCCGCATCTCCGGTTTGAGTGCTCGCAAGCGTTCCCATAATCACCATCCGCCCCGTCCACGGTAACTCCTCCTGCGCTGGGCGCGGGTGAGCGGCCGTGCGGGTCAGAGGAAGACTCCTGCATTCAAGATAATGTTACCGTAATTGTGTATCACACCCCGCGTACGATTCCAAGGAGGAGCGCCTTGGTCGAAAGGACCATTTTGCTGGGCCTGAGGTTTGCAGAATTCCGTACTGCCTTTGCGCCGCTGGCATCGGCGAAGACAAGCTGATGAAGCCTGCCGCGGGGCGCTGCCCAAAATCTTCGATGGCTCCAACCATCCCTTCTCATAAAGTAATTCCTTTTCGGAACGACTTTGGAATAGAATTCCTCCCTGCATTTGTGAGCTGGTAGCAGGAGGCACGTCCCAGGAATCACCTCAATTAAATCGGAGGAACATTATGTGTCGGATGACTTTCAAGGCGAAAGTAACCACGCTGCTTTGTTGTTGCGCCACGATGCTTGGCGCGCTCGGTGTGCGGGCGGAGGTAAAGCTGCCCAGTCTGCTTTCTGACGGCCTGGTGCTTCAGCAAGGCATGAAGGTGAACATTTGGGGGACTGCCGGCCCGGGTGAACGGGTTACTGTCACTTTAGGGGATCACCAAGCGAGCGGCGTCGCCGAGAGCGGGGGCCAGTGGAAGGTAAAATTGGGGCCGCTCAACGCCGGCGGGCCGTTCACGATGACCATTGCGGGCAAGAACATAATTACGCTGCACGACGTGCTCGTGGGCGAAGTCTGGGTCTGCTCCGGGCAGTCCAATATGCAAATGTCCGTAAACGCCGTAATGAACTCTCAGGATGAAATCGCCCGTGCTAACTATCCCAGGATTCACCTATTCTCCGTCGAGAGGACCGTGGCCAATAAGCCTCAAGGAGATGTAAGAGGCTATTGGGTTGGTACGCGCCCACAGACCATCGGCGAGTTTTCGGCGGTGGCCTATTTCTTCGGGCGGGAATTACTCCAGGTACTGAATGTGCCAATTGGTGTGATTCACAGCTCCTGGGGCGGAACTCCGGCGGAGGCCTGGACGAGTCAAGCCACGCTCGAATCCGATCCCGAGTTCACATCCATACTCGACGCGGGAACGAAGTTACTCTCACCTTACCCCAAAGCCTTCCAGGACTATGAACAACAAATGGCACAGTGGCGGGAAGATTCGGATAAGGCCGAATCCGCCGGAGCGCCAGTTCCCCTGGCGCCGCCTGTCCCCGATGACCCGCGGCGGAGTCCCTGGCGCCCCGCCGGGCTCTTTAATGCCATGATCATGCCGCTGACGCCTTATGCCATCCGCGGCGCCATCTGGTACCAAGGAGAGTCCAACGCCGACCGTCCGGCTCAATATCGCAAGCTCTTTCCAGCCATGATCCGCGATTGGCGGCACGCCTGGGAGGAGGGTGATTTCCCCTTCCTATTCGTTCAACTCGCCAACTGGGGGATCTCCCAACCTCGCTCCAATTGGCCGGAACTTCGTGAAGCCCAACAGATGACGCTCTCATTACCGAAGACCGGAATGGCGGTGACCATTGACATTGGCGACGGAAGCGATATTCATCCCAAGAACAAGCAGGAAGTTGGCTATCGCCTCGCCCTCCCCGCGGAGGCCATCGCCTACGGACGGGACGTGATTTATTCAGGCCCCATTTATGAGTCAATGGCCGCCGAGGGTGGGAAAGTCCGCTTGCGCTTCAAGTACGTTTACGGCGGACTCGTGGCGAAGAACTCGCCGTCGTCGACCCTCAGCGGATTTGAAATTGCGGGTGACGATCATAAGTTCTTCGCCGCTCAAGCCAAAGTTGACGGTGATACGGTCGTCGTGGGCAGCGAAAAGGCGCCGCACCCCGTTGCTGTGCGTTATGCATGGGCCATGAACCCGTCGTGTAATCTGTATAACCGTGCCGGCTTGCCCGCCTCCCCATTCCGCACGGATGATTGGGAGGACGCCACATCAGGGAAATAAGGCTTCGCGCATTGCTGGCAATCGGCAGGGGGTAGGCGGGGACGAACATCCATCCTCACATACCCCCTGCGACCTACCACCTACTACTACTACGTTAAGTCAAGGTGGACGGTTTCGTTTGCGAATTACGCTGCCACAATACGCGCACTCTCCGGTCCAGGTAAACAGCATGCGTTGGATCTCACGACGCGTCTGTGGCAGGGTCCACCCAGAAGTTTTTTTTGCTGCGCAACCTCTCCAAGGTCAGGAAAGCATGCGCCAACATGACCAGGGTGACATGATGGTGCCAACCCGTCCAAGTACGGCCTTCGTAGTGATCCAGCCCCAGTTCCTCCTTGAGCTGCTGGTAATCCTGTTCGATCTTCCAGCGGCTTTTGACGATGCGCACCAGCCGCCGCAGAGTGTAGTTCTCGGGCAGGTCGCAAAGAAAATATTTCGTGGGCGCGGGCTCGCCGGGCGGCCATTCCACCAGCAGCCAGACCTGCGGGTGGGGCGGTTCGCCTTGGTCGAATCCGTGCGCGGGCTGGACGCGGCAAGCGTAGAAGCGGGACTCCAGCCAGCCTTGGGTGCCTTCTCGCCAGCGCACTTGTTTCCACCCACGAACTCTTCCCGGCACTTCCCCCACCGCGCACGGCCGCTGCTCGCCGTAATGGTAAACCGTCGGCCGACGCTTTCGCCCCCGCGCTTTCCGCAGGCGGGGCGGTTTCGTCCATACCCTCACGGTGAACGGGATGCCTACCGCATAAGGAAGGTGACGAGCCTGCAGTCCCTGGCGGAATTCCGTGACTTCTCCATAGGCGGCGTCCGCCAGCACCACACCACACCGCAAACCCCACGCCTGCGCCTCGTCGATCAATTCCAGCGCCAGTTGCCACTTGGTCTGGAACTTCACTTCGGCGGGGATGCCGGCGGCGGCGCGCCGCTGGGGATCTTGTATCCAGCTTTGCGGCAAATAGAGCCGCCAGTCCAGGATGATGCTTTCTTCCCCGGTCGCCTGATGCAAGCTCACCGCTACTTGGCAATTGGCGGTTTTGCCCAGCGTGCCCGAATATTGCCGCGCCACTCCCACCGAGTGGGTACCTTTCTTGGGAAAACCCGTGTCGTCGATGATCCACACCGGATGGGGCTGCAGCTCGGCTGTCATCCGTTGCGCCAACCGTTGCCAAACGGTCGCCCAAGGCCAGGGACTCTGGCCGATCAACTGCTGCATGGCCTGCACGTTCCCGTCGGGCAGACGCGCCGCCATGGGCTCGATCGACTTGCGTTCCCCGTCCAGCATCAGGCCGCGTACGTACACCGAGCCCCAATGGCGTCGCTCGCGCCGCCCCAGCGGCTCCAGCAAGTCGGCCAAGAATTGTTCCAAGCGCTTTCGACATTTTTCGATTTCGCTCTCGGTCATGGACCGGAGCTTAACACCTCTCACGCGGGAGGTCAATAACTTAACGTAGTAGTACTACTGACCACCCTCAGTTCTGAACGTCCGGGCTCGCGCACCTCGGCCCGTCCCGGAAATCACAAAGAAGTTGCTGGAGAGAGGATCGTTCTCAGGATGGTTTATAAAAGGAGTGCGCTTTGTCTATGCTGGTCAGGACCCGGACATGGCGATGTGGTCCTTTCGGATTAATGTGGGCTTGGCTCGCGACTGAGGGGCTGCGCTCGTCCGGCATCGCGCACCTCTTCGGCCAACAGGTCTCGGAAAACAGCACGTCCCATTCCATACAGTATCATTCCCACTAGCCCTTCTTTGAAGTCCCCGTCCTCAACTTTAGCCACTGTGTCGCCCTGGAGAAAGATCGTGATGACTGCGCCCCTACATTGGACCGAGATCTTCTCTTGACTCGCCCAATCCTCGAGCGGAAACTCCGTCCAGGGCAAAAGATCCCGCGCTGTTGGTTCAAAGTAAAATTTCTTTACCAGCTTAAATGCGATCGTGTGAGATGGGAAGACCGCCCTGCTGACCAAAACAGCGTAGTATCCGCGATTATCGAGGCGGAAAACCAGCCCAGGGACGGCCGGCACATCCCCGGCTCGTCCGCCAGACTTCCACTCCACCCCGACCGAAGCGTTCAAGTCACCAAACAACGGCCCGTTGGCAACCAGCACGCCTTCAGTCGGAACGTCGTTTCCGACGTCTCCGCTTGGTATTTGCGCGCCCCACGAACTGTGGTCGTAGTAAGGCGCGAAATCCGACTCCGAATGCTTTGCATTGACAATCTGGTACGTTCCGGATTTGTAATGGTAGCCCTTCTTGTTGGGCCAGCCGCTGGCTGTGTTCTGGAAATCATCGTGGTAGACGGTACACCCATTCTTGGCTGTAATCTTGGACTCGTACGGGTAGGGCTTGAGCTTTTCATCTTCACATCCGGCCGATTGTCCGGGAGGTCCTTGGCCTGCTTCGTGTTCCACCCCTTCGAAACCACGCCGCGCCCTGACCCGTGCGCCAGATCGCGCCACCCTCACCTCGATCTGATGGAAACCGCTGCTCTTTGATTTGGGATAATAAGCAAGCGTGTATTGCGTTCTAAGCTGATGAGCCACGGCTTCGACTGCCTTCTCAAACCCGGCAGGTGATGCCGCGAAGAAGGACTCAGCACCCGATTCGTCCGCCAACTGTTTGAAGGCCGTGAGCGGGTTGTCGATCTCCTGACGGGTTACCAGCATAATCTTCTGATCGCGGGAACTTCGGTACAAGTCATACTCTTGCTTGCCTAAATAGCCGATGATGAACACCTGAGCCTGCGACGCACGAACAATTGGGATGAGTTCCTCCAGTGACCGATGACTGTTCTGGTCCGCGCCATCGGTTACCACCAGTAACGCCTGCCGGTGGTGGCGGGTAGCCCGCGTGTAGCAAAGGGCTCTCGCGACTGCGTCGTACAAGCTGGTGCCTTCCTCCGTTGCAACGGTTTCGGAGATCGCCGAGAGCAGACGATGCTGGTCGCTGGTAAAGTCTACGACCTTATCGACCTGAAGATGAAACCGCAGGTAGAACATTTCATCTTCGACGCGCATCGTGCTGACGAGGCGGGATAGAGCGTTTTTGGCTTCATCGAGTTTTCCTGTCGCCGCCATGCTCCCGCTCACATCCAGGAGGATCCCCAGGCTGACAGGCTCACCCTCCGCGTCGAAGAACGAAATCTTCTGCGGAATACCGTCCTCGTATAATGAAAACTGATTGGCGGTTAACGCGTGGATCTCATTATCGTTGCGATCGGTCACCCGGACGGTAACAGAGAGCAAATCCACTTCAGAGCGAAGGGTGTATTCGGAACTCGAAACCTGAGGCTTCTGGGCGTCGAGGCGCGGAAGGAGCGCAAGCATGACGAGCGCGAGAATGAGAGCACCCCGGCTCATGTTGCGGTGGATTAAGTCAACCCCCTTAGGCTGAATTATCCAGGTTTCCCATTTGGGAACCCAAGGCGACTATAATCTACACCCAAACAGCCTCCCCTGGTGCTTTTTTCATGCCGAGCGACACTGGCAGTTCGGCAAGGGACCAGGCCTGCCGACTTTTCTCTTTGCTTCACGTTTCTCCCCTTCAGCAGCGGTTTTCCGGGATAGAAACGCAAGCTTCTGCTATGATGCACCCGCTTCGCATGGGCGAGGACCGGCCCGGCTCTCCGAAAGATGCGTGGGTAAGCGGAAGCGGGAACTGGAGAATCAAAGCGCTTCGATTTCGACAGGAAAGACGAAGCGCGGGAGGAATATCCATGTTGAGAGAGTTCAAAGAATTTGCTATGCGTGGGAATGTGCTCGATATGGCGATTGGCATCGTGGTGGGCGCGGCCTTTGGCGGGATCGTGACTTCGCTGGTCAACGACATGCTGATGCCGCCCATCGGATTGCTGCTGGGAAAAGTGGATTTCTCGAACCTGTTCATCACCCTTTCGGGCCGGCACTTTGATAGCTTGGCGCAGGCCAAGGCCGCGGGAGCGGCGACGCTCAACTACGGCCTGTTCATGAATACGGTGATCAACTTTGTGATTGTGGCGTTGGCGATTTTCCTGCTCGTGCGCCAAGTCAACAAGCTTAGACCTAAGCCCGCTCCGGCGCCCGCTGGGCCTGCCCTGAAGGAATGCAAGTTCTGCTGTTCGCCGATTCCTCTACAGGCGACGCGCTGTCCGCATTGCACTTCGGAGCTGAAGGCCACGTAGCACGCCAAGCGAGAAACCAAAGGACAAGCTAAGACTCTGACAGGGGCACTGGTGTCTTCATACCAGACATGGGCGCTCGAAGTCGCAGTCATTCCTGTCCCGCCCTGCGGGAGGAATCTACTGCGCTCACCTTGGGAGATTCGATGCTGGCGGGCTGGATTCCCGCTCTCGCGGGAATGACCGGCTGCTCGAGTGGATCCCCATTCCAAATGACACGAGCACTCTAACAGGTAAATCCGCAAAGGCCACGCAAGCTTCGTGGTATAATTTTTGTAACTGGGCCATTGAAGCTGTGAAACATGATGGTGCAGCGGCTGGCAGGTCGCGCGCTAGCGAATACGGGTTAGGGAGGATGGCATGGCGGTAAAGCATTTCGAAAAAGTTTGGCACAACGGGGAGTTCATCCCTTGGAGCGAAGCCACCATACACGTGGCGTCGCATGTGGTTAGTTATGCTTCGTGCCTTTTTGAAGGCATTCGCTGCTATGACACGCCGCAAGGCCCCAGCATCTTCCGCCTTAGAGAGCATACCGACCGTCTGGTGAACTCCTGCAAGATTTATCGCATGGAACTGCAATTCACGCGCGATCAACTGGCCCAGGCCATGGTGGAGCTGGTGCGGGTGAATAACGTCAAGCACTGTTACCTGCGCCCGGTGATTTTCCGCGGCTTCGGCGAGGTGGGCGTGAGCCCGTTGAAGAACCCGATCGAGATTTACCTGCTGGCCTGGGAGTGGGGAAAATACCTTGGCGAGGAAGCTCTGCGGCAAGGCGTGGACGTGTGCGTTTCCTCCTGGCAGCGCATTGCGCCCAACACCCTGCCGGCGATAGCCAAGTCGGCCGCGAATTATATGAACGCCCAACTGGTGAAGATGGAGGCGCTGACCAACGGTTATGTGGAAGGCATATCGCTCGACGCCTCCGGCCACGTCAGCGAAGGGAGCGGTGAAAACCTCTTCTTGGTGCGCGAGGGCAAGATCTTCACACCGCCGCTTTCCTCGTCCATCCTTCCCGGCATCACGCGCGATTCTGTCATCACCCTCGCCCAAGAGCTTGGTTACACGGTCATCGAGCAGGCCATCTCGCGCGAAATGCTCTATATCGCCGACGAAGTCTTTTTCACCGGCACGGCCGCGGAGATCACCCCCATCCGCTCCGTGGACCGGATTGTGGTGGGCAAAGGTCGTCCGGGTCCGCTTACCCTGAGCTTGCAGGAACGCTTCCTTTCCATCGTGCAGGGGCAGGCGGAGGACAAGTATGGCTGGCTTACCCTCTGTAGCCAGCCCGTCGCCATGGCGCGCTAGGCGCTTGAGGCCGAACATCGCAGAAAGATTTGCAATTTTCAATTCGTGGGGCTGCGCTACCGCGTAGGCGGACTTTCGGGGTGCGGCAACGAAGGTCCCGTCTTGTAGCGCCGACCCCGCAAGGCGGGGTCGGCATCTTCCTGCTTTTCCATTGTGCTGACCACATGGTCCGTCAGTTGACGGATAAAGCCGCCTCTACATCAAACGGACCCACTACCGCCTGCCGCTGTTCTTTGACTCCCTTCCGCCCTCGTGCTACGTTATCAGGAATGCCTGACGGTGAGGATCAGCCATGAACAGCCAAAGCGTGACCATCGATACCTTGCTTCGGACCGCCTGCGAGGACAATGCTTCCGACCTGCACTTGCCCGACGGCATCGGGCGAGTGCCGGCAGTGGAAGTCCTGGTCACCACCGAGTACATCCGGGATTGCATCTCCAATCCCGAAAAAAACCGGCTGATCAAGGAGGCTTTGGCTGCCGGCGTTTCCCAGTACGGCACGCAAACCTTCGACCAGTCGCTCTACGACCTCCACTCGCAAGGCTTGATCACACTCGAGGAAGCTCTGGCAAACTCCTCCAACCCCGACGAGTTCAAGTTGCGTGTTGCCGGCGTCCGGAGCACAACGGACGCCGCTCGCGACGAAATGGAAAAGGCCAGCGAGGTGGAAAGGTTTGCGGAGAGATAAAGAAGCGCCACCAAACCCGCTCACCGCAGCCCTGCGCATGCTCGCCCGCCGCCCCTATTCCGTGGCCGAAATGCGCCGGGAGCTGGAGAAGAAATATCCGGACTCAAGCCAGGTCTCCAAGGCGATTGCCCGTCTCCGCGAGCTCCACTATCTGGACGATAAGAAGTTTGCCGAGCATTATGCTTCCTCGCTGGTACGCAACCGCGCCTATGGCCGCTACCGCATCCGCCGCGAGCTGAAAGCCAAACTCGTGGATTATCGCCAAATTGAACCGGCCCTCGCGCAAGCCTTCGAGGAGACCAGCGAGCGGGATTTGCTGGAGGAAACTCTGGCAAAGAAAGTCCGCACCTTGCGCCTGCCCTTGACCCGCGCCAAGCTGGCCTCGCTTTGCCATAGCTTGCTGCGCCGCGGGTTCCGCAGCGATGATATTATCAAAGCAGTGCGAGCACGCCCCGAACTTCGCCCCCTCGCGGAAGACGCGCCGCTGCTCGAGCATGAGGATACCGAAGAATGAGTTTTAAATAGTGAATGTTGAATAGTAAATGGTGAATGCATGGTCAGCTTCTTAGCCGTGCTTGCGTGAGGCTTGAGGAGGGTAGCAGGTCAAGTCGATGAGCGAGAGAGAGCCACAGGACATCCGGAAGCGCGCGTATCAATATGCAATGCGAGCGATCAGACTTTACCAGTATTTGCAGAAGCAAAGGGATTCAGCAGGGTGGATTCTGGGGAAACAGTACTTGAGAGCAGCGACTTCGATCGGGGCGAACATCGAGGAAGCTCAGGCAAGTGAAAGTCGAGCCGATTTCGTTCGCAAGGTTGGGATCGCCCAGAAGGAAGCCCGAGAGAGCCTTTTCTGGCTGCGGCTCCTCACAGACTCGCACATTGTATCGAATTCTTGCCTCAAACCGCTGACGCAAGGAAACCGAGGAATTGATTGCGGTCGTTACAGCCATCGTTGTCAACACGAAAAAGAAACAGGTCGGTAGTCAAGGAAAGACATAAGTCAGAATCACCATTCACTATTCACTATTTACTATTCATAATTCATAATTGCTTACTCGAATATGAAATCTAGCGAAATCAGAACCCGATTCTTGAAGTTCTTTGCAGCCCGCGCCCATCGCGTGCTGCCCTCGTCGTCGCTTGTCCCGGCCCATGACCCCACGTTGCTCTTCGCGAACGCGGGCATGAACCAGTTCAAGGATGTTTTCCTGGGCCGCGAAAAGCGCGATTACTCGCGCGCCACGACCTCCCAAAAATGCGTCCGCGCGGGGGGCAAACACAACGACCTCGAGCAGGTCGGCCGCACCACGCGACATCACACTTTTTTCGAAATGCTGGGGAATTTTTCTTTCGGCGATTACTTCAAAAAGGAAGCCATCCCCTGGGCGTGGGAACTGGTCACCAAAGACTACGCCATCCCGGCGGAAAAGCTCTACGTCACGGTTTTTCGCGAGGACGACGAGGCAGAAGAAATCTGGGCGAATGACGTTGGTGTGCCTCGCGAACGCATCTTCCGGCTGGACGAGAAGGACAATTTCTGGGCCATGGGCGAGACCGGCCCCTGCGGGCCGTGCTCGGAAATCCATTACGACCTCGGCCCGGGAGCAAGCGAGCTGAGTCACCCGGATTGCCGCTTCCCCTGCGATTGCGGCCGCTACGTCGAGCTCTGGAACCTGGTCTTCATGCAGTTCAACCGCGATGAGCAGGGCAACATGACTCCCCTGCCCCGCCCCAGCATTGATACTGGCGCGGGCCTTGAACGCCTGGCTTCGGTACTGCAAGGCAAACTCTCGAACTTTGACACCGACCTCTTTCGCCCATTAATCGAGGAAGCCGCCAGTCTCGCCAACGTTGAGTACGGGGCGAACCACGATATCGACGTTTCGTTGCGCATCATCGCCGACCACGCGCGCGCCGCCACTTTCTTGATTTCAGATGGCGTTCTACCTTCAAACGAAGGCCGCGGTTACGTCCTGCGCCTCATCATGCGCCGCGCCCTCTACCACGGCCAGACGCTGGGCTTGAATGAACCGTTCCTCTACAAGATGGCCGGGCACGTTGTCCAAATGATGAAGGACGCTTACCCGGAACTCGTGGAGGCTGAACGGCACATCGCCAAGGCCATCAAGAAGGAAGAGGAACAGTACGCGCACACAACTCGAGTGGGGCTTGAGAAACTCAATCAAATGATGGACGGTTATGGGGGATTCGCGGACGGCTCAGGCATTGGCACCGGTGGAATAGGCAATATGGATGGGTCGGGTGTTGGCGTCGGGAAATATGGTGTCCCCTTTTCTGACGGGTCGGGTATTGGCACATTCATGCTGTCAGGGGTAGAGCTCTTCAAATTGCACGATACTTTTGGTTTGCGACCTGACTTCGTTGCAGACATAGTCCGCAGCAAGGGTGGCTCGGTCGACCGCGAAGGCTACGAGGCCGAAATGGAGAAGCAGCGCGAGCGCGCCCGGGCATCCTGGAAAGGGGCAGAAAAGAAAGCGGCCTCGCCGGTGTTCTTGAAGCTGGTGGAAGATGGTACGACGGTCTTTGATGGCTACACACAGACGACCTCAATCGATTGTCGCGTCGTGGCACTGGTCCTCGGGGGTAGGAGCGGTTCGCGAACCGCCCCTACGATGCCGACGGTGATCAGCGTTGAAGCGATCGGGGTAGGCGAGCAGGTCGAAATCGTCCTCGACCACACACCTTTCTATGCCGAGTCGGGCGGTCAGGTGGGTGACACAGGCTTCTTGTTTGCTGCCGCTTCCGACCACGAGCTGGCCCACGTCACCAGCACATACTATCCAGTCGGCGGCCTAATTGTGCACAGAGCCGTCGTACGCGACAGGTTGCGTGTCGGTGACCTCGTGACAGCGAAAGTCGATGTTGAGCGCCGCGATGCGACGCGGCGCAATCACACCGCGACGCACCTCCTCCACGCGGCGTTGCGGAAGACGCTCGGCACGCACGTGAAGCAGGCCGGGTCGCTCGTCGCGCCGGACCGGCTACGATTTGACTTTACGCACTACGCGGGGCTCGACGGGCAAGACCTGCTGGATATCGAAGACTCAGTGAACGAGCACATCCTCAAGAACGAGGAAGTTGTCACGGACGTCATGGACCTCGATAGCGCCGTCGATTCCGGCGCTATGGCGCTCTTCGGGGAAAAATACGCCGACAAGGTGCGGGTGCTTTCAATAGATGACTTCTCCAAGGAACTCTGCGGTGGTACGCACGTGCGACGCACGGGTGACATCGGCCTTTTCAAGATTATCTCCGAAGGCAGCGTGGCGGCGGGAACAAGGCGCATCGAAGCAGTGACCGGTGAAGGCGTACTGAAATACCTGCGACAAGCCAGCGAGACGCTGGCGCTACTTGCCGGCTCATTGCACGCCAAGCCCGAGGAGTTGCTCCAGGCGGTCGAGAAGCTAAGTGAATCCGAGAAGAAACTCCGCAAGGAACTCGAAGCGCAACAGATGAAGCGCGCCACCTCCCAGGCTGGCGACCTGGCCAAGGAAGCGCGCGAAGTGAAGGGCGTGCGCGTGGTGGCAGCGCGCGTCGAAGTCACGGACCGCTCCGCCATGCGTCAGATGGTTGACGATCTGCGGGCAAAGCTCCAATCCGGGGTGATCGTGCTGGGCAGCGTTTCAGACGACAAGGTAAGCCTCATTGCAGTGGTCACCAAGGACCTTACCAACAAGCTCGACGCCGGGAAGATTGTCAAGCAAGCGGCGACTTACGTCGAAGGCTCGGGCGGCGGGCGCAAAGACCTGGCCGAAGCCGGCGGCAAGAACCCCGCGAAACTCGATGAATCCCTCCAAGCCGTCCCCGCAATCATCGAAGCCATGCTGTAGCTTTGGAGTGCGGCAGCTTGCTACCGCCTTCCTCCAAGCCAGCTTGCTGGCCGCCGCATATGCCCATTTTGGCATGCTTGCAGAACGCGCGAGCAAGCTCGCGCCGCAAAAAGCGGCGGCAAGCCGCCGCACTCCAAAAAGGTGAGGCGATGCGTTCAGCAAAAGACGAGGTCCGCAGGATTCTCGAGCAGATTCCCGACAACGCATCCTTCGAGGATATTCAGTATCACATCTATGTGCGGGAAAAGATCGACCGCGGTCTCGAAGACGTTGAGCAAGGCCGCGTGATTAGCCAGGATGAGGTGGAACGCAGGATGCGGAAATGAACCGGAGAGTAGTCTGGACTGAAACCGCCTGGAGTGATCTCGATCAGGTCGTCACCCACATCGCCAAGGAATCCTCCTAAGTCTCTGGCGACTTCGTCCAATCCCGTTATAATGAGAAGTTCGATCAGGTATGGCCAAGATCTCTAACGATGAAGGAGACGCATTCATGTACAAGCTGGTTTTATTGAGGCACGGGGAGAGCACCTGGAACAAAGAAAACCTGTTCACCGGCTGGACAGATGTTGGGCTGAGTGAGAAGGGCATGCAGGAGGGAATAGAAGCGGGCCGCGAAATGAAGAAAGAAGGCTACGTCTTCGACATTGCTTTCACGTCGGTTTTGAAACGCGCCATCAAAACGCTCTGGCTGGCGCTGGAAGAGATGGACCAGATGTGGATTCCGGTGTACAACTCCTGGCGGCTCAACGAGCGCCATTACGGCGCGCTCCAGGGCTTAAACAAGGCCCAGACCGCAGAAAAGTACGGCGAGCAACAGGTCAAAATCTGGCGGCGTAGCTACGATATCCGGCCGCCCGCGCTGGCGGCGGACGATGACCGTTGCCCTGGCAAAGACCCTCGCTATGCGAGCCTCAAGCCTGAAGAACTCCCCCTGGCCGAGTGCCTCAAGGATACTGTGGCGCGCACCCTGCCTTACTGGCACGAGACCATTGCCCTCACGGTGAGGTCCGGCAAGCGAGTGATTGTGGCCGCCCACGGGAACAGCCTGCGGGGACTCGTGAAATACCTCGACGACGTCTCGGACCAGGACATCGTGGGCCTGAACATCCCCACCGGCATTCCCCTGGTTTACGAGCTTGATGACCAGCTCAAACCGCTGCGTCATTACTACCTCGGTGATCCCGAAGCCGTAGCCAAGGCCGCCCGGGCGGTGGCCGACCAAGCGAAGCGGAAAGCATAAGCAGGATTCAGGATTCAGGAGCAGCGTGGATCTCCGTTGGTGAGGTCTGCGGTTCGTTCTTAGCCGCGCGGCGAGAGTGACCCCTCACATGTCCCCGTCGGCTGACCTGGGGTGAAATCGCCGTTTGCGGGCCACCCTCGCCCCAAAGGAGAGAAGCTGTAGAAAAATCGATTTGTAGGGGCGGGCCTTGTGGCCGCCCTAGGGCAACCACAAGGGTTGCCCCTACGACGCGACGGCAAAACGCGATTCTCTCACAGCTTCAGAGGGCTCTATATCCGACTTCCGCCCCGTGTTCCGCCGAAAATATGGGCCAGATCACAGACCCACACGTAACGACTCCTGAATCCTGCTCTCTAGTACTTTAGTTCATATTGGCTTTTGCCCCGCTTCGAGGGGAATGTTATAATTGTGCCAAGGTCCGGCGCTCGGAGTGAGCCGAGGTGCTGGGGGGACGCGGAAGCGCCAGTCCGCAATCCCTTGTGAGGGATATAGAGCGCGGGGGTGTCGGAAACGCTGAAGGACCCGCGCATAAGCTGGAGGGGATGAGTTCTAAAGGGCCGCAGGAGCGGCTTCGTAGCTGGATGCATAAACGGACCCAGTCCCGCCTGATGGTTTTGGCCTGCTTGTTCATGTGGGGCCTGTCGCTTTATCGTGCGGCGTGGGCGGAGGAGATCGTCAGCATCACGGACGAGCACGGGCGCAAGATCTTCATCAACGCAGGTGAAACTCGCGCCAAAAGCAGTTTGGTCGCAAGCGCCATCCAGCCGGCTAAGGCCGACAACGCCTCCCTTCCCCCGCCAGAGATCAACGACCTGGTCGAGCAGACTGCCAACCGCCATCAAATTGACCCACAACTTGTACACGCCATCATCAAAGTCGAATCGGAATACGATCCGAAGGCCCTCTCGGCCAAAGGCGCGATGGGGCTGATGCAGCTCATTCCGGAGACCGCCTCGCGGTTCGGAGTCGAAAACCCCTTCAATCCCAAAGAAAACATCGAAGGCGGAGTCAGCTATTTGAAGTACCTATTGGACCTTTATAGGGGCGACCTTTCCCTATCGCTGGCGGCCTATAACGCCGGAGAAGGCGCCGTGCAGCGATTCGGCGGAATCCCTTCCTTTACTGAAACGCGGGACTACGTGCGGAGGGTGACCAACATTTACCAATCGGCGCCACCGCAGTATGGCACCAATGCTGCCGGGAACAAACCGCAGGTTTCGGCCATTACCCACTATGTGGATGGACGAGGCGTGGTGCACTATTCCAATGTGGAATGATTCGAGTTAATGCAACATGGCCATCCATCATTCGGTGACCAGGGTTTCGCCGGAGGTGGACGGTGAATTGAATGCCACGGAACGGTCTACCTTGATCGAACTGCACAAACGAATCTGCTTCGCATTTCTTCTTGCCGGGCTTCTGGCCTTTCCCAAAGTTTCTTTCCCAGCCCTTGCTGCCTCCCGCCAGGCAAAAGCCACGACGACATTCGAGCGCGCGGTCCGCATGAGGACGACGCTTGAGGCCCTGCCCGAGAACAAGCGCGCAAAAGCAGATTATCAAAAGGTGATCGACACTTTTCAGGAAGTCGCGCGGCGAGGCCCGGCGTATGCCAAGACTCCTACGGCACTGGCTTGCGTGGCGGAACTTTACGAAGAGATGGGGCGCGTTTTTTCCCTCGACCGCTATTACCTTAAGTCTGTTGAAACCTACCAGTTCCTCGTCTCCAATTACCCTCACAGCCAAATCGCCCGGGACGCTTTGTTTACGTTGGGGGAGATATACAGCACCGACCTTGAGAACCCCGAAGAAGCTCGCAAGACCTTCCAACATCTCCTCGACCTCTACCCCAAGTCCTCCAAAGCGGAGGAAGCGCAGGCAAAGATCGCAGAGATCGATCAGTTGCAAGCTGAGCGAGCCGCCCCGCGCTCAACTCCCCACCGCGAAACAACGGAAGAACGCCGCGGCAACGGACTGCCGGAGGTGACAGAAGTACACCGCTGGGTGGGCCCGAACTACTCCCGCATCGTCATTGGGGTGGACGAGGAAGTGAAATTTGAGACCGTCCGGCTCTCCAAGCCAGACCGCATCGTGCTGGACATTGAGAATGCCCGCTTAAGCCCGACTCTGGTCGGAAGGACTTTTCCCGTAGAAGACGGTTTTCTGCGCCAGATCCGCGTGGGACAGTTCACCTCAACCGTTACGCGGGTTGTGCTGGATGTCGAAAAGATCGAAGATTATTCAGTATTACCCTTGCCTAATCCCTTCCGCCTGGTGGTTGACATCCACGGTGGCAGCACGCTCAGCCGGCAGACAGAGCAGGCCGCGAATGAGTCCACCGCTCGCCCGGCTCCGGCGCCCTCGCCGCGCCCGGAGGCAAGCTCGACCGTGACCAAGCCACCCGCCAGCAGCGAGCCGGCCCAGAAACCCGAAGTCGCCACGCGCGTCGCCAAGCCCAAGTCTGAGCCCGAGGGCGCGTCCACTGGGAAGGCAAGTGCGCCGGAGCAGACTCAGGACGAGACGGCCTCCCTTCAGCCCCCCAAAGCACCTCCGTCTTCCGGCGAGACAGGGACGACATCGCTTGAAACCTCACCCGCCAAGCCAGCACCTGTTCTACCGAAAGTCGCTGCGCCCACTGAATCCGGCTCCCGGACCCTGACGCGAGTGCTAGGACTCAAGATCGGTCGCATCGTGATCGACCCGGGACACGGCGGTCACGACACAGGCACAATCGGACCAACAGGCCTGGAGGAAAAGGACGTAGTCCTGGACGTGGGATTGCGATTGAAGAAGCTGCTCGAACACAAGGTTGGCTGCGAAGTTGTCATGACCCGCAGCGACGACACTTTTATCCCCCTCGAGGAAAGGACCGCCATCGCCAACGAGAAGGCCGCCGACTTGTTCATCTCCATCCATGCCAACGCCAGCAGCGACCGCAGCGCGCGAGGAATCGAGACCTACTACTTGAATTTCACCTCCAGTCCCGATGCACTGGTGGTGGCGGCAAGAGAGAACGCAACCTCCCAGGAGTCGGTGCACGAACTCCAGGACCTCATAAAGAAGATCGCGATGACGGAAAAAATCGCGGAGTCTGAGGAGTTTGCCCGGAAGTTGCAGAAGGAAGTCTACCGGCGCACTACCCAATTGAGCGGCAATCAGCGCGACCGGGGAGTGAAAAAGGCGCCATTCGTGGTGTTGATCGGCGCTAACATGCCCTCCGTCCTGGCAGAAATCTCCTTCCTTACAAATCCCCGCGATGAAAAATCGCTGCGCCGCTCTGACTACCGGCAGAAGATCGCAGAAGCGCTTTACCAGGGGATTCTGGATTACGTGAACAATCTCAGCGGGGTCAAGGTCGTCCAGCGAGCAGCCTCTGACAAAACTGCATCGAAAAGCGGAGTGGAATTCTGATATTCTTGGAAATGATGAGCCGTAGTGCTTTGGCCTTAGCGTTCTCGGTGATAGTCCTCAGTGCAGTCCGCCCGCTGCCGTCTGCCCAGAAGGTTTCTGTTATCCCTCTTGTCCCTGCTGCCAATTGGCGGCTCACCGCCACTCAAGCGCTAGGGGTTGATGAAATCAAGAACCACGGTGGAGATCCGGCGGTAGAGCGTGAGTACGGGGTAAAATCAATTGAAGTACGCACCTACGAGCTTGATCGGGAGCGCGCCGAGGTGGTCTTGGAACCCGCGGGCGATGTAAGCGGCGCCTACGGCCTGTTCACCTACTATCAAAACGAGTCCATGCATCCGGAAAAAGCTATCCAGCTTGCCATGACCGGCCCGGAGGCCGGCTTGATGGCGCGCGGACGGACCTTCATCCGCTTCTTTCGCCCCAAAGACTCCCTGCTTTCCGAGAATGACTTCCGTGCCTTGTTGATTTTTGTCGGCGGAACTCGTCCGACGAGCGATTCCTTGTCCAACTTGCCTCTCCCTCTACCTTCCTCGGGTTTGATTCCTGGCAGTGGAAAATACATCATCGGCCCCGAGGTAGCTCGGCGCATTTTGCCCGGATTCCCCACGGACCTGATAGGATTCGACCAGGGCGCAGAAGTTCAGGTCGGTGAATACCTTGTTGGCAACTCGCGACCTACCATGATGGAGGTGAGCTACCCCACCCCGCAGATTGCCCGCATCCGCTTCGGGGGAATGAGTGCTTCGCTCGGACTAAATCAGGAACGTGGAGTGAATACTCTATACGCGCGGAGAGAAGGGTCATTTATTTTCCTGGCTCTTAAGGCCGACAACAAAGCCGCGGCAACGAAGTTATTGGACCAGTTTAATGTGACGCAGCAGTTGAGCTGGGACGAGAAATACCCTGGGGATAAGACAATAGGCCGCCAGTTGTTCGAACTTATTATGGGAAACGTCTTCCTGACCTTGCTTCTCTCAGGAGCAGGGGTCGCCGGTGGTGTGTTAATCGTTCTTTCCCAACGAATTACAGCGAGATTCTTCCCGGCTTGGCAATGGGGACATCCAGAAGCGGATCGCCTAATTCGTTTGAAGCTCGAGTAGAGTTAAAATCAATATTTTCAACAATATAAGTCAAAAAATCAGGGGTAAATTCCTAAATTAGGGTTCTTCTCTGAATTCTGCCCTTTGCCTGCGGATTGCACGTGCAAGTTATTTATAATCAAATATTTACAGGACAAAAAAAATCCTGAAATTTAGCTTGACATCGCTTGGAGGTTTTTTCTAGACTCGTTTCGAGTTTAGATGGCGGGGCGCGTCCGCTGTTCTATTCTCCTCTGAAAATGCTCACCCGCAGGCTTGGCGGGAAGTTTCGCAGCGGCGGGTGAGCATTTTTCTATCTGCCCCGCCGGCGTAGCTCAGTTGGTAGAGCATCGGTTTCGTAAACCGAGGGTCACCAGTTCAAGTCTGGTCGCCGGCTCCAGTCCCTCAATAATTTAACGAAGCAGCCTGATTCGGCGTTAGGCTTACCGTCACAAATAGAAGCGAAATCGGGACCTCTAATCCAAGTCGTTCATGGGGACACCGATGTTAGGTTTTTCGGTGGAGATCTTCGAGGAAGTATTTCGGTTGCCGGGCAAAACGAAGCGTGGGAACCCGCGATCTTTGCCCGGGCCTGCTTTAGCCTGGATTTCTCACCACGTTAGGGAAGGGCGGGGCTTTAGCCCCGCTGTTTTAGGACGTTCTCAAGTGTCCTTCTGGCTCGCCGCAAAAGCCCGTCTCTCGGCGGGGCTAAAGCCCCGCCCTTCCTGTGGGCTGATGAAGAAAGTTCGCGTGGTGAGAAATGCGGGTTAGTGATGAATTTCGTGTGTCGATAGCAAGAGAAGCGTATGAAGCGTTCGAGCAACAGGTCCAAATCGGAATTTCCGGTTTCATTTTTATCTGACCTTGAGGACTCATCTATGCAACTCAATCTGGGAAATGTGCGGCGCTTGGTTCTGCTCACGACGGTGCTCGCGGCTGCGGCAGTGGGGCGTGGCTGGGCGCGGACCCCGGGGGGTGATGAAGACCAGAAATGGCAGCCCACTCACGCCGTAGTCCGCCTTGAGGAATATGCCGGCTCGGCGGCCTGTGCGGCTTGTCACCCTGCGGTATGCGAGAAGTACAAGGCCACAGGAATGTCTCAAGCCGCGGCGCGGCCGGCAGAATCGCGCCTATTCCTCGATCATCCGGCGCTGAGTTTTGAGCGCGGGCCTTACACCTATTCACTCCGTCACGAGGACGGACGAGTCAGCTTCACAGTCAGCGCTGGGCGCGAAAAGATCACCGAACCCGTCTTCCTGGTCTTGGGCGCGGGAGCAGTCTTCCGGTCCTTCCTCATCGAGCACCACGGGGCGTATTACCGGGCGCCGTTCAATTATTACTCCGCCCAGGGGAAGCTCGGCCCGTTGGAGGGTCCCGCCTCCCCCCCACCGGCCTCCCTTGAAGCGGCGCTGGGCACGCGCCTTAACGCTGACGGTGTGCGCGACTGCCTCCATTGCCATAGCCCCGCAACTGTAGTGGGAGACGGGTTTGATACCGCTCGCGTGGTTCCCGGAGCAGATTGTGAAGTTTGTCACGGGCCGGGGGCAAAGCATGTCGCAGCGATGCGGGCCGGTAAACTCCGCGAGTCCTTGATCTTTAATCCCGCTCACCTCCCGCCGGAGGAGGAAGTGAATTTCTGCGGCGCTTGCCACTACTCCATCCAGGAGGTGAAAAAGAGGAACCTGCGAGGAGTCAACACCGTGCGCTCCCAGCCGTTTCGTCTAATGGGGAGCCGCTGCTGGAATTCCGCCGACCGGCGCAGCCGCTGCGGGTTTTGTCACGACGCGCACGCACCTCTGCTGCAGGAGACGGCTGCCTTCGACGCGAAATGCCTGGCATGCCACGTGTCGAGCACGGGCGCGCCAGCGCGGGAGGATCAGCCGGGCAAGCCCTGCCCCGTCGGCCGGCGAGACTGCGCTGGCTGCCATATGCCCCCAGTCTCGGTTCCGGACTCGTCTATCGTGTACACGGACCACCGCATTCGTATCGCGCCCGCCGGCGCGCCTTATCCTGAGTAGGGGAGCAGGATTAAAACCTGTCCTCAGTCGCGCGGGCTGCGGCGCGATAGATGGAAGCAGCGGCGCCGGTCGCCGGCTCCATGATTACAAATTCCTGGTGACACCGGAACAAAGCGCACGGAAGAACGGGGATATGGCTACTCTTGCGTCCATGTGGCACAAGCCGTTGAGTGGACGTGCGCAACCCGCGCTGGGCAAAAAGCTGTGGAACCGCACAGACACTTAAGGCAAGTGGCTGAGCACAGTGCAGGAGTCTCTCGATCCCAATTCGAGAACGCGGTTCCAACGGATGAATTCCTGGTCACGGTTCGTATAAGGGTTCACCCGGATGCAACTGCACCCACCCTCACCAAGCGTGACGTTCATCAGCAAATACTCCGGAACCACCGACTGCGCCAGAATTTGGGTTGAATTCAAAGAAATATTGTTGCCGGAAAGATAGCTGTTCTTGACCGAATACCCGAGTCCTGAAAATCCGTCGCCGATCCCATAAAGGTCGTAGAGAACATCCGCCCCGGCCGTACTTCCAGTCGGTTGGAAGGCCCCACCCTGGAGCTGTAGGAGGGACACGCCGGCATTCATCATTGCCTGAAGAGGCAGAGGCGCTTGTATGTTGGGCTGGTCGACAAAGTCAAGCGCAGCGCAGTAAACCTTCTTGTCCACCGCGTCACCCTTTGCGGCTGGGCAGGCAGTGGAGGTATATGTGCTTCCCAAGTCGGCAACGAGGGCCTTGAACACGTTCGGCCAGGTGGCAAGCACGGCCTCAGTCTTGGCAGGGTCGGGCGGCCTGCAGCGCATGGCCACCAGGTCATAAGCCGCGTTGACATCGCCGCCCGCATAGCGAATAACGTCTTGGACCGGCATGGCCGGCTCGTAATCGAGCGTCGCGCCTACAAAGGCTCGCTTCTGAACGTTGTTATTTCGGCCAATGCTGGTGACGCTCTGCGTCAACTTGACGTAGATGATACGCTCGAAATCGTCGATGGCGGCGAAACCGGTGCCCGGTTCGGCGGTGCGAGTCCGATCAACAAGCGTCGCCGGCGAATTGTCCGCGGCCTCCACGCTGGTCACGAATAGTGCGCTGCGGTTCACGACTGAGCCGATGGCAACAAGAAACAACAGTGATATTGCCCCAGTCACCAGGACAATGATTGGCAACGATTTCCCCTTGGCAAGCCGTGAAAGATACCTTCTTTTGGTGTTTTCCATTGCGATCCTTTCCCCAGATGTTCGCGATGGGGTCCCTTAACGGCGCGAATCGAACCCAGGCAAGCCAGTGGCCCTGACACCCGGCACCTGACACCTGCCTTTCACACGCCCCGCAATTCCTCTTCATTGAGCCCAAAGTAGTGTCCCACTTCGTGGAGCAGGGTGGCGCGTATTTGCCGGCGCACTTCCGCCTCGTTGGAGCAGACGGCCTCGATGTTTCGCTGGTAAAGAACAATCCGATCCGGCGGGCTGGAGTAAAAGACGCTTTTTTCCGTGCGCGGGATGCCGTGAAACAGCCCCAGCAGCAACCCTTCGCTCTCCATTTCCTCCGGCGGCAAATCTTCGACGATAATCACTACGTTGGTGAGCTTCTCACGAAACGCCTCAGGCAGGTTATGCAGGGCTTGCGCCGCGAGTGCCTCGAACTTGCTTCGCTCCATCTCATGTCAGATTGTAACCCCTTTGGCGCCTCCCTCGAAACCCAGAGTTTTGGAACTTGTTGTAAATGAGCCAAGTGCTGCGTCCGATTTTAGGGGAAGGGTGGGGCTTCAGCCCCGCCGCCTCGGGGCGGAGAGTTGAATAGGCCTTTAGGCCCTGATTCCGCATCGCTTCAGGGGCTAAACAGGCTGCGGAAAAACTCGTCAGGGGCAGGCGCTGCGCGCCACGTGAGGCTGTGCGGGCGCAGCCCGCTTTGGAGTGCGGCAGCTTGCTGCCGCTTTCCTCACCGCGAGCTTGCTCGAGGGGATTGCAACCGAGAGCCTTATTGCCCGCCAGCAAGCTGGCTCAAGCAAAAGCGGCAGCAAGCTGCCGCACTCCAAAGCTTCGCTAAGAATAACGGCAGGGACGAGTTTTTCCGCAACCTGTTTAGTCCCGTCCTTCCGATCGACGAAACGCCGCATCACCCGCCGAGGTCAAGCTCGAGCAGCGTCACGGTGAAAGGTGCGAAGGCATAAACAAAGTCCTTGCCGCTGACAGATACTGGGCTTGCGACAGGAGTAATCCTGTTGGGGTCATCCCGGCTATTCATGACTTCGGGAGTGCCGGCTGCTTCGCGATCTCGCAGGATGTAAACCGTGCCGCCTTTCAACGACGCAGGGAAATCGACAAGATGAAATTTGAGTTGCTTTGCCTCTGCGGTCGAATTGACGCCGTAGATGCGCAGCGTCTTTCCGTCTTCACTCAAGGTGACGCTCAGATCCGGCTCCTGGAGATGCCACGGAAGCGAGGTGGTGCGCTCGACCCGCAGCGGGTAGGAGCCTGCGGCCCTGGTATAGATTTTCTGCGAGTAATAGGTGGGTGCGAGATAAAGCCAGCCTGGTCCGGGAAGTATAACGCCCGAGCCAAAGCTATCCACAAGGTTGGACCGGATGGCGATCTCAGCCAAGTCCGCGTAGCGGTGCAGCAGGTTCTGATACCGCGAACAGCTCAGGGCGTTCCCCAGAGTTTGGAGCATTCCCCGCGTGAGCCCCCACTGTCCTCCCGTTGTATTCCATTCCGTAACGGCTACGCGAACGTCCTTCCCTCCACCGTACCGCGCGATTTCGTTTTCGAGAAACTTGAAATCCTCCTCCTTACCCACCAGATCGCCGCATTCGTAGTGATGGGGGCAGCGGTAGTCGAGATAGCCGCCACCCGCACGCAGCGTTTCTGTAGAAGGAAAAGAAGAGAGTACTTTGAGGGTGGGATCGACCTTGCGCATGGCCTCCGCAAAGGCGCGTACGGAAGCGTCGTACTGGGGCCCACCGATTTCATTCCCGATTTGCCAGTACTTCACACCGTAGGGCGCTGGATGGCCGTTTTGCGTCCGCACCTTCCCCCAACGGGTTTGGGGGCCGCCATTGAAATATTCGACTTCGGCCGCGGCATCCGCCGGGGTTTTGCCCGTCCAGCGAACGCAGACCAAAGGCGCTGCGCCAACATACTGACAAAGCTGAACGAATTCCTCGACCCCGACAAAATTCGGCTCGAGGCCGCGCCAAGGCATGGTCGTGTACGGCACACGCGTGTCCCAAGGACCAATGCATTGATCCCACTCAAAAACTTCCAGCGAGCTCCCGCCAAACCGGACCACCCCCGGCGTCATGGCCTTAAGCGCGGCAACGAGGTCGGGCCGCCAGATGCCGAGCACCGCGTCCTCCTCGATCAAGTAGATTCGGTCGAGCCACAGGGTTCCCGGACCTTCAAACTCGATGTTCAGCGTGGCGTTCTGGACGTTGCGCGTTGCGCGCAGCATAGCCTCGACACCCTGCCAGCTCTCGCCGGTGCGACCCAGCGAAACAGGACCGGCAACTCTGGCTCCATCGCCAAGCAGGGATGCCCACACCGGAACGTTTCCTCGGCCTCGCAGGTGCAGTCGAAGCCGGTAACCCATCCCCTTCTTAAGATAAAAGCCATCCTGTGAAATCCCCGCCCGCGCCCACGCCACGTGAAGTTCGATCTTCTGCGAACGTTGGCCGTTGAAGGGATTCTCGGTATCCAGTGAGTACTTCGCCACGTGCACGGCCCCGTCGGGGTACCAAGGCCGATAGGGCTTGTCGATTTCCTTCTTGTAGCTGGGCCACCAGGCCGCTTCCTCTTCGAAGCTCGTGGATTCGACCTGCTGAGCGAGCATGGAAGGGAGAAGGCGGCATAGGGGCTCGATGAATTGGCCACACTGCTTGAGGTCAATCGGCAGCTTGCTGACCTTCTGGTGAAAAATACGAACGTCCTTCTCGACGGGCAGCGGAACGGGTTCCAGGCGAAGACCGTCGAACCAAACTCTGCCCACGCTTTTCTCGAGGCCCACGAGAACAATGTTCACGTCCTCCGGAGTGGGGGCTTCAAAAACAACCTCCTCTTCTTGCCAAGGCGACGTGCCGGACCTCGGACCGCTTCTGCCCAGTGCACCTTGGCGCGAATCAATCACTATCTGCCCGCCCGCGACGCCGCTTCCGGACGGGACCAGATTCTCAGTCTTAATCCAGATTCGGGCGCGCCAAAGAGTGCCGGCCGGAAGAACAATCCACTGATGCAGCGAATAGCTCGCTGGTCCGCGGGCTTCGATAAGGAGGGATTGCCTTCCCTCTTTGGTTTGCGTCGAATCCAAAACAACTTGCACTCCTTGGCTCTCCTGGGCGGGCGTGTTCAGCTCCCAGCCTGCAAGGAACTTGGAAGCTTCAAAGCCCGGATTCTGAAGCTGTGGCGCGCTCAGGGCCATTAGAAAGAGCAAACCTGGAAGCATGGTGTGCATACTCCTTTTTAACCCGTACTCGGAAGTGAGAGTTGCGCGGACGCGGGGCCTAGGCATGTCATCCTGAAGAGTCCCGCTCTTTGGGGCGACGGAGGATCCCCGCAGTTCGCAGCAAAGAATCGCAGGCTGTCCTTCAAAAAAACTGCAGGGATTCTTCGGCCCCCAAAGGACGGGCCTCAGGATGAAACATGGCCGACTTTTTTACCCCCAAACAGCCGACATTTGGCCGCACGGAACTAATTTATTTCAGCACCACGCCTCACAATGGCAGGCGAGCGGGGAAAGACAAGCGCTAGTGCGCCGCTCGCCAGCAATGCCACACTCAGTAGACCGAAGGCGTAAACGAAATTCCCTGTTCGCTGCTTGAAATATCCCACGGCCAAGGGGCCGAAGTATCCTCCCAGAGCCCCGATGGCGTTGATTAACCCCATTGCTGGCCCCGCAACCGCGCGAGGGAAAACCTCTCCCGGAATTGCCCAAAAAGGTCCCAGCACCCCGTAAATCCCAGGGCCCGCCAGGCAGATGAAGGCGAAGCAAAGAAGCGCCGACCGCTCGCTTGCAAGCACGGCGGCAAGAAGCAAGACACCCGCCAAAGCCAGCGGCACGGCCACGTGCAGGCGCCGCTCACCGGTCCGGTCGGAATGGCGGGAAATGAAAACCATCGAGACCCCGGTGATGAGGTAGGGAGTGGCAAAGAGGAATGCCACCAGCAGGTCGGTCGTTTTGCTCACGCCCTTAAGGACGCTGGGCAGCCAAAACAAGTAGCCATACCCGCCGCAGTTCAGCAGGAAATAGACAACGACCATCCGCCACACCTGCGGACGCACGAGCGTGCGGAGGAAAGGCTCCGGCGACACCGGCTCGAGTTCGGCCGATTCCCGCAACAAGGTGGACTCGAGATGATCCCGCTCCGCGGCCGAAATCCAGCCTGCCTGGCGCGGATGGTCATCGATGAACCGCCACCAGGCAACCAGCCATACGAAGGGGAACGCGCCTTCAGAGATGAGCAGCACGCGCCAGTCCCAGTGCCCCAGAATCCAACCCGAGAGCGGCGAGGCAAGGATCACAGCGGCCGGCTGGCACAGCATCCAGTAGCCGTTGGCACGGGCGCGCTCGGCGCGGGGAAACCAGTGGGCCAGCAGCACCAGGGTCGCCGGCCACACTCCTCCCTCGGTTACCCCCAGAAGCAAACGAATCACCCAGAATTGCCTCGCCGTGTGCACCAGACCGCAAGCTACCGAGCAGATTCCCCATGCTACCAGAAGCACGCTCACGAAGCGCCTGGCGCTCCAGCGCTCAGCTATGTAACCACCGGGAATTTGCAGTAACAGATAACCCCAGAAGAAGATCCCCGCCGCGTTGCCCGCCTGGGTGGGAGTCATGTGCAATTCCCGGCTCATCGAGGGCAGCGCCATGGAGATGTTGGTCCGGTCGATATACGCGATGGTATACATGACAAAAGCAGTCGGTATGATGCGCAGCCAGCGCTCCTGGAGGATGGGGCGGGCGGCCGTCGAGGCGGTTTCTTGCATCTTTAGCATCCACAAGGCCAGTCATGCCAGAGGTCGTGCATAGGGGTGCAATTCACCCGGGTTTCAGGGAAAACCGCCGGCCACAGGATCAAGCACGCTCGGGTGTCTTTAGGCGGGTTTTTCAGCGTCCTGCTCGACGTGCTCAGCGGTAATCGCGAAGACGGCGAGTGCCGGCTGCCCGGCCTCCAATTTGCATCGCACGCTCTCCACTCTCCCGCGCTCGACTGGCAAGCTCAATAACAGCACCTGATACTGCTCCCGCACCACGTCCTTCACATACTCCAGCGCCCGCTGCGTCCCGGTCGCCACGGCATCAATCCGGGTCGCCACATGTATCCGGTTCGACTGCGCAACTTCCATCCCGTTCCTGACCGGCGCCTCACGCTCCCGTCCACCACTGTATCGCACCCGGTACGTTGCTACTTTTTCGCCGCGCTTCCCCACTACAGGATAACCCAGGGGAAACGTCACTTGCCCCAATATGTGCAGCCTCTCGCATTCCTGACCGACCGAAATCGTCACCTCAGGTACTTCTGGCGTCAACAGCACCGGCCGTGCATAGCCGTTCACCACCGGGACGCGAAAGGGGATCCCCGCGATCGTCAAGTCCGATCCTTGCCAAAGCAGGAACTTCTCCCCCGTTCGCTTCCACTGGTCTTCCGCCATGGGGACTCCGGGCCAAAACTTCGCCAGTGCCACTTCGAGCCCCGCCCAGGCTCTTACGCCTTCCGCACTCTCGACCAGCGCCTGGAGGTCCACCGTATGGAAACTCGCCCCAGGCGTGGCGGGCGCCCACTTCAGCGGCAGCACAGTGGGACGAGCGCTGGCCGGGTGCTCCAGGTAACGCCGGCCCTCAAACAACCTCTGCAACTGGAGGTAAACATCGGCTCGTGGCTCGCGGCTCTCGGTAACCACTCCCTCCTCTAAAACGCCGTTTAGGGTCGCAATCTCTTCCCGGCTGAATTCCCGCATATCTGCCCATTCCCAGAAGGAACAGCCGGAGAGCTTCCCCTCCGTCTCGAGGTCGATCAGCAGATCAACCGTCTTCTGCATAACGATCTGCGATTGACCCCATCTCCGCGCGCCCCACTCGCTCACCGTGAAGGGGCGGTTAGCGCCGAAGTACTCCGCTTCTTTCCTAAAACGTTCGATGTCGAATGTGTAGATGTGCTGGTCGAAGAAGTCCATTCCAGCCTGCTCGAAGATGGGCTTGGTTTCTTCTTTGTTCCTGTCGTTGGCGAAGGAGACCGGCCGCGCCAGCGCATCAAGCCTTCGGCATCGCTCCTTGCCTTCCTGCAGGTACTCCACCGTCAGCCTGCACTCGTTCCCCAGCAGCCAGGCAAACACCGACGGCGAGTTCCAGTCCCGCCGAATCGTCCCCTCCATGATCCGATATCCCAGCTCGATCATCGCCCGCGGCATGGTCCGGAAGTCCACACCCCAGTATCCCGGCTCTTCACTCACCAGCAGCCCTAGGGCGTCTGCCAACTCCACAATGTGCCGATGATGCGGATAGTGCACCAGCCGCACAAAGTTCGCCCCCAGACCCTTGATCATCCCCATGTCTTGCGCCATCTGTTGCCGCGTCAGCGTGAATCCCTGATCCTTCCACATGTCGTGCCGGCACACCCCGTTCAGCACCAGCCGCTCTCCGTTCAACTCAAATCGGCTCCCCCGTATCCCTATTTCCCGAAATCCCGTACGACAACTCCAGGCGTCTTCCCCGTGCTCACTCCTCAAGCTCGCCCGCAACTCATAAAGGTTGGGCTCCGCCGGCGACCATAAGTTCGGCGCGCTCACCTCGAAGGTCACTACCCCTTCACTTGCCCCGGCCGGAATCTGTACCTCTTTTCCCGCCCGCGCCACCTCCGACTCCCTCTGGAACAACCTCACTTCCAGTTCACCTGACGTGGGCCCCGAGGAGGTGACAAATACCCGTGCCCGGCATGCCGCCTTCGTATACCCCGCGCTCAGCTCGTAACCCAATTGCAGGTTCTCGATGTATGCTGCCCGGCGCAGTTCCACGTACACATCCCGGATGATCCCGCCGTGCGCTTCCCAGCCCGGATTCACCCCCAGCGCGATCTCCTCCTTGCCTGCTCCGCTCGCCTCCGGGCACAGGTCCGCAATCGCCACCTCAATGCTGTTCCTTCCTTCCTTCGCCTGCTTCGTGAACTCGAACTCGTAAGGAATGTAAGGCCCCATCGTGCCCAATTCCGCACTATTGACAAACACCCTGCCATGGTACGTGATCCCCTCAAAATGCAGAATCGCGCGCTCCCTGCCGGAGAGCACGGGTAACAGGAACTCCCGCTTCAAGTGATAGAACCCCAGGGGTCGTTGCGAGGAAGGGACCCAAATCACGTCCATGAACTTTCCATGGACGTGCCGCTCCCAAGCGCCGCTCAGGTCCACACGTGAACGCTGATCAGCAACGCCTGCCGCGGGCCAGCCGGACATCGCCAAGGAAACGGCAGGCAGAATCCGAGAAGATACCAGCCTATTCCGAACCATTGCTTGATCCATGGTCATTCCTTCTCAGCCCGCGTAGCGGGCGGCATATTGTAGCCCACGGCGTGCGCCGTGGGGACGGGTCTCGTCGTACCTGGTCATGCCCCGCAAGGGGCGACATAAGGCCTGCGCAGGTTCACCCCGCATGCTTCCCCACGGCAGATGTCACCCCTACCGGGGCTCCAGAAAACATATTGCATTTATTCTCCCCCACGGCTGTCGCCGTGGGCTACATTATATCGGCCCTGACGGGCCTGCATGCGCATCCCACCGTGTCGTTTTGGAGGGTTGCAACGGCGCTACTCGAGCTCGGCCGTCAGCGCAAAAATGGCCAGCGCCGGCTGCTCCCTGTTCAGCTTGCAATGGAGGCTGGCAAGCTTCCCGCCCTCAACAGGAATCGAGAGAAGCAAGATCTGGTATTGCTCCCTGGCGACGTCCTTGACGAAAACCAGCGCCCGCTGCGCCTCTGTCGCTTCCGGATCAATCCGCGTGGCCTCAGACACGAGATTCGACTGAACAACCTCGTATCCGTTTCGCAGTGGAATTTCCCGAGTCTTCCCCGAAGCATAGCGAAGCGTGTAGCTCCCCATGGCTTCTCCATCCTTCCCCACAACTGGGAACCCATTCGGAAATGTCACTTGGCCAAGCACGTGCAATCGGGCGCACTCCTGCTGCACTGGAATGGTTAACTCCGGCATCTCCGGAATCACCACCAAAGGCCGCGCGTGATTGTTCACCACTGGAACGCGGAAGAGTACACCCGCGAGGGTTACTTCCGATCCCTCCCACAACAAGAGCTTCCCGCCCGTTCGCTTCCACTGGTCGCTCGCTTGGGCAGACTTGGCCCAGAATTCTGCCATGCGGTTTTCGAGGCTGGCCCACGCTTTTGCTCCTTCGGCGCTATCCGCGAACGCTTGGAGGTCCACGGCGTGGAAGGCATTCTTCCGCGACCACGGCGTCCACTTGAGGGGCAGCCCGAAAGCTTGCGTGGCAACAGGCTCTGCTTCGTGACGACGCTCCTCGAACAATCGGGACAATTCCAGGTAAGGCACTTCGCGCGGCTCGCGCCCCTCGGTAACAACGCCTGATTCAAGGATGCCGTCGCGCATTTCCCAATCGATGCGGCTGTACTGCCGCATGTCCTGCCAGCTCCAGAAAACGTGACCGGCGAGCTGATGGGAATCCATGAGGTCGAGCAAGCGATCAACGCTGTTCTGCATGACCATCTGCGATTGGCCGATCGCCTTGCCGCCCCACTCTGTAAAGGTGAGCGGCAGGCTGGCCCCGTCGAACTCCGCTTCCCGGTTGAAATTCTCGACATCGAACGTATAGGGATGCTGGTCAAAGAAATCCATTCCGGCTTGTTCGAAGATGGGTTTCGCTTTCTCCTTGGGCATGCTATTCGCCGCAGAAACCAAACGTCCGATCGGATCGAGCTGATTGCAAATCTCTTTACCCTCACGCAAGACCTCCACCGTGAGCTGGCATTCATTCGAGAGCAGCCAGGCAAATACCGACGGCGAGTTCCAGTCGCGCCGAACCGTTTTTTCCATGATCCGGTAACCCAGCTCGACCAGGGACCGAGGCATTTTGTTGAAGTCCATGTTCCAGTAACCGGGCTCTTCACTCACAAGCAGACCTAGCTCATCCGCCAGTTCGACCACGAAACGGTGATGTGGATAATGGACTTGACGGACAAAATTCGCACCCAACGCCTTGATCATCCGCATGTCCTGCTCCATCTGTTGGCGCGTCAGGGTGAAACCCTGCTCCTTCCACATGTCGTGCCGGCAAACTCCCTTGAGCACCAGCCGCCGGCCATTGAGTAGGAAGTCCGGCCCCCGGGTGACGACCTCACGGAATCCCGTCCGGCAACTCCAACGATCCACTCCGTGCTCGCTTCTCAAACTTACACGCAGTTCGTAGAGATTAAGCTCTTCAGGCGACCACAAGACGGGCGCCGTGACATCGAACGCCATTTCAATCGCGCTCGCTCCTGGACGGATCGAGGCAGTCTTCTCCGCCCGCGCCACTTCCGACCCGGCTCGCAACAACACCACTTCAACATGCGCTGAAGTCTCCGTCGTGGAGGACACCATCAGTCGCGCCTGGCAGGCGGCTCTGGCGTAACCCTGGTCCAGCTTATATCCGAAACGCACATTGTCCACAAACGCGGCTGGACGCAGCTCGGCGTAGACATCCCGGATGATTCCACCATAAGCTTCCCAGCCCGGATTCACGCCTAACGCCAGCTCATCTTTCCCCGCCCCGTTTGGCTCCGGCGTAAGATCGGCTATCGCCACTTCGACGACGTTTGCACCTTCCTTCGCCTGCCGGGTGAAGTCAAACTCGAAGGGCACGTACGGGCCCATGGTCCCCAGTTCCGCGCCATTCACGAAGGCGCGGCCGAAGTAGGTGATGGCATCGAAGTGTACAATCGCCCGCTCGTGCCCGGAAAGCTCGGGCAGAAGAAACTGCCGCTCGAGGTGATAGCAGCCCGAGGGCCGCAGCGAAGAGGGTACTTGGACGACGTCATGCAATTCCCCGTCGATCCGCCGTTCCCACTGACCGTTCAGGTCAACGCGCGAGCGTGCCCCCGCCGCAGTTTCTGTTGGCTTGGACTCAGACCTTTCCAGGACCCGCGACACGGCCGGCAAGACCGCGCACCCTCCGAGCGTAGCTACAAATTTCCGGCGATTGACCATGGTTCATTTACCTCGCTTTGTCGATGTCCCCAGCCATATTTCCGATTTTCCCCCGCGGCGGGCCGATTGGCGACTGACCGCGGAGGAAGTAGCCATACTACCTTGCATCGGGAATTCTCCAATCGCCAATCCCCAATTGGTTTTCAGAAGAACTTGATGTTGAGGACAATGAACACGCTCAGCACGACGATGGCATAGAAAGCCGGCGTGCGATACCAAGGGGAGGGATCCTTTTCCTTGTTCGCTCCGGAATAAACCAACCCCTTGAGTTTTTCCGCCGGGGGAGCTTCAGTCAGAAAGCTGAGAACCACAGTCACCGCCAGTCCGGCAGCGAATCCCCATACAGCCGTCCAAATATTCGACGCCATGGGAGAAGTGAACTTCAGCACGCCCAGCCGGTAGAGCACGTACTCGAGGGTTGCCCCGCAGAACCCTGCAACCATTCCGTAAAAGCCCGCAGTCGCCGACGGGCGCTTCCAGAACATGCCGAGGAAGAACACAATGAAGAAAGGTGAAATGAATAAAATCCCGATAAGCTGCATGTAGTCCATCAGGTTGTTGAAGTACAGGACGATGTAGGACGAGGCACAGGCAATACAAGTGCCCACCACGGTGGCCGTCTTCCCCACCCTCAAGTAATGGTGGTCAGGGCGGTTTTTCACGAAGTAAGTCTGGTAAATGTCGTAAGTGAATACCGTGTTGAAGGCCGTAATGTTGCCGGCCATCCCGGACATGAAGCTGGCCAAAAGCGCCGTCAACCCCAGCCCCAGCATCCCGCTGTGATAGTAGCGGCCCATGAGGGTTGGCAAAGCCAGGTTGTAATCGTGTTTGACGATCGAGGGTGAAAGGGCGAGGGCGAGCATTCCCTGCACCGTCACGATGGCCGGGAATAGCATCTTGGGAATCGCGGCCACCAGCGGGGTTTTTCTTGCAGAAGCCAAATCCTTGGCGGCCAGGGCGCGTTGCACGAGCAGGAAGTCAGTGCACCAATACGCCGGAGCAGCGCACAGACCCATGCCCACCACCATCACCCACCAAGGCACACCCAGTGGATCGCCAGGGCCGGCCATGCCTTTCCAGGTGTGAAGATACTGCTCTGGTAACTTGGCCACCAGTCCGCTCCACCCGCCTACTTCGCGCAGCCCGAAGAAGGTCAGGGGTAGGAATCCAATGACAATAAGAAAGAATTGAAGGAACTCGTTGTATATGGAGGAAGAGAGTCCGCCCCAAAAAACAAACAGCAGCACCACCCCGCTGGCCAGCAGCACGCTGGTGGTGAATGGCCAGCCCAGCATGCTGCGGAAGACCACCGCAAAAGCAAACATGTCGATTCCCGACATCAGCACGGTGACCGTAGCGAAGCTGAAAGCGTTAAGGATGTGGGCGCGGTGGTCGTAGCGCATGCGCAAATACTCAGGAACGCTGCGCAGGCCGTTCGTGTAGTAGTAGCGCACCATGAACAGGCCCAGAAAAACCATGGGCGGGATGGCTCCGATCCAATACCAGTTGTTCGTCCTCATGCCATACTTCGCGCCATTGGCGGTATGGCCCATCACTTCCAGCGCCCCCAGGTTTGCTGACATAAAGGCAATGCCGGTGATCCAGTGAGAGAAGGAACGCTTCGACAAGAGGAAATCCGAAGAGGTTTTCATCTTGCCCTTGAGCCAGTAGCCAACCCCGAGCACGACGACGAAGTAGGTGATGATGACGGCGAAATCGAGCCAACCGAGTTTCATTAGCATCGCTGGATAATACAACAAGTCGAGGAGTCAAGGGTCGAGGAGTCGAAGTCCTCGACCTTCGACTTTCGAATCTCTCCCCTTAGGCGGGTGTCATTCCGAGCGCAGCGAGGGATCTCGTTCTGTTTACAAGTTGAGGAGTCGAACTTCTCGACTCTCGACTCCTCGACTTTAGTGAGGTAGAGTGGAGAAACTTACCTCACGGAGGCGCGTATGAGCGAATTTGCCGGAAAAGTGATTGTCATTACCGGTGGCGGGTCCGGCATCGGTCGTGGCACAGCCCTGCTTTTCGGGGGCGAGAAATCGCATGTCGCGGTGATCGATTGGAACGACTCGAATCACCAGGAAACCGTGCACCTGATCCAAGAGGCCGGAGGTCAGGGCTTATTTATCAAGGCCGACGTCAGTAACGCGAATGAAGTGCAACAAGCCGTGCAGGTGATTGTCGAACGTTGGGGAAGAATCGATGTCTTGTTCGCGAATGCGGCCGTACAGATCAACAAGACCCTGACCGGGACCTCGGAGGAAGAATGGGATCAGACGATTTCGGTCAATTTGAAGGGCGCGTTCCTCTGCTGCAAGCATGTCATTCCAGTGATGAAGAAACAAAAGCAGGGCTGCATCGTGATCTCTTCTTCCGGACACGCCTTTCAAACCTATCCGAACTATACGGCGTATGCAGCCACCAAGGGAGGCCTTCTGGCGTTCATGCGTGCCGCGGCATTGGACTGCGCCCCGGACGGAATCCGTGTCAACTGCGTTATCCCCGGCGCCACCGATACGCCTCTCTTGCGCTATCACCTGCGCAATTGCCCGGAGGACGAGCAGCGCATTCTCTCGAATATCCCGCTGCGGCGTTTCGCCACACCCGAGGATATCGCCAAAGTCGTCCGTTTCCTGGCTTCCAGCGATGCTTCGTACGTCACCGGGACATGGCTGCTAGTCGATGGCGGTCTGCTTGCCCAGGGTTGATGTGGTAGTCTTTCATTCTTCACCGTTTTCCATCTTCAGGAACTCGATGATCCTGATGATCGTTGACCAGTTCCGACTGGTGGCAGAAACCCCGAGCTCCTTTTCGACGAAATTGTTGGGAAAGCCAAAGAACCCGTTCGTCTTGCGGCGGCTGACCACGAACACTTCCCCGCCGCTCATCGCAATGGCCTCCAGAGCTTCTTGGGACGAGATCAGCGGAAGTTTCGGCTTGCTTCGCGGCCTCTGAGACAGAAACACCACGTACAACTTGACACCCGGTTCAGCTTCGAAGTCCTTGAAGGGAACTCGCCTGGCCAGCGCCACGATTTTGCCGGCGGTTCGGCAGAAGATGTCCGGCTCAGTGTTCAGCAGGTTACCGAGCTTGCTTTGGACCTTTCGAAGAACCGCCGCTGCGTCTGTCGCCGGCGACTCGAAGATGACGTTGCCGCTTTGAATGCAGGTTCTGACGTTGCGGCAGCCAGCCGCAGCGAACGCGTCCCGAACATCGCTCATTTTTACGCTGGCGTGACCAGCCACGTTGATCGCACGCATGAAGGCGACGTATTTGCTCATGTCCAGTGCCATTCCGAATGGGTAACGTCTGCGTTTCAGCCGCGGCGGGTCATGGTCACGCCAGACGCCGCAGGCTGCAAAAACTGGTTAGGCGGGCGGTCATCACCGGCGCTACGCGGACGGCTTCATGTCCTCAGGCGTCACGTCGCGCACGTGCTGGGCGAAGTACCACTGATGCCCCTCGGGGTCCTCGGCTCCGTAGGTGCGGTCCCCGTAGAACTGATCCTTGGGCTCCTGAAGGATCTTCGCGCCCGCTTCCTTGGCCTGTTCGAAGTGCTTGTCCACATTGTCAACGTAGACGAATAGGTTTTGAGTTGCTTGACCGAGCCGCTTGGGGTTCTTATAGTCCGGCCCCGGGTGCCCCATCATGATCACGCCGTCGGTGAGCTCCATCTCGGCGTGCGTGATCCTCCCGTCCGCGCCAGGCATCCGCAGACGCTCGTGGAAGCCGAAGGCCCGGCCCAGCCAATCCAGGGCGCTCGCCACATCTTCGTAGTAGAGATAGGGAGTGATGCGCGGCATGTTCTCCGGTGGGTTCTTAGGCATTAGGGTTCCTCCTTGAGACGTATGCATTTAATTGTAGCAGGCGAGGCTCACGCCCGTCAGCTTCGTGCGCTGATTGGTAGTGGTGTCATTTGCGAGACATGGCTGCTCCAGGCCGCAGTCATTCCCGCGAAAGCGGGAATCCACTCCGCAAACCTTCGGAAATACCCTGCCCACGGACTGGATTCCCGCTTTCGCGGGAATGACCGGCGTTACGTAAGGGATGATATTCCAAATGACACCCCTACCCGCTGGTTAGCGGCGATTTCTTGTGGCTGGGCAGCCATATTCACCTCCGATTCAGCCGGAAGGAACCGGCATCGATACAACGGCCCCCCGCTTCCGGATCATCAAGATACTGGCGATCAAGAACCAGATCGCCGGTGGGAAATTGGCGATGATTGCCGGGCCCCAGCCGCCGGCGTTGTAGAAACCGCTGTTGTTAACCGCGCCGGCGTACATGGCAGGAATACACGCGACACAAAGCGCCGCGCCGGCATAAGCCACCCACCCGGTCCATTGGGGCAGCACCCCGGCGGCAAACGTCGCGTAACCAGCAACGGCGAGAAACATTCCCGTCAAAGCGAAGGCCGTGGAACCGTTGTAGATGAGGAGCGTGCCCTCGATCAAAGCTCTGACTGCCGAAGCATCAGGCTTTCCGCTCAGCGCGTCGAGAACCGCGCCGCCTTCCAGCCCATCGGCAACCAGGGTCACCGCCAACCAGACCAGGGCGGCCCCGAAGACCAGCGTGCCAGCCCATTCGTGGTCGGGCCTTGCCTGCCGGATCAGGTGGCGGAATCCTGCCGCAAACACCATGATGGCAACGTAAACGCCCTGGTCGAGTAGTATCCGCGTGAATGCGATGTTCTTAATGCTGAGCAGATGTTGGCCGAAAGCCGCGCCGTCGTAGACAGAGGGCGGACTCCCCATCATGTAAAGCGGGAACTGGCTTAGCCACAGGACAACGGCTGCCACTCCAAACGCGCCCGTCCAGTGAGACACTCTGAGATCGCTCATGGGAACCTCCTTTTAAGCCCACATTCCCAATTTGTATCATATTTCTGAATCTTCGGATCGTCCCCATCATCAATATTTATGCGGGTGTGAACGCGATGAAGACGCCCCGGAGGTCAATACCCAATGGGTGAGATACAAAATCAACCCTTTCAGCTCTCCTTCAATGCCTCACTCAAGGTCGATTTCCAAGGTTCCCGCGTGACTTCGGACGCCGGCCTGATTCTGGTGCGCGAACTCGACGAGCGACTCGGCTTCGGAGAACTCATCGAACAACACCTGACAGACCCCCGCCGTGGAAAGAATACGCAGTTCCCCTTCGCCGACCTGCTGCGGCAGTCGGTGTACAGTCGATTGGCTGGTTACGAAGATGTAAACGATGCCAAGCGATTGTCGCAGGATCCAACGTTCCGGCTGATCGGCTCGGAGAAGGTCTGGGATCGAGGAGCGGCGCTGACCTCGCGATTGCAGACCTTCGAGACAGAGCTGTTGGCCGAGAAGGAGAACTTCGCGGGGCTGGCGCGACTGAACCGGGAACTGATTGGGAGAGCAGAAACCTTGGGTTCGCCGTACCGAACCGTGTTGGACATGGTTTCGACCGACGGAGATAGAGCACCAGCAGCGGATGGGGAAGGAAGTCGTCTTTCGCGCTGACGCAGCCTTCGCCAAGCCGGAGATTTATGAGGCGTTGGAGGAGCGAGGCGTGAAGTACACGATTCGCATTCCGGCCAACGACAACCTGGAGCGGGACATTGCGGAACTGCTGCCCGGCCCGGTAGGCAGGCCCGGCAAGAAACCGCTGGTCGAGTACGCGGATTGAGGCGCTCACGCTCCCGGCAGGAAAGAGCAACGCACGGCGACCACAAAGAAGTCGGACCCAAAAACCCCGGATATGCAGAGGTGCCTGAAAAATCCGGTTCCAGCCGTGGTGACAACGGGTTTCGAGGACTTCTGAAAGGGCGGTTCCGGGCCCATGACGCTCCTGGAGAGAAAAGGGGGCTCGGTTGGACGCAAATGGATGTATATTTTTAACCGCCGGAACGGCAAAAAGCTAATTCCGGATAAGGAGGAGTGGATATGAAACGGCGTGATTTCCTGGCGGCCAGCGTATTGGGATTGGCGGGAGCGGCAAAAGCCGCCACCCCGAATCAGAAGAAGACCATCGCCGGGGTCTGCTTCCAATACACTCATAATGGGCACCCTGACGTGATCTTCGGACGGATGCTGGGAGGTTATGCTCCCAACGGAGTGCGGATGGAGCCGCAAACCCGGCTTGTCTCGATGTACACCGCGCAGGTGAAAAGCGATGATATGAGCAGCGCTGCGGTTGCGAAGTACGGCCTCCGGAACTGCTCGAGCATCGCCGAAGCACTGACGCTGGGCGGGGACAAACTTGCGGTCGACGGCGTCTGCTTCGTGGGAGAGCATGGCGACTACCCGGATAACGACGTGGGCCAGCATCTTTACCCGCGCTATGAGTTCTTCAGCCAGATTGTGGATGTTTTCCGCAAGAGCGGGCGCTCTGTGCCTGTTTACTCGGACAAGCACTTTTCCTATGCGTGGCAAAAGGCCAGGCAAATGTACGACTGGTCGCACGAGCTGAAGTTCCCGCTGATGGCCGGCTCATCCTTACCGGTCACGGTTCGTACGCCCGAGCTCGAACTGCCGCTCGGCTGCCCCTTGGAGCATGCTGTTTCGGTGGGCTACGGGCCCAGCGACGCGTACGGGTTTCACGGGCTGGAGACGCTCCAATGTATGGTGGAACGGCGCAAGGGAGGGGAAACGGGGGTGGCGGCGGTGGAATGGGTGGAAGGGGACGAGGTATGGAAGTGGCGGGACAGCGAGGCAGGACGGTGGAGTGCCCCCCTGTTAAACGCGGCCCTTGCGACCAGCCCGGACCTCAAACCGGGCCGTCCCGAGGATAATTGTAAGGAGCCGGTGCTGTTTCTTCTTGAGTACCGCGATGGGTTCCGGGCTGCGAACTACATGCTTAATGGTCAGTTGAGCAGTTTTGCGTTCGCCGGCAAGCTAAAGGGTCGCCCTGATCCGGTGGCGACGCACTTCGGTTTTACCGCCAAGGACGGGCGTCCGCTGCCTCATTTCGATGGCTTGGTATACTGCATCGAGAAATTTTTCGTGACCGGCAAGCCGCTATACCCGGTGGAGAGAACCCTGCTAACGACCGGGGTACTCGCTTTCGTTTTCGAATCGAAGCGCCAAAAGCGGCGCCTTGAGACGCCGGAATTGAAGATCGTTTACCACGCCCCGCAGCACGCTTATTTCGAGAAGGCCTAGGCCGCTCCGGGCAGCCCTTAAACGCCATGTCGGCGCCAGCCAAAGAACCGGCGCGGCTTACCACGAGATTGTTGGTGCTTGCGATTCTGGCTACCGTATCGGAGCGCCGGGGCATTTCTCGCCTACTCAGAGGGAGAATCCGATGCAAAAAGCGAAAGTAGGTTAAGTACCTTTTCCCATTTTGGACGCGACCCAACCGAAGAGACGCTCGACTTGCTTTGCCAGGTTGGCGGCTTCTGCCAGTGAAAACATGCGCTCCTCGTACTCCACCTGATTCTTTTTTGCCAGGATGATCCCGAGGCCATTGGCCTGACGTCGAACTTCCTCATCAGCGAAAAGCTCCGCCAGTAGCCGGACGGCATCGCTGTGATCCTTGCCCGAACTGCGTTTCCCGTGAAAACGAACACTGAGGCTTTCTGCGGCAGAGATGGCGCAATGAATTCCATCCAGAGCTGCCGCATTGGGCCTACGGTCAGCCAGGGCCTGGTTCATCGAGTCACGGTACTCTTGAGCTTTCCTGAAATAGTTCTCTGCCGGAGTGGAGTGGACCGCTGAGGTTTTTGACTTAACCGTCATTTCACAAGCTCTCCGATGGGGTCACCCCGAAGTACCCAACCTTCGCTGGCGATTCTGCGGATCAGTGGATCTGCCCTTCGATAACGGGCGGCAAAACGTGGGGCAGAGATTACGTACGGCGAAATACGGTTCCTCGTACGGAGATAGAATTCGGCCTGCACATCCTCGAGTCTCCGCACCAGGCGGCTGCGGCTGGATGGGCCTCGGGCCACAAAGCACAGATCCACGTCGCTCGAAATTTGCTCCTCACCCCGCGCCACGCTGCCGTAACAGATTACGCTCCGTATGTCGCGGGGCCAGTCGAGAGGAAGTTCGTCAAGCACATAGTTGAGATTGCCGATTTCTTTCTCGAACAGCTCACGCAGCAGCCTTTCACAAAGGACGTGCCGGGTATTCAGCCGATACAGCAGTGAGCGTCCTTTAGCCATCGAGTGGAGCACCCCGATGCGTTCCAAGCCGGAAAGAGCGCGGCCCCCCGCTTCTTGGGTCCGCGCTTCTTCTTAAGGAGAATCTTGGCATCGCGACGCCAAGTGAAGAGTCACCCCGATGAATTGGGGTGCTTCGCTTGCTGTCGGGGCGTAACAGTCATCGAGTGTCATGGGTCACTTCGACGCGCGATAAGGAGGGCGCCGATCCGCCCAACCCTTGTCTAGGCCGCATTGTTCAGTCCAAGACCGCCGTGGCCTCAATCTCGATCAGAAAATCCGGAACTGCCAAGGCCGATACCCCGATCCAGGTACTTGCTGGCGGATCCCCTTCAGAAAAGAATTCTCTTAGCGCGCTTCCCACCGCTTCTGCGCTCTCGGGCTGATAATTGACGATGTAAATCCGCAGAGCAACGATATCTCCTAAGGCGCCGCCCACGGCCTCGATAGCCGCTTGAACATTACGCAACGCCTGCCTTGCCTGCTCCAGAAGGCTATCCCCACCCACTATCCGTTTCTGTGCGTCCCAAGCCGTTTGCCCCGAGATGAACACCGTTTTTCTCCCGCTGGCCACCACGATTTGGGAAAACCCGTGCGGCAAGCTCGGAAAGAGGGTCCTCGGATTGACGTGTTCCTTTGGCATAAATCAATGCCCGCGGGCTGGCACAGCCCTCCCTCATTGAAGTCTGCGGCTTTCCTTTACTAAAAACCGCGGCCTCCAAGAAGGGGTGGCCGCGCTATCTGCTTTGGGAGAGGGGCGCTGCTTCGCAGCGCAGAGCTATCGTTCTGCGCCAGCCCCCTGAATCAATCAGTACACTTCTTCATGCGTTCCCAGCGTCAACTTGAACACGATCCTCAAGTCGTAGCCCGCGCTGCACGCCCAGGATCCTTCCAGTTCACCCTTAAGTTTGTGGGTTTTCAAGCGGGGGTGAAAGCAGTCTGTGGCAAGCAATTCCAGGGCAGAACGAAGGTCTTCGGAGACATGCGGATGTTTCGGGAGAATTTTCTTGGCCCTGCGAACGAAAGCGCTGGAGCGCAGTAAGAGCCGCATCACGAGAGGATCTCTTTCATGATCTCATCGGGCGTAGCGGGGCGGAGAGCACCCTGCTCAAACTCTCTCTGCCCGGCGCGGATGTCGGCGGCCAACTCGACACGCCGGCGGTCCGCCAGTCGCCGATGCAGGACCTCAACCAAGGTTTCCTGCTCCTCCACCGTTAAGCGGTCGGCAGCGTCCACAACAATGTGAAATCTCGAAGGCGATTTCCCTCTGGATGAATTCTTCATGCTAACCCCAACATACCACTTCGTCGATGGGCGGGCAACCGGAACGGTAGACGAACCCCGATGACACGCGTTGGCAGCAGGGGAAAGCAGAGGTGGGCGCAGTTTGGCTTACTCTGTCCGCTCTGATATCCGCGCTTAGCTGAGTGAGGCGAGATTCGGGCGTCCGCCAAAAGTCAACCAAGGGCGCCGTTGAACGCCGCGGGGACGCAACTGCGTAGGGGGGGAAGCAATTTGACCAACTGCTCGAAATCTGGGGCAACCTTGTCATTGACGGATCGAGTGGCGCACACATCCAAACCACTGTACGCCATCCGCGCACCACCTTTGGCAACGGGGTGGCAACGGGATGGCGCATTGATATCGCTTGCGGTGATGTGATATCATTCTCGTGCAATTAAGGAGTTTTGCTATGCCGGCAATTGTCGTGCGCAACGTCTGCGCCGAGACCCACCGGGCGTTGCGTATCCGGGCGAGGCAGCACGGACGGAGCACGGAAGCGGAAATTCGAGCCATCCTTGATGGGGCCGTACGTCCGGCCGCGCGCGTCAGGCTCGGCTCTGCACTCGCGGCGCTCGCGAAGCCCTGGCGCGGCCTCGATCTCAAAATTGTACGGGACAAGACGCCCGCCGCTCCCACGGACCTAGCGTGATCCTGCTCGATACCAACGTGATTTCCGAGCCCATGCGGCCCAAGCCAGATCGGAACGTGCTGGTTTGGCTCGACGCCCAGGCGGCTGAGACCCTCTATGTCTCGACCGTGAGCCTCGCCGAGTTGCTGCTCGGGATCGAGAGCCTGCCAGTCGGCAAACGCCGCAAGGCCCTCGCCGGGGCCCTCCAGGAACAGGTCATCGCCTTGTTCGGCGAGCGAATCGTTCCGTTCGATCTCGGCGCGGCGGAAACCTACGCGAAGATCGTCACGCGCGCCCGCCGGCATGGCCATCCGATAGCCGTGGCGGATGCCCAGATTGCCGCGATCGCCGCATCGCGCCAGTTCACCGTGGCGACGCGCGACCAGGAGCCATTTAAGGCCGCCGGCGTCCCGGTCATCAACCCCTGGACCGCGACCGCGGAAGGTCCCCTTGGGTCGGTGTGAAAAACTGCCCTGACGAACTGGTAGCGCGGACCGCCGCTTTTGCGGTCCGCGGTTCTTCCTTAAGGTTCAGGAAAAGCCCGCATCCTCAAACGCGAACGTACGCGCCGCGCTCGGTTTCTCGCCGCGATGCATTCGCCCTAACGCCCAGGAAGAGCCGCCCCGATGCATCGGGGCGCTACACTCGCTCTCATGGATCAAGTTGGATCGCCTCTTGTCAGGTTTCGACTACATCCGCCGCGGGCCGACGTTAGTCGGAGACCGTGGTTCGGTTTCGCTAATCTTTCCTACCTATTCTCAGCCAGACCAGTTTCCCGGAATATGCCTCTCGGCCAAGCTCTTTACGGAGTTCCCTCCTTAAAGAGAAGAGAACTGGATCTAGATCAGCCGTTTCGGTTGTGCCAAGTTGATTCGCAAATTGTTGGGCAGCAAGGATCTGTTCGCTGTTTCCCAGGAATTGGATGTCGGACAGAGCCTGTTCAACTTCGTCTGCAATCTCGTATAGTTTCGGATGGTGGTTCGCTTTCGATAAAGAACGGAATGCCTGTATGAGATAATTGACTCGGTGTTCACGTCGCTTGTTCTCGCGGTCTCTCCAGGCTGCAAACTGATGAGAGGCAATCAGGGAGGTTAGCGCGACGATTGAGGGAATCAAGATTTGCGTATTCATTTTCCTCCCACCCGAACACCGATGATTCGGACGTTTGTTGGGCGGTCCACGCGGTCGTGGAGCCTCGGGGCCGGCTGGCCAGAGAACGACGCCAACGGTGACCGACGATCATTCGGGTTTACCACCCCCTGCCCCCTCCTTAAACAGGAGGGGAGCTTATTATTCATGACGCCTAACCTCCCAGGGGTTCCCAGGCTGGCTAAAAGATGACGTGATTAAACAACTTATTAACCGGCGATGCAAGTCCAAAGCAAACGTGTCAGGCGCCGGGTGTCAGGTGCTGGTGCGGTGGCGGTTATGGGCAGTCCCGCACTTCCGGCAAGCCCGCACGAGGTTCCAGGCGCGGTGGAAAAGCCGCAAGTCCGGAGGGCGGGCCTTGCGCTACATGATTTTTCCGCTTGAGCGCCTTGTTATCCTCCAGGTTTTTTCGGAATATTTCGAACCCCAGCGATCCCTTCGAAGTCGGACTTCGTAAACGGTGATCGCCGGCACGATAAGCGCTGCTGTGTTCTGAAGTGGACGGGAGAAGAATGGGGCATTGGGGCCGTCAGCGAAATACTCAAGCCAACCCGATGAATCGATTATATTCATACCCTGTCAGGTTCCCTTTCCACCGCAGTGTCAATCCCCTTCAGGAATCCCTTCATCTCGGAGGGTTTTCTCAGGGGGATCATCTCGATCCTATTGCCATAAACGACCATTTGGACTTTCTGGCCTAGGGATAGCCTCAAAGCCCCCCTAAGCTTCTTTGGGATTACAACTTGAAATTTCGGTGAAATCTTGACTGCCTCCATACGAATTCTCCATCGTGCGGACCTTGATGGGGGCGACATCCGTGGGCGGCGGGCACAAACGGCGAGCCTTTGCCCACGGCTACCCATCTTTAACCCCTTCGGGGTTCGGACACGTCAATCAACCCCAAGCTGATCTGGATGGCTTGGTTGACCTTGGCCATCGTGCCGGGGTCAACCACCCCCAAACGCTTGATCAGTCGTTGCCGGTCTACGGTTCGGACTTGGTCCAGGCGTATTGCGGACCGGGCATCAAGACCATTGGTGCGGGAAGGTTCAATCACAGCTTCCACAGGATAAGGGAGAGGGGAAATCTTGGAGGTGATGGCTGCCACAATCGTCAGAGGGCTGTAACGATTGCCGATGTCATTTTGGATGATCAGAGCAGGACGGGTCTTCCGGATCTCGTGTCCCACAGTGGGGTCAAAAGAGACCTGATAGATTTCGCCACGTTTGACGTTGGCTACTTCTTGCCTTTGCGGTTGGTGTGAGATCTTTGCCATGCCTCTTCCTCAAGGGGGAACCACTCCAGGGCAATCTTCACACTGTCCTCGGCATGGGCCTGGTAGCCTGCTTTGAGCTGCTCTCGCAGGATTTGCTTGCCGCGATCTTCCACGTAATGCAGCACGGCGCGGGAGATAAGGCGGCTACGGTTGCCTCGGCTCGTGACCCGATCGAGGACGGCTAGCGTGCTTTCCGGCAACATAATGTTGATGCGTCTGTTCATAGAGTTCCGCATTTTAAGGACCTTGCATCACCAGGGTACACACATTTAGTGTGGAGTTCAACCTGTTACAATGGCAAGCCTCGTGTCCTTCATTTCCATGAAATAGCCGATCTTGATTAGTGCAGCAGGGAGCTGAACGTTAGACCAAGATAGTACGGCCATAACACAATCGCCAGGACACCCTTCCCAAAAGTCAGGTGTAGAAACCCGATGGTGAAGAGCCAAGCGCAGGCCCATACCATCCCCATAAAACTGTGATATTCGACTCTTATTTTTTCCATGCCGGTAACTATACACCCGCTCCAGCAGGTTGTTCTACAACGGCAGGTCCGGGGAACGACAAATCGGTCGAGGATGGCGGCGGACGTTGTGTCTCTTGACAGGCGAAAGTAAGTAGGCTAGAATAGTCAGTCGAAGGCAGGCAGGAGGATTCAGGATTCGGGAGTTGGGAGAAAGACATTTGAGAACGCCCTCACGGTCCGACAGAGGCACTGAACTGCTTTGCTTCTTTGGACATTATGCCGGTCGGGAAGGGGAAAGGAATGATCGAGTAACTTGAAAAAATGACAGAACGACGCGGGAATGTCTATGAAAACAAAGGGTCAGATTTCCACAGCTCGGAATTAGCCGGTAATGTTATAGAAAACACAGGTAGTTACGAGTTTAAGGCGGGAATGTTGTTGAAAAAACAGGTAGTTAATAGGTTGTAGGTGGAGGAAGGGCAGGATTCACGAGTCAGGAGCCCACGCGTGTTGAGTCATTGATTCATTGGGCCATTCAGTGATTGAAATGCGGCGCGGAAGCATGAGGCAATTCTGAAGTGTGAAGTATGAAGTGTAAAATCCTTCTTCCCTTCCGCCGCTTTCTGCCTACTGCCTGCCGCTTACTGCTCACGGCTCATGTGGAAGTCGTTATTTACGCCATTGGGTCTTGTCCGGTAGAATTAAAAAGGGGCTGGGAAAACACGGCCGGCCCTCCGGACGAGTTCGAGGGCTGCAACGTGGTGGAAAAATGAAGATTGCACTGGCGGCAGACCATGCGGGTTTTGCCTTGAAGGAGAAAATCCGCGAGTACCTTAAGAGCAAAGGCCTGGAGGTTGAAGACCACGGCCCGTCGAACACAGAGCGCGTGGACTATCCCGACTTCGCGGAGAAGGTGGCCGGCGAGGTGGCGGCAAAGCAGGCGGATTATGGAGTGCTGGTGTGCGGCACCGGAATCGGCATGATGCTTGCCGCCAACAAAGTGCCGGGCATTCGCGCCGTGGCTGTCAACGATACGATTTCCGCGCGCATGGCGCGCGAGCATAACAACGCCAACGTCCTCACCCTGGGCGGCCGGATGATTGACGAAGCAAGCATGCATCAAATTGTGGACACCTGGCTCTCGACCCCCTTCGCCGGCGGACGGCACGAGCTGCGCGTGGAGAAAATCGACGCCATAGACCAACGCTATCACACGGAGAAAAGAGCATGAACCTTTCCCTTCCCTTGCGCGAAGTTGACCCCGAAATCGCCCAGGCGCTCGATCTGGAAGTTGACCGCCAGGCGCGGACGCTGGAGCTGATCGCTTCGGAGAATTTCGTCAGCGAGGCCGTGCTCGAGGCCCTGGGGTCCGTGATGACCAACAAGTACGCCGAGGGATTGCCGGGCAAGCGCTACTATGGTGGCTGCGAATTCGTGGACATTGCCGAGAATCTCGCCATTGAGCGGGCCAAGAAGCTCTTCGGGGCGGAGCACGCCAACGTGCAGGCGCACTCCGGCAGCCAGGCCAACCAGGCCGTTTATATGACCGTGCTGAAGCCGGGAGACACCTTGCTGGGCATGAGCCTGGCCCACGGCGGCCACCTCACGCACGGGCACCCGTTGAACTTCTCCGGGAAGATGTACAAGATCGTTTCTTACGGCGTACGGAAGGACACGGAGACAGTTGACTTCGAGGAGCTCGAGCGTCTGGCCCAGGAGCACAAACCCAAGCTCATCGTGGCCGGCGCCAGCGCCTACCCGCGCCTTCTCGATTTCGAGCGCTTCGCAGCCATTGCCAAACAGAGCGGCGCGCTGCTCATGGTGGACATGGCGCACATTGCGGGGCTGGTCGCGGCAGGCCTTCATCCCAGCCCCTTCCCCCACGCGGATTTCGTCACCACCACCACCCATAAGACTTTGCGCGGCCCGCGCGGCGGCGCGGTCTTCTGCAAGGCACAGTATGCCAAGGAGATCGACAAGATCGTGTTCCCCGGCATCCAAGGCGGCCCCTTGATGCACGTCCTTGCCGCCAAGGCCGTCTGCTTCCGGGAAGCGTTGCAGCCGGAGTTCCGCGAGTATCAGAAGCAAGTCGTCCTGAACGCCCGCACCCTGGCTGAGGCGCTGGCCGGCTATGGCTTCCGCATCGTCTCCGGCGGCACGGACACTCACCTGGCGCTGGTGGACGTGTTTTCAAAGAAGGTAACTGGCAAGCAGGCCGAAAAGGCCCTGGAAAACGCCGCCATCACCGTCAACAAGAACGTCATTCCTTTCGATGCGAACCCTCCCGTGGTCGCCAGCGGCATCCGCGTGGGCACGCCCGCCGTCACCACGCGCGGGCTGCGAGAGCCGCAGATGGAGCTCATCGCGCACTGGATCACCGAGGTGCTGCACAACGTCGAGGATGAATCGGTGCAGCAGCGCGTCCGCGGCGAGGTCGAGGCCCTGACCGAGAAATTCCCGCTTTACGAATCGCGACGCGTCATCGCGAAGAAAGTTTAGAATGTTATAATATTCAATGCGTTATTATCTATCCATGGGCACGTGGCTATGGGGTAGCAGAGTTTCCAAGCCTGCCGGGTTGCCTCAGCGAGGGGAGGAGCAGGGGAAAAGCGGCCAGCAACATCGAGGAAGCGATGCAAGGCTACCTAACCCCACTCGAACGGAAGGGATTGGAACCCTAGGCATTCGCGAATGGGATTAGAACCAGCGGTAAGCGTCCTTCCTGTGGCCTACGAACTCGATATTGATCAAGCGCTCAACTTGGAAGACTTTGTAGACGATCCTATAAGACCCCGCGAATCTGAGACGGAAACGGTCTGCCGAACCCTTCAGCTTCTTGGATCCTTCAGGAAAAGGGTTGGTCGCAAGCTCGGCGAGGAGTCGTAGCACAAGCGATCGAACATCAGCCGGGAGTCTGTCAACGTCTTTCTCAACCGAACTCCGATACTTAATCTGCCAATCCATGCTTGTATTTCTTGAGCAGTTTCTCTAAGGGATAGGTAGGCTCATCGCTTCGGGCATCACAAATCAGGTTGAGTGCTTCGTCTTCGGTGAGAGGATTTTTCCTATAGGGGATTCTGGCGCGCTCGAGAACCGCCGCCACGCCAGGCACATTCGAAATAGCGCGGAGCTGGGGAAAAGGGTGAACGTGCTCGTCGACCGCGGCGACTGGGTTCTTTAGCCGTTTGACGTGCTTCGTTATACGTGCGCCTCGCTGCTTTCTCATGTTCGCATTCTACTCCTCTCGGGTGAAAACTGCCGAGACCCTTTGTCGTCCAAAAAGCGACCTCCTCCGGATGGCGGTCTGGCGCCACGGTGAGGATTCCTGCGAGAAGCCACTACGGTTGTCCCTGGCCGACTTTGAACAGCGTCCATGGGCCGGCCTTCATATCGCGCAGCAGCGGCGCCTCCCAGGCGAACTCGGGATGCGCTTTAAGGAAGGGTGCAGCGAGAAAGTCTTTGCCGCAGGGGTGGCCCATGCGCGCGTAAAAGCTCATGGCTCGAGCCATGTTGCCGTCCGTAACTTTTCCCTGCACCGCGCCGGCAGCGTTGTAAGGCGGCCATCCCAAGATCGGTTCGCCACGCCGGGAATGATCCCCGTGTCCGCAGAGAGAGCGCTCGTCGGGGTCCACTTTCTTCTGGTAGGAATCGTAATGATCGGCCATGAATTTCTCCCCCATTTTCACGTCGATCTTGCCCTTCGATTCCTTTATCAACTGCTCCCAGCGGATGCGGCGGGCGTTGGGGGAAGTCTCGAGATTGTTGACATCAAAGGTGGTGTCTTTAGCCAGCACTTCCGGGTCGCGGGCGAAGTTTGAACCCACGAAATAGCCATCCAAGGTGCGCCAGACCTGATGCGCCTTCAGACCCAACTCGAATTGGGCGATTTCACCGGTCTTGTTATCGCCCAGCAACCAATCGTTGGCGTATCCGCCGTTATTGCCGTCCAGCATAATGCGCACATAGTCGTCAATTGAAGCCGCATATTGGAGCGCCTTTCGGGAGCGCATGAACTCCGGCTTGCCATTCGGATCCCACCCCTCGAATTGCGTAATGGTGGTCTCCGTCACTATGAGGCCGCTGGAGTTCACGCCGAAATCGTCGTCACTGGTAATCACACCGGGGAAGCCGTCCATCAGGATACGATATCCGTGTTGGGGCGTGATGTCGAAGATGATTCGCCAGCGTTCCCCTTCGAAGTAGTCCGTCCAGTTGTTGTGCGCGATCACGATTTTGTGGTCGCGGGTGTAACTGCCGGTGGCGACGAAGGCGCTACAGTTGCCGGGGCTGACCAGGTGTGGCGCGCTGGCCACCTTATGCTGCGAGTTATACCAGGGCGCGTAATAGCCAGGCAGTTCCTCAAAGGCGTTCAGCGCCACCACGTCGTCGATGTCCATCGAGACGCCGTGCGCCTTCAGGCCTGCGGTGATTCCTGTGAGTTCCTCCTGGTATTCCTGGTCGATCTTCGGCCAAAGCATTTCGTGCGCGGCCTTGCGGAAGAAATCCCAATCCTTCCTGGTGAGGTGCGAGTCCTCGAGCTTTATGGCTTCAAAGGCGTCCGCGATCTCAGGGGCCAGCAAGTAACCGTGCTGGAAACCGATCTGGCCGGGCGATCCCTCCAGGTGAACATAAATCCAGCCGCCTTTTTCAAAGCGGTAGGCTGAATTCAGTCGAGGATCAGCAGCCCCGCCCGCCCCCCGTTCGCCGGGGTTGTCGCCCCCGCGTGAGCGGGCCTCCATGTCAGTCCACATTAGGGCTGGATTCCCGCTTGCGCGGGAATGACCGGCATCGATCGAGCACAAAACCAGAATCAGGAAGGCAAGAAGAAACCCCATTCGAAATGCAGTTGTGCGTGTTCGCATCTCCACCTCAGTCAGTACATTCAACAATCGTCCAGAATAGCCCCCGCAGCAGTGTAGCCACTCTGGACAGCGCTTTCAATGGTGGCGGGCAGGCCTGTAGCAGTCCAATCACCCGCCAGATATAGGCCGCGCACTGGCGTCCGGGCCGGGGGCCGTACCTGCTCAGCTTCCCAGGTCGGCGCGAAGGTGGCGAAGCGCTCCTTAATAATCAGCGAATGATGCAACTCGGCCTTTCGGGCTTCCGGGAAAAGGTCGCCAAGCTCAAGCAAAACTGTGGCCAACAACTCTTCCTTGCTGCGTGCGATGTGCCGGTGAGCGCCGCTCAGGATGATCGAAACGTAATTCTCCTCCGAGCCCAGGATCCTGCCTTTATTGAACAGCCACTGAATGGTCGTGCCGCGCAACCCGACAAAATCGAGATCGGTGATGGGGCGGTCAAACCAGAGGTTGATGGAAATGATGGGCGCAGGACGGAGGGAAATAACTGGGGCGAAGAACGGCTCGAAGCGGATCAATTCGCCGGGCAACAAGCCCGCAAGCTGAAAAGAGGGCACGGCGCTCAACACGCTCTCCGCCTCAATTTCCTCGCCACTGGAAAGGCGCACACCCCGGCACCGCCCTTCGGAAACCAGCAGACCGGCAACACTCCGGCCGCATTCAACGCGCCCGCCCCTGGCACGAATGTAAGCCGTGGCAGCGTCCACATACACATCACTCAAACCAACAACGGGAAACGCGAGGCACGAGTCCTCCGGCGAGGTGAAGAGCGCCAATCGCAACACATGTTCAAATAGCGCCGCGCTGGCAACTGCCGGATCTTCATTGAGCGCCGCAATACAGAGCAAGTCCCAAAAATTGCTCTGCAAGCGCTCGGATTGGCCAAGCCTGGTGAGCCACTCGCGCACGCTCAGCTTTTCCGAGCCATGGTCCATCGCCTTGGAGCAGCGGAGCAATCCTCCCAGGCGCAAAACTTCCAGCTTCTCCTTGAAGGCGAAACTCCCAGAGCGGAGCACGCCGAACAGGACATGCCAGGGCGAGGGTAAGCCGGGACATTGAAACAGTGTGAGACGCCCGTTTCGGTCGAGAAAATGGACGGTCAAGTGCTTTTGAAACCGGACGCGGTGCAGAGTTCCGATAGCCGAAAGGAAGCGAATCGTCGCGTGGTAGCAACCCATGAAGATGTGCTGGCCGTTATCCACCACGGAGCCCGTTGCAGGGTCAAGAAAGGACCGAGCCCTCCCACCCAGGTGAGGCTTCTGTTCGAGCAAGCGCACACCCCAGCCGTGTTCCGACAGTTCGACGCCCGCCGCAAGACCCGAAAAACCGCCGCCGATGATTAAGACTTCCGACACAGGATTCAGGAACCCAGAGTCTAATTCTAACTGAATTCGCAATTTGCGTGGGGGATAGCGGACACTTGCGGTGAGAACCTGAGGCTTACAAGGGCCGGTGCCGTCATGCTGAGCGCAGTGAAGCATCTCTGCAGTTCGTCGGTGCTTCCCGGAACGAAAAACAACTGGAGGGATGCTTCGCTGCGCTCAGCATGACAGGCCTGCAATCACCCGTGAATAGGAAGCCTAAATCCTAAAGCCTGACTCCTGAATCCCGCACTTAGAACATTAACTTAATTGCTAATTGGATTCCGCGTGGACCGCCTCCCCCGATGAGAGGGTTGCCTTCTCCCACGTCGCCCGTGGCGGTAGTAGGCAGGTAGCCCTCGCACGCGCCGTTGTTCGGATTGATTCCGTGGGTGTCGCAAGCGGCAAAGAAGGTCGGCAAGAACGGATTCGTAAAATTCGGGTGATTGACGATGTTGAAGAAATCGGCGCGGAATTGTACCTTCAGCCGTTCGCTGATCGCCGTGTCCTTATAGAGAGCAAGGTCCCACTGCTTGAATCCAGGACCGAAGAGGGTATTGCGCCCTTCGTTGCCGTCGTGGTAGCCTCCCGTACAAGTGTCTTGCGCGGCCAACCAGGTATAAGGAACCTGGAACGAACCGCGAAAACTCTGGGCGCGAAGGGACACGGGTGCTGCGGTCAAGCTAATAATTGCCAAGGTGATGAACGCAAGAAAAAGTGTTCTAAACCTGGTCCAATGCCTCCGCGTGCCGGAAACGTTCATTAGATTCTCCTCCTGTCGGGCGCTGCTCGGCGCCTCCCTTCAGCAATTTGTACACTTTCGGCGCCACCGGTGATAGTGGACTCCCGAAAGTTTCGAATCATAAGGGGAAGGTCCTGCAATGTCAATCAATGACCCCGAGCTGCGATCGAAGCGCGCTTCACGCCCGCAGGCTGACCGTGAGCGATTGGCCGGGCACGATGCGAACTTCCCGCTCAAACGCCACCAGGCGCAGATTCCCTTCTTCGCGCAAGCTCGCTGCCAGGGCTTCTTGGCCGAGGCGGGCAGTCACTTTCTTCCGCGCCACCTTGCCATTCCCTCCCAGAGCAAGGCTCGCCACGCTCATTGAGCCTTCGAGCGTCGCGACCTCGACCGCATGGCTTGCGGTGCTTATGGTTTGGGAGAATTTCCCCCATCCGCCGGGGACCGACCAGAAGCAACTGAAATTTTGAGCGCGCACCCGAGGCGTAAGCGTCAGCTTGCGGTCAACCCCGGAGTAGTGAAAGCCGCTCAGAGCCACAATCAGCGCCCAGGTGGACATGGCGCGCGCGTAGTGATGGCCGCACTCGGGCTCGTTCCAGGGGTTGCGGCGCTCCCCATCAAAGCGAAGGCGAGCGCTTTCAGCCACCGTCAGTCCCTCCGCCAGCATGCCTTCGTAGATCAGGTGCGCGGCGAATTGGTATTCGAACCCGTCCATGACCTCCGAAAAATAGGGGAAAGGAATTTCGGGGCGTTTCCCATGAGGATACGACGCGATCACCACGGCGGCATCGTCGTTTAGCGCGAAGGTGCGCTGCACCGCCTCGTGTTCGCTCATGTCCGGCAGGTAATTGTACCGGTAGATGGATTTCAGGGCCTGTTTCACGTGCTGCTCGTCTAACAAGTAGCCCAGCCCCAGGACGTGCGCCATGTACTGGCCAACCAATTGGTCCACCAGGCACGCCTCGCCCATTTGGTAATCCGGCTTGTCGGGATTGGCTGCCCCCATACCCACCAGCACTCCCTCAAACACCTCTTCCTTCGGCCGGCCCTCGATCTTCTGGATGTAATACTCGCCGTTAAACAGATTGGAGTCGATCCATCTGCTGCCATTCTCGAACAGCCGCCGGTATTCCGCCGCCGAATCCTGGTCACCGACGGCGCGCGCCATCTCCTGTCCCGCCCGCAACGCTCCCAGATACCACACGCCGCAGAGAGGATTGGGACCATAGAACTCGACATCGTAGGTGTTGTGCTGAACGCCCTCCGCCACGCCGTCCCGGTTGGCGTCCCAGCCGCCTTTGATCCAGGCAAATTCGAGTGCGCGTTTGGCGTTGGGCCACAGGCGCCGCAACCATTCCGTGTCACCGGAAAGCTGCCAGTCACGGTAGAGTTTCATCAGGCAACCCATCTGGCCGTCTGCGGCCGCCTTATCCCAGATCTTTCTCCCATCTGGCAGGTAGGAGCGAAAACCCATCAGGCCGTCTTGGCGCGTGTTGCGCAGGAATTCGGATTCGCGGATGGAATGCGCCAGCGAGGGGAAGACAAAGGCCGTCGCCTGCTCGTAGTTCCAGACATGAGTACACGTCCCGTGGCAGCACCCCGACTGATTGTTGCACCCCTCGAAGCCGTGGAATTCACCGTCCGCGGTGCGGAATGCAGTGTTCGTACGCAAGGTCGAGAGGTTGCTGAGCGCCGCCTCCAGCGCCGCGGGAGGCAAGGTGGAAGATTCCACTACAGCCGCGAAGGAGCGGCTGCGCCCCTCCAACGAAGGGAGTTGCTGCGCCACCTGCCGAGCCACTTCCCAGGCGTCGGTGAACCGCTGGCAATAATAGTTCCCCACCACCACCGTCTTCTGTTCGTTTTCAGGCGCAGGCCATCCGCAACGATCCGGCGTGCGGTTGGGGAAATGCCAAGCGAGGAGAAAGGTCACGACGGCTTCGCCGCCCGCAGGCAGCGATTGCGTGACGGCAATCGAACCCACCGGGCTCACTGCGGGCGAGTCGCTGGTGAGAGCGCCGTCATCCGTGAAGTCGTCCCAAAAGGTCAACGGCCCATCCCACCACTGCGTCCGTTTCCACCCCCGAAGGTACGAGACGCTTGCATCCGGCGCACCCAGCACACCCAGGAACATCGAGCCTTTCGTCGGATCAGTCGAGGCTAAGAAGGGGTTATCCATGAACAAGCCGGCCACGCCTTCGGCCTGGCGAAAGTTTGCCTGTCTTCCGTCCTTTCCCACAGGGTTTTGAAGGCTGAAGGCCACACCCACTTTCACCGCCGCAGGGGCCGGATTCTTGAGGTGGTAACGAAGCACGGCGATGGGCAAACCGGAGGCTTCAACGTCCAAGGGAACAAGAGGATTGAACGCTTCCAGGCTGACGAGGATGGGCAGCGTCTCGTCTTCGAATTCGAGGTGCGCAAAGGGATAGGCGCCGGTGAACTTGGCGGAAGCAAGGCGCGGCAGGCCTGGCACGTTGTTCGACCCCAACCCGCTCGGCCCTTCGTAGGGCGGCTCAATCCGCGCCTCCAGGACACGAGCCACCGGCTTCTTTCCTTCCGCCTGTGCCCAGATGGCAGGAAAACAATAGTCCGGCGTATTCCCCTTGTCCGGCCGGTTGAAGATCTCCCAATCGCGCAACTGCCCCCGGCCACCCAGCGAAATCGTACCCGTGCCGATTCCACCCAGCGGGAAGGCAATCATCTTCAGGCTTCGACCGCTGAAAGTGCGTGGAAAGGTGATGCGGTTGCCCGCACTGGCCGACCCCGAGGCTGGCTTTTCTGCGGCCGCAGCCTTGCGTGCAGGCCGGCGCGACTCCGCCCCTGCCAACCCTCGAACGCTGCCGGCCAACGCTCCGCCAGCCGCCACTTTCTTCAGGAATTCGCGCCTCTCCAGCTTCCCGTTCTTCTTTTTCGTGGCCACAATCCCCTCCCCACGTAATCCTTCAGTCTCGGGTAGCGTAGCGCCGATCCCGCAAGGCGGGATCGGCATTTTGGAGCGGTGCCGGGCTAAAGCCCGGCGCTACGTGCGTTGCCACCAAAGACTGACGGATCACCTTCCCACACCGATTCAGGTTGCATTCTTCGCACGTGCCTTGGAGAAGGGTTGTTATAGGCCAACGGACAAGAAAAAGCAACAAGGGGCTGGAATGTTCACTCTGCCCCTCCTCGCGAGCATGACCCTGGGCGCCGTGTCATACAGAAACCACCTGTGGGTACTGATGTCATTTAGGGAACTTGCATTCATCGTAGGGCGTGCTGAGGCGCGGAAAAGGCTGCCCTCTTCATTGCGAGGAGAGGAAGATAGGCCTGACCAACATGGTCAGATTGGTTATAATCGTCTTATGAAAACCGTGAATATCAGCAACCTGAAAGCACAGCTCAGCGCCCATATCCAGCTTGTGCGTGAGGGCGAAGAGGTGCTTATTTGCGACCGCGACAAGCCCGTGGCACGAATCGTGCCGTGCCGTTTGGAAAGACATTCCGTGCATGAGCAGCGGCTGATTGCCCGCGGCGTTCTCACGCCTCCCTTGAAGAAACGGCCTGCCAGGGTGTCATGGCCGGAACCGCCGGGGAATGTTTCCGATGAGGTCATGGAACAGATATGGCGGGAAGAACGCGAGAGCCGGTAATGCGGGTTTCGGCATTTTGGGAAATAAGCGCACTGGTTCCTCTTTGCGTGCGCCAGGGCATCACGCCTCGCGCCCTCGCGCTTTACAAGAGTTATGAGGTGGTTGTCTGGTGGGCCACGCCTGTCGAGATCGCGAGCGCGCTGGCTCGCTTGGTGCGCATGCGGCAAATCGACTCTGGTGACTGCGCCAAGGCCCGCAAGCTAGCCAAGAGCCTCGCCGACTCGTGGTCTGTCATTCAGCCGTCGCACGCCCTGCGCGCGCTGGCCGCACGCCTTGTGGAGCGTTACGACTTGCGCGCAGCGGACTGCTTGCAGTTGGCAGCGGCGCTGGAGTGGTGCGAAGGAATTTCCCAAGGCCGTGTCTTCCTGACCGCCGACCAAAAGCTGCGGGCGGCCGCCCGCCTCAGCGGCTTTGATGCGGAGCAGATGTGATGCGGGCCGTGTGGGCTCCTCTATGCGGCCACGCGACCAAGCCAGCGGAGGCGCGGCGACGGGCTGTGCTGGACATGCTTGATTTTGCCGAAAGAAATCGCACCCCTCTCCAGGATATCTCCATCAAGGAACTCATCCACACATCTGTGACGAGTGAAAAGTGACGAGTGACGAGCAGGAGGAAATGAGCTGACCTCTTTGCTTGTCACTTGTCACTCGTCACTCCTCACTGCCCTATGCACAGCTTTCAAGCAGATTCTGGATGGCGGCGGCAATGCCGTGCTTCGAATCAAAAACCGCCGAGCCGGCCACCAGCACGTTAGCGCCAGCCTCTACCACCAAGCGCGCGGTCTGGAGGTTGATGCCGCCGTCCACTTCGACTTCGCAATCGAGACCGCGTTCCTGGATGGCGTTGCGCACTTGGCGAATTTTATGGAGCGTTTCGGGAATGAAATCCTGGCCGCCGAATCCCGGGTTGACCGTCATGACCAAAGCCATTTGCATGCTCCCCAGGATTTCGGAAAGCGTGCTCGCCGGAGTGGATGGGTTGATGGCCACGCCGGCTTTCTTTCCAAAGTGGTGGATTTGCTGGATGGCGCGGTGCAGGTGCGGCGTCGCCTCCTGGTGGACGATGATGGTATCCGCACCGGCCTTGGCGAATCGCTCGATAAAATCTTCCGGCGGTTCGACCATCAGGTGGGCCTCAATGGTCAGGCGTGTCAGGGGGCGCAGGCTTTCAATGGCCAGCGCGCCGAAAGTGATATTGGGAACAAAGCGGCCATCCATCACGTCCACCTGAAATCGGTCCACTCCCGCGCCCTCCAGCGCCCGGACCTGCTCGCCCAGTCGCGTGAAGTCCGCTGAAAGTATAGACGGCGCTATCTTGGTCACCGTTCACCTCTTGTGGCAGGGCTGAGCTTCCTCGCAGCCGCTTCGTCCAGCAACCAGCTCAAACTGCCATTGAGCAGCTGGATTAGCTGGGCGGGTAATTGCCCCGGGGGGCCCTCGAGCACTTTGCGCAGGCCTTCAGCCTTGTCCGCTCCCGCCACCAGGAAAAGCACATGCGCCGCGCCATTCAACACCGGAAGGGTCATGGTCAGGCGGCGCAATCCCAGTCTTTCAACGTTATTGGGCCGAACCCACACACTCTGCTCCTCCAACGCGGCCGTCCCGGGAAAAAGCGAAGCCGTGTGCCCATCCGGACCCATACCCAGGAATACGATATCCAAGCGCGGCCTGTCGCCGTCTTGGGGTTGGAGGACGCGGGCGAGTTCAGAGGCGTAGTCACGCGCGGCCTGCTCGAGGTCCGACTGCTCGGCCTGCATGCGATGAAAGTTCTCGGCCGGAATACCGGCGTTATCAAGGAGGGCCTCACGGATCATCCGATAGTTGCTGTCGGGGTGGTCAGGTGGAACGCATCGTTCGTCCACTTGGAAGAGGTGAATATTCTTCCATTGAATGCGTCCCAGGAGGGCCCGGCTGGCGAGAATATGATACAGCAACCGGGGTGTCAACCCACCGGAGAGCGCGGCGGAGAAAGTCTTGCCCTCGATAGCCTTGAGGCGCGCCAAGTCTTCAAACGCACATGCTCCCGCCCAGCTCATCTCCTCCAAGCTGGAAAAAACCCTCACATTGTGTTTACCCATCGGGGGCTGCTCCTTCTCACTCAATTATCCCTCAAAGCTCGATGGCGGGCCGGAATCAGGAGGCGATCATGCGCGCCACAACACTTAGGGCCTCTTCGTAACCCCGGTCCCGAACTCCCAGTTTCAATTCTTCATTCAATATCTCAGCTTCATCCAGAACTTCCAGACGCACGGAGCGCCCCATAGGCAGCGAGCCTGGGACTTCAGCCAACGTCTTTACCACTTTCCCATCCGCCCCGCGCGTGAACGAGAATCTGGCGGCAGGAGGCCCTTCAGATCTAAACTCAATGGTGAAACAAACACCACAGGCGTTGTCAACTCTTTTCAGGTTTCGCTCCACTCTCACCATGCCGCCTGCGGACTTGAAATAGAAAGTGCGAGGCTGGGCCTCTTCCCGCCTTTCGGACTTCAGGAGTTCCCATCCCAAGCGGCTGGCCAGCCAACCCGTCAGCAACAGGGCCTGCGCGCGCTGCGTCACCAGTCGTGCGGAATCCTGCTCGTATTCAATCCTTACCTCCGAGAGGCGGCCCAGGTAGGGCCGTCTATCGGGCGCATCAAAACATTGGCCAATGAGCTCGCGCCAGGGAGTAATGCGGCTCCAGTTCAGGTCAGTCAACTGAGTCCTCCCCGCGGACTTATGAAGCCATGCGGCCAGGTCCAGCAAATGCGTCCCGCTGGGCGAAAACCGCGCCGTGTCCACAATGACGTGCTGCGTAAGGCGGAGGATCTGGTCAAAATAGGGAGGCGGCGAAAAATCGCCGGCCCGCCACCAAAGGAAAATCGGCAATCCGGCGACCGTCAAAGGCAGAACCACGCTGGCCAACCCTTGCCCTGCCTCACCCCGAGCGCGAATGGTAATCTGCTCGCTGCACACCTGTTTTTCGCCCGCCACTGGAAGGTGGCAATGCGCGGAAACCCACGCCTCAAGCCCCGAGGGAGAGGCTTCCGGTTCCAGCATCATGATAATCGCCCGGCAAGGGTTCTGGCGCGTCACCTCGGCAACCAGGTTGGTTACCTCGTACGCCGCCTCATCGCTCTCCACGTAAATGAGTAGAGTCAAAGTGCAGGCACGAGTCACGGCGTTCTTTGCAGCGGGATCTTCAGCCGCCGACCGCCACAGAGCCGAGAGCTCGGCTTCCAGATCAGCCATCCCGCCCTGCGGGACCGCGCGGGGCTCGCCCAACCCAATCGGTTCGATTGTTCCTGCCAAGCAACACTCCCGAAAATCAGAAATCAGAAACTAGAAATTAGAAACTGGTAACTGCCCCCCCCAAATCAGAAACTGGAAACTGGAAACTGGTAACTCTACCTTCCCAAAAAATCAGAAGTCAAATTTGAAATTTCAAATTAGAAACTGCCTTTTGCCTTCTTACTTCTGTTTTCTGTTTTCTGACTTCTACTTTCTTCTTTCTGACTTCTACTTTCTGCTTTTTGCTTTCTGCCTTCTGCCTTCTGCTTTCTGCCTTCTGATTTCTACTTTCCAGTTTCTGCTTTCTTCACAGCCGGTGCCACTGGCGGCCGTCTCGCTCGATCAAGGCATCGGCTTCGGCAGGTCCCCACGACCCGGCCTGGTAGGAGGCGAGGCCTTTTGGTCCCTGCTCCTGCCAATAGCTGAGGATCGGGTCCACCAACTCCCAGGAAAGCTCCACCGCATCGCTGCGGTTGAACAGCGTAGCGTCGCCCAACATGCAATCCAACAGCAGGGTCTCATAGGCAGTGGGTGGCGTGGCGCCGAAGGATTCACCGTATCGAAATTCCATCTGGACGGGACGGATTTGCATCGTGGCCCCGGGGAGTTTGGCGCAGAATTTCAGCGAAATCCCCTCGTTCGGCTGAACATTAACCGTGAGCACGTTGGGCTCGATGCCATCCGCTCCATCACCCTTGAAAAGCAAGTGAGGCACGCGGCGGAACTGAATGGAAATCTCTGACACGCGCTTCGCCAGACGCTTGCCGGACCTCAGGTAAAAGGGAACATCCGCCCAGCGCCAGTTGTCAATGTGGAACCTGAAGGCGGCATAAGTCTCCGTGGTCGATGTGGGAGAGACTTTCGGCTCGGCGCGGTAAGCCGGAACTTTCTTTCCACCCACCCAGCCCTCCGCATATTGGCCCCGCACCGCAAACTCTTCGATCCGGTCAATCCCCAGAGGCCGGATGGCGCGCAGCACTTTCGCCTTCTCATCACGCACGGAAGTGGCATCGAAAGTGGCCGGAGGTTCCATGGCCACCAGGCTGAGGAGTTGCAGGACGTGGTTCTGGATCATGTCGCGCACCAGCCCCGCCTCTTCGTAATACGAACCACGGTTCTCCACTCCCAAGTCTTCGGCCACTGAGAGCTGCACGTGGTCAATGTAGCGCCGGTTCCAGAACGGCTCGAAAATCCCGTTGGCATAGCGAAACACCAACAGGTTCTGGACAGTTTCCTTCCCCAGGTAATGGTCGATGCGGTATACCTGCTCCTCCCGGAAAACCTCTGTCACCACCCGGTTCAATTCTCTGGCGCTGGCCAGGTCACGCCCGAAAGGCTTCTCAATGATGATTCGCGTCCAGGATTGTTCAGGAAACTTCGGCTTGGCCAGCCCTGCCGCTCCAAGATGCTTTACGATAACGGGGAAGAAACTGGGCGGCGTGGCAAGGTAGAAGAGACGGTTGCCGGAAGCGCCCCTTTCCCGGTCTAGCCGATCCAGGAGGGTCTTCAGTTGCTCGTAAGCCGCTGCGTGGCTGAAGTCATCAGCAATGTAGAAGATGCCTTTGCCGAAGCTCTCGACAAACGCATCGCTCTCGGCGGAGAGCTTCAAATACTTCTTAACCGCCTGTCCCATTTCCTCCCGAAAGCTATCGTCCGTGGCTGGCGTCCGAGCGCACCCAATGACGGAAAACCCAGCAGGCAACATGCGCTCGCGCGATAGGTAGAAGAGCGCAGGGATCAGCTTTCTTTCCGTCAGGTCGCCGGAAGCGCCAAAGATTACCATGGTGCACGGTTCAGGAGTCCGATGAATCCGAATCCCTTCCCGCAGAGGATTGCAAAACATGGTGGTGTCAGCCATTACTTGACCGCGCTCTCAACCAGTTTTTCCAGCCGTGCCAATTGGACCTCTACGTCCCTTCCAAGATGCAGTCGAATGACGCGCCGCTGCTCGCCCTTGAGCGCACCCAGGTCGCCAAGAGCTTGAGCTTGCTTCAAGATGGAAAAACCGTAAGGCTCTCCGGGAATCGGTAAATCCTGGGCATCGTCGGCGGTAATCTGAATGAACAGGCCGTTATTCGCTCCGCCCTTGTGGAGTTGACCCGTTGAGTGAAGGTATCTGGGACCGTATCCTAGGGCGGTTGCAAGATGAGTTGCGTCGCGCAGGCGCGTGCGTATCGATTCGAGAAGAGCGCCGTTTTCGGCCGTGGGCTCGAGATAAGCCAACAGCGCAATGTAATCGCCGGGTCGCGCTTGGTTCAGGAAGGCTGCAAGGTAGCCCTCCGGCAAAGGCGACTTGCTGCCCTGCGCGGCTTCGGCCTTTTCCAAACTGGCATGAATCTCCGGGCTGGAGTAAAGCTGGATGCCATCGGCTTCGAGCGCGGACTCCTTCTCTCCAAATTTCCCCTCTAACAAGAATTTTTGCAGTAGGTCGTTGGTGTTGTCTTTACTCTTCTGGACGTTGGGTTGATCAAAGGGGTTAATGCCCAGCAGCGCGCCAGCGGTCGCCGTCGCCACTTCCCAACGGAAGAACTCCTGACCCAAATCCAGCTTGTCATGCAAGCTGAGTTTGATTACGGGATGACCCGCCGCCTCGAGGGCATTGAGGGCCTGCTCGTTGCGGCCCTCCGCTTCGGAGTCTAACTTGATGTGGACGAAGATCCGGTCCTTGCCATAAACCCCTGGCTCACCCAGCGCTTCTCCCGCCACCGGCACCAAGCCTTTGCCTTCTTTGCCGGTGCTTTCAGCGATGAGCTGCTCCACCCAGTCCGCGAAGCTCTCGATGCCAGGGGAAATCACAAACGTGATTTTGTCGAGCCCACGGCGCGCCGCCTCCGCCAGGGTTGCGCCCAGGACCATGCCTGGATTTTCCTTCCCCGGCACGCACGGTCCACAGGCGTTAACCATGCGTTCCGCGCGCTCGAGTAAGATTTGTACATCCACGCCGGCCAGAGCCGCCGGCACCATTCCGAAATTCGATAACGCTGAATAGCGTCCGCCTATTTCAGGAACCCCAGGAAAAACGCGCCGGAACTTCTTCTCGCTCGCCAACTTTTCGAGAGAAGTCCCCGGATCGGTAATGGCCACGAAGTTCTCACCCGCCCGCTGGCCTTTCAAGGCTCGGACACGCTCGTAGAAGTACTTGAAGAAGCTGTTTGGCTCGATCGTCCCACCGGATTTGCTGGAGACGATGAAGAGTGTATGGGCGAGATCGACGGACTTCTCGATCTGTGCGACGCTGGCGGGAACTGTGGAATCGAGCACGAGGAGCTGGAGAAACCCCGGCGCCGTCCCAAAAGTGGCGCGGCAGACATCCGGGCAAAGGCTGCTGCCTCCCATGCCCAGGACGACCGCGTGGGTAAAACCTGCTGACTTGACTTCCTGAACGAAATTCGAAAGGGCGTCCAGATGCCCCAGCATCGCATGAGAAACCCGGAGCCACCCCAGCGCATTGCGAATCCCCACCTGAACTTTGGCATCGTTCTTCCACAAGGATGCGTCGCGGTCCCATAGCCGTTGCGGAAACTTCTGCTCCTCGAGCTTGTCCAGCGTGGCGGCCACGGCGGAGGCAAGGCTGCCCGCTTCAGGTTGTAGGGACGGTTCGCGAACCGCCCCTCCCTCCAGGACTTGGGCGCGCTTCTCGGCAATGCTTTTGAGGAGCTTTTGATAGTCTTTCGCAAAAGCCTCGACTCCTTGCTCCTCGAGCTTTCGGGTAACGGCAGCGAAATCGACGCCCACCTCCGCGAGTTGGGCCATGACCTGGCGGGACTCGGCCAGGCCCTCCTCGATCGTCGCCAGCACCTTGCCGTGATCGCGAAAGGCATCCAGGGTGGAAGCGGGCATGGTATCGATGGTATCGGGCCCAATCAATTCCGCGGCATAGAGGGTGTCGGGATACTTCGGATTCTTGGTGCTCGTCGAAGCCCACAGCATCCGCTGCACTCGCGCCCCATTTTGCGCCAGCCGCTGAAAACGTGGGGCGGCAAAAATCTCCTTAAAGCGCTGGTAGGCAAGCTTGGCATTGGCAACGGCCGCCTTGCCGAAGAGAGCCGAAATCTTCTCGCGCTCCGCCTCCGTCTTGGCCTCGCGACGCAGGTCCTCCAGTTGCTGGTCAACCAGCGTGTCAATGCGGCTCACGAAGAAGCTCGCCACGGAGGCCACGCGCTTCAGGTCTTTGCCGTCAGCAGCTAGCTTCTCAAGGGCTGCAATATACGCCTCCGCCACCGCCTCGTACCTCGCGATAGCAAAAAGCAGGGTGATGTTGATGTTGATTCCCTCACCCAACAGTTGCTGAATGGCAGGCAGCCCCTCCACCGTCCCGGGCACTTTCACCAGCACATTGGGGCGGTTCACTTCGCGATAAAGCCGGCGGGCTTCCGCGATCGTGCCGGTGGTGTCGCGCGCCAGAGTCGGGGAAACCTCGATGCTCACATAGCCATCCCTGGCATCCGTCGCGCGGTACGTGGGCAGGAACAAGTCGGCGGCCATCTGGATGTCTTCAACCGCCAGAGTTTCGAAAATCTGCGCCGCTTCGCTGCCCTCCGACACCAGCTTCTGTATGACCTCGTCATAATCCTTGCTGTCGGCGATGGCCTTTTCAAAAATGCTGGGATTGGAGGTGACTCCAGATAGCCCGTCCTCATCGATTAAGCGCTTCAGATGACCGGAGACCATTTCCCACCGGCGGATGTAGTCGAACCAAACGCTCTGGCCGGCTCGGTTAAGTTGCCTCAATGGATTCTCAGCCATAGGATTTCCTCCCTGCTTAGCCGGGGGAACAGCGACCCCGGCGAAGGGACTCGGGGCTGGGGGCTCGGGACTCGGGCCTAAGCCCATCTTGAATCTTGAATTCTGAATTTTGATTGTTGTGCTGCCCCAGCCCTGAGCCCCCAGCACCACGCCCAAATATTCTGACCACTACCTACTGTCTACCTTTTCTTGAATTGCCCTCGCCCCAGTCCCTCGGCCCCAGCCCCCGTTCTTCTGCTTACCCCTTAGCGCCTCTTGACTCCCGACTCTCTACTCGTCACTTGTCACTCGTCACTGCTCAGCGGCCCAGCAACTTATGGGCGTGTTGCAGAATGTTGGCCGCAGTAAATCCAAATTTCTCCGCCAGGATCTTGTACGGCGCCGACGCACCAAAGCGTTTGATCCCCATCACATCGCCCTTGCTTCCGGCATAGCGCTCCCAACCGAAGGGCGCCGCAGCCTCAATGGCCAGCCGCGCCGTCACTTCGGGCGGCAGAACCTCGTCCCGGTAAGATTGGGGCTGTTTCTCAAAAAGGTCCCACGAAGGCATGCTCACCAGCCGCGCTACAATTCCCTCTCCCGTCAGCTTTTCGTAAGTCTCCAGGGCCGGGGCTACCTCGGAGCCCGAGGCAATCAGGATGATCTCCGGAGTCTCCCCTTTGCCATCCGCCAGCACATAAGCGCCTTTGACCAAACCTTCCGCCGCACCATACTTGCTGCGATCAACGATCGGCAAAACTTGCCGGGTCAGGCACAGGGCCACCGGCCCGCCCCGATGCTCAATCGCCACGCGCCATGCCACCGCCGTCTCGTTCGCATCGGCAGGCCGAATCACGCTCAGATTAGGGATGGCCCGTAACGCCGGCAAGTGCTCAATGGGCTGGTGAGTTGGCCCATCCTCGCCGAGGAAAATACTGTCGTGCGTGAAGACGAAGATGGAATGAGCTTCCATCAGCGCCGCCAGACGCAAGGCGGGCCGTAGATAATCTGAAAAGATGAAGAACGTCGCGCCGTAAGGGATAAGCCCGCTGAGCGCCATGCCATTGATGACCGCGCCCATGCCATGTTCGCGCACCCCAAAGTGGAAATTGCGAGCGCCATAGTTACCTCTGCTAAAGTCTCCCTCTCCCTTGATCAGCGTATTCGTCGATGGCGCCAGGTCTGCCGAGCCGCCCAAGAGCATGGGCAGGCTGGGCGAGATGGCGTTCAACACTTTGCCGGAAGCCTGGCGGGTGGCCATGGGTTTTTCAGCAGAACTGAATGTGGGAAGCTTGGCAGTCCAACCCTCGGGGAGTTCGCCCTTGACGAATCGGTCTAACTCCGCCGCGAGCTCTGGATAAGCCTCTCGGTAATCTGCGAGTCGCGTTTTCCATTCGGCTTCCGCCTTTTCACCGCTCTCCAATGCTTTGCGAAAATGGGCAAGCGCTTCCTCCGGTATGTAGAACTTCGGCTCCAGCGGCCAGCCCAAATTCTCCTTGGTCAACTTCACTTCCTCTTCACCCAACGGACTGCCATGCGCCTCCGCCGTGTCCTGTTTGTTGGGGCTGCCGTAGCCAATGTGCGTTCGGATCATGATGATGGAGGGCCGCTCCTTTTCTGCCTGCGCGGCGCGAATCGCAGCATCAATTGCCTCCAGATCGTTGCCGTCCGCTAACCTCTGCACGAACCATCCGTAAGCCTCGAAACGCGCGCCGCGGTCCTCCGTAAACGCCAGGTGCGTCAACCCTTCAATCGAGATGTGGTTGTCGTCATAGAAATAAATAATATTGTTGAGTCCCAGGTGGCCAGCCAGCGAAGCCGCCTCCGAGGCTACCCCTTCCATCAAATCGCCATCGCTGACGATGCCATAGATTTTGTAATTCGAAGACGTCGTGTACAGGGCGGTTAAAATGCGCCGCGACGTACTTTTGCGCAATGGCCATGCCTACGCCGGTCCCGAATCCTTGACCCAAAGGCCCGGTGGTCGTTTCAATGCCGTCAGCCAACCCGTATTCCGGATGGCCAGGTGTCTTGCTCCCCCATTGGCGGAACTGCTGAAGCTCGGAGAGCGGGAGGCCATATCCGGTCAAGTGAAGAAGACTGTACAAAAGCATCGAGCCGTGTCCGGCGGAAAGGACGAACCGGTCCCGATTAGGCCAACCTGGTTTGAGGGGATCGTACTGCATGAACCGTGTCCAGAGCACGTAGGCCATGGGCGCAGCGCCCATGGGCAGTCCGGGATGACCGGAGTTCGCTTTCTGAACTCCATCGACGGCAAGAAACCGAATGGTATTGATGCATAGTTGGTCGAGTTGCGTTTGGTCGAAGGGCTTGCTTTCCGGGCTCACTGCGGCTTTACCATCCAAGGGATTAGTCCTCCTGATTAATAAATAAAGCTGTGCCCAACCCCGCCCAAGAACAATCTAGATCCAGGGCCCGTTCGTTGCCCTGCAACATATTTAGATGCCAGGATCGTTCGGTTGGACTCAGCACGAACCGTCATTATATATCTTTGCGCCATGGCCCAGCACCCTGAACGTGATGGGGGTGCTGTCCTAATTTGAACGTAGCGCCGCCATCTTGGCGGCTCGATGCCGGCTGGAAGCCGGCGCTACGTCTGAAATTGGGACAGTACCGTGATGGGGCGGACCTAAGTTGCGCAATGAGATTGGAGTGGAAATTGCAGCGGCGAGTTTTGGCTCGACACCTTGGATTGTCACCGTTGCGCCTTTCCGGCAGTCGAGGCCGGTTGTATCTGGATAAAATGAGAATGGCTTATCAACACCTCGTTCCCTGCGTGGCCACACCGTCAGCCCACGGTATATGCCCCAGTGGAATCAACGCCAGCGTCCTGAATCAAAATTTCGTTGAATGATTCAGCCCCGACGTGTCGGGGTCAGCGAGCCCTCCCTCACCCGCGTCCCCTTTCCCGCTCGGGCGGGAGAGGGGTGACGGAGGTGAGGGCCCTCCACCCCAGGGCTTGCGCCCTAGTCCCGCAGGCGCGGGATTCCGCCCCTGACGGGGCTGCGAAAAAGCCGCGCGCATGAGGAAGACTCTGTTAACGAAACTTATTAGACACTGCACTAGTGTCCTGAGTCAGAAGTTCGTTTAATAAATGGAAGTTCTCGTGCATTGGGTTTATAAGAAGGAGGACACCAATGCGACGAGGACGCCCTACACCGGAATTGACCTTGAGTGCTGAAGAGCGAGAAACCTTGCAGGGCTGGGCGCAGCGGCGCAAAACCGCTCAAGCCCTGGCGTTGCGCGCCCGCATCGTGCTGGCCTGCGCAGAGGGAAAAAACAACACGGCGGTGAGCGCTGCCCTGCACGTGTGTAAACCCACCGTGGGCAAGTGGCGAGGACAATTCGTCGTCCAGCGTCTGGAGGGGTTGCTGGACGAACCACGCCCCGGAGCGCCGCGCCGCATCGGCGATGCGGAGGTGGAACGGGTGTTAACCCTGACCCTGGAATCAATGCCGTGCAATGCGACGCACTGGAGCACGCGACTGCTGGCACGCCGTTGCGGCATGAGCCAGACGGCCATCAGCCGCATCTGGCGGGCGTTCGCCTTGCAGCCGCATCGCAGCGAAACCTTCAAGTTGTCGCGCGACCCACTGTTTATCGAGAAAGTCCGGGACATCGTGGGACTCTACCTGAACCCGCCCGACCAAGCCTTGGTGCTGTGCGTGGATGAAAAGGCCCAGATCCAAGCCTTGGACCGAACCCAACCGCTGCTGCCGATGCGCCCCGGACAAATCGAGCGGCGAACTCACGATTACGAACGTCACGGCACGACGTCGCTGTTTGCAGCTCTGGAGATGGCCAGCGGCAAAGTCATTGGCGAGTGTCATCGTCGGCATCGCGCCCTCGAGTTCCGCCGGTTTCTGGAGACGGTCCATACCGCCACTCCCGCGGACCTGGACGTGCATTTGATTCTGGATAACTACGGCACGCACAAGACTGCGATGATTCAGCGTTGGCTGGTGCGCCATCCTCGCTATCATTTGCACTTCACTCCCACCGGTTCGTCCTGGATCAATCTGGTCGAGCGTTGGTTCGCCACCCTGACGGAGCGCCAACTGCGCCGTAGCGCTCATCGCAGCACCCAAGAACTGGAGGCGGCTCTGCACCATTATGTGGAAACCTATAACCAAGACCCCCGGCCTTTCGTATGGACCAAAACCGCTGACCAAATCCTGGAGGCCGTCGCAAGGTTTTGCAAACGAACTTCTGACTCAGGACACTAGCGTTGGATGCGCGCTGAGCCGCCTTTGGCAAGAGCTCGCACCTGCTCCAAGGTCGCCATGGTGGTGTCACCTGGGAAGGTAGTCAGCAGCGCTCCGTGCGCCCAGCCTAGTTTTACCGCCTCTTCCGGCTCTTCACCATTAAGCAGGCCATAGAAGAAGCCGGCAGCGTAACCGTCGCCGCCACCGACCCGGTCGAGCACATCGAGTTCGTGGGTCGGAGCCATGTAGGTCTTGCCATCAATCCAGGCCACAGCACTCCAACCGTGCCGGTTAGTCGAGAGGACCTCGCGCAACGTCGTCGCAACAATTTTAACTTGCGGATACTTCCCCACTACTTTGTCGATCATGGCGATGAAAGCGCTGGGATCGAGCTTGGACTTTGCGGCGACCTCGGGTCCGGGAATGCCCAGACCCATCTGAAGGTCCTCTTCATTGCCCACCAGAACGTCTGCGTGCTCAACGATACGCGCAATCACCGAGAGGGCGCGTTCGTGGCCGCCCCAGATGTTCCAGAGCTTGGCCCGGTAGTTCAGGTCGAACGAAGTCACCGCGCCGGCGGCCCTGGCAGCCTTCATGCCCTCGACGATCAGCTCACCGGTGGTGGCCGACAGTGCCGCGAAGATGCCGCCGCTGTGGAACCAGCGCACGCCGGCGGCGAAGATGGCCTTCCAATCGAAGTCGCCCGGTTTGAGCATTGCGCCGGCTTCGTTGGCCCGGTTGTAGAAGACCACCGGGCCGCGCACCCCCTGTCCGCGATCGCTGTACACGGTGGCCATGTTCGGGCCGTTGACGCCGTTGTGCTTGAAGCGTTTGTAAAAAGGCTTCACGCCCATCGCCCGCACGCGCTCTGCGATCAGATCGCCGACCGGGTAGTCCACCATCGCGGTCGCGATACCAGTCTGCATGCCGAAGCAATCGGCCAGGTTGGCAGCGCAATTAAATTCTCCGCCGCTGACGTGGATCTTGCATTCGGTGGCTTTGCGGAAGGGGATGATCCCCGTATCGAGGCGGTGCACCAGGGCGCCCAGCGACAATAGATCCAGAGCGCCGTCTGGGCGAATATTAAGACCGTATTTCATTTTCCTTCTCCTGATTAGACGTTGTAGACACCCGAGGCCACTCTTCCGCCGTGCCCTGTCCAATTGGTGTGGAAGAATTGGCCACGCGGCTTGTCCACGCGCTCGTAAGTGTGCGCGCCAAAGAAATCGCGCTGGGCTTGCAGCAGATTGGCGGGCAGGCGTGCGGTGCGGTAACCATCATAAAAAGCCAGCGCCGTGCCGAAGGCAGGGGTCGGCACTCCGTACTGAACAGCCTGAACGACGGCATGGCGCCAGGCAGGCTGGTACTCGATCAGCAGCTTGCTGAAGAAGTCATCGAGAAGCAAATTGCTAAGGCTAGGGTTCTTGTCGAAGGCTGCCTTGATCTCGCCCAGGAAACGGCTGCGGATAATGCAGCCACCGCGCCACATCAGAGCGATACCGCCGAAGTTGAGGTTCCACCCCTGGTCTTTGGCTGCTTCGCGCAGGAGCATGTACCCTTGGGCATAAGAGACGATTTTGGAGCAGTACAGGGCGCGCCGGATGTCTTCGATAAATGCTATGCGGTCGGGCGCGGGGGAGGATTTGGGTCCGGGCAGGATGGCAGAGGCCGCAACGCGCTCAGCCTTGAGAGCGGAGAGACAGCGGGAAAACACGGCTTCCCCGATCAGAGTCACCGGCATGCCGAGGTCGAGGGCGCTGAGGCATGTCCACTTGCCCGTGCCCTTCTGGCCGGCGGTGTCGAGGATCTTGTCCACCATCGGTGATCCGTCGTCATCTTTCTTGGCGAAGATCTGGCTGGTGATGTCGATCAGGTAGCTGTCCAGCTCGCCTTTGTTCCATTCCTCGAACGCCGCGTGCAGTTCGTCGCTATTGAGGCCCAGGGCGTCTCTCATCAACTGGTAAGCTTCGCAAATGAGTTGCATGTCGCCATACTCGATGCCGTTGTGGACCATCTTCACAAAATGGCCCGCGCCGTCTTCACCCACCCATTCACAGCAAGGCGATCCATCCTCAACCTTGGCGGCGATGGCCTGAAAAATCTCTTTCACGTAAGGCCAGGCTTTGGGATTGCCGCCCGGCATGATGGAGGGGCCGTGCCGCGCGCCTTCTTCGCCGCCGGAGACACCGGTGCCGATGTAAAGCAGTCCCTTGTCGGCGAGGTATTTGGTGCGGCGGCTGGTGTCCGGCCAGTGTGAGTTGCCGCCGTCGATGATGATGTCACCCTGTTCGAGGTGCGGCAGAAGGCTTTCGATCATTTGATCGATAGTGTCACCGGCCTTCACCATCAGCATCACGCGGCGGGGCCGTTTGAGCGACTGCGTCAGTTCGGCCATCGAGTGCGTGCCCGCCACCTGCGTGCCCTTGGCTTCGTTGTTGATGAAGTCATCCACCTTGGAGACGGTTCGATTGAACACCGCCACCTTGTAACCGTGGTCGTTCATATTTAAGACCAGATTCTGGCCCATCACTGCCAGACCAATTAATCCGATATCGCAACTTCCGTTTTGCATGTACCCTCCTGAAAATTCATTGGCGCGGGCCAGCTTAGTGTTGTAGCGGCGATCCCGCCTCTGCGGGATCGCCACGTGGCGGCGTAAAGCCGCCTCTACAAAAACCGACCCACTACCAGATCGCCTGCGGAAGCAGTGATTCCTTCGCCCGGACACGCTGGTAGCGAGTGTGCCGCAGCCCGCAAGCAGACCGGCAACGCCATGCCACTGCTGACATTGCGAATCTACGGCTTCCATTCTATCCAAACTTGCCGTTCTTGTGGGATGGAGTTTTTGGGGCTAGTCGCCGCCGAAGTGGAGGCGCGCGATGCTGATTCCCCCCTTTGCAGCCCGAGTGGCCATTGGCCCGCAGCGGGCGGAGACGCCCAAGGCCGATGCACCGTTCAGTGTGACGTGGCACCCTGCTTGAGTCGCGGCACGACGGCCACGCGACCGATCATCGGGACATTGTCCCCGCGAATGTACATGAGCCGGCCCTCAGTAACCGTTGCCGGGAGGACTTTGCCGCGAAAATCCGCTTCCTGTTTGTCCCTCAGTTCACGCAGGTTGATGTGCTTGGTCTCATGAGGGATCAGCTTTAGGCGCGTCAGGTTGTATTCAACGCCTCCGGCCTCGATCTTGAAGGCAACCCGGCAATCCTCGTCGCTCGCGTTTGTAAGGAAGACAAGGAAGTCAGTCTCATCATCAAAACCCCAATAGGACGCCAGCGAGCCCGCGTAACCATTCCCTTCATTGTCGAGGGGGATCGGATTTACCCTGGCATTGTTTTCATTTACCGACGTGAGTTGCCCAATGACCGAGCCCGGCGGCCCATTGTACTGGACACGCAGCGCGCAATAAGGCGCCGGCAGGGGAAGATAGTTGTAGTAGGAATCCAGCCGAATATCCTGGGTTGTAAACCCTGGCAGCTTGAGGGGCGGAAGCGGGATGAGCCGGGGGCCTTCGTCGCCGGGGAATTCGACGGTCAGGGTGATGGTTTGTTCGGAATCGAGCTGATTGCGCAGGTAGACGTGGGGCGTAAAGTTCCCGTCCTTGATGCCGGCGAAAGGAGAATCCGAGCTGGGCGGCCCTATGGGTACTCCGGTTGCATGCAGGGCGCTGGCAGCCTGCAACTGAGGCAGAGGAAACAGCACTCCGGCCTGCTGGCCCAATTCCGCATCGCTGATGTACCCCTGAGCAATGAGCGCATTGGTGACCCCACGCGGGATGATGCTTAATCCTCCAATGGGCGCCTGGTAGGCGGTCAGCTTCATGCCATTGAGCAGTTCGGTTACTGAAAGCCTCTTCATCTGATAAGGGTAAAACTCCAGCGGGCCCAGCTTGTGTTGCTTGCCGGCGAATTCCAAGTACAGGTCGGCCACTACGGCGCGTGGCGTGATGTTGCTGACGCGCATTGCTACATCGCGCGTGCCGCCCAGATCCCACCAGAGCGTGTCCAGCTCCGCAGGGACCATGTTCTGGCCAAACTCCCCCGAACTCCACACCGGCCCGATGTTCCAGCTCTCGTGCGGGCCTGCGATGAGCATTCTCCCGCCCAATGGATTGCCCTTCCCCTTGAAATGGATGGAGAGCGTCCCTTCGAGGAAATCGCCGCGCCAATCCACGTTCAGGTCGTTCAAGAGCTTCTTGACATTGATCTCTACTTCCTCCGTGGGCTGAATAGTCTTGAGCGGCGAGGTGGCCGTCTGCCCTGACTGGCTGTGGATGGCAACCGTGTATTCGATAGTCCGCGGCGCGCGGTCCATCATCTTCAACACCGATTCGGTGCCTTCGCGCAACGAGTAATAAGGATAGACCAGTTCGCGCGGAGTGTTCTCATCCGGCGGATTCAGATTCGTTTGTGGGGCGACTTCCTCGGCCGGCGGGCCGGACGTTCTGGGTGCGAAGAATCGCGGGCCTAAGAGTTAGCAAAGCCGCAGCGCTCAGGATTATTGCTCGCCAGCGCATGAGTCCTCCGCCAACAGGATATTTCAGGTCTGCACAGAATTATAACCTAAGGGGAAGAGAGCAAGTCCCAAAACTTGGTTTCCGGTATCTCTGCTGTTCGTTGCCACACCTAAGCCGGGCACAACATTTCTGCTGGGCGACGTAAGTAACCCCTCGCCCAACCCGCACCGGCTGGTGAGGACGCCGGACGCGGGCCACCATCTCCCCAAGGCAGGGAATCCGCGAACACTTCGACAGCGTTCGGTGGTCCGCTCATGAAGACACAGGCACTCCGGCGTGCGGCCCGCCGTGGCAGGCCGCACGGCAAACCGCGCAACGGACTGCGGAAAAAGCTGGATTCCCGCTTTCGCGCGAATGACGCCTGACAAAATCCTTCTACCCATGGGGCGCTCCTCTGGTATAAGTAAGAATTCCAGATGTTCCTTTGGAGGCACTTTTATGAAAACATTCCTGATGGTGGGAGTAACTCTGTTTCTGGTATTAGGGGGCACTGTGGCAAATGCGAAACGTCCGATGGCTTTTGAAGATTTGATGAAGGTGCAAAGGATTTCCGATCCGCAAGTTTCTCCTGACGGCCGATGGATCGCCTACGTGCAGGGTGCAGTTGATTTCGAAGCCAATAAGGTTGTCAAACACATCTGGCTGATTCGCGCCGAAGGTGGTGAGCGGAAGCAATTGACCGCTGGCGACGGTTCCGATTCGAGACCGCGCTGGTCGCCGGATGGTCAATCCATCGCGTTCACGTCGGCACGCGGGGGCAAAGCACAGGTGTGGATCATTCCCGCCCACGGCGGCGAGGCGCACCAACTCACCCGCATCTCGACCGAAGCGGACGGCGTGACCTGGGCAAGGAAGGGCGATGCGTTGCTGTTCACCTCGCAGGTGTACCCCGACTGCTCGGATGATGCGTGCAACAAGAAACGCCTGGAAGAAGCTGAAAAGAGCAAGGTGAAAGCGCGGGTCATTGATGAGCTTCTGTTCCGGCATTGGGATGCCTGGCGCGAGGGCAAGTACGCCCACTTGTTCACCGTCTCCGCCCAGGGCGGTACCCCGCTTGACTTGACGCCGGGCGCGGTGGACTCTCCCACCTGGTTCCTCGGCTCGCCGGATGGTTACGACATCTCGCCGGATGGGACGGAGGTCTGCTTCACCTCCAACCGCTCGGGCGGCTCAAGCATCGCCTGGACCACCAACAACGATCTCTTCCTCGTCAGCACCAAAGGTGGTGAAGCAAGGAACATTACTCAAGCGAATCCCGGGTCTGACGCTTCGCCACAGTATTCGCCTGACGGGCGTTACATCGCCTACACCTCCCAGGCGCGCGATGGCTATGAATCCGACCTGCTGCGCCTGCGCGTGTACGACCGGCAAACCGGAAGCATCAAGGACCTCACTACAGGCTTCGATCAATGGGTATCGAGTTTCGCGTGGGCGCCGGACAGCGACACCATATATTTCACGGCTCCCGAACACGCTCAGCAGCCGGTTTTCAAGACCTCGGTCAGCAGACCCAGCGTCGAGAAAGTCCTGGATGGAATGAACGATGAAGTGCAGGTCACGCCAGATGGCCAATCACTGGTGCTAACCCGCAGCAGCCTGACACAACCGGCCGAGGTCTATCGCGTGGCAGTCTTGGGAGGGGCGCCAACACAATTGACGCATGCCAATGACTCATTGATTGCAGAACTCGATATGAACCCCGCCGAATCGGTGACGACCACAGGCGGACTGGGCGCGCAGATTCAAAGCCTGCTGGTGAAGCCTCCCGCCTTCGACTCCGGCAAGAAATACCCCGCCATCGTACTGGTTCATGGCGGACCGCAAAGCGCCTGGGACGACTCCTGGGGCTACCGTTGGAACGCCCAGATGTTCGCCTCGCGAGGCTACGTAGTGATAATGACCAATTTTCACGGCTCCACCGGATACGGCCAGAAGTTCGTCGAGCAGATTTCGGGTGACTGGGGCGGCGCCTGCTACCAGGACGTGATGAAGGCAACGGACTACCTCGAATCGCTGCCCTACGTCGATAGGACTCGCGTCGGCGCCGCGGGCGCCTCATTCGGCGGGTACATGATCAACTGGATCGCCGGGCATACGAACCGCTTCAAGGCTTTCGTCTCTCACGACGGCGTCTACGACTCACACAGTATGTACGGCGAAACTGAGGAAATCTGGTTCGATGAGTGGGAACACCAGGGGCCGCCCTGGACGAAGCGGGAAGCGTACGAAAAATCCTCGGCTTCGAACCACGTGCAGAATATTCAGACGCCTATGCTGATTGTCCAGGGCGCTCTCGACTTTCGCGTGCCGGAGGGCCAGGCCATTCAACTCTTCACCTCATTGCAGCGGCGCGGCGTGCCCTCGCGGCTGCTCTACTTCCCCGACGAAGGCCACTGGGTGCTGAAGCCGCAGAATAGCCAGCTTTGGTATAAGACGGTGCTGGAATGGTTGGATAAGTATGTGAAGTGAATGCGAGTCGGCAGTTGACAGTTGACAGCCGGGCAAAGGCCCCGAGTCTTCTTCGGGCGCCGCGAACGAGGGGGACCTAATGCAGCACTTTAGCGAGCTCAAGGTTTGGCAGAAAAGTCACGCACTGGTTCTAAGTCTCTATCAGCTGATGAAGCACTTTCCAAGCGATGAGCGCTTCGGCCTGACATCGCAGCTCCGACGCGCAGCAGTGTCGGTCCCCACGAACATCCCGGAAGGTACCAAGCGGCGGGGCAAGCAGGACTACGCCCGCTTTCTCAACATTGCCGAGGGCTCTTTATCAGAGACCGAGTACCTGCTCATGCTGAGCTGCGAGTTGGGCTACCTGCCGCGGAAAGAAACCGAAAGTCCACTTTCCGAAATCTCTGAAATTGCTCGCATGCTTTACGCCCTGCGTTGTAAAGTGGAAGCGGCGCCAGATTGAGACTCGAACGAACGTTTGGCTGTTGACTGTTGACTGCCGACTGTCAACTTTGAGGACCCCATGACCAAAGACGAAATCATTCGCAAAAAACAGGAATACATCTTCAACTGTGCTACAACCTACTTCAAAGACCCGCTGGTGATTGATCATGCCAAGGGGCAGTACGTGTGGGACCTGGACGGGAAGCAATATCTCGACTTTCTGGGTGGCATTGTCACCATCAGCGTGGGCCACTCGAACCCCAAAGTGACGGGAAAGATCAAGGAGCAGATTGACCGCGTCCAGCACATCTCAACGCTCTTCCCCACGGAGGCGATAGTAGCGCTGGCCGAGAAGATCGCGCAGATCGCGCCGGGCAAGCTCAAAAAAAGCTACTTCACGAACAGCGGGACGGAGGCGAACGAAGTTGCGGTGCTGACGGCGCGCATGTACACGGGGAACTACGAACTGCTCGCCCTGCGGCACGGCTACAGCGGCCACTCTCAACTGACCAAGTCGCTTACCGGGCTGAACACCTGGCGCAAGGGGGGCGTGATTCCTTATGGGATCGTGCACGCTCCCGGCCCGTATTGCTACCGCTGCCCGTATGGCCTGACCTTTCCGAGCTGCGATTTGCACTGCGCCAAGGACATCGAAGAGGTCATCAAGACTTCCACCAGCGGCCAGATCGCCGGGATGCTCGCGGAAACAATCCAAGGTTTGGGTGGATTCATTGTTCCGCCGCCGGGCTATTTCAAGATTGTCGCCAACATCGTGCGCAATTATGGCGGGCTTTTCATTGCCGACGAAGTTCAGGCGGCGTGGGGCCGCACCGGGAAGAAATGGTGGGGCATCGAGCACTGGGAAGTCGAGCCGGATATCATCACCTCCGCAAAAGGCATGGCCAACGGCGTGCCCATCGGCCTGACGCTCACCCGCCCGGAAATCGCCGACGCCTATAAGGGCCTCACGATTTCAACCTTCGGCGGCAATCCAGTTACTTGCGTTGCAGCCAAAGCCACCATCGACCTGATCGAGGAAGAGCGCCTGATGGATAATGCCCAGGAAGTGGGCAATCACTTCCGCCAGGGCCTTGAGGCTTTGAAAGAGAAGCACACCCTCATTGGCGACGTGCGCGGCATGGGGCTGATGCAAGGCATCGAATTGGTGAAAGATCGCCGGACCAAGGAACCGGCGCCGGAAGCCGTGAACCTGGTGATGGAACGCGCGCGGGTCAACGGCTTGTTGGTGGGCAAGGGCGGGCTTTACGGGAACGTGATTCGCATGTCGCCGCCGCTCAATATTTCCAAGGCCGATGTCGATCAAGCTCTCGCTACGCTTGATAAGAGTCTCGTAGAAGCCAATGCAGGATAGCGCGTATCTAGGGTCTTTACTGGGTTTCCACACACTGCTTATTCACCGCAGAGAATACGGAGGCCACAGAGAAATTGGAAAGCAAGAAGTAAGAACGAGGAGGCTTGTTTCCTATCTTCGTTCTCCGTGGTCTCTGTGTGCTCTGTAGTGAAACTTGTCTTCTGACTTCTTCGCTCCGGCGGAGGCATTCATATGAACGGCATACCGGTCTTACACGTCGAAGCGGACTGTATCGCGCGGGCCTGGGAAGAATCGTTGGTGTTGCTCTATAAGTGCGGCTGCGATCTTAAGACGCAGTATGACAAGCCCGACGACCCGCCCAGCAAAGACGCCACCATGCTCATTACAATCACCGATCCGCTCAAGGAGCCGATGATCCACAAGGACTTGCCCTGCGGGCTGGAGGACTTGCAGGAATATGTGATGGAAGTCTGCGAGGGCATCAAGGATCATCTGGTGCGCGACACTCGCGACCCCGGCGATACCCGCTGGGAGTACACCTACCACCAACGGCTGTTCGCTTATCTGGTCCCAACTCTCCACGCCATCGACCAGATTGAGACCCTATGCGGAAAGCTCGCCAAAACCCCTTACACGCGCCGCGCCCAGGCAGTGACCTGGAAGGTCTGGGAAGACAATGATTGCTATGACCCCGCGTGTTTGCAGAGCATCTGGTGCCGGATTACGGAAGAAGACGGCGAGCCGTTCCTCAGCATGAACGTGCGCTTCCGCTCGAACGACGCTTACAAGGCGGCGTTCATGAACATCTTCGCCCTCGTCCAACTTCAGCAGAAGATCGCCCACCGGGTTTCAGAGCTTTCGGGAAGAACTGTCAACGTGGGGCGTTACAGTCACCTTGCCGATAGCTATCACCTTTACGGCTCCTACTTCCACGAGTTCGCATCCCGTTTTCTGAATGCACTCGAGAAACGCAGCTTCGATCAGCGCACGATGCACTACCAGGACGTACGCGAGATCATGGAGAGCGCGCGGCCGGCAATCCTTGAAAAAGCCCGGCTGATGGGAAGGTAGGTAGTTGTCAGTCGTTCCAGGCTTGACCCAAGCCTATCTCTTCGATCCTCAACCAGGTTTGAATTCGGGAACTTTTTCACTGGGCTGGAAAAGCGCCCCTACTGATGCGGAGAGCGTTTGAGCAAGCGACTTTTGAATTTCAAGGAGATCCCGCTTCGCGAAGCCCTCGCTTCGGGTTGCGATGGAACCATCCGGCGCGATGAGGAATATCGAGGGGACATATTCGAGTCCGTAATCTCGCGATAGCTTATAAGGATAATCATCAATAAGGATGGGGAAGGTCACAGCGCGCTCTCTGGCGAAGCGCTGGGTGTCCCTGACTTCGTCCTGCGAAATTCCCCAGATTCGCACTCCGCTCGAGCGCAGTTGCTGATAAAGCCTTTCCAAAAAAGGGAAAGTGTACTGGCAGGTGGGGCAGGCTACTTTGAAGAAGGCGGCAAGGACGGGACCATGCTTCAGCCCCTCTTGCAATGAATACTTCTTGCCGTCAATGGCAGACAACCCGAATTCAGGAGCGGGCCTACCCACCCCGAGTACAGACATAGGTTTCCTCCTGGAGCACAGACCAATATTGTAACAGAACCTTCGAGGGGTGCGGCAGGAGGCCAGGGGCCCTGTTCATAATTGGCACTATAAGTGTGACGACCAGTAGATGACCTTGGTTAACACCACGCCCTAACCCCTACTCATATGGGGAGGGGAGTGCAAATTCCCCTCTTTACATAAGGAGGGGGTACGGGGTGGTTGGTCAGGACCGGTGTGCTATACTTGTAATTGTTCGGAAGCTCAGGGCGGAAACGAAAATCCTGGTTCGGAATGGGTGGCTGAAGAAAGCTGCTCCCGTGCCGTAATGTGGAATTCGCGCCGAGGAAAACCAGGCGCCAGGGGTCAGGTTTCAGAAGAACGGGAACGAGTATCAAGTGCGGCCCACAACTCGGGAGACACCGTGGCCCGCTTTGGGAGTTCCGTCCAGCGTCATCAAGGAGGCTTTGCCATGATGTATCTCGATGAATTTGTACTACCCATGAGGGAAGAATTGACTCGCATTGGGTTTCGGGAATTGCGCACCAGCGGAGAGGTGGATGCGGTGCTTGGCAATTCCAAAGGCACCGTGCTGGTGGTGGTGAACTCGATTTGCGGCTGCGCTGCGGGGCGTGCCAGGCCGGCCGTGGCTAACGCGCTCTCGCACGCCGTACGGCCCGACGTGCTGGCAACGGTTTTTGCCGGTCAGGATCAGGAAGCGACCGCTCAGGCCCGCAGTTACTTCACAGACTACGCGCCTTCCTCGCCTTCAATTGCCTTACTGCGCGATGGCAAGTTGCTGTTTATGCTGGAGCGGCGCGACATCGAAGGCCGTATGGCGGAAGAAATCGCCGAGGATCTCACCCGTGCCTTCGACCGGTTCTGCACGTCGGCAAGCTCCGTCGCCGCAAACTGAGACTGAAGGCGGAAACTGTGCGCGCGGCAATTGGTTCCAAGTGTCCTGAGTCAAAAGTCCATTGAATAAGTCTGCCCCAACTTATCGGGGTGAAAGAGAGTAGCCCACGGTCCCGCATGGCGGGATGGGCCACCAAGCCCTCCCTCACCCCCGTCCCCTCTCCCGCTCGGGCGGGAGAGGGGTGTCCCTCAGAGGCGGGACGGGGTGAGGGCTCTCCACCCCAGAGCTTGCGCCCTGGGCTACATTATTCCGCCCCTGACGGGGCTACGAAGAGGCCGCCCGCACGAGGAAGATTTTGTTAACAAACTTATGAGACATGCCACTAGCGGACGACCCTGGAAGATCAAGAACGAATCCATGCCCGCGTGCTATTCGTCCTTCAGTGTACGCTCCATAAGCTCGCGGATGGCTTCACGGGGAGTGACTTGGCCTTCGAGGATCCGGTGGACCTGGGTTGTGATCGGCATTTCGACTCCGTGCCGTTCTGCCAGGGCCACGGTGGCATAAGTTGTCTTGACGCCTTCCGCCACCGTGCGCATGGAGGCGATAATCTCCGGGAGCTTGCGCCCCCGACCCAACTCAACGCCCACCGTGCGGTTCCGGCTGAGGTCACCCGTACAGGTAAGGACAAGGTCCCCCATACCCGCAAGCCCGGCCAGGGTTTCGCGCTTGGCGCCACAGGCGCAGGCGAGACGAGAGATCTCCGCCAGCCCGCGCGTGATGAGCGCGGCGACAGGGTTGTGCCCAAATCCCAATCCCGCAATGACGCCGGCAGCGATGGCGATGATGTTCTTGACCGCCCCGCCGATTTCCACGCCCACGACATCGTTCGAGGTATAGATCCTCAATGTCCGTGACGAGAACTCTTTCTGGACCAACTGCGCTGCTTTACGATCCTGGGAAGCCACCACCACCGCCGTGGGATCGCCTCTCACAACCTCTTGAGCGAAACTAGGGCCGGAGAGCGTACAGAGCCGGGGAGCAAACCGCCCGCCGACCACGCTATGTATAAGCTCGCTCATGCGCATCAGGCGGTCGGAATCAATGCCCTTGGTGGCGCTGACAAAGATCATCTCCGGGCCGAGGTGATGGAGCATGCTTTCGTACAGAGGGCGGCACACATGCGAGGGCATCACCGTCAAAACGATCTCCGCCTGCTCCAGCGCCTCGCCCAAATCGTTCGTAGCTGCGATACTTTCCGGGAGCTTCACCCCAGGCATGAAGAGCGCATTTTCATGCTGCGCCCGAATGCTCTCCGCGACCTCTGGCTCATAGGCCCACAACGTGACCGCATGGCCAGTCTTGGCCAGCGTGGCCGCCAGTGCCGTGCCCCAATTGCCCGCGCCAATAACAGCAATTCTTTTCATGCTTTGAAGACGTCCGTTGTCAGTTGTCAATTGTCAGTTGTCAGTCGTCAGTGGTCAGCCTTCCTAAGATTTGTATCCCGCTGCTTTCTGCCTTCTGCTTTCTGCTTTCTTCCACCCCAGCTTATTCTCCGTCCCCTTGAGCAACCTGGCGACGTTTGCATGGTGGCGCGCAATGATGATGACGGCTGCCCCCGTGGCGCCAAGCACCACTTGAATCGGTGCATGCTTCATGAAATGGACCAGGACTGGAAAAGCCGCAGTGGCGACAATTGAGCCCAGCGATACGTAGCGCGCAATAGCAACTGTGACCGCGAAGATGGCCAGGACGAGTACAACCTGCCAAGGGGCGAGGGCGATGAATACGCCCACCCCGGTGGCCACACCTTTGCCACCCTGAAATTTAAGCCAAACGGGGAAGCAGTGGCCCAAAACCGCAGCGAACGCTGCTGCCGCCACCCACGTGGGATTTCCGGAGGTCATTTTCAAAGCAAGCAGGACCGCAAGCAGTCCTTTTCCGGCGTCAAGGACGAAGGTGGCGATGAACCCCATGCTTCCGAGGTTCCGCATGACGTTGGTGGCGCCGATTGAGCCGCTGCCCGTCGCCCGAACATCAATTCCTCGCTGCCAGCGAACGATGAGGTAGCCGAATGGGATCGAACCCAATAGGTAGGCAACTAAAGTTGTGAGCGGGCCGATCATACCATTACGGGAATCGTTCCACCTTCCTATATTCTGCGCCTCGCAGCGAGAGTTTACTTTCAAACAGGAAAAACTCCGAAACCTCGAAGTTTCCCAGCTCCTCTTCACCTTGTTGAGCGAGGAGCGCCTGGAGGGCTGGCTGTGGTTGTGGTACTTTGAACCGTGCCAGCGTCAGGTGGGGTTGGAAGACGCGGTCTTCGCGGGCAAAGCCGATCCTCTGCATGGCTTCTTCGACTTGCTCGGCGATCCGGCTGAGACTGGCGGGCGCCTCCACTCCTGTCCAGAACACGCGCGGACGCCGGACATCGGGGAAGAAGCCAAAACCCTTCAATCCGATTGCAAAGCCTTCGAAACGGCTCAGATTCTTCAGGCTCTCAGATACTTCTTTAACCTTGGCCTCGGAAATCTCACCCAGGAATTTAAGCGTCAGATGGATCCCCTCCGGTTGGGTCCAGCGCGCATCCGGACAGACGGAACGGAACGAAGCCTGCTTGCGGCGCAGTGCCGCGCGGATGCTTTCAGGCAGGTCGATGGCGATAAAGGCACGCATCTAATTGGTTGGACCGCGTAGCGCCGACCTTTAGGTTGGCACGTGCCGCTCCCGCGCCTGCTGGACCGGCGCTACAAGGGTTTTGGCTCCCCAGCCCCTAGCCCCTGATTCTTCGGCGGATCATTTCAAGAGCCATTTGGGTAGACCACAGGCGGACCCTTTCGCGATTTCCGGGAAAGCGGAATTCTCGAACCTGTGTCCCCCGCTCATCGGCAAGCCCGATAAAGACCAAGCCAACCGGTTTTTCAGGAGAGCCGCCCGTCGGGCCCGCGATTCCCGTGATGCCCACACCGAGGGATGCGCCCGTTCGTGCCCGGATGCCCTCTGCCATAGCTTGGGCGACAGGCTGAGAAACGGCGCCGTGCTCCTCAATCAGGGTTGTCGGTACACCCGCCAAACTGGTCTTCAGGGCATTGCTGTAACAGACCGCGCCGCCGAGGAAGAAAGTGGAACTGCCGGAGTCGCGCGTGAGCCGCTCCGCCAGCAGGCCGCCGCTGCAACTCTCCGCCACGGCCAAAGTTTTCTGGCGCATCACCAGGTACATCCCCACAACTTCCTCCAGCGATTCCCCGTGCATGGAGAAGATGCATTCCCCCAGCGCAAGTTCGATCCCGTCGCCCAATTCTGCCAACTTCGCCTCAGCTTCCTGGTCGGTCGCGGCGCGGGCGCGCAGATGGATTTCGATGGCGCCCGGCTTGGCCAGAATCGTGGTAGTGGGATTCGTGTAGGCTTGGTAAACCGCCGCAGCCCGTTTGTCAACTTCGGATTCAGGAAGGCCCACAACTTTGTAAACCCGTGTCTTAATCCTCTGCCCCGTTGAGGCCTGCGCCAGCCGAGGCGCGCAAGCACCATCGAACATCGCCTCCAACTCGCCCGGTGGGCCAGGCAGAAGCACCAGGAGGTTGTGATCGTGTTCAATCCAGATGCCAGGCGCAGTTCCATTGTTGTTTTGCAGCCAAACGGCCCCTTCGGGGACCATCGCCTGCCGCAGGTTGTTTTCCGCCATGGGCCGTCCGAAGCGGGCAAGGCGTTCCTCAATTTGCCGACGGATTTCTGGGACCTCGTGCAAGGGTCGGGAGAGAACTTCTGACACCACCCCTCGCGTCAGATCATCTTCGGTAGGGCCGAGGCCACCGGTCAAGATGATCAATGGAGAGCGGGTGAGCGCTTGCCGGAGGACGTTTGCCAGGTTATCAATACGATCTCCGACAATCGTTTTGAAGCGCACCTCAATCCCCAGAGAGTTTAGCCGCTCCGAGAGGAAAAGAGAATTCGTGTCCTGGTACAGGGGGGTCAATAGCTCTGAGCCGACAGCAATGATTTCAGCATCCATGGCAGAATTACAATTAGAAAGCAGAATTCAGAAAAAAGAAGCCGGGAGTCCGAAGTCAGGAGTCAGAAGCAAGAACGAATCGCCAATTGCGGGGCTCGCCGAAGCCAGTTTGTGTCGGACCCCTTGAGAAAGTCTCTCCACTAATTGCAGCAATGGGCCTCGTCACTCGCAACTCCTCGGGGCTTTCCTTCTGACTTCTGTCTTCTGACTTCTTATTTGTTGTCACCTTTCACCCGTCACTGAATCAGGGGCCTGCCCTCGATGCCGACGGGGAGTTGGATCAAGGAATTGCTGGTAGCGACAATCAATGACTGCTGGCGCGTGAAGGCCAGGCCAACAATGCCATTACCGGACACAACACGTTCCACCCGAGCCTCGGGCGTGAGGCGCACAATCCCCCGCTGACCGGCCAGGGAGGCCGCCACGTAAAGGTTCCCCTCAACGTCGAAGGCCAATCCCTGTGGGCGCCCCAGCCCGCGGTAGAACGAAGCGACTTCGCCGGCTGGGTTGATGCGAAACACGTGGTCGAAGCTGGAAATGGTGGGGCCAGTAAGGTAGAGGTTGCCGGCAGGGCCAAAAGCCAGATGATACGCCGCCATGCTGGGCTCGATGGTCGCAAAGACAAAAATCTGCCGGTCGCGACTGATCTTGAATACCGTGCCCGTCCGGTCGCCCACGTACAAGTTCTCATCGCCGTCGAAGGCAATCCCAGTGGCGACTCCCATGCCTTCCGCATAAATCTCGCGGTGGCCCTCTGGACTGACTTTGTAAATTGTGCCTTCCATGCGGCTGGAAATATAAAGATAACCGGCGCGATCGAAGGCCAGCCCCGTAGGGTTCACCAGATCATTGAGGAAGGGGCGAACGGCCTGTTCCCGGTCGATCTTAAACACAGAAACGGGAACCTTCTGCCCACGGCTGCCGCTGAAAGTGGTGAAAGTATTCCCGGCGGTATCGACGGCAGGATTGGCGACAGGGTGCAGGTTATCGGCGATGGTGACGCCTACCGCTACAGAGGCAGGCGCGCTGACCGCAACTCCCGTGTCCACAGTTACGTCGCCGCTGGATACGCCTTCGGGGACGCGCACCACAAGCCGGGTGGGAGAACTGAGGAGCAGGCTCCCGGGCTGATCGCCAAACCGCACTTGGGGCCTGCCGCGACCGTTTCGAGTGAGTCCCCGGCCCAGGATGGAGATTTCCCCGCCGGGTATCGCCGCAGGCGGAGTAACACGTTCAATCAACGGTTGATTCGTGGCAGATCCTTTCTCTGCAGCAGGGGAATCAGGTTTGTCTGGTTTCTTCCACAAGCTCATTTGATAAAGTGTCCCAAGACTACAAGCACCATCAGGCTATAAAGACCTGCGACTACGTCATCCACCATGATACCCCAACCGCCGGGAAGTCGCTCGGCCCGCCGCGCCGGAAAAGGTTTTACGATGTCGAAGGCGCGGAATAGAATGAAACCGGCAATCAACCCAATCCACGAGACCCTGGGTGTGGCGACGAAAGTAATAATCTGGCCAACCACCTCATCAATGACCACCTGGCCAGGGTCAACACGTCCAAATACCTTCTCTGCTTTCCCTGCTGACCAGACTCCCACAACGAAGAGCAAGGCCGCGCAGACCGCCAAGGTTACTGCCAACCCCAGAGCATCGAGTGAAGTCTGGCGAAAAGCGATTACCAGAGCCAAGCCCAGTGCCGACCCGGCAGTCCCCGGCGCTACCGGAAAATAGCCCGACCCCAAACCGGTTGCGATCCAGATGGAGAGACTGCGGCGTTCTTTAACCACTCCCATCCTTATCGTCCTGCTCCATCTCCCCGGTGCCGCGGTCCTCGTCCTGGCCTTCCACAGGAGTCGAAATCCGATATCGTTCAGACAGCCAGTGGTCCAGATCGATCAGTTTGCATCGCTCGCTGCAAAACGGCCGATAAGAGTTACCCTCCCAGGAAACGTCTTGGTGACAGATGGGACATCGCATAGCCAGGGATTAGGCGGAAGTCGGTATCGCCGCCGGTTGAATTCGGACCAGTTGTGACCCGACAGGAGGCGTCGAGTTCGGTACGGTCCGCTCTGCAAAGTTCCGCGCCTGGAGGCGCGATACCAGATCGTAGTCTCCCGCTGCCGTGATGGTGGCCCAGCGGAATTCCCCCGGTCTGGGCTCTGCCCCCTCAAAATCGTTGATCAATACCTGACCATCAATTCCAGGGGCCTGCGATTCCAGTCTGCCCCGGAAAAGCAAATCCGTTTCCTCGGAGCGGCCCTCCACAAGGACCGGAAAGGAGCACCCGACCCTCTGCCGCAGCTTGCCGCGTGAAATCCTGCGCTGCAAGGCCATGAGTCTTCGCTTGCGACGGCCCGCAACAGCCGACGGAACCTGGCCGGGCAGCGCATAGCTTGAGCATGTTTCTTCGTTCGAATAAAGGAACACACCCAGGTGGTCAAATTGTGCTGCTTCAACAAAGTCCAGCAAGACCTGGAAATCCTCTTCCGTTTCGCCCGGGAAGCCCACGATAAAAGACGTCCGCAGGGTGACCTCCGGTATGGCCGCGCGAATTCTCTCCATCAAACGCAGGAAGTGTTCGCCGCTGGAACCCCGCCGCATCAACTTCAGCACCGGCGCGCTTGCGTGCTGAAGCGGCAGGTCGATATACTTGGCCACCTTCGCCGTCTCCGCCACGGCCGCAATCAGCGCGTCGTTCAGACGATTGGGATAGCAATAAAGAAACCGTACCCAAACGAGATCAGGGATCTTGCCGAGTTCGCGCAAAAGAGACGCCAGACCATCGCGGAGGCCGAGATCCTCTCCGTAACTCGTGGTGTCCTGGCCGACGATGGTCAACTCCCCGACGCCAGTTCGGGCCAGGTTTTCCGCTTCGCGCACCACCGAGGCAAACCTCCGGGACCGGAATCTGCCTCGCATCTGCGGAATCACACAGAAAGCACAGGGATGGTCACAACCTTCAGCGATCTTCAGATAGGCGGAATAAGAAGGAGTGGCGAGGACTCGGGGGGTGAGATCGTGGTAAAGGTAGGGCTCGGCGCAGCCCTCGCGGCTGCGGTCTTTGCTATCCTCCCCGCAAGCTTTAAGGACCCGTTCCAGCTCGTTGGTCCCGATAACAAAATCCACTTCCGGGATTTCTCTCAGGATATCCTGCCGGTATCGCTCCACCAGGCAGCCGGCCACTACCAGCTTTCTGGCAGCGCCGGACTTCTTGTATTCCGCCATTTCCAGGATGGTGTCAATGGACTCACGCTTGGCAGGCTCGATGAAAGCGCAGGTGTTGACAATGATGACTTCGGCTTCTTCAGCTCGCGGAGTCAACTCGTATCCCTGGCGAGCCAGCATTCCCAACATCACCTCACTGTCCACGAGATTCTTGGGACAACCGAGGCTGACCATTCCAACTTTAGTCATATATGTGCTGAGGTCTCCGCCAGACGCATTACCCTGCCCTCTCTGAGATATAAAATTTTAGCACATCTTGGCAGAATGCGCTGGTTGGGTATGTCGTCCGTTGTTCGTCGTCAGTGGTCCGTAGACCGTTGCAAGACACTGCGGGGTTTCGCATCAGCTCCTTCGCAGGCTGGAAGTCCAAGGTTTGGACACCCACTTCAACCAGAGAGTGCAGACAAGCTACGGACTACGGGCGACGGACGACGGACCACATGCTACCGCTCACTCGCCGTACGTTTCCACAGGAATACCACTTTCTCGGAAGACGCTGCGAGATACTCACCGTCGGGAGAAAAACTCACCGTGAGCAGGGGGTCCTTACTCTCCTCCAACATCTGTTGCAACTTGCCATTTTCTACTGACCACACCCGAGCCGTCTTGTCCTCGCCAACAGAAACCAGCCATTTGCCGTCGGGGGAAAACTCCGCCCAATGGACCGGCCCGTTGTGTCCCGTGAGTGTTTGCAGAAGCTTCCAGCCGGGCGCTGAAAAGATTCGAAGCTTGCCATCTTCGCAGGCCGTCACTACTTTACTGCTGTCCGGCGAAAAGGAGATATTGAGCACGGTCCCCTCGTGTCCACGCAAGGAGTCAACAAACTTGTGCAGCTTCGCTTCCACTACCACCGGATCCGGATTCGAGCTCATGGCAATTTGTGCCAGGAGAACCCAATGCCCATCTGGAGATAAGGCAATCACATTGGGCGTTTGAGTCAAATCCGGGAGAGTGAGTCTGCCCATACGGCCGGAGCGGGGATCCCAAAGATCGAAATTACTGGCCTTGTAAAGCACCAGCCTTTGGAAGTGAGGAAAATAAAGAATGGGCCCGAATCCCCCCCCTCCCCCCACGACGTCCAACTTGCCGGAAAATCGGTCTTCAATGGTGTCCCATTGAAACGCGAGGAGTGGTGTTGACCCGCCGTGTCCCTTGCCTTTGGTGACGATCACGCCATTCCCCAACAAGAACAGTTGGTTCATAGCGAGAAAATTCGCGGCTTGAATGTTCAGGTCGGTGATATCCGGTATGCGGGGCTTGAGAACCTTTTGAATGCCGGCCTCACGCACCCCCATCAAAACGATTTTCTCCTCGCTTACGACCGCCAGAGTTGAACTATCCGGCGAAAAAGCTCCGGAGGGAGAGTAGTGCAACGCAAGGTGTCCTTCAATGCGTCCTTGGCTGAGCCATACGTAATGCGTTGGCTCGGTGCTCGCCACGCTTTCAACTTGGGCTTGTGCAGGGAGAAGGCAGAAGGCAGAAAGCAGAAGGTAGAAAGCAGTAGAACAGACGTAGCGCAGGTCCCGCCTTCCTGACCTGCGGCTCTTCGAAAGCAGAAAGCAGAAGGCAGAAAGCAGAAGGCAGTGCCTGGCCGGTCGAGAATCCACAGTGCCGGGCTTCACTACACCTTTGATCGCTATCACCTCTGGAAACTCACCTCCACAAAGGGCTCGCAACCCACTGTTATTTAGCGACTTGTCAGACAATTTCATTATTGGAGATTCGATGGACCAATTCGCGGTCCGCCTCGAGGAAGTCGAATTCAGCCAGTCTGGCTCGTTGCACCCACTCCACGGCCTCGAACACCTGATTGCGGATCGTCCCGTGAAAGCTTCGCACCACAAAAAAAACCACTTCGACATATCGATCCGGGTACCGGTGATGTACGCGAAAGACCTCATCGCCAATTTCAGCCTCGATCGTGAGTTCCTCGGCCAATTCGCGGCGAAGCGAGGCTTTCAGTCCTTCCCCCTCGTTCACCTTGCCTCCCGGAAACTCCCATTGCATTCCGTAAGCGTCAGAATGATGACGCTGGCAGATCAGGATAAGGTCGCCATCTATTACGATGCCGGCTGTGACGAGGATGGATTTCTGCTCCGTCATAAGGGAAAGGTATTCTAACAGAGGACGGCGCGGTTTCGCTGCAGGACTCATGGCCGGTCGGAAAAAGGGGCTGGGGACTCGGGGCTAGGCACGAGGGCTCTGGACCGGTGGGGCGTGCTGGCTGAACATATGTTCGATCTGTACCCGGTATCTTTCTTCCAACACACGGCGCTTGACTTTGAGGGTGGCCGATAGCTCGCCGGAGGCGATAGTGAATTCCTGGGGAAGCAAAACAAATTGACGAATCTTCTCGTTTTGAGGCAGCCAGCGGGTGGCTTCGTCCACCTGCCGCCGTATAAGAGCTTGAATATCAGGATCGGCGACGAGTTCCTCACGATTCTGGGAGGAAATCCCCTGGCTGCCGGCGTAAGTCATTAAACGCGTGAAATCAGGCACGATCAGCGCCCCGACGAATTTCCGCCCATCCCCCAGCACCGCGATCTGAAAAATGTAGGGATCGCCTTGGAAGAGGTTCTCGAGCTTTTCCGGCGACACATATTTGCCCCCGGAAGTTTTGAATAGGTTTTTCTTGCGTCCTGTTATCCTCAAGTAGCCGTCGGAGTCGAAGCCTCCGAGGTCGCCGGTGCGGAACCAGCCGTCCACAAAGGCGGCGCGATTCACCTCCTCGAGGCGGTAGTAGCCGTTTGTGACGCTGGGCCCCCGCACCAGGATTTCCCTTCCCGCTCTGCCTTCCGAGTCGATCTCTTCTTCACTCAGCTTGACTTCCACTCGAGGTATGACGCGGCCTACGGTCCCCAGCCTGGTGCGCCCCGGGCAGTTGACAGCGATGACCGGAGAAGTCTCCGTAAGCCCGTAACCTTCGTAGACCGGAAGCCTTAGAGCATAGAAAAACTCCGCCAAGTCCTTGGAGAGTGGGGCCGCCCCTGAAATGAGCATGTTGACCCTGCCGCCGAGTTGTGCGCGCACCTTAGAGCAGATCAGCCGGTCGGCGAGGGCGAGCTTCCACCGCAGGCTCAGGGGCAAATCTCGCTCTTCGAGGAGAAAAGGAACGCCCTGCTTGCCAACCTTGAGAGCCCAACTAAAGAGCCTCTGTTTTGCGGCAGGCAGTTGGCGGACACCATTCATTACGTTGTCATGGATCTTTTCGAGCACGCGCGGAACCACGGCCATGAGGGTGGGCCTGACCTCCCGGAGGTTCTGCGGCAACGCCTCCAGGCTTTCCGCATAAGCGATGGAAACCCCCTTCCAGAAGCAAAAAAACTCCACCATCCGCTCAAACACATGCGACAGCGGCAGGAAAGAGATCAGGACGTCAGTTGGACCGAGGGGAAAGACCTCGGCGCTGGATAGGATGTTGGAAACGATGTTGGCATGAGTGAGTATTACGCCCTGCGGCTGGCCCATGGTCCCGGAGGTGTAAATGAGGCTGGCAATATCCCCCGGCCGCGCCTCCAACGCCTTGGCTTTGAAGGCGTCGATTAGCATGGGGCCGCTCCAGCCCAGTTCGCTCTGGACGCTTCCCTCCCAGCAATTTGCTCCCGTCCCCGCAGCATTGGAGCAGTCCATGGCCAGCACGAACTTTAAAGCCGGCAACCTGCCCCAAACGTTGAGGACCTTTCGCAGTTGGGCGTCCGTGGCCACCACGATGCCTTTCGATTCGGAGTCACGGAGGATGTACTCGAGGTCCGGCTCGAGAAGTGTGGGATAAAGGGGAACGGTGATGGCGCGCATACCCAGAATGGCGTAATCCGTCAGCGCCCACTCGGGCCGATTCTCCGAAAGCAACGCGATGCACTCCCCCGACTTGCCGCCCAGACGCTCCAGGGCTGAAGCCAAGGCCGCAGCCTTCCGCAGCGCCTCGCGGGAGGATATGCCACGATACTGGCCCTCCGATTTGTACAGGAGACAATCCGGCTTGTTGTGCTCCTCAATCGCCTTAAGGAACAGCTCATTGAGAGTGCTGAAGTCACTGGAGCTCATATAACCTGACGCGTTATGCCCGCCGCTTGTCGTACCATCTTAGCATACCTTCAGCACTTTCTCTTTCCTATGCGTTAGGCTAAGATCTGCCAAGGGGGTAGGTATGAAGCAGGGTGGTGTTTTGGATAGGAGCGAGTCCTCGGCGACCGCATATCGGCCCATTCGCGCGCCTCGGGGGAGCCAGATTTCCTGCAAGGGCTGGCAGCAAGAGGCCGCCATGCGGATGTTGATGAATAACCTCGACGAAGAGGTGGCGGAGCGGCCGCAGGAACTCATCATTTATGGTGGCACGGGCAAAGCGGCGCGGAACTGGGATTGTTATCACGCCATCGTGGAAGCCCTCAAGAAGCTGGAGAACGACGAAACCCTTCTGGTGCAGTCCGGAAAGCCGGTGGGCGTTTTCCGAACTCACGAATGGGCGCCGCGGGTGCTGATCGCGAACGCCAACTTAGTGGGGCATTGGGCGACGTGGGAGAAGTTCCGCGAACTCGAGCGCCTGGGCCTCATGATGTACGGCCAAATGACCGCCGGAAGCTGGATTTATATTGGCACGCAAGGAATTCTCCAGGGGACTTTCGAGACTTTTGCCGCCGCCTCGCGCAAGCACTTCAGGGGCGACCTTTCAGGCAAGTTAGTGGTCACCGGGGGCATGGGCGGCATGGGAGGAGCCCAACCACTGGCTGCCACCATGAATGGCGGCGCCTTCCTGGGTGTGGAAGTGGACGCCGAAAAAATCAAGCGGCGCATCCGGGGCGGTTATTGCGACATCTGCGTGAACAACCTGGACGAGGCGCTCCGCATCCTGAAAAACGCCGTCCGCCAGAAACAAGCCGTATCTGTGGGGCTGGTCGGAAACTGCGCGGAAGTGATCCCCGAACTGGCGCGGCGCGGTGTGGTGCCCGACCTACTTACAGACCAGACTAGCGCGCACGACCCTTTGAACGGCTACATCCCTTCTGGCCTGACGCTTGAAGAAGCCGACGAGCTCAGACGGAAAAATCCAGATGACTATCTGAAGCGTTCTTACGAGTCCATCGCGCATCACGTTAGAGGCATGCTGAAGCTCCAGAAGCTGGGCGCAGCCACATTCGATTACGGCAACAACATCCGCACCATGGCGTTCGAGCATGGGGGCGTGAAGGACGCTTACAACTTCCCGGGATTTGTTCCCGCCTACATCCGGCCTCTCTTCTGCGAGGGTCGCGGGCCGTTCCGCTGGGCCGCGCTCTCCGGCGAAGCTTCGGATATTTACCGGACCGACGACTTGGTGCTGGAACTCTTCCCTGACAATCCCGTCCTCGACCGCTGGATCCGCCTGGCGCACAAACACGTAAAGTTCCAGGGCCTGCCGGCGCGAATCTGTTGGCTGGGGTATGGTGAACGGGCGTTGTTCGGGGAGCGGATTAATGATTTGGTGGCAATGGGCGAGCTGAAGGCCCCCATCGTTATCGGTCGAGACCATCTTGATTGCGGATCCGTGGCGTCGCCTTTCCGTGAAACCGAGAGCATGAAGGATGGCAGCGACGCCATCGCCGACTGGCCGGTGTTAAACGCGCTCCTGAACACCGCCTCGGGGGCAAGCTGGGTCTCGTTCCATCACGGCGGGGGAGTGGGCATTGGCTACTCGCTCCACGCCGGGCAGGTCACCGTGGCGGACGGCACTCCGGAAATGGCCAAGCGCCTGAACCGCGTGCTGACCAACGATCCCGGCATCGGCGTTGCCCGCCACGCGGATGCAGGCTATGAACAAGCCGTCGCTTTCGCGCGAAAGGCAGGAATAAAAACAGTGATGAGTGACAAGCAGGAGAACAGGCCGGCGGCAACTGACATTAGGGGCTTTGACAAGTGACGAGTGCCAAGTGACAAGCAAAAAAACGAAAACGTACACCACCTCGAACTCGTCACTGGTCACTCGTCACTCGTCACTGCTCTCACCTTCGCTTTTCTTCCGCCGTGCTGAGCAGCTACTCACTCTCGCGGGCCTGCCTTGTCCCCGGCGCGGGAAAGTCCTTTCGCACCTCGGAATCGTTGCCGATGGCGCTCTGCTCACCCAGGGGACCAGCATCCTGCGCGTTGGTCGGACACGCAGCCTGGAAGCAGAGGCGCGGCAGTTGAAGGCCGAGGCCGTCAATTGCCGGGGTTCGGTGGTGATGCCCGGCTTCGTGGATTCGCATACCCACCTAGTATTTGCCGGAAGCCGTGTGGGGGACTACGAAAAGCGATTGCAGGGAAAGACCTACGAGGAAATTGCTCGCGCCGGCGGAGGGATAAGGCTGTCAGCGCAGAGTGTGCGGCAGGCTTCCGTGAGCTCGCTCGTCCGACAGGCAGAAGGTTTTCTCAAGCAGTTTGCGGCCCACGGCACCACCACCCTGGAGGTGAAGACGGGCTACGGCTTGGAGGAAAGACAGGAGTTGAAACTCCTGGAGGCGATTCGCCGGCTTCGCCAAACCTCAGACCTCGAACTCGTCCCCACCCTCCTTGCCGCGCACGCCTTGCCTCCTGAATACGCCGGAAGCCCGGACGCCTATGTTGAAACGGTAGTGCGGGAACTTATTCCTCTTGTGGCGCGCAAGAAGTTGGCGGAGTTCATCGACTGCTTTTGCGACCGAGGCGCCTTCACTGTCGAACAATGCCGGAGGGTGCTGGCGGCCGGAAAACGGCAAGGCCTGATTCCGCGCCTGCATGCTGAGCAGCTTACTCGAACAGGAGCAAGCCACCTGGCCGTGGAAGCCGAGGCAGCTTCCGCGGACCACCTCGACAAGCTCTCCGCCGCAGACATCCGCGCCTTCGCCCGCTCCGAAGTTGTAGCGACGCTGCTTCCGGTCGCAAACTTCCATCTTGGCCTCAGGACATACCCGCCGGCCCGGAAGCTGATTGACGCAGGCGCCATCGTCGCGCTTGCCACCGACTTCAACCCCGGAACCAGCCCCATTCTAAATATGCAATTCATCCTTTCGGTGGCTTGCTCTGCCCTGCGCATGACGCCCGCGGAGGCAATCTCCGCCGCCACCATTAACGCGGCCCAGGCGCTGCGCCGCGCGGACCGCCTCGGCTCGCTGGAACCTGGCAAACAGGCCGACCTGATTGTGATGGATTTGGGTGACTACCGCGAGATTCCCTACTATTGCGGCGTGAATCACTGCCGGATGACGGTGAAAGCGGGCCGGGTGGTTTGGGAAAGAAGCGACTGGCAGTAAAGGTTTGTCCGTGGTCCGTGGTCTGCGAGCGGGTGAAGAGGGCCTCGGGCCTTTGCCCTCTCCCTTGGAGTCTGTGTGACAACCTCTGATTTCGCGTTTTCGCCAACGGAGAATCAGTCACTTGCATTGTGGAAAAGGGCGAAAAATCGAGTTATCACACAGACTCCCTTGGGGAGAACGCCATGCACTTGTGGCGCTATTTAGGTGACAACGTCTTACCCACGGCCTACAGACAATGGACGGGACTCACCTGTCGTGCTAAATTCACAGACCATGCAAACCATCATCGAATGTGTTCCGAACTTCAGTGAAGGACGCGATGTCCAAAAGGTAGAGACCATCGTCCGCGCGCTGTTGGACGGGCGGGACGTTTACCTGCTGGACAAGGAAATGGACGCGGACCATAACCGCTGCGTCATCACATTTGTGGGCACGCGCCAGAGCGTAGGGGAAGCGGCTCTGCGGGGCATCGGCAAGGCGGCAGAATTGATTGACCTGAATCAGCAGCAGGGGGCGCACCCTCGGCTCGGCGCGGCAGACGTAGTGCCGTTCATACCCATCTCCGGCGTCACGCTGCAAGAATGCGTGCGCATTGCCGAATGGGTGGCGGAAGAAGCCTGGCGCCGCTTCAAAGTCCCCACCTACCTGTACGAGGCGGCGGCACGCAAGCCGGAACGCAAGAACCTGGAGAACATCCGGCGTGGCCAATTCGAGGGCGTGCGCGAGGAGGTGCGCACCAACCCAGAGCGGCATCCCGATTTCGGCGAGGCGGCTCTTCATCCGACAGCGGGAGCGACCGTGGTGGGCGCGAGGAAATTCCTGATTGCCTATAACATCAACTTGAACACGCCTGACGTGGCGGTGGCCAAGGCGATTGCCAAGAAGATCCGCGCCTCGAGCGGTGGCTTTCCCTGTGTAAAGGCAATGGGTGTGGAACTGAAATCCCGCAACCTTGCGCAGGTCACAATGAACCTGACGGATTTTGAGACGACCTCCATCACGACGGTGTTCGATGCCGTTAGGCAAAAAGCCGCAGGGCATGGCGTTGACGTCGTAGGCAGCGAGATCATTGGGCTGGTCCCCCGCCAGGCGCTCGAGGAAGCCGCAGTACAGCACCTCAAGGTGGAGAATTATCATCCCCAGCTCGTTTTTGAAAACCGCCTTGACCAAATCATACGGGAGCAGACCCCATCGGCGGCGAAAGAAAAGGCTCGGACGCTGCGCGCGATGGCGGAAGCATTCGTAACCGAAGTGGCGGCGCCGACCGCAGTTCCCGGCGGCGGAAGCGTCTCAGCACTCGGCGGGGCGCTGGCCGCCGCACTCGGTGAGATGGTCTGCGGGGTGTCACTGAACCGGAAATCGCTTGAGGCGCATCACCCGAAACTGAAAGAGTTACAGAATCTGCTCTCCTCACTTCGGCCTCTCCTGCTCGAAAATATTGACCGCGACGCACAGAGCTACGAAGCGGTAATGGCGGCCTTCAAACTCCCCAAGTCCAACGAAACCGAAAAAGCCCGGCGCGCACAAGCGATAGAAGAGGCAGCCAAGAACGCGACCTCGGTGCCGATGGAAACGGCGGAACTGAGCGCGGAAGTTGCAAAGATCATTTCCAGCCTGCGGGACATCACCATCCCGCTGGCTGCCCCGGACCTTGCGGTCGCGGGAGACCTTGCCGGGATCGCCGAGCGCGGAGGGATCGAGAACGTCCGCGCCAACTTGCCCGCGATTAAAGACCAGGAGTTCCTGGACCGCGTGGAGCGAAACCTCCAGGCCCTCGATTATAGGGCAGTGACGAGTGACCCGCCGCGGCGGGGCAAGTAGGAGTCTGGAGTCAGAAGTTAGGGTGTGCGACGTAGAAGTGAGAGTCATGCACGGCGAGCCTCACAGTAGCGTTCAAACTGACCGATGAAGTTCAGGGCTTGCCAGCTCGGAACTACAATCGTACAATTTGTACGAAGGAGTGCTTGAAAGATGCCCCGACGTTTGAACGCCAGTCAAGCCAGAGCCGGTTTTGCGGAGGCGGTAAACCGAGTGGTTTATGGTGGTGAGCGCGCTGTCATTCGCCGGCACGGCAAAGACGTTGCCGCCTTAGTTCCGATGAAAGATTTGCAGACCCTCGAGGCCCTGGAAGATCGCCTGGATCTGGAAGAGGCCCGCAAGATTATGAAGAAGCCAGGCCGGCTGATTGCTTGGGAAAAGATAAAGGCGGAGCTACGGCTCTAAGGCGCGCCGATGCCTTATTCCATCCAGCTCACTTCTCGAGCCCGGCGCGATTTCGACGGTCTGGACAGAGCGGTGCAGCAACGCCTGCGAACCCATATTGACCTCTTGGCCGCAAACCCCATCCCCGCTGGCGCCAAGAAACTTCATGGAGACCTATCGTATTACCGAATCCGGGTGGGAGATTATCGCCTGGTCTACCAAATCGACGCCAAGCATTTTGTGGTAGTCGTGGTGAAGATCGGTCATCGCAAGGAGGTCTATCGTTGAAGAGGCAACAGGCGAAAGCAGAAGGTACTGTGGTGCCCACGGCGCACGAGGCCCAATGTAGCCATCATTCTTGAAGGAGTCGTCATATGTCAATTCCTGAGAAAGTGACCCAGCCTTTAGAGAAAGTGAGGGAAGCAAACTTCAACCCTGAAAGAAGGCACTTCGCCAAAGTGGCTTTGGTGGGGGCCCTGGGAGGAACCGCTTGGTTGTCACAAGGTCAGCAGAGCACAGCGAAACTCCACAACCTTTCCCCAGGCATAAAGATCGCAGTGCAGTTGAGCTCTAATCCCAGTGACGAGGATCTCCAGTTTGTAAAGCAACTGGGGGCGGAATACGTCACCATCTGGGTGCACGCGGAAGAGTCGACCTATGAGAATTTCGTGCGCTTGCGTGAAAAGGTCGAAGCGGCTGGCCTGAACGTCTGGAATATCGGAAACCTCAACGTGCATAATATGGAAGAGGTCACCCTGAACCTTCCCGGACGTGACCAGAAAGTGGAGGAGTACAAGACCTATCTGCGCAATTTAGGCAAAGCAGGGGTCTATTACACCACCTACGCTCATATGGGCAACGGCATTTGGAGCACAGCACGCGAAAGCACCCGCGGCGGAGCGCCAGCACGTGGTTTCAATCTGGCGAAGGCCGATGCCGGGTACTGGGATAAGAAGGTTTTCAGGGGCCCGCTTACCCATGGCCGCGTCTACTCGGAGAAGGAGATTTGGGATAACTACACGTATTTCATCAAGGCTGTGGCCCCGGTGGCAGAGGAGGCTGGAGTAAGGATTGGAATTCATCCGGATGACCCGCCGGTGCCCGTGCTGGGCGGGGTTCCACGCTGTATATTCGGCAACTTTGAGGGTTACAGGCGAGCCTTCGAGATCGCCGACAGTCCCAATATTGGAATCTGCCTTTGCTGTGGCACCTGGCTTGAGGGTGGAAAACTCATGGGGAAGGATGTGCTGGAGACCATTCACTACTTTGGCAGCCGCGGCAAGATCTTCAAAATCCACTTTCGAAATGTGAACGCGCCTCTGCCCTATTTCGTCGAGACGTTTATGGATGACGGTTACATGGACATGTACAAGGTGATGCGGGCGCTTCGTGAGGTGAACTTCAGCGGGGTAATGATTCCGGATCACATCCCGGAAATGATCGGCGGCAGGGCCGGAACCGCTTATAGCATTGCTTACATGAAGGCGCTTCGGAAAAGAGCGAACGAGGAATTCGCAGCATAACTCGACTAGTGTTGCGTTTGGAAAATACGTTTACCCGTAGCGCCGCCCTTTAGGGCGGCACTTGCCGGGCTAAAGCCCGGCGCTACAACAAATTGATGCATGTCGCATAAGTAATCTTATTTACCGAACGCAACACTAGACTGAGCGAGCGATGGACGAACCGCACCCCACCTCATATCACCGCTCACCCCCGATGCCCTCTCTCCCTGAGGTCCACAGGACAGTGGGCATTCCCTTAGGAGCATCCTTCTGGAAAAAAGTGCTGGCCTTTTCCGGGCCCGGCTTCCTGGTAGCCGTGGGGTACATGGACCCCGGGAACTGGGCCACGGACATAGCCGGGGGGTCGCGGTTTGCCTACCAACTCATCTTCGTCCTCTTCATGTCCAACCTGATGGCGATCCTGGTCCAGGCGCTTTCCGCGCGGCTGGGCATCGTCACGCAACTCGACCTCGCCCAGGCCTGCCGCAGCTATTATTCGCGGAGAACCAGCCTGTTCCTGTGGGTGCTGTGTGAAATCGCCATTGCCGCCTGCGATCTGGCGGAGGTGATTGGGTCGGCCATCGCGCTCAACTTGCTTTTCCATATCCCGCTCTTGATCGGCGTCTGCTTGACGGCGTTCGATGTGCTGGCCATCCTCTACCTTCAGCACAAGGGGTTCCGCTATCTGGAAGCCCTGGTGGTGGGCCTCATCGGGACAATTGGTGTCTGCTATCTGGTGGAGATACTTCTGGTAAAACCAAATCTCATGGAAATCGGGAGAGGTTTTATTCCGACTCCGGAGATTTTGACCAACCGGGAGATGCTTTACATCTCTATCGGGATGTTGGGCGCAACAGTGATGCCCCACAACCTCTACCTCCATTCCTCGCTGGTCCAGACGCGGGCGATCGCGCGGAGCAGGGAGGGAATACGAACCGCGCTGCGTTTTAACCTGCTGGATTACGTCGTGGCGCTCAATTTTGCTTTCTTCATTAACGCGGCGATTCTCATCATGGCGGCCGGCACGTTCTACCGCCACGGGTTGAACCAAGTGGCAGAAATCCAGGATGCTTACCACACTTTGGCGCCGCTGCTCGGGACGCAAATGGCCAGCGTGCTCTTTGCCGTAGCCCTGCTTTGTTCCGGCCAAAACTCCACGCTAACCGGAACGCTGGCTGGGCAAATCGTGATGGAGGGATTTCTAAACCTCCGTCTGAGGCCCTGGCTGCGGCGGCTGATTACGCGGCTCCTGGCTATTATTCCGGCGATTATTGCCGTGGCGTTTTTCGGGCAACGGGGTACTGCAAAGCTTCTAATCTTCAGCCAGGTCATCTTGAGCCTGCAACTCTCCTTTGCGGTCTTCCCATTGGTTCAGTTCACAAGCAACCGGGCAAGAATGGGCGAATTCGTAAACCCGGTTTGGCTCAAGATCCTCTCCTGGATGGTGGCGGGGATTATCGCCGCCTTGAATGCTTACCTCCTGGTCCTGACAGTTGAGGGCTGGGTCAGCTAGGCAGGCGTCATCATGTTCAAGAAGATTCTCGTAGCTCTGGATCATAGCAAAGCCGACAACGTGCTGCTGCCGCGGGTGAAGGAACTGGCGAAACTCACCCAGGCGGAGATTCTGCTGCTCCACGTATCGACCGGTTGGGCGGCGCAATGGCAGGATAACCTGAATCTCTCGGACTCACAGGAGATCAAGGAGGACCGCGAGTTCTTGGAGCACGTGGCGGAGGGGTTGCGGAGGGAAGGTTTTCGGGTGACCGCACGCCACGAACGAGGCGAGTCGGCGCGCGCGATTCTGAAGACCGCCCGAGGAGAAAATTGCGATCTCATCGCCATGGCGGCCCACGGACACAAGAGGATAGACGACCTGATCCACGGCACTACCATCACCAAGGTCCGCCACGAAAGTGAGATTCCGATTTTCCTGGTTAAGGCCAGTCCGGATTAACCAGCCTTGGACCCCGAGGAGGGTATGCGCTTGGAAGCGGTATCATTTGGGGCGCAGTCATTCCCGCGAAAGCGGGAATCCACCCCGCAGACCTTTGGAAATGCGCTGCCCTCGGACTGGATTCCCGCTTTCGCGGGAATGACGGACGCTTCGAAAGGGATCTCATCCCAATTGACACCAACACCCGGGCTTTCTTGTGCTTGTTTTTTCAAGAGTTCCAGGTTAGAAAAGAGGTAGGCTCTTGGACAGGATTCTGACTTCATGCTGATTCCAGGTTTCGCTACAGCGGAAGGTACGGCGCGCTTTCGCGAGCGGTTTGCGGCGCGCATGCCGGGGCATATTCGCGAGACGCATGGTCTCTGGATGTCCTCTATCGGCATCGGCACCTACCTCGGGGAGCCCACCGCCGCTTACGATGCGCGTTACAGAGAGGCCATCACGCAAGCGGTGTCGATGGGCGTCAACGTCATCGATTCAGCCATCAACTACCGGCACCAGCGGAGCGAACGCGCCATCGGCCAGGCGCTGGCAGCACTGATTGCCTCCGGTGAAGTCCAGCGCGACGAACTCGTCCTGGCCACCAAGGGAGGATTCCTGACTTTCGATGGGGAAGAACCGTCGGATGCTTCTGCTTATTTCCAGGAGAAACTACTGGACCCCGGCATCATCCGCATGGAGGAGGTTGTTGCCGGCTGCCACGTCATCTCCCCCAAGTTCCTGGAAAACCAGATTGACGCAAGCCGCCGGAACATCGGCGTCGAGACATTGGATATCTACTACGTTCACAACCCGGAGACGCAACTGAGCCGAGTGGGCCGCGAGGAATTCTTCCGCCGGTTAAAGGCGGCCTTTGCGGCGCTTGAAAAGGCCGTGACGGAAGGCAAAATACGAAGGTACGGGACAGCTACCTGGAACGCCTACCGAGTAGGTCCGCCATCGGCCGAAGCCCTTTCGTTGACCGACGTGCTGCGTTTGGCAGAGGCCGTGGGAGGCAAAGACCATCACTTTCAGGCCATCCAGTTACCTTTCAACCTGGCCATGCCCGAGGCACGCATGGCCAGCACCCAGCCGGCGGGCCGGAATCCGGCCCCCCTCTTGCAAGTGGCAAGGGCGCACGGATTAATGGTGTTCGCGAGCGCCAGCCTCCTGCAAGGCCAACTGGCCCAAGGATTGCCGGCCGAGTCTCGAAGTTGGTTTCCGGGGATGCGAACGGATGCGCAGCGGGCCATCCAGTTTGTTCGATCCACGCCTGGCATCACTTGCGCTCTGGTGGGCATGAGCAATCTCGAACACTTACAGGAGAATCTTGGCACTGCCGCCACCGCACCCATGACGCTCGAACAATTCCGCGCCATCTTACACGGTGCATGAACCTCTGCGGGGATCAGGCAAGCGCCAGCCAACAGCTCGGGAATAGAAAGATGGAATCGCTGTGAGCCGATTTGAATTGGACGAGAGACTTGCAAAGGCTAGAGAAGCGCTAAGCCAGGCGGACTTCCCTTCTGCCATTGCCCTGCTGGAAAGACTGGTGGGGGAGGATTCCGCCCACGGTGAGGCGTGGCGCGAACTGGGAGTCTGCTACTTGGAGACGCACCAGCCGGACCGGGCGCTTGCCGCCCTGACTCGCGCCATCGACACCGTCCCGGAGGACTCGACCGCGCATTACCTTCTAGGGAATGCCTGCGGGAGCGTGGGCCAACTGGAACGCGCAGCAGCTTGTTATCGGCAGGCACTCGAAATCGATCCTCACCACGCCAAGGCGGAGGAGTTCCTGGTGAAGGCGGAATCACTACTGGAAAGCCGCGAGCACTACCGCCGTGGCCTTAAGCTGCTCTATTCGTCCCAGCCGACTGTCCAGGACTTGAACCAAGCTTTTCGCGAACTGGCTCAATCGGTGGCAATTTTTGAAAACTCGCCGGCGCGCGACAACCTGCTGGAGTGCGCACACCAATTGCTGGCCCTGAAACAGGAGTGGATTATCACCGTCCAGTCAGCGGCGCAAATCGAACCCTGGGTGGCAGCCTGTCAGCGCGGATACCAGTGCGTGACCTTTCAAAACTGGGTGGGAGCGCGAGCGGCCTACGATGAGGCCCTTCATTACCGCACCTGCGATGCCTTCGTGCACCACGCCCTGGGATTCAGTTTTGCGCAACTGGGTGAGTTGGATGATGCGCTGCGAGCATGGCTGCGAACCATCGAGCTCGATCCCAATTATGATTTCACGCGCTTCGGGCGTGTGTGGAGGACCTAACCAAACATAAGTTTCGCCTTAGTTCACAGTTGCACCGCTCTAAAGCAGGAGGAGTCTTGCCTCGCAGACCTATCATCACTCTTACAACAGACTTCGGAACGGCGGACCACTATGTGGGGACGATGAAGGGTGTTATCCTCAACATCAATCCTGAGGTTCAGATTGTGGACATCTGCCACCGAATCTCTCCCTACGAAATTTTTGAGGCCGCCTACGCGTTGGTCCAGAGCTACAGGTACTTCCCCATCGGTACTATCCATCTGGTTGTTGTGGACCCTGGAGTGGGAACCGCACGGCGGCCAATCCTGGCCCGTGCCGGGCAATACAAATTCGTGGCGCCTGACAACGGGGTCCTCTCACTGCTATTCAAGCGCGAGGAGAGGGTCGAGGTCAGGCACCTCACCGCTGATCACTATTTCCTAAATCCCGTCAGTAACACTTTCCACGGCCGCGATATCTTCGCTCCTGTCGCCGGCTGGTTAAGCAAAGGGGTGGAAGTGGAAAACTTCGGCGACACGATCATTGACTACGCCCAGTTCAGTTCCCCGAAACCCAAACGGGTGAGCGAAAATCTGGTCAAAGGCACGACCTTAAAAGTGGACTCGTTTGGGAACCTCATCACCAACATCGGTCCGGAAGACGTCCCGGAACTGTTTTCGGAGAACCCTCCGCCCTTCAAAATAATCGTCAACCGACAGGAGATTACCCGCCTCAATTTGGCCTACTCGATGGGCCGGCCCTCGGAGCTTTTTGCCATCGTAGGGAGTTCCGGATTCATTGAAATCTGCACCAACCGCGGCTCCGCCGCCAAAATACTGAATGCAAACCGCGGCGAGGACGTGGGCGTGATTATCGATGGCGGACTCCCTGCATAGCCCCCAAGAAGTCCTGTGCCCTGTAAGGGCACGGTATAGTAGCCGGGGGCAACGCCCCGGAAAAATATAAGCTTAGCCTACCGACCCTGAAGGGGTCGCACGAACCGCGGGGACGGAGCTGGTTTGACTCCGACGCCGCCCCTCATATTTGCTTGCCCTTGTTTACGGCCGAATCGGGCCAAGCAGCCTCATTTTAGCGCCTATGGGGCCCGGGAGGAGAGGGGAGTAGATCCAAATTACCTCCTCATTCGCCCTGCATCCGGAACTCGCGCCGGGCTTGAGAAAAACAAGGCGATTGTTTCCTGGGCCATTTCAGGAAACCTGAACAGGCGGTGGTCCGGAGGCTGGCCTGGCTTGAGGAAGGGCAACGGGGAGTTTCTCAATTGTGACTTTCGCCACACGCCGGCCGTCCATCTCAGCCACTGTGAATCGGCGGCCTTCATAAGCGACGCTCTCGCCGCCTTTGGGGATTGCCCCCAAAAGTGAAAGGACGAACCCGGCCAGCGTCTCATATCCAAGTCCACGGGGCAAGACAATCTCGTAGTCATTCGCCAGTTCCCTAAGGCTGATCGACGCGTCCATCAGGAGCACGTTGCCGCTGACCTGGTGGATGGCTTGCTCGTCCTGATCGTACTCGTCACGAATTTCGCCCACGAGTTGTTCCAACACGTCCTCGACGGTCACCAAGCCGACGTAGGTGCCGAATTCGTCAACGACCAAGGCTAGGTGAGAATGATGTTTCCGCGCCTCCTCGAGTACCTGGCTGAGAGGCTTGGCCTCGGGGACGATCATGGGTTGGCGGAGTATGGGGCGCAAATCCATGGGCACCTGGAGCGGCACACCGCTCTTCAGCCGCTCGGAAACAACACGCAGCAGGTCCTTGGTGTAGAGAATGCCCACCACGTGGTCTGGCGATCCTTCATAAATCGGCAGGCGAGAGTGTTGGTCTTTCACAATTCGGTCGAGCAGGAGCCTGAGGTCCTGGGTAAGCGGCAGGCAAGTGATCCTGGTCCAGGGCAGCATGATCTCCCGAACCAGAATACGGTCCAAGTCAAAGACCGTATTGATGATATCCTCCTGTTCCTCCCGCAGCAGCCCGTGCTTGCGGATCGACGACACGATGAGTTTAACTTCTTCCGGCGTGTGCAGCGGCCTATAACCTCGCAAGGGAGATCGGCCAAGTGCACCCAAAACGCCGTTCGCCATTCCCACTAGAGCTCCCACGGCGTAACGGCTTAGCTTTAGAAAAACAAGCATAGGCCGGGCGACAACCAAGGAGACCGTCTCTGCATGGTCATACGCAACAGCTTTCGGGACCAACTCGCCAAGCACCATCAGCAAACCCGTGATGAGTACAAAGGCACAGGCCGAAGCAATCGAGTGCACCACTACGGTGGAGGCATACCCCTGGAGTCCGGTACCCACCAGATGCTGGACGCCCGCAGCGATGAATCCCTCCCCAAGCCAACCCATCAGCAGGCTGACGACTGTCACGCCAAGTTGCGTCCCTGAAATAAGAGAACCAATATCCGCCAGCAGAGCCTGGACAAGGCGCGCGCGAGGCTCACCTCCTCGCGCCAGTTGCTCGATGCGTGTCCGTCTCACGCTCAGGAGCGCGTATTCGGTGGCGGCGAAAAACGCATTGAGCCCGATAAGGCCGAGGATGAGTAGACCACGAAGCAAAGCCATGTCCAGGATACCCACGATTGCAACATTGTAGGCTAAAACCTTCCCGTTTCGCAAAACGCGGGTATCGCCTGCGAAGCCTGGTGATGGGGTGCCGTAGCTTGAAGCTTGGCCGCCGGAGTTCGCTCGAGGGATTGCAGGTGCAGCTAGGACCGTCAGAGCGGGATTGGAGGTTAATCGCGTCTCTGGGTTCGGGTTTCAGGCGCAGGCATTCGCCAAGCCAGACACATCATCGCAGCGAGAGACAAAAGCATGTCGAATACGGGTCAGAAATGGTTGGTTTCGACGCTGATGAAATTGACTTGGCCGCATTTCCCCTGGATAGCGGCCGGGCAGGAGATGACCGTGTAGCCGATCTCCATACTGGCCTTTTGAAAAAAACCCCGCAACAACACGTCTTTATAGTCGCCCGTCGCGTAAAGACTCAAGGTTTGCTGGCTGACGTAAAACCGCGTCGCTCCGCCTGTGACTTGGACTAATGTAATCTTTCCTGAATAGGAATCACCGATAGCCAGGGGAACCGCCCCGAAGTTGATTAGCCCCAAGAAGGATAAAACAATGAGGACACGTCTCACTTTTCTTTTCATTTTGATCTCCTCCTTAGTAGGACTTCCATTTCGCGCTCCAGATTAAATGATAATTTGCGCGGAGCCTCTGCTCTGGACCTTTGCTGGGAGCAAGTGCAAGCAAATTTTGCGCACCAGAGCCCGGCGCGTCAATCGCCCCTACAAGGAAGTACGGAGTTTTGCTAAGATATCCGTGATGTATGATGAGATTGTTTGCGTTACCGAAAACCGTCCTCTCAGCGGCAGCCATTTTCTGTTGAGTGTTGAATCTCCCCGCCAGGCGCAGGCCACGCGTCCGGGCCAGTTTGCTATGCTACGGATTCTCGGCCGGTCGGATGTGTTGTTGCGCCGCCCGATGAGCATCTATGACCTCAAGGCCGGGAATTCCGCTGGAAAGGATGACCGCAAACCCGGTTCTCTGAGGATTCTTCAGTTCCTCTACAAGGTTGTGGGGCACGGGACCCGGCTAATGTCCGAGCTCAAGCCGGGTGACCAAGTGGGATTGTTAGCGCCCCTGGGGCACGGCTTTTTCGAGGAGGATTACCTGCCTCGAGCGCACGAGGCGAATGAGATTCTCCACGTGGCGGGAGGTATCGGAATAGCGGCCCTGCTATTGCCGGCGAAGCGCCTGGCGGAGGCGGGGTTTCATCAACGCCTCTTTATGGGTGGGCGATGCAAGCCGGACCTCGTCGGCGTCGAAGATTTCAGGCCTCTGGTGCGCGGGATGTTGTTAGCCACGGAGGATGGGTCAGCGGGTTATCGCGGCTTCGTCACAAGGCCGCTGGAAGATTACCTGGCGCATCACACCAATAAGAAATGCCTGCTGATGGTCTGCGGCCCCTGGGCCATGCTGCGCGCCTCTGTGGAGTTGGCAAGAAAGTACGGCCACCCGTGCCTGGTTTCGATGGAAAACCGCATGGGATGTGGCCTCGGCGTTTGCTTGGGCTGCTGCATCCGCGTCCAGGGGTCCGGTCACGAGGCTTATCGGAGAGTCTGCACCGAGGGACCGGTGTTCTGGTCGGACAAGGTAATCTGGGAAGATGCGGGAATCGCCAAAACGTAAGAAAAGCCGTCAGTTGTCAGTCGTCATTTAATTCCTGACTTCTGCTTGTCACTAGTCACTTGTCACTCGTCACGGCTCTTTAGATGTCCACAAAAGGCAAAACTCGGAAACGCGAACTCCGCTCCAGCCAGGGACCGCCGGCAAGCCTCCCAATCTCTCCCAGCATCGGCCAGTCGTCCACCGGCGAGCCATTCATCCCGCAGATCGAAACGGAAATAGCCGGAATGCGTTTCCAGAATCCGGTCTGGACGGCGAGTGGCACTTTTGGTTACGGCAAGGAATTCTCCTCTCTCATCGACTTGAACGAACTGGGAGCCATCGTGGTAAAGGGCATCTCCTGCGAGCCGATGGAGGGAAATCCGCCGCCCCGCATCTACGAAACCGAGTCTGGAATGCTCAATGCGATCGGCCTTCAAAACGTCGGCGCCAAGCGCTTCCTTGCTGAAAAACTGCCGTTTCTGCGCACCCTGAAGGCACGCTGCATCGTAAACGTCTTTGCCTATTCCACTGAGGATTATGTTCGGTGTATCGAGATCCTGAACCAGGGCGAAGGCATCACTGCTTACGAACTCAACATCTCCTGCCCCAATACGCGTTGTGGTGGCATGGTCTATGGCAGCGACCCGAAGCTGACCGAAGAGGTGGTGGCAGCGTCCAAGAAAGCGGCACGCTATCCACTCTTGGTGAAACTCTCGCCAAACGTCACCGACATTACGGTTTTTGCGCGGGCTGCCGAATCGGCCGGGGCCGACGCTCTCTCCCTCGTGAACACCCTCGTGGGCATGGCCATTGATATCGAAACGCGTATGCCTCGTCTCTGGAATGTAACCGGGGGTCTATCCGGCCCGTCTATTAAACCAGTGGCCCTGCGCATGGTGTACCAGGCCGCGCGGGCGGTGAAAATCCCGATAGTTGGACTGGGAGGTATATCCACTACGGAGGATGCTCTGGAGTTCCTCATCGCCGGAGCCAGGGCCGTGCAGGTGGGTACAGCAAACTTCTATGATCCGGGAACTTCGGTTCGTATAGTACGAGGTTTGCGCGACTACTGCCAGAAGAAACGGCTCCACCTTTCTGAGATTATCGGCTCGCTGAAGATTCCCGAGCGCGCTTCCCCAGTGGGCCCCGAAAGCTGACCCCCTCCGTGGTCTATCCAGTTTGGCAATTTGCTTGCTCGATCGAGGGGGGAAACACGCAACGGCCATCTCATAGATACGGAACAGGTTCGGACATGCCCCAGGGGGGTCGATTGACAGTAGTCAAACCGTTTGTTAGATTGATGTGACACAGTTTTGCGGAGAGGACTCTGATTAAATCCGGAAAGTTCTTGGCTGGCCCGGCGCTTGCCGCCACACTCTTGATAACCTCTGGGTGCCTGGTGCGGCGTGAGACACGGGTCCAACCATCGCAGTTGCCCCCACCGACCCTCGAAGCCTCGCGTGCCGATCTAGTCGCCCGGCTCAATGCCAGGAGCGAAAACGTTCGCACGCTGACAGCAACGGTAGATCTTGAGCCCACGGCTGGGTCCATTTACTCTGGCGTTATCAGACAGTATGAAGACGTCAGGGGTTTTATACTGACCGAAAGGCCCGCCATGATCCGAATGGTGGGGCAAGCCCCCTTGGTGAGGACAGATATCTTCGACATGGTTTCCAACGGCGAGGACTTCCGCCTGTATATTCCTCCCATGCAGAAGTTTATCGTGGGCAAGACGAATTTCCGCCGCCCGGCCAAGAACTCCCTGGAGAACCTGCGGCCTCAGCACATTCTGGAGGCCTTGCTGGTTCCGCCACTCGATGCCTCCCATGAAAAGTGGTTCTTGGAGGAAGCCGAGGAGGGCGGACACCGATTCTACGTAATTACCGTCGTGGATTCCGCCGGCGAAGAAATCCCCCTGAAGCGCAAGGCTTGGTTTGATCGAACCAATCTCGAGCTGGTACGAGTGCAGTTCTACGAGTCAGATGGGGTTTATGTCGAGGACGTCCACTACTCTGTCTATCAGGATTTTCAAGGGATTAGCTACCCATCTCACATCGAAGTGACAAGACCGGTTGAAGACTACCGCCTGGCGATCACCATCCTGAAAGCGACTTTCAACCAGCCCATAGAACCTGAGAAGTTCATCCTCAACAAACCCGAGGACGTGCAACTGGTTGACCTGGCCGCGAAGACCGAGCAGGAGAAACCGCGTGGTCAATAAGCTGATTGTATCGAACATCCTGCACCGGCCTATCCGCACCGCGGTAAGCGCCCTGGCGGTGGCGATTGAAGTCGCCATGGTGATGCTGTTCGTGGGGCTCGCCAACGGGATGCTACACGATTCAGCCCGTCGCGTGGAAGGTGTAGGCGCGGATATTATGGTGCAACCGCCCGGGGCATCGTTCTTTCTTGCTTTTTCTCAAGCCCCCATGCCCATCAAGATAGGAGACCGGCTCAAAGAGATCCCACACGTGCTGGCCGTGGCTCCGACGCTCGTCCTCTTCAATTCTGTCAAAGGTCTGGACATGATCTTCGGCATTGATATGCCCACTTTCAACCGCGTTTCCAGGGGCTTCGTCTACCACGATGGGGGACCCTTCCTAAACCCATACGACATCCTGGTGGACGACTGGTATGCGAAGGCGCGCAACATCCGGATTGGGCAGACGATTTCCCTGCTGAATCACGATTTTCGTGTGAGTGGCATTGTCGAACATGGCAAAGGGGCGCGGCTCTTTATCTCCCTGAACACAGCAGAGGACCTCTTGCAGGTCCAGGAAAAGGCCTCCATCTTTTTTGTCAAGTGTACCGATCCTGGTTACACCGATGACGTTTCCGAAGCCATCCGCCAGTTGCTTCCCAAGTACCAGGTCCTTCCCTTGAAGGAATATATGTCGTTGATGACCTCCAACAATTTGCCGGGCTTCAACGCCTTTTTTACTGTCATAATCGCCATCGCGGTAGGGATCGGGTTCATGGTCATCTTTCTGTCGATGTACACAACCATTACTGAGCGCACCAGAGAGATAGGGATTTTGAAGTCGCTTGGAGCTTCAAAAGGGTATATCATTGCAGTGATTCTGCGAGAAGCAGGTCTTCTCAGCGTGGTCGGAATTCTTGTTGGGTACGGATTGGCAGCGGTAGCCCGCAAGGCCATTCTGGGAGCGTACCCGACCCTTTCCATTGAACTGACAGTGGAATGGGGGCTTTACGCCGCCCTTCTCGCGCTGGCCGGAAGCATGCTGGGGGCGTCCTATCCCGCGTTGCGTGCAGCCCAGCTTGACCCCGTGGACGCGCTGGCGTATGAGTAAATGGAACCTATAATCGTCACTCGCGACCTGAAGAAAGTCTACCGACTCGGCAAAGTCGATGTGCAAGCATTGCGAGGTGTGGATTGCATTGTCCAAGAGGGTGAACTCGTGGCGGTAGTTGGGCCGTCCGGCTGCGGGAAGTCTACCCTGCTCCACATTCTGGGCGGCCTGACCGGTCCCACTAGCGGCCACGTGTTAGTGGATGGCAACGATTTCAGCAAGATGACGGACGCTGACCGCACGCGCTTCAGGCGGCACACGATCGGATTCGTCTTCCAGCGCTTCAATCTGCTGCCCACCCTAACGGCGCGAAACAACGTCGCCATCGCCCAGCACATCCAGGGTGACGGATTTAATCCGCACCGCTTCCAGGCGGTGGTCGAGATGCTCGGTATCCAGGACAAACTCGATCATCGACCCTATGCGCTGTCCGGCGGCGAACAACAGCGTGTGGCCATCGCCCGCGCGGTCGTTTGTGAACCCAAAATACTCCTGGCGGATGAGCCGACGGGTAATTTGGATACCGAGAACTCGCAGGCCGTTCTAAGTATGCTTAGAGACTTGAATAGAGGCTTTGGACAAACGATCCTGATGATCACCCACAACCCCGAGGCTGCCGCGGTGGCGGACCGGATTATCCACATGCGGGATGGGCACATTATTTCTGATTGATTCTTGCCGCGTTTCCCGTTATTTTTTTGGCCGGTGTTCGTTTATGGCTCCGAGTACGGAACTCCGCAATCCCAGCTTGCCGCAAGCCCGGACCGGCGGGCTGGAGGGTGGCATCGAAAGGGTCTGGGAGAAGATCAAACTTGGCATCCTCGGCACCGTCTTCTGGGCGTATGAGCGCGGGACCTGGCAGTACGATATACTCGTCGTAGCCATCCTGGCTTTCATTTTCCTGTCTCCTCGCGGCTGGTTCAACGACCGACCCACACTGGAATTAACCGACCTTCGGCACCAGCAAGGCTTCGTCGAAATGGGATCCGGGAAGGAAGGATGGCGCTACCTCGTGGACGCCAGGCTGGTGGAATCGTTCGCGGCGACAAAGCCGGAGGATGCCATCCAGCTTATTTTGAGCCGCCAATTGCACCAGCCTTTCACCGTGGTTTCGATCGTGCCCATCACCGATAAGAACAAGGTGGTCCTCGGCTACACGGTGCTCGTAAGCCGCTAAGGCAGTAACGAGTGACGAGCAAGGAAGAAGTGCAGTGAAAAGTGAACAGAGAAGGCTGAAATCCGTTGCCTGAACTTGCCACTCGTCACTCCTCTCATGGGACTCCTCACTTGTCACTCGAAACTACTCTTAGGGGGAGAGTGACCTTGCGTTTTACACTTGCTTTAACCGGGCTTCTCTTAGCCGCCGGGCTTCTCGCGCCGATGCGCACCGGCGCGGCGCCTCCCTTCCCCCGTAAGGGAAAACTCCCGCCCGATCTCACCGTAATCCTCTCGCGCATGAACGATGCTGCGAAGCGGTTAAAGACCTTTACTGCAAACCTCACGTACACCAACGTCACTGTTCTTGTGAACGACAAGTCTACGGAGGAAGGCCGTCTCTTTTTCCGCAAGGGCAAGACTCCGGAGATCCGAATCGAAATGCAGCAACCCGAATCCAAGGTCATCCTGTTTAAGAAGAACAAGGCGGAATACTATTTGCCGAAGATCAATCAGCTCCAGGAATTCAACCTCGAGCAAAAGTCGGGGCTGGTGGAAGAGTTCTTCTTGCTCGGCTTCGGGGCGGAAACAGAAGAGTTGAACAAGTCCTACAAACTGAAATACATGAAGGAAGAAGATCTCGACGGTGATACGACGGCCGTGCTTGAATTGACACCACGCAAGGAGAGTATCGCCTCCCAGGTCACGAAAATCGAGATGTGGGTCAGTGAGGAATCGTGGCTGCCGACCCAGCAGCAATTCTTCAAGCCGGGTGGCGACTATATGATCGCCCGCTACAATGCTATCAAGGTGAACCTCAGAATACCCTCTTCCACCTTCGAGATCCACCCTGCCGAGGGAGCCAAGCGCGTCAAGATGAACTAGTGCGGACCCGGTAAGCAGTAGGCAGTAAGCAGTAGGCAACCCGCCCGGGAATCCCACCCGCAACACCGAAAATATTCAACCTGCACTTTGCCTCCGTGTGCTCCGTTCCTAGAAAAAGCCTAACACGGAGGATTTCTTTTTGGTTGCGGCTACCGGGCCGCGATGTACCAGTACCCAAAACGCAACTAATGCTGCCTACTGCTTACTGCCTACAGCCTGCCGGACCTGAGCCAAAACGTACGGCCCTTCTGGAATCAGCGCAATGTGGGCCTTGGGAGGGAGCGAGGAAGTGAGATCCCCAATGGCAGCCTCTGGCGTGGCGTATGCCTTTCCCCAAAGCGATGCACGGTACTGGGGCGGCAGGCCGGGAACGTAGTAGAGTACTTCTGCCTTGGCGGTCACGAGCGCGAGTTTTTCAAGCTGCCACTGGTCCACCACCACGGGCGCTCCGGCGATCTTGTCCATGAAACTGCGGTCTGAAGGGTGCTTCGCCAACATCTGGCTGAATTCGGCTCCGCCAGACCCTTCAGCACATTCGGCCAGCAGTAGAATCTTGCCGCCAGGCTTCACAATTTGTGAGGCAGCGGTGATTCCCTTAATGGCTTGGTAAAACGTGAGGTCCAGGGGGTAGCCCGCAGAGGTAGTGATAACCGCGTTGACCGGCTGATCCAGGGTTTCGAGCATCACCTGCGAGACAAACTCCTGACCCTGGCGATGGGCCGCCACGGGCTCTCCCGCAAAGACTGCGGCAATCGGACGCTGCCCCGTCCCTCGGGCTAACGCCGCGTCCACCAGGAAGTCGTGCCGTGCCATCCGCGCAATTTCCAGAAGCTCGAGGTGCAAGGGGTTGTCCTCGATCGACCCTTCCTTGGCGCGGGGATCTCGCATGAACTTCGAGCTGTGCAGAACCTTGATGGTCTCCTCCGCCGCGAGGCCCGGCGCAATCAGCTTCCGTCCGCCTGAAAAGCCGAGCATAAGGTGGGGCTCGATGAATCCCAGCGTGATGTGGAGGTCAGCGAAAATGAATCGCTCGTCAATGAAGACGGGTGTTCCCGATGCCGTATCCCCCAAGTAGCGGTGCTCCGTGAGCTGGCGCGCGTGGTGGTTCGCGACGCCGTACTTTTCTGCCACCCACTCCCCGCAAATCTCCCGGATTTCCGCCTCCGTCGCGGGACGGTGCAGGCCGGTGGCAATCAGGATGGTGATGCGCTCGCGCGCAATCCCCGCCGCCCCCAGCCTGGCGAGTAGGGGTGGAAGGACCTCCCGGTTCGGCGCGGGACGTGTAATGTCGCACACCGAAATCGCCGCCGATTTCTTCCCGGTTGCAAGTTGCTCGAGCGGCGGGCCCGCGACAGGATTTTCTAACGCCCGTTCGATTGCCGCCGCCGGATCAGCCAGTGGAACCGCCGAGCGCGCCTCCAGTACCTGATAGCAAAACCCCCCGGGCAATTCCAAAGCTAACCCTGTTTTCCCAAAAGCAAACCAAGTTTTCATAGTGTGATTGTACCTCATCCGCGGGCGGCGCAAAAACCGCAACAGAGAAAGGTAGTGGACGATCTTAGGGGAAATCGCCTTTTCTCTGCCGTTTTGACCCTCTGGGGTCCATACTTCAGTTGGGTTCGGCTGGTTTGGGCGTAGTTGCTCAGGCGGCCACACCACCAGGAAATTGCGCCAAGCAAACATCCCCGTATAGATAGAGGGGGGGCTGGATGGTTTTCGGAACAGAGCGATATAACTTGTAGCGGCGCTCATAGACCGCCGCGACGGGGCAATCCGCAAACACTTACGTGGCCCTGTATAGAGGGCAGGAGTAATGTCACGTCATGTGGGGGTTAGAAACGCAAGCGCGCACAGCTCCAACGACGCACTAAAAAGCCAGAGGCGCTATCGGAAACGGACTGCAAGCGCGGAGAACAGCAAGGAGGACACGAGTTGCCAATAATGCGGCGCCCTCTGCCCGGGATTCGTGGCTCCAGCCGGGGCACTGGTTCAGAAGACGAGAACGAGGGCGGGCAAAGAGGGCGACAGAAACCAGAACGGCGTGAACCATCCACCGCATGCTGCTCGACCGTCTGGCTGCCAATCCGGTCGCCCTCCCTGCGCTACTTCCTCTTGGCAATGCATCACACGTTCGAACAAAGTCGGTCTACCTAAAAATGGACCACACCCCTATGGCTACCCTCTTGGCGTCGAAGGTTCCCGTTATATTCGGGTTAGCGCTAAGGAAGTTCCCCGCGATTTCGTCTCCACCCGTGTCAACTGCGATGCCATAAACAGTAATTACGGCATCCCAGGGATTCACTGTGGGGGAGTTGGGGATCGTCCAAGTGCATGTGCAACTCGGTAAGCAGGTGTACGTACCCGTAACGGTGAAGGGACTCCCGGGCTCCAGACCCCCGTTGACGACGATGTTCAAATTGCTGGCGGTAAAAGCTCCCTTTCCGTTAAATGTAGCCAACATGGAGAAGTCCGCGGGCACAAATCCAGGGTCGGGTACATTGTAGAATCCTTGTGCCACTAATCCGTAGTTGCCGATCAGCGTGGCGTTCGAGCAGCCGGTGGAAGCCTTGACCTTCGCTACTGGCCGCAGTACGAGCACGGAGAGGACGGCCACGAAAACAACGAGCATGGTTACGATTACGAAAGTGGTGCGTTTCATCAACATCCTCCTAAGGTACGTTGGGCGGCGTCTCAAATCACCGCCTTGCCATACCCTTATTTTGATTTGTCTTTCCCGCCGAGGCGGGTCGTTCTCCGGAGCATCTTAATTGCATTCAAACCCGCATGAATATCCACGACGACGTACATCCGAAGACTGTGCCTTGAGTTCAATGTACAAATTACCATTTACACATAAGTCAGTATATACATGATAAACCTCTTGTCAAGACAATTCTTCTTCGAAATCAGGCTGATCTCGTCGTCGTTTCCTGGTTCTTTTTCCGCTGCCATGCTTTCTTTCGAGGCAGGAAACTACGCACCTTTGGGTTAGGGCAAACCTCATGTGCGTGTCACCCGCCCTACCACCAACAGGGCAGGTGGAGTGCCGCAATCCACAAAATCCACTTGGTTTTTCCATCATATTGATTCGCAAGAGGAAGGCGCTGGGACGCAAAGAAAAAGTGCCTCTGCAAGGAGCGATTGTGGAATCCACTCCGTAGAACCCAGGCCCTAAATGTGCGGCATGTAATCCCCAAAACGACCTTGGTCAACTTCTTATTGATCCACTACCCTGAGGGCAGCAATTCCGCATCCCCAGCTTTTGAATTGAGCAACCTCTTTCTGTAGCTCGCTTTCCCTTACTCTGGTGGTCCCCAAGCAGATTCGCATTCGTATTTTCCTCTTGACAAGCCCTTCTGTCTTATATATTAGTATCATATAAGACAGGAGGTGCCCTTTGACCCGTTCCAGCTTTTCCGATTCCGAACGCCGGCGCCGCTCCCGCTTGGCTCAAATAGCTCATACCCAGCGCTTCTTGCGCGGCACCCTCTCTACTCGTCACGGCCGCTGCGGCAAGCCCAATTGCCATTGCGCCCGTGGGGAGTTGCACACGTCCTTATATCTGGTCCAGAGCCACCAGGGAAAACTCCGCCAGATTTGTGTCCCCAAGGCTTGGGAAGAACGCATCCGCCAGGCGGTTCAGAGCCACCAGCAGATGCAGACGCTGATCGAAGAACTCTCCGAGCGCGAGTGGCAGCGCTTGCGAGAGAGAAAGGAGTAGGGCGGTTCTCCGACGCCTCATCCGATACTCGGAAAAGGTATTTGAGCTGTCGGGGAAGATTTTGTCTCCCCTCACCGACGGCCGCCTCCAACCCCGGATTCGCACCCCGGTACTGGTGCAATCGGCCTTGATTCTCTTCTGGACTCGCCTGGGCAGCTTGCACGCCCTGGAGACGGTGAAGAAGGCGCGCTTTTGGAAACAGTGGCTGGGGCGGGAGATGAGTAGCGTCGATACCCTCGGACGTGTCTACGTCGGCCTCAGGGTGGCGGAATTGAGAGAGGGACTGCATCGCGTCTATACGCGCTTGAAACGCAACAAGGCTCTGCCGGGGATGCGTGGCTGGGACGTGGCGGTGTTGGACGGACATGAAAGCCATGCCAGCTACCGCCGTCACTGTTCGGGATGCCTGCGGCGAACGGTGCACCTGGAGAGCGGGGACCGGGTGCAGTTCTACCATCGGCAGGTCACTCTCATGCTGGTGAGCGAAAAGTTCCACCTGCTGGTGGACTTGGAGCCCCAGCGTCCTGGCGAGGATGAAGTGACGACGGCCTTGCGCTTGCTGGAGCGCGTGCTGGCCGCCTATCCGCGCGCCTTCCAGATCGTGTTGGCCGACAGTCTCTACGCTCAGGCTCCCTTCCTGAATTTCTTGCTCGCCCATGGGAAACACGCCATCGTGGTTCTGAAGGACGAGCGGCGTGACCTCTACCGCGATGCGCAAGGCCTCTTCGCGCTGACCCCGCCCCAAAACGGTCGCTATCGCCGCCGCGACTGTCGCTGGTGGGATGTGACGGACCTCCGCTCCTGGCCTCAGGTTCAGGCCTCCTTGCGGGTGGTCCGCTCACAAGAAACCAAGGTCGTGCACCGCCAGGATGATGGAGAAAGGGAGACCCCAACTAGCGATTGGATCTGGGCGACCACCTTGCCGGCAGCGGTCGTGCCTACCGCCTCGGTGGTGCATTGGGGGCACGCGCGATGGGATATCGAAAACCAGGGCTTCAACGAACTGGTCAACGGCTGGTACGCCGATCACGTCTATAGGCATGAGCCGCACGCCATCGAAGCTTTTCTGCTCACCATCTTTCTGGCTTACAACCTCTTCCATGGCTGGTTAACGCGCAACCTCAAGCCTTCCCTGCAACGCGGCAAGACCCAGGTCTTCTGGGCGCGGCGCATGGCGGCAGAACTTTATGGCGACCCGGGAGTCTTGCCGCGAGGCCCCTGAACCGCGAATCGCACGCATCGCCCCGGAGTGTTTGATCACGTCTCCCCACCGACCTGCCATCGCCGCCAAGCGATCAGGCTATGGTGTCGTCATTTTGCAGCCCGCGGCCTCCCTCACTGCCTCCCCAGGTCCCCAGCACCGGCTGCGACCAGACGCGAATCTGCTCGTCAGCCCGAAACAGACGAAAACAACCGTCTCTCGGCCACTTGTGGGACCGGATGCGGAATTGCTGC